>NZ_WNDO01000024.1 GCF_009912395.1 Luteibacter sp. | reverse complement strand
TGCCTGCTGCCTGAACTCCAGGCTGAACTCCTGCCCCTTTCTGCCTGCCTTGCTCTTGGTCATCGTCCACCTCCTATTGCGATAGTTAATCGCTTATAGGGGTGTCCGTGAAACGGGGGCAAGATCAGCCTCCGCGCAATGCGGCTCGGGATCGGTCAGACGGCGATTCCATACCGCACCGATGCGATCCGTGCCACGCAGCGAATCGCCGAGGTGCACGCCTCGAGCCGACATCTCAAAGCTGTAATGGACGCCAGGCCGAGCCTGCAGCGACGGCATCCAGAGCGGCTCGACGCCCTGTCGACGCAGGGCCCAGGCGACGGCGCAGGCATGGGGATCGGTGTGCGGCGCGAAGATCAGGGGTCGTAGGGTCAAGCGCATACTCCCTAAACCGAAAAAGGACACGCTCCGTCGAACGGAGCGTGTCGCTGACATGCCGGCGGATCAGCCGTTGATGATGCCGAATTCCGGCTCGGGCTGATCCGGATCGGTGAATACGGTGAGGAACAGGCCGCTCTTGTCGTCTTCCTGGAGCGGGGTCACTTCGAACGCGTTGATGCGGGCGAAGGCGTGGGTCGTGACCGATGCATCGTGGGACTGCTTCATGAACAAGCTCTCCTTGGGTTGATGGCATGAAAGGTACGCACTGCATGTACTCGCCATATCCTTTCGAGGCGGCGAGAACTTTCGATACTAAGCGCAGGCGGCACCTGATCGATCACCTCTAGGAATAATTCCGAGCCGCCTCGACGATTTGCCGATAACACATGCCGAAAGTCCTGGTAGGGGGCTTCCCAATCGTTGCGTTTTCATGACTAGGGGGAGGGTCAGGATCGCAATCTCCATCCGTCACCGATAAAGGCCGCGCGAACGCACGCGGTCACGGGGACGGCTGCGCCCGGGAAAAGGCGCCCCTTCGACCACGCACCATGACCAATCGAAGGGTGACCAAATGAAGTTGAAACTGCTGGCCGCGATGACGGCATCGGCACTCGGCATACTGGCGGCGACACAGTCGGCACACGCCATGGATTTCCACGTCAACGGACATCAGATCATTCTGTCCGGCGACGTGACACGCGCGGACGGCTTTGTCCTGGCCGACCTTCTCGCCCGACTTCATGCCCAGGGACGGACCATCGATACCCTCGTGATGCGCAACTCCAACGGCGGATCGGTCATCGGTGGCTATGACATCGCGGAGCTCGCCCGACGTCAGAACCTCAAGACGGTCGCATCCGGATACTGTATTTCAGCATGTTCGATGATGTTCGTCGGTGGCGCCGAACGTGCATTCGATGGCGGCCCGAACAAGGACGTCGTAGGCCAGCAGAACATCCAGATCCATGGCCAGAGCAACAGCAAGGGATATGTCGATTCGAGCAGGGGTACCGAGTTCTACCAGCATTTCGTGGATGCCATCGCCAATGGCGATCTGAGCAAGACGGATGCCGCCCTGCTGGACAAGGCATTCAGCAGCACCACGCTCGCCCTGCTGTGGGATCCGTCCTTCGGCAAGCAGCCATCGGTCTATTGGGGTACGGCGGGCACGAAGGCTTACCAGGCCTTCTCAAGTGATGATGTGTACAACACCGGATTCGTCACCCAACACACGCCGGAGATGGCCACGGACACCCTGACGATCCAGGGGCGTTCGGTATCCGGCAACATCAACCCGAACTACTACAACAAATACGATCCCGCCACGGGACAGGTCGGCATCACCAACCGCCTCTACAATGCTTTTCTGGGACCGATCCTCGTCGACAATCCACCGACTGGCGCGCTGTCCTCCACGTCTGAATTCACCGATCTTGAGCTGGCGGCCTATAACGCCATGTCGCCTGCGGATCGCAAGGCCGCGCTGACGGCCTTCATCGTGGCGCAAGGCTACTCGCAGGCGCAGACGGCGAAGTATCTCGCCCTGATCAACCAGGATAGCGGCAACCCGCTGGTCGATACGCGCGCCATATCGATCGGCAACGCCTGGGGCATCGTGCGGCTGGTGAACTCATCATGGACCCTGTCGACGGGCGAACGGGCCGCCACGGGTGCGTTGCTGCTCACCGACAGCGACATGCGCCTGCGCGGTGGCATCGTCGATGTCAGCGATATCCAGGCCAACGGACGCAGTACCTTGTCGGGCGAAGGGCAGATGGGCGAAACGACGCTCTGGTCCAAGTTACGCTTTGTGGACAACGCCGTTCTGCACCCCACCGGCCATGGCATCGACTGGACCGGCAACCCGCAGCTGCAGGGCAATGCGGCGCTCTCGTTCGACATCACGCCTGGTCAGGCAGGGCAGCCTGCCCTACTCCGCTTCAATCTCTTCAACGGAGGAAGCTACACCAGCATGAGCGGACTGAGCATCATCAGT
This sequence comes from Luteibacter sp., assembly GCF_009912395.1. GTDB lineage: Bacteria > Pseudomonadota > Gammaproteobacteria > Xanthomonadales > Rhodanobacteraceae > Luteibacter. Next base: position 87,954 of record NZ_WNDO01000024.1, on the reverse strand, counting down.
CGGTCCGCCCAGCTTGGCCTGAACATCGCTCCTGGCTTCTATCCCTCGGGAAGCACCACCGCCCTCGTCGGCTACGCGACCGACATCGACAAACAGCTCGCCGCCGCCAAGGCGGCCGGCAACGCTCCCGATGGCACGGATATCATCATCCGTCGCTTCACCCACCTGGTCCGCAGCGATGCCGACGGCCACCCGATCGCGGGATACGACATCGATCCCACCGACACCGATTCGTCCAAGGCGACGTTTCGCCCCTTCGATGGCACCCTCATCGGCTACAGCCTCGTTCAACAGAGCAATGGCATCTGGCTGCAGGCAAATGACGCGTTCAAGGGACAGTCGGCGTTCTGCGGTCGCGACGGTTGCGGCCTCGGTGATACGCTCAGCCTTGCCTCCACGCGCCCTGATACGCCGCTGGCTCCGCTGCTCGGCGCGTTGCAGTTCTCCACTGTCGCCCAGGCGACCCACGCCGCCGGCCAGATCCGTGGTGAGGGCTACGCCGCGTTGCGCACCGCCTCGCTCAGCCTGCTCGGCGACTTCAGCGGCACGCTCAGCCAGCACGTGCGTGCCGTATCGCCGGGTTCCGATGACGGTGCCACCGCCGCCTTCATGAACGGTGCCGCCGGCATGGGCCTCGACGGTACCCGTCGCGGCACCGATGTCGCCTCGATGATGCGCTACCTCGTCGCCCCTGATGAAGTCGCCGGCGGCAGCAATACGGGGCATACCGCCGTATGGGGCCGATTGTTCGGCAGCAAGGGCCGCCTGGATGCCCAGGGCGACGCCGCCGGCCTGCGCGAGCACACCACCGGTGCCATGCTGGGTGTGGACGTGCCGCTCAAGGACAACGTCGTGATCGGCGGCTCGCTCGGTTACGGCAAGCTGCGCGCCAACGACAGTGGCAGCGCGTTCCAGGGCCGCGTGCGTGCGCTCGATGCGCGCTTCTACGCCGACTATCGCTACGACGGCGGCTATCTCGACGCGTCGCTGGGCTACACCCGGCTACGTCAGAACGCCAACCGTGGCATCGACCTGCCGTTGTACGCCGCGCGGGGCTACTCCCATGACACCGGCAACGCCTGGTCGCTGCATCTGGAACATGGCCTGACTCTGCGCGATCGCCATGACATCGTCTGGCAGCCGATCCTGCCCAGCCTCGACATGGTCCGCCTGCCCGAGAACCGCTTCAGCGACAAGGGCCTCGGTGCCGCCGGCCTGGACGTGCGCGCGAAATCCACCACCGATACCCGCCTGGGGGTCGGTGTGCAGGTCTACAAGGTGTTCGCCTGGGGCTACCAGGGCACCTGGACCCCGCATGCGCGCGTGCTGCTGCAGCACCGCTTCAATCGTCACGAGAACGAGTTCATGGCGAACCTGCAGGGTTACCCCGAGGGCGTCTTCCAGGTGACCGGGCCGAACGAAGGCCTGAACCACGCCATCGTCAATGTCGGCCTCAGCGCGAAGCGTAGCCAGCGCGTGGCCTTCACCGTGGACTACGTGGGCGACTACGCGAAGCGTCATCGCGACCAGGGTGTGATGCTGGGAGCGAGCTACCGCTGGTAAACACACGCGTGTTGCGCGCGGTGGGGCTAGCGGTAACACACGACTGTAGGAGCGCGCTTGCGCGCGATGGGGCTCGCGGCAACCTCCATCGCGCGCAAGCGCGCTCCTACGACGGTGTATTTACTTGGCTGGGGGTGCGTTCTTTACGTATCGATCGAACCAGGTGAGCATTTCGTAGACCTCCTGCTCGTTCGATTCCATCGCCGTGTACCAATGCGGCTCGTGCGGCAGCATTACCAGGCGAGTAGTACCGCCCAGGCCGCGGATTGCCTGGAACAGCTTCGGCGACTGGATGGGCTGCGTACCCGGGTTCGCATCGTCCATGCCATGCATCAGCAGCAGGGGTGCCTTGATTTTGTCCGCGTGGAAGAACGCCGACGCATCCTCGTACACCTTCGGCGCCTGCCACAGCGAGCGACGCTCGTTCTGGAAACCAAAGGGCGTCAAGGTCTTGTTGTAGCTGCCGCTGGTCGCGACACCCGCACGGAACAGTTCGGTATGGGCCAGCAGGTTGGCGGTCATCAGCGCGCCGTGGCTGTGGCCGGTGACACCGATGCGATTGCGATCGACCACGCCAAGCTCCACGGCCTTGTCCACCGCCGCCTGGGCATCCATCACGAGCTGGTCGATGTACGTGTCATAGGCCGAACGCGGATCGCCCACGATGGGGAACGCGGCGTTGTCGATGATCGCGTAGCCGGAGAGCAGCAGCAGACGATAGTTGCGCACGATGTCGAACTTCTGCTGCGAACCGCTCACCTGCCCCGCCTGCGCCGCATCGGCGTAATCGAGCGGATAAGCGTAGAGCACGGCCGGAAGGCGCGTGCCTTCCTTGTAGCCCGGCGGGGTATACAGGGTGAACGACAGCTCGACACCGTCCTTGCGCTTGTACGTCACCAGGCGCTTGCCGATACCACGGACCTGCGGCGTCGGGTCGGCGATATGCGTGAGGGCCTCGCTGGTGGACGCGAAGGCCGCCTCGCCCGCCTTGGCATCACCCGTCGCCGCGCCGACCGTGTTCATGAACAGGTTCGGCGGCTCCACGGGCGACTGCCTCGCGGTGATGAAGTGTTCGCCGCCCGGTATCACGGCGACCGGTACCTCGTAATGGCTGGTGTCGCTGCGGAACAGTCGCTCGGTACGGCCCGTCGACAACGAATAGCGATCGAGGAAGGGCCTGTCGCCGGTGGGGCTGCCACCACCGCCCACGAGGTAGGCGGAGTCACCATCCTGACGTATCACGGCCGCCCCGTTGGGAAGCCGCTGCAGCATCAGCGCACCGGGTTCATGGTATTTCTCGTCGGCCGAGTAATCCCAGATCGTGCGAGCCGGCTTCGAAGGGTTGGTGACATCCAGCCGGCTGACATGGATCCAGTGACGGTTTTCGTCGTACTCGTAGACGAACGGTTCGTTGCCCTCGGCCAGCCACCGCATGCCATTGAAGCGTTGCGTCGTGCGGGTGACCTCCTTCGGCTTGCCGCCGAACGGGGCGTTCCACATCATCACCTTGTCACGCTTGGGTACGTTGACCTTCCAATCACCGTGGTCGAGCGCCTCGGACCAGACCAGCGTGGCCGGGGCGGTCTGCCGCCAGCCGAAGTCTCGCGGACCTTCCGGCACGCCGTGGACCGGCACGCGATCGGCGACCGGTAGCGACGCGATCGGCGTCGATTTGCCCGTGTCGACATCCAGCACGGAGACGTCATGGGCAAAGCGCTCGTAGGTGGTCACATAGGAATACGGGCGCTTAAGCGCCTCCACCAGGACATGCACGCCATCCGGCGCACCGGATAGATCGGAATAAACCGCCGGCTTGCCCACGGGACGGACCTTGCCGCTGGCGATATCCACGACGGCAAGCTGGGAGGTGGCGTAGTAGTCGAACAGCGCTTCGTCTTCCGGACTGGACAAGGCGTCACGGTCCTCGTAGGTGCTGCTTTCGCCCTTGCCCTGGATGGACTCCTTGATCTCCGGCCCCGCGTCCACACCGGCGACGGGCGCCTGCCCCAGGTTGTCGGGCACCAGCTTCACCAACAGCGAATCGCTGCCGCGCAACCACTGCACGCCATCTTCGAGCACGGGATTCACCCACACCCCCTCGATGCGGTGCGCCTCACCGGTCAGGGCATTGCCTAACCACAGTTCGGTGCGATCCTTCGTCGTGTTGGTGAAGACGAAATGGCGACCGTCCGGCGACCACAACGGCACGGCCGGGCAGGCATCTTCCGGCAGAGTGACCGGAACCTGCTTGTGGCTGGCCACGTCTTCCACGGCGAAGCGCTTCAGGCAGGTGCGGATGCCATAACCGCTGGACGCGTCATGACGGCTGTGATTGGCCGGTTCGATGCGCAACCCGGCAAGCTTCACGTACGGCTCGGCCACCCGCTTGATCGACGGATACTGCGACTGCTCCACCATCAGCATGCGCTGGCGGGTGGGGTCGAGTACGGGAATCGCGGGCAACGGAGCGTGCATGACGCTAAGGAGGGGCTCGGGTGGCTTGTCGTAGCCAGCGTGTGCCACAAGGGGCAGCGAGGCCGCCAGCGCGCAGGCCAGGGACAGCCGTTTCAAGACGGGAGGACGCATCGTCGGTTCCTGTGGATGGACACACAGGACATTACGATGCCGAAGCTCGCGCACCCCCTGCTGGAAGTCATGGCTGGCCGAGGCAACGTGCGATTTTCAGCCCTTGCGCTGGAAGTATCCGTGGAAGTACCGCTTGAGCAGCCAGCCAACCAGCAACACGAAGCAAACGACGGCCACCGTGGGCGGACGCTCTCCATCGGACGTACGGATGACGTCGGTGGCATAAATGCCGATGTAGACCATCAGTCCGAAGGCCGCCATGGCGTTGAACCATGCCACTCGCGCTCTGCGCGCACGCTGCTTGCTATGCATGAACCATCCCTGCGGCATGTCGATCGGCGGCACAGTAGATGGCCGCCGATCGATCCGCAAGCCGCAGGTTCGTGCGGGCCACCTCCTTGTGAGAGAACAGCCCGCACCAACGATCAGAAGCGGTAGTCTGCCTTCAGCTAAACGATACGCCCGCTCGGGTTAGTGAGGCTCGCATCGTAATAGGTATTCGCCGGATCCCACGGCGGACGACGGTTCAGCACGTTCTGTGCCGCGAGCGTCAGCGTGGTCTTGGGGATGCCGCGATAGGCGATGCTCAGGTCCACCGTGTTCCATGCCCCCACCTTCTTCGGAAAGACGCGATTGGCCGGGTAGTTGTCCGGATTCTGCCGATAGCCCCCGGTGTGGTACCAGGTCACCGTGCTATCGAAATCCGAGATCGCCCAACGCAGGCTCGTGGTGCCGCGCCACTTCGGCAGCGCGCCGAAGATATTCGTGCCCGCGCCGTTCACCCTCGGGTCGCCCGCCACCTGCGAGCCACGGAATTCGAGCAGGCGGCTCCATTGGGTCGCCAGCGTGAAGCTGCCGTATCCATCGGTTCGCAGCGTGTGGCTGGCATCGATATCGACGCCCGACGTCGTCCGCCCCTGCTGGTTCTGGTACTGGTTGTACACGGTCAGCAGCTGGCCGATGCTATCGCGGACGATGCGGCTACCGTAGATCTCTGGGTGCGCAACGATGTAGGTCAGGTTGTCGGGAACGATCAGGCCGTTCTGCACGATGTGGAAGTAATCCACGCCGATGCTCGTGTCCGGTGTCGGCGCCACCACAAAGCCGACATTGTAGTTCTTCGAGCGCTCGGGCTTCAGGTTCGGGTTGGCGCTATAGATGTTCGTCACGCTGTGCAGGCCGCCCTTGGTGATCGGATCGAACGGATCGATCACCGAGCTGTAGCTTACCGCCGTGCTGTTGGTGATTTCCGGCAACGACGGCGCACGGAAGCCACGCGAGAACGAACCGCGAACCAGCAGCCATTCCAGCGGCTGCCAGCGCAGGCTGAACTTCGGTGCGAAGGCATTGCCGAAGTCGCTGTAATGGTCCATGCGGCCGGCGACGTTCGCTTCCAGGGTGGTGAGCAGCGGTACGTTGAACTCCGCATAGCCGGCGGTCACGTGACGCGAGCCCTTGATGATGTCCAGCGCCGGACGCAGCTCGGTGCCGGAGAGCACGGCGTCCGAGGTCTGCGAGTCGATGGCCTCACGGCGGAACTGGGCACCCGCGGCGAAACCGACGGTGCCGGCCGGCAGGTCGAACAGCGAACGGCTGGCCGTCAGGTCCACGCTATCCAGCTTGGAAACGGCCGGACGCAGCGTCGCCAGCCGCAGCGCATCCACGGCCGATTCCGGATTGGTGTCCGATGCCAGGTTGTAGCCGCCATTGGCAAGCAGCGACTGGAAAGCGTAGCGGTTGCCGAAGTTCGTTACCCGTTCGCTGAGCCGGCTTTCCGAGTGCAATGCCGAGGCTTCCCAGTCCCAGCCGGCGACCTGTCCACGGAAGCCGAACAGGATGCGATCGAAGATCTGGCGGTCGCGCTTGTTGCGCGGCCCCAGCTGCCAAAGATTGGTGGTGACCGGCGTGGCGCGGTTGTTGGGATTGGCCGGGTTGCCGATCGGCAGCGTCGAGTCGATGTTGCTCAACGACTGCGTGGCGTCGTTCCATGCGCGCAGTCCACTGGCGATGGACAGCGGCGGGCCGAAGGTGAAGCTCGTGGTGTTGCGGCTATAGATCCACTCACCGAACGCCTGCACGTTGTCGGTAAGCTGGAACGTGCCGCGCAACACGCTGTGATACCGCTCGACCTTTGGCATTAGCGTGTTGTACGGCGCCGGATTGTACGCCCAGACGTCGCCGGTCTTGCCCGGGCTGATCGCACCATAAGGCTGCAGGGACACTGGGCCGACGGCGTTCGCGAAGCGGTTGTTCGCCTTGTTGTCGTAGTAGTTGGTGGGCGCCCAGGCGAGCGTGCCGCTCTGCTTGTTGCGGAAATCGCTGTCGCGCATCCAGCTCACGTCGTCCTGCTGGAGGCGGTCGCGTTGCTGTCCGTCGATGGCGAAGTAGACGTTGTAGCGGTCCTTCTTCAGATCGCCATGACCCACCTGGGCGTGGAACGTGCGCTCGCCCTGCCCGGTTCCTTCGGTGCTCTGGCCGTAGCCGGCGCCGATTTCCGCCCCCTGGTAGTTCTGCTTGAGGATGATGTTGACCACGCCCGCGATGGCGTCGGACCCGTAGACCGACGATGCGCCGTCCTTGAGCACTTCGATGCGATCGACGGCGGTGAGCGGCAGCGAGTTGAGGTCGGCGAAGGTGTCCTGCAATTCGTTGGCCGTGGCGTAGTTCGCGATGCGCTTGCCATCGACCAGGACGAGGGTGTTCTTCGATCCCAGGCCACGCAGCGACACGCTGGCCGTGCCGGCCGAGAAGCTGCCGGTGTACTGCTCGTTGAAGCTGTTGCCGCTGTTGGCGGAGATGGAACGCAGCACGTCCGGCAGGTTCGTCTTGCCGCTGGCGACGATCTGCTGCGACGAGATCACCTGGACGGGGCTCGGCCCCTCCGTATCGGTGGTCTTGATGTTCGAACCGGTCACGACCACGGCATCCAGCGAAGCCGGACGGTCGTCGGCAGGAGCGGATTGGGCATGGAGTGCCGGACCGGCGAGGGAGGCGCCGATGGCCAGGGCTAACAGAGTACGGGTATGCATGGGCGTTTTTCGATGTGGGTGGAGACGGCGCCGCCACCGCGACAGGCGCGGAGCGGAGGGGAGTGCCGTTGGTGGATATCGCCGGATGGGCTGGGGAAGGCCCTATGCGACGCTCAGATGTCGCGGCAGGTGTTTACGCTGGCGCGAGGAAACAGGGCTTCGGTGGCATGGGCGCCAGGAACGCCTGGCGCGGGATCGCTGGACGCGGCGGGATCAGCGACAACAACACATCGCCATCGGGCGATGCATGCTGCCGGCAGATTGGATCCTGGCCGTTTGGATGTCCAAGCGTCTATACCCCTAGAAGGACAAACCGAGGATTCGGTTTGCTGCGATGCGCAATTTCTATCGTCAATCGTAGGATCCTGTCAACCGTTTTCGGCGATGGTCGCGATAGAAACCGCCTAGACAGGCCCCCGGGCCATGCGAACGATACCCGGCCTGCCCCACATGGAAGCTCCTATGACCCTCGTGCGACGCCTCGCCGCGGTCCTGATCGCCGGACTGATCGCCCTCCTGGCCGTGGGTGGCTATGGATTGTTCGAACTCCACGCCGCCCAGGACCGCGTCGGCCACCTGGAAACCACCACCCTACCCGGCCTCCAGGCCTTGAGCGAAGCCCAGGACGATGTGGGCGCCCTTCGCCTGGCGCTCTACCGCTACGTGGTCGATGGTATCGATGATGCGGCGCGCGTACAGATGAAGCAGCAGATCGCGGAACTGGACTCGGGCTATGCCCGCCACCTGGCGAGCTACGCCGCGAACGCCATCGGCGATGCGAAGGATGCCTCCCTGCTCACGGAAGACAGGAACCACATGGCGGCCTACCTGGTGGCCCGCGATACCTTCTTCCATCGCTACGACGGCGGCCAGCGTGATAGTGCGCTGGACATGCTGCACGACCACGGCGGCGTCCACGACGCGGCCCTGGCCCTCAACCACGGCCTGCACGACCACCTGGCCTACGTGGTCGCCCAGGCGGACGCACAGGCCGAGGCCAACGCGTCGGCTTACCGCTCCTCCGTGATCCTCACGGTCCTGGCGATCGCGATCGCCGCCGTGGGCATGGGGTGGTTCGGTGGGCGGCTGTACCGGCTGATTCGTGGCGGCCTGGGCAAGCTGCAGGGCACGTTGCAGACCGTCAGCTCCTCGCTCGACCTGTCGCTGCGTGCCGACGTGGATCGCCACGACGAGATCGGCCTCACGGCCGAAGCGTTGAACACCCTGCTCGCCCGCATCGCCGATACCGTGCGAACCGTGCAGGCCTCCAGCGACACCGTGCATTCCGTCGCCAGCCATATCGTGGAACGCAACCGCGACATCTCGGAGCGGACGATGCGACAGGCGGCCGCCCTGGAAGAAACCACCGCGAGCGTCGCCGAACTGACCGAGGCGGCGCGGCACACCGCCGAGCGGGCCGTGGATGCCTCGACCGTGGCGGGCGCCATGGCCGAGGAAGCGCGGCGCAGCGGCCGTGCCGTGGAGTACATGGGCAGCGTCATGCAGGAGATCTCCACGCACGCACAGCGCATCCGCGACGTCACGGGCGTGATCGAGAGCATCGCCTTCCAGACCAATATCCTCGCCCTGAACGCCGCCGTCGAAGCTGCACGCGCGGGCGGACACGGCAAGGGCTTCGCCGTGGTGGCGAGCGAGGTCCGCTCCCTCGCCCAGCACTCCGCGACCTCGGCACGGGACATCAAGGGCTTGATCGAACGCTCGGTGGAAGCCATCGAGAACGGCGTGGAACAGGCGACCGCGATCGAGGACAGCAACCTTACCCTTCAGGCATCCGTGGCCCGCGTGGCGACACAGGTGACCGCGATCGGCCAGTTGGCCCATGAGCAGGGGCGTGGCACCGAACAGATCAACCAGGCGATGGCCAGCCTGGACAGCGACACGCAACGCTATGCGCAGATGGTGGACGAGGCCGCCGAAGCGGTCGGCACGCTGCACGGCCAGGCCCAGGTGCTGCGGGATACGGCGGGCATTTTCACGGGCGTGAGCTGAGTCACAGTTACCCCGCCACGACGACCGCTTACGTGCAAGAGTGCGCGGCGCGCCTTTCCTAGCATGTCTGGACCTTGGTCCAATCATGCAAAGGCTTGCCCATGCGCCGCTTCTCTTTACGCCCCCTGGCGTTCGCCCTTCTCCCGCTACTGACCGTCACCGGCGCTCATGCCGCCATCGCTCCCGGCCAGCCTTACGTGCTGACCGCGAAGGTGGGCGGCTTGGTACTCGACAACCGTGGCCAGACCGATCGCGGGCAAATGGGCCTGTGGTCGCCTGTCGACGGCAACACCAACCAGCAATGGCGCCCGGTCGATCTCGGCGGCGGACGCTACATGTTCATCAATCTCACCAGCGGCATGGCGCTCGATGACAGCGGCTCCACGGCCACCGGCGCCATCGTCACGCAGTACGATCCGTCCACGAACAATCCTAACCAGCAGTGGACCGTGGTCGATACCGGCGATGGCTATGCCCAGCTGGTGAACGTCGCCAGCGGCAAGGCGCTGGATAACGGCGGTAGCAACACGGCCGGTTCGCTCGTGAAGCAGTGGGATGTGATGGCCGGCAATCCCAACCAGCTCTGGTCGCTTGATCCTGTGCAGATCGGCGCACGCACCCCGTTCACCACATTCGAAGCGGAACAGGGCGCAACGCTCGGTGGCGCATCCATCGTGGCGCTCACCGCTCCGCCGCCGACGCGCTTCTCCAGCGCCGCGCTCGAAGCCTCCGGCCACGCCTATGTGCACCTCGCCGCGACGGGCCAGCAGGTCAGCTGGACCAATACCACGGGCCAACCGATGACGGCGATCAACCTGCGTTATTCGATCCCCGACGCGCCGCAAGGCGGCGGTCTCGACTCGAGTATCGACCTGTACGTGAATGGCACGCTGCGCCAGACCATTCCGGTGACGTCGCGGCAGACCTGGATCTACGAGACGCAGACCAACTACAACGGCATGTCCCAGGATCCGTCCAGCGGGCAGCCCCATGTGTTCTGGGACGAAGCCCATGCCTTCGTCAGCGGCGCGCCCATCCAGCCCGGCGATGTGGTGACGGTGCGCAAGGACGCGGCCAATGCCACTGCCTGGTACGACATCGACCTGATCGAACTGGAAGCGCCTCCCGCGCCCATCGCGCAGCCGGCCAATTCGCTGTCCCTGACGGACTGCGGAGCAGTCGCCAACGACCGTAGCTTCGACAGCACGTCGGCGATCCAGTCGTGCTTCGACAAGGCCCGCACGCAGGGCAAGAGCGTCTGGATTCCCCAGGGCACGTTCTATACCATGCACGGATTGACCGCCAACGGCGTGACCATCGAGGGCGCCGGCATGTGGTACAGCACGCTGTATTCCAACGTGCCGCTGGGTACCAACAACACCAACGCGGTCATCCAACCCACCTCGACCGTACTGCGTAACTTCGCTATCGACGGCAACGCCGTGGACCGTACGCCACAGGGCGGCAACCGCAGCGGCATCAACATCAAGGGCAGCCACTGGCATATCGACAGCCTGTGGATCCAGCACGAAGGCGCCGCCGTTTGGGCCAACGGCGAGGATGGCTTGGTCGAAAACTGCCGCATCAACAACAGCTGGGCCGACGGCATCAACCTCAACAACGGCAACACGGTGCCCGGCAACGACATGGGTAACCGCCTCACCGCGCGCAACAACTTCGTGCGCGGCACGGGCGACGACGGCTTGGCGATCAACGATGGCGGCAACGGCACGCAGCCGATGCAGGACATCACGGTCATCCAGAACACCTCGGTCGCGCCGTGGTGGGCGAACAACATCGGCATCTATGGCGGCAACAACGATGTCGTCGCCAACAATCTCGCCCAGGATTCGGTGAAGCAGTACGGCCTGAGCGCCGGTGTCTTCGGCAACTTCGGCCCGCTCGGCTCCGCCTGGATCGAAGGCAATACCATCGTCCGCGGCGGCAGCTTCGGTTACGGCAACCGCAACGCGGCCGTCGGCCTGGGCATCTCCGGCACGACCGCCACGGTGGGCAACATCGCCTTCCGCGGCAACACCATCGTGGATGCCATGTTCGACGGACTGCGCCTGTCTTCGCAGACCAACGCCCTGGTGCAAGCCACCACGATGCTGTCGCCGGGCCTGAACGGCTATGTGGTTCCCACCAACACGCAAGGCAATGCCACGTTGCTGTTCAACCAGCTCGACCATCCGGGCGCCGGACAAGCCCGGTTCGTCAATGGCTCGCCCAAGACCTTCAGCATCGTTTCGCGCGGAAACGACGGCTTGGGTATTCCCTGACGATAACGATCCCCGAAGGGCGCCTGCGCCCTCCGGGGATCGTGGTCTCAATGCTTTGTCGGCGACGGCTCGTTGGCGACGGAGCGGATCCACTGGACGGCCGCCTGCACGGCTTCCTTGCCCTCGTCCGACTTTGCGAAGGCCGTGTTATGGGCCAGCGTCGGATAGAGGCGGTGTTCATAGCGCTTGCCAGAGGCATCGAGTGCATCGAGACGCTCGATTGACAGCTGCACGGGGGCCTGCACGTCCTTTCCGCCGTACACCCATAGCCCCCTGATCGACAGCTTGCCCAGCGCCTCGCGCGGGTCCGTGTCGGCGAACTGATAGCGATCCTTGTCCTCGGCGATATGCTTGCGGGCATCGGCTTCGGTATGGCTGTCCCAGAATGTCGGCTTGCTCTCGGTATAAAACTGGAAGCGCAACTGTTCGCGCGCCGTGGCGACCGGGCCGCTGAACAGCACCATGAAGGTCACGGCCGGATTTCTTTCCGCCGCGATGGGAATGACCCAGCCCGCCTGGCTGTAGCCCAGCAGCCCAACCGGACCATGCGTGCCGGGAAGGTGCTTCTGCAACGCGCCGACCGCGGCGTTGGCATCCGCCGCGAGCAGGCCGAGGTTGCCCGCATCGACGTTGTTCGAGCCCACCTCCGGGCCCACGTAGCGCCCACCGGATTCGCCCACGCCACGCTTGTCGTACGTCAACGCGGCGATGCCCTGATCGGCCAGCCGGGACGCGAAGCCCGCCATCCGCTTCTCCTGGCCGGAGCCGTGCACGAGGACCACGGCGGCGACGGGATGTTCGGGGCGGTAGAGGGTGCCAGCGAGGGTGACGCCCGCGTTCTCGAACGTCACATCCTCCTTTGCGACTCCAGGCTCGGTGGCTACCGCCTGGCCCACCGACATCCCTGAAAGCAACACAACGGACCACACATATCTGGCATACGAGCGCATCGAGGACTTTCCTGGCCTGTTCGGAGCATTCGAAATATCTTGCTATCCGTCCCAGCGCAATAGCCCGGACGTCGCCCCATGCGATCGCCCTGCATCATCATGCGTCAGCGAACGACAGCACCACCTTGCCGAAGGGGGCGCTTTCCAAAGACGCCAGCGCCTCGTCGATCGCGTCGATCCCATGCACACGGTCGATCGCGGGCCGAAGCCCATGCACCACCAGAAAGCGATTCATTCGTTCGAACATGGCGCGAGACCCGGTTTCCACCCCGCGCACACGAAGATTTCCGTTCATCACGGCGAAGATGTCGAGGGTATGACTCGTCGTCTGGACGACCCCGACGATGGCGACGGTGCCTTCAGGTGCCGTCGCCGCCAGCGACCGGGCGAGGCCGTTCTCCAGGCCCATATCGATCACGAGTTGCGCGCCGCGCCCCTGGGTCAGCCGCATCACCTCGCGCTCCCAATCGGACGCGGCGAGGCTATCGATGACGTCGGTCGCGCCCAGCGCCATCGCCTTGGCAAGCTTTTTCGCGCTCCTGGACACCACGATGACGCGCATGCCGAGCGCCGCCGCGAACTGGATGGCGAATGTCGCGACACCGCCCGTGGTCTGCACCACCACTGTGTCACCGGCCTGAACGGCCCCCAGTTCGACCACCGCATGCCACGCCGTCAGCGCCGCGATGGTCAGGGTGGAAGCCTCGTCGTCGGTCAGGTGGGCCGGCGCATGCACCAGCGTGTCCTCATGCCACTGAAGATGCGTCGCGAGTACGCCGTCCGTGGTACGGGTACCCGGCGAACCGATGAAACCGTCCCCGGTCAACGGGCCGTCGATCCAGGCCGGCATCACCGTGGTGCACACCCGGTCCCCGACCCGGAAACGGCTGACGCCGGGGCCGATGTCGGTCACCACGCCCACCGCATCGGTAAGCGGGACGCGGCCCTTCGTCGGAGCGCGACCCCACCCGCCGTGGATGACCGCCTTGTCGCGAAAATTGAGGCTGATCGCGCAAACACGGAAGCGCACGTCGTTCGGCCCCAGGGGAGGAAGCGATTCCTCGACCCGATCCAGATTGCCTTTTCCGCTTGTTCGCCACGCTTGGATCGACATACCGTATGACTCATCGTGAGGGATGCCGGGCAGTATCCCGGCCCACCGCGACCTCCACTATCCGGTCTACCCGTAAAGGCCTTTTGTCGTGAGTGCAACGAAATCCCAGGGCCTCGCCATGCTGGAGGAGATGGCCGTGTTCGCCCAGGTCGTCGACAGCGGGAGCTTCTCCTCGGCGGCACGTCAGCTCGGCATGACCGTGCCTTCCGTGAGCCGCCATGTGTCGCGCCTGGAAAAACATCTCGGCGAACGGTTGCTGTTGCGCAACACCCGTGCCCACGCCCTCACGGAAATCGGGCGCGAGGTCTACGCCGCCTGCCAGGCCCTGGTCGGACAGGCCCGCGAGGTGCATGCCATCGCCGACCGGTTCGGGGCCGGCCCATCCGGCCTGCTGCGGGTATCCGCGCCGATCGTCTTCGGAGAAACATGGCTGGCGCCGCGCCTGCCCGGCTTCCTCGACGCCTGCCCGGACGTGCGCCTGCACGTGTCATTGGTGGACGGCATGGTCGACCTGATCGACGAGGGCGTCGACGTGGCCCTGCGTATTTCGCTGGTACCCGATGCGGGTCTTGCATCGCGCCCCCTGCTTCGCGTGGGCTACGTGCTGGTGGCATCGCCGGACTATCTCCGACGCCACGGGTCCCCATCGACACCGTCGGACCTGTGCGCGCACCGATGCATCTACCTCGGCTACGGCCGCTTCGGTCCGCACTGGCGTTTCACGCGCGACGGCGTGACGGAAGACGTCGACATCCGGCATGTCGCATCGATCAACAACAGTGCGGCCATCCTGGGCATGGTCGAAGCCCATGGCGGTATCGGACTGGTGCCCGATTTCACGGCTCGCGCCGCGCTTGCCCAGGAGCGCGTCACGCATGTGCTCGCCGACTGGCGCATCGACGCGCCATATACGGGCACGGTCCACGCGGCGTATACACCGGGCCGGCACCTCGCCCTGAAGGTGCGGGCATTTATCGACTACCTCGTGGCCTGCATCGCGGACGACGCAACAGACGCACCGCCGTGACCGGCGGTGCGTCCAGGACGGTCAGTCGGCCGGAGTAAGGCCCGTATCGATCGCGTTCGCGTAGGCCGCGGAAAGCGTCTTGCCGTTGGACGTCTTGCCTGCGACGTCGTCGTAGAGCCACAGGAACGCCCCGGTGATCCCGCACTGGTTTTCCCAGTTCGCGACAGTGGTCTGTGCCACCGAAACCGAGACGCCTCCGCTGACGGTCGTATCGGCGATACCCGGATAAACCGGCACGCCACCGAAATTCCAGGTCGACGAGCACGGGTTGTTGCCCGAACCGCCCGAGTAGGCCTGCAGGTGCACGCCATCGACGGTGCCGGGACGCTGCTGGTTGATCTGCGAGACCACCGAAGTCCAGTACGAGGCGTTGGTGTAGGCGTCGGGCATCACGTGGTAGCCGAGCTTGCCCAGCATCACTGAAAACTTCACGGTGGACGCGGCGTCGTAGCCGTTCTCGTCATCCAGGTCGATCGCGTCGATCGACGGAATCGCGGCCTTCAGCGCCTGGAAGTTCTTGTAGAGGATGCTGTTCGTACCCGTGCCGCCGCCGGTGCCCGTGCTGTTGACCAGCGTCTTGATGTCCTGGAAATCGCCGACGTTCGACGAGCCAATGCTGAAGGTGATGCGTTTCACGCCGGCCGTCTTCAGGCTGGCCAGGTTCGAGGCGAAGTTCGGGTAGGTCTGGTTGCCGATGTAGGCGCCATTGGAAACGATGGGGAATTCGCCGTTGAGGTTGAGGTCGCCGTTGGACTTCACCTCCACGCTCCACACGATCACCTCGGTAAAGCCGGACTGGCTCAGTTCCTTGATGTTGTTGTTGAGGTTCTTGTAGATCGGGCCGCCACCGAAGATTCCGGTATAGCCCGTGGAGGCGGCGAACGAGGCCGACGAGGCGGCCATGCCGACAAGCGAGCAAAGCAAAGCGGCCGCCATGCGCGTACGCGTGCGGTTAAAGCGAGACACCTGGTTCATGAATCCTGCTCCGATGGATAGTTCGTGTGTCGACGCCGATGCCCAGAGTGCCCCCGCATTCGTTCGATGTCGAAGCATTGCCCCGTCATCGAGCCGATGGGCCCGTCGTTCCCGTTGGCGGAACCGATCAAGGGGCAAAGTCCACAATGCCCCGATTTAGATCGATCTAATTCCAGCCCGGCCAACGTTATAACGAGCACGCGACGCGGCGCACGCTGCGATGCAAAAGGAATACCGCTCGTTCCGCCACCGAGATATGTCTAGTGTCATGAAAACTGACATTTCCCAAGGTATAGAAGTCCGCTTGCCGCACCGGAACACTCCTCACCATGGCCACGTCTTCGTTGCGAACACCTGGCGCCCTGCCCGCCTTCGCATCCGGTCATTTCGCCAGGAGCCTGATCTGGTCCTTCACCGACCTGCTGCTGGGCTACTACGCTCATGTGCGCCTTGGACTTCCGGCGTGGCAAACGGGTCTGCTGCTTTCGGTCTCCCTCGCCTATAGCAGCGTCCTCGACCTGGCGCTGGCGATGGTTTTCATGCGCATGCCGCACCAGAAGCGCCGCGTACCACGCCTGCAACGCATCGGTGGTGTCGCCACGGCCTTCAGTGGAGTACTGCTGTTCATCCCGGTGAGCGGTGGCACGTCGCACGTGCTGGCATGGCTGATATGCGCCTCCTTCCTGTTCCGCACCAGCTACGCACTGTACGATCTCACGCAGAACGCGCTTACGTCGTTGTTGCCCGTCGACCCTACCCAGGCCACGCGTTTCGTGACGGTACGCGCCGTGATGGCCACAACGGCCAAGCTGTGCGTCGCGGCATCGGGCTTCCTGGTGATCGACGAAGCGGCCACATGGGGACGTGAACTGGTCGTCGCCAGCGCCATGGGCATGCTTATCGTCGCGAGCGCCTTCTGGCTGGGACGCCAGCGTCCGGTCGGTGGTTTGGAAGAGCGTACGGTCCGGGCGTGGTCGGACTTTCCCACGATGCGGCTGGCGCCTCTCCTGATGGCGACGGCCGCCAGTTGCGTGCTCGCGTTGCCGGGGCGATTCCTACCCTTCGCGATCGACCCCGCCACGGGACGTCCCCTGGGCGCCGCGCTCGTCTTCGCGATGGTCCTGGGCTCTGTGGGCGGCCCCTTTGTCGCCACGCGCCTGGTCCGCGCAGGCATGGCCCGTGCGGCCATCGTGTTCGGCGCGACCGCCGCCGGATCGGCGACCGTGCTGATCGCGGCGCCGGCGCTACCCGTGCAGGTCGTGATGGCGGTCGTCTACGGCGTGGGCCTGGGCGGCGGCAGCGTATTGGTCTGGAACGAGGTCTCCCGCGTGGTCCGCGAGCACGCCGCGCAAACCGGGCAACGAACCGACCTCGCCTGCTTTGCCCTGCTCACCATGACCATCAAGATGTCGCTGGCGCTGTCCACAATCCTTCTCGGGCGTTATCTCGACGGATTCAGTCTGCGCCGTCCCGATACCCTCGTCGAACTGATCCTCATCACGCTTCTGGGCGCGATCGGCTTCGTCCTGCCGCTGTCCATCGATGGGCGGCGCAGTCACAGGCATGCCGCGCTAGCGGATGCACGTTCGCCGTAACGGAACACCGTCGATGCCCCGCACGCCTGAGATCGTCCTTTCCCCCGAACACAAGCGCATCGTGTGGCACCTGCGTACGGCCGGGCCCCGACCGCGCATCGAACTGGCGAACCGCCTCGGGATTCATAACGGCGCGCTGACCCGGCTCATCCGCGAACTGCTGATGCTTGGCGTCGTGGAGGAGCGGGAGCAGATGCCCAGTGCCGCACGCGGTCGACCGACGGTGCCACTGGCTCTATCGGGACGCGCCGGCTACGCCGCCGGCGCGATCGTGCATCCCGGATGGCTGGAGATCGCGCTGGTCGATTTCACGGGTGCGACCATCGTGTGCGATGTCGCTCCCTTCGACAGTCCGGATCCACGCGACTTCTCGGCGCAGGTGGATCGACGACTGCGCGAACTGGCGCTCGAACATAACCTCATGCGCTCGCGTTTCCTGGGCCTGGGTATCGCCGTACCCGGCCCGATCGTCGCTCACTCTCCCTCGCGCCGGCATACGGTGAAATGGCTGGAAGCCTGGCGCGACATCGATTACGACCACGATTTCGCCGACTACTTCGGCTTTCCCGTGTACATCGAGAACGACGCGACACTGGCGGCACTGGCCGAGTTCTACGATAGCGGCCTCATCCTGACCTGCACCTCGGCCATCGTGTTCTTCGTGGGGCACGGTGTCGGCGGCGGCGTCATCCATCGCCGCGAGATCCTGCGTGGCGAGTTCGGCAACTCCGGCGACATCGGACGCATGTTCCCGTCCGAAGCACCGCGTCCTTCGGGCATCGATCTGCTGGCCTGCCTCCAGGCGGCCGGCGCGGACATCCCGTCGCTGTTCAATGTCGAGTCCTGTCTCGACAGCCACCGGCAAGTCATCGCGACCTGGGTAGCCCGAGCCGGCGACCAACTCGCCATGGCCGCGCATAGCGGTGTCGCGTGGCTGGACCCGGGTGCCATCATCCTTTCCGGTCCCCTGCCGCAGCCGGTACTCCAGGCCCTGGGCGATCGCCTGCGCAACGCACCCTGGTTGGGCGAACTGTCGTGGCTGCCCTTGCCTACCCTGCATGTCTCTCGCCTGGGCGCTTCGGCGGCGGCGGTGGGCGCCGCCTTGCTGCCCATCCACGAAATTCTCTCAGCCGCGCCGGAATGATTATTTATTTCGGTTGAAATAAATAAACCCGTCACCCTCGGTTCCTAAGGTGGCGCCCGCACCGGCAATCACGTCGGCGCGATGAGGGGAAAATCGTCAATGAAGAAGCTTCTGGCGCTGGGGACCGCGTTGGCAACCGCGGCCATGTCCAGCACGGCCACCGCGCAGTCGGCGCAGACGCCGCAGGACACGACCGCCGCGCAAGCCAAGGACAGCGACACGCAACCCACCACCCTGGATTCGGTCCAGGTCACCGGCATCCGCAAGGCCAACGAGGCGGCGATCGAGAGCAAGCTTGCCGCCAACACGATCAGCGACGTGGTCAGCGCCACGGACGCCCGCGCCCTGCCCGACCTGACCATCGTCGAAGCGCTGCGCCGCGTGCCCGGCCTGTCGGTGCTGCCGGCCATCGACAACGAACATCCGCGCGACGAGGCTTCCACGCCCGTGGTCCGCGGCCTCGGCTCCAGCTACAACAATGTCACCATCGATGGACTCACCATCGCCTCGCCCGGCACGCCCAACGGTAATCTTGGCTCGGTAACCCGCGGCGTCCGCCTCGACATCCTGCCGTCGTCGATGATCAGCGAGATCGGCGTCGTGAAGACCTTCACCGCCGACCAGGACCCGAACGCCGTCGGTGGCGCCATCGACCTGCGTACCCGTAGCGCTTTCGACAACGGCAACAAGCCGTTCTTCACCATGGAGGCGTCGCTTGGCCATGCCAGCGACAACGGCCAACCCTCGTCGCAGATGGATCCTGGTTATCGCGTCAGCGGCACCGGCAGCACCACCTTCGGCAGCGACCACCAATACGGCGTGGTGGTTTCGGCGAACTACCAAACGCTGAGCAGCTACACCTACACCCACATGACCACGGACACGGTCTTCTACAACTTCTACAACGCCGCTGGCCAGTTGCAGTCGGGTAACAACCTGGGCAACGGCATCCCTGTGCCGCAGAACGACAAAAGCTGGTACGTGGAGGACAAGCGCGACCGCTACGGCGTCACCGGCAAGTTCGAGGCAAAGCCGTCGGACACGTTCGACGCCTACCTGCTCGGCGGTTACTACTATTTCAAGGACGACATGACCCGCAACGAGAACATCATCGACGGACGCAACGGGCCGGTCTACAACCAGACCGCGACCTCGGGAACGTATCCCGTCGGCGATATCGAGGTGGGCTATTCGAATCAGCAGATCACCACGCGCACCAAGGTCGGCCAGGCCGGCTTCAACTGGCATCCCGACGATCAGCAGTCGCTGTCCGCTCGCGCCTCGTACTCCGATGCGACGTACGACGAGCCGATCTACATGATGAAATTCATCGCCGGTGCGACGCCCCAGGCACCCGGTGCCGGCGGCGCCACCATCACGCCGTCGGCGCCGTTCGGCTTCACCTACGACACCAGCCGTTTCAACGCGGCCTTCCCGGTGAACCCGAGCGCGTACTACAACCTCAACAACTACGGCCTGTTCTACTGGCGTCCCGACTATGGTCGCAACGCCGCTGACACCATCCGCACCGGTCGCCTCGACTATCGCTTCAACCAGGACGAGATGGCCCGTGGCCTCGGCTTCGCCACCGGCCTGACCTATACCGACGACCGTCCGTCGTACAGCGTGCATCGCGACGAGTTCGACCCGAATACCTCGGCACCGCCGATCAACCTCGCCAACTTCGCCGGTCCGCTTGGTGCGAACCTGCCGTATAACCCCGGCCTGAACCTGCTTACCATCGATCCGGCGCGGGCCCGGGCCTACCTCGACAGCCTGCCGAAGAGCGATTTCAACAGCACGAACCAGAACGACTTCAACAACCAGGACAACTTCCAGCACAAGGAGCGCATCTTCGGTGCCTACGGGCTGGCGACGTACGCGACCGATGCTTTGTACCTTCAGGGCGGCCTGCATTACGACGGCACGTTGCAATCGACCATCGGCTATCTCCGGGGCCCCGACAAGGTCTATCGCCCCAACCGCACCTCGTCCGACTACCGCCATGTGCTGCCCTCGTTGCTGGGCCGCTACAGTCTCACCGACGATCTCGACATCCGCGCCGGCTACAGCCGCACGCTGGGACGGCCACCGTACGATTCGTACGCGGCGCGTAGCTCGATCAACTTCGTCAACGCCAGCGACATCGGCAATCCGAATGCCACCGGCGTGACAGTGACCCAGGGCAACCCCGGTATCAAGCCACGCGTGTCGGACAACTTCGACCTGTCGTTCGACTGGCGCCTGCCGGCGGAGACCGGCGGCCTCGTGTCGGTGGCCCTGTTCGACAAGCAGATCCACGACGAGATCTTCACCGTCTCCAACCTCGGCTTCACCGACCCGACCTCGGGCGTCACCTATAAGAACGCGATCGTCAGCACACCGGTCAACGCGTCGAACGCCCGCATCCGCGGCGTCGAGCTCAACGGCATCGTCAATTCCTTCGCGGTGCTGTCGCCGATGCTTTCGGCCTTTGGAGCGAGTGCCAACGTCTCGCTGCTGGACGGACGCCTGGCCGTACCGCTCTCCACGGGCGGCACACGCAACGTCGATCGCCTGGTCGGCCAGCCGAACTATGTGATGAACGCCACGCTGTTCTACAACCGCGACGGTCTCGAACTGCGCGTTGCCTACAACAGGCAAGGTCGTGCGTTGCGCTCCATCGTCAGCGACGTGAGCTGGCAGGATCTCTACTGGGCGCCGCGCTCGCAGGTGGACCTGTCCGCGACTTACCAGATCGGGCCCAGCCTCTCGCTCATCGGCCAGGTCAGCAACGTCGGCCACAGCCGGATCACGACGGTCACGGGTCCGGGCATCAACCTGCTCAAGAACAGCTACTCCGTTCCCACCACCTATTGGTTCGGCGTGCGTTTCACGCCGAAGTTTTGAAGGACACCCACCTCATGCACAAACCTCTCGCCCTGACCCTGACGATGCTAGCCAGCGCGCTTTTCGGTTCCCTCGCCCTCGCCGCGGATCGCACCTCCGATATCGCGGCGCGACTGGCCAACCCGGACGGCGGCGTCGTCATCGTCGCCCACCGCGGCTGCCACAATGCGGCACCGGCCCACGGGCTGCCTGCCGCGCCAGAAAATTCCTTCGCCGCGCTGGATCATTGCGTCGCGCTCGGCGTCGACGTGATGGAAACCGACATCCGCCGCACGCGCGACGGCTATCTTGTGATCATGCACGACGCCACGGTCGACCGAATGACTGGCGGCACGGGCGCCATCGCCGACCTGACCCTGGCCCAGGTGAAATCCCTGCGGTTACGCGCCAACCAGGGCGGCCCGTCCGCCGCGCTGACCGACCAGGAGGTGCCGACACTGGACGAATTGCTCCGCCACGCCGGCAACCGGATCATGATCAACCTCGACATCAAGGAAGCGATCTATCCCGAGGTAATCGCGGCGGTCCAGCGCCTTGGCGCGACGCACCGGGTGATCGTGAAGACCGTGGCCGGCGCCGGCAGCCCGCCCTTGGCCAGCATGTCGCCCTATGACCAGGTGCCGTTCATGCCGATCCTCTCGGCCACCACGCCCGACGGCGGCGACCTTCCGCAGGTGCTGAAGAATCAGGCCGGCGGCCACCGCCGTCCCTGGGGTTACGAGCTGCCCGTGATGGATCCCGACGTGTTCGGCGACCTCGCCAAGGCCGCACATGCGGCGCATGGTCGGCTGTGGGTGAACACGCTGGGCAAGGGCTTCGTCAACGGCTACGGCGGCGACGAGCAGGCACTGCGCGATCCCGCCAGCGTGTGGGGGCGTCTCTACAAGGACGGTGTCACCGTGTTCCAGACCGACGAGCCCGAAGCGCTGGCCGCCTTCGTGGCGCGCGGCATGGGCAGCGACAAGTAAGCGTTCAGCGCGAGTCGCGGACCGCCGACAATGGGGTCTGGCTCGCCTCCAGCGCATGCAGGTCGAATTCTTCGACGGACACCGGGCGATGGTTTTCGTCGAAGGCGACATCGCCCGGTCGCCAGCCCGCCTTGCAGCGGATCGAAGCCCAGAAGCGCTTCATCACGCCAAGCTGCTGACCCACGATGCCGCGCGTGTTGTCGGCGTCCACCATCGGGTCGCCCACGCCCGTGGGCCGCGCTGGCTCACCATACAGCGCGGTGCCGAACAGGATGTCCCAGATGGGAAAGACGAAGGAATAGTTGCAGTCGTGCAGGCCCGGTCGATCCGGGTCCACGATCATGTGGTGAAGGCGGTGATATTTCGGATCGACAAGGATCTTGTCGAGCACGGGGCCGAACCGGAAGCGAATATTCGAATGATCGAAGTTTTGCAGTAGCTCGCCGATCAGCACCAGCAGTGCGAACTCCGTCGGCGAGACGCCGATCACCACCGATACCGTCGACACGCAGATGACCTCAAGCAGGTCGTCCAGGTAATGATCGCGATCGTTCGACCAGCAGTTCAGCTGCTTCTGGCTGTGGTGCAGGCTATGCAGTGCCCACCACCAGGGAATACGGTGCTGCAGGCGATGCACTACGTAGTAAACGAAGTCGTAGATCGCGTAATACGCGAGGAACAGCACCACCGGATGGTGGCCCAGCCAGGGGAAGGCACCTTGCAGACTGAAGATGCCCGACGCATCGTCGTCGCCACCGCCGCCGAGCAGATGGCCGATCGGCGCGATCACGCCATAACTGACCAACGGCAACAGGCCGAACAGCTTGATGAGGGTATAGGCGCGGTCGATCCGCGTCCCCTTGCGTTCGGCCCATTCCTCCAGCGGCCAGAGGCTTTCCATGGGCCGGAATACGAAGGCAATCACCGCGACCTGGATGGCCGTCAACAGGAAGTATTGCGCAATTTCCTGCGGATTATCGATCAACCGGGTGAGATGCACCGCCGCCAGGGCCGGCGCGACAAGATGAAACGACAGCCAGTTCACCACGGTGAACCAGAGGGCTTCCAATGCGTGCATGGTCGATCAGGGGTCGTACTACTACTGAAGTGACGAAAGGTATGCCCGGGGACATTCACGAACCTTTCGAAAACTGTCAGGCGGAGGTAACCTTGCCGAAACCCGGCACCGTCCGTTCAGGCCGATGGGCACCGTCCACATCGTCGCCACGCTTCCAGAGCAAGGCTTACCGATGAGCGACACCATCAGCCATGGCATCCGCTTCGGGCGGATCGCCCCCACCCTGTCCACCCGCGATCTTGATCGCGCCCTCGCGTTCTATGTGGGGGCGCTGGGTTTTCGCGTCGCCTTCCGCAATGGCGATCCCGTGGGCTTCGTCATCCTACGCAAGGACGACGCCGAACTGCATCTCACGCTACAACCCCGGCATCGGGCCAGCCCTGCCAATGTCGCCCACCTGATGGTGGACGATGTCGATGCGTTGCATGCCCTTTGCAAGGCGCATGGGCTGCGTATCGTGCGTGGTGTCCAGGACAAGGAGTACGGCCTCCGGGCCTTCGTTTTCGAAGACCCGGATGGCAACCGTATCGATGTGGGGCAGCGACTTGACCTGTAGGAGCGCGCTTGCGCGCGATGGAGGTCGCGATAACCCCCATCGCGCGCAAGCGCGCTCCTACAGAAAGCAGGCGGGCTACGTCAGGCTCGCTCGGCCCGCAGGCGATCCTGCAACAGGCCTGCCCGCTCCAGCGGCAGATAGGCCAGTGCGGCAAGGTGCGAATGGATGCGCTTGAGGTCGCGCAGGATTCGCAGGTAGACGTCGCCGCTGCCGTCGCGACGTTCGCGGATGCCGCGAATATGCCGCTCGGAGGCTTCGTTTTCCAGACGCCACAAGGTTTCCTTGCGAGCGACAAGTTGCTGGGCGGCACGCAGGTCGCCGCGCAGGAACACGGTGAGGCCCAGGCGCAGGCTCTCCATCACTAACGCGTGCATGGCGGCGAGGTCCTGGATGTCATCCGCCGAGAAATCCTGGCCACGCTCGGCCTTCTTCGCCGCGAACTCCATCAGGTTGTTCGCGGTGATGTCGCCGATGTGCTCGATGTTGATCACGAAGGCGAGGATCTCTTGGCTGCGTTCGCCGTCCTCCTCGTTGAGCGCCTCGTTGCCCAGTTCGGCGAGGTACTCGCGGATCGCCATGCCCAGGCGGTCCAGCCAGGGATCGACGCGGCTGATCGCCGCCGCGCGCACGCGGTCGTCCTTGCCGAAGACCTCCACCAGGCCCTTCAGCATGCCTTCGACCATGTCCGCCATGCGCATGGATTCGCGCGCGGCGTTGGCCAGGGCGACGTTGGCGGCGTCGAGCGCGCTCTCGTCGAGGTATTGCGGCACACCCGGATCGTCCGGGCGCGGCGGATCGGGCAGCAGGCGGACGAGGAAGCGGGCCATCCGCTCGACCGGTAGCAGGAAGACCACGGCCAGGCCCAGGTTGAACGCCGTATGGAAGTTGACCGCGATACGCGCGGGCGTGTCGCCCAACGGGGCCAGCCAGTGGGCCATGAACGGCAACAACGGCAGGCAGACCACGCAACCGACCAGACGCACCAGCAGGTTCCCCAGGGGAAGGCGCCGCGCCACGGGGGTATGGGCCTCAATCAACGCCGGCAACGTGCTGCCCAGGTTGGCACCGAGGACGAGGGCCAACGCGCCGGGGGCATCGATCACGCCCGCCGTGGCGAGCGAGCCCACCAGCAGC
Organism: Luteibacter sp.; assembly: GCF_009912395.1. Taxonomy (GTDB): domain Bacteria; phylum Pseudomonadota; class Gammaproteobacteria; order Xanthomonadales; family Rhodanobacteraceae; genus Luteibacter. The sequence continues at coordinate 63,054 of NZ_WNDO01000024.1, read as the reverse complement.
ACCATGGCGACACTGGAGTGGAACAACCAGGTCAGCAGGGCCGAGCACAGCACGGCCAGCACCGGCTCGCTCTCCAGGGCCTGAAGCACGGCGCGCAACGCTTGCGCGTTCTCGACCGGGGCCAGCGCCACGACCAGCAGGTGCAGCGCAAGCAGCATGAGGCCAAGACCGATCGCGACACGACCCAGGTTCTCGTAGCGCGCATCGTCGCTGCGCCGATGGATCGAGAACCCCAGCAGCACGAGCACCGGGGCGATGATCGAGATGTCGAACGACATGACCTGGACGATCAGGGTCGTACCGACATTGGCGCCGAGCATTACGGCCAGGCCCGGCGCGAGGCCGAGGAAGCCGCTGGCGGCGAACGAACTGGCCATCAGGCCCGTGGCGGTGCTGCTCTGCAGGACGGCGGTGAGGCAGATGCCGAAGGCGAACGCCGCCGGCCGGTGTGCCAGGTAACGACCCAACCAGCGGCGAAGCGCGCTGCCGTAGCCACGCAGCACGCCGCTGGTGACCATATGCGTGCCCCACAGCAGCAGGGCCACGTAGCCGGCGATGTCGAGCAGTGCGAAGGTGCCCTTCATGGCCCATCTCCTTATTGCGGCGCCAACGGCGGCCACGCGGAGCGGGCCGGCCGTGCCTAGCTGGCTACGGTGACCTGTCCGGCGCGTGCGCCGAAAGCTATCGATGTAGAGGGCGACAACGGCCTGGGGCCGGCGTCACCGCAAGGGTGAACGTCCATATGCCTCGGTGGAATCGGACAGGAAAGCCATGGCGAGGGATGCGCCATGGGCTGGCGCATTCTCATCCCGCGCGGAGAAAGCGTCAATCCGCCTCGTCGTCGCCGTAGAACTTGACGCCCAGATGGATGCGGTCGCGGCCCTGCGCCCGGCGATGCCGGTTGGTGTCGCGCAGCGAGTAGACGCAGCCGCAGTACTCCTGCTGGTAGAAGTGCTCGCGCTTGCTGATCTCGATCATGCGCTGGCTGCCACCGTTTTTGCGCCAGTTGTAGTCCCAGTAGGCCAGGCCGTCGTACGGTGCCGCGGCACGGTGGCCGCAGTCGTTGATCTGGGCCATGTTCTTCCAGCGGGAGATGCCCAGCGAGCTGGTGATCACCGGAAAACCATGTTCGTGGGCATACAACGCCGTGCGTTCGAAACGCATGTCGAAGCACATCGTGCAGCGGATGCCGCGCTCCGGCTCGTTTTCCATGCCCTTGGCGCGGGCGAACCAGTTGTCGGTGTCGTAGTCCGCGTCAATGAAGGGCACCCCGTGCTTCTCCGCGAAACGGATGTTCTCGTCCTTGCGCAGGAGGTATTCCTTTACCGGGTGGATGTTGGGGTTGTAGAAGAAAATGGTGTAATCGATGCCGGATTCGAGGAAGGCTTCCATCACCTCCCCCGAACACGGCGCGCAGCACGAGTGCATCAGCAGTTTGTCACCGCTGTTGGGCAGAACCAGTTTCTCGCGCTCGATCGAACTCATTTCTCTCCGGACACCAGCTTCACGACGCTGGAAAAGTCCAGTTTACCATTGCCCGCCTGGCTGTTCATGGCATAAAGATTGCGCGCCAACTCGCCCAGCGGAATCGACGCGCCCACGCTCATCGCCGCTTCGGCCGCCAGGCCCAGGTCCTTCAGCATCAGGTCGTTGCCGAAGCCGCCGCTATAGCCGCGCGACGCCGGCGCGTTCTCCAGCACACCCGGCCACGGGTTGCAGACCTCGGTCGCCCAGCTGCGGCTGGTGCTCACGGCCATCATCTGCGACAGCACCTTCGGGTCGAGACCATGGGCCACGCCGAGGGCGATCGCCTCGCCGGTCACGGCCATGATGGCGCCCAGCGCCATGTTGTTGCACAGCTTGGCCACCTGCCCCGCCCCGCTCGCGCCGACGTGGAACAGGTTTTTGCCCATGGCGGACAGCACGGGCTTGGCACGCTCGAACGAGGCGTCGTCGCCACCGACGATGAAGGTCAGCGTGCCCGCGGCAGCACCGGCCGTGCCGCCGGAGACGGGGGCGTCGATCATCGACAGGCCGCGCGCCGCGGCGGCGTCCGCGACCTTGCGGGCGGTGGCGGGTGCGATGGTGCTGCAATCGATCACCAGGGCGCCGGCCGGGATGTGCGACAGGATGCCGTTGTCACCCAGGAACAGGCCTTCGACGTGACGGCTGGCCGGCAGCATCGTGATGACGACCTCCGCGGCGGTCAACGCGTCGACGGCGTCCTTCGCGGCGGAGGCTCCGGCTTCGACCGCATGCGCGACGGCGGCCGGCACGAGGTCGAACACGCGCACCTGGTGACCCGCCTTGGCGAGGTTGGCGGCCATCGGGCCACCCATGTTGCCCAGGCCGATGAAAGCGATATGGCTCATGCGAATGTCCTTTAGGAGTGCTTTGGGGTCAGGTCGGCGAGCGGGTGGTCCGCGCCGTTCCAGGGGGAGGTGAAGAAACGTTCGCTCCAGCGCGCATCGGCCTCGTGCTGCGTGGCCGGGTTCCAACGTGGGGAACGGTCCTTGTCGATCAGCAGGGCGCGAATGCCTTCCTCGAAATCACCGTGGGCGGCGCAATGCAGCGACACGCCGTATTCCATGCGGAAGACCTCGGCCAGCGACATGTCCTTCGCCCGACGCTGAAGCTCGAAAGCCAGGCGGGCCGAACCCGGCGAACCGGCCACGAGCGTGTCGCGGGCGGCCTTGAGCCAGGGATCGTCGCTGGTGTCCGCATGGATGGCCGCGATGACGGCGTCGAGGTCGCCCGCCGAGCAAAGCTGCGCGATGTGAGCAGCGTGGCGGCGGAACGGGCCCGGCTCGGGCGTTACGGCACGGCCACCGAGCAGTTCGGCCAGCAGCGTGGCGTTCACCGCGTCGTCGTCCTTCCACGCCGTGGAGAGCAGCTCGGTGTAGACCGTCTCGCGGTCCGCCTCGGCCAACTGCCAGTCCGCGAGCTTCGCCGCGATGGCGTCCGATGCATTCAACAAGGCACCGGTCAGGCCAAGGAACAGGCCGCCATGATCCGGCAGGCGAGCGAGCAGCCAGCTGCCACCGACGTCCGGATACAGGCCCACGGTGATTTCCGGGAAGGCCAGCTTGGACCGCTCGGTAACCACGCGATGGCTGGCGCCGGACATGAGGCCGATGCCGCCACCCATCACGATCCCATGGCCCCAGCAGAGCACGGGCTTCGGGTAGGTGTGGATGCGATGGTCGAGGCGATACTCCACCTCGAAGAACTCGGCCGCGTAAGTGTTCTGGCGGATGTCGGTCTTGCCGGCCTCGCGGTACTCACGCATGGAGCGATACAGGCCATGCAGGTCACCGCCCGCGCAGAGCGCTTTTTCACCCGCACCCTGCAACACCACGACGGCGACATCCTCGTCGTCCGCCCAGGCGTCGAAACGCTCCGTAAGCAGCGTCGCCATCTCCAGCGACAGGCCGTTGAGGGTCTTCGGTGCGTTGAGCGTGGCGATGCCGATACGCTTGCCGTTATGCGCCGTGCGTTCCTCGAAGAGAACGGATGGCTCGATGTCCACCGGCGCGTTCATGCGTTCTTCCACACCAGAGCGCGCTTCTCCAGGAACGCGGTGACGCCTTCGCGCTGGTCCTGGCTGTCGAACAGGTCGACGAAGGCTTCGCGCTCGGCCACCAGCGAGGCTACATGAGTCTGGCTGCGGGTGGACTGGATCAGGCGCTTGCTGGCGGTCACGCTGGTCGGGCTCTGCTTCTCGACCTGCTTGGCCCAGGCGATCGCCTTTGCCCTGCCCTCGCCCTTCGGCACCACTTCCTCCACCAGGCCGATGCGAAGCGCCGTGGCGGCGTCGACGCGCTCGCCCAGCAGCACCATGCGCTTGGCCCAGCCTTCGCCGACCAGGCGCGCGAGGTTCTGCGTGCCGCCGGCACACGGCAGCAGGCCGACGCTGGCCTCGGGCAACGCCATCTGCGCGTGTTCCTCGGCGATGCGCAGGTCGCAGGCCAGCGCGCATTCCAGGCCACCGCCCATCGCATAACCGTTGATCGCGGCGATGCTCACGCCACGGAAGGCGGACAGGGTTTCGAAGGCTTCGCCGAAGCGACGCGCCGCTTCACGGGCCAGCGCCTTGTCGCCATCGGCGAACTGCTTGAGGTCGGCACCCGCCGAGAAGAACTTCTCGCCATCGCCGGTGACGACCAGCGCATAGACATCGCGTTCCGCGTCGAGGTCGCGAACCAGGTCACGCAGGGCCGACAGGCTGTCGCGCGTCCAGGTGTGCGCCGGCGGATTGTTCAAGGTGACGATCGCGGTATGCCCGTCGATCTCCAGCTTCAGTCCGGTGTACGTCTTGCCGGCGACACTCATCGCAATTCCTCTTCGGTGTTCAGCAGGTGACGCGCCACGATCACGCGCATGATTTCGTTGGTGCCCTCGAGGATCTGGTGCACGCGCGCATCGCGCAGCAGTCGCTCCACGGGGTACTCGCGGATGTAGCCGTAGCCGCCATGGATCTGCAACGCGTCGTTGCAGATGGCGAAGCCGGCATCCGTCGCGAAGCGCTTGGCCATCGCGCACCACACGGTAGCGTCGGAACGACCGGCGTCCAGCTTGCGCGCGGCCGTGTGCACCATCTGTCGGGCGGCCACCAGGTCGGTCGCCATGTCGGCGAGCTTGAACTGCAAGGCCTGGAAGTCGGCCAGCTTGCGGCCAAACTGGCTGCGTTCGCCCATGTAGCGGCGCGTCGCATCGAGCGAACCCTGGGCCGCACCCAGCGAGCAGGCCGCGATGTTGAGGCGACCGCCGTCCAGTCCCTTCATGGCGATGCGGAAGCCTTCGCCTTCCTCGCCCAGACGGTTGGCGACCGGCACGCGCACGCCGTCGAAGGTGACGGCACGCGTCGGCTGGCTGTGCCAGCCGAGTTTTTCCTCGTTGCGACCGTAGCCGACACCTTCCGCGTTCGCCGGCACGGCGAAGGCGCTGATACCGCGCGCTCCCTCACCGCCCGTGCGGGCCATCACCACGAGCATGTCCGTGGCGCCGGCGCCGGAGATGAAGGCCTTGGCGCCGTTCAGCACGTAACTGTCGCCATCGCGCTCGGCACGGGTCTTCAGGGACGCCGCATCCGAGCCTGCACCCGGCTCCGTAAGGCAGTAGGACGCCAGCTTCTCGCCACGGGCGAGTTCGGCGGCCCACTGCTCGCGGACCGTCGGCGTACCGAAGGTCGCGACCATCCAGCTGGCCATGTTGTGGATGCTGATGTACGCGGCGGTGGACGGATCCACCGCCGCCAGTTCCTCGAAGACGATCGTCGCATCGTGGCGGGTCAGGCCGGAGCCACCCGCGTCCTCGTCGATGTACAGGCCGCAGAAGCCGAGTTCTCCGGCCTTGCGGATCGCTTCGCGTGGAAACTCGCCTTCCGCGTCCCAATGCGCCGCGTACGGCGCCATCTCGGCCTGCGCGAAATCGCGGGCAGCCTCGCGGATCGCGGCCTGGGTTTCGCTCAGGTCGTGTGCGTGGGTATCCATGGTGCCATCCGTCACTTGAGGCTGATGGTGGTGTTCACGCCGACATGGAGGGTGTCGTCGTCGAACCAGCGCTGGGTCACCGTCTTGGTCTGCGTGTAGAACATCACCACCTGCTTGCCATACGGACCCAGGTCGCCGAGCTTGGATGCACGCGAACCGGTGAACGAGAACAGCGGGACCGGCACCGGGATCGGCACGTTGATGCCTACCTGGCCGACGTCGATGTCTTCCTGGAAGCGACGCGCGGCGGCACCGGACTGCGTGAACACCGCCGTGCCGTTGCCGTTGGGGTTGGCGTTGACCAGGTCGATGGCCTCGTCGAGCGACTCGACGCCGAGGATCACCAGCACGGGGCCGAAGATTTCCTCGTCGTAGATGCGCATGCCCGGCTTCACGTTCGAGAAGATCGTGGGGCCGACGAAGTTGCCGTCCTCGTAGCCGGGGACGTTCGGCTTGCGGCCGTCGAGGTCCAGCGTCGCGCCCTGCTCCACGCCCGAGGCGATGAAGCCTTCGACACGCTCGCGCGCGGCGCAGGAGATCAGCGGACCGACATCCGTGCCGGCTTCATTACCGGCGTTGACGCGCAGCGTCTTCGCCTTGGCGACCAGGTCGGGGATCCACTCGCGCGCCTCACCGACGAGAACCGCCGTGGACGCCGCCATGCAGCGCTGGCCGGCCGCACCGAAGGCCGCGCCGACGAGCGCGTTGAGGGTCTGTTCGCGATTCGCGTCGGGCAGCACCACCGCGTGGTTCTTCGCGCCCATCATGCACTGCACGCGCTTACCCGCGAGCGAGGCACGGTTGTAGACATGCGTACCGACCTTCGTCGAGCCGACGAAGGACACCGCCTTGATGTCGTTATGGTCGCAGATGGCGTTGACCACCTCTTCGCCACCGTGGACGACGTTGAGCACGCCCTTCGGAATACCGGCCTCGATGGCCAGTTCCACGAGACGCATGGTCACCATCGGATCCTGCTCGGACGGCTTGAGCACGAAGGTGTTGCCCGTGGCGATGGCCATCGGGAACATCCACAGCGGGATCATGGCGGGGAAGTTGAACGGCGTGATGCCCGCGCAGACGCCGAGCGGCTGCAGCAGGGTGAAGGTGTCAACGCCGTTGGCCACGTTGTTGGCCAGCTCGCCCAGCTGCAGGTTGCCGATAGCGGCCGCGTGCTCCACCACTTCCAGACCACGGAACACGTCGCCTTCGGCGTCGGGCAGCGTCTTGCCCTGTTCGGCGCTGAGGATCGCGGCCAGTTCCGCCATGTTCTCGCGGATGAGCTGCTGGTACTTCAGGAAGATGCGGGCGCGCGCGCCGATGGGCGTCTTGCGCCAGGTGCGGAAAGCGGTCTTGGCCGCGGCTACGGCGGCGTCCACCTCGGCGGGCGTCGCGAACGGCACGCGGGCCAGCACGGCCTGCGTGGCCGGGTTGACGACATCGCGCCATTGCGTGGTGGTGGATTCGACGAATTCGCCGTCGATCAGGAGCTTGACCGTTTTCACGCCGGTCGCCACGGTGTCCAGCTTGTTCATTGTGCAGTCTCCGAAACGCTAACCCGCAAAATGGGCGCACGGAACGGACAAGGCGATCGATGACAGCCGGAGCCATGACGGATCAGCTCGCCAGGTTGCCTCCGTGACGCCCAGGAACCTGTGATCTCCCCAGTGTAGCGCCGCGTTCGTTACCCTCAAGCTGCACTGCGGTATCGATCCGCGAAGACCACGCCACCGGTTTCGACGGCATGTCGCAACACCTTGATAAGCGTCCGATCCGGGGCAACGGATCGGCGTCAGGCCTTCGTCGCTGGGCACGGTCGACAAAAGGATTTTCACGAATGTCAATGCCAAAACCGTCCCGGCGCGTGCGACTGTGAGATTCGTCACGTAGAATGCACAATTGGGGAAAGGGCGTTCCGGGGGAAAATCATGATTTGGCCGCAGGAAACATGCGCGGAAGGCGACGAGGTGCTCGTCGTCGAGCGTCAGGTATCGGCTCAGGTACGACTGCGGCAGTTGCTGCAACACGCCGGGTACAAGGCGTCTTCGGTGCACGTCGCCGATGGCGCGAGCGATGCCATGGCCTGTCTTGCGCTGCGCAGCTTCTCCCTCGCCCTGGTCGAAGTTGGCTCGCCGCATGGGCAAGGCTGCCAGTTGGTGGCGTGGCTCACCCAACGACATCCGGACACCGCCGTGATCGCCGTCTTCGTCGATGGCGGTGACGATGAAGCCGTGCAGGCCCTGCGAGCCGGCGCGCGAGGATGCCTGCTGAAGGAGCGCGACGATGTCGAACTGGCATTGGCCCTACGCAGCGCCCGTCGCGGTGGCGCTCCCATCGACCCGTTCGTAGCCCACCGCCTGCTGAAGGGGATGAACATTCCCGTCACGCTGTCGACCGAACCGGTGCCGGTGCGCGAATCCGAGTCCTCCGCGGGCATGCTTTCCTCCCGCGAGATCGACGTGCTACGCCTTATCGCCCAGGGCTTCAGCAATCGCGAGATCGCCGAGCTGACCGGTCTCTCGCATTTCACGGTCGAAGGCTATACCAAGGCGATCTATCGCAAGCTGGCCGTGCGCTCTCGCACGGCCGCCGTGTTCGAGGCCCGCTCCATGGGCCTGCTGCCTCCCTGAAACTCAGCCCGCCTCCGCCGCTTCCGGCGCCGCCGCATGGGGCGCCTTGCGCAACGGCACGTCGCGCATCCACCAGGCAAGGCAGAACGCGACCGCGATGACGCAGGCGGCGACGTGATACACGGTATGCAGCGACGAACCGAAGGCATGGATGTACGCGTCGTGCGTCGCGGGCGGCAGTTTCTTCAGTGCGTCCGGCCCCAGACCATGGGCCGACATCGGCATCGAACCGGCCAGGTCCGCCGTGCGCGCTTGCAGACCGTTCGTGAAGATCGCCCCGAACACCGATACGCCCACCGAACCGCCGATCGAACGGAACATCGTCACGCCGGAGGTGGCGACGCCAAGCAGCTTCATCTCGACGCTGTTCTGCGTGGCGAGGATCAGTACCTGCAACACCATGCCCAGGCCAAGCCCCAACAGGGCCGAGTAGCCGTAGAGCACCGCGATGGGCATGTCGTCGCGCAGGGTACCCATCAGCACCAGCGCCACGGTGGCGATGAAGGTACCGACGATGGGAAAGACCCGGTAGCGGCCAATCCGGCTGATCAGCCGCCCGCTCGTGATCGAGCTGACCAGTACGCCGCCCATGAGCGGCAACAGCTGCATGCCGGCGGCCGTGGGCGACACGCCCTTCACCACCTGGAGGTAGAGCGGCAGGAACGTCGTGGAACCGAACAGCGCCGCACCGACGAAGAAGCCGATGAGGCAGCTGAGCAGGAAGGTGCGATGGCGGAACAGTTGCAGCGGGATGATGGGCTCCTCCGCCACGCCTTCCTCGTAGATGAAGCCGACAACACCAACCACGGCGAAGGCCAGGATGAACCACAGCTGCGCCGACGACCACGGCAGCACGTTGCCGCCCTCGGTGGTGAACAGCACCAGGCAGCTCAGCGCCAGGGTCAGCCAGCCTGCGCCCCAGTAGTCGATACGGTGTTTCACGTGGCGCACGTGCGGATGGAAGGCGACCGCAATCACCAGTAGCGAGATCACGCCCAGCGGCAGGTTCACGTAGAAGATCCAGCGCCACGACAGGTGGTCGACCATGAAGCCGCCGATCAGCGGCCCGATCACCGTCGCCAGCCCGTAAACGGCGCCGAACAGGCCCTGGTACTTGCCGCGATCGGCCGGAGGGATCACGTCGCCCACCGCCGCCATGCTGATCACTAGCAGACCGCCGCCGCCAAGCCCCTGCAAGGCGCGCATCAGCACCAGTTGGGTCATGTCCTGAGCCAGGCCGCAAAGCACGGAGCCGAGCAGGAACAGGCCGATGGCGAACTGGAGCACCACCTTGCGCCCGTAAAGGTCGCCGAACTTGCCGTACAGCGGCACGACGACCGTGGAAGTCAGCAGATAGGACGTCACCACCCAGGACAGCCGGTCGAAACCGCCCAGCTCGCCCACGATCGTGGGCAAGGCCGTGGACACGATGGTCTGGTCGAGCGCCGCCAGCAGCATGAGGGCGGGAAACAGCAGGCGAAGCGAGGGCGTCGAGGTCGCTGACACGGGGGGTGACCAGTAATTAATTAAGTGGTGAGTTAATATAAGGATCAACGCCAGGCATCGTCAATGGGAGCCCTCTCGTGGTATCCATCCCCCGTTTACGTTCCGACGGAGACCCCGTGGTCAGTTCCACTCCCCGCCGAGGGCGCCGCCCCGGCCGCCCCCCGGCCCAGCCAGACGGCCCGGACCAGCGCGAGCGCCTGGTCGGCATCACCCTCCAGCTCTACGCCCGCCAAGGCTACGTCGCGACCACGCTGGCCGCCGTCGCCCGCGAGGCCGGCATGACGCCGGCCGCCGTGCACTACTACTTCAAGACCCGAGAGCAGCTTTTCGACGCGATCTTCGACGAGCACATCGGACCGATGCGCACGCGCATCGAAGGCATCTTCCAGGCCAACGCGAACGACCCGGTCGCCGCCTTCACGATGCTGGCGGAGCGCTTCGTCGAGCTGTCCATCGAGCAACCGTGGGTGGGCCCCGTGTTCTTCGGCGACCTGCTGAGCGAGAACGACCTGTTCAAGCAGCACATGCGCACCCGCATCGACGGCAGCAAGCACAACCGCATGATGGAGCAGATCCGTGGGTGGCAAAGCGAGGGCAAACTCAATCCCGACCTCGATCCCTGCCTGATCACCACCAGCATCCTGAGCCTCACGGTGTTTCCCATGACGGCGATGCGCCGCTGGAAGGGCGACCCGCTGCGCGGCCACATCACGCCCGAGGACATCACGCGGCACGCGCTGGCGTTGCTGCGGCACGGCTTGGCGCCACCGCCCGCCGGGTAGAATGCACCGATACGCCTCAAGGAGCCTTCCCCATGCCCTTTTCCCTGGTCATCTTCGACCTCGACGGTACGCTCGTCGATAGTGCGGCGGATATCGCCGAAGCCGTGAACCGCACCCTGCACGACTGGAAACTACCCACCTACGACGTCGCGCAGATCACGGGCTGGGTCGGCGAGGGCTCGCGCAAGCTGATCACCTACGCTTTCCGCCACGCCGGCAGCGACGTGGATATCGACGAGGTGATGCCGGGATTCCTCGAACACTATGGTGACACCGCGCTGGACGGCATCGCCTATGACGGCGTCGTCGACACGCTGGCCACCCTGCACGCGCGCGGCGTGAAACTCGCCGTGTGCACGAACAAGAACGAGGAGTTCGTGCGCCCCTTGCTGGAAGTGCGCGGCATGCTGCCCTACATCGACGGGATCGTCGGCGGCAACTCCCTACCGGAACGCAAGCCCAGCGGCGTGCCGTTGAAGCACCTGGCCCAGGAAGCTAGCGTGCCGCTCGACCGCGTGCTGATGGTCGGCGATTCGGAGAGCGACCTGCTGGCCGCGAACGATGCTGGCGTGCCGGTGGTGCTGGTGAGCTATGGCTACCGCAAGTCGCTCGACATCCACGGCGTCGGCGCGCTGGCGGTGATCGACAGCATGCCTGAACTGCTGGACGTGCCGGGGCTGCGTGAGGCTGCCGCCACGGCCTGATGCGTCAGCGATACGCCGCGATAGCCGCGGCAATCAGCCCGATGTCGTCCTCGATGCCATAGGACGGCGGTGCGGAGTAGCCGAAACGCACCACCACGAGGCGTTGCGACGGGATGACATAGATACGCTGCCCCATAACCCCGCTTGCGAAGAAACCATCCTTAGGGAAGCCGCGGTCGACACGCACCTTCGCGACATCGCTCGGGCCGTCGTTGGTCCAGAATCCGGCGCCATACGGCGCCCCGAGCGTCGAGCGTCGCGACCACGCCACCCAGCCCTGCGGCAACAGGCGCGTGCCGTCGGGCGCCACGCCATCGTCGAGGTACAACTGCCCGAGGCGGGCATAATCGCGCGCTGTCGCATACACGTAGGTCGAACCGACGAACGTACCCTGCCCGTCGACTTCCATGGTTACGTCGCCCATGCCAAGGCGGTCGAACAGTTCGTGCCGCGCGAAGTCGCGCAGCCCGGCCGGCCCGCCGCCGACACGTTCCCCCAGCATCCTGTCGAGCAGCACCGTGTCGGCCGAGGTGTACTCGAACCGCGTACCCGGCGCCTCTTTCGCCGGTTGCGCCGCGGCGAAGCCCGCCATGTCGGCGTGCAGGAATTCCATCTTCGCCACCGGGCTGAACGCCGATTCCGCCTCTTCGGCCGCGAGCCCACTGCTCATGCGCATGAGGTTCTCGACCGTGATGACGGCGCGCGGATCACCCTGCCCGCGCCATTCCGGCGCGTCCAGCGGCGCGGTCACGTCCAACCGCCCGCGCATCGCCAGCATGCCGAGGAAAGCATTGGTGAACGACTTGGCGACCGAGAAGCTGATCAGCGGAGACCGCTCGTCGACACCGGTGGCATAACGCTCCGCGACCACCTTGCCATCCTTCACCACGACCACCGCTTTCACTTGCTTCAGCGGCTCGCCGTCGCGCTCGGCGAAAACGCGATCCATGGCCGTTGCCAGGCCGCCTTCAGGCTTCACGACAGCGTCGGGCGCGAAGCTGTCATGGCGAGGCGCATGCCGGGTGGCATCGGCTGTCAGCGGGCGATTGCCGGGCAGGTCCAGGCGACATCCATAGCCCGGCGTGAAATCGGCCGCCGCCAACAGGCGGAACGGACCATCCACCTCGACCCGCTGCCTGTCCCGAAGCACCCTGGGCGTCAGCAGCGAGCTGCCCACCTTGCCGATCATCGGCACGACCAGTTGGCGGAACGTCATCGTCGGGTCCTGGCCGCCCACGAAGGTCATCGAGCAGACATGGTGCGCCGCCACGCCGGCGGCCACGCGCAAGGCCTGGTCCGGGCGAAACACCGCCCAGGCGCCGCCACCGACGAGGATCGCGACAGTCGTCGCAACAAGGATTCTACGGGCCATGGCTGTTCCTCCGTTGGGATGGACGCAGTCTGGGCCGTCGCCCGATACCCATGGGCCTGTCCGGGGACGAAGGACGGCCGGAGTGGGACGAATACCTCAGGGCCGCAGGCCGATGCCGGGTGGCAGCTCGTCGAGGTAGCGACGTGTCCAGGTGACCCGGGCGCCATCGACGAGCAACAGGCGTTGCTCGCCGTCCGGCCAGGGCTGGACCTCGCGTATGGCGTCCAGTCGCACGATGGTCGAGCGGTTCACGCGAGCGAAATGCGACGGGTGCAGCCGGGCAAGCATCGTGTCCAACGTCCCCCGCAGGCGATAGGCATGGCCTTCGACGAATACCTGGAGGTAATTGCGATCGGACACGATCCGATCGATCCGCTCCACGCGCACCAGTTCGGCGGCGTCGCCCGACGGAAGCAACAGGCGCTCGAGGTAATGGGTGGTGGCCGGCAGTCCGCCGAGCAAGCCATCCAGCCTTGCGGAGGACGAAGGCGCCACGCGACCGACGAGTCGTCGCACCAGGCGTTCGAAACGTTCCGGTCCCACCGGCTTGAGCAGGTAATCGAAAGCGTGGACCTCGAACGCGCGTACGGCATGATCGTCGTGCGCGGTGACAAAGACGATTTCCGCGGGCAACGGGTCGCCAAGCGCCTGGAGCAAGGCGAAACCGTCCATGCCGGGCATGCTGATATCGAGGAACACCACGTCCGGTTTCTCTCGCCGGATCAGTCCTGCGGCCTCCACGCCATCGGCTGCTTCGCCCACCCATGCGATGCCGTCGCTTTCCGCGAGATAACGGCGCAGCTTGGCGCGAGCCGGCGCTTCGTCGTCGACCACCAGCGCGCGCAACGTCATGCCAGCTCCCAACGGTGTGCCGGCAGCCACAGCGTGACCTGGCTGCCGCCATCGGGCACTGGATCGAGGCGTACTCCCGCCGCGTCGCCATAGAGATGGCGCAGTCGCGCATCCACGTTACGCAAGCCGATGCCGTGTCCGGCGCGTGGCTCGCCGCCGCCGAAATCACGGATGCGCACGATCAGCTTGCCACCCTCCCGGTTCGCCCCGATGCGCACACGGCGGTCGTCGCCCGTGCCGCCATGTTCAATCGCGTTTTCCACCAGCGGTTGCAACACAAGGAACGGCACACGCATGTCGTCGAGGGAGGCATCGCCGTCCACTACGGCGTCCAGTCCCTCGCCGAAACGCGCACGCTGGATGTCGAGATACAGCGAAAGCAATCGCCATTCGTTCGCCAGCGGATGCTCCTGCGCCGTCGCCGATAGCGTCGCGCGCAGCAGCTCCCCGATGCGTGAAAGCATCTCGTCGGCGACGCGCGGGCGGTCGTACATCAGCTCCGACACCGCGTTGAGCGTATTGAACAGAAAATGCGGATTCAGCTGGAGGCGCAAGGCGTCCAACCGGGCCTCGGACAACGCCGATTCCAACTGGGCCGAACGCAGTTCGCGCGCCTTGCCCTCACGGTACCGGTCTACCAGCCACAGGCCGGTCGCGATCATCACGTAGAAGAACAGCTGCGTCGGCGCTTCCATCAGGTAACGCCATACCGTCGGCGGATAGGCGTAGCCGGGCATGTCGAGCATGCCGAACACGATCCAGCGGACACCGATCATCAGGCTGGTCTGCGCCAGCGATAGTCCGACGAACAGACCCAGGTGGGCATACCACGTGGCCGGCATGCGCCTCAGCGCGAAGAACAGCACGGGCAGGAAGGCGCCGAAGCTGAAAGCCCCGGTGAGTTCCTCGATCAGCTTGGGCAGGAAAGGCGACGTCTGGTCGTTCGCCACGCCCACCAGGTAACGGTTGCTGGCGCGCAGCAACCCGATGGCCAGCAGGATGCCCACCCATAGCCAGGGCGCGAAACGCCTTATCCACGAACGCGCCGGCGCGGCGCGGTGTTCCCCTGTACGCATCGACCTCCCCTTCCCGGGCCCCCGCCCGGTCACCGCCGCATCGAGCGGAGGCCGGCTCTTATACCAGAGCCGGCCTTCCCGGTCAGGCGCCGCGGCGCGGCAAGACCCAGTCCGGACGGATGAAATGGCACGTGTAGCCGTTCGGATACTTCTCCAGGTAGTCCTGGTGTTCCGGCTCGGCCTCCCAGAACGGACCGACCGGCGCCAGCTCGGTCACCACGGTGCCCGGCCACAGGCCGGAGGCTTCCACATCGGCGATGGTGTCCTCCGCCACGGCCTTCTGCGCCTCGTTGACGTAGAAGATCGCGCTGCGATAGCTCGTACCGATGTCGTTGCCCTGCCGATCGCGCGTGGTCGGGTCATGGATCTGGAAAAAGAACTCCAGGATCTTCCGGTAGCTGACCTTCTCCGGATCGAACTCGATCTCGATGCCCTCCGCGTGGGTGCCGTGGTTGCGGTAGGTCGCGTTGGGCACGTCGCCACCGGTGTATCCCACGCGCGTCGCGATCACGCCCGGCTGCTTGCGGATCAGGTCCTGCATGCCCCAGAAGCAACCACCGGCGAGGACGGCACGGGCGCTCATGCCGCACCCCCGAAGAGCTTCGCGTAGTCGCCGTAGCCTTCCTTCTCCAGGTCGGCGACGGGGACGAAGCGCAGCGAGGCGGAGTTGATGCAGTAGCGCAGACCGCCGCGATCGCGCGGGCCATCCGGGAAGACATGACCCAGGTGGCTGTCGCCATGCGTCGAACGGACCTCGGTGCGGATCATCCCGTGGCTGCCGTCGCGCAGCTCCTGCACGTGGCTGTCCTCGACCGGTTGGGTGAAGCTCGGCCAGCCGCAGCCGCTGTCAAACTTGTCCAGCGAGGTGAACAACGGCTCGCCGGACACCACGTCCACATACAACCCGGCCGCCTTGCTGTCGTGGAACTCGTTATGGAACGGCCGTTCGGTGCCGCTTTGCTGGGTCACGCGGAACTGCTCCGGCGTGAGCCTGGCCAGGGCTTCGGGCGTCTTGGCGTATCGGGACATGGTGCATCTCCGTAGGAGGGGGACCCAAAGATAATGTGGGTCGCCCGCCGGGATGCAATGGCCTTGTCAGCTGGCTAGACCAGCCGGAGCTGGATGCGGAACCGCGCACCGCCGCCCGGAGCATCCAGCACCCGGATATCGCCGCCATGGCGGGCCACGATCTCGCTGACCAGGTGCAGGCCCAGGCCCGTACCGACGCTGCTGGGACGCAGGCGATAGAACGGCGTGAACACATGGGTCCGCTGCTCGTGCGGGATACCCGGCCCCTGGTCGCTGATCTCGAAGATGCCACCCGGGGTCACCTGGACATGGATGAGCCCCCGGCCACCCGCGTGGACGATGGCATTCTGGAACAGGTTGGTGAGGGCGCGGGACAGCGACATGCGGTCGCCATGCACCACCACCGGCTGGTCCGGCGCGTCCATCGCGAGCTCGTAGCCCGCGTCGATCACCAAGGGCGCGACATCGGCGCTGACCTCGCGCGACAGGCTCACCAGGTCGATCGGCACCAGTTCGGTTTCCTGCTTGCCCAGCCGCTGGAGATCGAGCAACTGCTCGGCGAGGTTTGAAAGACGTCCCAGGTCGGTGAGCAGGCGTGTGCGGGTTTCGCCTTGCGGCAGGCTGTCCAGGCGCGTCTCCAGGATCGCGATCGGCGCGCGCAATTCGTGCGCTGCATCGGCCAGGAAGCGATCGCGCGCCTCGTAGCCTTCGCCCAGCCGCTCCAGCGTGGCATTGAAGGTACGAACCAGCGGTTGCAGCTCTCCCGGCACCGCGCCGTCCTCGAGCCGGGCACCGCGCTTGTCGATATCGATCGCCTCGGCCTGTTCCGCGACCTTGCCCACGCCGGCCATCGAGCGGTGGATGATCCAGGGCACGGCGATCAGGGTCACCAGCACCAGGGGAAGGCCGATACGCCAGCTCAGCCACATGGCGATCTTGACGAATACCACTCCCACACCCAGCAACGGTCCGCCACCGACGATCACGCGCAAGCGACCGTCGGGCGAATCCTCCGCGTAGATGCGCATGGTCAGTTCGGCGGGACGGCTGTTGGCGTGGATCTCCGACGCTTCCAGCTGGTTCAGCGATGCGGCGAGGGGACGGTACACCTCGGGCACGTTGCCATACGACAACGCATGTCCGCGCTCGTCCGAGGCACGGAACCACATTTCGGGCGCATCGTTCAGCAGGTCGCGCATCGCCGGCGTCGGGCGGAAGACCATCTTGCCCTGCTCCACCACGAGCGATTTTGCGACGGTGCGTGCCACGTCTTCGTCGATATAGGACGTGCGTGGCTGGCTGATACTCCACACGATGGCCGCGATGGTCGCGATTAGGATCACCACCTGCAACACGCCCAGTCGCCATGCAAGCTGGACGGTGAGCGAGCGGCTACGGCCGGCCATTCGGCGCCTCGCGGAGGATGTAACCGATGCCGCGAATCGCGTGGATCTCGACACCGGCCTCCGCTTCGGTCAATGCACGACGCAACTTGGATACGTGCGCATCGAACGCGTTCGACTGGATGGCATCATCGAAACCATAGACCGCATCGAGCAGCACTTCACGCTGAACGGTACGTCCCAATCGATACGCCAGGGCTTCGAGCAACAGCAACTGTCGTCGCGGCAGGCGCAAGGGCATGTCATCCACCAAGGCCTCGCGCGCGGCGAAATCGTAACGAAGACGACCGGCGTTCACCGTCGGCAACACCACCTTCGCGGGACGACGCGAAATCGCGCGGATACGCGCGAGCAGTTCTTCCAGGGCGAAGGGCTTGACCAGGTAATCGTCGGCGCCCTGGTCGAGACCATCGATACGATCGGGCAACGAACCACGTGCCGTGAGCACGATGATGGGTAGGTCGGCCTGGTTCGCGCGCGCCTTCGCGACAAGCGAAACGCCGTCGCCATCGGGCAACTGGCGATCGAGCAGCAGGAGATCGTGCACCTTGCTTTGCAGGGCTTCGGTGGCCCGGGCGATATCCGGTGCGACGTCTACGAGCATGCCATGCTTGTGCAGTCCGGATTGCAGCGCGGCGGCCATCTCCGGTTCGTCTTCCACCAACAGTATCCGCATACGTGCACCTCGTCGTCGGCCGGGATGCTAACACGTGCAAAACGGCCTCCGGCCGACGCAATGTTGCGGCAATGTGGCGTAATCATGATCCTGCGCCATGTCGCCATTCCCCCCCCATGGAGCCCCCTTCGACATGACGACCCGCCACATCCGCTCGCTCTGCCTGCTGGCCGCCACCGCCAGCCTGGGCGTTGCCGGCACCGTACACGCACAGTCCGAGGACGCCGCCCATCCCCAGGGCTGGTCGCTCGGAATCGCGGCCGCCTGGAGTCCGAGTCCGTACAAGCGCTATGACAACAAGGCGTGGCCGCTGCCGCTGGTGAACTACGAAGGCAAGTCCTTCTACTTCCGCGGCGCGACCATCGGCTATCGCCTGTTCTCCACGCCGTCGGACGAGATCTCGATCGCCGTGTCGCCCAATGGCGACCGCTTCCGTCACGAAGACACCAACGACCGGCAGCTGAAGCAGCTTTCCAACCGCAATATCGGCGCCATGGCCGGCGTAGCTTGGCGCCACAATGCGAGCTGGGGCTTCGTCGAGGCCACGGCGAACAAGAAGGTTACCGGCCACGGTGGCGGCACGCAGTTCGACCTGGGCTATGGCTACGCAATTACGGCAGGCAAGCTCATCGTGACGCCGAAGATCGGTATCACCCGCAGCGACAGCAACCTCAACAACTACTACTACGGCATCAGCGCACGGGAAGCCGCGCGCAGCGGCCTGCCCTATTACAAGGCCGGCGGCGGTAACTCGCCCTACCTCGCCATGTCGGCCGCCTATCGCCTCACCACCAAGTGGATGGTGATCGGTGGCGTGCGCTACTCCCGTCTGCCGGACACCATCAAGAACAGCCCGATGGTCGACGCCGACGACACCAAGAGCTTCTTCCTCGCGATCAACAGGACGTTCTGACCATCATGGCCGTTGGCATCATGCGACGCATCGCCACCCTCGCGCACGGCATCGAGCCGAGCCGCCAGGCGGTGTGGGATTGGATCAACAACACGCCCATCGAAGAACTCGAAGGGCGTACCGCGCTGGAACTGGTGTTCGACGGCCAGGGCGAACGCGTGGTCGAACTGCTCGAATCGATCATCGACAAGCGCCAGAGCTGAAAAACACGAAGGCCCCGCCGTGCGAACGGCGGGGCCTTCTTGTATGCATGCGAATCGGGATGCGGCGCATACTATGCGCCAATATACCCATGCATTAGCACACGATGGCGCGGACAAGATCCATACAAGATATCGACTGGAAGGCCGCTTTCGATGAGGAAGGCCCTCGCTATCTCCGGGTAATGCGGTTCATCGAACGCGCAATCGCCGACGGCAGGCTTCGCCCGGGCGACCGCCTGCCTCCACAGCGCGAACTGGCCAACCTGCTCGGCATCGACCTGACCACGGTGACCCGCGCGTACACCGAGGCCCGCGAACGCAACCTGCTGCACGCGCGTGGCGCGCTCGGCAGCTTCGTGTCCGCACCGCGCTTCGATACGGGACAGGTGGTGGACCTGGGCATGAACCTGCCACCCCCGCCGCTCGGCATCGACCTGGCCACCCTGCTCCGCCATGGCATCGACCAGGTGCTGACCCATGCCGACATCCATGCCCTGATGAGCTACCAGCCCGGCGGCGGCAGCGACGCCGACCGGTCCGCCGGTGCGGCGTGGCTCTACCCGATGCTGGGCCCCGTGGATACGCAGCGGATCGTCACCTGCCCCGGGGCGCAGGCCGCGCTGGCCGGCATCGTCCTGGCGCTGACCGCGCCGGGCGACACCATCCTGGTGGAGCCGACGCTATACCCCGGCACCCTCGCTGTCGCGGCGCGCCTGGGCAGAACGCTGGCGACGGTGGCATCGGACTGTGACGGCATGTTGCCGGAGGCCCTGGTCGAGATGGCCCAGCGCACGGGCGCGACGGTGGTCTATCTCAATCCCACCCTGCGCAATCCGACGGCGGACACGATGCCGGAACAGCGACGAGATGCCATCGCCTCCGCGATTGAAAAGGCAGGACTACGGCTGATCGAGGACGATCCCTATTGGGCGCTCGCAGGCGACGCTCCCGCGCCGCTCGCCCGGCGCATACCCGCCCATACGCACTACATCGCCACGCTTTCGAAGGCGCTTTCCCCCGGGTTGCGGACGGCCTATGTCGCGGTGCCCGATGGTGCGGCGCGCTCGGCCTTCCTCAGCCACCTGCGTGCGGTGACCCTGATGGCCACCCCGTTGATGACCTCGATCGCCACGCAATGGATTCACGACGGCACCGCCAAACAGGTGCTTGAAGGCGTGCGGGCGGAATCGGCAGAGCGCCAGCGCGTCGCACATATCGCGCTAGCGCTGGAAGGACCATTGCAGCGCGGCATCCACCTCTGGCTCGACCTGCCCTCACACTGGACGGCCACGGCGCTCACCACCGCAGCGCGACGGGAAGGCCTGGCGGTGACACCGTCGGATGCGTTCCGCCCCGAACCGTCCGGCGGCGAGGCCATACGCGTGTCCCTGGGCGGAGTGAAGGAGCGTCACCGGTTGAAGCAAGGTCTCGATCGGCTGGCGCAGTTGCTGGAGTGACAGGAAGGGCCTGACGTGCTGGTCTGAACCACCCGTGCTGCCCACGCCCTTGTAGGAGCGCGCTTGCGCGCGATCGCGCGCAAGCGCGCTCCTACAGCCGAAGGAGTGGGAGCGGACCGTGTCCGCGATGGACGTACCTCAGGCCGCCACGTCTTCTACCCAGGCGTGACCTTCGCGCTCCAGGAGTTCACGCGCCGAGGCCGGGCCCCAGGTGCCAGCCTCATACGCCTCAGGGCCCTGCGCATCCTCACGCCAGCCTTCCAGGATCGGGGTGACCCAGCGCCAGGCGGCTTCGGTCTCGTCCTTACGCACGAACAGCGCCGGACTGCCCTTCACCGCATCCAGCATCAGGCCTTCGTACGAGTCGCGGAAACGGATGCGCGCCGGATCGCCGAGCTTGGACAACGCGTCGACCTCTTCCAGCCCAAAACCGTTACCCGGGAACTTCACGAACAGCGGCAGGGTGACGCTTTCGTTGGGCTGCACGCGAATCACCAGGCGACTGCCCGGACGTGCCTCGCCGAACAAGCCCGGCTCACCGGCACGGAATTGCACGACGATCTCGGTGAGCTTGCGCGGCATGCGCTTGCCTGAGCGCAAGTAGAACGGCACGCCCTTCCAGCGCGGCGTATCGATCTCGGCCTTCAGCGCCACGAAGGTCTCGGTCTTGCTTGGCGTGCCATCCGGCAGTTCGTCACGGTACGACGGCACGGACTTACCGCCACTCGTACCACCGACATACTGGCCGCGCGCCACGTTGGCACCGAGGTTGTCGCGATCCAGCGGCTTCAGCGACGTCAGCACGCGGACCTTTTCGTCGCGCAACGCGTCGGCGTCCAGCGACGACGGTCGCTCCATGGCGACCACGGTCAACACCTGCAGCAGGTGGTTCTGGATCATGTCGCGCAGGGCGCCGGATCCGTCGTAGTAACCGCCGCGACCTTCCAGACCGACCGTCTCCGCCGCCGTGATCTGCACGTACTCGATCGACTCGCGATCCCACATGCGTTCCAGCATCGGATTAGCGAAGCGCAGCGCGATGATGTTCTGTACCGCTTCCTTACCGAGGTAATGATCGATACGGAAGATGCTGTTCTCCGGGAAGTGCCGGCCCACGTCCTCGTTGACCTTGCGTGCGGTCTCAAGGTCGGTGCCGATCGGCTTCTCCAGCACGATGCGCGACGATTCGGTGCGGAAACCCTTTTCCGCCAGGTTGGCGGCGATCGCACCATACAGCGCGGGCGCCGTGGCGAGATAGAACACGCGAACCCGTTCCTCGCCGCCCGCGAGCACGTCGCTCAAGCCGGCCCAGTTGCCATCGCTCTCCGCGCCGTTGAGGCTGACATAGTGAACCATGCCGAGGAATGCGTTCACTTTCGCATCGTCGCGTTCATCGTCGCCGATGAATTCGGCCAGCGCCTTCGCTGCCCTTTCGCGGTACGCCGCATCGTCCAGCGCCGACCGCGCCGTACCGACGATGCGTGACTCCGCAGGCACCTGCCCCTCGGCAAACCGGCGATACAGGGCCGGCAGCAGCTTGCGCATGGTGAGGTCGCCGGTGGCGCCGAAGATGACGTAGTCGAAGGTATCGACCGGTTCGAGGGAGGTCTGCGTGCTCATGCTCGGGTTCCAAAAGCTCAGGTGACGGCGCGAAGCCGTGGGGACGTCCCATTGAATAGGGTACCCGGGGCCTGTTTCAAGCTCTGAAACTGCATGCACTGTTGAGCCACGCTCAAAGGTGTTGTGCGCGACCGCCTATCACACGCCTGCAGATGCATCCCAAAGACAGGGTCCAGCGGCTTCACCACGAAGTCCCACGGGGCGTCTTGCCCCTTTCCATCTTCGATAGGAACACGCATCCATGAGCAAGCTCTCCAGCAAGGTCGCCATCGTCACCGGCGCGTCCAAGGGCATCGGCGCCGCCATCGCCAGGTCGCTGGCGGCCGAAGGCGCGGCCGTCATCGTCAATTACGCATCGAGCAAGGCTGGCGCCGAGAAGGTCGTCGCCGAGATCCAGGCGGCCGGCGGCAAGGCGGTGGCGGTGGGCGGCGACGTCTCGAAGCAGGCCGAGGCCGAGGGCCTGGTGAAGGCCGCCATCGAGCATTTCGGACGTCTGGACGTCCTCGTCAACAATTCGGGTGTCTATGAGATGGCGCCCGTGGAAGAAACCACCGAGCAGCAGTTCCACCGCATGTTCGACATCAACGTGTTGGGTACCATCCTCGTGACCCAGGCGGCCATCGGCCACCTCAAGGAGGGCGCCAGCATCGTCAACATCGGCTCGGCGGTCAGCCGCATCACCCCGGCCGGCAGCGCGGTCTATACCGGCACCAAGGGCGCGCTGGACGCCATCACCGGCGTCTTCTCCCGCGAATTCGGCGCCCGTGGCATCCGCGTCAACAGCGTCAACCCGGGCATGGTGGAGACCGAGGGCACCCATACCGCCGGCTTCATGGGCACGGATTTCGAGGCCTGGGCCGCCAGTCAGGCGTCGCTCGGCCGCATCGGTCAGGTGGACGACATCGCGCCGATCGTGACCTTCCTGGCCTCCGACGACGCCCGCTGGATCACCGGCGAGCTGATCGGGGCATCGGGCGGCGTGCGCTGAGCCTTTGAGGGGAGCCGGGCATCGCCAGGCTCCCCTTTTTCAATCCGCGCCGTACAGGTCCGGATGCAGGAAAGGCGACATGGCCAGCGTCATCGCCTGGGTGTAGGCACCCTCACGGGTGGCATGGCCGTCGGTCAGCAGGCCGATCGCCCCACCTTGCTGCTTGATGTTGACGGTGTCGAACAGGCGGTCCATGACGTGGCCCAGCTCCTCGCCGTCGAGCAACGCCTCGAACACCACTGGCGGCAGGGGCAGCCATGCCGTGCAGCCCACGGAGACCTGGTCGGCGTGGGCAATGGCGACATAGCCGAAGTTGCCTGGCCCGTCCTCCGTCACGTCCACGCCGCTTTCCATCGCCACGTAGAAGTCGGCCTCGCCGCCATGCTGGCGGCAGTAGTTCATGCGATTGAGCACGCCCTCACGGGTCTCCGCTCGGGTCATCGGCTGGTCGGGCACGCCCGACGGCGCGTGCATGCCCTCGCAATCCACCGTGCGACCGGGAAACAACGGCACCAGCGCGTTACGCACCGCGCCGACCTTCACCGGGTTACGCGATCCGACGATCACCTTGATGGGACGGTTCGACATCGTGCTCAGCCCAGCGCCTTGTCGACCATCGCCTGCGCTTCCTCCAGCACCTTCGCCAGGTGCTCCTTGCCGCGGAAGCTTTCGCCGTACACCTTGTAGATGTCTTCGGTGCCGGAGGGGCGCGCCGCGAACCAACCGTGCTCCGACATCACCTTGATGCCGCCGATCGACTGGCCGCCAGCCTGGTTGGTCACGCCGACGATGGGATCGCCGGCCAGGGTCGTCGAGGCCACCTGCTCCGGCGCCAGCTTCGACAGCTTCTGCTTCTGCGCGTGGCTGGCCGGTGCGTCGATGCGCGCGTTGGCCGGATCGCCGAGCCTGTCGGTGATGCTGCGATAGATCTTGCCCGGATCCTGCTCCAAGCGAGCGGTCATTTCGCCGGCGAGCAGCGCCGCGACGATGCCGTCCTTGTCGGTGGACCACGCCGAGGCGTCCTTCGCCAAGAAGGATGCGCCGGCGCTTTCCTCGCAGCCGAAGCCGAGGCTGCCGTCGAACAGACCGGACACGAAGTACTTGAAGCCCACCGGCACCTCGCGCAGCGGACGCTTCAGGTCGGCCGCGATGCGGTCAAGCAGGCCCGTGCTGACGGCCGTCTTGCCCACCGCCGCGTCGGCACGCCAGCCCGGCCGGTTCTGGAACAGGTACCAGGCCGCCGTGGCCAGGTAATGGTTCGCCGGCATCAGGCCTGTGCTGGGCGCGACCACGCCATGGCGGTCGTGGTCGGTGTCGCAGGCGAAGGCCACGTCGAAGCGGTCCTTCAGGTGGATCAGGCGCTGCATGGCATAGGACGACGACGGGTCCATGCGGACCTTGCCGTCCCAGTCCAGCGACATGAAGGAGAAGGTCTTGTCGACCGTCTCGCTCACCACCGTCAGGTTCAGGCCATACCGCTCGCCGATGGCGGCCCAGTAGTGCACGCCGGCACCGCCGAGCGGATCGACGCCCATCCTCACGCCATGGGCGCGGATGACGTCCAGATCGAGCACGTCGCCAAGGTCGCCCACATAGCGCTGCAGGAAATCGAACTCGCGCGTGGTCGCGGCTTTCAGGGCCTGCGCGAACGGCATGCGCTTGACCTCGCGCAGACCGCCCTCGATCAATTCGTTGGCGCGACGCGCGATCCACGAGGTGGCATCCGTATCGGCCGGGCCACCGTGGGTGGGGTTGTACTTGATGCCGCCACTGTCGGGCGGATTGTGCGACGGGGTGATGACGATGCCATCGGCCAGCCCTTTCTGGCGCCCCCGGTTGTGCACCAGGATTGCGTGCGACACGGCCGGGGTGGGCGTGTACTCGCCGCCGGTGGAGACCTGGGTCTCGACGCCATTGGCGGCAAGCACCTCCAGGGTGCTCTCGAACGCGGGCTGCGAAAGCGCATGGGTGTCGATGCCGACGTAGATCGGACCGTCCACGCCGGCCTGCTTCCGGTACTCGCAGATGGCCTGGACCACGGCAAGCACGTGCCATTCGTTGAACGAGCGCTCGAACGAGCTGCCACGATGGCCGGACGTACCGAAGGCCACGCGCTGCTCGGGAACCGAGGGATCGGGCCTCAAGTCGGCGTAGGCCGCGACCAGCGCGCCAAGGTCGACGAGCTTGCCTTCCGTCGCCGGTTTGCCCGCCAACGGGTTGATCTTCGCACTCACCAAGGCGTCTCCTGTCGGTGCCCCATGGCACGCAAGGGGGGCATTGTAATTCGCCGACCTGACTCCGAGGTCAACCGGGCGTGGATGACGGGTCCGAAAAAGGACCGATTTTTGAGATTTCTTCCATGTCAGGCCCCCTGGCGCGCTGGCTATCTTGCGCCCCTCACGCACGGGGAGGCCTCAGAAACGCAGATGGTCGATGTACTCCAAGATTTCCGCATCGGAATCCAGCCGCAGCTTGCGCATCGCGCTGGATTTCTGCTGGCTGATGGTGGACAGCCCGCGACCGGTGGCGCGGGCGATGTCCGTGACGCTGTTGCCCGCGGCGAACAGCCGCAGGATCTCCACCTCGCGCGGCGACAGCGCCGCCAGCGTACCCGGGCTTCCCTGGGGAAGCTCATAGCGCTGTTCGAGCAGCGCCCTGACCGACGAGCCGACATAGGTATAGGTCGGCCGGGCCATGACCCGGAACAGCGCCTCCGGAATATCCCGTGTATCGCCGGCCTTGCCGATCAAGGCGCGCACGCCCGTGGCGAGAATTTCCCGATACAAGGCCGGATTGGCGCGGGTGGTGATCACCATGACGGGCAAGTCGGGGTGCCGGCGGCCGATCTCCGCCAGCAAGGCGAAACCGTCCTCCTGCTCTCCGGGCATGCTGAAGTCGGTGATCAGGGCATCGCATGGCACGGTGGCCAGAAGGTCGAGAAGGGCCTCGGGGGTCAGCGCCTCGCCCACCACTTCGGCCAGCTCGTTCCTGGCCAGGGCCAGTGCCACGCCCTTGAGCACCACGGGATGATCGTCGGCGACGATGACGCGATATCCCATGAGTGTCCTTCCTCCATTGCCGTGTCCGTCTGTGCGTGCTGGCCTGCCATGGCCAAAGGGGCCGGAAGTTGAGCACAATCATGCCGATCCTGTCACGATTGTGCCGGTATCTGGGTCGACGGCGATCACATCGCGGCACATCCGCGCATCGCGGCAACCTCCCCGCCCTGCTCCTTCGTTTCCGCGACCATCCTGCCATCGTCCTGGTGGAAACCGATCCCGCACTCTCACCCGCCCTGCGCGGTCCCTTCGACGGCATTCGCGCCATCGTCGTGCGGCTGGTGAGCAAGGGACGACTGCACGGCCGCCGGCACATCGCGCTCTACGCCGATGTCGTCGTCGAGGATCCGGCGTACCAACGCATCCACATCACCCTCGCCGGCACGCGTCCCATGTCGCTGCGCACCTGGCGACGCTCGGTCGCGCTGGCCAAACGCCACGGCGGCATGCTGTTTCGGGAGGTAGACGACGACGGACGGCGGCACGTGATCCTTGAGATGGCGATCGCCTTCGCCACGCTCGATGTCGATATCGACGCGCTACGCGCTTCGCTGGGTAGCCAGGAAGCCCTACGCACCCTCGTACGCCTGCTCGACGAAACCCTGGCCCGCGACCTGGAAGCCCTCGGCCCACTGCTCGCGGCCCGCGAAGCGACACCGTTGCAGGCATGGCTACACCGGGTGGCCGGTGTGCTGGGGCTGGCCGAGGCGACCACGTTGGCCGATATCGGCCAGCGCCTGGAGGACGAAATCATCGTGCATGGCCGAAGCGCACGCCTGGACGAGGCCATCCGTCAGTTCGGCGACGACGCGGCGCGCCTTCTGGCGGTTCTTCGC
This sequence comes from Luteibacter sp., assembly GCF_009912395.1. Lineage (GTDB taxonomy): Bacteria > Pseudomonadota > Gammaproteobacteria > Xanthomonadales > Rhodanobacteraceae > Luteibacter. The sequence goes on along the minus strand of NZ_WNDO01000024.1, from coordinate 36,456 downwards.
GCGAGCGTGGACCCGCTTCGGCTATAGTCCCGTCCCGTGAACACGCCAGCCGCCATCGCCACGCCAGCCGATCCGCTTCACGCCTTCATCGAAGCCCATCCGCGCCTGTTCGTCATCACTGGTGCCGGCATCAGCATGGATTCGGGCATTCCCGATTACCGCGACGGCAACGGCGAATGGAAACGCAGCCCGCCCATGACCCTGCAATCGTTCATGAGTGGGCCGGCCGCCCGCGCACGCTATTGGGCGCGCGGCATGATCGGCTGGCGACACTTCGCCGACGTGCAGCCCAACGTCGCGCATCGCGCCCTCGCGAAGCTCGAACACGAAGGCCGCATCGAACTGTTGCTCACCCAGAACGTCGACGGTCTGCACCAGGCCGCCGGCAGCCTCAACGTGGTCGACCTGCATGGCCGCCTCGACCGCGTGCGCTGCATGCAGTGCGGCGATATCACGCGCCGGGATGATATGCAGGCTCGCCTCCAGGCCGCCAATCCCCGCTGGATGACCTTGAACGCGCGTATCGCCCCGGACGGCGACGCGGATCTCGATGGCGTGGATTTCTCCACCTTCAACATCCCGGCGTGCGAGGTATGCGGCGGCGTGCTCAAGCCCGATGTCGTGTACTTCGGCGAGAACGTGCCGCGTGCGCGCGTCGATACCGCCTGGGCGCATCTGGAACGTGCCGACGCGATGCTCGTGGTCGGCTCGTCGCTGATGGTGTATTCGGGTTACCGCTTCGTGCTCGAAGCCTCGCGGCGCGGCCTGCCCATCGCCTCGGTGAACTTCGGCGTCACCCGTGCCGATCCCCTGATTACGCTCAAGATCGAACGCGGCTGCGCCGAGGCGCTGGCGCCATTCGCGGACTAACGCCGCGCGCGGAAGAACTGCCGCAACATCTCACCCGCGATATCCGCATGCAGGCCGCCGACCACCTCTACGCGATGGTTGTGCTTTGGCGACACCAGCGTATCGAACACGCTGCCGGCGGCGCCGGTCTTCGGATCGGTGGCGCCGAACACCACTCGGCCCACGCGCGCGTGCACCATTGCCATCGCGCACATCGCACAGGGCTCCAGCGTCACGTATAGCGTGGAGCCAGGAAACCGATAGTTCGACACCGCCTGCCCCGCCGCGCGCAAGGCCTGGATCTCGGCATGGGCGGTGGGATCGTTGAGGCCGATGTTGCGATTCCATCCTTCGCCCACCACCTGCCCCTCCATCACCAGCACGGCGCCCACGGGTACCTCGCCCTCGGCGTCACGGGCGTGCGCGGCAAGCGCCAGCGCGCGCTCCATGAAGGTGCGATCGGCATCGGTGAACGGAACCGTGGGGTCCGGCGAGGGGATGAGGGGCGACGACAAGGGAGCGACCAGAAACGAGGCTACGGCCGCATATCATACCCTCAAGGCCTCACACCCCTCCGCGCGAGGACATCCAGCAAGGCGTTTACGTGGGCAGTGGCCCGGTCAACCGGTACGTTGGTGACACCCAGCAGCAGGCCCGAACACCGCATGGCATCCGAAACGAACCAGGGCGACAGGGGCACCGGCGACAGGCCCACCGCCATGGCCTCGCGGGCCAATGCACCATCGTCCACGCCATCGGCAAGAGGCAGGCGCACGGACAGGCCACTGGCCTCGCAAGCGAACGAGCGCGCCGCCAGCGCTCCCATAACCGCTTCGCGACGCTCGGCATAGGCCCGCTTCATGCGACGCAGGTGGCGCAGGTAATGCCCTTCGTGCAAGAAGGATTCCAGCGCCATCTGCACCACGGGCGGAGGCGCCGGCTCCAGCGTACCGGCGACCTGGGTGGCCGCATCCACGAGATCCATGGGCACCACGAGAAAGCCCATGCGAAGCGACGGCGACATGGTCTTGCTGAAGCTGCCGATATGCAGCACGCGACGAGCGTCCATCGACGCGAGCGCCGGCGCGGCACGCCGCACGAGTTGCAGTTCACCGAGAAAATCGTCCTCGACGATCCAGCGTCTGCCCGCCGCCCAATCGAGCAAGGCATGCCGGCGTTCGAGGGACATCGTGTGACCGAGCGGCGCCTGCTGGCCCGCGGTCACCAGGGCGAAAGCGACATCGGGAGCCTTCGCGATGCCAGCTGCGACATCGAGGCCGTCTCGATCCACCGGTACGCCCACCGCCTCGACGCCCGACCAGCCCAACGCGGTGCGTGCGAAGGGATAGCCCGGATCCTCGACCCACGCCTTGCTCCCGTGGGCGCGAATCATGCGCATCACGAGACTGAAGGCGCCCGCGTACCCTTGGGTGACGAAGACCTGCGCAGGCCGGCACGCCAGCCCGCGCGCCACCGCGAGATAGCCGGCAATCTCGGCACGCAGTCCGGGTTCGCCCGCCGCGTCGGGATAGCCCGTGGGCACCGCGATCGCGTCGCGCGCCGCCTGGGCGAGCTTGCGCGACCACAGGGCTGCCGGGAACAGGTCCGTCGCCGGCACGCCGAGTTGGAACGGCAGCGGAGAGGTCGCACCGCCCGGAAAGGGGCCGAACGATTCCTTGCCCTTTGCAGGCTCAGGCACGATCCGCGAGGTTGGCGGCCGCTTCGCCACGCGCGTACCCGCCGCGCCGGCTGCGATCACGAACTGGCCATCGGCCAGGCTTTCATAGGCGCTGCGCACAGTGCCCCGAGCCACGCCAAGCTGGGTCGCCAGATCGTTCCAAGACGGCAGGCGGGCACCGGGCGGCAAACGCCCCTCGCGGATCGCCGCGCGGATGCCGTCCGCGATCTGCTCGGACAGCGATAGCCGTCCGCCGCGATCGATCGAGATGCCGAATGAGCCGTCCATGCCGCGAATGGTACATCCGGATTCGCAGGACTTGGCCCTTTCGGGGATACCGTCCACGGCGCATGCTGGCCTTATCCCGACAACCCGAGAGTGTCCCCTCATGAGCAAGCGCATCAACTACTACGCGGTGGCCCCCGACAGCATCAAGGGCTTCGTGGCCGTACACGATTACCTCAAGGCCAGCGGCCTGGGCGACCTCGTCGACCTGGTCTACCTGCGCGTGTCGCAGATCAACCAGTGCGCGTACTGCATCGACATGCATTCGCAGGACCTGCACAAGCTCGGTACGCCCTTCGAAAAGCTGATCCTGACGTCCGCTTGGCGCGAGGCCGGCGAGGTCTTCAGCCCGCGCGAGCAGGCCGCCCTGGCCTGGACCGAGTCCGTCGCCCGCGTGGACCAGACAGGCGTTCCCGACGAGGATTACGCGGCGGCGGCCGCCGTGTTCAACGACAAGGAACTGGCCGATCTCTCCGTGGCCATCGCGTTGATGAGCGCCTTCAATCGCCTGGGCGTGGCGTTCCGCAACGTTCCCGTCGCGGCGAGCCGCCTGGCGCGCAAGGCCTAGCGGCGGCGGAAGCAGTCGTGCGCGTGGTCGTCGACGATGCCAACGGCCTGCATCCACGCATAGACGATCGTCGGTCCCACGAACTTGAAGCCGCGCTTCTTCATGTCTTTGGAGATGGTGACGGAGAGCGGCGTCTGCGTCGGGAAATGGCGTCCGTCGCCACGGATCACCCTGCCGCCGGTGAACGACCAGCAGTAGCTGTCGAAATCCTCACCGGCCTTGCGCATCGTTTCGTAGATGCGTGCGCCGTTGATCGTCGCTTCGATCTTTGCGCGCGAACGCACGATGCCTGCGTCGTCGAGCAGGCGCAGGACATCCTTTTCGCCGAAGCGGGCGACCTTCGCCGGATCGAAATCCTTGAAGGCCTTGCGGAAAGACTCGCGCTTGCGAAGGATCGTGATCCACGACAGCCCTGCCTGGAACCCTTCGAGCATCAGCTGTTCCCACAGCATGCGCGAATCGTGCAGCGGAACACCCCACTCCTCGTCGTGGTAATCGCGATAGAGCGGATCGGCGCCGGTCCAGGCGCAGCGTCGTACGTCGGTGTCCATGGTGTCCTCGGGGTGTTGCGTGGAATGCGGCGCCAAGCATTCCACGCCACGCGCATCGCGTCGAGGTCAGTCGCGCAACCGCCGCGCCAGCCGCGTCATGGCGCGGGCGAAGGTTTCCCGATCGTCCAGTGCCCGCGACAACACGAGCGCGCCCTGGATGCCGGACACCGCTTCCTCCGCCGCGTCTCGCGCCAACCGACTATCGCGTCCGCTACGCACAAGCGCGTCGGACAGCGCGTCGATCCAGCGCTGAAAGTAACCCGCTACGGCGATCGCGAAACGGTCGCGCGTGCCGTCGAGCGCAAAGGCGCCCACGAGACAGACACGACCACCTCCTTGGAAGTACTCCGTAACCGTGCGCCACATCGCATCGATGGCTTTTTCCGGCGGATCCAGACGTAACGGCGCGAATACCTGGCGGTCGAACCATGTGTCGATATCGGCAAGCACGGCGGCGGCCATGTCTTCCTTGCCGTCCGGAAAGAAGTGGTAGAGGCTGCCCTTGCCCAGGCCCGTGCGCTCGTGGATGCGCGCCATGCTCGCACCATCGTAGCCGAGTTCGCGAAACACTTCCGCGAGCATCGGCACCACGTCGGCGCGCTCGTAGACCAGTCGTGCCATTACAGGCCCAGGTCCGACAAGCTCGGGTGGTCGTCGGGACGGCGGCCCAGCGGCCAATGAAAACGACGCTCACTCTCGCGGATCGGCAGGTCGTTGATGCAGGCGAAACGACGACGCATCAACCCGGCGTCGTCGAACTCCCAGTTCTCGTTACCGAAGGAACGGAACCAGTTGCCGCTGTCGTCGTGCCATTCGTAGGCGAAGCGCACCGCGATGCGCTCGCCGGTGAACGCCCACAGCTCCTTGATGAGGCGATAGTCCAGTTCCTTCGCCCACTTGCGCGTGAGGAAGGCGACGATCGCCTCCCTGCCCGTCACGAACTCGGCCCGATTCCGCCACTGGCTGTCCGGGGTATAGACCAGCGATACCCTGTTCGGGTCGCGGCTGTTCCAGCCATCTTCGGCCAGGCGGACCTTGGCCACGGCGGTGTCGTGGGTAAACGGAGGGATGAGCGCGGTCATGGGAAGAGCCTTTCGTACCGAAGTGAATCCATTGTACTGATTGGTACACTGGATTCAAGAGGCTCGCCCCGACCGCCTCAGACCAGTCGTCCGTCCTTTCCGGGAGCCCAATACGGCGCGGCCTCCAGCGGACCCTCCGCCTCGAACAGGTGGCGGAAGCGCGACGGCTGCGAACGCAGGTACTGCTTCGGCGGGCGCACCGTGGCACCCAGTTCCGCCGCGGCATGCCACGGCCAGCGCGGGTCGTAGAGCACGGTACGGGCCAGCGCCACCACATCGGCGTCGCCCGTGGAAACGATCGCCTCGGCCTGCTGGGCCTCCGTAATCAGGCCCACGGCCACCACGGGAATCGACACGGCCTGCTTCACCGCGCGGGCGAACGGCACTTGGTAGCTCGGACCGACGGCGATCTGTTGATGCTGGTGCAGGCCGCCACTGGATACATGGATCGCGTCGCAGCCGAGTGCTTCCAGTGCCTTGGCGAAAACGACCGTCTGTTCGACGTCCCAACCACCGTCGTGCCAGTCGGTCGCGGAGACGCGCACCGTCACCGGCTTGTTGGCAGGGAACGCCTCGCGCACCGCCTTGAACACTTCCAAGGGGAAGCGCATGCGGTTTTCGAGCGAGCCGCCGTATTCGTCATGGCGCTGATTCGACAGCGGCGAGAGGAACTGGTGCATGAGATAGCCATGGGCGGCGTGGATCTGCGCCAGGTCGATGCCAAGGCGGTCGGCGCGCTTCGCTGCCTCGACGAAGGCGTCGCGGATACGATCCATGCCCGCGCGGTCGAGCGCCACGGGTGCCACGTCGTCCTCATGGAACGGCACCGCCGACGCGGATACGGCCTGCCAGCCGTTTTCGGCATTCGGCGCAATCTGCCGGCCGCCCACCCAGGGCACCGCCGTGGAGGCCTTGCGACCCGCATGGGCGAGCTGTACGCCGACGGGCATGGTCGACCAGCGACGCACGCCGTCGAGCACGCGACGCATGGCGGCTTCCGTCGCGTCGTCCCACAGGCCCACGTCCGCATGCGTGATACGCCCCTCGGGCAGCACCGCCGTCGCCTCGATGGTCAGCAGCGCGGCGCCCGAAAGCGCCAGTTGCCCGAGATGGATCAGGTGCCAGTCGTTCATCTGGCCGTCCTGCGCCGAGTACTGGCACATCGGGGCGATGACGATGCGGTTGGCCAGTTCGAGATCGCGGATGCGCAGCGGGGTGAACAGCCTGGGTTGGGCCATGGGTATCTCCGGGAAGCAGGAAAAAGATGGGTCGACTATGGCGCCAAAACCGTTACGGACAAGTCTTCCTGTACGCGATGATTCCGGTGGTTCACTATAAAAGGCATGGCAACACCCGACCTCAACCTCCTCATCGCCCTCGACGCGTTGCTCACCGAGGGCAGCGTGGCCGGCGCCGCCCGTCGCATGAACCTGAGTGCCCCGGCCATGAGCCGCACCCTCGGTCGCATCCGCGACGCGCTGGGCGATCCGGTCTTCGTGCAGTCCGGGCGTACCATGGTGCCGACGCCCCGCGCGCTGGAGATGCGCGAACGCGTGCGCCAGGCGGTCGAGGACGCCTCGTCGCTGCTGGTACCCGGCATGGATGTCGACCTGACCGGCATCGAACGGCGTTTCAGTGTGCGCGCCAACGACATCTTCGTCGGCATGTATGGCGGCCAGTTGCTCGACGCCATGACACGCGAGATGCCGCGAGCCACCTTGCGCTTCACACCGGAGGAAGACGACCTCGACGGCGAAGCGCTGCGCAATGGCCGGATCGACCTGCTGGTGAATCCCTATCGGCCCGTGGGTCCGGAGATGCGCGTGCAACCGCTGTTCACCACGCGCTTCATCGGCATCGCACGCCAGGACCATCCGTTCTTCGACGGCCCCGCCACCGCCGAACGCTTCGTCCAGTGGCAGCACGTGGGCGTGTCGCGACGCGGGCGTACGCGTGGCCCTATCGACGATGCGCTGGAGGCAATGGGCCTGTCCCGGCGCGTGCCGATGGTGGTGTCGACACCTTATGCGGGCGTATTCGCCCTGCTGCACTCCGATCTCATCCTGCCCCTGCCCAACCAGCTCGCCGAAGGCGTCGCCGAGGCCGGGCTGGCCGTGCGGCTGTTCGAGTTGCCGGTGCCCCTGGAGCCCGTGCCGATCAGCCAGACCTGGCATCCGCGCTGGCAGAACGATCCCGCACATCGCTGGCTGCGCCGCACGATCCGCGAACTCTGCGGCCACTGAATCCACCATTGCGCCAGACGCACGCGTGGCGTGCGGAAGCATCACTTTTGCGAACGATTCTCAACGACGACCATGGTCGGGACCTCGTTTCCCCGGCCCCCTCGTGCGTTCCTTCGTCGCTTCCACCCATGCCCTCGCCGACTCGCTGAGCTGGCTCGACCTCGGCACCCCGCGTGCCCGCTATGTGATGCGCTCGGTGCTGGCCGCCGGGCTGGCCATCACCGTCGCTTACCTGCTCGAACTGGAATCGCCCTATTCCGCGGCATCCACCGTGCTGCTCGTGGTGAACCCCGTGCAGGGCGCCGCCATCGGCAAGGGCGCGTGGCGCTTCATCGGTACGCTGGTGGGCATGCTGGCGTCCTTCGTGCTGCTGGCGGCGTTCGCGCAGAAACCGTGGTTGTTCGTCATCGGCTTCGGCACGTGGCTCGGCCTGTGTGTCGCCGGCATGAGCGTGCTGCGCCACTTCCGCGGCACGGGTGCGGTCGTGGCCGGCTACACCATAGGCCTAGCCACCTTCGGCGCGCTTCAACATCCGGAGCATGCCTTCGAGCACATCATCGGCCGCGGTTCCACGGTGCTGGTCGGCGTCGTCTGCCTGGCGCTGGTTTTCGCGCTTACGGGAACCCGCAGCGTGCGCGGGCGCCTGGAGGCGCTACTGTCGCGCCTTGCCGCGCAAGTGGCGCGCGGCGTTTCCCGACATCTCGACCAGGCAGACGAACCACGGTCGCGCAAACACGCTGTACCGCTCGGCGACATCTACGGCGTGGACGATCTGCTCTCGCTCGGCAAGGCCGAATCGGAGGACATCGCACGGCGTGCCGCCTCGATCCGCTACGCCATGGTGTCACTGGTAGCGGCGTCCGTCGAAGATGAGACCCGTGCGCCCCTCGGTCTCGCCGAGGACTGGCGAGACGCCGCCGATGCCCTTGATAGCGGTCGCATCGATGTCGCCCGAGGGGCCCTGCATCGCGCGCGCCGTCGACTGGACCATGGCGATATCGCCCACTGGCGCCTCAGCGACCAGGTCGATGACTTCCTGGCCGCACTGGACGGCATCGACGGCCTGCACCGGCCCCTGCCCCGTAACGCGGCCGCGGTCGCTTTCCATCGCGATTATCGCGGCGCCTGGCGCAACGGCCTACGCGCGGCACTTACGCTGGTGCTGGCGGGTGCACTGTGGATCGTCACGGGCTGGAACGCGGGCGACATGATGCTGCTGCTCGTCGCGCCCTACTGCGCGCTGCTGGCTCTGGCTCCCGATCCCGCCGCTGGCGCGTATGGTTTCTTCAAGGGGACGGTCGTCGCCGTGCCTGCCGCTTTCATCTGTACCTTCGGCATCCTGCCGCATATCGATGGCATGCCGTTACTTCTGGTGTCGCTCGCCCTGTTCTGGATACCGGGCGTGTACGCGACCACCCTGCCGCGTCACGGCCTTGCCGCGCTGGCCTACCTCGTCGGCTTCAACACGCTCACGGGCGCAAGCAACCCGATGCACTACGACCTGGCGCAGTTCCTCAACTGGGCGCTGGCCTGGGTGGTCGCCACGGCCTTCGTGGTGCTGGCCTTCCGCGTTGTGTTGCCCAAGCGACACGCGCAGGACCTGGAACGACTTCGCCTGCGCATCCGCGATGCCAGCGTGGCCCTGCTCCGTCGTACGAAAGCCGCCGAGGCCCCGTGGCGCTGGCGACAGCAGCACCGTCTCGCCCAGCTCGGCGGCATGCTGAAAGCACGACCCGACCTCCACGACATCGCGATGGCCGACGCCCTGGCCAGCCTGCATCTCGGTCGCGACCTGTTCCGCCTGCGCTCGTTACGCGCATCGCCCGATATCGCGCGCCGCATCCGTGTTGGCCTCGACCGTGTCGCCGCACGCATGGATACCCCTGTCATGGCGGTGCGCCATGCGCGCCGCACCGCAGGTCGACTGCTGACCTATGCACCGCGAGCCGCCGAGGCCTTCGACGACATCGCCGGCCTGCTCGAACGACACGCCACCTACTTCTTCGCCACCACGCCACACACCCGTGCTCAGTGAATTCAATCTCGGCGGCATCTACCTGCCGCCCTTCTTCGTCTACGCCTGCGTGGCGGGTCTCGCCTTCGTGGTGCTCCGTCACGTGCTCACCCGCCTGGGCGTGCTCCGCCAGGCATGGCATCCCGCGCTGTTCGAATTCGCGCTTTCCCTCATCCTGCTTTCGTTGCTGATCCTCCATGTCTGACGCCATCCCCTTGTTGAAGCGGCTCGCCCGCGCCTTGCTCACCCTTGCCGCCGTCGCGATCGCCGTCATGCTCGTCGCCGCCCTGTGGCGTGCCTATGTGCTCGCGCCGTGGACGCGCGACGGGCGCATCAGTGCCCAGGTCCTGCGTATCGCACCCGAAGTGTCCGGCACCGTCGTCGCCGTGCCGGTGGCCGACAACCAGTACGTGAAGCGCGGCGACGTGCTCTACCGCATCGACCCGGAACGGTTTCGCGTGGCCGTGGACGATGCCGAGGCCGCGCTCGATGCCGCGAGCCAGAGCCTGGCCCAGAAGATCGAGGACGCCGGACGTCGCAAGGGCATGGACGACCTGGTGCCACGCGAAGATATCCAGCAGGCGCAGCGCGCCATCGCCCTCGCACGCGCGTCGCAGCGCCGGGCACAGGCCGCACTGGATCTCGCCCGCCTCGACCTGAAGCGCTCCGAACTGCACGCGCCCGCCGATGGCTACGTTACGCATCTTCGCCTGCGCGAAGGCGATTACGCCGTGGCCGGACAGCCCGCCCTCGCGTTGCTCGATGCGCACAGCTTCTGGTTCACCGGGTACTTCGAGGAAACCAAGCTGCGCCAGGTCAGGCCCGGCGCGACGGCACGCATCCGCCTGATGGGTTACGACGCCACGATCCCCGGCCGGGTGGAAAGCATCGGTCGCGGCATCACCGACACCAACGAACAGGCCGACGCCACCGGGCTGCCCAGCGTGGAGCCGAGCTTCAGCTGGATTCGCCTCGCGCAACGCATCCCCGTACGTATCGAGCTTGGCGAACTGCCGCCCGGTGTCATCCTCGTCGCAGGCATGACAGGCAGCGTGGATGTCGGCGATCCCGCCGATGGCGAGGGCGCGCGTGGTCGTCTGACCACGTGGCTGCACGAATGGATGTGACCATGAAAGTCCTGCTCGCTCCCGCCCTGTGCCTGCTGGTTGCATGCACCACACTGGGTCCCGACTATCAGGCGCCACGCCCTTCGCTGCCGGCGACGTGGAGCGAAGCGCACGATGGCTCGCGCCACGCGGACACTGAAACCTTGCGCACCTGGTGGCGCCGCTTCGACGATCCCCTGCTGGATCGCCTGGTGGACCAGGCGCTCGCCAACAACCAGGACCTCGGCATCGCGCTCGCCCGGTTACGCCAGGCGCGTGCCGACCGCACGATCGCCGCGGCGGGTCTCGGCCCCACGATCGGAGCCAGCGGCAACCTCCAGGCGCTACGCAGCAGCCGACGCACCGATCCGCCCGGCGGTGGTACCACGCAAGCCTATGGTTTGGGCCTCGATGCCCGCTGGGAGCTGGATCTGTTTGGCGGCCTGCGTCGCGGCGTGGAAGCCGCCGATGCCCGCGTATCGGCCGTCGAAGCCGATGGCCATGCGCTGCGCGTCAGCCTGCTGGCCGAGCTCGCCACCGACTACGGCCAGTTGCGCATGACCCAGGCACGCCTTGCCGTGTCACGCGACACCATCGGGCTGCTGCGCGATAGCGAACGCATCGCCGAACGCGCATGGCACGCTGGCCTAGGCACCGAGGCGGACTACCGGCAGGCACGTGCGGAGCGCGAATCGGCCGAAGCCCAACCGGCGCAACTGGAAGCGGGCGTGGCGCGCCTCACCCACGCCATCGGCGTGCTGGCCGGCGGCTTTCCCGGCGACTGGAAGGAAACACTGCTGACCTCCGCCCCGGCGCCACTGCTGCCACCCGAACTACCCCTGGCGATGCCCTCGGAGGTCATCCGCCAGCGCCCCGACCTGCGTGCCGATGAGCGACGCCTCGCCGCCGCCACGGCCGATATCGGCGTGGCCGAGGCCGCCCGCTATCCGCGCTTCAGCATCCCGCTGTCGATCGGCACCGATGCCCACCTGATCCATGACCTGTTCTCCGCGGCGAGCGCCTCCTGGAGCGCCGCCATCGCAGGTAACCAGACCGTGTACGACGGTGGAAGTAACCGCGCGGGCGTCGAACGCGCCGAGGCGGAAGCGCAGGCCGCACTACTGGCATGGGAACGCGATGTACGCGGCGCATTGCGCGATGTGGAGGACGCCCTGACGGGAATCGACACGGCATGCCGCCGTCGTGACCATCTCGTCGCCGCCATCGACGACAGCCGTACCGCGCTCGACCGCGCCACCCGCCTCTACCGACAGGGCCTGAGCGGCTACCAACCCGTGCTCACCGCGCAGCGTTCGCTCAACGCCGTACGCGATGCACGCCTGCTCAACGACCAGGACGAACTCGACGCGGGCATCGGCCTCTACAAAGCGCTCGGCGCCGGCTGGGACATGCCGGTCAACGAGGCTTCCGCATCGCAAGCCCCGCGCAGGCCAACGCCACGCTGAGCAACACCGCGGATACCGCGAAGGTCAGGTGCATCCCGGTCGCCACGGCACCGGGCTGCGCTGCGGCGATATCCTCGCGCCCCACGCCGAACGCGAAGACGGCGCCCAGCGCGGACGCGCCGATCACGAGGCCGAGATTGCGCGACAGGTTGAGCAGGCCCGACACGAGGCCGCGTCCGTGCGCTGCGACGCCGGCCATCACGGCGGTATTGTTCGCCGCCTGGAAGGTCGCGTAGCCAAATGTCATCACCAGCAGCGGCAACAGGTAGCCGACGATACCCAAGCGCAAGGGAACGGCCGCCAGGGTCGCCGCCCCGATCACCATGAGTACCAGCGCGAGAACGCCCACGCGGCTGGCACCATGGCGGTCCACGAGATGCCCCGCGAGGAAGCCGGTGATGGCAGAGACCACCGGACCGCAGGACATCGCCAGCCCGACGCCTGCCGTGGCGAGCCCCAGGCCGACCGACATGTAGAACGGTCCGACGACGAGCGTCGCGATCATCACCGTCGTGACCAACAGGTTCGTCACGCAGCCCACGGCAAGCCGATGGTCGCGCAACAGCGACAGGTCAAGCAGCGGTGTCATCGCGTGGTGTCGATGGGCATCGTCCGACGGCAGGTGGCACCAGGCCAGCACCAGCGTCACCAGCCCCAGTGGCACAGTGACGAGGAAGATCGCCCGCCAACCCAGCGTCGCGATCAGCAAGCCGCCAAGCGAAGGCCCCAACGCCGTGCCGATGGCCGACGTCGTACCCAGCCAGCCCATGGCACGCCCGATCCGCTCCTTCGGTACGGTGCCCGCCACGAAGGCCATTGTCAGCGCCATCATCACAGCAGCGCCGGCACCTTGCAGCGTCCTCGCCAACAGCAGCCACGGCAGCGACGACACCATGCCACAGAGCAGCGATGCCGCCGTATAGAGCGACAGGCCACCCAGCAGGAGGCGGCGATGTCCCATGCGATCACCCAGCCGTCCCGCGAAGACGACAAGCACGGTGACTGCGACCAGGTAGGTGACCACGACGCCCTGGACATCGTGGAAATGCGTATGGAACACCTCGGCGAACGTCGGCAGCGCCACGTTGGCGATGCTCGTGCCCAGGGAGGACATCAGCATGGAAAGCGACAGCGTCGCCAGCGCCCATCGTGCGGAAGGCGCACGGGTTCGCTGCCCGGAGAGGTCTCCGGTCACGGAAGGCATGTTCAAGGGATATCTCGCTACAGGGGTATGACCGCAAGGTAGTGCCGGTACGCGCATGGCGGAAGGCGCGTCATCCGCATTGACCTCGTGCGTCCCACGCCATGTCGCATGCTATCGTCCGCGCATGTCGCAGCCCGACCTCAACCTGCTGCTCACCCTCGACGTCCTGCTCGCCGAGGGCAGCGTGGCCGCCGCCGCGCGACGCCTGCGGCTCAGTCCCTCGGCGATGAGTCGCGCCCTCGCCCGCCTGCGCGAGGCCACGGGCGATCCCCTGCTCGTGCGCGCGGGCAGCAAGCTGGTTCCCTCGCCACGCGCACTGGAACTCCGCGAGCGCGTCGCCCAGTTGGTGCGCGACGCCGACGACGTGCTTCGCCCCGCGCATGCACCGGATCTCTCGTGCGTGGTTCGCACGTTCACGATACTTTGCAGCGACGGCTTCGTGGAAAGCTTCGGCGCCACGTTGATCGCTCGCGTAAATCGTGACGCGCCAGGTCTTCGCCTGCGTTTCATCCAGAAGGTACGCAAGGGAAGCGCCCCCTTGCGCGACGGCAGCGTCGATCTGGAGACCGGTGTCGCCGGCACCAGCACCAGTCCGGAGATCCGCACGCGGATGCTCTTCGACGATCGCTTCGTGGGTGTCGTGCGCCCCGGCCACCCCCTCGCCAGGGGCAAGCCCAGTGCGGAACGCTACGCCGCCGCGCGGCATGTGCTGGTCTCGCGACGCGAACTGGAACGGGGCGTGATCGACGATGCGCTGGCCGCCCATGGCATGCGTCGCGACATCGCCACCATCGTCAGCGGTTTCGGCCCCGCCATCGCGCTTGCGCGCGACTCCGACCTGGTCGCCACCGTGCCGGAGAAACATACCCGCGCGCTGCGCGACGGCATGCATACCTTCGCGCTGCCCGTCGCCTTGCGCGAAATGACCATCTCGATGCTCTGGCATCCGCGCATGGACGGCGACAGCGTGCACGCCTGGGTACGCGCCTGCGTGCGCGAGGCTTGCGACGCGGCTTGATCGTCAGCCGGGCATATCCTTCATCAACGAGGCGAGGCGTTGCGCGTCTTCCGGCGTCGCCGGGTTGTACACCACGAGGCTGAGATCCGGCCGACCATCCACGATGAACGACGAGTACTCGAAGCTCATGGGGCCAAGCAGTTCGTGTCGCAATCGCTTGAGTCCGTCACCGTAGCCGCGCACGTCGTTGCTGCGCCAGATCGCGTCGAATTCGGGACTGGTGGTGCGCAACTCGTCGATGAAACCCTCCACCTTCGAGGCCATGCCCACCCGGGCGACGTCGGCACGGAACGCCGCCACGACGAAGCGCGCAACGCCCTCCCAGTCGAATTGCGCATCGCGCACGCGGTTTTCCTGGAAGACCAGGCGAAGGATGTTCCGCTTTTCCGGGGGCAATTTGCCGTAGTCGGTGAGCACGACGGTCGCTGCGCGGTTCCAGGCCACCACGTCCCACATCGCGGTCTTTACGAAGGCAGGGCCTTGCGAGAAAGCGTCGAGCACGCGTTGCAGGCGTGGCGTCACGCCCTCGGTGGGCAGGTAGCGCACTTCGGGTGGTCGGCCCAGGGCCAGCAGGAAAAGGTGTTCGCGCTCGGCGTCGGTCAACATCAGGGCCTGGGCGATGCGTTCGAGCACATCGGCGGAAGGCGCACCGCCACGCCCCTGTTCCAGCCAGGTGTACCAGGTCGCGCTGATGCTCGCCCTTTGCGCCACTTCTTCGCGGCGCAGGCCGGGCGTGCGGCGGCGTGAGGTCTGGAAACCCAGCGCCACCGGATCGAGTTTCGCCCGACGGTCTTTAAGGAACGCGCCGAGCAGATCGACAGATTCGGGTGTCGTCGCCATCCTGTTAGTCCTTATACCCGTATACCGTCACTACTTTACCCCGATAAGCCATGGCACAAGAGTAACGCCATCGACCACCGATGGGAGTTCCACCATGCATGTTTTCGTTACCGGTGCCACGGGATTCGTCGGCTCCGCCGTCGTGAAGGAATTGCTCGCCAACGGCCACGAGGTGTCCGGCCTCGTGCGCTCCGACGCCAGCGCCGCCGCCCTCGCCCAATCCGGTGCCCACGTCGTCCGCGGCTCGCTCGAAGACCTCGACAGCCTGCGCCAGGGCGCCACCGGCGCGGATGCCGTGATCCATACCGCCTTCAATCACGACTTCTCCCGCTTCCTCGACAACTGCGAGCTGGATCGGCGTGCCATCGAGGCGATCGGCGAGGCATTGCAGGGAACGAACAAGCCGTTCGTCATCACCTCCGGCGTGGGCCACATGGAGTCCGGCCGCCTGGCCACCGAGGACTCGCCGTCCCTGCCCGTCTCGGCCGCCTATCCACGCGCGTCCGAAGCCACCGCCGAGGCAGTCGCCGCACGCGGCATCAACGCCATGGTGGTGCGCCTGCCGCCCACGGTGCACGGCGATGGCGATCACGGTTTTGTGCCCATCCTCGTGAACACGGCACGCGAAAAAGGCCTCGCCGCCTATGTCGGCGACGGTTCGAACCACTGGCCCGCCGTGCATCGTTTCGACGCCGCCCGCGTCTATCGCCTCGCCGTCGAGCGCGGCACGCGTGGTGCGCGGTACCACGCCGTTACCGAACAGGGCGTGCCGTTCCGCGATATCGCCGAAGCGATCGGCCAAGGGCTGGGCGTGCCCGTGAAGCGCCTGGATGGCGACGATGTCGCCGCGCACTTCGGCTGGTTCGCTCGCTTCACCGGCCTGGACGTGCCCACCGCATCGGCGAAGACCCGGGAAGCCCTCGGCTGGAGCGAGGCGGGACACCCCGGACTGCTCGACGACATGGCGTTGCATTACTTCCGCGGCTGAACGCCGTGGCACGGACGGCCTGGCGCCGTCCGTGCCTTCTGCTATCCTGCGCAGGTCGAAAATGGTGGACCGGCGTGGTGAGCCCCGGTCAGCTTTCCTCCTCAAGGAAAGCCACAATCCAGCCCGCAGGGGCCGCGGACCACGACAGAAGGCGGGCGTATGCCGTTTTCTGTCGGAGGCGACGACCGGATGGCACGCCTTCGACCCACGCCTTTCCGCTCGCCCGCGCCCGTCCGAATCCGACAACGCCCCTTGCCGCGCATGCGGCTTCATTCCAAGGGCGTATCCCATGCAGCACACGCAAGTCATCATCATCGGCGGCAGCCTCGTCGGCCTGTCCGCCTCCCTGTTCCTGTCCTCGCGCGGCGTCGCCAACATCGTCGTCGACAAGCACCACGGCAGCTCACCACATCCACGCGCGATGGGCTTCACCGAGCGCACGCTCGAATACTTCCGCGCAGTCGGCCTGGGCGACGCGGTGCCGCAAGTCGCCCCCGGTACCCGCCTGCGCCGCGCACGCGTGGAAAGCCTAGCCGGCACCTGGCACGACGAGACGCCATGGACACCCGGCCAGCCCGACGAACGTCGCGGTGAGGTATCGCCTTGCACGGGCGCTGCGATTCCACAGGACAAGCTCGAACCGATCCTGCGCGACACCGCCCGGGAACGTGGGGCGCTGTTTCGCCTCGGCTGCGAGATGCTTTCCTTCGTCCAGGACCAAGACGGCGTGACCGTCGTCGTGCGCGACCGGGACACCGGGCAAGAAGAGACGCTCCGCGGTGCCTACCTGATCGCGGCCGATGGCGCGGACAGCGGCATCCGCGAAGCACTTGGCATTCGTCGCCAGGGTGTCGGGTACCTGCGGACGCTGCGCAGCGTCTTGTTCCGCTGCGCCGAGGCCGATCGATACCTTGAACGCGGCATCCAGCAGTTCGAGATAAACCAGGACGGATTCCATGCCTTCCTCACCACCTATGGCGATGGACGCTGGGTGCTGATGTTCGACGACGATCGCGAGCGCGACACGGCCGAACTCGAAGCATCCGTGCGTCGCGCCCTGGGCAGCGATGATGCCGACTTCAGCATCATCACCACCGGGCGCTGGGTCATGGCAGGATTGATCGCCGAACGCTACAGCGAGGGCCGGATCTTCCTGGCCGGCGACGCCGCGCATCAGTTGCCACCGACGCGGGGCGGCTTCGGCGCGAACACGGGCATCGACGATGCCTACAACCTGGCGTGGAAGCTGGACCGCGTGCTCCGGGGGGCATCATCGCCACGACTCCTGGAAACCTATAGCGCGGAACGCCAACCCATCGGCTGGCTTCGCCACCAGCAGACCTTCGCCCGCCCGGACTACGCGCGCTGGACCGATCATGCATTGAAGGACGAAACCATACTCGGCGACGAAGCGATGGAGTTGGGCCAACTGCTTCGCTCGGAGGCCATCATCGGTGCAGGCCCGGAATTACCACCGGCGGCGCATCCCGATGCATGGCAAGGGCAACCCGGAACACGCGCCCCGCATATCTGGATAACACAGGGCGAACGGACCCTCTCGACACTCGATCTTTTCGGCAAAGGATGGGTTCTGCTCTTTGAGGACGAACGGTGGTCCGCTGCATGCGCCGTCATGCCAGAGGCGGACATCATTACGGTGAGGATCGGCGAGGACATCGTTTTTCCAGGGCATGTCACTCTTGCATCGTGTTTCGGCATCGACGCGACGGGGGCGACTCTCATACGCCCGGACGGTATCGTGGCGTGGCGAAGCCCTGGCATGCCCTCTGATCCAGCGGCAGCCTTGACCCTCGCACTGCACGACGTTGCCATGCCGATGAATTAGAGACCAACAGGCCTGCCTCAGCGACGGGCACCGTAGAGAACGCCCACGGTTTCGATATCCCGTGCGCTGAGCAGGCCTTCGTTATTCCAATGAGCATTACAGTAATTCATGATCGACTGAGGATCATAGGTAGTTATATTCGAATCCGGAATGGCCCACCATTCCGTCTCCGCGAACTCGGAGCGACACCAGGCGGGTGCATCGGGACGATTCTGCTCGTGTGTCAATGCCAACGCATGACCGAATTCATGTACCGCGGTGGCGCGAACACAGAAATCGTTGCGATGCTCGCACTCATCTGCCCCGGAAAAATCCATCTGCAATTGCATGCCGTCAGGAACACCGTCGAGCCCACTACCCAGGTGCATCGTGTGCGAATTGCTTCGCACGATACCGATGCGGATTCCTCGATCGCCTGCGTTACAAGCGTCCCAGCCCACGAACGACACCATGCCATAACTGGCCCACGTCCCGGCGACGGCATCCCGTACCAACGCTCTTTGTTCCGGCGTGGAATCGGGCAGTCGCTCCCAGCAGACATGGATGGGCTTTTCCCCCGCCGGGGTCCAGCCAGGCTTCTTCCATACCGTTGAAACCCTCACGGCGCCTTGAGGCGTCATTCGGGACCGGAGCGCATCCGGCCACCAACCTCTCATCAGCTCCATCGAGCCTGCCGGGCGTGACTGCGCGCCTAACGATAATGGCAATGCCAACCCCGCGGCGATACCGCCGACAAGGAACATCCAAACTGACGTTCGGCGGTCGACGCGCTTCCCGCGGTTATTCATGGCGATCCGACCTTGTCCAGCGCGGCTTGTGCATCGGCCACTTTGCGAAGCGTCTCCAACAGGGCCAGCTTCGCGTCCAGGCGCGCCGTCTCGACCTGCATATCGGATACCGACGCCCCTTGGCTCATCTGCGTATTGAGGTCATCGATCTTTTTTTTCTTCTCCAGTCGATCCACCTCGTCATCGAGCTGCTTCATATTGGCCTGTCGCTTGGCATCCTTGTACGCGCTCACCTGTGCCAGCCCCTGGGATACCGCACCCGACAACTCTGCACCACGTGCGACCTTGTCTGCATAATCCAGAAGCGCAATCGTTCCATCTTCCCTGAAGGACACCTTGAGGACATTGTTCTGGAACGCTGCATTCCGATAAGGAAGGACGTGCAATGAACCCAGTTGCGGAGCCATCACACTCGCGCTGACGAGGACGTTGGATGCCCCGGTCAGCTTGCCTGCCGTTGTTGCGAGATCGCAATCCGCATCGCTTGCCACCTGGCACACCAGCAAGCGGGCGGGTACCGGCGTCCGGTACAGAAGGCCACCCGAGTGAGTATCTTTCACCTGGAAACGACGGCACCCGTCTTCACTTTGATTGCACGATGGGACAGCCACCAGATCGGTCACCGCCACCAGCTTCGCTTTAAGGGCCATCGTCCCGGCCAACTCGCCTGAGGAATAGCCATGATCACCTTTCTTGAACAATGCCTTCAAAAAGCGTTCGGATGCAGCATTCGGTGAGGCGTCCAAAAGCCGGTCGTCCATCCGCCGCGGCCATACGATTTGCTCGCTGGCAGAGGCCTTGTCCATGAGTGATGCCAAATTCTTGTCAAGCTCTTCCACGCGCCTGGATTGTTCGGCAGCGCTTTTCTGGTTGTCGGATAGCGCTTTCTTCATGTCATCGGTGAGGGCGGCCATACCGGCAAGGCGTTCCGCCCGGCTGATTTCGGCATTCAGGACGCCCAATGTCTCAGCGGCTTTTTTCAGGTCGGCGGTACCGCCCTCGATACCCTTCAGCAAGGCGACCGTCGACTCATCGCACACGTAAGTCGACCCGGGTGGGGGAAGCGAGTGGTATCCGGGAACCTTGAATGGTGTTCCCGTAGACAGGCTGAGCAACCCGATGCCGCTGGCGACAACGTTGCCGAGAATGCCTTTGGTCTGATCCGCTACTTCGGCGTTGATGCTCTTGAGCGTGCCACTATCGAACGTCTGCATTTCGAAGGACGATGTCTTGCTCAAGCCAGTCATCGCCTGGTAATCGACCACAAAACGCTCGCCGACCACATAGCTTGGAAGCACATCCACTTTGGTCAAAAAGCGGATTCGCGGCTTCCCACCCTCCTCGCACTGGATCAGCCTGCGTTGCACCGTCATCTGGAACTGCAGCATGGGCAGCCCATACACGGCTCCCACATCCGCAGGACCCGACGCCCCTAGCGCCATGAACGGTCCTGCGCCCGAGCGATCCGCGACAAGATGCGTCGTGCAGGCGCTGGAAAGAAAACACGCGACTCCCGCCGCGATCGCCATAGGCCAAGCGGAAACGATACGCATGATGTCCCTCCCCCGAAGGACGATGATGTGGACGCATGCTAACCACGCCACCTCACGTCACGACATACGTCTTAGGGTCTATATAGGAAAACAAATTCCATGGACATCAGCCACCTGTAGACGCTTGCCGAATTCACCCATGACTGTCATTGACCGAAGACCGCCTCTTTCTCGTCCAGGAACGCGCGGATGAGTTCTGCGATGCGTGTCGGTGCGTCCTCAAGGCAGTAGTGACCGACACCGGCCAGTTCCTCGATACGCCCACGCGGAAACACGGTGGTGAACAGGGGAAGGAACCACTTCGCACGCAATGTCCGATCCGCCGTGCCCCAGATGGCCAGGGAGGGCTTGCCGGCCATCGCCATTTTTTCGTCTTCGCCCGGCGCCTCGAATCGATGTGTTCCCGCTGGGAAGCCTTTCGCCCAACCGATTGCGCCAAGGCATTCGGACGGCGTGGCAAAGGGCATACCGTAGGCCTCGATCCATGTGTCGTCGATCACCGAGTGATCTTCGAAACCATTGAGCTTGAGCGTACTCAGGATATGGAACCCCAGTTCCCCAAGGACTGGCTCCAGCCGCCCCTCCGATTCGGCCTTCGCGATCCAGCGAAACCAGGGCGCTTCCTGCGCATTACCCGCGAGCCGGTCGAAAAGATCCGCTTGTCCGTAGGGCGTGGGTCCGTTCGTCGATATCACGCGGCGTATGCGCTGCGGATGACGGGCCGCCAGACCCATGCCCACCGGACCACCAAAGTCGTGCATCACCAGCGTGATATCACGCAGGCCGAGCGACAACACGAAGTGCTCCAGGTTGTCGACATGGTCCTGTAGCCAATACGTCCGCGACGCTGGCGTCTCGCTCTTGCCGAAGCCCATATGGTCCGGAACGATCACCCGGTGGGTCGTCGCCAACGCCGGTACCAGATGCCGGAACAGATAGCCCCAGGTGGGCTCGCCATGCAGGCAGAGCACGACCTCGCCGTTACGCGGCCCTTCATCTACGTAATGCATGCGGAAACCGGGAGCTTCGGAAAAATTCGGGGCGAACGGAAACGTACCGGCGAAATCGGCGTAGGCGGGAATCATGAGCGGGCGTCCAGTCGGAAAACAGGAGTGATGACGAACGTTATTCCATGAGGTTTCGTTTTGCAACCATAGTACCGTGTTGTGGCCGCCCCCTTTTCACGATTGACAACCACCGGACCCCACATTAGCCTGCGCCTGCAGTCGCATCCGCGCTGTCGTAGGCGTTACCGTCATCCAACGCATCCTTCCGTCGAGGGGATCCCAGCAGGGAGGTCTCGGCTCATAAGGAGCATCCGGATGACCACACCACACGTACGCCCGATTTCCCTTTCCGATAACACCCTGCTCATCACCGGCGGCACGAGCGGTATCGGCCGCGCGCTCGCCGAAGCCTTCCACGACCTGGGCAACCAAGTGATTGTCACGGGGCGGCGACAAGCCCTGCTCGACGCGATGATGCGGGAGCGTCCCGGCCTGGTCGGCTTTCCCCTCGATGTCGGCAACCCCGATTCGCTCGCGCGGCTCACGGAAACCCTTCGCTCACAGTTTCCCGACCTGAACATGCTCATCGCCAATGCGGGCATCTCGCAAGCGGAAGACATGGGGTCGGATGACTGGGACGCCTCCGTCGCGGCCTCCATCGTCGACACGAACATCATGGGTGTCCTTCGCGTCACGGCCGCCTTCCTGCCCATGATTCGCAAGCGACCCAATGCGGCGATCATGGCGACCAGCTCCAACCTCGCCTTCATCCCTCGCGCCGACTACCCGACCTACTGCGCCAGCAAGGCCTTCCTCCACTCCTGGCTACAGTCGCTTCGCCATCAGTTGCGGAACGTGCCGGTAACCGTGCTGGAACTGTCCCCGCCCTACGTCCAGACGGAACTGACCGGAGAACACCAGGCCAAAGACCCTCGGGCCATGCCGCTTGCCGACTACGTCACCGAGGTGATGCAATTGCTGGCGATGGGCAGGCATCCGAACGGCGAAGTACTGGTGGAGCGCGACATGGCCCGGCGACGGGCCGAGCGCGAAGGTCGCTACGACGAGATGTATGCCGCGATCAATCCCGGCTGATCTTTCGATCCGCCGCGGCGAAATGCGCTATCTGGTCCGCCCGCGCCTTTTCGAAGGCCGGGCGGCTCGTCGCCCTGCCGACATAGGCGCGGCATAGGGGATACGACGCCAGGCCGTCGAAACGATCGACCAGGCGCAATACATCGGCCATGAGGATGTCGGCAACAGAAAATCGATCCGTCAGCCATTCCCTGCCCGCCAGAATCGTTTCCATATGCCTCAACCGGGCCTGGAGGAATCCATCGATGAACGCCCACCCTGGGCCATCGCCCGTCGCGTCCGAAAACTTGAGAAGCCCCCAGGGCAGGCTCGCCATCTCGACGGAATTGAGCGCCGCGAAGATCCATTCCATGGTTTCCGCACGCGCGCGTGGCTCGACCGGCATAAGCACCTCGCTACGGTGGCCCAGATGGAGCAGGATCGCCCCGCTTTCGAACAAGGAAACATCGCCGTCGATCAGCCACGGTACCTGCCCGAATGGCTGGTGGGCGAAGTGGGATGGACCGCGATCCCGAAAGGGCACGCTTTCCACGCGATAAGGCAATCCCGCTTCTTCCAACGCCCAGCGCACGCGCACGTCGCGAACGAAACCGCGAGGCATCTCGGGTACCCAGTCGAACGTGGTCAGGATCAGTTCGCTCATTCCGTCTCTCCCTTCGCTCGACGACGGAATGTACATCCAGACCTGTCCTCACCACGTAACGATCGTGTACTCGCTGACCCGCCCCTCGCTGATAGGAAGTGGCTGCGACATGTAGCCATTGGTCGGTTCGCGCACATAGGTCAGGTAATCGCCGTCGAGATCGGCGTTTTCCCCAAGGATGGGGGTGCCGGCGGTCAGCGAAGGCTCCAGCAGTTTCAGGATCGGCAGGTAAAGGCTCAGGGCGCCATCCAGCAACACGAGGTCGATATCCCCTTCGAGACCGAGCAGCGTCTCGCGCGCATCCCCCACGCGGATCTCCACCAGATCGGACAGGCCGGCCTCTTCCAGATGGGCCATGGCCCGCTCGGCCTTGCTTTGTTCCAGCTCGGTGCCGATAAGTCGGCCACCGCCCATGTCGCGTAGTGCCGCTGCGAGATAGATGGTGGAAATGCCCATCGACGTGCCGAACTCCACGATCCGCCGGGCGCCGCGCGTGCGGGCGCACTGGTACAGGAACCGGCCGTACTCCGGCTGCACGTTGAGGAAGTTGTCGACGTAGCCTCGATAAACTCCCCGAAGATCGCGGCGCTCTTCCGCCAAGTGCCCGGCGAGCACCTCCTGCATGTTCTCTTCCGACGCCATGACTTCGGCGAACTGCGCCATCAAGGCACCGTCCGCCTTGTCGGCTTCCTTGAACAGGCGCGCCAGGGTCTGGGCGACACGCCCCGTATCGAGTGAATTCATGATCTGCGCTCCAAAAGACGCGGTCTCGGGACATTCCGTACCGCCTTGGCGCCCATGCTAGGTAGCGCCGCCATTGGCAGCATCGGGTTATCTGGTCAAGATATGTGGCAATCCTGCCAAACTGGAACGCGCCTCCCATGCCGATCATGAGCGAGCACCTGCCGCCGCCCGAATGGATCGACCTAGACGCGATTCCGCGTCCGGTCGTCACCGTCGGCGTGACGGATGTCGACACGGCAAGCCTCACGCCGGAGGAAAAGGAAACCGACTTCCACCGTCACCGTAAAGGCCAGCTCATGCTGACGCTGCGCGGCGTACTCACCTGCGAGGTGGAAAGCGGACTGTGGATGGTCCCTCCGCAGAGCGCGATCTGGGTGCCGGGCGACATGCTGCATCGGATCAAGGCCTCCGGAACGATGGACTGCTATGTGTCCTTCATCGATCCCGACGTGGCATCCCGGCTTCCCAAGGCGTGCTGCGCGGTCACCGCGTCACCCTTGCTGCGCGAACTGCTGCTGCGCTCGGCATCGTTTCCCCTGCTCTACCCCGAAGGCGGTTTCGAATCCCACGTGGTGAACCTGCTACTGGAAGAACTCGCAGCCGCGCCCATCGGCAACCTGCACCTCACGATGCCCACCGATGCCCGGTTACGTCGTATCGCGGACATGCTTATGGAGCACCCGGCCGACCGCGGCACCATCCAGGGCTGGGCGCGTCGTGTCGGCACCAGTGAACGCACACTGGCACGTCTATTGACGCAGGAAACCGGCATGAGCTTCGGACGGTGGCGCCAGCAGTTGCAGATCATGCTGGCGGTGCAATGGCTGGGCGCCGGCATGACGGTGCAGCGCATCGCCGACGCACTGGGCTACGAAAGCGCCGGAAGCTTCGTGACCATGTTCCGCAAGACACTCGGCACCTCGCCAGGACGCTACATCGCCAAGGGCGCCGGATAAGGTGCACGCCTGCACCTCGCGTCTCAAGCCAATCCGCGGTCGATCAGGCTCGTCGCGCATCGAACCACCGCGTCGCGAGAGGGCCTAGGCGTCCATTGCAGCAGCATCGCGGCCTTGCTCGCGTCGAACTCCCGCCGGATGCCCAGCATCGGCAGCATGAAACGGGCTTCGTCCTTGAACAGGGCGGATAGACGCATGAGCCAGCTGGGGACGCGCTTCGTCGGAATGCGAGCCGAACGATCGGGAAAGGCTTTTTTCAAGGCTTCCGCGATTTCGCTGAACCAGAGGAAATCGCCGACACCGATGAAGCGCTGGTTGGCCGCGTCGGGACTCGTCATCGCACGGATATGCAACTCGACGAGATCCTGCACATCGGTCATGCAGAAGCCGACGTGCGGCAACGCGGGGACTTTGCCGGCAAGCAGCCTCGCCACGATCTCCAGCGATGGCGATACCGTCTTGGTCATCGCCCCGCCGAGGATCAAGCCCGGCAGGATCGTGGAGAGTGTCATCCCCGACGTATCGTCACGGATGAAGGCCCATGCCGCACGTTCGGCCAGGATCTTCGATCTTGCGTACTCACCGATGCCTTTTTCGTCGGGATCGGTCCATGTCGTCTCGTCCGCCACCGGCTGCATCCCACCGCGCACGGTACGTGCCTGCGCGGCGAAGCCCGACGAGGTACAGACGACGCGTTCCACCCCACTCGCCGAGGCGGCCTTGAGTACGCGCAGCGTACCTTCGCGCGCCGGGCCGACGAGATCCGTTCCCTTGGGATCTGCCTGCCCCATCGGCGACGCCACATGCACCACGTAACGGCATCCCTGCACCGCTTGCATCCAGCCCTCGTCGCGCAGCAGATCGGCCTTGGCAAACGACAGGCGATCGCCCACGCCCCCGACCTGCTTCTCGATGGCGCCTCTCACCACCGCTTGCTTGCCCAGCTCGCGCAGCGTGGTCCGCACGGAAAATCCCTTGCGCAGCAGGCCCACGATCATCCAGCCCGCCAGGTAACCCGAGCCCCCCGTCACCAGCACCACGTTCTCGCCCTCGATATCGCTCACGATCGATCACCGCCTCTTTGGTATCCCTTGGATACTGAGATACTGTGGGTGACCGCCACTGCCCCACAAGAAGGCACTTTGAAGAAACCGACCCACCCCAAGGTGCCTGCCGAACCGCAGTGCGCGACCCACTTCGGTCAGTTGCCCACGGAGATATGCCAGTCCGTCAGCGACGTGCTCGCGCGCGTAGGCGACAAGTGGTCGCTGCTGACCATCGCCATGCTTGCCCAGGGCAGCATGCGTTTCACCGAACTGAAGCGCAGCCTCGGCGCCATTTCCCAGAAGGTGCTTACGTCCACGCTGCGGGGGCTCGAGCGCGATGGCTATGTCCTGCGCACGGTGACGCCAACCATTCCGCCACGCGTGGATTACGAGCTGACCGCCCTGGGCAAGGACGTTCTTCCACCAGTCGGCGACCTGGCGCGGTGGGCCGTCGACAACCGTCGACGCGTGGAGGCAGCGAGAGCCGAATTCGATGGGCGCGGCCCCGCCTAGAGCCCGAACGAAACGCCTTCTGCCTTGACAATCTATCAATGATAGGGAAGTCTTCTCGACTCCCTATCATTGATAGATTGGTGTTCCCATGTCGGTCCCGAGCTACCCGCGCCCCCTTCGTATCCTCATCTGTGGCGGTGGCATCGCCGGACCCGCCCTGGCCTGGTGGCTCGCCAGGGCCGGCTATCAGGTCGTCGTGGTCGAGCGCTTTCCCGCCCTGCGAGCCACCGGCGCCCAGGTGGACCTTCGCGGGCAAGGCATCGAGGCGATCCGACGCATGGGGCTGCTCGATACGGTGCGGCGCCACCTCGTCGACGAGGACGGCGTGGCGTTCGTCGATGCTCGGGGACGCACGCGAGCGACCATCCTGGCCAACCGCTCCGGCCACGGCGCGCAATCGCTCACGTCCGAGTACGAGATCATGCGTGGCGACCTGGTGCGCATCCTGCACGACGCCACGCGGGATGACGTGGCCTACCATTTCGGGACATCCGTCGAGCGCATCGCGCAGGACGAACATGGCGTGACGGCCCATTTCTCCGATGGCACATCGGACACGTTCGACCTGCTGGTCGGAGCCGATGGACAGGGCTCGCGTATCCGCCGAAGCATCCTGCCGCCCGATGCGCCGGAGCCGTACCTGCGCATGGGCATCCACATGGCGTACTGGTTTATACCGCGCACCGATGCCGACGCCGGCAGGCTTCGGCAGACGTATATCGCACCCGGTGGACGGATGGTCATGCGGCGTAGCCATAACGCCACCGACACGCAGGTCTACTTCATCCTTCGCGAAAGCTCCGACGAGGCCTCGTCCATCCATCGGGCATCGGTTGAGGACCAGCAGGCGTTCTGGGCCAGCCGTTTCCGCAATGCCGGTTGGCAGATGGAACGATTCATCGACGGCATGGCGAACACACCCAATTTCTATTCCCAGGAAGTGGTGCAGGTGCGTGCGAACCACTGGCACAAGGGACGGGTCGTGCTAGTCGGCGATGCCGCCCACTGCGCGTCGCCCTTCAGCGGCATGGGCATCTCGGGCGGCCTGGTCGGCGCGTATGTGCTGGCGTCGGAGATCGCACGTCATGCCGGGAATCACGTCGAAGCCTTCGCCGGTTACGAGACGACGTTGCGCCCCTTCGTCGACGAGATCCAGGCGGTGAAAACCGGGCTGTTGCGCCTGGGCATGCCGAGGACGAAAACAGGTGTCGGCGTGCTGCTCACATTGGCTGGACTGGCCACACGCCTGCGCATCCCTGAGCTGATCGCCCGTTTTTCCAAAGAGGACCGCGACGGCGGCTGGGTGCTTCCCGATCTGCCGGGATCGCACCCGCCGCCGTGAACCGCGTGCCCTCAGTCCTGCGTCACCAGCCTGAACTCACGTAGCAAGGCGCCGATTTGCGTCTTGTCCAGTCGGTTCATCAGCAGGTTGCGCAGGAATGCCGGCCCCGGGATGTCCAGCGCCTGGCCGTCGCGTAAGCGCCCTGTCGCCGCAAGCAAGGTGCGTACGTCGTAGGTGGAGTTGAACACCTCCGGCACACCACGCTCCACGTTCAGGAGCGTGTACACCGCCTCCATCGGCGTACGCACCGAATACTCCGTGGTGAAGATGCAGTCGCGCTGCTTCGATTCGGCGAACTGGCCGATAAAGGCGAAGTTGACCGCGCCCTCGGGCACCACGTCGGGGCGATCGCCGGCCTGGCGCGGCATGAAGAAGGCCGTGACGTACGGCATCATCACCGGCACCGTCTTGGCGCCGGTCGCGGCCAGCTCGTCGATCTGCTCTACCGGCACGCCCAGGTGGTAGAGCCATTCGCGGGTGATCTCCTCGCCGGTGCATGCCTGCATGGGCTTCTTCACGTAGTCGCCGTGCGTGTCCACGAAAAGCGAATACACCCAGACCACGATCTGGTCCTTCGGCTGGTTGCGGAAGTGCGGCTGGCGGTTGACCGTCCAGCTCAACAGCCAACGGGAATCCTTCACGCTGACGATGCCCCCGGTGACGACCTTGCCACTGAAGGGATCGCGCTTGGCGATCTTGCGGATGTACTCGGGAATGCGGGCGTCCAGCGTCGTGACGGTGGCCGATTCCCACTTGGTCTGCGGAATATGGGCACCGAATACGTCGGGTCGCCCGAACGCGGGATCGCGTGCCGCGATACGTCGCCACAGATCCCAGGCCGGCGCGGGACCCTCGTCCAGCCGAGCCGGGGTGGCATGGTCGCCGTTGTCCGAGTTCTCGGTGAGCGAGCCGATGGTCATGAACACCAGGTCGTCCGGGCCGAGATCGACGCCACCCTCCACGCCGTCGCGTCGCCAGTGGATGCGCGTGGCCTGCTTGCGGCCGGGCTGGATGTCGAAGTCGACATCGGTCACCTCCGTGGCGTACTGGAAGACCACGCCATGGCCTTGCAGGTACTTCACCAAGGGCAACACCAGCGATTCGTACTGGTTGTACTTCGTGAACTTCAGCGCGGAGAAGTCCGGCAAGCCGCCGATGTGGTGGATGAAGCGATGCAGATAGAGCTTCATCTCCAGCGCCGAATGCCACTCCTCGAAGGCGAACATCGTGCGCCAGTAGAGCCAGAAGTTGCTGTCCAGGAAATCGCGACCCAGCACTTCGTCGATGCGCTTGTTTTCCATCTCCGCACGAGTGGCGAGGAACAGCTTGATCACGTCCTTCTGCGCCTGCTCGCTCAGGGTGAACAGGCCATCGGTGTGGGCGTCCTCGCTCCGGTTGATGGTCGCGCGCTGCAAGGAGTAATTGGGGTCGTCCTTGTTCAACCAGTAGAACTCGTCGAGCACACTGGCGTCTTCGATCTCCAGCGAGGGGATCGAGCGGTACAGATCCCACAGGCATTCGAAATGGTCTTCCATCTCGCGGCCGCCGCGGATCACGAAACCCTTCTCCGGCACGTCCAGGCCGTCGAGCGCACCGCCGGGCAGGTGCTGCTGCTCCAGGATGGTGATGCGCTCGCCGCGCATATGCCCATCGCGGATAAGGAAGGCGGCGCCTGCCAACGAGGCCAGGCCGGAGCCGACGAACCAGGCGGTCTTGGTGTCCACGCCTTCGGGCTTGCGTGGGCGGGCAAACGCTTCGTAGTTGCCGCTGCTGTAGTACATGCGTCGTTCCTTGTTCCTTGGGAAACCCGTCTGCCAGGGCAAGCCATGCGACACCGCCCCCTTCGGACGATGTCGCATGCCATCCTAGTCACTTACGGTTTCCAAAGTGGAACCTCGGCGATGGACATAGTGTCGCTGAGAAATGTCTTGCCCGAACCGTTTACTTCGCTGGCGGGATGATGGGAAGCAGGAGGTACGGCTCCTTGCCTGCCTCCAGATGCAGGCGATTCTTCCCACCGAACACCGAGAGTGGACGGTCCCGCGGCTCGGCATGCAGGAACGGGCCGACGCCCGTCATTGTGTAGATATCATCCGGCCCCCGGGCGTCGCCCTGGTCATGCGCGTAGTCCTTGCCGCGAATGTTCAATGCCAGGCGATAACCGGGCGGAATCACGATGCAGGTCGGAAGGATCTCGACCATAAGTTCGACCGGCTCACCCGGCACCAGCGGCCACGCCTCGTCGTGCGTGTGGTACGGGCGATACGGCAGGCTGCGCTCGGTGTCGAGCTTGCGATGCGAGGCGCGCAGCCATCCCAAGGCGATACACATACGCGGATCGTTGGCACCGATGAACAACACCTCCTTGCCCTCCGGGTCGAACAACCGCAAGGCCAGGAACACGTCGACGTCCGTCGTATCGGACGACACGAACAACCGCGCGGCGATCGGGCCGGTGATCTCGACCTCCTTGTCCGATACCGGCAGCGAGAACATCAGGCCCTCGCCCATGGTGTCGTATTCGACTGGCGCCGCCGGCTCGGGATTTGTCGACAACCCGCGCGACTCCGCGTCGAGATAGAAACGCGTCCATTGCGTGCGCGCCAGCGGCCACTCCTGCTCGGCGCGCGTGGTGAACTGTTCGCCGGGGTGGCGGACAGCAAGTTGCACCGGCGGCTGGCGATCCCAGCCCGTGTCTTCACCCTTCAGGAAATGGCCGAAGAAACGCTTCTGCAGTTCGATGCCGTCGGTACGGTAGAACGGCGCGAAATGCGTGTTGCCATGCACCTCCAGCCACTTCTGCGCCGAGCCGGCGGCGAGATAACCCTCGATGTTTCCGCGCAGGTGGCAGCCCATCCCGCCCCAGTTCGCTGCGGACAGCAGCGGTACGGCGATCTTCGCGTGGTCCGCCGTACGCTCGCGGTAGTAGGGTCCGTCCAGCGGCCGCTTCACTTCTTCGTCATAGCAGTTGATGCGATTGGCATCCAGGACTTCCTGCGACAGGGTCTCCGGCCCGGAAACGAGGTCGCCCGTCACCCTGCTCCGCGCACCGCGTGCGCCGACGCCGTGCTGGACAGAGGCCACCTGCCCCTTGTACCAGACCTGGTCGAACTGGCTCAGGATGCCGCCATGACGGGACCAGTCGCGATACCAGTCGGTCGCGCCTTCCCAGACGCAGATCGCGGCAAGATGCGGCGGCTGCGTTGCGGCGACGAGCCACTGGTTGATGGCGTAGTAGGAGATGCCGTTGAGGCCGATCTTGCCGTTGCTCCAGGGCTGGGCCGCCGCCCATTCGATGCAGTCGTGGAAGTCCTTGATCTCGCGCGTCGACATCAGCTCGATCTTGCCGGGACTGCGTCCCGAGCCACGCCCGTCGATACGCACGCAGGCATAGCCATCGGGCACCCACTTCTCCGGATCGACCAGCTCCCAAACCTGAAAGGCGCAGGTCGAGCCTTCCTCGATGTCCGGGTAGGACGCGACCATGCGCTCCCAGCTGCTCTTGTAGCCATCCTGGAACGCCAGCCCCTTGCCGTAGGGCCCGGTGGTGACGATCGCCGGGTAATGACCCTCGTCCTCGGGCAGGAAGATATCGGCACGAAGCACGATGCCATCGTCCATCGGGATGGGCACGTCCCAAATGACGCGCATGCCCAGGATGTTCTCCATGCGACCCGTATCGGTGAGTTGATCCATGACGTTCTCCTTCGTACGTGACAGCTGCAGGGTGGCCGGTAGCGACACGCGCCGGGCCGTTCGCCCCTCCCGCCATCATTCCAAACGAGAAGCTGATATCTTTCAAATACATATTTAAGATGCAAGGTATCTCAATTCGAGATAGGAGGTTTTCGTGGATCTTCGCCAGCTGCGCTACTTCGTCACCATCGCCGAACGCGGCAGCTTCAGCGCCGCGGCAAGTGCGCTCAACATCGCCCAATCGGCGCTGAGCCGGCACGTGAAGGACCTGGAAGACGAACTCGGCGGCGACCTGCTCGAACGCGGTGCGCGCGGCGTGGTGCCGACGGAATCCGGAAAGCTCCTGCTGGAACGCGGACGCTGGCTGCTCAGCACACTGGGCGACATCCGGGAAGAAGTCCGCACCGAGAACCGCGAACCCAGCGGCACCGTACGCATCGGCGCACCGGCAAGCCTCGCGGAACTGTTCTACGCCCCGCTCGCCCAGGTCTTCGCGACGCGCTTTCCGCGCGTGCGCCTGGAACTGAGCGAAGGACTGACGGACGTGATGTGCGACCGGTTGCTGCGCGGCGACGTGGATATCGCCATCGTCACCTCGCCCCCAACGAACAGACATCTCGCCTATGAGAAGCTGGTGACCGAACAAGTCTTCCTCTTCGGGCCGCCGGGCGATCCCCTGCTGCAATCGGGCAAGCTGACACGCAAGGCCTTCGAAGGCCTGTCGAATGCGATAGCACCCTTCGGTCGCAGCCTGTTTCCCGCGAATGTGCCTGCATCGGTGCTGGTCGAGGGCAGCACGCCCATGAAGCAGATCGCCGCCCTGGGCATCGGCTACGGCATCCTGCCGTCATCGGGTATCCAGCAGGAGGTGCGGCAGGGGCGCTTGTCGGCCGCGTTGTTGCCATGGATGGGCGCCGATCGCGTCGCCGCGCTGCCTCGCGGGCGACGGACCAGCCGTGCGACGCAGGAAGCCTTGGAGGCGATCAAGGACATCTGCGCCGCGCTTATCAAGGATGGCGCGATCCTTCCCCTGCCGTCACCGAAGCGCACCGGACGGAAAACCCTGGGGCACGACGGCATTCACTCCAGCCAATCATGAAACCGTCGCGGCGATCACTCGCAGTGACGCTCGCAGCCGATCGGTCGCATGATCCAGAAAACGCCGGGTTTTCAGGGGAAGTTGCGCGACCGGCGCATGGATGAAATGCACGGGGAACGCCTCGCCTTCGTGCGCTTCCAGCAATACGCGCAACCGGCCGGCACGTAGCGAATCGACCACCTGGTAGTGCAACAGGCGCGCAAAGCCGATG
Source organism: Luteibacter sp. (assembly GCF_009912395.1). Classification (GTDB taxonomy): domain Bacteria; phylum Pseudomonadota; class Gammaproteobacteria; order Xanthomonadales; family Rhodanobacteraceae; genus Luteibacter. The sequence goes on along the minus strand of NZ_WNDO01000024.1, from coordinate 4,025 downwards.
CCCGCTTCGGCCGCATCCACGGCGGCTTCGGCACCGGATACCGAGAGGCGTACATGACGCGTGGACCGATCCGTCGTCGCCGCATGAAGGCGGGACGCGACGCCGGGTGGAAGGATATCGACCATCACTTCCGGCAGTTCGGCAAGACCACGGGGATCCGTGGGCTCCGGATAGCGTTCGAGCAAGGCCGGACTCGCGACGATCAACAATCGCATGGTGCCCAATTGGGTGGCGATCAGGCCGCTGTCCGGAAGGACGCCGATACGCAAGGCGAGATCGGCGGCGCCGGCGGCCAGATCGACGTTGCTGTCGGTGAGTTGAAGATCGACGGTGATGCCTTCGTGCTGCCTCAGGAAGTCGCCGATGAGGGGCAGCACATGGCATCGCCCGAACATACGCGGCGCGCTCACCACTAGGCGCCCCGTCGGCTCGACGAATTCGCCGGCCGCATCGCGCTCGATCTCGTCGATCTGCGAGAGCACCTGCCGGGCGCCCGCGACATAGCGTTGCCCCGCGTCCGTGAGTGCCAGTCGCCGGGTGGACCGGATGAGAAGCACGGTGCCCAATTGTTCTTCCAACTGCCCGATCTTTCGCGTGACCGTGGCGACCGGAATGCCGCGCCGCCGCGCGGCGGCCGAAAAGCTCCCCGCATCCAGGGTATCGAGCAACAACGACATCGCCTCCAGCCTGTCCATCGACTTCCTCATTTCGTGCGCAGGTGTTCCTCGATTCCAGCCAATTGTTGGTCGGGCGCGAGCTGTCTATCTTGGCATGAACACCAAGGACCGCACGTCATGTTGACTCTTTATTACTGCCCTTACGCCTGCTCCATGGCATCGCACGTCGCGCTGGAAGAAGCCGGCGCCCTCTTCGATACCAGCAAGGTGAACATCTTCAAGGGCGAGCAATTCGATCCTGCCTATCTGGCGATCAATCCCCGCGCCAAGGTCCCTGCCCTGCGTTTCGACGATGGACGCGTGCTGCTGGAAACCGTGGCCATCCTCGGCTGGATCGGCCACACCTATCCCGACAACGACCTGCTGGGTGCCGACCCGCTCGACCAGGCGCGCACCCTAGCCACCTGTGCGTGGCTTTCAGGAACCGTCCACACCACCTTCAAGCACTTCCTCCATCCAGAACATGTCGCCCCGGATACGAGCATGCACGACGCTATCCGGACGCAGGCGAAAGCGCAGTACTGGACCTGCCTGCAGGACATCGACACCCGGCTGGCGGATCGCCCATGGATGATGGGCGATCGCTTTACGGTCGCCGACGCGTACGCCCTGGTGTTCTATCCGTGGGGTCGTGAGCTCGGCTTGCCGATCGGTGATCTTGCGAACATCGCGGCCATGAAGAACCGGCTGATCGAACGACCGGCGGCCCGGCGTGCGCTCGAAAGGGAAAAGAGCGTGTTGCTGACGATGTAACCCGGTTTTCGCCAGGCCGCGATCAGGCGGCCGCCTGCCGCAGGTGGACATCGAGCTTGCCGACGAAGCCATCCATGGTGTCGTCGCCCAGGTCGACCGCCTTGGCGCCGCCGCCGGCAACGATGTTCACATCCGTGATCCCGATGACGTTGAGGATCAGCTTGAGGTACTGGTGAGCGATATCGCGATCGCGGATGGGCGAACCTTCGGTGTAGACGCCCCCGGAGGCGAACAGCACGGTGGCCTTTTTTCCGGTGACGAGCCCTTTGCCGTCGAAACCCAGCGTCATGCCCTTGCGGACGATATGGTCGATCCACGCCTTCAACGCAGCGGGGACGTTGTAGTTGTAGACCGGGGTCGCGATGACGATGTGGTCGGCGGCCAGGAGCTCGGCCACAAGTTCGTCCGATAAGCGCAGCGCCTCACGCATCTCCGATGAATGCTGGTCGGCTGGCGTGAAGTAGGCGTGCAACCACGGCGCGGTGACGAAGGCCAGTTCGGTCTGTGCCAGATCGCGGCGAACGATGGCGCCTTCCGGGTGGGCGGCCTCCCACTGCGCGACAAAGCGGCGGGCCATATGGCGCGAGACGGACATCTCGCCACGCGGGCTGGTTTCAATGACGAGGAGCTGGGTCACGGGGTTTCTCCGGGAACAGGTAAAGACGTGGCCGCATGATGCGAGGGCGAACCCATTCCTGGAAGAGATATAATATCGATACTTTCCATCGATTCTGGTGATACATGGCGATCGGACATCTCAGCCTCGATCACCTGCGCGTCCTGGTGAGCATCGCGGACGAAGGCAGCTTCTCGGCGGCGGCCCGCAAGCTGCGCCGTGTCCAGTCGGCGATCAGCCAGGCCATCGCCAACCTGGAAGAACTGCAAGGCGTCCAGTTGTTCGACCGTGGCGGCCATCGCCCGCAACTGACCGAGACCGGCAAGGTCCTGGTCGAGCAGGCGCGGCTTGTCCTGGGCAGCGCGGCTCGCTTCGAAGCGGTGGCGGCGAACACGCGCGCCGGCCTCGAAGCCGAGCTGACCATCGCCATCGATCCCCTCGTGCCGACCGCCCCGCTCATCGAGAGCCTGCGGACACTGAACCAGCGCTTCCCCGACCTGCCCGTCAGTTTCTCCACGGAAGGACTCGGCGGCTCGCTGCGAAGGCTACGTTCCGACTCGGCGGCGCTCGCCATCTGCCTCCTGCTGCCCGCCGTGCCCGAGGACATCGTCGCCTACCCCGTGCTGAGGATCGACATGGAACCCTACGTGGTTCCCGACCACACGCTTGCCAAACTGCCGGGGCCGGCATCGCGGGGCGACCTTGAGCCGCATGTCCAACTCGTCCTTTCGGACCCCGTCGACACGGACAGCGCGAACTACGGCGTGGCGACCGCCAAGCCATGGCGTTTCGTGGATCTCGGTCGGCGGCTCGATTTTCTGTTGGCCGGATTCGGCTGGTGCCGTATGCCGCAGCATCTGGTCGCCGATGCCGTCGCCAAGGGACAGCTCGTGCGCTTCCGGATCGAAAACGATCCCACGCCCCGCGACGGCCTCACGATCTACGCGGCACATCGACGGGACCGCACGCTCGGTCCGGCGGGGCGATCGTTGCTGGACGAGCTTCGGGAACGACTAGGGCCAGCCTGAGCCAGGCGGATCAGGGAGACGTCGTACCGGAAAACACTGGCAGCCGCATCCGCCCTAGCGCCGGCGCGATGCCCTGCATCAGAAGATCGAACGATGGCCTGGACGCGATCCGCGCATGGAAGGCCGAGAGGTTGGGATAAGGCGTCAGGTCAAACTTGAAGTACGGCGCCCATCCGATCATCACGAACAGATAGGCATCGGCGACGGTGAAGTTCTCGCCCGTCAGATAGGGGCGATCCGCAAGCTGCGCTTCGATATACGACAGCCTGCGATGCAGGTTCTGCCGATGGATATCCTTGGCCACCTCCGGCATGTGCGGGTGGAATAACGGCCCGATCGTCTTATGCACGTCGGAGCCCACGTAGCTCAACCATTCCATGACGCGATAACGCTCCTGGGTGCCCGGTCTTGGCAACAGACTGGAATGGCTCTTCAGGTCGACGATGTATTGGAGAATGACGCCGATCTCCGTATGCACCTCGCCGGTATCGAGTCGCAGTGCCGGGACGGCATTCTTGGGATTGACGTCGACGAAAGGCACGACGTCATCTAGCAGGACATGCGGCTGCGCGTAGATATCGACAAACCGGATCTCGTGAGGGATGTCCAGTTCGAGCAGCATCATGTGGGCCGCGCTGGAACAGGCCAGGGGTGAGGTATGATCTTGCCCCTGATTTACGGACACCTATCTAAGCGACATTGGCCAGCTCGTACTGCTCTGGGCTGAGGTAGCCCAGGGTCGAGTGCAGCCGGATCCGATTGTAGTCAACCTCAATGTAGTCAAACACATGAGCCTTGGCCTGCTCCCGTGTGGCGAGGTGTTCACCATGGATGGCCTCGACCTTCAGACTGTGGTTCCAACTCTCCATTGCTGCGTTGTCGTAGCAGTTGCCTCTGGCACTCATGCTGGCGATCAAAGCGTATTGCTCCAACAGGGCGCGGTGCTCGCGC
>NZ_WNDO01000023.1 GCF_009912395.1 Luteibacter sp. | reverse complement strand
AGATCGACTCGCCCGCCTTGCCCTCCGACGCGTTGCCCAGCATCCCCCGGGCACCCAGCGCCTGTAGCGAGGTGTTGTCCAGTCCCAGACCGCTTCCCGTGACGATGCCGACCATGATCCCTTCCTTCTCACTGGTGTAGGTAACCGCCCGGCGTTTGCGGCGGTGTCTTACAGGTGATCCAGGGATCCGGAAAATTGTTTAGGCCCCGCGAGCGGGCCTGGACGATCGACAGAATAATTTCACGATGTCCAAATTTGCATATTTCGATTCAACGAAGGTACTGGACGATCACGCTACCCAGAAAGCAGCCCACCGCACCGACAATGCCCGGCAGGCTCGCTGGCGCGGGAATAGGCAGGCGAAGCAAGGCGAACAGGACACCCACGACCAACCCGGTGGTCAGGGCGATCAAGCAGGTGGTCATGCCACATACTCCACGGGCGCCAGGCGCTCGAGGAATGCGTGCAGTTGCGCACCGATGAAGCGTAGCGCCGCCTCGTCGACCATGCGGCCATCGCGGATCTTTTCGCTGGCGTGCGTCACCACCATCTCCTGCATGGGCGGCAGCACGCAAAGCATCGATGCCAGCGTTTCGCGCAACTGGAACTGCGCACGCACGCCGCCCAGGCTGCCGTTGGACTGGGTGACGAAGAGCACCGGCTTGCCCATCATGCAACTGGCTCGCACGGGGCGGGAGAGCCAGTCGAGCGTGTTCTTTAGCACACCGGGGATGCCGTGGTTGTATTCGGGCACGGCCATGATGACCGCATCCGCTCGCTGGACGCGTGCACGCGCGTTGATCACCGGAAGCGGCAAGGCCTCCGATTCGAGGTCCGCGCTGTAATGAGGCAGTTCGCCGATATCCAGCGTCGACCAGGTGGCATGAGCTGGCAACAGTTCGGCGAGGCTGGAAAGGATGGCGCTGGAATGGGAGTCCTTGCGCAGGCTTCCGGAGAGGCCGATGAGATGCAGGGATGACATGGTGGTGTACCTCCGAGGGGATGAGGTATACGTTAGGCAAAAGTTTTCGACCTATATTTCGCCAATCTGCCAACCCCTTTCGCCGGACCGCCACCATGCCACCGCGCCGCTCCGCCTCCGCGCCATCGTCGGCCAACCGCGTCGCCCATGCCGCGGGTGTCGCGATCGGCCCGCACACGCATGACGATGGCCAGCTCACGCTGGCGGTCGAGGGCAGTGTCCGTATCCAGGACGAAACCGGCTGGCATCTTGCGACCCCGGGCACCGCGGTGTGGGTGCCGCCACGTCGGCGCCACGCGGCAAGCTATCCAAAGTCGTGCGAGCTGATCCGCATGCATCTTCCCGCAGCCATGTCGGACGGACTTCCGGATCGCTGCGCCCTGTTGCCGATGTCCACGCTCGCCGTCGAGCTGGTGCGGCGCGCATCGCGACTCACCGCGCAGGACAGTCGCGAACTCACGCTATTGAACGAACTGCTGTTGATCCAACTCGCGGACCGTCCCTCTCTCGCCGATTTCTCCGTACCCGATGCCAAGGACAAGCGCGTGAGAATGGTCACGCGCCACCTGCGCGATCACCCCGCGTCGAATGAAACCCTGGCCGAACTGGGTACTCGCGTCGGTACCAGCGAGCGAACACTGGCAAGGAAATTCCAGGAAGAAACCGGCCTGAATTTCAGGCAGTGGCGTGACCGGCTGCGTATCGTCGCCGCGATCGAACGCATGATCCAGGGCGAACCGTTGACCGCCGTCGCGATCGATGTCGGCTATAGCGGTGCAAGCAGCTTCACCACGGCGTTCACCCGCCTGGTGGGTAACTCGCCGGGCGAGTATCTGCGCGGGCTCAGGCGCCTCTGATGCGTTCACGCCAGAACGATGTCATGCCATCCGAATTTGCATAATTCATCACTCTGCAAACGCAATTTCTTGCGCTTACCCTACCCCGCCACAACGAACAGGTCGTTCCCTGGAGGAAACGACGAAGGCGTTTTCGATGATTCCCGGCATGCCATGCTCGGGTCTCGCGGATCGACGGTCCGCGTTATCGCGTCGGTGGGGGCCGACGCCCATGCATGCCCACGGTACATGCGAGACCGTGACGGGCACATGTCCATCTAGGGAGGAAGTATGCGACTGCGTGTAACTTTGCTTGCCGCCGCCATGTTCGGCATCGTCGGAACGGTGTCCGCCGCCGACGTCGACCGCCAGGCCGTGATCGACCGGGCGTTGAATCTCGTCAACGCCCATCCGGATAGTTTCAATCTGCCAGCGACCAACCTGTCGCGTTCCGCGAGGACGCTGTCGCTGGCTACCGCCCAGCCCAGCACGGGCTCCGACCAGTTCAAGGCCCGCGATGTCATCGTCGATGCCGATGGCACGGAACACGTGCGACTGGATCGCTTCTTCGGCGGCCTGCCCGTCGTCGGCGGCGATGTCGTATCCCATTCGCACAGTGGCGTGCTCAATAGCGTGAGCATGAAGCTCGCCACCGCGAAGCGCCCTTCGGTCACGCCGAAGATCAGCGCCGACCGGGCCCGCGTGGAAGCGGCCGCCGCGTTCCCCGGCGACATCAACGGTGTGCCCGAAACCTCGCTGGCGCTGTATGCGCGCGGCATCGCTCCGACGCTCGCCTATCAGGTGCATGTGCTTGGCGAACGCAACGACGGCGTGCCCATCGGCGACATCATCTATTACGTCGATGCGCAGACCGGCGCCATCCTCGGTCTCGACGACCAGGTGGAGACCGCCGCCGCACAGGGCACGGGCAAGTCGCTCACGCTAGGCAATGTCACCATCACCACGAATTCCGTGAGCGGCGGTTTCCAGCTGGTCGATCCGAGCCGCGGCAACGGCGCGACCTACGACGCGCACAACCAGTCCGACGTGTTCAACACCTCGGCCGCCACGCTCTACACCAACACCACCAATACCTGGGGCAACAACGCCACCTCGGATCGTGCCACCGTCGCCAGCGATATTTATTACGGCGTGGCCGCCACCTGGGACTACTACAAGAACGTGCACGGACGCACGGGCATTTTCAACGACGGCAAGGGCGTGAAGACGTATGCGCACGTTGGCCAGAATTACGTCAACGCGTTCTGGTATGCCAGCACGAAGAGCATGTACTACGGCGACGGCAACATCAGCCAGGGCTACCTGCCGCTGGTGGCGCTCGATGTCGCCGGTCACGAGATGAGCCACGGCGTGAACAGCGCCACCGCCAACCTCGGCTACTACGGTGTAAAGGACAGCGGCGGCCTCAACGAAGCCAACTCCGACATCCTCGGTACACTGGTCGAGTTCAACGCCAACGTACCGGGACATCCGGGCAACTACCTGATCGGCGAAGCGGTGTATTCGAGCAACCCGAACGGCACCAAGGCGCTGCGCCTGATGTTCAAGCAGGACGCCGATGGCCGTTCCTTCAGCTGCTATCCGACGGGCGGCTTCACCGCGTCGAAGACCAACCAGGGCGGCGTTTATGATCCGCACTACAGCTCGGGCGTGGGCAACCGCTTCTTCTACCTGCTGGCCGAAGGCCCGGTCGTGCCGACGGGCTTCAACTACCAGCCCAAGGATCTGGTCTGCAACGGCAACACCAGCTTCGCCGGCATCGGTCGCGACAAGGCAGGCAAGATCTGGTATCGCGCGTTGAGCGTGTATTTCACCTCAACCTCGACCTACACGGATGCGCGTGCCGCCACCATCAAGGCGGCCAACGATCTCTATGGAGCGAACTCCACGGAGTCGAAGGCCGTCGCCACCGCATGGAGCGCGGTGTCGGTCAACTGAGCATGACGACGGGGCGGCTCAGGCCGCCCCGTCCTCCGCGACCGTGTCGAACGTCGTGTGTGCGCGGAAGCCGAAGGAGATCACCAGCGTAGCCACCAGCAACACGAGCGCACTGGCGACGAACACCGCCTTCACGCCGGCCGCGTCGAAGACCACGCCACCCATTGCCGCACCCGTGGTGATCGCCAGTTGCACCGCGGCCACCATCAAGCCGCCACCGCTTTCGGCTTCGTCGGGCACGATACGCGTGACCCAGGTGGTCCACGCCACCGGAATCGCACCGAAGGCCATGCCCCACAGCGATACGAGCACGGCGTGCAGCAAGGGCATCGTGCCCGATGCGAGCAACACCAGCGCGATCAGCGCCATCGCGAACGGCATCGTCACCAGGGTGACCCAGAGGCTACGTTCGAGCAGCAGACCGGCCAACGACGTACCGATGAAGTTGGCGACACCGAAGCCGAGCAGGATCGCGGACAGGCCATTCACGTTCACCCCCGTCACCGTTTCGAGGAAGGGACGCAGGTAGGTGAAGAACGCGAAGTGGCCGGTGAAGACCAGGATGCACGCGAACATGCCGCGCGCCATGCCCTGTCGCTTGAGCACCTCGATGAGCGTGCCGAGGTTGGTGTTGCCGTTGGCCGACATGCTGGGCAGCGCGACCAGCTTCCAGACGAAGGCCAGCGTGCCGATACCCGCCGCGAGCAGGAACACCGCTCGCCAGCCAATCAGGCCACCGAAATAGCTACCCAGCGGCGCCGCCGCGATGGTCGCCAGCGATACCCCGCTGAAGAGAATCGACAGCGCGCGCGGCACGTGTGACTCCGGCACCAGGCGCATCGTGGTGGCTGCCGCCATCGTCCAGAAGCCACCAAGGGCGATACCGAGGATCACGCGCGCCGCCAGCACCACGGCAAGACTCGGCGCGAAGGCGACGAGGAAATTGGAAATCAGCAACATCACGGAAAAGCCGAGCAGGACCCAGCGACGATCCATGCTGCGGGTGAGCGACGCCGTGAACAGGCTGGTGACCATGGCGACGATCGCCGTGACGGTGACGGTCTGGCCAGCCACGCCCTCGGACACGCCCAGCCCCGCCGCCATCGGCGTGAGCAGGCTAGCCGGCAGGAACTCGGCGGTGACCAAGGCGAACACGCCCAGGGTCATGGACAGGACCGCGCCCCATCGAGGCGCAGAGGGCGACGCACCGCCCTGAACGTTCGGAACGGAAGGATTCATGGGATAGGGGAAAGCAGAAAAGGATGGGAGTAGACTACGGGCCGGCACCCGGACGGTCTATGACGATCGATCCGAATATCTTGATCATTCGTCCAGATTTGATGAACTCCCTTCCCTCCACGACGCACGACGGCACCGACCTCACCAGCGAATTGCTGATGGGCATGCGGCTCATCGGCGTGGAGTACCGGCGGATCGAACTGGCACCCCCGCTAGGGCTTTCCTTTGGAAAAGCCGCCGGGCTGGCCCACTTCCATTTCGTCGGCCGCGGCCCGGTGCACCTGCGCTGCGCCAGCGGAAAGACCTATCGCCTCGACACCGGCGATGCCGTGCTGATGCCGCACGGCGGGGAGCACGAAGTGGTTTCCGCGCTGGATGTTTCGCCCTGCCTGGATGTCCGCGAGCTGGAAGCGACCACGCTCTGCCCTACCGTCACCTCCATCGAACGACCCGGCAGCGATGCCGATGCGGGCAAGGAAGCCTTGATCTTCAGCGGCTGCATGGAGTTCGACCTGGGCGGCATGCAGATGCTGGTGGCCTCGATGCCCGAGGTGATGCTGGTTGCCACGTTGCTCGACCGCTACCCGGAACTGCGCGTCATGCTCGAGGCGATGGAGCGCGAATCGTGCACGAAGCGCGCGGGCTTCGCCGGCGTCTTTTCGCGACTGGCCGACGTGGTGGCCGCCTTTATCGTCCGCGCCTGGGTCGAGTGCGGCTGCGGTGACGCCACGGGCTGGGTGCAGGCGCTGCGTGATCCACGACTGGGCAAGGTGATCCTTGCCATGCATCGCGATCCGGGCAAGGCGTGGACCGTGGCGAACCTCGCCGAGGAAATGGGCAGTTCGCGCTCGGTGTTCGCCGAGCGCTTCCTCGAAGTCACGGGCATGACTCCCGTGCGGTATCTCACCGAACTGCGCATGCGCCTGGCCGCGCAGTGGATCGGGCGCGATCGGGAATCGATCGAAAGCGTCGCGTTTCGCCTGGGTTATGGCTCACTCGCCGCTTTCAGCCGCGCGTTCAAGCGCACCATCGGTCATCCGCCGGGCGCCATACGCGGCCACGGCGGCATGGCGCACGCTCACACGTAACGCGTGGTGTCCTTCTCGCCGGCCTTGGCGAAGCCCTCGGCGCGCAGGCGGCAGGCATCGCAATGGCCGCAGGCACGGCCTTCGGCATCGGCGTTGTAGCAGCTCACGGTCTGCGAGAAATCCACGCCCAGGCGCACGCCTTCGCGCACGATGTCACCCTTGCCCATGTTCATCAGCGGCGCGTGGATACGGATGCCCGCGCCTTCGACGCCCGCCTTCGTGGCGACGTTGGCAAGCGCCTCGTAGGCGTCGATGAAGGCCGGGCGGCAATCGGGGTAACCCGAGTAATCCACGGCGTTGACGCCGCAGAAGATATCCGTGGAACCGAGCACTTCGGCCCAGCCCAGGGCGATCGACAGCATGATCGTGTTGCGCGCCGGCACATAGGTGACGGGAATGCCGTCGCCGCCTTCGTCCGGCACGTCGATGTTGTCGGTGAGCGCCGAGCCGCCGATGCTGCGCAGGTCGACATGCACGGTCTTGTGACGCTTCGCGCCCAGCATGTTCGAGACGCGCTCGGAGGCTTCCAGCTCGGAGCTATGGCGCTGGCCATAGGCGACGCTCAGCGCATACACCTCGAAACCCTGCTCATGGGCCATCGCGATCGTGACCGCGGAATCCATGCCGCCGGATACGAGGATGACGGCCTTGCGGGGAGTGTTCGAGGTGTTCATGGCTACGCCTTTTTAGAAATTACTCAATGACCCGCCGCGTCGTTCCAGAGCAGCTTGTGCAGCTGAAGCTGGAAACGCACCGGCAGTCGTTCTTCGATGATCCATTCGGCGAGTTCGCGCGGCTCGACCTTGCCCCACACCGGCGAGAACAGCGGCATCGCCTTGCGGTCGATCGCATGCTCGCGGACGGCGTCGCGCGCCCATTCGAAATCGCCACGGCTGGCGATCACGAACTTCACCTGGTCGTGCGGCAGCAGGTGGTCGAGGTTGGACCAGAGGTTGCGCGCGCTTTCGCCGGAGTCCGGCGGCTTCAGGTCCATGACCTTGCGCACGCGTGGATCGACGTTGGCCACATCGAGCGCGCCGGAGGTCTCCAGGGAGACGTCATGACCCGCGTCGCAGAGCTTGCGCAGCAGGATCAGGCAGCGCTTCTGCGACAGCGGCTCGCCACCGGTGACGCAGACATGGCGCGCGCCATAGCTGGCGACCTGGGCCACGATATCGTCGATGTCGTGCCACTGCCCGCCGTGGAAGGAGTACTCGGTATCGCACCAGACGCAGCGCAACGGGCAGCCCGTGAGGCGCACGAATACCGTGGGCCAGCCGATCGCATCGGCCTCGCCCTGTACGGAGTGGAAGATCTCGGTGATCCGCAGGCGCTCCTTGACGGGAGCGACCGGCGGAACGCCCGCCGGAGTTGCGGTGTTGCCGTTCATGGGATCAGTTGGCCGTCTGGCGCTGCAGGCGGCGCAGGCGTTCCTGTGCGAGGCCTGCGGCCTTGGTGCCCGGATACTTCGTGGTGACCTGCTTGAGCGTGGCGATCGCGGCGTCCTGCTGCTTCAGCTCGATCTGGCAATAACCGACCTTGAGCAGGCCGTCGGAGACCTTCTCGCTCTGCGGGTAGTTCTTGACCAGCCGCTGGAAGGCCTCGATGGCCACCGGGTAGTTCATGGTCACGTAGTACGACTCGCCCAGCCAATAATAGGCGTTGGGAGCGAGCGGGCTATCCGGGTACTTGGTGAGGAAGTCGCGGAAGCCGCGCGAGGCAGTGACGTAATCGCCACCCCGCAGGGACTTGAACGCGGCATCGTAGGCGGCCTGCTCGGCCGGCGACGCCTGGCCCGGGCTGCTGGAGGCGGCGGCCGGCGCCTGGGCGGCGGCAGGCTGCTGCTGGGCAGAGGGTGCGGCGGGAGCGGGCGCGGACGCCTGAGGCGCCGGAGCGGCGGCCTGCGGCGCGGGAGCACCGCCCTTTTCGAGACGACCCAGCCGCGAATCGACGTCCGCGTACTGCGCCTTCTGGGATTCCTGGAGCTGCTGGTTCTGGTGCTGCAGCTCTTCGATTTGCCCCTGGAGCTGGGCAAGCTGCTGTTGCAGGTCGTTGACCTGGTTCACCAGCGTGGTCGTGCCGGCGTTGGCCTGGTTCTGCTGCTCGAGCCGCGACACGCGGTCGGCGAGGCTGAGGCGATCCTGGGCGGTGGCGGGCAGCGCAAAAAGCGTGGCGGACGCGATCGCGCCCGCCACGCCAAGCCTGGCCGTGAAACTGTTAGCCAGAGTCTTCTTCATTACTTACTTCGCGGTGTACACGATCTCGACGCGACGGTTCTTGGACCAGCAGTCTTCGTTGTGCTCACGGCAGACCGGCTTTTCCTTGCCGTAGCTGGTCACGTTGACCTGGCTGGCCGAGCCGCCAGCAGCCTGGAGGGAGCTGGACACGGCATTGCCACGACGCTCGCCGAGGCCCAGGTTGTACTCGCGGGTGCCGCGCTCGTCGGTATTGCCCTCGAGGGTCATGGCCGACTGCGGACGGTCACGCAGGTACTTGGCGTGGCAAGCGATGATCTGCTGGAACTCCGGCTTGACGTCGTTCTTGTCGAAGTCGAAGTAGACAACGCGCTGGCGCAGGCAAGCGTCGGTGTCGAGATCCGACGGCTGGTACTTGCCGTCGTTGGTGGGCTGCTGGGTCTGGGTGACCGGCTCCGACGGCTGTGCCGGCGGGGTCTTGACCTGCTTCTTGGAGCAAGCGACCGCGCCCACGCAGAGCAGGGCGGCCAGGGTGATGGTAACGGTCTTGTTCATGGGACGTTCCTTCAACAGTTGAGTTCCGACAGTCGATTTACGGTTTCGGGACAGACACCGCCGGTTGTCCGGCTGTTTTTCTACTTACATCCACGCTGACGGGGCGCTGTCCCGCACCCTACGCCTTCGTTCCGTCGACCGCCGGAAGGCGGCCGCCGGGTGTTCCTTCATTCGTTCGTCCGCAGAAAAGGCGCGGAACGATCCGCGCCCTTCCCTGGGACGTTGTCAAGGTCGCTGCCCTTGCGGGCGCGCCCTCAACGCTGTCGGTAGGGCCCCCAGGCCGGCTCGCGCACGTCGCCGTCCGCGAGGACCAGGCGTTGACGTACGGCACCGTCTGCCGAAACCGCATACAGGACGCCACGCGTACCCTGCGATGCCGCATACAGCAGCATGCTCGCGTTAGGGGCGAAGCTGGGCGAATCGTCCACGTTACCGGGCGAGACGAAACGCACCTGGCCACCCAGGCTACGGTCCATGATGGCGATACGATACACGTTCCCGTTGCCCTGCACCATCGCAATCTGCTTACCGTCGTAGCTCACTGCGGCACTGGCGTTGAAGGCACCCTGGAAGGTGATCCGCGTGGCGTTTCCGCCGCCGACCGAGGTCTGGTAGAGCTGCGGCTTGCCGGCACGATCGGAGGTGAAAATGATGCTTTGACCGTCCGGGGTGAAGGTCGGCTCGGTGTCGATCGCGAAGTTGTTGGTGATCCGGGTCTCGGTGTGGCTGGCGACGTCGATGATGAAGATCTCCGGGTTACCCACGTACGACAGGCTCACCGCCAGCTTGCTGCCGTCCGGCGACCAGGCCGGGGCGCTGTTGATGCCCTTCGGGTGCGAGGCGATCAGGCTACGCGAGCCGGTGGAGATGTTCTGCACGTAGACGGCCGAGTTGCCGCTTTCGAACGAGACGTAGGCGATCTTGCTGCCGTCCGGCGACCAGGCCGGCGACAGTAGCGACTCGCGCGAGCGGGCCACGGTCTGCGGATTGAAGCCGTCCGAGTCGGCCACGATCAGCGAATAGGTGGTGTTGTTGCCCGTGCCGACGGCGGTCACGTAGGCGATGCGGGTCCAGAAGGCGCCGCGGACGCCAGTGATCTTTTCGTAGATCTGGTCGGCGATCTGGTGGGCCACGCCACGCAGGTCACCCGCCGGGGCGGTGAACGACTGGGCGAGCAGGCTCTGCTGACGGTTCACGTCCCACAGCTCGTAGTCGATCTTGAGCATGCCGCCGCCGGCGTCGTTGATGCGGCCGACGGTGATGAAGTCCTGCTTGAGCAGGCGCCAGGTGGCGAACTTGATGTCCGAACCCTGCGACGGGGTCTCGACGATGTCGTTCTTGTCCAGCGAGCGGAACTTGCCGGAGCGGTTGAAATCGGCGCGGATGACGTCGGCCACGTCGGTCGGCAGCGGTGCGCCACCCGACTGGGCGAAGGGCACCACGGCGATCGGGGTGGCCGTCTTCAGGCCGCCCACGATGTCCACGTTGAGCGACTGGGCGGCGGCGGGGCCGGCCACGAAGGCGGTCAAGGCGGCCAGGAGGATGACGAGTCGGGAGAGCGTTCTACGCATGGGCGGGTTCATTGCGACCTGGATGAGGGGACGGCGACGGAATCTTAACGCGGGGGCCGCTTGGAGCGTGACCCTAGTCTGAACCGCCCCGCCCAGGACCATGCCCAAGGCGGGGCGTCTTGCATCATTGCGGCCTGAACGTGAAGGTGAGGTTGCGCTGGAAGACATCCTCGAAGCCCTGGTACGGCAAGGGCTGCGCGCGCAACACGGCGTTCTCGATGGAGGCCTTGCCCGCCGCATCGTACGGACAGCTGGAGTCGGCCTTGGCACTGAGTACCTGGCCACCCGGGATCTGCACGATATGGACGATGCACGCTGCGGCCGGGGTGTTGTCCGGACGCAGCCAGTTCGGTGTCACCGCGTTCTGGATCGCCGCGATGTAGGCCGCCTGCTTGCTGTTGTCCTTGCCGTTCTGGCCGGTCTGGACCTTATCGGCGTACGGCAGGTCCTCGCGCCCGTCGTCCTTGGCGTTCTGGAGGTCCTTCAGCTGCTGATCGGCCTGCTTCTTCTTGGCGTCGGCCTGCTTCGTCTGCGACTTGGCGGCGTCGAGCTGCTTGAAGATCTCGTCGATCTGCTTCTGCTTTTCCTTCTTTTTTTCTTCCTGCTGGGCGTCCAGCTCGGCCTGCCGCTGACGCTGTTTCTCTTCCTGAAGCTTCTTGGCGTCCTCGGCCTTCTGCACGGCGTCGTCGACGACCTTTTCCTGGTCCTTCAGGTCAGGCTGCTTCGGCGGCGGCGGCAGCGTCTCCACCTTCGGCTTTTCGGGCTGCGGCGGGGTCGGCGTAGGCTGGGCAGGCGGCGGGGGCACCGTGTTGGGCACCGGCTTCTGGGTGTGCTTCGGCGGCGGCGCGCCCGTGGGACCGATCAGCGTGGCCTCGATGATCTGGCCGGGCAGCTGGATCGGCGCCGGGCACTTCAGCGGATTCCACTCGGCAGGCAGGCCAATGGCCTCGGCCCACTTCTCGTAGTCCGAGCACGGAATGATCGCGAGGCCCAGGAAGGCCACGATGCCGAGATGCAGGAGCGCGGCCAGGACGACCGCGCGCGGGGTACCGTTACGGTTTTCCATTCTGCGCGGACTGCGGCTGGCTCATCAGGCCGATCTTGGAGACGCCCGCTTCCTGGAGGATCGGGAGGATCGAATACACCTTGCCGTAGCCCACGCGCTGGTCACCCGCGACCAGCACCTGCAGCTCGGGGTTGGCGTCGTGGAACGCGGTGACCTTCTTGCGGAACTCGTCCTCGCTCACCGGCTCGCGCTTGGTGCCGTTGGCGGTGAGGTAGATCTGACCGTTCTCGTCGACCGAGACGACGATCGGATCCTTCTTGTCCTGCAAGGACTTGGCATTGGTCTGCGGAAGCTGGATGTCCACGCCGAGATTCATCATCGGCGTGGTGACCATGAAGATGATCAGCAGCACGAGCATCACGTCGATGTACGGCACGACGTTGATCTCGGACTTGAGCTTCCGCTTCTGACGGCGGTAGGAAGTGCGCATTGCTTACGCTCCGGCTCAGGCCGCGTCGTCGGTGTGGATCTGGCGCTGCAGCACCGAGGAGAATTCTTCCTGGAAGACCTCGTAGCGCGAGGCGATCCGCTCGACCTTGTTGGCGTAACGGTTGTACGCCCACACGGCCGGGATCGCGGCGAACAGGCCCATGGCCGTGGCGATCAGCGCTTCGGAGATGTGCGGGGCGACCACGGAAATGGTGACGTCCTTCATCTCGCCCAGGCCCTGGAAGGCGCCCATGATGCCCCACACCGTACCGAACAGGCCGATGTACGGGCTGATCGAGCCGACGTTGGCGAGGAATTCGAGGTTGGACTCCAGCTTGCCGATCTCGCGGGTGCCGGCAACGCGCATGGCTCGCTCCGAGCCTTCCATGACGCGATTGGCATCGGTGACACGACGCTGACGCTGGCGGGCGAACTCGCGGAAGCCGGCCTCGAAAATGTTCTCCATGCCGTGCTGGCCTTCGCGGTTGCCCACTTCACGGAACAGGGCGGCCAGGTCGGCGCCGGACCAGAAGCGGTCTTCGAAGGCCTCGGCGTTGGTATGGGCCTGCTTCAGCTGGTTGAACTTGCGGATGATGATCACCCACGACAGGAACGAGAAGCCCAGCAGGAGCAGCATGACCAGCTGTACGGGCAGGCTCGCTTCCGCGACCAGCTTGAAAATATTGAGTCCACCGTTCATCGCAAGAAGGCTCTCCGCCGGAATATCAAGGGCTTAAGTGTTTTGGGGAAATCAGGAGGGAAACAGACCGGCCGGGATCTTTGCCGGGTGCATCGTGTCGAGATTGACCATCGCGACGCGTACCTCGGCATGGACCAGGAGGGTTTCCCCACGGACGATGTCCTGGCTGAACAGGATACTGGCAGAGCGCGTCTCTTTGACGGTTACGCTTACCAGGAGTTCATCATCCAGACGGCCCGGCGCATGGAAATCCAGGTGCATGTCCCGGACCACGAAGGCCAGGCGGGTCGTCTCGCGGATGCTGGACTGGTCCAGACCCTGGGCGCGCAGCCATTCGGTGCGGCCCCGTTCCAGATAGGCGACGAAGTTCGCGTGGTAGACCAGGCCGCCGGCGTCGGTGTCTTCCCAGTAGATGCGGATGGGCCAGGTGAAGGCGCTCATGACCCGCCCGGGAACAGGTCGGGCGTGGCGGCCTGCCGCGGCGGCGGATTCAGCCCCAGGTGGCGCCAGGCCTTGGCCGTGGCCATGCGGCCCCGCGCCGTGCGGACCAGAAAACCTTGCTGGATCAGGTACGGCTCGACCACGTCTTCCAACGTGCCACGGTCCTCGCTGAGGGCGGCGGCCAGTGACTCCACGCCGACCGGGCCCCCGTCGAAACTTTCGATGATGGTGCCCAGGAGGCGGCGATCGAGGTCGTCCACGCCCTCCGCGTCGATCCGCAGCATGTCGGTGGCGGCGCTGGCCATCTCGTAGGTGATGCGGCCGTCGCCGCGCACTTCCGCGTAGTCGCGGACCCGGCGCAGCAGTCGGTTGGCGATGCGGGGCGTGCCCCGCGAGCGCCGGGCGATTTCCAGGGCGCCGTCCACGTCGCAATCGACGCCGATGATCCGGGCCGCGCGGCGGACGATCGCCGCCAGCTCGTCCACGCTGTAGAACTCCAGGCGCTGGATGATGCCGAAGCGGTCGCGCAGCGGTCCCGTGAGCATGCCGGCGCGGGTCGTCGCGCCGATCAGGGTGAACGGCGGCAGGTCGAGCTTGATCGAGCGGGCCGCGGGGCCCTCGCCGATCATGATGTCGATCTGGAAGTCTTCCATCGCCGGATAGAGCACTTCCTCCACCACGGGCGACAGACGGTGGATCTCGTCGACGAAAAGAACGTCGTTCGCCTCGAGGTTGGTCAGCAGCGCGGCGAGGTCGCCGGCGCGCTCGAGCACCGGACCCGACGTGGAGCGGACGTTGACGCCCAGCTCGTTGGCGATGACATGGGACAGCGTGGTCTTGCCCAGGCCCGGAGGCCCGAAGATCAACACGTGGTCCAGCGCCCCACCCCGTCGCCGGGCCGCCTCGATATAGATGGCCATCTGCTCGCGCACCGCCTTCTGGCCAAGGTATTCGGCAAGACGCTTGGGGCGGATGCTGGCTTCCAGCGCCTCGTCGTCCATGGCGGCGGCGGAAGAAATGATGCGATGGTCGGACATACCTGCATTATGGCATGGCCGGATCGCGCGCAAGCGCGCTCCTACAGGCGCGCGCGATGCTCTTTTGGATTTCGACCTGTGTGTCCGGCCCTATGATGGCGCACCCTGCGCGCGACAGCGCGTGCACGCAGGGTACGCTCTTGCAACGGCTCGGTATCTCAGTCGTCTGCTGCGCCGCCGAGTGCCCTGGCCACAGCCAGCAACGCATCTCGATTGGCTTGCACCTGCTGATGGTCCAATGGTTGCAGATCCAGCCGGTAAACGGAGCGATCCGTGACCCAACCCAACGAAAGGATGGTTACCCCATCATCGGACCGAGACACCTTCAGTGCCCCTGGATATCCATGAATATCGACGTTGAGGGTCTCCTTGACGAGGGTGATCGATCCTCCGCCGCCCTTGTATTCGTACTCGCTCAATTCGATGAAGCCCAGGGCGGGGACATCCCAGGATCGCATCGTTCCCGTCCAGCGGCCGTCCTGGAGTCCTCCGGATGTCGCGATGTCCGTTAGGGGAACGCCGTCCAGCACACTCCCTGAAATCGAAATCGGCTCGTAATGCAATTGAGACCGAATATCTGAGATCGATCGACCGAACGTTCCCCCGTTCCGGCCTTCGACCGTGGAGCGCCGGATACGCCGGGATTCCTTGCGAAGGTCACGCACCTCGGCTGCCGATACGCTGGCCGCGCCGGACGCCTCTTGCTCGGCAAGCTCCCTGCGAATCTGTTCCGCCAACAATCCGACGTAAGGCGATTCATCCAGCGAAAGGATGTGGACTCCCGACAGGGCGGAAATGCGCTTCATGTCGACCCCGTCTTCCTGCGCCTGATGAACACTCTGGGGAGACATCTGCGCAAGGTCGGCCACCGATGGTTCTTCACCCGCATTCGCCGTCGCGGAGCCCAAGGCAACGCATGCAAGGCCGAGACATGCTTTCAACTTCAAGTTCGTCATGTCACCACTCCCTCAGGTTGCAATCGGTTGCGATCGTGTACTCGGTAGCCAGAAAGCGAAGATTGTCCCCAAACACATGAACTCCCCTGACGGTATTCCTGGATACGTCACCGATGTCCCCGGCATAGGAACGCCACGTCACATTCCAGGGCGCGGTCACAACGTGCCCGCCAACGGCCCCAAAGCCCACGTGATGACTTTCGGTGTACATGAAGTGCGTCTTCAACTGAGGACGATCATAGGTGACCGATTCGTTCACCGTGCCGCCAACGCAATTGGCACGGCTCAGCCACTTGATGGCCGCCGAGGCATCTGCAGATACGAAAAACAGAAGCGCCGCCAAACAACCCATTCGTGTTCGATGCATATCGCATCCTTGATTGACGTCCGGCATCCGGACATCGATCAAGGTATGCAGCACGAGCCGGTTTAAATGCAGGCGATACCCGATACGGATAGCAGGAGGCAGGTAGACACCCCTCCAGGGCGAGCCCCACCGAGATTCGGCGAGGGCATCCCCAACATCCACTTGGCCTCGTGATCCTCAATGAAACCGATCATTCCGCCGGGAAGGAATCCGTCACCATGATCAAGGAGTGGGTGAATATCGAGGTCAATGGCCAGCCAGGCACCGCCAAGACGGCACGCGATGCATCGGGACGCACTCTCGTGACCGTCGGCTGGGCCAACACGCGGAAGCTTTACTCGCTGCAACTGCAGCCACTACATCCAGAGGTCCATGCGGCGAATCAGGCGAAGCTTCTGGAGATCGCGCGCAAACTGATCGAGACGTGATGGTCTCGCGTATCCATCGATCCACTGGTGACGGGTGCCAACAGCAGGCACCCGTCACCAGCGATCAGATCTCGACCTGTGCGCCCAGCTCGATCAGGCGATTGCCTGGAATCTGGAAGAACGCGGTCGCCGGCAGTGCGTTGCGGGCGAGGAAGGCGAACAGCTTGTCGCGCCACAGGGCCATGCCCGGGCGACGGGCGTCGGCGACGATGTTTTCGCGGGACAGGAAGAACGTGGTGTCCATCATGTCGAAGTCGATGCCCAGGACCGTGGCGCGCTGGAGCGAGGCCGGGATGTTGGGATCCTCGGCGAAACCGTAGCGCAGCTGCAGGCCGTAGAAGCCGCCGCCGTACTCGATCAGCTCCATGCGTTCCTCGTAGTCGGCCACCGGGGTTTCCAGCATCTCGACGGTAAGCAACACGTTGCGCTCGTGGAGCACCTTGTTGTGCTTAAGGTTGTGCAGCATGGCATGCGGCACGGAGTTCTGGTTGGCGGTAAGGAACACGGCCGTGCCCGGCACGCGCAGCGGCGGGTGGTCGGCGATGTTCGCCACGAAGGGCTCCAGCGCGAGGCCCGACTGCTTGATTTCGCGCACCACGAGGTCGCGACCGCGGCGCCAGGTGGTCATCACGGTGAAGATCACCACGCCGAGTACCAGCGGGAACCAGCCGCCATGGGCGATCTTCAGCGCGTTGGCGCCAAAGAAGGCCAGGTCGACGATAAGGAAGATCACGCCCACGGTGATGACGGCGGACCAATGCCAGTTCCAGCGACGCTTGGCGACCACCAGGGCGAGCAGGGTCGTCATGGTCATGGTGCCGGTCACGGCGATGCCGTAGGCCGCGCCGAGGTTGTTCGACGAACGGAAGCCCAGTACCGCGAGCACCACCAGCACGAGCAGCAGGCGGTTGATCCAGGGCACGAAGATCTGGCCCGACATCTCACGCGAAGTGTGCACCACGGCCATGCGCGGCGAGTAACCCAGCGACATCGCCTCGCGGGTCATCGAGAAGGCGCCGGAGATCACGGCCTGCGAGGCGATCACCGCCGCGGCCGTGGCCAGGGCGATCATCGGATACAGCAGCGACTCGGGAACCAGCTTGTAGAACGGATTCTCGATGGCGGTCGGGTCGTTGAGCAGCAGCGCGCCCTGGCCGAAGTAGTTGATGAGCAGCGCGGGCAGCACGAAGAAGAACCAGGCGTAGCGGATGGGCTTCTTGCCGAAGTGGCCCATGTCCGCATACAGGGCTTCACCGCCGGTCAGCGCGAGCACCACGCCGCCGAGGGCGATGAAGGACTGCTTGCCGTGCTCCATGAAGAAATGCACGGCGTAGCTCGGATTGACCGCGTAGAGCACCTGCGGATGCGTCACGATCTGGCGCGCGCCGAGGATGGCGACGACGATGAACCACACGCACATCACGGGCGCGAATGCCTTGCCCACCAGGTTGGTGCCATGACGCTGGATCGCGAACAGCGCGAGCAGGATCACCAGGCAAATCGGCAGCACGTAGGTATCGAGCGATGGCGCGGCCACCTCGATACCCTCCACCGCCGACAGCACCGACATCGCCGGTGTGATGACGCCATCGCCATAGAACAGCGACGCACCGAAGATACCGATCGCGGCGAGCACCCAGCGGGCGCGCGGCGAGCCGCTGACGCTGCGCTGCGCGAGCGCCATCAGCGCCATGATGCCGCCCTCGCCCTTGTTGTCCGCCCGCATCACGAAGGTGACGTACTTGAGCGAGATCACGATGAGCAGCGACCAGAAGATCAGCGAGAGCACGCCGAGCACCGCGGCGGGCTGCGGCGTCATGCCGTGCGTGCCGAGGGTTTCCTTCATCGTGTACAGCGGGCTGGTACCGATGTCGCCGAACACGACGCCGATGGCGCCCAGGGCGAGCGTTGCCAGCTTCTTGCCGTGCGCGTTGCGGAGTTCTTCGGCGTGAGTCATGCCCATGGGTATCAGCTTCCCAGCGCGGCGCGCAGCGCCTTGCGGATGATGGTTTCGGCGGTGTCGCCTTCGGCGCTCACCTTGGTAACGAGGCGCAGGGCCTCGGGCGGCTTGTAGCCGAGTTGCTGGAGGGCGACGGTGGCTTCGCCGACCGGGTCGAGCGCCGCGGATTCGCCCGCGGCGGACACGGGCAGGCGCACGCCGGTGGCTTCCACGCGATCGCGCAGCTCCACCACCATGCGTTCGGCAGTTTTCTTGCCGATGCCGGGAATCTTGGTCAGCGCGACGACATCGCCGGCATGCACCAGGCGAGAGAGTTCGTCGGTGGAAACGCCGGAAAGCACGGCCAGCGCGATCTTCGCGCCGATGCCGGACACCTTCAGCAGGTGCCGGAACATCGCGCGTTCGGCCTCGCGCAGGAAACCGTAGAGCGCCACGCCGTCTTCCTTCACCGCGTAATGGGTGAGGAGGATCACTTCCTTGCCGGTGGCCGGCAGGTCGTAGATGGTCGACATCGGTGCGTCGACCTCGTAGCCGACGCCGCCCACCTCAATGAGGAGCGACGGAGGCTGCTTGCTTACCAGGGTGCCACGCAGGCGGCCGATCATCGGCGACGTCTCCAAGCCGTGCGCGGAATACCCACGCGTTCGATACTGGATCGGGTGTGCGCATGGGCGATCGCGATCGCCAATGCGTCGGCGGCGTCCGCCTGCAACGGCCCCTTGAGGCCGAGGATCATCCCGATCATGTGCTGGACCTGGGTCTTGTCGGCGCGGCCGGTACCGACCACCGCCTGCTTCACCTCGGTCGCTGCATATTCGTGCACGACGATTCCCTGGCTGACCACGGCACACACGGCCGCGCCACGCGCCTGCCCGAGTTTCAGGGCCGAATCCGCGTTGCGGGCCATGAACACGCGCTCGATCGCGGCTTCCGCCGGACCGTGCGCGCCGATAATGGCGCAGAGTTCGTCAAAGATACGTTTCAGGCGGAGCGGGAAGGTCGCCTCCCCGCCCACCACCAGCGCGCCGTGCCAAACGTGGGTCAGCGCGCCGTTGTCCGCCACGTCGATCACGCCGACACCCGTGCGCTGACTACCCGGATCGATACCTAGGATACGGGTCATGACAGCGAATGAAGCGCGTGGACGACGAAAGGCCCGAAGGGCCTCACGCGTCCTCGGCGTCCGACGGCAGGACGGCGTTGTGGTAGACCTCGTCCACGTCGTCGAGGCTGTCCAGGCGTTCGAGCAGTTTCTGGAACTGTTCCAGCGCTTCGCCGGTGGGCGTCACGAGCGGGCCGTTGGGCCGCATGACCACATCGGAGCCGTCGATCTCGAAGCCGGCGGCGGCCAGGGCCTTGCGCATGGCCTCGACAGCGATGGGGTCGGCCGCCAGCAACACCGTGCCGACGCCGTTTTCGATGGCGATGTCTTCGGCGTTGTTCTCGATGGCGGCTTCTTCCAGCTTCGCCTCGACATCGGCGTCACCGCCGGTGTGGACCAGCACCTGGCCCACGCGGGTGAACTGGAACGCCACCGAGTTGGTGGTGCCCATGTTGCCACCGAGCTTGTTCAGCGCCGCGCGCACGTCGGCGACGGTGCGGGTCTGGTTGTCGGTCACGCAGTCGATGATCAGCGCGGTACCCGCCGGGCCGTAGCCCTCGTAGCGGATCTCGTGCATGTCGGCGCCGCCGTCGGCACCCGAGCCGCGCTTGATGGCGCGCTCGATGGTGTCCTTGGTCATGTTGGCGGCCAGGGCCTTGTCCATGGCAGCGCGCAGGCGCGGGTTGCCGTTGGGGTCGGGCACGCCGCCACGCGTGGCGATGGTGATTTCGCGGATCAGCTTCGTGAACACCTTGGCGCGCTTGGCGTCTTCGGCGTTCTTGCGACCTTCGATGGACGGGCCTCTACCCATGGGCGTTTCCTGGAGTTACCGGACGGACAGGGGCGCGATTCTAGCGGAAGTGGGTTACGGGGAGGGAAGCGAGGGGGCAATCATCTGTAGGAGCGCGCTTGCGCGCGATCGCGCGCAAGCGCGCTCCTACAGGGGGTCAGGCGTCGAAACGGCCGTCCCTGAGGAAAAACGCCACCTGGCGGGCGACATCGGCGGACACGAGCATCCCCGTGTGGCTGGTTTCCAGCACGCAGTGGTCGGCCAGCCCGGGCAGGCGGGTCTCCCCTACCCCCACGGTGCCGTCGTGCTCGTCGCCCAGTTCGCCGACGAAGGCGCCCAGCCCGACGGGCTGGCGACCGGCGATCATGCCGACCTCGCGACCGCCATCCCAGCGGTCGAGACCATGTTCGAGCAGTTCACGGGAGCGGCCCAGCAGCATGTCGCCGCCCCAGCGATGGGTGAGTCCTCGGGCGGCACCGCTGCCGTTGAGCGGCGAACCCAGGCAGACGATGCGGCCACTGGGCAGGTCGTCATCGCGGCAGGCCAGCAGGGCCAGGATGCCCCCAAGGCTGTGCCCCACCACGTGAACGGGCGCGGGTCCAAGGGCCCGGATGCGCTTGCGGAGCCGCGCGATCGCCTGTTCGGGCGGCGCGGCGACGCTCA
Organism: Luteibacter sp.; assembly: GCF_009912395.1. Classification (GTDB taxonomy): domain Bacteria; phylum Pseudomonadota; class Gammaproteobacteria; order Xanthomonadales; family Rhodanobacteraceae; genus Luteibacter. Next base: position 72,179 of record NZ_WNDO01000023.1, on the reverse strand, counting down.
TGTATTCGAACTGGTGGACGCGGAAGCCATCCTCGCGAAGCCGTCGATGGAGCATCGCCATGGCGATGCCCCGCATCCACAAACCATGGAGGAGCAGGACATCGTCAGGCGGGGCATTCATCAGCGGGCGTTCCGGATCAGGCTTTCGGCGTCTCCGCGGCGACGCGGACGTGCAGTTCCTTCAGCTGCGGCTCCGAGACCGCCGACGGGGCGTCGGTCATCAGGTCCTGCGCGCTGGTGGTCTTCGGGAAGGCGATGACGTCGCGGATGGACTCGGTGCCGGCCATGAGCGCGGCGATGCGGTCGATACCGAAGGCCAGGCCGCCGTGCGGCGGCGCGCCCAGGCGCAGGGCCTTGAGCAGGAAGCCGAACTTGGCCTCGGCCTCGTCCGCGCCAATGCCGAGCAGGTCGAACACTGCGCTCTGCATCTCCGGACGATGGATACGGATGGAGCCGCCACCGATCTCGTTGCCGTTGAGCACCATGTCGTAGCCGCGGCTGACCGCGACGCCGGCGTTGGCGCGCAGGTCGGCGATATCGTCGACCTTCGGCGCGGTGAACGGATGGTGGAGCGCGACGTAGCGCTGCTCCTCGTCGTCGTACTCGAACATCGGGAAGTCGGTGACCCACAGCGGCTTCCAGCTGGTTTCCACCAAGCCACGGTCACGACCGGCCTTCAGGCGTACGGCACCCATGAAATCGGTGACCGTCTTCCAGCGCCCGGCGCCGAAGAACACGATGTCGCCATCGGCGGCAGCGGTGAGTGCAAGGACCTGCTCCAGCGCGGCGTCGTCGAGGAACTTGGCCACCGGCGAGTTGATGCCGTCGCGACCCTTGGCGAGGTCTTCGACCTTCAGCCAGGCCAGACCCTTGGCACCGTACTTGGCGGCGAACTCGGCCATGCCGTCGATCTCCTTGCGGGAGAGTGCGGCACCGCCCGGCACGCGCAGCGCGACCACGCGACCGGCCGGGTCGTTGGCCGGCTCGGCGAACACCTTGAATTCGATGTGCTTCACGGCGTCGGCGATGTCAACCAGTTCCATCGGGTTGCGCAGGTCGGGCTTGTCGGAGCCGAAGCGGCGCATGGCCTCCGCGTAGGTCATGCGCGGGAAGCTGGCGTCCAGCTCCACACCGCGCACCTCGCGGAACACGTGGCGGATCAGGTCCTCCACGAAGTCCTGCACATCGCGCTCTTCGACGAAGGCGAACTCGAGGTCGAGCTGGGTGAATTCCGGCTGGCGATCGGCGCGGAGGTCTTCGTCGCGGAAGCAGCGGGCGATCTGGTAGTAGCGGTCGAAGCCCGCCACCATCAGGATCTGCTTGAACAGCTGCGGCGACTGCGGCAGCGCGTAGAACTGCCCCGGGTGCACGCGGCTGGGCACGAGGTAGTCGCGCGCGCCTTCCGGCGTGGCCTTGGTGAGGATCGGGGTCTCGATGTCCTGGAAGCCGGCGTCGTCGAGGTAACGGCGCAGGGCGCGGACCAGCGAGGTGCGCGTGCGCATCATGTGCTGCATGTCCGGACGGCGCAGGTCGAGGTAGCGGTAGGTCATCCGCAGGTCCTCGTTGGGCGTCTCGTGCAGCGCAAACGGCAGGTCGCGCGCGGCGTTGAGGATCTCGACCTTGTCGGCCAGCAGCTCGATCGTGCCGGTCTTGAGCTTGTCGTTGACCGACAGGCGCTTGCGGATCTGGCCGGTGACCTTCACCACGTATTCGTAACCCAGTTCACCGGCGACGGCGAAGGCATCCGCGTTTTCGCGCTCGATCACGACCTGGGCGATGCCATGGTGGTCGCGAAGGTCGACGAAGGCCGTGTGGCTCTGGAGACGGATGGTGTCGACCCAACCGCAGAGGGTGACGTCCTGACCGATCAGCGACTCGTCGATGAGGCCGCAAAAATGGGTGCGCATGCGCTTGAAGCTCCGGCTACCGCGAAAGCGGTCTGTGGCATGGGAAAAGACCCCGGATCGTAGCACGATCCGGAGTCTTCCCTACCGTTACCGGTGTTTAGCGACCACCCACGGAGAAGATGCCGCGGCAGCCCCGATCGACCCAGATACCGTCGCGATCCACGCCCCAGGTGCGGCCTTGGTCGCAGGCGGCGTCGGAGTTCTGCCGGATCAGACGGACGCCACCACGGATGTCCACGTTGCAGTGGCCCCAGCGTCCGTTACTGCTGCCGCAGTCGACGGTCTGCTGGGGTCCACCCCAGCCGCCACCCGGACGATCACCGCCCCACCCGGGACGACCACCGCCCCAGCCCGGGCGATCACCACCACCCCAGCCACCGGCGTCGGCGAAGACACCACGGCATCCGCGGTCCACCCAGATGACGCCGCCATCGATACCCCACGTGCGACCGCGGATGCAGTCGGCATTGGAGTCCTGGCGGATCAGACGGGCATCGCGCCAGCCAACGCGGCATTCGCCGCGACGGTTGTCGCTGCTGCCGCAATCTCGCGTGTCGCCATAGCGCTGTGCGTGCGCCGGGACAGACACCGCACTCATCGTCACCGCCATCGCCACCACGGCAAGGCCACCCAGGACAGCTCGCATAACCCCCACTCCTTCGTTCAGATGGATCGTGGGGCGTACGCTAGCGCAGGAAATTGCAACCCGGATTGAACGATTTCTTGCGCCAACATTGCCGTTCAGGTGTCGGAGCCGCCCGAGGGTGCCGGGGCTGGCGCAGGGGCTGGCGCCGGGGTTCCGGAAGAACCTTCGGCCAGGTTGCGCTTCTTGTCGCCGTCCTTCTTGAAGTCGGTCTCATACCAACCACCACCGGCCAGGCGAAACTGCGGCGCGCTGAGCATGCGGCCCACCCGGGGCTCGCCGCACTGGGGGCAGGTCGAGGGATCGGCATCGGACATCTTCTGCAAGCGCTCGAAGCGATGGCCGCAGGCCTGGCACTGGAATTCGTAGATGGGCATGGCAGGAATCTCGGGTATTTCAGCCGCGCATTATGGCCTGTAGGAGCGCGCCTTGCGCGCGACCGGAGTGGTGATACCGGTCGCGCGCAAGTCGCGCTCCTACAACGGCCGGTCAGGCGGTCGTGAAGTGCAGATGGTTACCGTCCGAGTCGACCTTGATCGTCTGCCCGGGCGAGAACTCGCCCCGCAGGATGCGCTGGGCCAGCGGGTTCTCCAACTGCTGCTGGATCGCACGCTTCAGCGGACGGGCGCCGTATACCGGGTCGAAACCGGCACTGCCGAGCAGATCGAGCGCCGCATCGGAGATCTCCAGGCCCAGCTGGCGATCGGCAAGGCGCTTGCCCAGGTACGCCAGCTGGATGCGGGCGATCGAGCGGATCTGCTTCTTGTCCAGCGGACGGAACACCACCAGGTCGTCGAGGCGGTTGATGAACTCCGGACGGAAGTGCGCCTGCACCACGCCCAGCACCGAGGCCTTCATCTGCAGGTAGTCGGCCTCACTGTCGCCGGCCTGTTCCTGGATGAGGTTCGAACCCAGGTTGGAGGTCATCACGATGACCGTGTTACGGAAGTCCACGGTACGACCCTGACCATCCGTGAGGCGGCCGTCGTCGAGCATCTGCAGCAGGATGTTGAAGACGTCCGGATGGGCTTTTTCCACCTCGTCGAGCAGGATCACGCTGTACGGACGACGACGCACGGCCTCGGTCAGGTAGCCGCCTTCTTCGTAGCCCACGTAACCCGGAGGCGCGCCGACCAGCCGGCTCACGGAGTGCTTCTCCATGAACTCGCTCATGTCGATGCGGACCATCGCATCCTGCGTGTCGAAGAGGAAATCGGCCAGCGCCTTGCACAGTTCCGTCTTGCCCACGCCGGTGGGGCCGAGGAACAGGAACGAACCATACGGACGATTCGGGTCGGAAAGACCGGCACGCGCGCGATGGATTGCGTCGGAGACCGCACGCACCGCCTCTTCCTGGCCGACGACGCGACCATGCAGCGCATCTTCCATGTGCAGCAGTTTCTCGCGCTCGCCCTCGAGCATCTTCGCCACGGGGATGCCGGTCCAGCGGGCGACGACTTCGGCGATTTCCTCGGCGGTGACGCGGTCCTGCAATAGAGTGAAGTCCTGTTTCTCAGCCTGTTGCGCGGCGGCAAGCTGGGCTTCCAGTGCCGGCAGGCGGCCGTACTGGATCTCGCTCATCGCGCCGTAGTCCTGGCGACGCTGCGCGGCTTCCAGGTCGAGACGCGCCTGCTCGATCTGCTCCTTGATCTTGGTCGCTCCCTGCAACATAGCCTTTTCCGACTTCCACACTTCGTTGAGGTCGGAGAACTCGCGATCGAGCTTTTCGATGTCGGCTTCGAGGGTGGCAAGACGCTGCTTCGACTCGTCGTCCTGCTCCTTCTTCAGCATCTCGCGCTGGATCTTGAGCTGGATCAGTCGACGTTCGAGGCGATCGAGTTCTTCCGGCTTGGAATCGATCTCCATGCGGATACGCGAGGCCGCTTCGTCCATCAAGTCGATGGCCTTGTCGGGCAGCTGGCGATCGGGGATGTAGCGCGAGGACAGCGTCGCGGCGGCGACGATCGCCGGATCGGTGATCTCCACGCCGTGGTGCACCGCGTAACGCTCCTTGAGGCCACGCAGGATCGCGATGGTGTCCTCGACACTCGGCTCGCCCACGAACACCTTCTGGAAACGGCGCTCGAGCGCGGCGTCCTTCTCGACATATTTGCGGTATTCATCGAGCGTGGTCGCGCCGATGCAGTGCAGCTCGCCGCGCGCCAGCGCGGGCTTGAGCATGTTGCCCGCGTCCATCGCGCCATCGGCCTTGCCGGCGCCGACCATGGTGTGCAGCTCGTCGATGAAGAGGATCACGCGACCTTTCTGCTTGGAAAGATCGTTGAGCACGCCCTTCAGGCGCTCCTCGAATTCACCGCGGAACTTCGCGCCCGCGATCAGCGAGCCCATGTCCAGCGACAGCACGCGCTTGTCGCGCAGGCCCTCGGGCACCTCGCCGTTGACGATGCGCTGCGCAAGGCCTTCGACGATGGCGGTCTTGCCCACGCCCGGCTCGCCGATCAGCACGGGATTGTTCTTCGTACGACGCTGCAATACCTGGATGGTGCGGCGGATTTCCTCGTCGCGGCCGATCACCGGATCGAGCTTGCCGCTTTCGGCACGCTCGGTCAGGTCGATGGTGTATTTCTTCAGCGCCTGGCGCTGGTCCTCGGCGTTTTCCGACTGCACCTTTTCACCGCCACGTAGCTTGTCGATGGCGGCTTCCAGACGCTCCTTCGTGGCACCGGCAGCTTTCAATGCACCGCCCAGTTCGCCGCGATCCTCCAGCGCCGCCAGCACGAACAGCTCGCTGGCGATGAACTGGTCGCCGCGCTGCTGGGCCAGCTTGTCGGTGAGGTTGAGCACGCGGCTCAGATCGTTGCCGAGGTTGATCGTGCCTTCCTGCCCGCTGACCCGCGGCAAGCGGTCGAGGATCTCGCCCACGCGCTGGCGCAGGGCGGGCACGTTGACCTGGGCCTGGGTCAGCAGGGGCGCCGTGGAGCCGCCTTGCTGGTCGAGCAGCGCGGCCATGACGTGCACGGGTTCGAGCATATTGTTGTCGCGGCCCACGGCCATCGACTGCGCGTCGGCCAGCGCCTGCTGGAAACGCGACGTAAGTCTGTCCATTCGCATCGTTTGGTTTCTCCCAAAGGTTCTGGCGCGCCCCGGGGCCCTCCCCCGCGACCGCCTCTGCCGTCACAGATGCGGGTGAGATCGTGCCGCTTCAACGGTGCACGAGGTGTCTTCGGCAGCGCTTTTTTCACGTCCGTACAGGCATCCTCGACCGGTTGCCCCGCTCCGGAGCCCCCGTGACAGCCTCCCGCGACATCCTGCCCCGTCCGCCGATCGACCTCCTCGACACCGACAGCGCCCTGTTCCTCGACGCCGATGGCACCCTGCTCGCCTTCGCCGACGATCCCGACCGCGTCGCCCCGGCCCCCGGGCTGCCGGAAACGCTCGACGCCCTGCACGATGCGATTGGTGGCGCGCTCGCCCTGGTCAGTGGTCGCCCCATCGCCGGGCTCGACCGCATCTTCGCTCGTCCGCACTGGGCCGCCGCCGGCCAGCACGGACTGGAGCGACGCGACATCCATGGCCATATCGACACCATGCCGGTGGATCGTGACGAACTGGCGACCCTGCGCGCCGCGGTGCACGCGATCGGCAACGAGCTTCCCGGCGTCCGCGTGGAGGACAAGAGCTGGTCCGTGGCCCTGCATTGCCGCGAACGTCCCGAGTTGGAAGACGAACTTCGGCGACGCGCGCCGGAACTGGTCGCCCGTTTTCCGGGCTTCGAGCTGCAACCGGGCAATCGCGTCTTCGAATTCAAGCCACGCGGGATGGACAAGGGCGTCGCGGTGGCCGCCTTCCTCGCCGAAGCGCCCTTCCAGGGCCGCAGGCCCATCTACCTCGGCGACGACCTCACCGACGAGCACGCCTTCGATGTGGTGAACGCGCATGGCGGCGTCTCGATTCGCGTGGGTGACAGGACGCCGTCACATGCGACGTTCACATTGTCTAGCCCGGCCGACGTTCAGGATTGGCTGGATGAGGTGAAGACCCGACTGACGCGAGGAGCCGCAGCCGCACGATGAGCCGACTAGTCGTCATATCGAACCGTGTGGCGCTGCCTAAGCAGACGCAGACCGGTGGCCTGGCCTCCGCGATGAACGCGGCGTTGCAGGAAATGGGCGGGCTGTGGTTCGGCTGGAGCGGCAACCTCGCCGCCGAAACCGGCAAGGAATTGCACGAGGTCGAGGACGGCCACATCAGCTATGCCACCATCGACATGTCCAAGGCGGACCATGACGAGTACTACAGCGGCTTTGCCAACCGCGCCCTGTGGCCACTGTTCCATTACCGTGGCGACCTGGTGGACTACCGTCGCGATCACCTTGAGGGCTATCTCAGGGTTAATCGCATCTTCGCCAAGCGTGTCGCGAAGCTGCTGAAGAAAGACGACATCGTCTGGGTGCACGATTACCACCTGATCCCCCTCGCCGCGATGTTGCGCGAGCTGGGGGTGGAGAACCGCATCGGCTTCTTCCTGCACACGCCGCTGCCCGCCGCCGGCCTGCTCATCACGTTGCCGCGCCATCAGGAGTTGCTCGAGTCGCTGGCCTCCTACGACCTGATCGGCTTGCACACGCAGCGCGACCTGCGAGCGTTGGAGGATTACTTCCTGCACGAACTGGGCGCTGCGATGCGTACCGGAGGCCGTATCCGCGCGGCGAACGGTCGGATCTTTCGCGCCGGCGTGTTCCCGATCAGCATCGATACCGCCGAAGCCGTGGAGCTGGCGCACCGTGCCGAGGATAACGGCGCCGTCGCCAAGCTGAAGGCCTCGCTCGACGACAAGTCGCTGATCATCGGCGTGGACCGCCTGGACTACTCCAAGGGCCTGCCCGAGCGCTTCGAAGGTTTCGCGCGGCTGCTGCGTGACCACAAGGACATGCGCGGCCGTGTGTCGCTGCTGCAGATCGCCCCACCCTCGCGCTCCGACGTGCCCGAGTACCGCTCGCTGCGCCGCGAGCTGGAACGCAGCGCCGGCCATATCAACGGCCAGTACGCCGAGCCGGACTGGGTACCGATCCGCTACGTCAACAAGTCCTTTGCCCACAAGGTGTTGGCCGGCTATTTCCGCGTCTCGAAGGTGGGTCTCGTGACGCCACTTCGCGACGGCATGAACCTCGTCGCCAAGGAATACGTGGCCTGCCAGGACCCGCAGGATCCTGGCGTGCTGGTGCTGTCCCGCTTCGCGGGTGCGGCGCAGGAGCTGGATGCCGCCCTGCTGGTGAACCCCTCCGACCTCGACGAAGTCTCCGACGCCCTGCACCGGGCGCTGGACATGCCGCTGAAGGAGCGCCGCATGCGCTGGCAGTCGATGATGGACGTGCTGGAACGCAACGACATCACGGCTTGGCGCAACGCCTTCCTTCACGCTTTGATGGAACCGCCGAAGGTGAAGCCGGAGATCTACGTGCCGTCGCCGGTGATGGTGCCTTGAGGATTCCGGCCTTTTAAAGGCCGATGAAGCGCCCTCGCGGTGCTGGCGAACCGGGGCGCTGGGTTCCTGTTTTCACAGGAACGACGAGCTCGCGATCCGTCGTTCCAGCGAACGCTGGAACCCAGTGCGGGGCGATCGGTTATCGCGTCGCGGCCTCGTACGTAAAGCCGATGTAGCGCCCTCGCCATGCTAGAGAACCGAGGCGCTGGGTTCCTGTTTTCACAGGAACGACGAGCTCGCGATCCGTCGTTCCAGCGAACGCTGGAACCCAGCGCGGGGCGACTGGTTATCGCGTCGCGACCTCCTACGCAAAAGCCGATGCGACGCCCTCGCCATGCTCACAGAAACGACGGTGGCTTCGTCCAGATGAGCGACGCGAATCGGCCGCTTTTTGCTCCGTCGCGACGGTACGAGTAAAGCCTTTCGTCGGTTCGCGTGTCGAATCCGCCCCCCGATACCTGGGTGACGCCTACCGCGGCCAGCCGCAGGCGTGCCAGGGCATAGATGTCACAAAGCCAGTGCCCGGGCCGATTGCCGACAAAGGCGCTCGCCGCGCGGGCATCCGCGTCGACGAAGGCCGCCCTCACCTCTTCACCCACCTCGAACGAGGGCTGGCCGATGGCCGGTCCGAGCCAGGCCTGGATCTCTCCTTCACCCATCCGCTCGACGGTGCGTTCCAGCACACCGGCTGCCAGCCCGCGCCAACCGGCATGGGCCGCGCCGATCGACTGACCGTCGGCGGACACGAACAAGACCGGCAGGCAGTCGGCCGTGAGGATCGCCAGCACCTTGCCCGGCCCATGGGCCACCGCACCATCGGCCTCCGGCTCGACACCGCCCGGCTCGCCCTCGGCCACGGTGGTGCCGTGGACCTGGCGCAACCATAGCGGCGCGGCCGGCAGCTCCAGCGTTTCGACCAGGGCGGCGCGATTGGCAAGCACGGTGGCCTGCTCGTCGCCCGAACGCAGTCCCAGGTTCAGGCGATCGAAGGGAGCCTCCGAGATGCCCGGCCCCAAGCGCGTCGACACGGCCGTCCCTACATGTGCAGGGACGGTCCAGTCGGGGACGATCCATTCGCCGCCCATGCCGTCAATCCTCGATGGAATGCAGGACGGTATCGGCGCGCAGGGCCTCGATCAAGGCGTCCTGGTCGGCCGGGCGCGACGACTCGAACGAGAGGTACTCGCCGGTGATCGGGTGCTCGAAGGCCAGCTTTTCGGCATGGAGCGCCTGGCGACGGAACCCGCGCAGGATGTCGATCAGCTCCTGGCCGGCACCACGGGGCAAGCGCAGACCGTTGCTGTAAAGCTGGTCGCCTACCAGCGGATGGCCGATATGGGCCATGTGGACGCGAATCTGGTGGGTCCGACCCGTTTCCAGGTTGCATTGGATGAGACTGTGCGCGCGAAAACGCTCGCGGACGCGGTAGTGGGTCACCGCCTCCTTGCCACCCATCTCCACGTCACGGACGCCCTGCTTCAGGCGGTCGTGCTGGTGGCGGCCGATGGCCTGGTCCACCGTGCCGCCGGCCACCATCGTGCCCAGGACCACCGCCTCGTACTGGCGATGGACGTCGTGGCGGGACAGCATCCCCACCAGCGCCGTCTGCGCAGCGATGGTCTTGGCGACCACCATCAGGCCGGCGGTGTCCTTGTCCAGGCGATGGACGATGCCCGCACGGGGCAGCTCGGCCAGCGCCGGGGCGTGGTGCAGCAGGGCGTTCAGCATCGTGCCCGCCGAATTGCCCGCCCCCGGGTGGACGACCAGCCCCACGGGCTTGTCGATCACCATCAGGTCGTCGTCCTCGTGGACGATGTTCAGGGCGATGTCCTCCGGCTGGGCGTCGACCTCGACGGCCAGCTCGGCCTCCACCATCACCGTCTCACCGCCCCGCAGCAGGTGTCGGGGGGCCGCCGGGGCCCCGTCCAGCTTCACCTTGCCCTCCTTGATCCACGCCGTGAGGCGGGATCGGGAATAATCGGGGAACATCTCGGCCAGTGACTGGTCGAAACGCCGTCCGGCCGCCGTCAGGGGCACCGTGGCTTCGTGTCGTACCGTCGTCATACGGCCCCACCCGGCCGGAGGCCGGTTTCGGCTATCATGCCCATTCGCTCAAGCATCGAACTCTCTCTAATGCGTGCAACCAAGATCATCATTTTGCTCGTCCTCGCCCTGTCGATGAGCGCCTGCTCGATGTTCCGCAGCAAGAAGGAAACGATCGACACCATGCCGGTCGACCGGCTGTACGCCAACGCCCACGACTCGCTCGAGCACGCCGACTACGCTGCCGCGACCAAGGCGTACCAACGCCTGATCGCCCGCTTCCCGTCCGGTGACATCAACGAGCAGGCCCAGATCGAGCTTGCCTACGCGCAGTACAAGGACAACAAGCCGGACGACGCGTACTCGACGATCAACCGCTTCATCAAGACGTTCCCGACCCATAAGCATGCAGATTATGCCTATTACCTGCGGGGTCTGATCAATTTTGATCGCACGGGCGGCTTCATCGAGCGCTACTTCCAGCGTGGATCCAGCGCCGCGACGCGTCGCGACCAGGGCTACAACCTGACCGCGTTCGACGATTTCAGCCAGCTGACCCGCCGGTACCCGAACAGCTCCTACGCCACGGACGCCCGCCAGCGCATGATCTTCCTGCGCAACCAGCTGGCCCGGTTCGAGATCAACGTGGCCGAGTACTACCTGCGCACCAAGTCGTACATCGCCTCGGCCAACCGCTCGCAGTACGTCGTCGAACACTACCAGCAGTCGCCGGAGACCGCCGACGCCCTGGCGATCCTGACCCGCAGCTATATCGCCCTCGACCGCAAGCCGCTGGCCGACCAGACCCGCTCGGTGCTGGCCCTGAACTACCCGGATCACCCGTACCTCACCGATCCGGAATGGCCGCACCACCCGTCGACCTGGCGCAAGGCGATTCCGTTCTCGGGACATCATTGATATCCCACGAAAAAGCCGGCGAAAGCCGGCTTTTTCTTTGCCCGTCGTTCCTGTAAAAATAGGAACCCAGCGTCTGGGTTCGACCTCATAGCGAGGAGGTCGCATCGGCCTTGGCGCAGGAGACTCCCTCGCGACTACCGATTGCACCGCCCTGGGTTCCTGCTTCCGCAGGAACGACGGTTGGGCGGCTCAGCGCCAGCCCGACGTGATCGGATAGCGCCTCTCGCGCCCGAAGGCCTTGGTCGTCACCCTCGGGCCCGGGGCCGCCTGGCGGCGCTTGAACTCGTTGACGAAGACCATGCGGATCACTCGGCGGACCGTCGTATCGTCGTAGCCGGCCGCGATGATGTCCTCGGCCGAGGCCTCGCCCTCGATGAACATCTCCAGGATGGCGTCCAGCTCGTCGTAGGGCGGCAGGGAGTCCTGGTCGACCTGGTCGTGGCGCAGCTCGGCCGACGGCGGGCGGTCGATCACCACCTCGGGAATCGCCCCGTCGATGGCCGCACGCCAGCGCGAAAGCCGGTAGACCACCGTCTTGTAGAGATCCTTCAGCGGGGCGTAGGCGCCGCACATGTCGCCATACAGCGTGGCGTAGCCCACCGCCATCTCGCTCTTGTTGCCCGTGGAGAGCAGCAGGCGACCGGTCTTGTTCGACATGGCCATCAGCAGCACACCACGCGTGCGCGACTGCAGGTTTTCCTCGGTGATATCCGGCGCCCGACCGGCGAACACCGGCGCCAGCGTGTCGGTGAAGGCGTTATAGATGCCCTCGATGGGCAGCACGTGATACTCGACCCCCAGATGCTCCGCCTGCGCCTTAGCCTCGCGCAGCGACAGTTCGGAGGTGTATTCGGTCGGCATCATGATCGCCGTGACCTTGTCCTTGCCCAGCGCATCGACGGCGATGGCGAGGGTCAGAGCCGAGTCGATACCGCCGGAGAGCCCCAGCAGCACACCCGAAAAACGGTTCTTGCCCACGTAATCGCGCACGCCACGAACAAGGCCCGCGTACATGATCTCGTCGCCGGAACGCGTATCGGTAACCGGCCAGTCCACGGCGGTGAGGCGACGGGTCACGGTGTCGTACTCGACCGCGAGCAGCATCTCCTCGAAGGACGGCGCCCGGGCGACGATCTCGCCATCGGGCTGCACGAGCAACGAATGGCCGTCGAACAGCAGGTCGTCCTGACCGCCCACGAGGTTCACGTAGGCGATGGCCACGCCGTTCTCGGTCGCCCGCTGGCGAAGCAGCGCCTCGCGCGTGGCGGCCTGGCGATGGTCGTAAGGCGAGGCATTGATGACGAGGATCAGCTCGGCGCCGGCCTGTGCCGCATGGGCGGCGGGCTCGGCTTCCCAGATGTCCTCGCAGACGAGCATGCCCACGCGGACACCCTCGATGGTGAAGACCCGGGTGGCCTCGCCATGACGGAAGTAGCGCTTCTCGTCGAACACCGTGTAATTGGGCAGCGCCTGCTTGTGATAAGTCCACTCGACCTGCCCCTCGCGGATCAGCGAGGCCGCGTTGAAGACCTCCCCGCGCGTGTCCGGGTGGCCCACCACCGCGGAAATACCCTTGACCTGAGGCGCCAGCGCTTCGAGTTCGCGCTTGCAGGCTTCCAGGAAGCTGGGACGCTGAAGGAGATCCTCCGGCGGATAGCCGGACAGGGTCAGTTCGGGAAAGGCGACCAGAGAGGCGCCGAGGCGATCGCGCGCCTCATCCGCCAGCGCCTTGACCCTCAGTGCGTTGTCGGCGGTGGCGCCGACCGGAAAATCGTACTGGGCCAGGGCGAAACGAAGGGTGGACATGGAGAATCCGTACGGTCTCGGGGATACGCCATGATACTCCTGACACCCATCGACTACTCGACTGGCACGTCCATGACGGCGGCCGAGGCCGCGCCCGGCAAGGTGTAATGCCACCACTCCGGGGCGTAGTTGACGAAGCCCTGCGCGGCCATCGCCTTCAGCAGCCGCTGGCGATTCGCACGCTGCTCCGCCGTGATGCCAGGATCGTCGGTATGCGCGCGCGGATCGAAGAAATCGAAGTCCGTCCCCATATCCAGCGGCACGCAATGTCTGGCCTCGCAGCGCATCAGCGTGAGGTCCACGGTGGCACCCTTGCTGTGACCCGATACCGGGGCGATGTATTCACCGAGCAACTGGCGTTTATCGAGGCTGGGGTAATGCGCCGCCTTGGTACGGGTGTCGCCAAGATCGCCCGCCCATCGAACGAACGCCGCCACGGCACGCGCGGGGCGATAGCAATCCCACAGCTTCAGGCGGTACCCCTCGCGACGCAGGTCGGCCTCGACCGCCGCGAGGGCCTTCGCCGCTCCGGTGCGCAGCAGGCATGCCGGAACGCGGTAGCCATCCACCGGCGCGCCGGTGAAGTTGTCGCTGCCTGCGTAGCGGATGTCTTCGGCGATATCCGGCACGAGGCGACGGATGTCGGTGAGTCCGGTCGACGAAGCGACCGCGCGCGTCGCCATGAGAGTGGCCAACGCGGCCATGCAGATCGAAAGTGTTCGCTTCATTCGTTACGACACCCTGCCCGCCATTGGACGTGAAAGCCGATCGTATCGCGATCCACCCTCACGACACCGAACTGTAGGAGCGTGCTTGCGCGCGATGCCAGGTTGCCGCGAGCACCCATCGCGCGCAAGCGCGCTCCTACAAAAGCAGAGCCCCGCTGACATGTAGGAGCGTGCTTGCACGCGATCCCGCGATAGCGGGCCAGGGTGCCGTAACGTTCGGAGAGCCGTCGGGCCGCCGCCGGGGCGCGACTTGAGGAGCCGAGGGCGGGTGGTCGGACAAGACCGCGCAGCGGGGCCGGTCAGGATGACCGGCCTTTTTCGCCGAGACAGGATGTCGAGTCGAAAAATCCCGACCACCTGCCCGAGCCCGAAGGGGCGAAGCCATAAGACACGGGCCGCGTAGCGGCCCTCCTTTCCCGAGGGACGGCGGAGCCGGCGCGCCCCGGCGGCGGCCCGACGGCTCCCCCAGCCACGCCCGAGCGCCGATGCGATGCCGCAGGCGAGCCACCCCTACGAAGCAGCGGTACGGCGCAAGCCGTTCAAAACATGGGCCGCGCAGCGGCCACCCTTTATGCTGGGACCAGACGACACCACCCCAGGAGGGACGCGTGATCCAGTCGGTCTGGCCATATCTGGCCGTGATGCTGCTTGCGGCGGGCTTCTGGCCTGCCATCGAACGCCGCTTCGCCTGGCGGGTGTTCGAGGTGCTGCCACCGATCGTGCTCACCTATCTCACCGTCACGGCGCTGTCCGTGGCCGGCGCCTGGAGCGCCACGCCCGAGATCCATGGCGCGCAGGAGATGCTGGTGGCGCGACTGGTTCCCGCCCTGCTCTTCCTGCTGATGATCAACTGCGACCTGCGCGCGATCCTCGCGCTCGGTCCCCGAGTACTTGGCGTGTTCGCCTGCACGTCGATCAGCCTGTTCATCGCCTTCGTCGTCGCCTACCTGCTGTTCCGCCACTGGATGCCGGCCAACGGATGGATGCCGCTAGCCTCCCTCTCGGGAAGCTGGGTGGGTGGTACCGCGAACATGATCGCGGTGAAGCAAGCCATCGGCATGTCGGACACCGCGCTCGCCACCACGCTGCTGACCGATGCGCTGTGCTACTCGATGTGGGTCGTGGTGCTGTTCGCCGTGGCTCGCCTGGCGCCGGCCTTCAATCGCTGGACCCGCGCCACCTCCAGCGCCGACCTCGCCGTCGCGGACACCGCGCCCCGCGCGCCGGCCACCGGTGATAGCGTGCTGCTGTGGCTGGGCATCGCGCTCGCCGTCGCCGCGCTGTCCACCCTGTTGGGCGCTCGTCTGCCCGTCGGCAGCATGGTCTCGGCCACGACATGGACCATCCTCATCGCGACCGCCGCAGGACTGGTCGCCGCGCAGACACCGCTCGCCCGACTACCCGGTGCGCAGGCCGTGTCGAGCGCACTGCTGATCTCGGTCGTCGCCGTGCTCGCCTCGCAAAGCAGCTTCGCCGGCATCGCCGCCGCACCGCTTTACCTGCTGTGCGGCGTCACGATCATTGCCCTGCACGCCGTGCTGCTGTGCCTCTTCGCACGCCTGTTTCATTTCGACCTGTATCTTTGCGGCATATCCTCGCTGGCGCACATCGGCGGCGTGGCCGCGACACCGGTGCTTGCCGCGACCTATTCACGCTCCCTGGTGCCGGTGGGCATCCTGCTGGCGCTGCTGGGATATATCCTCGGTACAGGCTTCGGCCTCGTTGTCGCCTCCGTGCTGTCGTCGCTGGCCTCGTGACCTGGACCCGGACATGAACACCTTCCGCCAAACCCTGCTGGTCGTGACCCTCGCCTGCGGCCTTTCCACGCCACTCATGGCGATCGGCACGCAAGCGGTTCCGCCCTCGGGCATTCCCGGCATAGGCGATGCGCAGCTAACGCCCGAATTCTGGGTCGATCGCCTGGCCGCCCCCGATGCCATCGTGATGGACAAGACCGCGATCGCCGCGCTGAACGCGCGCGTTCTCCGCCTCGATCCCTCCATGCACGATATTCGCCACCTTCCCGCCACGCTGCCGCGCGACACGGTCGCCGGCTGGATCGGCAAGCTGACGAAACGTCCAAACAAACCGCTCTACGGCATCGACAGCGCACCGATCACCGACGGAACACTTGATGAGGTGATCGCCAACGCGGCCACGGATGCCATCCCCGACACGATCAAGCCCCGCTATGGCATGGCGGTACGACGCACCGCGCTGCGTGGCTATCCGAGCGACTTGCGCGTTTTCAGTCGCCCCGGCGATACCGATATCGATCGCTTCCAGGAGAGTGCGTTGTTTCCGGGCAATCCGCTTGTCGTGGTGCATGCAAGCCGCGATGGCCGCTGGCTATTCGTGGTGAGCGAACGCTATGCCGCATGGGTATACGCCGAAGACATCGCTACGGGCACGGCCGCACAGGTCTTCGCCCACGCGGACGCTTCACCGTACCGTGTCGTGACCGGTGCGACCCCGCGCACCGTCTTCACGCCGGAAGTGCCCGCCCTGTCGCGACTCCAACTCGACATGGGCACGCGTGTACCGCTGGATACCACGGTGCCCGCGGACCGCCCCGTGAACGGACAAAGCCCGTACACCTCCTGGGTGCTCAGCCTCCCGGTGCATGGGGACGATGGCGCGCTGTCCTTCCACCCCGCCCTGCTCCAACGCGGCCCGGAGTCCTCCGCAGACTACCTTCCCCTGACCCACGCCAACATCGTCCGCCAGGCGTTCCGCTTCCTCGGCGAGCGCTACGGCTGGGGACATGCCTACGACGGACGCGACTGCAGCGGATTCGTCTCCGATGTGTATCGCAGCATGGGCGTGCAGATGCCGCGCAATACAGGCGATCAGGCCACTAGTCCGGGCCTGGACCACACCGCGTACACCGACAAGGACGATCGTGCGACCCGCCTGAAAGCGGTGGCCGCGCTCGACATCGGCGATCTCGTCTACATACCGGGCCACGTCATGATGGTGATCGGCCGCATCGACGGCCAACCCTACGTGATCCACGATGTCGGAGGCATCTCCTACCGACAGCCGGATGGCAGCATGCGCGAGATCAAGCTCAACGAAGTCGCGGTGACGCCCCTGCTGCCACTGATGTTCAACGACACCCAGACCTTCGTCGACCGCATGACCAGTATCGTGCGCATCCGTGCCCCGCAGCACTGAAGGGATTCTATGAAGATCACCGACATCCGTTTCGGCATGCTCCGCATTCCGTTGAAGACGCCGTTCAAGACCGCACTTCGTACCGTCGACCAGGTCGAGGACGTCATCGTGATGGTGCATACGGATGACGGCCGTATCGGATACGGCGGCGCACCGGCCACGGCGGTTATCACGGGCGACACGCATGGTTCCATCATCGAAGCCATCCGCCACTACATCGCGCCGAAGCTGATTGGCCTGGATATCGCCGACCTCAATCGCGTGACCCATGGGATCCAGAACGCACTGGTGCGCAACACCAGTGCCAAGGCGGCCGTCGAGATCGCCGTGCACGACCTGTGGGCGCAGTTGTACGGTGCGCCGCTCTACCGATTGCTGGGCGGCGGCGATCCGGTCATTACCACCGACATCACGATCAGCGTCGATGACATCGATACGATGGTCGCCAAGTCGGTTTCGGCCGTGGAGCGCGGTTTCGCATCGCTGAAGATCAAGGTGGGCAAGGACATCGGCGTGGACATCGAGCGCGTTCGCGCCATCCACGCCGCGGTACACAGCCGCGCGCTGCTGCGCCTGGATGCCAACCAGGGCTGGACGGCGAAACAAGCCGTCTACGCACTGCATGTCCTGGAAGACGCCGGCGTCCACCTGGAACTGGTCGAACAGCCGGTGAAGGCGCGCGACCTGGAAGGACTGCGTTACGTCACCGAGCGCGTACATACCCCCATCATGGCCGACGAGAGCGTCTTCGGTCCGCTCGAGGTGCTGGAGCTGATCCGGATGCGCGCCGCCGACATCATCAACATCAAGCTCATGAAGACCGGCGGCTTGTCCAACGCCATCCGCATCGCGGACATCGCGAGCTTGCATGGCATCGAATGCATGATGGGCTGCATGCTGGAATCCAGCGTAAGCGTCGCGGCGGCCGTCCACTTGGCGGTCGCCAAGGCCGATGTCATTACCAAGGTCGATCTCGATGTCCCGTCCCTGTGCGCGCTCGATCCCGTCGACGGCGGCATCGACTTCAACGAGGCGAAGATCACGATCCGGGATGTACCGGGCCTCGGCATCCGAGCCATTCATGGTCTCGAGCCCCTCGACCTCAAGCAGGGTACCTGACTCCCGGAGCACTACATGCGCGCCTCCTCGCTCTTTCGCTGGCTAGGCTTCACTTGCATCACCCTCCCCACAGCCGTCCTGGCGGTCGAAGCGCCGAACGCATGGTCGGGCGCCCAGCAAATGATCGTCGTGACGACCGATGACTGGAACGCCGAGCACGGAACGCTTCGTACCTACGTGCGCGATGCAGGTGCATGGAAGGAAACCGGCAGTGCCGCCGATGTCACCATCGGCAAGAACGGTAGCGCCTGGGGCATCGGCCTCAACCCAACCCAAAACGACGGCCCACAGAAGCACGAAGGCGACAACCGCAGCCCGGCCGGCGTGTTCCGTATCGGCGAGGCCTTCGGTTACGCACGAAGCCATGCCACCGCCATGCCCTACGTCGGTCTCACCGCTTCCGACTATTGCATGGACGTGGATGGCTCGCCTTATTACAACCGCCTGGTCGACGCGGACAAGGTCGGCCGCAAAGCCGTCGAAGGTTCCACCGAACCCATGCGACG
Organism: Luteibacter sp.; assembly: GCF_009912395.1. Classification (GTDB taxonomy): domain Bacteria; phylum Pseudomonadota; class Gammaproteobacteria; order Xanthomonadales; family Rhodanobacteraceae; genus Luteibacter. Next base: position 53,886 of record NZ_WNDO01000023.1, on the reverse strand, counting down.
CGACCTGCACCTGAACGGTGATGGCCTCTACCGGATGGGTTTCGTCATCGAGCACAATCCCGACGGCCGGCGAGGTGGTGGTAGCTGCATCTTCGCGCACCTCTGGCGTTCGCCCACATCCACCACCGCTGGCTGCACCGCGATGACCGACACCACGATGGAGCGCCTGCTCGCCTGGCTCGACCCCAAAAAGAAACCCGTCTTCGTCCTCCTGCCCAAGAATGAATACGCGCGTCTTCGCGACGCCTGGCGGCTGCCCTCCCCATGAATCATTACGACATCGTCGTTATCGGTGCCGGCATTGCCGGTGCCTCCATCGCCTATTTTCTCGCACCGCACGCGCGTGTGTTGATGCTGGAACGCGAGCCCTTCGCCGGCATGCACACCACGGGCCGGTCGGCCGCACACTTCAGCGAAATCTACGGATCGCCGCAGGTACGCGCCTTGTCGCGGGCCACGCATCCCTTCCTTGATGCCCCGCCCCCGGGGTTCGCAAACCACCCGATCCTGCGTCGCCGCGGCTCGCTCGTCGTCGCAAGCGAGGGCCAGGTCGAGGCCCTGCTCGCCGATTACGAGGCTTTGCGCATCCATACGCCAAGCCTCGCCGTCGTGGACCATGCGGCGATAAAAGCGGGTGTCCCCGTAATGCGACCCGAGGCATCCCAGAACGCGCTTTGGGAACCGAACGCCGCAGATATCGACGTCAATGAATTGCACCAGTCCTTCCTTCGCGGCGCGAAGGACCATGGCGCCACGCTGCGACTCGACACAGAGGTGACCTCGCTCGAACGCGACGGCACCGAGTGGCTGATCAATGAAGCCATCCGCACGCCCATCGTGGTCAACGCAGCCGGCGCCTGGACCGATGTCATCGCCGGACTCGCCGGCGTCGCTCCCATCGGTCTGGAGCCCCGTCGCCGCTCCGCCTTTCTGTTCGAACCACCAGAAGGCCTGGTCACCACCGACTGGCCTTTCATACTCGCCTTCGACGAGTCCTATTACTTCAAGCCCGATGCCGGCCTGCTGCTGGGCTCGCCAGCCAACGCCGACCCGACCTATCCGCACGATGTGCAGCCCGAGGAATACGACATCGCCCTGGGGATTCACCGCATCGAGGAAGCCACGACGATGACCATCCGTCGTCCGAAGCGCATCTGGGCAGGCCTACGTAGCTTCGTCCCCAGCGGCGACCTGGTCGGTGGATTCGCCAACGACGCCCCTGGCTTCTTCTGGCTAGCCGCCCAGGGCGGCTACGGCATCCAGACCAGCGCGGCGATGGGCGAGACCTGCGCCATGCTGGCGTTGGGGCGCGAGTTGCCCGCCCACCTCCAGGACGCAGGCGTCACCCCCGCCATGCTGGCGCCGAAGCGAGGCTGACCCATCAGAAGTCGTACGACACACTCAGGCGCCCGTAACGCGGCGCCTGACGCTGCGTGATCACGCCATAGGCGGGATTGGGAATACCAGGGCCTGCTTCGGACCGCGGGAACTGCTGCAAGGCGCGTTGCTCGTTGAGCAGGTTGAATACGTTCGCATTGAAGGCGAGCTTGCCTTCGCCGAACGACGGACGCCAGGTGACGCCCAGATCGATCTGACGAATCCAGGGCAAGCGCCCCTGCTTTCCGGGCGGTGAGGGCTGACCATCGCAGTAGTGGTAATCACTGTTGTAGCTCGCCGGATCGCTATGGTCGGCACCGTAGTAGCCGAGGCAATGACGCGGTGTGCCCGAAACCAGGCTCAGATTTCCAGACACCAGCCACTCTGACGCGACCTGCCAGTAGCCAAATAGCTTGAACTGGTGGGTGTGATCGTTGCTCTGCGGACCATTGGTATGTTCCATGATCCACGAGTTGTCCCAGTCCTCGCTGGTCGACGCGGCGGTCTGGTTGAGATCGGAGCGAAGCTGGCCTTCCGTGTTTCCATAGCTGCGCGAGAAGACATACATGGCCTTTCCGTACCACTTACCATCGAACGGATGCTCGAGCAGCAGTTCGAGGCTGTAGTACGAGCGTTTCAGGCGGTCGAACCCCAGTTCGGCGTTGGTCACCGGCACGTCGACGTGGTTGCCCGCCCTGTCGAGCAGGACGAAGGTATTGGCCTGGCCCGGGTTGAAGAGATAGCAGCTGTTGGTCTGCGAACTGTCGATGTCGTAACCGAGCGCACGTCCCTTGGCGACAATGCGTCCGATGTCGCAGTAATCGTCAATGGCGTTGCGCAGCTTGCGATACGTCAGCTTCGCTCCATAAATCCATGACAGCCCGAAGGTCTTCGTGAATCCGAGGATGTACTCGTCCTGGTTCTCCGCCTTCATGCCACGCGCGGCGACCGTCTTCGGATCCGGTAGCTTTCCGAAGTAATTGTTCGGCGACACCGGCACGCCCGGGGCGATGGCCGTCAGGTTCAATGGCTGGCCATCGGCCGCGATGCCCTGGTAGGTGAAGTACTGCGACGTGCTGAGCGCACCACCTGCCGCATTGAGCGCCGGGTTGAGCGGCAAAGCGAGGTAGTAGCGACCGACATTCCCATACACCTTGAAACTCGCATCGCCATTCACATCCCAGCTGAAACCGATGCGCGGCGCCCACTGCGGGGAAGTTTGCCGGATGTAGACCTGACTGTCGGCGTTGTAGTTGGTGAACTGGTCGTTGCGAAGACCGGCCGTCAGCAGCCAACGATCACTCACCTGCCACGCATCCTCGATGTACTGCGCACGCTGGCTGGAACGCACGGTAGCGAGGCTCGACGATACCCCGCGTATCACGTAGTAGCCCTGCTCGCCTCCGGGATACTTTCCCGGTGCATCCACGCCGGCGCCGGTGGAAATAGGCAGCCCGGGCGACGCCTGCGCATAGGTCCACGCGTATCCGGGACCCGATGTCGCCGAGCCCTGGTCGCGGGCCCGGGCCTGCTGGTTGTCGATACCGGCGGTGATCGTGTGATCGCCGATGGTGTAATGAATATCGATGCGCGTGTTTCGGGTGTCGTTGCTCCGTCCCGGATTACTCACTGAAGACACCGTCTGGCCACCCTGCCGGGCGACGCCTCCCGTATAGACCGGGTTCTGGAAATCCAACCTGCTGATGTAAACGGCGTCCTGTGCATAACCCGACGGCACCACGTAGTTGGACGTGTGCATGCGTCCGTACTGCGCGCTCACCGTCAGGTCGTCGGTGATGTATCCCGTGTAGCGGGCCGTATAGAGATCGCCGCCCTGCTTCTCGTTGTTTGCTCCCGTCAGGCGCGTTCCACGGATGCGGTTCACGTAGTCGTAATCGTAGATCGTTCCCGACTTCTCGATCTTATCGGAGGCGCCCGTCACTTCGAGAAGATTGCTGTCGTCGATGTTCCAGTCCAGCTTGGCGTACCAGCGTGGCAGTTGGTAACGGTAGGAGCGGTCCGGCGCCTGCGCCTGGGTGACGTTGTTCAATACGTCGCCCGTACGTCGTTCCACTTCGGCGGCCGCAAACAGGAACAGCTTGTCCTTGATGAGCGGGCCACCGGCATAGAGGCTGGCCGTGGTCGAGGTCGTCGCGTTACCGCGATTGGGCGCGTAGAGATAACCCGCCTTCGGCTGCGGCGGCAGGCCATTGGTGTAGTAACTATCGCGCTCGTTGGCGCGAAGCCGCTCCGGCTCCCAGATCAGTTGCGCGCCGCCATGCCACTCGTTCGTACCACGCTTGCCGACGATGTTGATCACGCCGCCATCGGAACGACCGTACTGGGCGCTGTAGCCGCCCGTATAGACCTCCTGCTGATCGATGGCGCCATAGGGAAGCGAGATGCCGCCGAAGCCACGCAAGGGGTCGGTCGTATTGAATCCGTTGACGTAGTAGGCATTCTCGCTCGCCGCCGAACCGCCGAACGACACGAGCGAATTACCCGTTGGCCCGGTAAAGCTGCCGCTGTTGTTCACCGCGCCCGGCGCCAGCAAGGCGATGGCCTCGGCATTGCGCCCAAGCGGCAGCCGGGCAAGTTGCTGGGCCGTCACGACGGTCCGCGAATCCACGGTCGACACGTCGATCGAGGGTAGCGCATTGGCGGTGACGGCAACGCCGCCAAGGTCCTGAGCATCCGCGTTGACGAAGGAGACTTCCACACCGGAACCGACACGCAGTGAGACGTTTTCGCGGGTTTGCGCGACATGGCCATCGTGGATGACCGATACCGTATAGGAGCCCAGGGGTAACTGGGCTGCCGAGTAACGACCACGTTCATCGATGCCCACGTCCCGGCTCAGGCCCGTGTCGTTGGTGATGCGTAACGAATCGCCCGGCGAGGCCTTCACCTGTCCGTAGATCGAACCGGTGGTGGACTGCGCCTTTGCCGTCAATGGCAACGCAGAAAGAATGGCGGCGGCGAGCAGTGCCCGCGACAGCGGCGTCATGACCATGGAACCCCTTGGATGTACGGAAAAAAGAGCCCTCCACCCCAATATCCCCGTGGATGAAGGGCCCGCAGCGCGCCGACGAACGGCCACAACGCCTCGTCAGGCCGCAAGCGACGCTGGAAACGAATCAGAATCGGATGGAAACGCCGCGATGCGACGCCCACGCAGGATCAGCGGCTACGACATCGCCCGCCGCTCATGAGAGCGGCCTGACAGGATGCGATTGCGAAATGAGGGTGGTGCATGGACGCCCCCTGGATGACATGTTGCTTAGCAACACGGTAACACAAGGGCAGGCATCCTCGTCAACGGTTTGGAAGTATGGACGTCCATATTTCTTTCGTGTCGACAGATGACGTAGGCCTTTTCCCCATCGAGCGTCCCACGATCTTCCTCGGGGTGGTGGCTTCATTACATTCCTCTCCCCGCAAGCAAAAAGGAAGCGTGATGCATATCACATCAGGACGGATTGGCATGGCTTTCGCCGCAACCATGGCCATGGTTGCCCCTGGCACACAGGCACAGCCGCCCACGACCACGCCATCCGAGCTGGTCGCCCGTTTCGACCAGGTCGTCAATGAAGGCCTCCCTGCACGGATTGAGCTCACCCTTCAAGGCACGAGGAAAAAGCGTGAGGCGGGTCGAGACAGTGACACGTTGGTCATTGAATCCCGCCTTCCTGCCGACATCGTCTTCGCCGACGGCGTCCATTCGGAAATGTTCAGCGGTGCATTAGGGGGCAAGCCGGTCGCCATGACGCGTCGCGACGACCACCTGGATATATCCATCCCTAAGGAAGACGGCATGCACGTGATCGGATTCACGACGAACGATCCCGTCGTCGAGCGGATCCGCGTCGCGGATACGGGACTGACCGGTGACCCGGCGGTGCCACTGCGAAGGGAGAGGCGCGAAATCGATACGAACAACAATATTGTCAATCGCACGGTGACGCTCAACATGTTCGTCCACGACGATGTCATGGGATACATGACACCGGAGCATGTCCATGCCGGCTATGTCGCCTGGTGGCTCGACGATGCCCTGCGAACGACGATGCCCTTCACCAAGATCGACGTCACCTATCACTCGCTGATTCGTGGCGTCACGGACATTCCCTACATGCATGCCAAGGCGCTCATCGACTGGACCCGGACAGCGAAACGCTGGGCGGAAGAGGAAGACATCGCCTACGAAGACACGCATCTCAACAAGTTCATGTTGATCACCTTACTTCCGCCCGAATCCAAGGTGACAGGGATCGCCTGGCAAGAAGGCAACTCGGCGATGTCGGCGATTTCTGGGCGCTATCGCATCGTCGCCCATGAACTCGGTCACCTTTTCGGCGCGGTCCATGAAAACGGAGCGATCCAGTACAAAAGCGGCTGGTGGTGTGAAAGCAACATGTATCCCTTCGCCTGGGCTTTTCGCTCCAATTGCTACACCTACTCCGACGACAACCAGAGACGCATGCGTGCCTACATCGTCGAGGGCACTCAATGGCCGGACTCCCCGGAAGGCGGCCCTCCCGTCGTCAACTGACAGGCATGAAAAAAGCCGCGACCCGGAGGTCGCGGCTTTCGGTTCGCTCCGGAAGGAACGAAGCGTCTTACTTCTTCATCAGGCCCGCGAGGGTCTTGCCGAGGTCGGCCGGGGACTTCACCGTGGTGACGCCCGCCTTCTCCAGCGCGGCGAACTTGGCTTCCGCCGTGCCCTTGCCGCCCGAGATGATCGCACCGGCATGGCCCATGCGCTTGCCCGGAGGAGCCGAGGCGCCAGCGATGAACGACACGACCGGCTTCTTGACGTACTGGCTGATGAACTCAGCCGCGTCTTCCTCGGCGCTGCCACCGATTTCGCCGACCATGATGATGCCTTCGGTCTGCGGATCGTCCTGGAAGAGCTTCAGGCAGTCGATGAAGTTCAGGCCGTTGATCGGGTCGCCACCGATGCCGATGCAAGTGGACTGGCCGAGGCCTTCGTTCGTGGTCTGGAAGACCGCTTCGTACGTCAGGGTGCCCGAACGCGAAACGATGCCGACCTTGCCCGGCTTGTGGATGTGGCCCGGCATGATGCCGATCTTGCACTCGCCCGGGGTGATGACGCCGGGGCAGTTCGGACCGACGAGGACGACGTCCGGGTGCGACTTCAGCACGTTCTTCACGCGCATCATGTCGAGAACCGGGATGCCTTCGGTGATCGCCACGATGACCTTGATGCCACCTTCGATGGCTTCGAGGATCGAGTCGGCCGCGAATGGAGGCGGCACGAAGATGACCGAGGCGTCGGCGCCGGTCTGGTCGACGGCGTTACGCACGGTGTTGAAGACCGGCAGGCCGATGTGCTCAGTACCGCCCTTGCCCGGGGTCACGCCACCGACGACCTTGGTGCCGTAGTCGACAGCCTGCTCGGCGTGGAAGGTACCCTGCTGGCCGGTGAAGCCCTGGACGAGGACCTTGGTGTTCTTGTTGATCAGGACGCTCATGGATTTATCGCTCCTCAGGCCGCTGCGGCCACGGCCTTGCGGGCCGCATCGTTGAGATCGTCGGCCGGCGTGATCGCCAGGCCCGAGTTGGCCAGCAGTTCGCGGCCCTTCTCGACGTTGGTGCCCTGCAGGCGCACGATCACGGGGATCTGCAGACCCACTTCCTTCACGGCCGCGATGATGCCTTCGGCGATGAGGTCGCAACGGACGATGCCGCCGAAGATGTTGACCAGGATGGCCTTGACCTTGTCGGACGAGAGGATGAGCTTGAACGCCTCGGAGACGCGCTCCTTGGTGGCGCCGCCGCCGACGTCGAGGAAGTTGGCCGGCTCGCCGCCTGCCAGCTTGATGACGTCCATGGTGGCCATGGCCAGGCCAGCGCCGTTCACCATGCAACCGATGGTGCCGTCCATGGTGACGTAGTTGAGGTTGTGCTGGACGGCAGCCGCTTCGGCTGCGTCTTCCTGCGTGAGGTCACGCATGGCGGCGAGGTCCGGGTGACGGAACTCGGCGTTGTCGTCGGAGTTGACCTTGCCGTCGAGGGCGGCGAGGTTGCCGTCTTCGAGGATGGCGAGCGGGTTGAGCTCGACCAGCGCAAGGTCCTTTTCATTGAACAGCTTGTACAGGCCAAGCATGATCTTGACGAGCTGACCGACCTGCTTCGGATTCAGGTCCATCTTGAACCCGAGATCGCGGCACTGGTACGGCTGGAGGCCTTCGACGAAATCCACCTGGAAGGTGTGGATATCTTCCGGCGTTTCGGCGGCCACCTGCTCGATGTCCACGCCGCCGTGCTTGGAGGCGATGAACGAGATCGACTTGGTGTCACGATCGGTGAGGATCGAGAGGTAGAGTTCCTTCGCGATGTCGGTCGCGTCGGTCACCAGAACCAGGTTGACGGGCAGCGCGCGGCCGGCCGACTGGTAGGTTTCCATGTTCGTACCGAGCATGCCCTTGGCGGCTGCACGGACGTCATCCAGGCTGCGGCAGAACTTGACGCCACCGGCCTTGCCACGGCCACCGGCGTGGATCTGGGCCTTGACCATCCACTGGGAACCGCCGAGATGCTTGGCGGCGTCGACGGCTGCGTCGGGCGAGTTGGCTACCTTGCCCGGGGGCACGGCGATGCCGTACTTCGCGAACAGTTCTTTGGCCTGGTACTCGTGGAAATTCATTCGATACCTCGAGCGAACGGGAGAAACACGTGAGAAAAGCGCGCGGCCGCGAACGACACGCACGGGTGTGGGGATGGAGCGATTGCGCCTTTTTCACGCAATACGGCCGCGTATTTTCCTGTATGAGGCCCCGGAATGAAAGGGGCGCGGGCCGCATTCGCTGGCGCATGGTGGTCCGCCGCGGGGGGCCCGCCTGCCGCCGACGCGTGTTGCCGGGCGGTTTCCGGCGCCTATACTGAGGGTCACCTCCGGCCTTTCGGAGCTGCCAGTGGAGAGAATCGCATCGTGTCCACGCCCGCGCCGCCGACGGTAGCCCGATCCAGCCCGACGCAGGCCGCGGCCCGCCACGAACTCTTCTTTTTCAACTACTTCCGGCTCGGACAGGCCGCGGTATATACCGCCCTGGCGTTCCGTCCGGAGCATATGGCGTGGCCCGCCCTGCCCGATCCGCTGCTGGCCCGCCTGATGGGCATGGCCTACCTGCTGGCGGCCCTGGTCATGGTGGCCCGGACCCGGCAGTCGCTGCACCGCCCCACCCTGATCGTCTCGGCCGGCCTGGTCCTGGACATCGTGGCCGCCCTGCTGGCCCTGGTGCTGATGCACGACGTGCGCATGGGCGTCTCCATGATGCTGGCGGTGAACATCGCCACCGGCGCCCTGCTGCTGCCCCTGCGCCTGTCCATGTTCTTCGCCGCCCTGGCCACCCTGGGGATGCTCGGCCACTCCGTCTTCGACATCGCCGACGCCCAGGACACCTCCGACCGCGAACTGGTCGAGTACGGCCTATTCGGCGCGGCCTATTTCGCCTGCGCGTCGCTTTGCTACATGCTCGGCCGCAACATCCGGGCGTCGGAGGCCCTGGCCGAACAGCGCGGCATCGACCTGGCCAACCTCGCCCAGGTCAACGAGCTGATCATCCGGCGCATGAAGACCGGCGTGCTGCTGGTGGACGAGAGCAACCGCATCCACCAGCTCAACGAATCCGCGTGGATGCTGATGGGCAATCCGTCGGCCGACCAGCGCGACCTCGGCACCCTGGCCCCCGAACTGTCCCGACGGCTGTACCACTGGCGCACCTCGGGCAAGCTCGACGAAAGCGCCACCACGCTCGCCGACGGCACGCCCGAGGTGGTCCCGCGCTTCTCGCGCCTCGCGGCCAATGACGACTCCCACGTGCTGATCTTCCTCGACGACACCTCGCTGCTGTCGCGACGGGCGGAAGAACTTACGCTCAGCTCATTGGGCCGCCTGTCCGCGTCGATCGCCCACGAGATCCGCAATCCGCTGGCGGCGATCCACTACTCGGCGCAGTTGCTCGCCGAATCCACCGACATGAACGACACCGACCTGCGCATGGTCGAGATCATCAACAACCACTGTGCGCGGCTCAACGAAATCATCGAGAACATCCTCCAGCTGTCGCGCCGCGAGCGCTCGCGCCCCGAGACCCTCGATCTCAGCAAGTGGGTGCACCACTTCGTCGCGGAGTACCGCCAGGGTAACGACCTGGGCAACGACATCCTCCGCGCCGTCTCGGGCAGCGAACCCGTCGCCGCCGTGGCCGATCCGCAGCACCTCCAGCAGGTGATCTGGAACCTGGTACAGAACGCTCTCCGCTACGGGCGCATCCCCGGTGAACCCGCCCGCGTGATGGTCGTGGCACGGCATTCGGAAGCCGGCGTGCCTACCCTGGAAGTGATTGATCGCGGCCCGGGCATTCCGCCGAAGGTGGCCGCGCAGATCTTCGAGCCGTTCTTCACCACCCACGAGTACGGCACGGGACTGGGCCTGTACCTTGCCCGGCAGATGAGCGAAGCCAACCAGGCCGCGCTTGAATACGTGCGCGTAGCGGGCGGTGGAAGCTGCTTCCGACTCAGCCTGACCCCGCCGGCCCGAAGCGTCGGCATGGCGCCGTTGGCGGCCCGGGCGTGACTTCCGCCCTTTGCCTGAACGGCCGGGGCGGTTACATTGGGCGCCTTCACGGAACCTCTCGGACCCCATGAGCAAGCAGACCGTACTCGTCATCGACGATGAGCGGGACATCCGCGAGTTGCTGACCATCACCCTCGGCCGCATGGAACTCGCTGTCGATGCCGTGGGCAGTGTCAGCGAGGCGCGGGCCGCGCTGGGAGCGCGTCGCTACGACCTGTGCTTCACCGACATGCGGCTGCCTGATGGCAGCGGCCAGGAAATCATCGAACTCATTGCCGCCACCCACCCGGACATGCCGGTGGCGATGATCACCGCCTACGGCAACGTGGACGCGGCCGTGAACGCCCTCAAGGCCGGCGCCTTCGACTTCGTTTCCAAGCCCGTCGACATCCAGTTGCTGCGCCGCCTGGTGCGCACGGCCCTGCGCCTGTCCGAAGAGCGCAAGGCCGAAGCCGGCGCCAACAAGCCGGCCCCGGGGGCGGACCGCCTGATCGGCGACTCGCCGGTCATGGCCGAGGTCCGCACGAAGATCGCCAAGCTGGCCCGCAACCAGGCCCCGGTCTACATCGCCGGCGAATCGGGTGTGGGCAAGGAGCTGGTGGCGCGACTGATCCACGAACTGGGCCCCCGCTCCGCCGGTGCCTTCGTGCCGGTGAACTGCGGTGCCATTCCGTCCGAACTGATGGAGAGCGAATTCTTCGGCCATCGCAAGGGCAGCTTCACCGGTGCCCACGCCGACAAGGAAGGCCTGTTCCAGGCCGCCCAGGGCGGCACGTTGTTCCTCGACGAAGTGGCCGAGCTGCCCCTGCACATGCAGGTGAAGCTGTTGCGTGCCATCCAGGAAAAAGCCGTGCGCCCGATCGGCGGTCGCGACGAGATCCCCGTCGATGTCCGTATCCTTTCCGCTACGCACAAGAATCTTGCCGCGCTCGTTGAGCAGGGCCTGTTCCGCCAGGACCTGTTCTATCGCATCAATGTGATCGAACTGCGCGTACCGCCGCTGCGCGAACGCCGTGGCGACGTTCCGAAGCTGGCCGATTTCATCCTGCGTCAGCTCGCGACCGAAGCCGGCACGACGCCGAACCGACTCAAGCCCGATGCCCTCGCCGCGCTGGAGGCCTACCAGTTCCCCGGCAACGTGCGCGAGTTGGAGAACATCCTCGAACGCGCCATGGCCATGTGCGAAGGCGAGTCCATCGAGGCCGACGACCTGATGCTGCCCCAGCGCAGCACGGCCACGCCGACGCCCGTCACCACGCCGGATCTGGCTTCACCGGTCGTTGTCCCGGCCGCGGCACCCGCCCCGCTTCCTGTCGGTGCCGACGGCTCGCTGGAGGATTACATCTCCAATATCGAGCGCGACACGATCATCAAGGCGTTGGAAGAGTCCCGTTACAACAAGACCGCCACCGCCAAGAAACTCGGCATCACGTTCCGTGCGCTGCGCTACAAGCTGAAGAAACTCGGCATCGATTGATGCCGTCCGGTTTTCTGTAGGAGCGCGCTTGCGCGCGATCGCGCGCAAGCGCGCTCCTACCATGCAAGGGGAAGCCACCATGAAGCCGCCTTACCGTGCCACGCTCGCACGGGGCATCGCGCTATGCGCATGCCTCGCTTTCGCCTGTCCAGCCATCGCCACGACGCCGGCCCCGGTGGATGCCCGCGTTCCCTTCGCACCGACACCCTTTCGCGGCACCGACGACACCGAGCATCTCGCCTACGAGTTGCACGTCGGCAACTACTACGGCGACACCGGGCCGCTGGTTCCCGAGTCACTCGATGTCGTCGACGAGCAGGGGCATACCCTGCTCCACCTCGACCAGGCGGGGGTCGCCGCGGCGATACGCCCCGCGCCGGACGACGGCAAGCCGCCCGTGATCGCGGCGGGAAAGCGCGCGGTGCTCTTCGTGTGGATCACGTTGCCCGAGGGTATCCACCCGCATGCCCTCCACCATCGGATGGCCTTCACCGATGAGCGGCGGCAGGTGTCGTCGCTTGACGGCGTCGCCGTCACGGTGCGGGATATCGAGCCCTTGCGGCTAGGCCCTCCCCTGCGCGGCGGCCAGTGGCTCGCCCACGAAGGGCCGGGCAACGCGCACTCGCACCACTGGGGCAGCCTCGTCGCGGTGAACGGCTTCCTGACCATTCCACAGCGTTACGCGCTCGACTTTGTCGGCATCGACGCCAAGGGACGTGCCTTTCGTCCGGTGAAGGATATCCACGCGACCCGGCATGCCGACTGGTACGGCTACGGCGTACCCGTGCTTGCCGTCGCCGACGCGACCGTGGTCGCCATGCGCGACGGGCAGGACGAGCACACGCCGCTGGAGCCACAGCCCGAACCGCCGGCGCTATCTCTGGACGGGCTGTTCGGCAATTACGTCGTGCTCGATCTGGGTGGCGGACGGTACGCGGGATACGCGCACCTGCAAAAAGGCAGCGTCAAGGTGAAGGTCGGCGACCGGGTGACCCGTGGACAGACGATCGGCGCACTGGGCCAGTCGGGCAATTCCGCCGCGCCGCACCTGCATTTCCAGGTAGCCGACGCCATGGCGTTCGAAGGTTCCGAGGGCGTGCCTTATGTCTTCGACCGGCTCGATGTCCATGGACCGGAAAGCGAGGGCCAACTGTTCGGCATGGGCGATCCGTGGAAGGCCGCACCGGTGAAGCATGTTGCCGATGAGCTGCCCTTGAGCGACACGGTCGTTTCGTTTCCGGCCTCGCATTAACCCTGTAGGAGCGCGCTTGCGCGCGACCGCGCGCAAGCGCGCTCCTACATCCGATCAGGCGCCTTCCAGCGCCTCGCGAACCTTACGAAGAAGCGCCCGCGACTGGATCGGTTTTTCCAGCACATGCAAGCGTTCGAGCTGCGGCAGCTCATCGAGATTCGGAGGCGAATCGGGACGCGCCAGCAGCAGCACTGCACCGGTATAACCGTGCTCCAACAACGCCGCGAGCGTACGCACGCCGGTGAACAGGTTCATGTCCGCATCCATCACCACCAGATCGGGCACGCCATGCGCCTCGATCCATTGCAGCGCGGCGGTACCGCTCTGGCTCGCACCCGCCTGGTAGCCATAGGCATCCAGCGTATCGGCCAGCAACGATAGCTGCGTGGCTTCTTCCACCACCACGAGCACACGCTCGGCCTCGCCCTGGAGGGAAGCCTCCATCACCAGCGGATCGCCGTGTTCGTCATGCTCCACGTTCAACGGCAGGTAAAGATGGAACTGCGTGCCCTCGTCCTGGCGACTACGTACGCGCATGAGGCCGCCGTGGCTGGCAACGATGCGCTTGCAGGAAAGCAGGCCGAGACCCGTTCCCGTGTCCTTGGTGGTGAAGAACGGCTCGAAGAGACGCTGGAGCACCTCGGCCGTCATGCCGACGCCCGAGTCCATCACCGACATGCGCAGGTAGCGACCAGGAGCGGTGGATTCACCTTCGGCGAAGAAATCCTCCGCCAGGGTCACCTGCGCCGTCTCGATCCGTAGCGTGCCACCGTCCGGCATCGCCTGGATGGCATTGAGGCAGAGGTTCAGCAGGCACTGCTGCAATTCGGTGTGGTTGCCCTCGAAGGCGATCTCCGGATCGACGACGTCCACTTCCATCGCGACGTTGCGTGGCACGCTGCCCTGCATGAGCAACTTGAGCGCGTCGAGCAAGGCGCCAAGGCGTACCTGTTCGGCACGACGCGCGCCACGCGCGAACAACAGCATGGACGAGACCATCTCCAACCCGCGCCGTCCGCAGTCGCGGACCAGCGCACCGAGCCGGGCCAGGCGCGGGTCGTCGGCATAGTCTTCCAGCGTATCGCCGGCCAGCAGCAGCGGTTGCAACAGGTTGCGCAGGTCGTGGCTGAGGCCGCCAGCGAGTAACGCGAGGCTTTCGAAGCGCTGGGCGCGGATGAGTTCCTGTTCGGCGCGCATGCGCCCTGCCTGCTCTTCCGCTTCGCGCAGCGCACGACGTACCGCGGACGCAAGCCGCGCGGTGTTCTGCTTGAGGATGTAGTCCGTGGCGCCGTTGCGCAGCGCCTCGATCGCGGCTTCCTCGCCGAGCGTCGCGGAAATGAAGATGAAGGGAATATCCGCCGTGCGTCCGCGCAGCAGTTCCAGCGCGCGTTCGCCACTGAACACCGGCATGCTCAGATCGGACAGCACGATATCCGGCCGGAACGTATCCAGGGCATCCAGATAGGCCCCTTCGTCGTCAACCAGCCGGACTTCGTAGTCGAGTCCGTCGTGATCCAGTTCCGTCAATACCAACTCAGCATCGAGGGGGCTGTCCTCGACCTGGAGAATCCTGACCTTATGACCTTGAGCGCTCATATCGACCCTGTCCCTTCCTGCGGCCCGGCGCTCAGCCGCCTTCCGGCCGCTGGTTCAGCACAGCCCAGAAGTGGCCGAGCGTCTGGACGGCATGGAAGAACTGGGTGACATCGACCGGCTTCAACACATAGGCATTCACGCCCAGATTCCAGCTACGGGCGAGATCGCTCTCCTCACGCGACGACGAGAGGATCACCACCGGTAGACGCTTCCAGCGTTCTTCGCTACGGATTTCCTGGAGAACCTCCAGGCCATCCTTGCGCGGCATCTTGATGTCGAGAAGGATGACGGACGGGTCGCCCTCGTCGCGGTTCGCGTAGGCGCCACGGCGATGCAGCCAGTCAAGGCAATCCACGCCGTCTTCCAGGTGCACGATCGGGTTGGCGAGCTTGGCCTCGCGAAGCGCGTCGATGGCCATTTCGGCATCGGCCATCGAGTCTTCGACAAGGAGGATGGTGCGCAGTTTTTCGCGCTGGTTCATGAGTCACCCGTTCTGGCGCCCGGTAGATCGGAAGCCGGCAAAGAAAAATGGAAGGTGGCGCCGCGGTCGGTTTCGCCCTCGGCCCAGGTCCGCCCTCCATGGCGGGCGACGATGCGTCGCACGTTGGCAAGGCCGATGCCGTTGCCGGGAAATTCTGAGGCGCGATGCAGGCGCTGGAAGACACCGAATAGCTTGCCGGCGTACTGCATATCGAAGCCCGCGCCGTTGTCGCGGACGAAGAATTCGTAGTCGCCGGCCGGCAGGCGATCGAGGCCCACCTCGATCTGCGCCAGCTCGCGGTTGCCCGTGTACTTCACGGCATTGCCCAGCAGGTTCTGCCAGACGGTGCGCAGCATGTTTTCGTCGCCGACCACGATCGGCATCGGGGCGATACGCCATTCGATGCGCCGATCGCGCGTGTCGGTCTCGACCAGCGCACGGGCCTCCTCCACCAGAGACTGCATGTCCACCGGCTGCAGGCGCAATGCGCCGCGCCCGAGGCGGGAGAAGACCAGCAGGTCGTCGATCAGCTGCGCCATGCGCCGCGACGAACTGCTGATGACATCGATGTAGTGGCGAACGCGATCGTCGGCCTGGTCGCCAAGCTGGGTTTCCAGCTTGCCGGCAAAGCCGGAAATATGGCGCAGCGGCGCACGCAGATCGTGCGACACCGAATAGCTGAAAGCTTCCAGCTCGCGGTTCACGTCGGAGATCTGCTCCACCTTGCCTTCAAGCTGGCGGTTCAGTTCGGAGACCTTCTGCTCCACCAGCGCGCGGGCGGTGATGTCGCTGACCGTGAGCAGCAGCGCCGGACGGTCGCTGTCGGGCTGTTCGATGCGACGCGCGTTAATGACCACGAAGCGATCCACGCCATCGACCGTGCGCTGGGTCAGCTCGTAATCCCACAGCTCGCGATCGCGCGCCACCACGTCGTTCAGGCGCTGGAGCAACGCGGAGTCGTTCCAGGCGCCGTCGCCGATCTCGTTCAGCGGCGGGTTCTTGCCACCCTCCGGATCGAAACCGTAGAGCTCGCCGAATGCCGTGTTGACCAACAGCGTGCGCAGGTCGCCATCGAGCATGGCGATGGGCTCGCGGACGGCCTGCACGATTAGCTGCGAGCGCTGCACGGCTTCGGCGACCTTGGATTCCGCCGCGAGACGGATGGATATCTGCCGCTCGGAGACCACCACGACGATGCATAGCAGCACGACTTGCGCCAGCGCGGCCACCAGCAGCACCAGGCGGTTGTTGGCGGCAAGCTTCTCGGCCTGCTCGCGGCGATCGGTCAGCAGTTTCGACTCTTCGTCGAGCAACTGGCGCACCTGCTCGCGGAACGGGAACAGCAGTCGGGCGTCTTCCATGGAAGCAAAGGCGCCATCGCGGTCGCCGGCCTTCAGTCGCTGGAGGGCCTGGTCGGTCAGCACCATGCGCCCATTGGCGATAGATTCGATCGCGCCGAGTCGGGTGAGCTGTTCGGCGTTGTCGCGCGTCATGGTGCGCAGCGTCGCGATGATGCCGGGGATGGTCTGCCGCGGTGCCAGCGCGCGTTCTTCGAGGGCCGTATCGGCCGGCGAGCCGGCCAGGCGGGCGAACATGGCCGCCTCGCTGCTGCGCAGGATGGCGTCGAGGCGATAGACGCTGGCCTTGATGTCGGCCGTGTGGGTGACCCAGTCGCGCGAGTTGAGGGCGTCTTCGGTGCTGGCGCGGGTGACCACGTAAGGCAAGGCCACGATGACGAGCACGGCGGCAAGCAGGCCGACGAGTCGCCAGCGTAATCCGATGCGTTCGATCATGCGTTCGTCATCCCCACGACGACTCCTGCCCGGTTAAGGGCTCTCATTGTAGACGGGTATGGCATCGGGACGGTGCAATCGCTTCCGGACGGCGCTGAAAACAAAGGCGGGCGCGCTACCCCCGCACCGCCGGCCGGTCTAGCCTGCCGGTCGGTGCTTAGGTAGCGCACCCGCCCCATGGAATCCCGCCTTAATGCCCAAGGCCCCGTGAAGGACCTGTGACGGCGGCGAGAAATCCCTTTCAGTTCGCCGACTTGCTCATCGAGTAAGGCAGCGCGTCGGCACCGGTCGCCCAGTCCTTTGCCGGCGTGGCCTGCATCGAGAAATGCAGTTCGCCGCCCGCGACGATCTCCTCGTGGCGGACGAAAGTGCGGTTCAGCGGCTGGCCGTTGAGGGTCACCTTGCCCACGTACGGATGCTTCGCGTCGAGGTGGTCGGCGGAGACGGTGAAGCGCTTGCCGTTCTGCAGGTTGAGCGTGGCCTTCTCGACGAACGGACGACCAATCACGTACTGGTTGCTGCCCGGCGCCACCGGGTAGAAGCCCAGCGCAGTGAAGATGTACCAGGCCGACATCTGGCCGAGATCGTCGTTGCCCACGAGGCCGGTCGGCGTCGGCGCGTACTGGGTCTTCATGATCTGAGTCAGGCGCTCCTGGGTTTTCCAGGGCTGGCCGGCGTAGTCGTACAGGTAGGCCACGTGGTGGCTCGGCTCGTTGCCGTGGGCATACCAGCCGATCAGGCCGGTGATGTCTTCGACATGGGCGAACGACTTCGGATCGACCTTCGCGTCGAACACCTCGTCGAGCTTTTTCACGAAGGCGTCGTTGCCGCCGAGGTCGGCGATCAGCGCCGCGACGTCCTGCGGCACATACCAGGAATACTGCCAGGCGTTTCCTTCGGTGTAGTCGCTGCCGTAGGCCGCCGACGACGGATCGAACGGTTCGCGGTAGTTGCCGTCGCTCTTGCGAGCGCGGAGGAAGCCGGTCTTCGTGTCGAAGCTGTTCTTCCAGTTGCCCGCGCGCTTCATGAAGGTGGCCGCCACGTCGTCCTTGCCCATGGCCTTGGCCATCTGGGCGAGCGACCAGTCGTCGAAGGCGTATTCGACGGTCTTGGACGCCGACTCCGGCTGGTGGTCGATCGGCACGTAGCCGAGCTTCATGTAGTCATCCAGGCCACCGTACGGGCCATACGTGGCGCTCGCCACCATGGCCTCCAGGGCCTTGTTCGCGTCGTAACCGCGGATGCCCTTCATATAGGCATCGGCGATCACCGGCACCGCGTGGTAGCCGATCATGCACCAGGTCTCCATGCCCTGGTACGCCCACACGGGCAGGATGCCGAACGGGCTGGCCTCGCGGGAGGCGAGCAGCGAGCTGACAAAGTCGTTGCTCTTTTCCGGTTCCAGCAGGGTCATCAGCGGCTGCTGGGCGCGGTAGACGTCCCACAGCGACCAGGTGGAGTGGAAATCGAAGCCCTTGGCCGTGTGCACCTGGTTGTCGGGGCCGCGGTACTGGCCGTTGACGTCCATCGACAGGGTCGGCGAGAGCATGGCGTGGTAGAGCGCCGTGTAGAACGTCTTGCGATCCTGCGCGGGGGCGTCGAGGTCGACGACCGACAGCGCCTTCTCCCACTGCTGGCGCGCTTCGGCACGGCGAGCGTCGAAGTCGAAGCCGGCACCGTCCTGGTCGAGGTTGGCGATGGCGTTCTCCTCGCTGACGGACGAGATCGCCACCTTGACCACCAGCGGCTTGCCGAGGTCGCCGAAGTCGAACACGCCTTCCAGCGCACGACCGCTCATACCGTCGGTATCCGTGGCACGGTTGCCCGGGCCGCCGAAGCCCTTGTAGGGGATGTTCTCTTCGCGGTTTTTCAGGCTGCGCGACACCAGCGGCTGGTTGAAGCGCATGGCGAAGTAAAGCTGGCGACCCGGCGCCCAGCCGCGCGTGGTGCGGCCGCCGGTCACCGTGCCATCCGTGCGCACGCGCAACGACGACCACAGCACCTTGCCGTCGTAGTCGTAGATGCTCGGGCGCAGGTCGAGCAGCAGGTGGGCCGGCTTGCCCTTGGGGAAGGTGTAGCGGTGCCAGCCCACGCGACGGCCGGCCGTCAGTTCGGCCCGCACGCCATAGTCGGCCAGGGTGACCGCGTAGTAACCTGCCTCCGCTTTTTCGCTCGCGTGATCGAAGCGCGAGCGGTAACCGCTGCCGGGCTGGTCGGGCGTACCCGGATCCAGCTTCACGTCACCGGCGATGGGCATGACGAGAATGTCGCCCAGGTCGGAATGGCCGCTGCCGGAGAAATGCGTATGCGAGAAACCCAGAATGCTCGTATCGCCGTACTGGTAGCCGGCCGCCCATTTGTACGCGTGCTTGAAGTCCGGCATGGCCGTGTCCGGCGAGAGCTGGACCATGCCGAAGGGCACCGTGGCACCGGGGAAGGTATGGCCGTCGCCGCCCGTACCGATCATGGGGTCTACCGCCGCATAGGCGCTGGATGCCTTGCCAGCCGGGGCCGCGAAGGCCAGGGCAGGAAGGGCAAGGGACAGGGCCGCGGCCAGCAGGCCTCGGTGCAGACGGGACGGACTCGACATCGGTGGTACCCCTCGGTTGGACACGTCGTATCGGGTCACGATCATTTGGATCGTGACAAACGCTCTGAAAGTAGCAAAGATGCCGCAGCCTCGCATGTTGCAGTGCGTGATGCATCCCTGACACCGGCGAGCGATCATCGCCCGGTTTAGATCGTTTGAAGGAGTAACGATGCCGAGGTCCACCCCGCAGCGCCGCAAGGTCACGCTAGCTGATATCGCCCTTGGATGCGATGTATCGCGTGCCACCGTCTCGTTGGTGCTGCGAGGCAGCCCGCTGGTCAACTCCGCCACCCGGGCCCGGGTGGAGGCCGAACTGAAACGCCAGGGTTATGTCTATAACCGGGCCGCGGCCAACCTGCGCCGGCGCACGTCGTCCAGCATCGGCCTGGTCGTCAACGACCTGGGCAACCCCTTCTTCGCCGAATTCGCGGCCGGGGCCGACGAGGCCCTGGCCAGCGCCGGCTACGTCACCCTGCTGGGCAATACCGGCGAATCGCCGGAGCGCCAGCAGGCCGTGCTCACCTCCCTGGTCGAACACGGACCGGCCGGCATCATCCTGTCGCCTGCCGAAGGCAGCGATGGCGAGCGGGTGCTTTCCGCCGTGGGCATGCACACGCCGCTGCTGGTCTTCAACCGCGAGCTGCCGGACGACGACGGCACCCATCGCTGGGACACCCTGGAGATGGACAACGAGCACGGCGCCCGCCTGGCTACGGAACACCTCATCGGCCTGGGCCACCAGCGCATCGCCTTCTTCGGCGGCCACCGCGACTCCAGCTCGGTGGAACAGCGCCGCCGCGGCTACCTGAGCGCCATGAAAGACGCCGGATTGCCCGTGGAACCGATCTGGCTGATCGAAAGCGCCCCCACGCGCCTGGAAGCCGCCCGCCAGACCGGTGCCCTCTTCGCCCGCGACCCCGCACCGACGGCCGCGGTCTGCTACAACGACGCCGTCGCGCTGGGCCTCATGCTCGGCCTGACCCGACGCGGCCGCCGGCCGGGCGAGGATTTCGCCCTCACCGGCTTCGACGACGTCGCCGAGGCGTCGGTCTGCGTGCCGCCCCTGACCACCATCGCGGTCGACCCGCGTGGCCTGGGCCGACGCAGTGCCGAACTCATCCTGCAACGATTGGGCAATCCCGAGACCGATACGGCCTATACGATCGCCCCCGTCCGACTGGTGGTGCGCGAAAGCAGCTGCCAGCCGGTTTCACCCTGACCCACAATGGAGCGCCCCATGGCCACCGGTCCCTCGCCATTGCCCAATGCATCGTCGTCCGCGACGGACTCGGGCGACACCCGCTACACCTACTTCCCGCTTGCGCTCGGCGTGATGACGACGATCTTCTTCATGTGGGGCTTCCTCACGTGCTTGAACGACATCCTCATTCCGCACCTGAAGGCCGTGTTCGAACTGAACTACGCCCAGGCCATGCTGATCCAGTTCACGTTCTTCGGCGCGTATTTCATCATGTCGCTGCCGGCCGGCCGGCTGGTGGCCGCGCTGGGCTACAAGAAGGGCATC
Source organism: Luteibacter sp. (assembly GCF_009912395.1). GTDB lineage: Bacteria > Pseudomonadota > Gammaproteobacteria > Xanthomonadales > Rhodanobacteraceae > Luteibacter. The sequence goes on along the minus strand of NZ_WNDO01000023.1, from coordinate 33,193 downwards.
GTCGCGGGCCTGATCATCGCGGGCATCGGTGCGGCGCTGTTCTGGCCCGCCGCCGGCATGCGCGTGTATGGCTTCTTCCTCGCCGCGCTGTTCATCCTGGCCACCGGCATCACGGTGCTCCAGGTCGCCGCCAACGCCTACGTCGCCCTGCTCGGTCCGGAGCGCACCAGCTCCAGCCGCCTCACGCTGGCGCAGGCGCTGAACTCGTTCGGCACCTTCCTGGCCCCGTTCTTCGGCGGTTTCCTGATCCTCTCCAACGAGGTCAAGAGCAGTGCCGACATCGCCAAGCTCAACGCCGCCGAGCAGATCACCTACCGCGCGCATGAAGCCAGCGCCGTGCAGGGCCCGTACATCGGCCTGGCCGTCGTGCTGGTGCTGCTGGCGATCGGCGTGTACCTGTTCAACCTGCCCGCGCTGCAGGAGACCACCGAGAAAGCCGACGACGGCCACCACTCGCTGATGGACGCCCTGAAGACCCCGCACGTGTTCTTCGGCGTGCTCGGCATCTTCTTCTACGTGGGTGGCGAGGTCTTGATCGGCAGCTTCATGATCAACTACCTGCAGTTGCCGGAGATCGGCAACATGACGGGCGAGGTCGCCGCCAGCCACGTGGCGTTCTACTGGGGTGGCGCGATGGTCGGCCGCTTCATCGGCTCGGCCCTGCTGGCCAAGTTCTCGCCGCGCAAGCTGCTGGCCGTGTTCGCCGTGATCAACGCGCTGCTGGTGATCACCACCATGAGCACCACCGGCACGGTCGCCGTGTACAGCATCGTCGCCATCGGCCTGTTCAACTCGATCATGTTCCCGACGATCTTCTCGCTGGGCATCGAGCGCATGGGTCCGCTGACCGGCAAGGCCTCGTCGCTGCTGATCATGGCCATCGTGGGCGGCGCGCTGATTCCCTGGATTCAGGGCGTGGTCGCCGACTCCATCGGCGTGCAGCACGCGTTCTTCATCCCGCTGATCTGCTACGGCTACATCCTGTTCTACGGCCTGAGCGGCTCGAAGATCCGCAATCTTCCCGTCGCCACCCGCTGATCCATCCGCATGACGGCGACCGGCCCACGTGCCGGTCGCCGCGTTTTTTCCATCCTCGCCCCAAGGACACGCCGTGTCTTCCATCCTCTGCTTCGGCGAGGCGCTGATCGATTTCCACGCACAGCCCCAGGGCGGCGCCGGTCAGCCTCCCGCCTTCGTTCCGTTCGCCGGCGGCGCTCCCGCCAATGTCGCCGTCGCCGCCGCCCGCCTCGGTGGGCAAGCCCGTTTCGCCGGCATGCTCGCCCGTGACATGTTCGGCGACTTCCTGCTCAAGAGCCTCACCGACCTCGATGTCGGCACCGAGGACGTCGCCCGCACCGACGAGGCGCGCACCGCGCTGGCTTTCGTCGCGCACGACGACAAGGGCGATCGCAGCTTCAGCTTCTACCGCCCGCCGGCGGCCGACCTGCTGTTCCGCCCCGAACACTTCCGTACGAACGCGTTCGACAACCTCGCCGTGTTCCACGTCTGCTCCAACTCGCTGACCGAGGCCGACATCGCCGCCACCACGGTGGAAGGCATGCGCCGTGCCCGCGCCGCGGGCGCACTGGTCAGCTTCGACATGAACCTGCGCCCAGCCCTGTGGCCGAAGGGCGAGGACCAGCTTCCGCGCCTGTGGGAAACCCTGTCCGAAGCCGACGTCATCAAGCTCAGCGGCGAGGAATTCGCCGTGGTGCACGAAGGCGCGGGTTCCGACGAGGCCGTGCTTGACCGCCTGTGGAAGGGTCACGCCCGCCTGCTGCTCGTCACCGACGGCGCCGAGCCGATGCGCTGGTTCACACGCACCGCCAAGGGCGTCATCAAGGGCTACTCGGTCGATGCCGTCGATACGACGGCCGCCGGTGACGCCTTCGTGGGCGGCCTGCTCGCCCGCGTGGCCGCCGAAGGCATCACCGTCGACAAGCTCGACGCGCTGGTCGCCGACCAGGACCGCCTCACCGACCTCATTCGTTTCGCCGCCGCCTGTGGCGCGATCACCGCCACCCGCAAAGGCTCGTTCACCGCCATTCCCGACCAGGCCGAAGTAAAGGCCTTCATGGAGAAGCACGCATGACGAACGTACCCCTTCCCGATTTCCATTCCGTCGATGTCCTGCGCGACCACGTCGCGAAGACCATGGCCTTCTACAAGCCGCACGAAGTCGACAAGGCCGGCGGCTTCTTCCAGTACTTCAAGGACGACGGCTCGGTCTACGACCACAGCCACCGCCACTTGGTGTCGAGCACGCGCTTCGTGTTCAACCACGCCATGGCCTACCTCGAGTTCAAAAAGCCCGAGGACAAGGAACTGGCGATGCACGGCCTGAAGTACCTGCGTGACGTACACCGCAATCCGGAAACCGGCGGTTACGCCTGGACGATCCGCGACGGCAAGCCCGAAGACCAGATGAACCACTGCTACGGCCTGGCCTTCATGCTGCTGGCCTATTCGTGCGGCGTGAAGGTGGGCTTCGACGAAGCCCGCGCCTGGCAGGGCGAGATCTGGGACCTGCTCGAAAAGCGTTACTGGGAGCCGGACTACGGCCTGTACCGCGACGAGGCCGACAAGGACTGGAACTTCACCGGGTACCGCGGCCAGAACGCGAACATGCACATGACCGAGGCCATGATCGCCGCGTGGGAAGCCACGAAGGAAGATCGCTACCTCGACCGCGCCCTGCTGCTCGCCGAGCACATGACCCAGCGCCAGGCCGCGCTCACCGAACAGAAGCTGGTGTGGGAGCACTACCACCAGGACTGGACGGTCGACCTGAAGTACAACCTCGACAACCCGAAGCACCTGTTCCGCCCGTGGGGCTTCCAGCCGGGCCACCAGACCGAGTGGGCCAAGCTGCTCATGATGCTCGAGCGCTACACCAAGGGCACGCCGCGCCATAAGGCATGGCTCGTCCCGACGGCGAAGCACCTGTTCGACGTCGCGCTCGACAAGGCCTGGGACAAGGAATTCGGCGGCATCGCCTACGGCTTCGCGCCGGAAGGCGAGGTCTGCGACGACGACAAGTATTTCTGGGTGCAGGCCGAATCGCTCGGCGCCGCGCAGCTGCTGTTCGAGACCACCGGCGAGAAGCAGTACGACGAGTGGTACGAGAAGATCTGGGCGTACAGCTGGGAGCACTTCGTCGACCATAAGTACGGCGCGTGGTACCGCATCCTCAAGCGGAACAACGAGAAGTACGACGACGAGAAGAGCCCGGCCGGCAAGACCGACTACCACACCATGGGCGCCTGCTATGAAGTGATGGCGTCGCTGCGTCGGATGCAGGGCAAGTAAGTCCGCAAAAAACGACGGGCCGGCAAACTGCCCGCCCGTCGTTCCAGCGAACGCTGGAACCCAGCGCCCCGGTTTGCCAGTAGACACGACCACGCCGCGTCGGCTTGTGTGTAGGCGACCCTCTCGCTAAAACCCACTTGATCGCACTGGGTCCCTGCTTTCGCAGGGACGACGTGAGGGATAGATGGGGAATCGCAACCTTGAATCAGTGGCTCTCGACCACCGGCAACTCGATCGCGCTCGCCTGCCCCGGCGTATGCCACACCTGCTGGGTCGCCTTCACGTAGTCCGTCGGCTTCGCGAAGAAGATGTTCGGCACGAAGGTCTGCGGATTGCGGTCGTACAGCGGGAACCAAGACGACTGCACCTGCACCATCACTCGATGACCCGGAAGGAAGGTGTGGTTCACCGTGGGCAGGCCGAAGCGGTACTGCAGCGGCGTGTTAGGCGTCAGCGCTTTCGCATCGGAGAAGCTTTCGCGATACCGACCGCGGAAGATGTCCATCGACACGCTCAGCTCGTAGCCGCCCATCGTCGGCGTGGTGGCATCGGTGTCGGGATAGACATCGATGAGCTTCACCACCCAGTCGCTGTCCGTGCCGCTGGTGGATGCATACAGGTTGACCTGCGGCGCACCCGCGACACGCAGCGGCGCCTTCAGCGGCTCGGTGACATAGGTGAGTACGTCCGGACGGCCGTCAACGAAGCGCTGGTCCTGCACCAGCCATGTCGTCCACGACTGGCGATCGGCAAAGTGTACGGGACGCGGCACGTAAGGCACCGGCTTGGCCGGATCGGACACGTACTCGTCGTACTTCGCGGCGTCCGCGGCCGGCGCGTTGAACGACAGGCCGCCGTTGGCTTCCAGGTATAGCGGCTTGGTGGCCTTGGCCTGCGGCCATGACGTAAAGCGATCCCAGTGATTTTCACCCGTGTTGTAGATGAAGACCGGCGGCGTCTTCGCCTTCGGCGCGCCGTCCACCAGGTACTGGTTGAAAAACGGCAGCAGCACGTCGCGACGGAACTGCAACGCGGTGTCGCCATCCCAGTTCAACGCGCCCAGCGAGGCGCCACCATAGTTCACCTGGCTATGCCGCCACGGCCCCATCACGAGGTAGTTCATCGTGTTGGTGGTGTCCTTCGGTTCCACGGCTTCGTAGCTGTGGATCGCGCCCCACATGTCCTCCTGGTCCCACAGGCCCTGGATCCACATCGTGGGCACCTTGAGCGGCTGCTTCGCCATGACCTTGTCGAGCGCCTGGCCCTGCCAGTACGCATCGTAGGCGGGGTGCTCGCTGAGCTTGCGCCAGTACGGCAGCGCGTCGATGCCGGTGGCGCGCGCGTAATCGCCTGCGGAACCCGCACGCAGGAAATTGGTGTAATCGTCATAGCCCTGGCGCTGCGCAGGGGAGCCCTTGCCGCGCATCGTGGTCTGGCCGGTGAAGTAATCGAAGTTGGTCTGGCGATAGGCACCGTAATGGAACCAGTCGTCGCCCATCCAGCCGTCCACCATGGGGCTTTCCGGTGCGGCGACCTTGAGTGCCGGATGCGGATTGACCAGCGCCATGACCACGGTGAAGCCTTCGTACGACGAGCCGAGCATGCCGACCTTGCCGTTGGATTCGGGCACGTTCTTCACCAGCCAGTCGATGGTGTCGTAGGCGTCGGTGGAGTGATCGACCTTGGTGTCGTTGAGCGGACCGCGCAACGGACGGGTCATCACATAATCACCCTCGGAGCCGTACTTGCCGCGCACGTCCTGGAAGACCCGGATGTAACCGGCGTCGACGAAGACCTCGTCACCCTGCGGCATCAGGTTGCGCATGGTGGGGCCGTCGATGCGCTGGGTGCGGCCATCGGCATCGTAGGGGGTACGGGTCAGCAGGATCGGCGCGCGATGCGCGTTCCTGGGGATCACGATGACGGTATGCAGCTTCACGCCGTCGCGCATGGGGATCTCGACGACGCGCTTGACGTAGTCGTTGGCGCTGGTGGAAGCCGTATAGGTCACCGGGATGTCCGGCGTCATCGGCGCGATCTGCGCCTGGGCGAAAGAAGAAGCCGCGGCCAGGGACAAGGCGAGCATGGCGGGCAACGGGCGTAGGGTCATCGACATGGGCGTTTCCTGCTGTTCTGGGACGAAACCCTCCTAGCCTGCCCGAAGCTGAACGCCACCACCAACGTCATACGTCATGCCCTTGTCATTCTCCGAACGACGAGCAACAAAAAACCCACCGGACCCGCGAGGGCCCGGTGGGTTCGGATGAGGCGTATTACTGCTGGCCGGCAGTCGAAGCAGCGGCCGGAGCAGCGGTGCCAGCGGCAGCCGGAGCGGCGGTCGAGGCAGCAGCCGGAGCTTCGGCGGCCGGAGCGGCAGCCGGGGCGGTCGAAGCAGCAGCCGGGGCGGCAGCGGCGGTCGAGGCGGCGGCCGGAGCGTTGTTGGCCGAGTCGTCGCTCTTGTTGCAGCCCGAGAGCATGGCGGCGGCGGCGAAAGCAAGGACGGTGATCGAAGCGAGCTTCATGGGGTTACTCCTCATTCGTTATTTATGGGTGCAAGCGCGGCATTGGTACCCCTCGGGACGATGGGCCCTCCACGGCTTTTGCCGCGCCTGCTGGCAGATCAATGTAACACCCCTGGGCGTCCCCGCCGAAAAGCGCAGACGCAAAGGATCCACAACGTGAAGCGAGCCCTGCCGCTAGGGCTGGACGCGTTCACGTATATTTTCAGAGGAATCGCGTCGCCGCGCACGCGGGCGTCACGTCTTCTTGTCATCCTCAAGTGGCGCTTTATACCCCGAATCGAGGTCGTCTGTGAAGATAGGCCCTTGCCGAAAGGCCGGCAATAAGGTCAACCATACGGACAGGTACGATCCGCATGCCGTTTTCGCGTCACGCGATCCCCTGGTATCGGCGTGACCGGGCGATGACATGGGGCCGCCTGAACGGGTGGCCGTCCTGCGAAACGGTAGCGAGAGTTGCCACGTCTGGGTTGCGAATTATCGGGTCGGATTCCGCCGTTTCGCCCGTCAACCCGCCATTTCCGCTGCCGCTGGCCTCGCGCGGCTGGCCGTGACCGTGCTGCCAATGGACGCAATCACCACGAAGCCGATGGCCAGCCATTGCCCCGCGTCGAGGTGCTCTCCCAGCAAAAGCATCGCCAGCAGGGAGGCGACCGCAGGCTCAAGACTCACCATCACGCCGTAGGTTTCGCTGGGCAGCCGCTTGAGCGCCATCATCTCCAGGGACATCGGGATGGCGCTGGACACGATCGCGACCCCGACACCGGCCAGCAGGATGGTCGGGTCGAGCAGGCTGGCGCCGGCATGCGCCACGCCATAGGGCACGACCACCACGCTGGCGACCACCAGCCCGAGCGACACCGACTGACCGGCATGCAGATGTCCGGCCCGTTTGCCCGACAGGATATAGAGCGCCCAGCAGACGGCGGCCCCGAGGGCGAACAACACGCCCACGCGATCCAGCGGACTGTCGTGGGCCAGTGGCAGCAGCATCAGCAACCCTGTCACCGCGCAGGCCAGCCAGAGGAAATCGATCGGTCGACGCGACGCGAGCATCGCCACGGCCAGCGGACCACTGAACTCGATCGCCACCGCGATGCCGAACGGGATGGTCCGCAACGCCAGGTAGAAGAGCAGGTTCATGACGCCCAGGGCGAAGCCATAGCGGATCACCGAGATGGCGTCAGGGCGCGACAACGGCCATCGCCACGGACGCCAGAACAGCAGCAGGACGAGTGCCGAGAAACCAACGCGCAAGGCCGAGGTGCCTTCGGCGCCGATCAGCGGGAACAGCTTCTTGGCGAACGACGTGCCGATGGACAGCGACGTGATGGAACCCAGCACGGCCAAGGCCGGTAGCCAGGTGGAGGTGCGTTGCGTGGTCATCGTGAACCTGTGGAGGAGTCCTGCCTCGACGGACCGTGCGCAGGAAGCGCCGGCCGGGGAACCACAAGATGCCGCCTGGATACGTCGGCCGGCAAGAGGTATCGGCCAGGATGCTGACAATATAGACAATACATCTCATGAAGACATATAGTCTCGAAAAGATCACCAGGCTATCACCGTGACCACCCTCCCCGACTTCCGCCTCGAAACCTACTTCTCGCGCTGGGAATTCGCCGCGCGCTACAACCTCGCCGCCTCCGATGCGCAGAGCATGGGCCTGGGGGAACTGCTGGCCCTGGCCAGCGACGAGGATCGCCTCGCCTTCAAGCACCTGCACCTGGGGTACACGCAGACCTATGGCGCACCGGCGCTGCGCGATGCCATCGCTGGCCTCTATCCGGGCCGCGGGTCGGAAGACGTGCTGTGCTTCGCCGGCGCGGAAGAAGGCATCTATATCGCCATGCGCGTGCTGCTCGAACCCGGCGACCACGCCATCGTGGTCACGCCGAACTACCAGTCGGCGGAAACCGTGCCGCTCGCCATCTGCGAGGTGACCGGCGTGGCGCTCGACCCGGCGGACAACTGGTCGCTCGATATCGACCGAGTCGCCGCCGCCATCCGCCCGAACACCCGGCTGGTCTCGATCAATTTCCCGCACAACCCTACCGGCAAGATCCTCGAACGGGATCGCTTCGACGCCCTGGTCGCGTTGTGCCGTCGGCACGGACTCTGGCTTTTCAGCGACGAGGTCTACCGACCGCTCGGCCCGACCGGCACGGTGCACCTTCCCGCCGCAGTGGAGGTCTACGAGAAAGGCCTGTCGCTAGGCGTGATGTCGAAGGCCTACGGCCTGCCAGGCCTGCGCATCGGCTGGATCGCCTGTCGCGACCACGCGCTGCTGGAACGCATGGAGCGCTACAAGCATTACCTGTCCATCTGCAATTCGGGGCCGTCGGAACAGCTCGCGCTGATCGCGTTGAAGGCGCGCGAGACGATCCTCGCGCGCATTCGTCACGTCATCGACGCAAACCTCGTCCATCTCGACGGATTCTTCGCTCGCTGGGCCGATCGATTCGACTGGCATCGCCCCGATGGGGGGTGCATCGGGTATCCGCGCTATCTCGGCAGCGAAGGCGTCGAGGCCTTCGCTGCCAAGCTTGTCGAGACAAGCGGTGTCCTGTTGCTACCCGCGATCAACTACGTGTCGGCCTTGTCGCCGACACCTACCGATCGCTTCCGTATCGGTTTTGGGAGGGTGGATTGCGCGGAGGCGATCGAAGCGCTGGAGAATCATCTACGCCTGTAGGAGCGCGCTTGCGCGCGATCGCGCGCAAGCGCGCTCCTACAGGGCGTCGAGTTCAACCAATACTTCGCCCGACAACACCAACTCCGCCGCCGCGAGGTTCTCACGCAGGTGAGCCACCGACGAGGTACCCGGAATCAACAGCACGTTGGGCGACCGATGCAGCAGCCAGGCCAACGCCACCTGCATCGGCGTCGCGCCGAGACGCGTCGCCACGCGTGACAGCCCTTCCGACTGCAACGGCGAGAAGCCGCCTAGCGGGAAGAACGGCACATACGCGATACCCATGTCGTTGAGCGCCTCCAGCAATGCATCGTCCGCGCGCTGCACCAGGTTGTACTGGTTCTGCACACAAACCACGGGCGCGATGGCCTGCGCCTCCTCAACCTGCGCCAGCGTGGCGTTGCTGAGCCCGAGATGGCGGATCAGTCCCTTGGCGCGCAGTTCGGCCAGCGCGGTGAACTGCGCTTCGATGGAACCCTCGCTCGGCGCGTGGATGTTGCCCATCACGCGCAGGTTCACCACGTCGAGCACGTCGACGCCGAGGTTGCGCAGGTTGTCGTGCACGCCCTGGATCAGCTGCGCCGGTTCCTGCGCCGGCAGCCACGAGGCGTCGTCGCCACGCGTCGCGCCGACCTTGGTCACGATGGTGAGGTCATCCGGATACGGCGACAGAGCGTCGCGGATGATCCGGTTGGTCACATGCGGACCGTAGAAGTCGCTGGTGTCGATATGGTCCACGCCCGAGGCGATGGCTTCGCGCAGCACGGCCACCGCCGCGGCCGGGTCCTTCGGCGGTCCGAAGACGCCCGGGCCGGCCAGTTGCATGGCGCCGTAGCCCATGCGCTTCACGCGGCGGTCGCCCAGCGACCAGGTGCCGGCTTGGTTGAGATCGGTCATGACTCGCTCCGTCAGTAAGGGACGGAGTGAAGGTAGGGATTGACCCGTCGCTCGATAATCCGGTCGAATCGGCACGGGCCGTACGGAATACCGAACAATGAATGCCGATCCCCAGGACCTGCTCGCCTTCCTCGCCGTCGTCCGCGCGGGCGGTTTCCGGGAAGCCGCCCGCAGTGCGGGCGCTTCCGCCTCCAGCCTGAGCGAGGCGGTCCGACGACTCGAAACGCGGCTTGGCGTACGCCTGCTCAACCGGACCACCCGCAGCGTCGCACCGACCGAAGTCGGTGCCCGTCTCGCGGAGCGCCTCGCCCCGGCGCTTGGCGAAGTGGAGGCCGCCCTGGATATCGTGAACCTCTATCGCGACCGCCCTGCTGGCACGCTACGCCTCAACGTCCCGGCGAATGTATCGCGCACCGTGTTCGCGCCGATCCTGGTGCCCTTCCTCACCACCTACCCCGATATCCGCGTCGAAGTGGTGGTGGAAGACGGTTTCGTCGACCTGATCGCCGCCGGCTGCGACGCCGGCATCCGTTACGACGAGCGTCTGGCGCAGGACATGATCGCGCTGCCCATCGGGCCACGGACGCAACGCTTGCTTACGGCTGCCTCACCGTCCTATCTCGCAGCACGCGGCACGCCGGAACACCCGCGCGACCTGCTTGCTCACGCATGCATGCGCGGCCAGTTCTCTGGAGGGGCCACCCCCGCCTGGGAGTTCGAGCGCGAAGGCGAGATCGTGTTCGTCGATCCTCCCGGCCCCTTGCAGGTACGCCAGGGCGCCGCATTCGACCTGGCCGTGCAGGCCGCCGTGGGAGGGCTCGGCATTGTCCACCTGTTCGAAGACTGGCTCCAGCCGCACATCGACAGTGGTGCGCTGGTGCCGATCCTCCAGGACTGGTGCCAGACGTTCTCCGGGCCGTTTCTCTACTACCCGGGGCGCAAGCACCTTCCGTCACCGCTACGAGCCTTCGTCGACTTCGTGCGGAGTCGTGCCGGCTGACGCCGGATCACGACATCTCAGGCTCGCGACGCCAGCGCCCGATCCAACACATCGAAGATCTTCTTTTCCGACGACTGCGCGACGTTGAAGCGGAGAAAATTGCCCGCGCTCAACGACTGGCTGAAGGCATTGCCCGGCGCCAGTACCACGCCCTCGCGCAGGCACGCGCGGGCGAGATCACCCGCATCGCGTCCTTCCGGCAAACGGCACCACAGGAACATCCCCGCCTGCGGTACGAGCCAGGGCTCGATACCCAGTGGACGCAACCGCGCGATGGTGCGCTCGCGCGCATCCGCCAGGCGATGGCGGATCGATTCCATGTGCTTGCGATAACCGCTGTCCGTCAACGCCATCAACAGGATGTCCGACGCCAGGCGTCCACCACCGAAGGTCGTCGCCAGCTTGAGGTCGATGAGGCTGTCGATCCAGTCGGCGCGTGCCGCGATGCAGCCGCAACGCAGTGACGCCGACACGGTTTTTGAGAAGCTGCCGATCAGGATCACGCGCGACAACCCATCGAACGCGGCCAGCCTCGGCGCGTGCGTGGTTTCGAAATCCGCGAAGATATCGTCCTCGACGATCACCATGTCCGCGCGTTCCGCCAGCTTCAATACACGATGCGCCGTCACCGGCGACAGCACCGCGCCCGTCGGATTGTGGATGCCCGAATTGGTGATGTAGACGCGCGGCGAATGTTCCTGAAGCACGGCTTCGAACACGTCGATATCCGGCCCCGTGGGCGTATACGGCACGCCGACCGCCTTCACCCGGTGCGCTTTCAGCATCGCGTGGAAATTGAAGTAGCACGGGTCATCCACCAGCACGGTATCGCCCGGCTCGAGCAGGAAACGACAGACCAGGTCGATGGAGTGCGTGCCCGACTCCGTCAGCATGAGTTGGTCGGCCGATGCTTCGACACCGGTTCCCGCGATGCGACGGACCAACAACTGGCGAAGCTCCGGCGGCCCTAGCGGCGTGGCGTAGTCGGTCAGCGCCGAGGTGTCCGCCCTCGCGGCGGCGCGCAGGGCGCGACGCATCCCTTCCTCGTACATCCATGACGAGGGCAACCATCCACAGCCCGGCTTGAGCACGTCCGCACCGGTTTCCAGCGCCTGCCGTGACATCCATAGCGGATCGACCTCGCGATCCAGCTTCGGACCCATGTCGGCCAGCGAGAACGGTGCCGGTGCGCCGGTGACGTAGAAGCCCGATCCCGGTCGCGAGGCGATCACACCCTCGCTGGCAAGGCGTTCATAGGCCTCGACCACCGTGGAGATGGACAGCGCCATGGCCTTGGCCTGCGCACGCACGGAAGGCAGCCGGGTGCCCGGCCCATAGGCGCGCGATGCGATGCCGCCACGGATCGTCGCCACCACCGATTCGGTACGGGTATCCCCACGCCTCATGACACTTCTCCACAACTGTACTGCCTGACGTGCCAGACAGTTTCCTCCAATTGTACCCAACCGTGTCTGGGGAAACGCCCATCCGCGTGGTCCACTGCACGCTACCCACAGGAGCAGGTCATGGAAAAATCCACAAGCGGATGGCTCAACGGCATGATCGGCGTCGTGATCTTCGCCGGCTCGATGCCGGCCACCCGCGCCGCCGTCGTCGAACTCGATCCCTATTTCGTCACGGCGGGCCGGGCCACGATCGCAGCCTTGCTCGCGCTCGCCCTGTTGCTATGGCAGGGAGAGCGTCGCCCGAACCGTCGCGACCTCTCCGCGCTGGCGGTGGTCAGCGTGGGCGTGGTCCTCGGCTTTCCCCTGCTGACCGCCCTGGCGCTGCAACATATCTCGGCGGCACACTCGCTCGTGTTCCTGGGCCTGCTGCCGCTGTGCACGGCACTGTTCGGCACGCTGCGCGGCGGCGAGCGCCCGCGTCCGGCGTTCTGGCTGTTCTCCATCGCCGGTGCCGCCTGCGTGGTCGGCTACGCCCTGCGCGATGGCGCTTCCTCATCGATCCACGGCGACCTGCTGATGCTGCTGGCCGTCGTCGTCTGCGGCATGGGCTACGCCGAAGGCGGACGCCTGTCGCGCAAGCTCGGCGGCTGGCAAGTCATCAGCTGGGCGCTCGTGCTGGCGCTGCCCGTCATGCTGCCGGTGTTCCTGTACACCCTGCCCTCGTCCCCTGGCGACGTGCACCTGTCGGCCTGGATCGGGCTGGGCTACGTGGCCGTCTTCAGCATGCTGATCGGCTTCATCTTCTGGTATCGCGGACTGGCCCAGGGCGGCATCGCCGCCGTGGGCCAGCTGCAACTGCTGCAGCCCTTCCTTGGGCTGGGCCTTGCCGCCCTGCTGCTGCACGAGACCGTGAGCTGGACGATGCTGGCCGTGACCATCGGCGCGGTGATCTGCGTCACCGGCGCCCGGCGCTTCGCCACCTGAGCCTTAGCGATCCTCGACGACGGGCAGCCACACCGCCGACGGCTGCGCACCGGAACGCAGGACCGTGACGCTGGCCGGTCGGTAATCGGCCGGCTTCGCGTTGAAGATGTTCGGCACGAAGGTCTGCGGGTTACGGTCGTACAGCGGGAACAGCGACGACTGCACCTGCACCATGATCCGATGCCCGCGCAGGAACACGTGGTTCACATTCGGCAGCTCGAAGCGGTAGCGCTGCGGCTCGTTGGCGGGAATCGCGGTCGGATGCTCGAAGCTGTCGCGATAGCGCCCACGGAAGATATCCAGCGCGATGGGCAGCTCATAGCCTCCCATCGTCGGATCCGCATGCACCTGCGGCGGATAGACGTCGATCAGCTTCACCACGAAGTCGCCATCCGTTCCCGTCGTGGCGGCACGGATATCCGCCACGGGAATGCCGCGCACGCGGACCGGCGAGGTCAGCACCGGTGTTTCGTACACGAGCACGTCCGTGCGGCCGTCGACGAAGCGCTGGTCGGTGACCAGCCACTTGCTCCACGGCAGGTAGCCCGCATAGGTCGAGCCGTATCCGAAGAAGGGATCGAGCACCGGGCGCGGTAGGAACGGCACCGGCCGAGCAGGATCGCTGACATATGTGTCGCCCGCCTGCGATTCCGTGGGCGCGGTGAACGAGAGCCCGAAATCCTTGCCCAGGTACAAAGGCTTCAGTCCGCTCGGGCAACCCTTGTCGCACGCCGCCGGCCAATCCTGGAAGCGATCCCAGTGGTTGTCGCCCGTGTTGTACACCGACACCCGTGCCAGGTTCGCAGGCGGCCCGCCACGCAGGTGTTCGTTGAGGAACGGCAGCACGATGTCGCGGTTGTATTCCAGCGACGTGTCGCCCGTCCACTTCAACGGCCCCAGCGTGTAGCCGATACCGTTGACCTGGCTGTGCGACCAGGGACCGAGCACCAGCCAGTTGTTGGCGGCATGCCCCGCCGCCTTCAGCGCGAGCCAGGCGTGGTTCGCACCCCACATGTCTTCCTGGTCGTAAAGGCCCTGCTCCCACAACGTGGGCACCGACGAAGGATGGGCGGCCAGCAGGCGGGCGAGATCCTGCCCCTGCCAGAACGCGTCGTAGGCCGGGTGCTCCATCATCCGGGCAATGAAGGGCAGCTTTTCAAGGCCGCGACTGCGCACATAGTCGCCCGTGGAGCCCGCACGGAGATACTCATCGTACTTGTCGAAGACGTCGCTCGGCGTCACCGCCCCCGGCCCCTGCTGCACCGTCTGCATGTGCACGTAGCCGAGCATCAGGTTGCGGAAGGCGCCGTAGTGGAACCAGTCGTCGCCCATGTAGGCATCGATCACGGGACTCTCCGGCACCGAGGCCTTCAACGCAGGATGCGGATCGAGCAAGGCCATCGCCGCCGTGAAACCCTCGTACGACGAACCGATCATGCCGACGTTGCCGTTGGATTCCGGCACATGCTTCACCAGCCAGTCGATGGTGTCGTAGGCATCGGTGACATGATCCACACGGGTCGGATTCAGCGGCCCACGCACCGGTCGCATCATCACGTAGCTGCCTTTCGAGCCGTACTTGCCGCGCACGTCCTGGTAGATGCGGATGTAGCCCGCCTTCACGAACTCGGCATCGCTCAGCGTCAGCGCGGACAGCATCGATGTCGCCTTCGGGTTACCGGCGCGTTCTTCCGCGTTATACGGCGTGCGGGTCAGCAGCATGGGCGCGTCGTGCGCGCCCTTGGGCAGCACGATGATGGTCTGCAACTTCACGCCGTCGCGCATGGGGATCATCACCACGCGCCTGACGAAATCCTGGCCACCCGGGATCACGTCGTCGAAGGTCTTCGGAATGTCGTTGGTACCGACCAGTCCCTGCTTCGGTGGATCCACCGGAGCCGCCATCGCCATGCCTGGCACGATTGCGGCAAGGAAACACAGCAAACCCACTTTCCCCTGAGTCATCCCCATACACTCATCCTGTCGTTGTGGAAGCGATCGAAGCGGTTTCCGCCCGATCTTAGCCACGGGTCGCGGGCAGGCGACAGCTAAAAACGCTAATGGGCTCCATAAGTTGCCGTTAACCGGGGAGCCCTCGCACCCCGGCATCCCCCATAAGTCATCTTTATCTGCCGATGCCACCCGACCTAAGAATGGCTAATCCCCCCTCCCACGCGACACGCAGGGTGATGCCCATGGGCGTCCGGCTCGATATCGCTTTGCTGCGGAACTTCGTCGCCATCGCCGACGCGACGGCGATGAGCCGGGCCGCCGAACACGTCGGCCGCACGCAGGCCGCGCTCAGCCAGCAACTGAAGAAACTGGAGCAGGCAATCCAGCAACCGCTGATGATCCGTACCGGTCGCGGCGTGCTGCTCACCACCCATGGCGAGCGCTTGCTGGCGCACGCGCAGAAGATCCTCCGCGTGCACGACGACGCAGTCGCTGAGCTAACTGGCGACGCTTTGTCGGGCCGGCTTCGCTTCGGCTGTCCCGACGACTACGCGCGCATCTTCCTTCCCGGGCTTCTCCAGAGCTTCGCCCGCCAGCATCCGCAGGTGTTCATAGAGGTCGTCTGCGCACCCACGCCGCGCCTTCTGGAGCGGCTGCGCGACCAGTCGCTGGACATCGCGATCGTCTCGCAGCCGGACAGCCCCGAGCGCGACCGGTTCCTGCGCTGCGAGCCCTTCGTCTGGGTGGGCGGCAAGGGGAGCGACGCCTTTCGTCGCGATCCGCTGCAACTGGCGTTGTCCGATCCCGATGCGCTGGACCATATTGCGGCGACAACGAGCCTGGATCGCGCGAACCGCCCCTACCGCATCGCCTACGCCAGCGGCAGCGTGGCCGGCCTGACGGCGGTCGTACGTTCCGGGCAGGCGATCACCGTGATGACCCTCACCGGCGTACCACCCGACCTCCAGGTGCTGCCGCCCTCCAGCGGCCTGCCCCCGTTGCCGTCGGTAGGTATCACGGTGATGACGGCGGGAAGCGGTACGTCACGATTGCTGGGGCATTTCGAAGAGCACGTGAGGGCTGTGCTGCCGACCCTCTGAGACGCTTGCAGACGAAACCATCGAAGGAAAAACCAAAACGCCAGCAAAACCATGCGACTGGCCCACGGGTGGCCGGTTCAACCATAACGGACCTGGATCGTTTGCGTGAGGTGCCTGAATCATGCGTCCCTCCCAAGGAAACTCCTCGATGTTCCGTTCCATGTCGCTACTCCTTTCGCTGGGAGCGCTCGCCCTGCTCGCCAGTGGCCCCGCCGCCGCCCGCAGGAGCCATCGCGACGATGCGCCCTCGCCGTCGTCCGCCACTTGCTTCGATCCGTCGGATTCCCGTGACATCCCCTTGTGGACTCGCAACGTCCCGGGCAGCGTCGGTGACGACCCGTGCCGGGATATCCCGTTCGTTCGGGAATACGTGCCGTCGGAAGGCGCCCGGGGTGACCTTCCCGCCATCCTTATCATTCCGGGTGGTGGCTACGACCACCTGACGGACGCGAAGGAACAGGAACCCGTCGCCCAGCATTTCGCCGACGCGTATCACGTGAAGGCCTTCGTGCTGTATTACCGTCTCGTGCGCGACGATGGCACCTATCGCTATCCCGTACCCATGTGGGACGGTCGCCGTGCGTTGAACCTGCTCGGCCACGACGCGGCGCGCCTCGGTATCGATCCGCGACGCATCGGCCTGTTCGGTTTCTCCGCGGGCGGTCATCTCGCCAGCACGCTGGCGCTGCACCCGGAGTCGGACTTCGGCATGCCGTCGCACGACGCGGTGGATACGGCGAATGTGCGTCCGTATTTCCTCGGCCTCGGTTATCCCGTCATCTCGATGCTACCGTCGGAGTTCGCTTCGCCCAATTCGCTGAAGCATCTACTGAACGGCTACCGGGGGCGGGAACTGGATCGCCTGGAGCAGGAACTGTCGAGCCAGGATCACGTGACCGCCGAAACGCCGCCGGTCTTCCTCTTCGAAAGCCTCGACGATCAACGCATCAGTGCGCAGAACAGCGTGCTGTTCGCCAACGCCTTGCAGGCGGCCGGCGTCCCTGCCGATGTCCACCTGTTCCGCCATGGCGAGCATGGCGCCGGCCTCGCCGAAGGCATCCCCGAAGAAGAAGCCTGGCCGGGCATGTTCGGTCACTGGTTGAATGCGCGAGGCTTCATCGACGAAGGCCGGTCCGAACGTCGTCGCTGATCCTCCAAAGAAAAACGACGCGGCGAATATCGCCGCGTCGTTTTTTTTCGCCTTGAACCAGGCTGCTTACAACTTGACCTTCACGCCAAGGTTGTAGAAGCGACCGATGGCACCATCCTGCGCATAGGTCGGGTTGTAGTTGACGCCAGCGTAGTTGGCGACATCCAGCGGAGCCTTGCGGTCGAACGCATTCATGACCGAACCGGTGACCGAGATCTTCGGGGTGAACTGGTAGCTTCCCGTGAGGTTGAACTCGGTAAAGGATCCGACGTTGCAGCTGGTGTAGCCATCCGGGATGCACTCCGAACCGTACACATCGGGCGCCGTGTTCTTCATGCCACTGGTGTGGTAGAAGGTGCCCGTCACCGTCAGGTCATGCCAGATCATGGTGTTGGACCACGATTCGCGATACCGCGGCGTACCGGCACCCGACGACAGGTTGTACGGGCCATGCGTACCCGCGAACGACTGCACCGTACCGTCAGGCAGCTTCAGTTTCCAGGTGAAGATATCCGTGCCGTTGAACTCGGAGATGTACTGGATGCCGTTGTCGAACGCGAAGTGCGCCTGCAGGTCGACATCGAGACCGTCGGTCTTCAGCGAGTTGGCATTGATATAGCTTCCGATCACTTCGATCGGGCGAGCCAGCGCCGTCGGGTTGAGCGGATCCGGCTTATCGGCGATCACCTGGGTATTGGCCGGCAGCGGCAAGCCGGCGTAGTACGCGTTCAGGATGCTGTTGGCATCGGTCGCGGTGATCACATCGGTCTTCTTGATGTGATAGTAGTCGAACGACGCATTCAGCCAGCTCGTCGGCTGCAGTACCAGGCCAAGGGTGTAGCTCTTCGCACGCTCCGGCTTGATGTCCTTGTTGGCGTTGGTGAACTCGGCCAGCTGATAGGTCTGCACGTAGCCGTTGTTGCCATGCTCCGCCGCAAACCCGGGCGGCGGATTGTACGAGACGAAACCTTCGTTGGAGCTGGAGCCGTTTTCCGAGAAGCTCGGCGCACGCACGCCCTTGGAGAAGGTGCCGCGCAGGGCCAGCCAGTCGAGCGGCTTCCACTTCAGGCCCAGCTTTGGTGCGAACTCGGTACCAATATCCGAGTAGTGATCGACACGACCGGACAGATCCGCTTCCAGCGAGGTCAGCAGCGGTGCGTCGAACTCAAGATAGGCACCTTCGACGTTGCGGCTGCCGTTGGTCTGCGCGTTGCCCAGGCCCTGGAAGGCGTTATCGGGGTTCAGTGTCGGATCGGCCTGCGCCTCATGACGCAACTGGATGCCGGTGGCCATGCCGAACGAACCGCCCGGCAGGTCGAACAGCGCACGGTTCGCGGACAGGTCGAGCGCATTGAGGTCCGAGGTCGAGGTCTTGTTGTAGCCCGGGGCGAGCGCGCTACGCACCCCGGCGCTGTTCGCCGACGGATTGATGAAGTTGTAGCTTCCGGTGTTGATCGCATTGATCAACGCGGCGTAGTTGAGATAGCCGTAGAGCTGCGTGTCGAGGCTGGTGTGGTTGAAGATCAGCGCCGCGTCGTAGTTCCACTCGCCCCAGGTGCCGGCGACATCGCCAACGATGCGAAGATTGTGGTTGTCGTAGTTGGCACCACGCGGGATGTCGCCAAACGCATAGTTGAGCAGCGCCGCCTGGCCGTTAGCCGCGAACGGATTGTTCGGGTTAAGGCTGCCGTTGCTCAGGTACACCGGCAACGCGATGTTGTTGGTGTTGTTCGGCGTCGAGGTCTGGATCTGCGCGGGCGAGTTGACCGTGGAGGTCTTCGTTTCCATGTAGCCAACCGACACGTACGCCTTGGTGGTGTCGTTGATCTTCAGGGTCAGTCGACCATACACGCCGCCCTGCTTCATCTCGGGCTGGAGCTGGCCGTACTGCGACACCATGTTCTGCTGGCAATACGTGCCCGTGCTGTCCGTGGTCGACACGCCCTTGGCGCCGCAACCGCCACTCAGCAGACTCGCGGTAGCACCCGCGTTGGGAACGCCCGTGGTGACATCACCCGGCGTGCCCAGCGAACCCGGCGTCACCGAACCGTAGATCGAACCCGAGCCATTGGCCGGCTGGCCCGCCTGCAGATTGGGGCCGCCAATGCGGCTGAGGTCGGCGGTGTTGTACGGGAAGCCGCGATCGCCCGCACGCACGGCGTTGTCCTGCTGGTATTGGGCGCTGAAGTAGGCGTTGTACCCATCCTTGTCCAGGTCGCCGCCACCGACAAGCAGGGTGCCCTTGCGGGTAAAGCCGCCGCCATGCTCGGACGTACCGATGTCGCCGGTGGCTTCGACGCCATGGAAGCCGGGCTTCAAGATCACGTTGACCACGCCGGCGATGGCGTCGGCGCCGTATAGCGACGAGGCGCCGTCTTTCAGCACTTCGATGCGATCGACCGCGGCGAGCGGAATCGTGTTCAGGTCGACGAAGGAACGCTGTCCATCGTCGGCCACCGCATAGGTGGCGGCGCGATGGCCGTCGATCAGCACCAGGGTGGAGTTGACCGTCAGGCCGCGCAGGGCCACGCCGGACGAGCCTGCGGCAAAGCCGGCGGTGAAGCTGTTGGGAATCGAACCGCTGTTGTCCGCGGAGATCGAGCGCACCACGTCGGAGATGGTGGTGTAGCCGCTGCGCGCGATGTCCTTGGCGGAAATCGTGGTGACCGGCGACGCGGTCTCGGTATCGATGCGGGGAATCGCCGAACCCGTGACCGTGATGGTTTGCAGGTTCTGCGGGTTGCTGGAGCTGTTGTCCTGGGGTTTACCGTCACCGGCGGACTGTGCCCACGCGACACTCGCGATGGGAGTCAGAAGCAGCGCGGCCAAAGCGCCCGCAAGCTTGTTACGTTTTATGATGACGACCCCTACCCTTGGATTTTGGACGAAATGGGCTAGCCCGATACGGAGATCAGGTGGCGAAAAAACGTTGGCGATAACAAGGCCGTTAAAGAGGGGAAGGCCTCGTTCAACTTGAATCTTTCACCATCACCCAGGGTGCACAAGCATTTAACGAAACCGCGATGACATCGAAAAATGTTTCGACCTCGCGGTTTTTCGCTGGGGATATTTCTTGAGGCCCCGAACAAATTTCGAGCAAATCCAATGTGGTAAAAAACGGCAGAGTCGCAAGCGGAATTAATTGAAGAAAGTAACTGCCGCCTCGCCTTCGCAATAACTCCGCTGCTGATTCACCAAGATGAACCTACGGCAACGGGACGGCGACGACGTATCACGCTTGTCTTACAGCGGGCCTTTCGACGACGCGTGATCCGCTTCAGTTCTGCGACGACTCGCGCGCCAGCAGAGCGGCACGATCCAGGGCTTCCGCCGTCTGGCGTTGCGCCGCGTCATCGAATTGCGGGAGGAACAACTCCGCGACCGCCGCCTGGTACACCTTCCACATGCGCTTCCTGAGCGCCCGCCCCTCTTCCGTGATCGTGACGTAGGCCGCCCGGCCGTCTTCGGCGGATCGCGCACGCGTGACGAGACCTTCCTGTTCCAGGCGATCGACCAGCCGTGTGAGGTTGTAGCGCTCGATCACCAGCGCGTCGGCCAGCTCGTGCATGCGACGCGTGCCGTCGGGGCCGCTTTCCACACCCCAGAGCGTGTCGTACCAAGCATAGGCGGGGAGACCGGCCTTCGCGAGGCGACGCTCGATTTCCCGGATCAGCGCGCGATGCGAACGCACGAAGGAGAACCACAGGTCCGGTTCCTTGTTCGCCATGGGCGGTACCTCCCGGCCTGTTGAGTTGCAAACGCAATTCTACCACGGCATGATGGGACGCCATGAATTGCAATTGCAATCGATAGGCACCCCACCCCGCGCCTTCCGTCTTCAACGCCCCCAGTGCCGTCGCTTCCACGCGAACCGGCGGGACACCTGCATCCGGAGATCCCATGAACCACGCCCTCGCGCAGCCCGATATCGATCCCGAAGAAACCCGCGAATGGGTGGAAGCCCTGGAGGCGGTGACGCGAGCCGACGGGCGCGACCGCGCGCACTATCTGATGGACCAACTGGCCGACCATGACGCGGGTCGCCACGGCAACTTGCACGGGAGGGTGACCACGCCCTACGTGAACACCATCGCGCGCGAGCGGCAGCCGGCCTATCCGGGCGACCTGGCCATTGAGCGCCGCCTCAACGCCTACATCCGTTGGAACGCGATGGTCATGGTGCTGCGCGCCGGCAAGCACTCGAATGTGGGCGGGCATATCGCCACCTACCAATCCGCCGCCGTGATGTACGACGTAGGTTTCGATCATTTCTTCCGCGGACGCACCGACCGCTTCGACGGCGACATGGTGTACATCCAAGGCCATTCGGCGCCGGGCATCTACGGTCGCGCCTATGTGGAAGGTCGCCTCGGCGACGAGGTGATGGACAACTTCCGGCGCGAGTCCGCGCGCGACGGCCTGTCGTCCTATCCGCATCCGCGCCTCATGCCCGACTTCTGGCAATTCCCCACCGTCTCGATGGGACTGGGCCCGCTCACCGCCGCCTACCAGGCACGCTACATGCGCTACCTGGAATACCGCGGCCTGAAGGAACACCAGGGACGCAAGGTATGGGCCTTCCTCGGCGATGGCGAAATGGACCAGCCTGAATCGCTGGCCGCCATCGCGGTGGCCGGACGCGAACGTCTCGACAACCTGATCTTCATCGTCAACTGCAATCTCCAGCGCCTGGACGGGCCGGTGCGCGGCAACGCGAAGATCATCCAGGAGCTGGAAGGCACGTTCCATGCGGCCGGCTGGAACGTCATCAAGGTGATCTGGGGCAGCGGCTGGGACGCGCTGCTGGCGAAGGACACCACCGGCCTGCTGCGGCAACGCATGATGGAATGCGTGGACGGCGACTACCAGACCTTCAAGTCGCAGAACGGCGCGTACGTGCGCGAGCATTTCTTTGGCAAGTATCCGGAGCTGCTGGCGCTGGTCGCAGATCTGTCCGATGACGACATCTGGCAGCTCGCGCGTGGCGGCCACGATCCGGAGAAAGTCCACGCGGCCTATGCGCAGGCCGTCGCCACAACCGGGCGACCGACCGTGATCCTCGCCAAGACCGTCAAGGGTTTCGGCATGGGCGAGGCCGGCGAAGGCCAGAACATCAACCACCAGCTGAAGAAGATGAGCGCCGACGCGGTGCGCGCCTTCCGTGACCGCTTCGCGCTTCCCGTCAGCGACGAGCAACTGGAGGAGATGCCCTACCTGCGCCCCGAGCCCGGCAGCGAGGAAGCGCGCTACTTCGCCGAGCGACGCCAGCGTCTGGGCGGCATGCAGCCCGTGCGCATCCTCAGCACGCTGCTCAAAGACCCGGAACTGGGCAAGCTGGTCATTCCCATCGTGCCGGATGAGTCGCGCACCTTCGGCATGGAGGGTCTGTTCCGCCAGATCGGCATCCACTCCTACCTGGGCCAGCTCTACACGCCGCAGGACGCCGGCCAGCTGAGCTACTACAAGGAAGCGAAGGAAGGTCAGATCCTGCAGGAAGGCATCAACGAATCCGGCGCCATCTCGTCGTGGATCGCCGCCGGCACCTCGTACAGCAACCATGCGCTGACCACGATTCCCTTCTACATCTTCTATTCCATGTTCGGCCTGCAACGCGTCGGCGACCTTGCCTGGGCCGCGGCCGACGCGCGCACGCGCGGCTTCCTGCTCGGCGCCACGTCCGGCCGCACCACGCTGATGGGCGAAGGACTCCAGCACGACGACGGTCATAGCCACGTGCTGTCGTCGGTGATCCCCAGCTGCATCTCCTACGACCCGACCTTCACCTACGAGCTGGCCGTGATCGTCCAGGACGGCATGCGCCGCATGTTCGTGGAGCAGCAGGACATCTACTACTACATCACCCTGCTCAACGAGAACTACCTGCATCCGGCGATGCCGGAAGGCGTGGAAGAAGGCATCGTCAAGGGCCTGTACCTGCTTCGCGAAGGCCAGGGCATCTCGCCGGACGCACCACGCGTACAGCTCATGGGCAGCGGCTCGATCCTCAACGAAGTGATCGCCGCCGCCGCGCTGCTCGAACAGCACTACGGCGTGACCAGCGATATCTGGAGCGCCACCAGCCTTACCGAAGTACGCCGCGACGGCATGGCCGCGGAACGCTGGAATATGCTTCATCCCGAAGACGAATCGCGTGTGCCCTATGTGCAGACTTGTCTCGAAGGACACGAAGGGCCTGTCGTTGTCGCCACCGACTACATGAAGATCGTCGGCGACCAGATCCGTCCCTTCATCCACGACCGCCGCTTCGTCTCGTTGGGCACCGATGGCTTCGGCCGTAGCGACACCCGCGAATCGCTGCGCACGTTCTTCGAAGTGGATCGGCACTTCATCGCCCTGGCCGCCCTCAAAGCCCTGGTCGACGAGGGACAGCTACCCCGCTCGGTCGTCGCCAGCGCCATCGAGGCCTTCGGCATTGATGCCGGCAAGCCGGACCCGGCGGCGGTCTGAGGCTGGGACGGATCCTCATGGCTAACCTGAAAGAAGTACGCGTCCCCGACCTGGGCGGCTCTAGCAACGTACCGGTGATCGAACTGCTGATCGCGGTCGGCGACACGGTGTCGCTCGACCAGAGCATCGTCACGCTGGAATCGGACAAGGCGACCATGGAGGTTCCCTCTCCTGTCGCCGGGATAGTGAAGGAACTCAAGGCGCGCGTCGGCGATACGCTGTCCGAAGGCGACCTGGTCGCGCTGATCGAGGTGGCGGGCGCCACCCCGGTCGCAACGCCCATCCCCGAACCGGTCCCTGCCGAAGCGAAAGTGGAACCGCCGCCTGCCGAACCACCCGCAACCCTGGTGGCTCGCGAGATCGTCCCCGTCCCGGCCGGCGACGCACCGCATGCCGGCCCCGCCGTACGCCAGCTGGCCCGCCAACTCGGCGTCACGCTGGCCCAGGTGCAAGGCACCGGGCGCGGTGGTCGAATCGTGCGTGAGGACGTGACCGATCATGTGAAGCGCACGCTGTCGAACGACAGCGTTGCACCTGCCGTGCCAGCGTTCACGGGCGGTCAGAACCTGTTACCCTGGCCGAAGATCGACTTCGCCAAATTCGGCGAGATCGAGGAGCAGGCACTCGGTCGCATCCCGAAACTGTCCGCCGCCAACCTCGCCCGCAACTGGGCCGTCATCCCCCATGTCACGCAACACGACCAGGCGGACATCACCGACCTGGAATCCTTCCGTGTCGCGCTCAACAAGGAAGCTGACGGCCCACGGCTCACCATGCTCGCCTTCCTGATGAAGGCCTCAGCGGTACTGCTCCGAACGTTCCCGCGCTTCAACGCCTCATTGGACGCCAGTGGCGAGACCCTCACGCTGAAGAAATACGTGCATATCGGCTTCGCAGCGGATACGCCGCAGGGATTGGTGGTACCGGTAGTGCGCGATATTGATCGCAAGGGCATCCGCGAGATCGCAGAAGAAACGGCCTCCCTTGCCAGGAAGGCCCGCGAAGGCCAACTGACGGCCTCGGACATGCAAGGCGGCTGCTTCACCATCAGTTCGCTCGGCGGCATCGGCGGCACGGCGTTCACGCCGATCGTCAACGCCCCGGAGGTGGCGATCCTCGGCGTCTCCAGGGCATCCATGCAGCCCGTGTGGAACGGCGATACCTTTCTTCCTCGCCTGATGCTACCGACGTCGCTGTCCTACGATCACCGCGTGATCGATGGCGCAGACGCCGCCCGCTTCAGCGCCGCGCTCACCTGCCTGCTCGCCGACTTCCGCCGCGTGCTGCTTTGAATCGAAGGAACCACCCATGACCATCCAGCTCTATGGCTTCTGGCGTTCGAATGCCGCCTTCCGCGTACGCGTGGCGCTAGCCCTGAAGAACATACCCTTCGAAGAGATCGAAGTGGACATCCTCTCCGGCCGGCAATTCGAAAGCGCCTACGCGGCCGTCAACGCAGAACACATGGTGCCCACGCTGATCCACAACGGCCAACACTTCTTCCAGTCCATGGCGATCGTCGAATACCTCGACGATATCCACCCCGCCCCCCGGCTGGTACCCGAAGACGCGAAAGAACGGGCCTACGCCCGCGCACTGGCAGCGGTATCGGCATCCGACGCCCATCCCCTCGTGGTGCCCCGTGTGCGCAAGTACCTCGCGTCGCAGTTCGGTGCGGATGCCGGGTCGGTGGCGAACTGGTGCAGGCATTGGGCATCGGAAGGCCTGGCGTCCTACGAACGCCTGCTCACCCGCCGCCCCGCCGCACCGTTCGCTCTGGGCACCACGCCAACCATCGCCGACCTCTGCATCGCCGGCCAGATCGTCACGGCGAATCTCTACGACATCGACATCGACGCGTTCCCCAGGGTCGCGGCCCTGGGGAAGCGTTGCTTCGATATGCCCGAATTCGCCGAAGCGCACCCGTTCCGGCACCCGGGCTACACACCCTGACATCTCACACGCGCGGCATGTTCTTCGTGACGCAATGGATGCCGCCACCACCCGCCGCGATCGGGTCGATATTCACCTGCACCACGGCACGCCCCGGATAGAGCGAAGCAAGCAGTCGCCTGCATCGCTCATCGGCCTCCTCGTCACCGAACTGCGGCGCGATCACCGCACCGTTGATCGGCAGGTAATTGATGTAGCCGGCGGCGAAGCTCGAATCGTCTTCCGTGTAGATGTTGCTGCGGATCTCGGTCGGCGGCGGCAGGATATGCACCTGCAAGCGCCGGCCGTCCGCATCCGTGGCGGAGCGCAGTATCTGAAGATGCTTGCGCGTTACGTCGTAATCGTAGGATTCGGGATCCTCGTCCAGGTTCGCGACGACCACGCCCGGCTTCACGAATCGCGCATAGAAATCCACGTGCGCATCCGTGATGTCCTCGTCCTTGATGCCGGGCAACCAGATGATTTTCCGCAGACCCAGCCGAAGCTTCAGCTCCGCCTCGATCTGCGCCCGCGTCATGCCCGGATTGCGGTTCGCATTGACCCAGCAGCTTTCCGTCAGGATCGCCGTGCCGTGCCCGTCCACCTCGATACCACCACCCTCGCCCGTAAGACGACTCTTGATGCATGCGATCTTGAGATCGTCGCCCAGCAGGCGGGCCACCTGGGTGTCCTTGCCGTGGCGCTGCTTGTCGCCCCACCCGTTGAAATTGAAATCGACGAGCGCGAGGTCGCCATCGGCGTTACGGACGAAGCAACCACCGTAGTCACGCACCCAGATGTCATCAAGCGGCAACGGGAAGTAATCGATGTTCTGCGTACCGCAGGCTTCACGCGCGTCGTCTTCCTGATCTTCGCGACAGAAAATCGTTACCGGTTGATAGCGGGAAATCGTCCTGGCCAGCATCGCGATCGTGCGATTCACGTCCGGCGCGAAATCCTTCCACACCGCCGACGATGCCGCATAGGCGAGAAAGACACACTCCTGCGGCAGGTCTTCATCCGGCATGCGCCACATGCCAGGCGACGCTTTCTCGCTATCGAATGCCTTCGCACTCAGACCATGGGACAGGAGGAAACCGGCACTCGCTGTCAGCGAGGCCTTTTTAAGGAAATCCCGGCGGCTCTGCATAAATACGCTCTTCGTCAAACGCGATGAATGAATCGAATGAACGGCATTCTGAGTGCGGGAACATGTATGGCGGCTTGCTAATTAGCCGCCATTTTCATGGAACATCCGTATATAAATTTATAAAAATATATATCAAATAAAAAACGCTTCATGGCTTGATTGGCGGCTGCCACAATTCGATCGGGTTACCCTCCGGATCGTGGATGCGCGCGAATAGTCCCACCCCCGATGCATCCCATTCCTCCTTGATGATCACCTCGATACCCGCCGCGCGAAGTTTCTCGCACAACTCATCGCGGTTATCCACGCGCAGGTTGAGCATCCACGGGTGACCGGCCGGGAAATAATCGGTATCGGCCTTGAACGGCGAAAACACACTCGTCCCCGCCTGCATCTCCCACTTCCCGTACTTACCCGCCCCCACACCGAGATGTTCGGCATACCACTTGCTCAACGCCTCCGGATCGTTCGCCCGGAAGAAGAATCCGCCAATCCCCGTCACGCCCATTGCCTACTCCCCGTCGACCCTGGCCCAGTTCGGCAGACCAATAGCAGAAGGACGGCCCACCGGCAACGACCGCATGGACAGATTCGGAAGAGGGTCGTCTCTTTGGAGGCTACCCGGGGACGGCCGGCACCTGCGCGCCCCAAGGCCTACCGGCGTCGGTTGCAAACCCTTCCGTGCGGGAGTAAAGGCGTGCCTGATTCCCGTAGCCGGGGGTCCCGACCGATCGTACCTTTCACATTCCTCTGGGAGAACGTCGATATGAAGATCCTGTGCGCTGGTCTTGTCCTGATCGTGGCCGCCGTCTCTGCGAACGCAAGCGGCATCGTTACCTCTCCGACGCCGAACCACATCTATAGCAACGCACCGGTATGCCCGGATGGACAGGTCGCCCAGTTCGTCGGCGTCATCAATGGCAAGGCGACCTGGCGCTGCGTCCCGATCTGATCGCTCCCGCTTCACCGGCCCCAGGTCGATACCATGGAACCTGCAAGGCCTCTGTAGGAGCGCGCTGGCGCGCTCCTACACAACGCACCCATCAGCATCGATCCCAGATTGTCCTCCGGCATCGCCCGTAGCCGGATGCCGTCGATCGCGCGTGTGGTAAATCACATTCCACACCACAGCCCCGTTTTCGGGGATTGTCGAAGCCTTGCGGCAAATCTAGCCTCCGACGCATCGTTCACGGAGCGGACTTCCGCCCATCCGTGACACCGACGCTCCCTGAAAGCCTCCCGGACAGCATCGACAGGAGGCTCCCCATAGCTGCCCGTCGATCGTGGAGAGACGATGAACGTCGTGACGTGGAACGCCCAGGGCGCCCAGTCCAAGTGGGGTGCCATCTCCCAGGAAATGAAGAGCGGTGCGTTCAGCATGCTGCTCCTCCAGGAGGTGACAGAA
Source organism: Luteibacter sp. (assembly GCF_009912395.1). Classification (GTDB taxonomy): domain Bacteria; phylum Pseudomonadota; class Gammaproteobacteria; order Xanthomonadales; family Rhodanobacteraceae; genus Luteibacter. Next base: position 5,228 of record NZ_WNDO01000023.1, on the reverse strand, counting down.
GTGACGAAGAACGCCACATTCGTCGCGGACTATGGCGACTGTCATCTCTATCGATACTCCCCCGGCGGAACGCGCTTCCGGCCACTGCCCGAGTGGTACATCGTCTACCACGAGTGGAGGGAGACATGGCCCGGCGGCAATAAGCGCTGCAGTCTCGCCACAGCCATTCGGCAATATCGCCCCACGCACGCAGAAACGCGCCTGCTGCCGGGGAACAGGCGACCAACGCTAGGTGTCCAACCCGGCGCGGGTCGCCCATGGATCTTCAATCTGCATGCCACGAGTGGCGGGGGCGGGGCAGCGGATGCAAAGGATCTCATCGCAGGTATCTGGGGCGACGAGACCGTTTACAGCGCGCAAGCGGGCTGGGTGCTTGCCGGCGACTTCAACGCAGACCCCGGGCAAATGGAAGCGCACCCCTTCTACGAAAATCACATCGTGCATCCGCCGACGGATCCGACGCATCCCGCCTGGGGTCGGGGTCCATACAACGCCATCGAGCGCAGCCTCGACTACGCCATATCGAGCCCTGACGTCGGCGTTTCGGAACAATGCGAACGCTATGAGAGCGCCCTGCTTCAATCCGATCACTACCCGCAACTCTTCGAGGTGAACGCGGCGATACCCGTGGCGGGTGCCGAGTTCTGATCGTCACGCCAGCGTTATGTCACGACATCCACATCATCCACCATCCAGAGGGGATACCTCATGTCGCAGGAATTGCCAGAGCCCGTGGAAAACGGCACCGAGTCAGCGCCCGTGATACCGACGCGTCCTCCCTACTGGCCTCTATGGCCACTGCAACCGATGCCGTCCGAACCCAGGACGCAGGATAAAAAGCCACGCCAGGTCGTTCCCGGACATTCCATCCTGGGAAAGGGATTCAACATCTTCGGCCGCTACAACAGCAGTTCGGCCCGAAAGATGCTTTTCGACACGACGACACCCAGCGACCGCACCTGGCATAACACGTTGTCTGGCAACGAATACGTTGTGCCCGAGCAAGTCGACGATCCGCTCCTGGTCGGCGCCCACGAAGGCAGCTCGCATATATTCAGCAGCCGCGCCGACGTATCGGAGTATTTCGCGGCGGAAGCCGGCATGAACGGGCGATACCGGGTTTTCTCCGGCGAGTTCAAGGCCGCTTTTTCAAGCATGACCTCCTCCGTCCAGGATTACCATATGGGCCTGTACTCGGTGAAAAGCCGATCGTACAAGCTACGCCTGAAAGACGACTCCGAGAGCCAGCTCTACAAGGGCTTGCTGGACGACCCGGACTACAAAAACCTTCCCGCGAGGTTCGACGCAAGCAAGCACGAAAACGTCGCTCTATTCTTCGCTTTTTTCGCCAAGTTCGGAACGCACTACGTCAACGAAGTGGTGATGGGATCTCGCCTGGATTATTTCATGTACGCCAACAAGGCGAACATCGTTTCCCAGATCGACTTCGAGGCAAAGCTGAAGGCGGAGGTCAAAGCGGTTTTCTTCGCCACCAAGGCCGAAGCGAGCGTCATCTGGAACAACACGTTGAAAAGCTGGGCCAGCTCCCGCTCGGTACGTATCAGCTCGATCGGAAGCATGTCCATTCTCAACAGCCTGGTGCCCGAGCAGGATCAGAATTTCCATGAAATCTACGTCCAGTGGCTGGCGATGTCCCAGGCCGCGCCCATGCCCGTGGAGTACAAACTGAAAAGCATCGCGGACATCTTTTCAGGCGAGAAAGCCATGGCCTTGCGCCAGGCCATGGATGCCTACGCATCGAAATCGATCCTGCTGAAAGCCGTCGCCACGCCCTTCGCCAGGGACACGAAGAATCAAAGCGCGAAACCAAACCCCCTCACGACGCTCCCGAAGGGTTTCGTCAACGTCAACGAAAATCTGGTGATCTCCGCGCCGACATCCCTGGAAAACCTGGCGATCATCCTCGTCGTCCAGGATGCCCGGACACTCGCGGTCAAGCACCAGGCGGCTTACGAATTCCCCAATCATCCGGGCAACCTGCTTCCTTCCCGCAAGCCTTCCGCCGAGGCATACGACAAGGCACTGGACGAATTCAACAAGAAGTTCCCCGTGAGCCAGCGGTCCGACATCATCGTGTCCGTGTTGATCCCCTGGGTGCTCAACAAGACCGACTTTCCCACGTCGGACTTCTACAACTTCCTCGTCAATCTTGGCGCAGGCGACGCGCTCAACGAGTGGTGGCGTAGCCTGGAAACGGACACATCGGTGCTCGGCCTGCGGGTAGCTTACGGCCTCATCGGGATGTTCCGGGGTGCGACCTCCGCCACTGTGGAGAGCTTCGTGACCTACTACTCCCAGGATCGCTCCAGCGGCGGACTGATACTGGAATCGTTCCTTGAGCCGACGACGGATGGCAACTCGTTCATATACATCCCATCCTGATCGCGCATCCGTACACACGACGGAATCCGTAGACGAGGTGATGGGGGCAATCCTCCATCACCTTGCCGGATTGGCAAGACTCACCGCCCCATGGGAGTGTCGAGGATGAAGCGATCCCTGCTTACCATCGGCTATGCAAGGCCCGGCTTCGGATTCGGTCGCGTGCTTGGCGAACTGCATACGGCGTTCGCCGACGACTTCGATATCACGCACCTCGATCTCGCCGCCCCGTTCATCGCTCAAACCCACGCCCCGAGCTCACGACCACGCCGCATGGATGCCATCGACGTCGCCCGTATCATGAGCGAATCGTCGCACGATGTGGCGCTTATCTTTGCGGATATCGATACGGTATGCGAGCTGACCTGCGCCATGCGCTTGTCGGGAACTCGGGTCGTCGCCTATATGGCGATCGACTCCCCAGTCATGCCCTCCCCCGCCTTGGCGGGACTCGCGACCCTGGATGTCCTTGCCGTCTACACGACGTTCGCCCGGGACAGCCTTCTCGATGCCCTGGCCCAATTGTCGCTCCCCGCGCCGCGCGTGGAGGTGCTTCCTCACGGCTGCGACATCGGGATGTTCTTTCCCCTCGACGCACACGCACCACGAGCACGGACGATGGCCCGGGATGCGTTGTTCGGCACCGACCACGCCATGGACGATACCTTCATCGTTCTCAATGCCAACCGAAACCAGCCTCGCAAAAGGGTCGACCTTACCTTGCAGGCCTTTCGCCGGTTCCTCGACATCGTGCCCGATGCCGACGCCAAGCTTTACCTGCACATGGGCCTGCGCGATCGGGGCTCCCTGATCCTTCCCTTGGCGGGCTCGCTCGGCATCGACGACCGCCTCCTGCTGACCGGAACCACGCTCGACCATCCGTCGTCGACCGATACCCATCTCAATCTTCTGTACAACGCCTGTGATGTCGGCCTGAATACGGCCGACGCCGAGGGGTGGGGATTGATCGCCTTCGAACATGCCGCCACCGGCAGGGCGCAGCTCGTCCCCGCGCATACGGGCTGTGGAGAACTCTGGCGTGATCACGCCCTGATGATTCCCGCCGAGCCCTACCACGACATGGCATTGAATCGCAGGGCCTTCGAGGTGGATGTCGATGCGATCGCCGACGATCTGGCACGGCTCTATACGGACGTGTCCTTACGAGCGACATACGACGCGCTCGCATTCCACAACGCGACGGTCAACACGCTGACCTGGCGAGACGTAGGCCAACGACTGAAAGGGTGGATTCATGGACACTGACGGCGACACGCTTCGTCACGCTCGGGAAAGGGGGCCGTGAATGTCATACACATGCCAGGTTCGCCTTGACGATGGCAGCATGCTTCGACTCCGGCCGGAAAGCTGGGATTACGGTATCGCCCGATCGGTTCTCATGGACAACGAATACCGGCTTCCCGACACGTTCGATGCAAACGACCTGATCGTCGACATCGGCGCCCATATCGGTGCCTTCAGTCACGCCTGTCTCCATCGCGGCGCGGGCCGGGTGATCGCTTTCGAGCCAGAGCCGGCAAATTTCAGCCTCGCCATGGAGAACCTGGCACCCTTCGCCGAAGCCATCGACCTCCGCGCCGAGGCCGTATGGCGATCGGACAGACCCTCCGAACCGCTGCGTCTACGCTCAGCCTCCGAGCGCCTGAATACGGGCGGTCATCGCGTCGTATCCGATAAGGGTGAAGCCCGCCGGATACGCGCCGTCTCGCTCGACGACGTGTTATCACGACTTGCGCGCAGAGTGAGCCTGTTGAAGATCGACTGCGAAGGCGGCGAGTATCCGATCCTGTTGACGGCCTCCCGACTGGACCTCGTCGAGGCCATCGTGGGGGAATTCCATCGACTCGGACCCGGCTCGATACATGGCGACGTCGATGAATCGATGCGAGCGGATGGTTTCGACCTGTTGGACGAACGGGTACTGATCAGCCACCTGTCGACGCAAGGCTTCGACGTCGAGATCGCTCGGTGCGAAGAAAAATCACCCAACCACGGCCTCTTCTTCGCGCGCCGCCGCGTAACACCCCCATCCCTCGCCTAACACATCGATCAACGACGAAGTTCGTCGCACCGACACAGGCCAGTGCCCCCGGCAATGCGCCCGGTTATCGCATCCCGCCTCTTGTAGGAGCGCGCTTGCGCGCGATCCCGCGCAGCGGGCCGGATCATCGTCACCGTCTGATCGCGCCCCACGTCGTTCCAGCGCACGCTGGAACCCAGCGCGATGCGATAGGTTGTCGCGAATACGTTACCTACGCAAAAGCCGATGCAGCATCGCCGCATGGCTGGCAAACCGAGGCAGTGGGTTCCGGCCTACGCCGGAACGACGAAGCGCGTCGTCGCACCGGCGCAGGCCGGTGCCTACGGCGATGCATCCGATTATCGCATCCCGCCTCTTGTAGGAGCGCGCTTGCGCGCGACCCCGCGCAGCGGGCCAGGTCATCGTCACCGTTTGATCGTGCCCCCACGTCGTTCCAGCGCACGCTGGAACCCAGCGCGATGCGATGGGTTGTCGCGAGTACGTTACCTACGTAAAAGCCGATGCAGCGTCATCGTGTTGCTTGCGAACCGAGGCGCTGGGTTCCTGCGTGCGCAGGAACGACGGTGAGGTAACTTTTGAGAATCCTGATCTTGCCCCTGATTTACGGACACCTATCTAAGCGACATTGGCCAGCTCGTACTGCTCTGGGCTGAGGTAGCCCAGGGTCGAGTGCAGCCGGATCCGATTGTAGTCAACCTCAATGTAGTCAAACACATGAGCCTTGGCCTGCTCCCGTGTGGCGAGGTGTTCACCATGGATGGCC
>NZ_WNDO01000022.1 GCF_009912395.1 Luteibacter sp. | reverse complement strand
CTGCACAACTTTGTCCGTCCGCTTTTCCTGCTGCTTGGGCGGCGCCATCGGCGCGACCAGCACAAGGAATGCGAACGAGTGCAGCGCAATGGCTACAGCCAACGCACTGGTGCGCCCCCAACTGAACGGCGCTTGGCCGGTTGATTCGTTACTTGAGGCCATCAGTCACTATCAAGAGCTAATCAAGCGGAAGTGAGACCCGCACTGCACTTCCGGCGTTCGGCGATTGACATTGCCGAAAACGCAGGTTTCTGCAAGCGGAAAGATACGCAAGTTACACCAGCATATGGCTTTTGTATAGCACCTGAAGGGAAGATTTATGGCTTGCCACGTGATCTCCTTCAGGCACTTTACAAATGCCTACTGTTTACTTTGCGGTTTTCAACCAGGCGTTAGCCTTGGCAGAGGTTTCAGGGTCCTGGGCCGCGAGCTTCATGTCCGCGATGGCGCCCTGCTTATCTTTCTGACCACGCTTGGCTTCCGCGCGCACCATGTAGGCCTGGCCCTTATGCTGCACGCCCTTGCTGATCGCGTCCGTCGCCGATTTCTGGGCGGCGGCGTACTGGTTTTCCTGCAGGAGGACGCGCGCGGCCTTCAGGGCCGGCTCGCCATTGGTGGCGACGCCCGCGGCCTGCTGGTAGGCAGCCAGGGCGCCCTTCATGTCGTCGCCCGTCACGGCGGCGTCGCCGAGCAGGTTGTAGTTGTCGGCGGTCTTCTGGACCACGCCCTTGTCGAGGCCTTCCTTGAGGATGGCCGCCGCCTTGGACGCGTTGGTCTTCTGGCGATCCTGGTTTTCCTGGCCGTCGATCAGGTAGATCTTGGCGAAGTTCACGTACTGCTTCTCGTCCTTGATGGCGCCGGCCGTGTGGGCCTTTTCCATGAGGGCGATGGCTTCGGGATACTTCTGCGCCTGGATCAGCGCCGAGGTGGCGTTGCTCAGCGCGGTGGAGTCATTCGGGTTCTTCGACAGTTCGTCGGAGGCCATCGAAGCGGCCTTGTCGCCCTGGCCGGTTTCCGAGTAGCTGGCCATCAGGATCTGGTCCCACGACGCCTGCGGCTTGGCGTCCGGCATGGACTTGGCCTTGGTGATGGCGGCGATGGCGTCCTGGTACTTCTCGAGGCGGTAATCGATGTTGCCTTCGAGGCCGTACGAGTCGGCGGTTTCCTTCTTGCCCTGGTCGCGCCACTCATGCAGCGACTGCAGAGCCGGAGCGTACTGCTCGTCGGCGACGAGGAACTGCGTGTACATGTACTTCAGCTGGAAGTAGGTGTCGTTCGGCATCACGCCGATATCGAGCGCCTGCTTCAGTTCGGTGATGGCGCCTTTGATGTCGCCGTCGTTGTACTTCATGTTCGCCAGGCCCTGCAGGGCGAGTGCCTGGGCGTACTTGCTGCTCGTGCCCGAACCGTCGGCGAGCGGCGTGAGGATCTGGGTGGCCTTGTCCTTGTCGCCGTTGTTGGCGGCGTCGAGGCCTTCGTTGATGGCCTTCTGGTCCTTTTCGCTCTTCAGGTCGAGCTTGGGCTCCGTGCGGGTGGCGTTCGGGTACAGCGCCTCTTTCTTGTCCTTGGCAGCCGTGTCACGCGCCATGACGGCGCCGCTGGCAAGGGAAAGTGCGATCGCGGTAGCGAGCGCCATCTTGATGAAGGAACCCTGTTTCATTGACTGGCCTCTGTTGAAGGACTCGTCGCACGGCGTGGTGCTCCGGGGGACTACAGAGGTTAACCCGATTCGATTCCTAAGAACAAGTCGCAGCGCCACAAAAAACAAGAGTCAAAACAATGACTTGTTAGAAGAATGTTGGCGGGCCTCTTCTGTCAGGTCTTTTGGCCCTTGAAAACGGTGTTTTCATCCACCTGTCCGGCGCATGCGGCAAGAAACGCGAAAGCCCGATTGTCCAGGACAATCGGGCTTTCGTTTTTCATCGCGATGTCGACGGAATTACACGTCGAGGTTGGCGACCTTCAGCGCGTTCGATTCGATGAAGTCGCGACGCGGTTCCACCGCCTCGCCCATCAGCATCGAGAACATCTGGTCGGCGGCCACCGCATCCTCGATCCCGACCTGGAGCATGCGCCGGGTTTCCGGATTCACGGTGGTTTCCCACAGCTGCTCCGGATTCATTTCGCCCAGGCCCTTGAAGCGCTGGATGGTACGGCCCTTCTTGGCTTCGTCGAGCAGCCAGGAGCGCACCTCGGCAAAGCGGGTGACGCCGCGCGAGGGATTGCCACGACGCACGACCGCACCCGGCTGGAGGCGAAGTTCCGCCAGCTGCTGCGCCATGGAGTGAATGGCGCGGAACTCGAGGCCGGAGAAGAAGGCCTGCGGCAGGATCCAGCTGTGGCTGAGTCCGTGCTGCATGCGCTCGATCTCGATCGCGGCGCCCTGCTCGTTCACGGCCGAGCGGAAGCGTAGCTTGTAGGTCGGCTTGCCGAGGCCGCTCGCGCTCAGACGCGTGGCGATGCCATCGAGCCAGCCCTGCATGCGGGCCTCGTCCGACCAGAACGCGTCTTCCAGCGGCACGTGTTCGATCATGGCGTTGAGCGCGGCCGGATCGAAGCGGTGGCTGAGGCGATCGATCTGGTCCAGCGCGGTCTGGTAGTCGCGCAGGAGCTTCTCGAGGGCCACGCAATCGATGCCGGGAGCGCCCTCTTCCGGCGTCAGCGACGCGTTGTCGACCGCGCTGGCGATCAGGTACTCGTTCAGCACCGCGTCGTCCTTGATGTACATCTCCTGCTTGCCCTGCTTCACCTTGTACAGCGGCGGCAGGCCGATGTAGACGTGGCCGCGCTCGATGAGTTCGGGCATCTGGCGATAGAAGAAGGTCAGCAGCAGCGTACGGATGTGCGAGCCGTCCACGTCCGCGTCGGTCATGATGATAATGCGGTGGTAGCGCAGCTTGTCGGGGTTGTATTCCTCCTTGCCGATGCCCGTGCCGAGCGCGGTGATCAGCGTGCCGACTTCGGCGGAGGAGATCATCTTGTCGAAACGGGCCTTCTCGACGTTGAGGATCTTGCCCTTCAAGGGCAGCACGGCCTGGGTACGACGATTGCGGCCCTGCTTGGCCGAACCACCTGCCGAGTCACCCTCGACCAGGAACAGTTCGGAGAGCGCGGGATCCTTTTCCTGGCAATCGGCCAGTTTGCCCGGCAGGCCGGCGATGTCCAGGGCGCCCTTGCGGCGGGTCATTTCGCGGGCCTTGCGGGCCGCTTCGCGCGCACGCGCGGCGTCCACCGCCTTGGAGGCGATGGCCTTGCTCTCGTTCGGATTCTCGAGGAGGAATTCGGCGAGCTTTTCGTTGACGACCTGCTCGACCGCGGTCTTCACCTCGCTGGAAACCAGCTTGTCCTTGGTCTGCGACGAGAACTTCGGATCCGGCACCTTCACCGACAGTACGGCAATGAGGCCTTCGCGCATGTCGTCGCCCGACAGGGCGACCTTGGCGTTCTTGGCCAGCGCTTCCTTCTCGATATAGCTCTGCAAGGTGCGGGTCAGCGCCGCGCGGAAGCCGGTGAGATGGGTGCCGCCGTCACGCTGGGGGATGTTGTTGGTGAAGCAGAACATCGTCTCCTGGTAGGCGTCGGTCCACTGCATGGCCAGTTCGACCGTGATGCCGTCCGTGGTGGAGCTGAAGCTGATGACCGTGGGATGCAACGCGGTCTTGAGCTGGGCCAGGTACTGCACGAAGGACTTGATGCCGCCTTCGTAGGCGAAGATGTCCTTGCGGTCGTTGCGCTCGTCGAACAGCTCGATGGTGACACCCGAGTTCAGGAAGGCCAGTTCACGCAGGCGCTTCGCAAGGATGTCGTAGTGGAATTCGTTGTTGTTGGTGAAGGTCAGCTTGCTGGGCAGGAACCGCACCATGGTGCCGCGGCGGGTGGTGTCTCCCGTGACCGCGATGGGAGCCACCGGCTCGCCGTGGGCGTATTCCTGGCTGTTTTCCTTGCCGTCACGCCAGATGGTCAGCCACAGCGATTCGCTGAGGGCATTCACCACCGAGACGCCCACGCCATGGAGGCCGCCGGATACCTTGTAGGAGTTGGCGTCGAACTTGCCACCTGCGTGGAGCACGGTCATGACCACTTCGGCGGTCGACCTGCCCTCTTCCGGGTGGATATCGACGGGGATGCCGCGACCGTTGTCCGCGACGCTGGCCGAGCCGTCCTGGTGGATGGTGACCGTGACGTAGTCGCAGTAACCCGCCAGGGCTTCGTCGATGGCGTTGTCGACCACCTCGAAGACCATGTGATGCAGGCCGGTACCGTCATCGGTATCGCCGATGTACATGCCGGGGCGCTTACGAACGGCTTCCAGGCCCTTGAGGACCTTGATGCTGCCAGAGTCGTAGGCGTTCGAATTCGTCGGATCGATAGGTTCGTTCATGCGATGCCTGGTGATGGCGCCAGAATGCGGTCCCGACGCGGCGCGAGAAGCTTCGGGATAGTCTGTCGATTATAGCAAAGCCGTCACGGCACCCTGTTCCACGTGGAACACCGTGGCCGGCTGGTCGACTAGCGCGAAGGGAACCTCGGTTCCGGTGACGAGAACCTGGACGTCACGGCCCGTCAATTGGGCGACTACCCACTCTTGATGGGTGCGATCCAGCTCCGATGCAAGGTCGTCGAGGCAGACGACGGGCCACTCGCCCCGTATCTCGGCATGCAGCGAAGCTTGGCCCAAAAGGCAGGCCAGGGCGCAAAGCTTTTCTTGGCCACGGGACAGGTGTTCGCGTAACGGGGCATGTTCGAAGGCAACCGAGAAGTCGGCTCGATGCGGCCCGGCGGTGGTGTGCCCTCTCCCCAAGTCCCGAAAGCGGCATTCCTGAAGCGTCGTTGCGAGGTCGGACGATTCGTCCCAGCCCGGTTTGTACCGGATGACGAACTCCCCAAGCTCAGGAAGAACATTGGACATGAATCCACGGATATGGGGCAGCAGACGGTCCAGATAGTCCTTCCGATAGCCGGAAATGGCTTCACCGGTCGAAGCTAGCTCTGATTCCCAGGGCTCAATGAGACTGGGGTCGATCGGGCCACCGCTCCGGAGCAAGGCGTTCCGCTGTTTCAGGGCACGCTGATACCGCCGCCACTGGCCAACGAATCCATGTTCCACGTGGAACAAACCCCAATCGAGGAATCGACGACGTTCGTCGGATGCCCCCGCGATAAGGTCATGCGATCCAGGTTCGAAGCAAACTACAGCACATTCCTGCACGAGACTGCCGAGCGACGCAGCAGAATCGCCGTCCACCCTCGCTTGCCAGCGCCCCCCTTCCCTGCCCAGGCCCAGGCGCCGCGTCCGGCCATCCAGCGAAGACACTTCGGCAAACACCGATAGCGAGGAAGCGCCCCGTTTGAGAAGTACATCGCGCGAACCAGCGCGAAACGAGCGTCCGTGAGAGAGGAGATAAGCGGCTTCAAGGATGCTGGTCTTTCCGGCGCCATTGGCTCCCGTGAAGACGTTGATACCGGGCTTTGGAGTCAGCGAAACGCCATCCAGGCATCGTAGACCGGTGATCCTCAGCGTTTCGAACTTCATTCCCGGAACATCCCCTGCCAAAACAAAAAACGCCGGGGTGTCGAAGACATCCCCGGTGTCGTGGGCCGAACTCTACCTTGTTCGCCTGTCAGAGGCGAAGCGGCATCACCACATGGCGGGCTTCATCATTGCCATCTTCCTGGAGAAGGCAGCTGGACTGGGCATCACGCAGGTTCAGGCGGATCTTTTCACCACGCAGGGCACCCAGCGCGTCGAGCAGGTAGCTCACGTTGAAGCCGACGGCGAGATCGTCAACCACGGTTTCCGCTTCGACTTCTTCCTGGGCTTCTTCCTGCTCCGGATTGTGAGCCACGATCTTGATGCGACCCGGAGACAGTTCCAGCTTCACGCCGCGGTACTTCTCATTCGAGAGAATCGCCGCACGCTGCAGGGCGCTACGCAGTACATCGCGCTCGATGGTGGCCGATTTATCGGCACCAAGCGGAATGACCGCTTCGTAGTCCGGGAAACGGCCGTCGATCAGCTTCGAGGTGAACTGCACTCCACCACGGCGAACACGAAGATGGTTGCGACCGAATTCCAGTTCGACGGTACCGTCGCCGGCTTCGAACAGGCCGATCAGCTCGTTCACGCCCTTTCGCGGAATGATGATCTGGCGACGAGCGGAAACGGCGCTTTCCAGCTTGGTTTCCTTGAGTGCCAGACGGTGGCCATCGGTGGCGACGCAGCGCAGCGTGTGTTCCTGCAGATCCAGCAGCATGCCGTTGAGGTAGTAACGGACGTCCTGGTTCGCCATGGCAAACGCGGTGCGGTCCATCAGGTCGCGAAGGACCTCTTCCGGAAGTGTCACGCGTTCGACCAGTTCGATCTCGTCGATGGTCGGAAACTCGTTAGCCGGAAGCGTTGCCAGCGTGAAACGGCTCTTGCCCGCGTTGAGGGCGATGCGTTCGCCATTCAACTTGATATCGATGTTGGCACCGTCGGGCAGGGCACGAACGATGTCGAACAGCTTGCGGGCCGGAATCGTGATCTCACCGTCCTGAACCTTGTCGGCCGCAGTGGTGGCGATCATCTCGACTTCGAGATCCGTGCCGGTGAACGACACCTCGCTACCGGAGGCCCGCACCAGGAGGTTTGCCAGTACGGGCAACGTCTGACGGCGTTCGACGACGCCCACAACCTGCTGGAGGGGTTTGAGCAGTACTTCCCTCTGAATGCTGAATTGCATGCGTCCCCTACTCCTGCTTTTAAATGTTTTTAAAGATTTTATGTAGTGGTTGTTAGGCCGGTGGATATCTTGAAAAGTCCAAAAAACACTACGTATTCATGAACTTAGTAAGAACTATCGACTGGTCAGAACATCCGGTTTCGTGTGGGTGCCTTGTGGATAACTTCGAAGGCCAAAACCGTCCTCTGTCCATCCACCTATTATCCACAGCTTCTCAGCCCATCAATATACGAATCAGCTGCTCCCAGTCCTGCCTCATGCGCACGTCTTTCTCGGTAAAATCGCGGATGGTGCGGCAGGCATGGAGCACCGTCGTGTGGTCACGGCCACCGAAGGCCTCACCGATCTCAGGCAGGCTGTGCTCGGTCAGTTCCTTGGACAGGGCCATGGCGACCTGTCGGGGGCGCGCCAGCGAGCGCACACGGCGTTTGGAGAGCAGGTCGGAGAGGCGGACCTGGTAATAGTCGGCGACCGTCTTCTGGATGTTCGGGACGGTGACGGCCTGCGCATGCGTGTTCAGCAGGTCGCGCAGGGTCTCCTCGGCGAAATCCGTGGTGATCGGGCGACGATAGAAATTGGCACGGGCGGCGAGCGTGTTGAGCGCGCCTTCCAGATCACGCACGTTCGAGCGGATGCGGCGAGCGAGCAGCATCGCGACGTCCTCGGAGACTTCCATCTCCTTGTCCGCCGCCTTCGACAACAGGATGGCCGCGCGCGTCTCGAAGTCCGGCGGCTCGATCGCCACCGACAGACCCCAGCCCAGACGCGACTTAAGACGCGGCTCGAGCTTGTCCAGTTCCTTCGGATAGCGGTCGCAGGTCAGGATGATCTGCTGCTTCGCCTCGAACAGCGCGTTGAAGGTATGGAAGAACTCTTCCTGCGTGGTGTCCTTGCCGGCGAAGAACTGGATGTCGTCGATCAGCAGCGCGTCGACCGAACGGAAGCGACGCTTGAAGTCGTCCATGTTCTTCTGCTGCAGCGCTTTCACCATGCCGCTGACGAACTGTTCCGAGCGAAGGTAGAGCACCTTCGCCTCCGGATTGTTCCGCAGCAGCAGGTTGCCGGCCGCATGCATGAGATGGGTCTTGCCCAGGCCGGTGCCGCCGTACAGCAGCAGCGGGTTGTACGCCCTGCCCGGGTTCATCGCCACCTGCATGGCAGCCGCCTTGCCCAACTGGTTCGATTTGCCTTCGACGAAGGTTTCGAACGTGTAGTGCGGGTCGAGGTTGTGCACGTGCGCCGGTTCAAGCGGCGAAGGTTCCTCCACGCGCGCCATCGGCACGCGCGGTGCCATAGCGGGCGGCGGCGAGGGAGCGGGCGTGGGGCGGACAGGCGCGGGCCGGCCACCGAACGAACCGATTTCCAGGCGCACAGGCGTGGCCTGGCCGCTCAGGTGTTCGACGATGGCCTGGATCCGGGCCAGGTAATGTTCGCGGACCGTGTCCAGCGAATAGGGGTTCGGTGCGTAAAGATGCAATCCGAAGACGTCTTCCCGGGCCTGTAGGGGCATCAGCCAGGTATGGACATCCTCGGCGCTCAATTCGCCTTCAAGACGCTCGAGACAGCGCCTCCAGAGATCACTCATCAGGTATTCTTGCCACGGAAAGGGGCGCGTGCGCGCGGGGTGGACGGGAAAGTCTACCAGCCTTCCGGTTCCCCGCCCCGGGTCGTCCCTTTGGGACCTCCCCTGAGGGCCTGTTGCCAAGCGCTTGACAGTCCTGGAGATTGTCCCGCATACTTTCGGGCCTTTTTCCATATTCACCCGGATGTAAGCGCCATGAAGCGTACATACCAGCCCAGCAAGCTCAAGCGCGCCCGCACCCACGGCTTCCGTGCCCGCATGGCCACGGCCGACGGTCGCAAAATCCTGAACGCGCGCCGCGCGAAGGGTCGCAAGCGTCTGATCCCGTAAGCGGCTCGCCGGTCGTGCGTGCCGCAGCCCTGCCGCGCGATGCGCGGCTACGCCGCGCCGCCGACTTCGCCGCGTTGCGAACAGTCAGCGGTCGCCTCGGCGGCCGCTGTTTTCTTTTGCGCTTCGGAAACAACGATGCCGGCACCGCCCGGCTCGGTCTGGCCATTTCCAAGCGCTGTTCGAAACGCGCCGTCGATCGCAATCGCATCAAGCGTCTGGCGCGTGAGGTATTTCGTCGCGCCCGGCCGGGGCTGCCGCACGTGGATATCCTCGTGATGGCGCGCGACACGGCGGTGAACGAGACCGGTGCGACGCTCCTGGCGGAACTGGATGCCCTGCTCCGCAGGATCCGGCCGTTGAAGCGCGAGGGTGCCGACGGCACAATCGCGCGTTGATCTACCAAGCCCTCTCCCGCCTTCACCGGCCTGCCGGCCGAGGCGTCATCCGGATCTGGCCTAAGCAATGAATCAAACGCGCACGTTTATCTTCTTCGCGCTCATGTTCGTGGCGTACCTGCTGTGGACCGAGTGGGAGAAGGACTACGGTCCCCACCCGCAGGCGCCCACGCCCGCAGCGCAGACCGAGGCCGGCAAGAGCGCCGACGGCAGCGTGCCGGGTGCGACGGGTCCGGCGAGCGTGCCGAACGAGACGGGCGCGGCCAACGACGGCAAGGGCCAGTTGGTCACGCTGTCGAATGACGTACTGCGCCTGACCATCGATACGCGCGGCGGCAGCGTCGTCCGTTCCGAACTGCTCGCCTATCCGAACGAGCCGGTCACCAAGAAAAATCCCACGCCGCCGGCAGCACGCCTGCTTGACGACGAGGCTGAGCATTTCTTCGCCGCGCAGGATGGCCTGGTGAGCAACACCGGTGCCGCGCCTGACCATCGCTCGCTGTTCCAGGCGGCCACCACCGACGCGACGCTGGCCGACGGACAGAAGTCGGTGAGCCTCGACCTGACCTGGACCGACCCGTCGGGCATCAAGGTGGTCAAGCGCTACACGCTCAAGCGCACCGATTACGTGGTCGACTTCGACCAGCACATCGAGAACGGCTCATCCGTCGCCTGGACCGGCAACGCCTACCAGCAGTTGCAGCGCGTGCCGGCACCGAAGGTCAATTGGTTCAAGGCCTACACCGATCCGGCGCAGCACAGCTTCTTCGGCGCCGCGTGGTACAGCCCGGAAAACAAGTTCGAGAACCTGCCCTTCCTCGACTTCGCCAAGAAGCCGCTCAACCATGCGTTCGCGGGTGGCTGGATCAGCATGATCCAGCACTACTTCTTCGTTGCCTGGATTCCGCCGGCCGACCAGAACGTCACCTATAGCACCGGCATCGTCGACCCGACCTCGGCCACCCCGCGTTACCTGGTGCGCGCCTTCGGTCCCGCCATCCAGGTGGCGCCGGGCCAGAGCGCCGACAGCGTGTCGCGTCTTTACATCGGTCCGAAGCTCCAGGGCACGCTCGACGCCATCGCCCCGGGCCTTGATCTCACCAGCAACTACGGCTGGCTGACGATCATCGCGACCCCGCTGCACTGGCTGCTCTCGCAGCTGCATGGCATCAGCGGCAACTGGGGCGTCGCGATCATCCTGCTCGTGCTGATCATCAAGGGTGCGCTGTTCAAGCTCACCGATGCGCAGTTCCGTTCGGGTGCGCGCATGCGCAAACTTCAGCCTCGTGTCCAGGCGCTCAAGGAGCGCTATGGCGACGATCGCATGAAGATGCAGCAGGCGATGATGGAGCTGTACAAGAAGGAAAAGATCAATCCGATGGCGGGTTGCCTGCCCATCCTGATCACCTTCCCCATCTTCATCGGCCTGCTCCGCGTGCTGTCCGAGTCCATTGAACTGCGCCACGCACCGTTCTTCGGCTGGATCCACGACCTCTCGGCGCCCGATCCGTTCTACGTGCTGCCGGTGCTGTACTTCCTGGTCACGCTGCTCACCCAGCGCATGATGTCCACGGTGGGCATGGATCCCACCCAGGCCAAGATGATGAAGGTGATGCCGCTGATCTTCGGTGTCTTCTTCGCCTTTTTCCCGTCGGGCCTCGTGCTCTACTGGACCGTCAACGGCGCCACCAGCCTGCTCCAGCAGTGGTGGATCAACCGCAGCGTCGACAAGGCGCACGAAAAAGCCCGTACGGCGTGATCTTCCGGGCGGCGCGTCGCAAGACGCGCCGCTTCGCTTTCGAGGGCAAGCCATGATCCACGGCGTCGACACCATCGCGGCCATCGCCACCGGCGCCGGCGCGGCCGGTATCGGCGCCGTTCGTGTTTCCGGCCCCCTCGCTCCCGCGATCGCGGCCACCCTGCTTGGGCGCGAACCGACATCGCGCTACGCGCATTTCGCCGCCTTCCGCGATGGCGCGGGTGAACTAATCGACCACGGACTCCTGCTGCATTTCCCTGGACCGAACTCGTACACCGGCGAACACGTGCTTGAACTGCAAGGCCATGGCAGCGCCGTATTGCTCGACGCCCTGCTCCGCCGCTGCATCGAACTTGGCGCGCGACTCGCGCGGCCTGGTGAATTCACCGAGCGTGCCTTCCTCAATGGAAAGCTCGACCTGGCCCAGGCCGAAGCGGTCGCCGATCTGGTCGCAGCGACATCGCACGCCGGCGCGCGCGCAGCATTGCGTTCGATGGAAGGTGTATTCTCCACGCGGGTGGACGAATTGCTCGTCGAGCTGATCGAACTGCGCGTGCACATCGAAGCCGCCATCGATTTTCCCGAAGAAGAAATCGATTTCCTGGCCGATCCGGTGATCGGCGACAAACTGGCGACGCTACGCGCGCACCTCGCTGAACTGCTGGTCGAAACACGTCGCGGCGTGCGGCTCAACGACGGCATCGCCGTCGCCATCGTCGGTAGGCCGAACGCCGGCAAGTCGAGCTTGTTGAATGCCTTGGCCGGCGAAGAGCGCGCCATCGTCACCGATATCGCCGGCACCACTCGCGATGTGTTGCGCGAAGCCATCCATATCGACGGCGTCGCGTTAGAACTGGCCGATACCGCAGGGCTTCGCGATTCGGACGATATCGTGGAACGCGAAGGGATCCGCCGGGCACGCGCCCAACTGGAACGCTGCGATGTCGCCCTGCTCGTCACCGACGAAGCGAACGTCACCGCCGACCAGGCCTTCTTCGATGGTACGCCCGCGCATGCGGCACGCCTCGTCGTCGTGAACAAGATCGACCTCGGCCAAGTCGACGCCCATCGTGATGGCGACACGCTCTGGCTATCGGCTCGCACGGGCGAAGGCCTGGATGCACTTCGCTCCCGGTTACGCGAACTGGCCACCGCGGGCGCAGGGGAAGGTGCCTTCAGCGCTCGCCGCCGTCATGTCGTCGCCCTGGAATCCGTGCGCGACCACCTTTCGCATACGGCCGAGGCGCTTCATGGCAGCCGGGCCGGCGAACTCGCGGCGGAAGAACTCCGCCACGCGCAACAGGCTCTCGGTGAAATCACCGGTACCTACTCTTCCGACGACTTGCTGGGTGCGATCTTCGGCTCGTTCTGCATCGGCAAATAGGTTTATTGAAAAATTGACTTATATGGCAAATAATAGGCCCTCAATAGGGCTTTATTGACATATAAGTCAAATGCAGACCATCTTTGAGCTAGGTGAAGCCGTCGCGATACGGCGCAAGGCACTTCGTATGAAGCAGACGGAAGTCGCCGAGCGGGCGGGAATCGCCCCCGAAGTTCTGTCTCGATTTGAAAGGGGGGCCTTATCGGAATTCGGGGTCAGAAAACTTATGGCCGTCCTGAGCGTGCTCGGCATGGAGCTTGAGTTCGCTGAAACAGGCCAGGCCGGTTCGCTAGACGCCTTGAGACGCGAACGCGGAGGCGATTCGTGACGTTGGCTGTCCATGTCATGGGTCGTGAAGTCGCCATCCTGGAACCCCTCGGCGACTTCAAGAGCACGATGACCTATCACGCCGACGTGGCGTCGAATGATTTCGTCTCATTGACGATGCGCGTTCGAAACGAAGCTTATACCTGGGACGATGTGCTGCTGCCGTACTTCCAGATGAACCTACCCGAAGGTTATCTGCTTCGAGTACTGCAAGAGCAATTCGGGCCGATCGTCGGCGGAAGCCCGATGACGCTGCTGTCGATCGTGGGACGGAACATGATCGGGCGTGTCCAGGTGGCTCCTCCCGGCGCGATTCTCGATGAACCCGCGAAGGCCGTGGACGTAGCGGCGCTACTGGAAGGCGACAATTCCGAAGAGGCCTTCGCCGCCCTCGTCCGTGAACATGCCACCAGCGGTGTCTCCGGCGTGGTGCCGAAATTCCTGGATACCGAGGAACGGCGTATTGGCGTTTCGCCGGAAAAGAAAGCCACCCTCTTCAGTCATCGCCATATTATCAAGGGGTCATCCAGCGCCTTGCCGTTCGTCTCGCTCAACGAGCATCTTTGCATGGAGGTCACTCGCCGCGTCATGTCTGCAGCGACGACCAGGTTATCGAGCGACGGTCAGCTGCTTATCGTGGATCGATTCGACGTCGACGCCGAGGGACGTCGTTCTTGGGGCATGGAAGACTTCTGCGTGTTACTTGGTCTGCGACCGACGGCCAAGTACGAAACAACCTGGGAACGAATCGCGCGTGCCGTGCGCAAAACGTTACCGTCGATCGACGCGCGGCGATCTTCAAGGACATGGCAACGCTGCTCCTTCTTACGTACGCCCTGCGGAACGCGGACTGCCACGCGAAGAATGTCGCCCTGCGCTACACGAACTTGCACGATATTCATCTGGCACCCGCATACGACATGATCACCACGGCGGCCTATCCCGACTATGCCAACAATCCTCCAGGCATATCCTTCATGGGCAAGAAAACGTGGAAGCCTGGTAAGTATCTTCAGACCTTTATCGCCGGCGTATTCGGTGTTCCAGTGCGTGAACAGGCGCAGATCGTCGAACGCATCGCCGAAGCGATGATCGATATCGGACCTCATGTACGCTTGGCGATGGAACGGTATCCTGGCTTCAGAGATATCGGTAAGCGCATGCTCCTATGTTGGGGAGAGGGTATGGCTTCGCTCTACGACAAGAAAACCTATAGCCTCGGCACGCCCGAATTGGGCGAGGCGTTTATGGGCATGTCCGATCACGAGTCAGGGAAGCAGGAGCGCCTGCCCATCGGCCGATCGGATCTGTTGCCTCGCCGCTAGAAAACGCTCGGCACGCCGCCGTCGATAGGACGACGCCTTCCACGCTCTCCACCAGTGTCCGTGACCAGACATCCTTGGCGCTGCCATTGGTGAGGTAGACGATGAGGTAGGTGTCGCTGTCGAGCGAGTCCTTGAAGAGCATGCGCACCCTGCTACGCGCACCTCCGTCATGTCCTACTTCGCGATAACCGTGGTTTTCGCCATAGTCCCAGCCGGAAGCGAACCAGCCGCGCTCGCCTGTGGATAATTCGCGTGGTTGCCAGAGCCGAACCAGAGTGTCCTTTCCCGCGAACTGTCCCGAGGCGACCGCCTGCATGAATCGCGCAAGGTCATCCATCGTGGTGTAGAGCTCGGCGTGGCCGTAAGCGTAGCTTGGCCACGCGATGCTCTTGTCGGGACGCAAGGTTCCATGGTTCGCCGTGTAGGCCGTCACCTCGGTATCGGTCGGCACGCCGGCGGGTCCCAGCCATGTATGTCGCAGTGCCAACGGCCGGATGATGTGTTCCTGGGCCACCTGTGGATAAGGTTTGCCGTAGTGGGTCGCGAGCAATGCCGAAAGCACCAGGTAGTTGGTCTGTGTGTAACGCGTCTGCGTACCGGGCGTGAACTGCAAGGGCGTGTCGGACAGCGAAGCGAACACTGCGGTGAGGTCGGGGGGAAACGCCGTGTCGCTGCTCATGTCCCCTTCCCGCGTGGCGAAGTACTCGGGAACGCCGGACGTGTGGTCGAGGAAATCGCGTACGGTGATGGTTTTCCAGGTTTTCGGCAGGCCCGGAAGGTAGTCACTTGCCGGTCGATCGAAATCCACGTTGCCTTGGTCCACCAACTGCAGGATCAGCGTGCTGACAAACAGCTTGCTGATCGAGAACGCCGGAAAAATACTGTCGGTGCTGACGGTTTTGCGAGGGTCGATCGTCGCATCGCCATCCACGCCACGGAACAGTAGTTTTCCATCGTGCATCACCAGCAATGCCTGTCCTGCGACACCGTATCGATGTCGGTTGGACTGAAGAAGTGCCTGCAAACGGTGTGAAAGATCATCGTCACTTTGCACGCGTGTGGGTACGCCACTGCATGCCACGACCAGGACGATGACGAACGACAGCACTATCGCTTTGCATCGAATCGTGAAGACACGCATGGATTGTCTCCTCAATGCACAAAGAACGCGGTGCGAGCGACGCCCGTGTTGTTGCTTGCCGCCATCCATGCACGCACCTCCAATTCATAGAGGCCGGACGATACCGCAGGAATCTCACTGACAAAGACGCCTGCTTCGGCGTCGAAGCGTAGTGGGATGGTCTTTGCCACACCTCCGTCGATCACGAGCGATGCCTGTACGTCGAGGTCATCCGCACGCCAGGGACCCTGTGTCGTGATGGCGCAGCCGCACAGCATCGTGACACCGACACGCAACGGCACGCTCGCGCCCGCCTTGACCGACTGATAGGCCATGGGCTGGGCCACGTCGACGATCAGTCCGGGCAGTTCCACGAGCCAGCCATCGCCATTCGTCAGCGAGTGCCCGGGCAGAATCCATTGCGTGCTGGTGGCGGTGGTGAGGGCTTGCGGCTGGCTGAGCGGTCCCGTCACGCTGAGTGTCACTCGGCGTGGCCGGCCCAGGTCGAGCGATGTTCGGAACACGGCCGATCCGTCCGTCGAGCGTTTTCCGCCCTGCCCCAGGATCTTGGCGGTATCGCCGGTGGTGCCAGCCGTCTGGCCCTGGGCAAGCACCTCGCCCGAGTCCGCATCGGTGAGGATGACGCGGACCGGTGCCGCGTATCCGCCGAGGAACTTCGCCCCTCGGGCCAATACGCGCACATCGATGTCGGTGGTCGTCGCCCGGGTGACGCCGGGTGCGCTGAAAATCAGGAGGAGTGCCATCGCGAGCAGAAAGCGCATGAACGTGTTTTCCCTGGGAAAGGCCGTCGATCCGGCGAAGGGCAAACCCTGGGGCGTTCTGCCAGAATCATCCAATGACATGTCGTGAACCGGGATGACATGTCATGACAAGCATGAGATTCAAGGTGTTACGAGAGGGGAACCTACGATGCTGCGCTTTGACGACTTCTGCCTGGATACGGTCAACCTGCGTGCCTACCGGGCCGATGTGTTGCTCGACGCGCCGCCCCAGGTCGTGGACGTGCTGGCCTACCTGATCGGCCATAGCGAGCGCATCGTTCCCCGCGCGGAACTGCTGGAACGGTTCTGGCCGCGCGCGGGCTCAGGCGGCGACGCCGCCCTCAACACCTGCATTCGCCGGATGCGAACGCTTCTGGACGACGATGCCGACGCTCCGCGTTATATCCAGACACGTCCACGCGCCGGTTATCGCTTCATCGGAACGGTGTCGAATGACGAGGTCACGATACCGCGTCCTCGCCGTCGGTCCCTGGCGCTTCGTTGGGCCTCGGTCGCCGTCACGACGGTGACGCTACTCGGGGGATCGGTCTGGGCCTATGCCGCTTTTCGTGCGCCATCGCACCGCATCGCTGTGGAGCCCGTGCAGGGCTTGTGCGAGTATGTGCTTTTCCCGAATTTCAACGCGGGGCTGCGGGAAAGCCTCGTGGCGAGGATCAGTCGGGACCTGCCCAAGGGTTACAGCCTCGCCACGGACCCGGCCGATGCCGACCTGCATGCGCGCGTCAGCGTAAGGCAGACGCCGCAGCGGACGGTGGCGGTGCTTAGCCTGGTGGACGACAGGAACGGACATATCGTCTGGTCCGGCGAGTTCGCCGCCCCCACCGATACGAACGACTATGTGCCGCTACAGGGCACGCTTGCCGACCGGATGACGACGGAACTGCTGGTCGCCCTCGGCAAGCGCTCCTGAAAAGTTATCAACAGGCTTCGATGGCGCCATCGTCGGCGACGCGACGATCGACGGCCACGGACACGCCCCACAGCAGCAAGCCACCCAGCGCCAGGCCACTGCCAACCCAGCCCGGCGACGTCCAGCCGTAGCCATGGGCGATGGCGAGGCCGCCGAGGAAGGGACCGAGCGCGTTCGCGGTGTTGAACGCCGAGTGGTTGAGCGAGGCGGCTAGGCCCTGCGCATCGCCGGCCACGTCCATCAGGCGGGTCTGCAACACGGTGCCGAGCGCGCCACCGATGCCGATCAGGAAGACGACCGCGCCGAGCGTCCAGACATTGCCGGCGGTGAACGGGAAGATCGCCAGCACCACGAGGCTCCACAGGAGCAACGCGCCCGCGGTGCGCATCAGCGCGCGATCGGCGAACACCGGGATCACCATGTTGCCGAGAGTCATGCCGACGCCGAACACGCCCATCACCCAGGGCACGGTGTCCAGCGACATGTGCGTGACGCGCAGGAGGATGTCGGCGAGATAGGTGTATACGGCGAACATCCCGCCGAAGCCGATCGCACCTATCCCCAGAGTTATCCACACCTGCGGACGCTTCAACGCGCCCAGTTCGCGGAGCGGACTGGCGTTCGCGTCGGCAGGGGTATTCGGCGCAAAAGCCAGCACCGCGCTGATGGTGGCGACGCCGAGCATGGCCACCAGCGCGAAACTCCAGCGCCAGCCGATCGCCTGGCCCAGCCAGCTGGCGAGCGGCACGCCGATGATGGTCGCGAAGGTGAGGCCGAGGAACATCTGGCCCACGGCGCGTGTGCGCCGGTTGGGTGGTACCAGCGAACTGGCGACCAGTGCGCCGACACCGAAGTACGCACCGTGCGGCAGGCCCGCCAGGAAGCGGAACACCAGCATCCAGTGGTAGTTCGGCGACAGGCCGGTCAGGCCGTTGAAGACGGTGAACATCGCCATCAGCAACAGCAGCAGGCGGCGACGCGGCAGGCGCGCGCCAAGCACCGTGATGACCGGCGCACCCACCACCACACCCAGTGCATAGGCGCTGATCGCATGGCCGGCCGTCGGTGCGTCGATGCCCAGGCCCTGCGCGAACAGCGGCAGCATGCTCATCGAGGCGAACTCGGTGGTGCCGATGGCAAAACCACCGACGGCCAGGGCGAGGATGACCAGGCCGACATGGGGCACGCGGACGGGAGGACCCGCCAGGTGGGGCACAGGGGAGGAAGACATCGCGGGACTCGTTGCAGCCGTATAAGCAGGAAAGATCGATGCGATGTTGCATTGCATCAAGATCAAGGATACGGCTTTTCGGAGTCAAACGGGCTAATTCCGCCCCTGAATCCCGCTCATCCACCGCGTCGTTTCATGCACTCGTACACCGCCAGCGCCGCCGCGGCCGCCACAGCTGCCGCCACCAGAAAGGCATGGGCAAAGCCGTTGCCGTAGCTGGCATGGGCCAGGGCGTCGAAGGTCGCGGCGGGCAAATGGGGCAGCCCAGCCCGTGCCTGCTCGAAGTCGCCGACCACCAGGCGGTCGAGCGCACCGTCCGGCAGGACGAAGCCTGCCTTCGTGAAGCGCTCCTTCGCGGCGTCGTGGACGCCGGAAGCCAGGGCGGCACCCAGGGTGGCAAAGCCGAGCAGGATTCCGGCGAAGCGCGCCGTGGTGGAAATACCCGAGGCCATGCCTGCGCGATCGGGCGGAACCGTGCCCATGATCGCCTTCTGGGTCTCGCCGTTAAGGAGACCGCCACCACTGCCCAGCACCGCCATGCCTCCGATGAGCCAGGCGGCGTCTCCCCCCGCCGCGGCATAGACGAGGATGGCGTTGCCGAGCGCGGTCACCACGAGGCCCAGCGTGAGCACCTCATGGGACGCGAATGTCTGGCCCAGCCGACGACCGACATGCGGGAACACCAGCATGGCCAGCGCAAACGGCAGCATGCCCACACCGGCGCCCAGCGCGTCGTCGCCGCGGGCGTTCTGCAGGAACAACGGCAGCAGGGACGCCATGACCTGGGCCGCCGCGGCGTAGGCGAACATCGCCAGTACCGAGCCCACGAAGGGCGCGCCACGGAACAGCGACAGGTCCAACATCGGATGCGCACGCCGCCGTTCCACGAGGATGAAGGTCGCGGCCAGCGCGAGGCCGCCGGCCAGGCGCAGCAGCACGGCGCGGCTCGTCCAGCCATCGGCCGGGCCGCCGATCAGGGCCCAGGTCAGGCAGAACATCGCCGAGGCGAACAGCAGCATGCCCGGCAGATCCAGCGTGCGGGGCACCGGGTCGCGGGACTCGGGGACGATCGGCAGCACCGCGAGGCCCAGCAGGAAGCAGATCGGCGCATTGATGTGGAAGGCCCACGGCCAGCCGACGTAGCGGTTGATGAGGCCACCGATCAGCGGCGAGAGCACCATGGTGAGGCCCATGACGGTGCCCCAGACAGCCCAGGCCTTCGCGCGCAACTTCGCCTCGGTGAAGGCATGGCCAATGATCGCCAGCGCTGGCGCCAGCTGGAACGCGGCACCGACGCCCTGCGCGCCGCGCGCCAGGTAAAGCAGGGGCGCGGTGGGCGCGAGGCCACAGGCCACGGAGGACAGGCCGAACAGCGACAGGCCGAGCAGGAACACCCGCTTGCGGCCGTAGCGATCGGCGATGGCGCCAGCCGGCAGCAGCAGTGAGGCGAAACACAGCACGTAGCCGCTGATCACCCATTCGATGTCGGCGAAGGAGGCATGCAGGTCGCGCGCGATGGTGGGCAGCACCACACCGACGACATTGGTGTCGAGCACGGTGAGCGCGCATCCGGCGGAGGCGACGATGAGGATGGCCCGTTGGGCGGAAGCGTTCATGGCGCGACGAAGGCGGTGAAGGGAGCACCATTCCAGCAGCCGGCCACGTTCATCGCATTGCCGTTGGAATGGCACTTGGTTAGGCCTGGCCTAATCCCTTCCCAGGCCCGGACCCAGTTCCTGCAACAGGTCGATGAAGGCGCGCAGCGCCGAGGTCACGCGGCGCTGGCGCGGGTAATAGAGCATGAAGCCGGGATACGGCGGCAACCAGTCGTCCAGCACCTGCACCAGGCGGCCCTGTCGGACCAAGGATTCCACCTGCTCGTCGAACACGAGGAAGAAGCCGACACCGGCCAGTGCGGCGTTCAGGGCGTAATCGAAGTCGCCGAACGTGCATCGGCCCCTGACGTCGACATCCAGTTTCTTGTCGCCTTGTTCGAACTCCCATTTGTAGAGCCGCCCGCTGGGAAAGCGGAAGCGGATGCAGTCGTGGGAGAGCAGGTCGTACGGGTGCTTCGGGATGCCGCGGGCGGCGATGTACTCGGGCGAGGCGACGCAGGTGCTGCGTTTCACGCCGCCGAAGGGTACGGCCACCATGTCCTCGGGCACGGATTCATGCAGGCGGACGCCGGCGTCGTAGCCATCGGCCACGATGTCGATCATCCCGTCGTCGTCCACGGCCTCGAAATGGATGTCCGGGTAGCGGCGCAGGAAATTCGCCAGCATGGGCGGCAGCAGCAGGTGGCCGGCGACGCGGGGCATGTTGATCTGCAGGGTGCCGGCCGGCGTGGCGCGGAACTCGTTCATCTCGGCCAGGGCCTCTCCCACGTCGCGCAGGGCCGGTTGCAGCCTTTCGAGCAGGCGCTGGCCGGCCTCCGTGAGGGAGACGCTGCGGGTGGTGCGGTGGAAAAGAGTGACCCCGAGCTGCTCTTCCAGGCCGCGGATGGCGTAGCTGATGGCCGAGGTGGACAGCGACAACTCGACGCCGGCCTTGCGGAAGCTCGCATGGCGGGCGACGGCCGCGAAGGCGGCGAGGTGCGAGAGATTGTCGGTGCGCATGATTATCTAGGATATCTCAATGATACGTTGCAGAAATCTCGCTGGATCGCTTGATTGTTGAAGGTTTATGGTTACCGGCTTCCTACCCCTGACTGAGGGACGACACCCATGTTCGAAGTACGCGGATACGCCGCCAAGGACGCCACGTCCCCCCTCGTCCCGTTCAATTTCCAGCGCCGGGCCGTTGGCGCGCACGATATCCACATCGAGATCCTGTACAGCGGCGTCTGCCATTCGGACCTGCATCAGGCGCACAACGACTGGGGCAATTCGGTCTATCCGATGGTTCCCGGCCACGAGATCGTCGGCCGCGTCGTCGCGGTGGGTGCGGAAGTGAAGAAGTTCAAGGTCGGCGACATCGCCGGCGTGGGCTGCATGGTCGATTCCTGCCGTGAATGCGCGTCGTGCCAGCGCGACCTGGAGCAGTACTGCCTCAACCACACCAGCTTCACCTACAACGGCACCGAGCAGGACAAGAAGACGGCGACCCAGGGCGGTTACTCCACCGCGATCGTGGTCGAGGAGCGCTTCGCGGTGAAGATCTCCAAGGATCTCGATCTCAAGGCCGTGGCCCCGCTGCTGTGCGCCGGTATCACCACCTACTCGCCGCTGCGCCACTGGCAGGCCCAGGTCGGCCCGGGCAAGAAGGTCGGCGTGATCGGCCTGGGCGGCCTTGGCCACATGGGCGTGAAGTTCGCCAAGGCCATGGGCGCGCACGTCACCATGATCACCACCTCCGAAGCCAAGGGTGCCGACGCGAAGCGCCTGGGCGCCGACGCCGTGCTGGTCTCGAAGGACGCCGAAGCCATGCAGAAGGCCGCCGCCAGCTTCGACTTCCTGCTCAACACCATCCCGGTCAGCCACGACATCAACCCGTATATCGCGTTGCTGGCGCTGGACGGCGTGATGGTGCTGGTGGGCGTGCTCACCCCGGTCGATCCGGTGTTCGGCGGCGGCCTGATGCTGCCGCGTCGTTCGGTGGCCGGCTCGGCGATCGGCGGCATGGCCGAAACGCAGGAGATGATGGATTTCTGCGCCAAGCACAACATCGTCTCCGACGTGGAAGTGGTGGACATGAAGTCGATCAACCAGACCTACGAGCACTTGGTAAAGAACGACGTGCGCTACCGCTTCGTCATCGACATGGCGACCATGAAGGACGCGCCGGCCGCAGCGTGATCCATTCCCGTTCCGGGCCGTCCGTGGACGGTCCGGAACGGGTATCTTCCGCGGAGCAGATCCTTGGAACCGTTCCGTTGAAGCGCTTCTTCCGATACCTGGCGATCGTTTTCGCCCTTCTCATCGTTGTCCTCGGCGCCCTCGCGCTCACCGCCTGGTCGAACATCGGCGCCTTGTCGCAGGGCGATCATCTTGTCCGCGACGAAACCTCACCGCAGTGGGACGACGGACGCTTCGCGAACCCGCAGCCGATGTTCATCGACCTCAAGGGCGGCATCCTGCAACTGTTCGAATCGCAGCCCGGCGAGGAGCCGACGGCGCCGGTGCCCACGGTGGATTCCTCGGCGGTCTACCGCATGCCGCCGGCCAGCGGCCTTCGCGTGAGCTGGTTCGGACATTCGTCGATGCTGTTGGAAATCGATGGCGTCAACGTCGTCGTCGATCCATTCTGGAGCGAGCGCACGTCGCCCTTTTCCTGGCTGGGGCCGAAGCGCTGGTATGCGCCGCCGGTATCCATCGAGCACCTGCCGCGCGTCGACGTGGTGGTGATCTCGCACGATCATTACGATCACCTGGATCGCGAATCGGTGCAGGCGTTCAACGCGCGTGGCGTGCGCTTCATCGTGCCACTGGGTATCGGTGCGCACCTTGAGGACTGGGGCGTGCCGCCGGATCACATCACCGAGCTGGATTGGTGGCAGGAAGCGATGGTCGGCGACCTGCGCATCGTCTCCACGCCGTCGCGCCATGCGTCCGGGCGCCTCTCCGGCAACAGCGGTCATACGCTATGGACAGGCTATGCGCTGGTCGGTCCGGCCCATCGCGTGTTCTATTCCAGCGACACCGGCATGAACGACACCTTCGTTGATGTCGGTCAACGCCTCGGCCCCTTCGACGTGAGCCTCATCGAGACAGGACAGTACGACGCGCAGTGGCCGGACTGGCACCTCGGCCCCGAGCAGGCCGTGCGGGTGCACCAGGAGGTGCGCGCACGTACGATGATTCCGGTGCACTGGGGCCTCGTGAAGCTGGCGCACCATGCCTGGACCGAGCCGCCGGAACGCGTGCTCGCCGCCGCGCGATGCGCCAATGTGGACGTGCTGGTTCCCGAACCCGGCCAGGCCGTGGAGCCGACGACGCATCCCACGATTGCGCGCTGGTGGCCGTCGATTCCCTGGCATACGGCGGAGCAGACGCCCATCATCGCCACGCATCATGGCGATCCAGCCAACAGGTTCGCCAGCCAGGCCTGCCCCTAGGCGTCAAAGCCCTCGGGCATGACAAGCCGCACCGGCAACTGCTCGAAGCGGCGGCCGGTCGCCTCGTCCACCACGATCGCCTTCACCCGCTCGCCGGTCTCGTCGTCGACGAGGTGGCTCAGCGGCGTGCCGCAGCCGTTATGACGGCGCCCCCACTCCCCGATGGTCGCGAGGATCGGCAGGAACTCCCTGCCGGCCTGGGTCAGCACGTACTCGTCGCGCGGGGGCCGCTCGCTGTAGCGGCGCTTTTCCAGCACGCCGGCCTCGGTCAGCGCCCTCAGGCGCCGCGACAGGATGTTGGGCGCGATGCCGAGGCTGGCCCGGAACTGGTCGAACTGGGTCATACCCCACCCTGCGTCGCGCAGGATCAGGGCGCTCCAGGCGTCGCTGACGAGGGCGAGGCCGCGGGAGATCGGGCAGGTGCCGGAAGAAAGTTTCTCGGGGTCCATTGCATTATGGTAGCGACGTCACTATCGTACCGCAACGCAGTCACTATCATTTTGATATCTACTGGTACGGAGAGACTTCCATGAATGCTTCCACCAAGGGCACCGCGCTCGTCACGGGCGCTTCCAGCGGCATCGGCGAGGTGTATGCCGAGCGGCTGGCCGATCGCGGCTACGACCTCATCCTCGTGGCCCGTCGTACCGAACGGCTCGAGTCCCTCGCCACGAAACTGCGCGACCGCACGGGCCGCCAGGTCGAGGTGCTGCGCGCCGACCTGTCCGATCGCGCCGGCATCGACGCCGTCGAGCAGCGGCTCGCGACGGACGAGGCGATCACCCTGCTGGTGAACAACGCGGGCGTCTCGCTCCAGGGCAGCATCCTGGACAACGACTCCGCTGCCATCGAACAACTGGTCACGGTGAATATCACCGCGCCCACCTTGCTCTCGGCGGTGGCCGCGAAGGCGTTCAAGGCGCGCGACAAGGGCGGCATCATCAACATCGCCTCGGTGCTGGCGCTGGTGCCGGAGCTGTTCGACGGCATCTACAGTGGTAGCAAGGCCCATGTGGTCAACATCACCCTGGGCCTGGCGAGCCAGTTGAAGGACACGAAGGTGCGCGCCCAGGCCGTGCTGCCGGGCGCCACGCGTTCGGAGATCTGGGAGAAGTCGGGCAAGGATGTGGACGCGCTGATGCCAGGCAAGGTCATGGAGACGGCCGACCTCGTCGACGCGGCCCTGCTCGGCTACGACCGTGGCGAAGTGGTGACCCTTCCCACCTTGCACGACGATGGCCACTACGCGGCCTACGACCAGGCGCGGCTGACCATGGCGCCGTTGCTGGCCAACAAGGACGTGGCGCCGCGCTATCGCGCATGACGCCGGAGACGGTCGCGGGCGTGGCCCGCGACCGTCCTTCGATCACGGCTTGGGCGTGATGCGACGGAGCATGCCGTCGCCACCGCCGCGCACGTACCAGATGCTGCCATCGGCGGCGACCTTCAGCGCGCGCACGCTACCGGTGTAGGTGCCCTTCGCGTCGCGGCCGTAGCGTTCCACGCCGGTCACGTTGCTCGACGCATCGAGGATCACGCGGTACAGCGCGATCGACGAGGTGGAGCCCAGCAGCGCCGAGCCCTTCCACTGCGGGAACAGGTTGCCGTTGTAGAAGGCCAGACCCGACGGCGACATCGAGTTGGTGGTGGGGAACCAGCCCCAGTACGCCGCCGGCTGCACGAACTGCGGTGCCGTGTCGTGACGCGGGTACGGTTGGCCCGGCATCCAGGCATCGCCGTTGTAGTGGTTGCCGTTGCTGACCAGCGGCCAGCCATAGTTGCCACCCTTCACGATGAGGTTGAACTCGTCACCCGACGCCGGTCCCATCTCGGTTTCCCACAGCTTGCCATCGGCACTGAAGGCCAGGCCGTACGGATTGCGGAAACCACTGGCCCAGATCTGTCCCGCCACGCCCGCCTGTGAGCCATTCGGGTTGTCGGACGGCGTGCTGCCATCGAGGTTCAGGCGGATGATCTTGCCCAGGCCGCTGTTCGGCAGCTGCGCGGTGAAGCCACGGTCGCCCTTCGCATCGGGGATGTCGCCATCGCCGACGGACAGGAACACATGCTGGCCATCCGGTGCGAAAGCGATGCGCGCGCCGGGCTGGCCCCGCACCGAGTAGTTCGACGGTTCCTGCCAGACCACCTTGAGGTTGGACAGCGACGCGCCCTGGGCCGATTCGTTCAGACGGGCATTCGCCAGGGTCAGGTGGTTGTTGCCATCGGCGGCCTTGGCCACGTAGCTGAACCACAGCGTGTGGTCCTGAGCGAAGGTCGGCGACGCGGCGACATCGTGGAAACCGCTCTGGCCGCCACCGCCATTCACGCCGACCGACACGGGCAGCCCGGTGATGGAGGTCTTCGCGCCCGCCGTGGTGACCACGTACATGTGGTCGCTCTTCTCCGTCACGACAACACGGCCGTCGGGCAGGAAGTCCAGGCCCCAGGGATTGTTGAACGACGCGACATCGGCGATGACGAAGGGTGCCGGCGGTTCCGTCTGTGCACCGGTGACGCGCGCGTTGTACGACGTGGTCGGTCCGTTGCCCGGATTCTGCGGCGGGTTGCCGGGATCGCCCGGGTTACCCGGATCGCCGGGGTTGCCGGGATTACCCGGATCGGTCGACGAGCCGTCGGGGCCGAACACCTGGAATTCCAGCAGCGAATATCCGTACTGGGTGTTGCGCGCCAGGCCGTACATGCGCACGTAACGCGCCTTGGCGGCCGCGAAGTCCAGCGTCTCTATACCGCCTTTGCTTGTGGGATTGCTCGCCACCGGCTGCCAGCTCTGGCCGTCGGTCGATACGTCGATGTGATACATCGTGGCGTGCGCACGCTCCCAGTCGAGCACCACGCGGTTGACCTGCTGCACGCTGCCCAGGTCAATCGCGACCCACTGCGGATCGGAGAACGCGGAGGACCAGCGGGTGTCCGTGCGGCCGTCGTTGACGTTCTCGGCCTTGAAGGCGACGGGGTTCTCGGTGCTGCTGGCGACGACGGGCCGGTTGAGCGCGAGATTGACGGGCGGCGTCTGGGCAAGAACGCATGGGGCGGCTACGACCCCGGCTAGCAAGAGCATGATCGGGCGGATACGACGCATGGCAGGCTCCGGACACGGAAAGGTCCGACGAAGCTACGTCAGCCTTGCCATCACTTTTTGATCAAAAAACGCGCGAATGCGGGAAATCGCGACCGCTTCGCATTTTCTCGCGTTCGCCTGCCGGAAGCGCCCTACTTTCACGCCAGGCAGGCGGTCGATGTGATCGTGAACCAGAGACCAAGCCCCATAGGCCGGACAGTGGGTTAGCGTCGGTTTGCACGACGTTTCGCACAAATGCACGCTAAACTATCGCGCTTGCTCGATTCTCTCCCCTTTCTCGGTAAGGCATGGCTTCCTTCGTGTTCGGCGCCTTCGGGCTTTCCACTGTCTGGTTGCTTCCCCTGCTCTGGCGATCCGCCGTGGCGCTGGTGCGTCGTCGGCAGCAGCCGGGCGTGGGTCCGGGCGCCATTCGCTTCTGGGCGAGCTTCGCCCTCGTACTGCTGGCCAGCGCCACTCTCGAAGGCCTGGTGATCGCCCATTACACGGACGATCCGGAGGTGGGCGGTGCCGTTTGTCGCTGGCTCGGCGGTGCGGTCGGCACCGTACCGGGCCCGATGATCGGCAGCCTGGTCGCGCTGGCGCTTCTCGTGCTCACCCTGCCCTGGTACCTCGGCGTCCCCTGGGGGCGGATGTTCGGTGCCACCACGAGCCTGCTCGAACCCTTGGGCGCCCTGGCCATCGCGATCACCGGTCGCGTGTTTTCGCGATCCGCCTCACGCGGCCCCTCGACGCGTCGCGCCTCGGGCGCGGTGCGACGCGCGAATCGCGCACCGGCCCGTCGTCGCGGGCGCGCTTCCCCGCCGATGAAGAAACCGGCGCCGGCTACCAAGCCGGTGCGTGCCGAGCTGATCCCTGCCGCTGAAGCACCGCATCATGGCGATGCGTCGCACAACCCACGTCCCTCGATCTCCACGCCGGTGCCACCACGACATCGTGTGCAGGACGATGCCGTGATCCGCGAACCCTGGCTCGCGCCGCGCGCGATGGCGCAGGCCACCTCGCCGGAAGATCACATCGAAGAGGTACTGGAAGACGTTGTGACGATGGAGACGCGGCACGAGATCGTCCCGCCGCCCGCACCCAGGGAAATCCCCACGACACCCATCGAGCCGGAAGAGATCGCATCGTCTCCGGTGGCTTCCCCCGCACCGTCCGTGGCTCCCGTGTCCCGCTTCGCGATCGCCGCGAACGACGAAAGCCCGTCCGCGTCCGTGTCGGCCGAGGTCGTCACGCTGACGCCGGTCCGCGCGCTACGTGCCGCCACCAGCACGCCGGTCGGCATTCCCCCGATCACCCTGCTCGCGGCGGCCACGCACAACCACCAGGCGATCTCCGAGCATGACCTCGCGGAAACCGGCGAGCTGATCGAGCAACGCCTGCGCGAGTTCAAGGTGCCGGTGCAGGTCGTCGGTGCCTCCGCCGGTCCGGTCATCACGCGCTACGAAGTGGAGCCCGCCGTCGGCGTGCGCGGCAACCAGATCGTCGCGTTGATGAAGGATCTCGCGCGCGGTCTCGGTCGCAGTTCCATCCGCGTGGTGGAGACGATTCCCGGCAAGACCTGCATGGGCCTTGAGCTGCCGAACGAACAGCGCCAGATGATCGCGTTGTCGGAGATCCTCGATTCGCGTGAGTATCGCGATTCGGATTCGCTGCTCACGCTCGCCATGGGCAAGGGCATCACCGGCGAACCCGTGGTGGCCGATCTTGCGAAGGCGCCGCACATGCTCGTCGCCGGCACCACCGGTTCGGGCAAGTCGGTGGCGGTCAACGCCATGATCCTGTCGATGCTGTACAAGGCCACGCCGGAAGACGTGCGCATGATCATGATCGACCCGAAGATGCTGGAGCTTTCGGTCTACGAAGGCATTCCGCACCTGCTGGCGCCCGTGGTCACCGACATGAAGCTCGCGGCCAACGCGCTCAACTGGTGCGTGGCGGAGATGGAAAACCGCTATCGCGTCATGTCCGATCTGCGCGTGCGTAACCTTGCCGGCTTCAACCAGAAGGTGCGCGAGGCGCGCGCGATCGGCAAGCCGTTGTTCAATCCGTTCCCTGCGCATCCGGAAGTACCCGAACATCTCGACACGCTGCCGATGATCGTCGTGGTGATCGACGAGCTGGCTGACCTGATGATGGTCGCCGGCAAGAAGATCGAAGAGCTGATCGCCCGCCTCGCGCAGAAGGCACGTGCGGCAGGGATTCACCTCATCCTTGCGACGCAGCGTCCTTCGGTGGATGTCATCACGGGCCTCATCAAGGCGAACATCCCCACGCGCGTCGCTTTCCAGGTGTCGTCCAAGATCGACTCGCGCACCATCCTCGATCAGATGGGGGCCGAGAGCTTGCTCGGCCAAGGCGACATGCTGTTCCTGCCGCCGGGCACCGGTTATCCACAGCGTATCCACGGCGCTTTCGTCGCCGACGAGGAAGTACACCGCATCGTCGGTTGGTTGAAGCAGTTCGGCGAACCGGACTACAAGGACGAAATCCTCGCTGGTCCGGCGAGTGACGCGATGGACGGTGAGCCGGGCGAAGACGGCATCGATGCGGAACTCGATCCGCTCTACGACGAAGCAGCGGCGTTCGTGCTGCGCACGCGTCGGGCGTCGATCTCGTTCGTGCAGCGCCAGTTCCGCATCGGCTACAACCGCGCCGCACGCCTGGTCGAAGCGATGGAAAGCGCGGGCATCGTCTCGCCGATGGGTATCAACGGTCAGCGCGAAGTGGTGGCTCCCGCGCCGCAGGATTGATCAACGTAGGGAATCCTTGCCGTTAATACGGTGGGATTCCTGCACGCTGTACGTATAGCGGTACCGCGATTCAATAGAATCCGAGACAAGATGTGAAACCGCGCAAGCTGGTCTTCTTGCTTGGTATGGTCTTGCCTTCGATGTCTAGCGCCGCTACGCGGTGTGGATTCGACTCATACCGGGAATTGATTGCTGAAACACGTTGTTTTCGAGGCAACGGTAGATCAGTTTCCTCCCGCTTCGCCGGGACATTGAGCGGCGGAAATAAACGATGGGGTTTCGCTATTCCATGCGATCATTCGCCAACGTTCAGGCATGACATTCATATGCGACGACACCTCATCGAAGTGTGTTTCATTCTATGTACTGCCAGCGGAGTCGTATCCGCCCACAATTGTGGCGAGACGGAGTATCGCCAGGAAATCCGTAGTACGGAACGGAAAATTCTTTACGCCAAACCCGTGGAACCGACGGTTGGCGAATACCCCACCAATGAAGGAACGATGGCATGTGTTCGGATTGAATTCCGTCTTACGCCATCGGGTAAGCCGTGGAATGTCGAAACACCGGAGTCGTCGGAGAGCTTCGCCTTCAACCTGGCCGCGATGCGCACGTTTTCCGGATATCGCTTCCAGGGCTCCTGGTGGAGATTCCTGGAAAGAAACGTGGTGATCATCAAGGGAGTCGACAACAGGAAGCCATCTGGGTGGAATTCGCCAGGGTCGTCATCCAGACCATAAAAAAACGGGCCTTTCGGCCCGTTCTTCTTATTCCTTGGTGAGCAGCTTCAACGGCACCGCGATGGTCTTGTCCACCGGCTGCTTGTCGATGAGCTTCTTCGCCGTCTCGACGCCGAGCTTTCCGATCTCTTCCGGCTGCTGGGCGACGGTGGCGGCCATGGTGCCGTTCTGCACGGCGGTCTTGCCGTCGGGCGTGCCGTCGAAACCGACGACGAGCACCTTCTTGTTCTTGCCGGCCAGGGCCTGCACGGCACCGAGAGCCATTTCGTCGTTCTGGGCGAAGATCGCCTGGACGTCGCTGTTGCCCTGGAGCAGGTTCTCGCTGACCGAGAGGCCCTGGGCGCGATCAAAGTTGGCGGGCTGTTGGGCGACGATCTTCAGGCCGGTGCCGGCGATGGCGTCGTCGAACCCCTTGCCGCGCTCACGGGCCGCCGAGGTACCGGCCACGCCCTGCAGTTCAATGATGTTGCCCTTGCCGCCGAGCTGCTTGGCGAGGAAGTCGGCCGCCATCTTGCCGCCGGCGATGTTGTCCGAAGCAATATGCGAGGCGACGTCGGCACCGTCGACGCCGCGGTCGAGGGTGATGACCGGGATGTTCGCGCGCTGCGCGGACTGCACGGCGCCCGCGAGCGCGGAGGAGTCGGTGGGGTTGAGCAGGATCACCGAGACATGCTTCTGGATCAGGTCTTCCACGCTCGAGATCTGGCGAGCCGGATCGTTCTGCGCGTCGACCACCGTCAGGGTCACGCCGGCGTCCTTGGCCGCCTTTTCCGCACCGTTCTTCAGTTCGACGAAGAACGGATTGTTCTGCGTAGACAGCGCCAGGCCGATCACCGGCGTGCCGGACGCGCCGCCACCGGCCGAGGTCGATGCCGAAGGCGCGGATTCGCCCGGACCCTGCTGCGAGCAGGCGGCGAGGAGCGTGGCCGCTGCCGCGGCGAAGAAACTGAGTTTGCGCATGGGATGTGTCCCTCGTGGTGATTACTGGCGCCGGTCGAGCAGGACGGCGATCAGGATGACGATGCCCTTGACCACCTGTTGGTAGAACGAGCTTACGCCCAGCAGGTTCAAGCCATTGTTGAGGAAGCCGATCAGCAGCGCGCCGACCAGCGTGCCGAACAGCCAGCCGCGACCGCCGGCGAGGCTGGTGCCGCCGAGCACCACCGCCGCGATGGCATCCAGCTCATAGCCCTCGCCCGCCGTGGCCTGCGCCGAATACAGGCGCGAGGTGAGCACGATGCCGGCGAAGGCGGAAAGCAGGCCGGACAGGCCGTAGATGGCGAGCTTCATCGGTGCCAGGCGCACGCCGGAGAGCCGCGATGCCTCCTCGTTGCCGCCGATGGCGACCACGTGGCGACCGAACACCGTGCCGCGCAGCAGGAAACCGCAGACCGCGAAGGCCACGAACATCAGGATCACGGGCAACGGAATGAGGTTGGCGACATACCCGCCACCCAGCAGCGCGAAGCCCGAGTTGGTCACCGGGATCGGGCTACCCTGCGTGTACGACAGCGTGAGGCCGCGCAGGAGGGTCATGGTGCCCAGCGTGGCGATGAAGGGCGCCACCTTGCCCCACGACACCAGCACGCCGTTGAGCATGCCCAGCACCAGGCCGAGGCCGAGGCCCGCGCCGACGGAGAGCACCATGCCGTGGCCGGCCGCCATGAGGCCCGCCGTGATCGCGCCGGTGAAGGCGAGGATCGCGCCCACCGAAAGATCGATGCCGCCAGCGAGGATCACGAAGGTCATGCCGAAGGCGATCAGCGCGTTGATCGAGACCTGGCGTAACACCGTGAGCAGGTTGCCCGTGGTGAGGAAGTCGGGACTCATCACCGAAAGCACGATGAAGAGCAGCACGAGGCCGATCACCGAGCCGAGGCGTTGGAGGAGTGGCGCCACGCGGCTCCAGTCGATTTGCTGCGTCATGTCACTTGCCTCCGGTCGCGGCGGTCATCACGGCTTCCTGGGTGGCGCCGTGGGCATCGAGCAGGGCCGTCGCATGGCCTTCGTGCATGACCAGGATGCGATCGCTCATGGCGAGCACTTCCGGTAGTTCCGAGGAGATCATGAGGATGGCCACGCCCTGTTCCGCGAGTTGATTGATGATGTGGTAGATCTCGGCCTTGCCGCCGACGTCGACGCCGCGCGTGGGCTCGTCGAGGATGAGCACGCGTGGCTTGAGCGCCAGCCACTTGGCCAGCACGACCTTCTGCTGGTTGCCGCCGGACAGTGCGCGCACGTCCAGCTCCATGTCGCGGGTGCGGATCTTCAGCGCGTCGATCAGGCCGCGTGTCTGTTTCTTTTCGGCCGGGCGATCGACGAGACCGCCGCGCGCGGGCACGCGTGGCAGGCTGACGTTCTCGCGCAGGCTCATGTCGAGTACGAGGCCTTGCGCCTTGCGATCCTCGGTGACGAAACCGAAACCGGCGTGGATCGCCTCGCTCGGCGTCTTCGGCGTCACCACCTTGCCGTCGAGCGTGACGCGGCCGGCCTGTAGCTTGTCGAGACCGAAAAGCAGTCTCGCAAGTTCGGTGTGGCCCGCACCCATGAGGCCTGCCACGCCGAGCACTTCACCGGCATGCAGTTCGAAGCTCACGTCGTCCACGATGCCGCCGCCGATGTGTTCGACGCTCAAGCGCACCGCGCCGATGTTCGGCGTGCGTTCCGGGAAGCGTGCATCGAGCGTGCGCCCGACCATCATCTTCACCACTTCGTCGAAGCCGAGGCCCGGGATGGGGTGGGTGCCGACGAACTGGCCGTCGCGCAGCACGGAGATGCGGTCGCAGATGGCGAAGATCTCTTCCATGCGATGCGAGACGTAGACAATGCCCGTGCCCTGCGCGCGCAGTTCGCGGATCAGCGCGAACAAGGTGTTGGTCTCGCGCTCGGTCAGCGCGGCGGTGGGCTCGTCCATGATCAGCACGCGCGCCTTCTGGCCGAGTGCGCGGGCGATCTCCACCATCTGTTGCTGGCCGACGGAGAGGCGCTCCACCAGCGTGCCGGGATCGAGCCGCTCCATGCCGACGCGCGCCAGCCATTCCTTCGCGCGCGTCGCCATGGCCTTGCGGTCGAGCAGGCCGAAGCGATGCAGTTCGCGGCCGAGGAACAGGTTGTCCGCGACGCTCAGCGACGGGATCAGGTTGAGTTCCTGGTGGATGATGGCGATGCCATGCTTTTCGGCGTCGGCGGGCGAGGCGATGGTGACGGGCTGGCCGTCCACCTCGATCGAGCCCGCATCCGGCGCGTAGATCCCGGTGAGGATCTTCATCAGCGTGGATTTGCCCGCGCCGTTCTCGCCCATCAGGGCGTGCACTTCGCCCGGGAGCAGTTCGAAGGCCACGCCTTCGAGCACTTTCACCGGTCCGAAGGCCTTGTGGATATCGCGCATCCGGACAAGTGGCGTGTTCATCAGAAGGTCACGCCCGCATGCAGGATCACGTTCGCGTACGGCGCGGTCTCGCCGGTACGCACCACGGCGACCGCGCGTGCGCAGAGTCGCTTGAAGTCGTCGTGCGGCAGTTCGTCGACATGTACGCCCTCGCCTTCCAGCCGGTCGCGCAGGACGACCATGGCGGGATTGCGCGAGCGGATCTCACTGGCGACGGTGGCGCTTTCCACCGCCAACTGCGCGTACACCGCCTCGAACACGGTCGCGAACGATGGCGTGCCCGGCAGCACCGCGAGGTCGATGCAGGGCACGCCCGGCGGCACGGGCAGGCCCACGTCGCCGATCACCAGCGTGTCGGTGTGGCCCATCGCGGCGATGACGCGGTTGAGTTCGGCGTGCAGCAGGCCGCTACGTCTCATGCATGCTTCTCCAGGAATGCCGCGACCTCCTCGGCACGCGGCATGCCGCCCTGGGCGCCCAGTCGGGAGACGGCGATCGCGGCGGTAGCGCAGGCCTTGCGCACCGCTACGTCGAGGCCTTCGGAGAGGTACACCGCGAGCGCGGCGTTGAAGGTGTCTCCGGCGCCGGTGCTATCCACCGCGTCGACCTTGAAACCGGCCTGGTGGCGCGGCTCGTCGTCCGTGTCCCGGAACCAGGCGCCGTCCTCGCCACGGGTCAGCACGACGGGGCAAGGCGCGCGACGCATCAGTTCGCGGAAATCGATGTCGCCCTGTGCGTCGAGCACGGTGGCGAGCTCGTGCTGGTTGGGCGTGAGGAAGCGCACGCGATGCAGCCATTCCACCGGAAGGCGCTGCGCGGGCGCGGGGTTGAGGATCACCGGCACGCCTTCTTCCTGGGCGATGCGCAGGGTGGCGTCCACGGCGTCGAGCGGAATTTCGAGCTGGACCAGCAGGGCGTCGGCGCCACGGATCGTGTCGCGCGCGGCTTACACCTGGGCGGGCGTGACCTTGCCGTTGGCGGCGGGCACCACGACGATCTGGTTCTCGCCGCCGGCCACGGTGATCGAGGCCGTGCCGCTGCCCACGCCGTCGACGCGGGAGACGTGGCTGACATCGATGCCTTCGGCCTTGAGGCCGTCGTAGAGCTGCTGGCCGAAGGCGTCGTCACCGACGTTGCCGACCATCGCGACCTGCGCCCCAAGACGCGCCGCGGCCACGGCCTGGTTGGCGCCCTTGCCGCCGGGGATGGTGAGGAAGCGGTCGCCGGTCAGCGTTTCGCCCGGGTCGACAAAGCGCGGCGCGAGAGTGACCAGGTCCATGTTGATGCTGCCTACGACGACGATTCGCGTCATGCCTTGGTGCTCCGGGGTGAAGACCTTGGAACGTCCGCTGTTCGCCGGTGGGTTCGGGATGGCGCGCAAATATACGCCTTGCGTGTGCGTATTGCTTTCACGCGCGTGCGCTCATCCGCGGGTCAGGCCCCGGCTGTCGAGTTCGGCGAGATAGGCGGGCCACGCGGTGTCGTAGGCGCGGCCAAGGTCGTAGAGGGTGTCCCAGCCGAAGATGCCGCTGGCGTGACCGTCATCGAAGCGGATCAGCACGCCGTAGTGGCCGGTGGGTTCGACGGCACTCACGCCGACATGGCGTTTGCCGGAAACCAGAACTTTCTGGCCCGGCCCATGGCCCTGCACTTCCGCGCTGGGCGAATTCACCCGCAGGTATTCGTAGGGAAGGCGGAAGTTCTCGCCGTTGTCGAACACGACCTCGAGAGCGCGGGAGGTCTGGTGCAGGGTGATGTCGAGGGGGCGCGGGCGGGACATGGGGACTTATCGTTGTAGGAGCGCGCTTGCGCGCGATCTCCGGGAGAGCATCGCGCGCAAGCGCGCTCCTACACAGGTTCTCAGGGAGCGTGGCCGAAACCGCCGCCTGTGCCCTGCTCCAGCGGCGGGGGATCGCCCGCCACGGCCAGCAGCGACATGGCGTAGGAGTCTTCCATGCTCACCGTGGAGACTTCGTCCCACGAGAAGAACGACGGCTCGCGCAGCCATTCCGCGTCGGGGGTGATCTCCTGCATGTTGAAGCCGTCGTCTTCCACGCTGACCAGGCGGCCGATGTAGCAGACCTCCGCCTCGTCCTCGCTGTCGACGTGCACGCCGATCACCGGTGCCATCGCGGAGGCGGCCTTCACCACTTGGCTGATGTCCTCCAGCGGAAAGTTCTCCGGAGGCGACGGCACGATGTTCTTCAGGGCCATCGCCTTCTCGAGGAACCCGGCATGCTTGTCCGGCGCCTCGAATTCGGAGATGTCGCGATGCCGCATGATGTACTTGCCGTCGTAGCTCACGCCGTCGCCGACCACCCACAGCAGGAAGAACTCGCGGCCGACTCCGCCCACGTAGCCGCAAAAGCTGCCGTGTTCGAGTTCGCCGCGCCAGATGCGAATCAGCTGGCGGTTGTCCTGTGCTTCACGCAGGGACGCCCGCTGGCCGTTCGTTTTGAGTTGGATAACCTTGCCCATAATGGTCAATAGCTTAGCAGAGGGAGGGCCCTATCCATGTTCAGAGGATGTAACGGCTCAGGTCCTCGTCCTTGACCAGCGAACCTAGGTTTTTATCGACGTATTCGGCGTCAATGTTGTATTTTTCGCCGGACTTGTCAGCAGCTTCGAAGGAGATCTTCTCCAGAAGCCGTTCCATGACCGTGTGCAGCCGGCGGGCGCCGATGTTCTCGGTGCGCTCGTTCACCTGGAAGGCGACCTCGGCCAGACGGTCCACGCCGGTCTCGGTGAACTCGAGGTTCACGCCCTCGGTTTATAGCAGCGCAACATATTGTTTGGTCAGGGCGTTGTTCGGCTCGCGCAGGATGCGCTTGAAGTCGTCCACCGACAGCGCGCTCAGCTCGACGCGGATCGGCAGGCGGCCCTGGAGCTCGGGGATGAGGTCCGACGGCTTGGCCAGCGAGAACGCGCCCGAGGCGATGAACAGGATGTGGTCGGTCTTGATCGAGCCGTACTTGGTGGAGACGGTGGAGCCCTCGACCAGCGGCAGCAGGTCGCGCTGCACGCCTTCGCGGCTCACGCCGGCACCGCCCCACTCCGAGCGTTGGGCGACCTTGTCGATCTCGTCGATGAAGACGATGCCGTTCTGCTCGGCGATATCCACCGCGCGGCTGCGCAGCTCCTCGTCGTTAAGTAGCTTGCCGGCTTCTTCCTCCACCAGCAGCGGATGCGCCTGGCGGATGGTCATCTTGCGCTTCTGCGACTTGCTGCCGCCCAGGTTCTGGAACATGCGGCCCAGCTGCTGGCTCATTTCCTCCATGCCCGGCGGGGTCATGATCTCGACGCCGACGTTCATGGCGAAATCCAGCTCGATTTCGCGGTCGTCCAGCGCGCCCTCGCGCAGCTGTTTGCGCAGCTTCTGGCGGGTGTCGCTGTCGATGGCCGGCGCGGCGCTGCCGGTGTCGTCCCAGCCGGTGGCCTGGCGGCGCGGCAGCAGGCCGTCGAGCAGGCGGTCCTCGGCGGCATCCTCGGCCTGGCTGCGCACGCGCGACTTGGCCTGCTCGCGGACGAGCTTGTACGAGATGTCGGCCAGATCGCGGATGATCGACTCCACATCCTTGCCGACATAGCCCACTTCGGTGAACTTCGTGGCCTCGACCTTGACGAACGGAGCGTTCGCCAGGGTAGCCAGGCGGCGGGCGATCTCGGTCTTGCCGACGCCGGTCGGGCCGATCATCAGGATGTTCTTCGGGGTGACCTCGTCACGCATGCCCGGCTCGAGCTGCATGCGGCGCCAGCGGTTACGCAGGGCGATGGCCACCGCGCGCTTGGCGTCGTGCTGGCCGATGATGTAGCGGTCAAGTTCGTTGACGATCTCGCGGGGAGTCAGTTCGGACATCGGCTCAGAGCTCTTCGATCGAAACGTTGTGATTGGTATAGATGCAGATATCGCCAGCGATCTTCAAGGCTTTTTCGGCGATCGTGCGTGCATCCATCTCCGTGTTCTCGAGCAGGGCCAGCGCGGCGGACTGCGCGTAGGGGCCGCCGGAGCTGATGGCGATCAGGCCGTGCTCGGGTTCGAGCACGTCGCCGTTGCCCGAGATGATCAGCGAGGCCTCCCTGTCGGCCACGGCCAGCATCGCCTCGAGGCGACCCAGGCGGCGATCGGTGCGCCATTCCTTGGCCATCTCCACGGCGGCGCGGGTGAGGTTGTAGCCGTGCTTGACCAGCTTTTCCTCAAACAGCTCGAACAACGTGAAGGCGTCGGCAGTGGCACCGGCGAAACCCGCCAGCACGTCGCCGCGACCCAGCCGGCGGACCTTGCGGGCATTGGCCTTCATCACGGTGTTGCCGAGGGTGACCTGACCGTCGCTGCCGATGACGACCTTGTCGCCGCGGCGGACGCAGACGATGGTCGTGGCGTGCATCGATTCCATGGTGCGTTCCTTGGGGGAGAAGCGTTAGGTGGGGCCGGAAATCCGGGGCTGCAAGGTTCGTTGCGGCATTGACCTGCGTCAATTTCAGACTACGCCCCAAAGACCGTGGGGCGATGCGCTGATACCTTTTTTGGAAGGAACAGGGGCTTCACTTTCAAGGAAATCATCATGGCAACTCGTTTCACCCTGGCGTTCGCTTGCGGCCTTGCCCTGGCGGCCATTCCGTTTTCAGCCATCGCGGCCACCACGAGCGCCGAAACCACCGTGAGTTCGGTGTCACGGACGTTTCCCAACGGGTCGTACGTCCGGATGTCCTATCCGCTGAGGGTCGATGTCGATCCAGGGGCGGGAGGCCAGCAGTCCTGGTCGCAGTCCGGCACCTTCAGCGCGACGGGCGGGTTCATTTTGAAGCTCGTGACGGATCTCCCCGCCCCTGGTCAAGGGCACGGTGTCGTCGTGACGCGACATGGCGCCACCACCTGGATCGAATCCATGGGAGCGGCTGACTGTGACGAAGAAGGCGACGTCCTTACGAATTGCTACCTGCCCTACGCCTGGAAACCCGGTATCACCTACCGACTGGACATCGAGCGTGAGGTGATCGATGGACTGCGGGCGTTCTGGGTAACCACGGTGACCGACGAGAGCACGGGCGTGAAGACGAACATCGCTCGTACGCGGACATCGTCTACGGCCACGATGACGCGTACGGGGACCCAGTCGAGTGTCAGTGGGGTTGCATGCGGGGCCATGCCGAGCAGCAGCGTTACCTGGCTCACGCCGGAGGGTCAGCTTCCTTCCGCTACGACGCATGTTCCGGAGATATCCAAGGTCAGCCTCGCGTTCTGCCCATCGCAACAGGATCTGCGCTGCGATGATCACGTCTGCAACGTGACCACCCACCCGTAGAACATCGACCCGCTAGCTGTATCGGCCGGCGGGTCAACCTGCGTCCGGCTTCCGTTTCGCCCTGGGATGGGCGGCGTCATACACCTTGGCCAGATACTGGAAATCCAGATGTGTATAGATCTGGGTGGTTGCGATATCCGCATGACCCAGCAATTCCTGCACGGAACGCAGGTCGCCGGACGATTCCAGCATGTGGCTGGCAAAGGTATGTCGCAACATGTGGGGGTGCACATGGCGGGACAATCCCGCCGATAGCAGGCTCAGTCGCTTCTGCACGGTGCGCGGGTGGATCGGCATGCCGCCGCGACCCTTGAACACGGCCTGTTCCGGTGCGTCACCGCCCTGGGCGGCGAGGTGGCGCAACGCGGCGACGGCATGGCGGCCAACCGGAAGGATGCGTGTCTTGTTGCCCTTGCCCAGCACCCTGACCTGCCCCTCCTCCAGGTCGAGGTCGCCCCAGCGCAGTCCGCACAGTTCGGACAGGCGCAGGCCGCTCGAATACAGCAGCTCCATCATCGCTGTGTCCTGCGGCGCGTGCGCATCGTCCAGCGTGGTCTCGACCAACTGACGCGCTTCGTCCACGTCGAGCACATGCGGCAGCTTGCGACGCACTTTCGGCCCACGCACACCCGCCGCCGGGTCATGGGCGAGCAGGCCTTCGCGGTTGAGATAGCGGAACAGTGTCCGGCAGGCCGATAGCAGGCGCTGGATGCTGTTCGGTGCCAGCCCGCCGCGATGCTCGCGGGCGGCCATGCTGCGCAGGCGTTCGGGTGCCAGCGCGTCGAAGCTGGTCAGGCCCTCGTGCTCCATGAAGTCGAGCAGCTTGCCGAGGTC
Organism: Luteibacter sp.; assembly: GCF_009912395.1. Lineage (GTDB taxonomy): Bacteria > Pseudomonadota > Gammaproteobacteria > Xanthomonadales > Rhodanobacteraceae > Luteibacter. The sequence goes on along the minus strand of NZ_WNDO01000022.1, from coordinate 55,143 downwards.
GCGACGGTAGGCGGCCATCGTGTGGGCGGAAGGCACCCGCTCCGCCGAGAAGTGGCGGAGGAAGGCCTCGACGGTCTCCCGCGGTGTCACGCGACCTTCCGGGCCCGCTCGATCGCCGAACCCACCGTGGTGGAGATCATGTCGAGGAACAGCGTGCCCATGCCGGGGTGGAAGCGATCGGCATCGGCGCTGCCGATGGCGAGCATGGCGTCGCGCCCGACGCGCATGAGCGCCGCCGAACGTACATCGGTCGCCTCATCGCCGAACAGGCGATGCAATTTTTCCTGGGCGAGACGGCCCGCGACGGGATCGCCGTGCTCCAGGAACGAAGCGAACTCCGGCAATCCGGCGCTGCCGCGCGATTCACGCAGCAACCAGGGCTCGTCGGGCAATCCGGCGAGGTCGCCGAAGAACACCAGGCGGACACGTTCGGAGTTGAAATCCTCGGTAAGGCGGCGGACCACGCTACGTACCGTTTCCTCGATGTCGCCGGCGCCGAGGAGGGCGAGCATCAGGCCGTGGACGCGACGCATCAGGGCCTCGTTTTCGCCGGCGATGGTGGAGAGTTCGCGCAGGCGCGTCTCCAGCTCGACGTTCTTCTCGCGCAACCCGCGCATCTGGTGCACGGCAAGCGAGGTGGCCGGCCCGTTGCGCGCGGGTAGCACGAGCAGGTCGGCGAGCTCGGGATGGTCGGCCAGGAAGTCCGGATGCCGGCTCAGGTAGGACGCCACGGCAGCTGGTTCGATGTTGCCTTCGATCGCGGTCTCGCTCATGGGGGTGTCCTTCATTCGCTACATGCTGACCGCAGTGTGCCGCGTTCGGACGCCGCCGTCACACTTCGCCTTCAAAGACGAAGGCGGCCGGGCCGGTCATCCACAGGGTGTGCCCTGGGCCGTGCCAGGCGATGGTGAGCGTGCCGCCGGGAAGATCGACGTGTACCTCGTCACCCGCCAGGCCAAGCGCGCGGGCCACGGCGGCGGCGGCACAGGCGCCCGTGCCGCAGGCCTGGGTCCAGCCGCTGCCACGTTCGTGTACACGCAGGCGCAGATGGCCGGGACCGAGCCGCTGGGCGAAACCGACATTGGCACCTTCGCGGAACACGGCATGCGTCGTAAGCAGGGGGCCGAGACGATCCACGCGCGGGTCGGTCACGTCGTCCACGAACAGCACGGCATGGGGGTTGCCCATGGACACCGCGCCAAAGCTGGCCTCGTCGCCCTCCACGTCGAGCGTGTAGGTGGCGTGGGCTGGCCGGTCGAGGGGGATGCTGGTCGGTGAGAAGTCGGGTTCGCCCATGTCCACCGTGACCAGGTCGGCGCCGAGTACGCGCACGGTGACCGGACCTGACGGGCTTTCCAGCCGCACCGGCACGTCACGCTCGATGGCGCCGTCGCGATACAGCCACGCCGCTACGCAGCGCACGCCGTTGCCGCACTGCCCGGCCGGTGAGCCATCGGCGTTCCACAGGCCGTAATAGAAGGCACAGGACGGATCGCGCGCCGGCTCGATGCTGATCAGCTGGTCGAAGCCAATGCCCGTGTGGCGATGGGCCAGGGCCGCGATGCGGGCGGCGTCGGGTACGCGGCCGGCGTCCTCGCGCCAGTCCACGATGACGAAATCGTTGCCGATCCCATGCATCTTGGTGAAGCGGGAAGGCATGGCGGCTTACTGGTGGATGACGGAGTTGAACGGCGACATCGTGGTGCTCGTCGGTGCAGGTCCGGGCACGGTCGATGCGGCGGCCGGATGCGGCACGGCCTTGGGCGCGGTCGTGGTGCCCGGTGCGGGCGGCGGCGGCATGAACAGCGGGCCCTTGTTGCCGCAGCCCGCGAGGGCGAGCGTGGCGAGGACGAGGGCGCATGGGAGGATCGATCGGCGCATGGTCGGTTCCCTGGAAACGACGGCCAGTATAGCCCTGCGGCCGCTCAGAGCTGCTTCTCGAAACGGAGCGCGTCCGTGCCGTCGGCGTAGTACCCCGGGTATTCGCCGATTTTCCCGTAGCCGAGCCGTTCGTACAGGCGGATGGCCACGGCGTTGTCCTTGCGCACTTCCAGGCGCAGGGACCGACAGCCCTTCTGGCGGGCGGCGGTCTCGGAGGCCTCGATCAGCGCCGAGCCCACGCCCTTGCCCTGTGCGGCGGGCTTGGTGGCGATGGAATACAGCCGGGCCACGGTCGTGCCCTTCCTGAAGAAGACCACGGCGGTGCCGAGGAAACGGCGATGATTGGCGCTGGCCACGAGGACCAGGGCGGTTTCGCTGTCGAGATGCTTGCGGTACTGGGCGCGGCTCAGGCGGTCCTGGGCGAAACTCGATTCCTCGAGCGCGACCAGGTCGTCGAGATCGCTGACTTCGGCGCGACGAACGCGTACCGCGGCGGTGACCGGGGGTGGACGCATGCGGGATGGAACTCCGGCGCGGGTGGGACAGGACGGCTGCGGAGCCGACGGGGGTATTCGGCAAGCGCGGCACTGTAGACCCCTCGTCCCCAGCGATCAATGACTTTTTCATGAACCCGTTCAATCGGGCTTCAGCGCCCCGGCTTGTGCGTCGTGGCAGTGGAGAACACACTGCCCGCACCGGCGAAACGCGGTGGCCCGATGTCGGGCCCTGGACACGGAATCGTCGTCTGCTGAGGTCTCATGAGCCGGCTCGTCATCGTCGTGGAGAAAGCCTCGGACTGGGGCTCGTACTACCCGTCCGCCGACGTCGTCAGCGCCATGGATTACCTCCGCGAGCCGATCGGCGGCGACGACGAACGCACCCACGTCATCAACCTCTGCCGCAGCTACAAGTACCTGGGCACCGGTTACTACGTCTCGCTGCTGGCCGAGGCGCGCGGCCACAAGGTGATCCCCTCGGTGCGCACGGTGAACGATCTGCGCCGCCGTTCGCTCTACGGCCTGAACATCGACGACCTCAACCAGAAGCTGTCGAAGTTCCTCCCTGCCGGCGGGCGCGACACCACCGATTTCGGCGTGCTGGTCTACTTCGGCGAGACCTCCGTCCCCGATCTCCAGGACCTCGCCCGCCAGGTCTTCGACATGTTCCCCTGCCCGCTCATGCGCATCGAGTTCGAGCGCGACCGGATCTGGCAGGTGTCTGCCGTGAAGCCGGTGGGCTTGCACACTCTCGACGACGCCCAGGAAGACGCCTTCGCGGCGGCCCTGGAAAAGTTCTCCCGCAAGATCTGGCGAAAGCCGCGCACCCGTCGCCGCTATCGCTACGACATCGCGATGCTGGTCGACCCCAACGAGGCGATGCCGCCCTCGAACCGCAAGGCGCTCAAGCACTTCGTCGAAGCGGGCAAGCACCTGGGCATCGAGGTCGATCCGATCGGCAAGAACGACTACCAGCGCCTGGCCGAGTACGACGGCCTGTTCATCCGCGAGACCACGGCCAGCGACAACCACACCTATCGCTTCGCGCACCGCGCGGAGAAGGAAGGCATGGTAGTGATGGATGACCCCACGTCGATCCTGCGCTGCACGAACAAGATCTTCCTGAACGACCTGATGGTGTCGCGCAAGCTGGCGGTGCCCAACACCGAGATCCTCTATCGCGACGATCCGAAACAGCTGCGCGACCTGCCGGAGCGACTCGGCCTGCCGATCGTGCTGAAGATTCCCGACGGGTCGTTCTCGCGCGGCGTGGTGAAGGTGGAAACCCGCGAAGCGTTGGAGAAGGCAGCCAGCGAGCTGTTCTCGCACAGCGCGCTGCTGCTCGCCCAGGAATACCTCTACACGGAATTTGACTGGCGCATCGGCGTGCTCAACCATGAGCCGCTCTACGCATGCCAGTACTTCATGTCGCGCGGCCACTGGCAGATCTACAACCACGGTGCGAAGGGTACGGCGAAATCCGGCGGCTTCCGCACGGTGCCGGTTCGCGACGCGCCCAGTGAAGTGGTGAAGCTGGCGCTCAAGGCCACACAGACCATCGGCGACGGCATCTATGGTGTCGACCTCAAGCAGGTGGGCGACCGTCCGGTGGTGATCGAGGTCAACGACAATCCGTCGATCGACGCGGGCGTGGAAGATGCCTACCTCGGCGAAGATCTCTATCTGCGGATCATGCAGGAATTCCTGCGCCGCCTCGAACTGAAGCGCCTGGGTATCCAGACCTGATCGTTGTTGTAGGAGCGCGCTTGCGCGCGATCGCGCGCAAGCGCGCTCCTACACCGTTATTTGGTACCGAACTCGAACACGATCGTATGCCGATACGTTTCGCCGGGCGCCAAACGCGCCGATCCGAACGACGGCTGGTTCGGTGTATCCGGATGGAACTGCGGTTCCAGCACGAACGCATCGTCTTCGCGATACATGTGGCCACCGGTGCCGACGCTTGTCGCATCGAGGAAATTGCCCGAATAGAACTGCACGCCCGGCATCGTCGATTTCAGCGTCATCGTACGACCGGACGCCGGATCTTCCACCTTGGCCACCACGCGTGGCGTCTTCGCGATATCGCGTGCGACGACGAAGTCGTGATCGAAACCGCGGCCGTTCACCAACTGCGGATCGGACAGGCGCACATCGCGACCGATAGGCTTGCCCTTGCGAAAATCGAATGGCGTGCCCGCGACCGGCGCGATCTTTCCCAGGGGAATGGCGGTCGCATCGACCGGCACATAGGAATCCGCCGGAATGGTCAGCACCTGGTCCATCACCGAACCCGAGCCTTCGCCCGAGAGGTTCCAATAAGCGTGATTGGTGAGGTTGACGACGGTCGGCTTGTCCGTGGTGGCGTCGTACTGGATGGTGAGGTGGTTCTGCGCGTCGAGCGTGTACGTGGCCGTCGCAGTGAGCTTGCCCGGATAACCCATGTCACCATCGGGACTCACATAGGTGAGCGTGACGCTCGCGCTGTCCGCACCGCTTTTCACGTCACCGATGGTCCACAGCACCTTGTCGAAACCCTTGGTACCGCCGTGCAGCGAATTGGGACCGTCGTTGGTCGGCACCTGGTAGGCATGGCCGTCGAGCGTGAAGCGACCCTTGGCGATGCGGTTGGCGTAACGCCCCACCGTCGCGCCGAAGTACTGCGGTTTCTTCAGGTAATCGTCGAACTTCGCATAGCCGAGCAGGATGTTGGCGGGCTTGCCGTGGCGATCGGGTGTGATCACCTCCTGCAATCCCGCGCCGTAGGCCATCACGCGTACCTGCACGCCGTGACCGCTATCGAGCAGCACCGCATCGACCTTCGTGCCATCGGCGAGCGCGCCGAAGGTTTCGCGTTTCGCATCCGCCGCATATACCGTCATGCCTGCCGTCATTGCGATCAGCAGCGAAGCCATGAACACCGTACGTCGCATTTCGTATCCCCGTTGCGACCCGTCGTGGGCTTCGGCATGCAAGCATATTGTAGGATTAATGCGCAAGCCGCCCTGCGGCAAAGCGCGAGCCGCTCGACGTAAACGGCATCGCTCAGCGATGGAACAGCGCGGCCAGCAGGTCCAGTGGCAAGCGGGGGCGCATCGCCAGCAGCACGCTCGCCGGCGCGGCGAGCAGCCAGAAGGCCGGCGTCCAACCCAGTGACTCGCTGTGACCCGACAGTGGGGTAAGCAGGAGCAACAGGGCCCCGGCGACCAGCCAGGCCATGGCGATGAGGGCGCGAAGGCGGTTCGGCGAGAGCGTGTTCATGGCGGCACTCCGTGGGTAGGTGTCGGGGCGCACGTTAGGAGGCCTCCGTCTCACGGGTCGCGACCGCCCTTCATGACGGCATTGCTAGAATCGGCCCGCTGGGCGCGGTGCCCGGCCAAGAGCCAGGAGAGTTCATGAGCGTCGAAGCTCGCCGTTTCGCCATTTTCGGTCATCCGATCGCGCACTCGCTGTCCCCCGAGATCCACTCGGCGTTCGCCAAACAGGTCGGTATCGCCGTCGATTACCGCACCATCGACGCCAAACCGGAGGTCTTTGAGGCCGAGGTCCGCCGCTTCTTCGCCGAGGGCGGCCATGGCGCCAACGTGACCATGCCGCACAAGCTGGCGGCCCTGGCGATGGCCGACGTGAAGACCGAGGCCGCCGAGCGAGCGGGTGCCGCCAACACCCTGACCCGCTTGCCCGACGGCCGCATCGAGGCCCACAACACCGACGGCAGCGGCTTCGTCCGCGACATCACCGAACGCCACGGCTTCGACCTGCGCGGCCACGATGCCCTCCTCCTGGGTGCCGGCGGCGCCGCCAAGGCCGTGGCCTGGGCGCTCATGGACGCGGGCGTGAAGACGCTCACCATCGTCAATCGCACGCCCGAGAAGGCCGACGAGATCGCCGACGCCATCGGCGAACCCGCCCGTTGCCACACGCGCTACTGGGACGGCCTGGACGGCGAGTGCTTCGACCTGGTGGTGAATGCCACCTCCATCGGCTTCCATGGCGGCCAGTTCCACCTGCCGATGTCGATCGTGCAGGAGGACCGCTCCACCGCCTACGACATCTGCTACGGCACCGCCGCCGCCGACTTCAAGGGCTGGGTCATCGGCGCCGGTCTGCGTCCGGACTGGTTCCGCGACGGCCTGGGCATGCTGATCGAACAGGCCGCCGACGGCTTCGAGCGCTGGCACGGCCAGCGCCCGGACACCGACCCGGTCTACCGCGAACTGCGTCAGCGTTTCTGAGCGTGCCCCTCGCCTGCCGTCCGGGTTGTGGCGCGCGCTGCATCGCTCCGTCGATCAGCTCGCCTATCCCGGGCATGCCGCAGGGCAAGCCGGCAGGCGTCCGCTGCGTCCAGCTCACCGACGACAACCGCTGCGCCATCTTCGGCCGCCCCGAGCGACCGAAGGTGTGTGGTGGGCTGAAACCCGATGCATCGATGTGCGGTCCCGACGATCTCTACGCGCTCAGATGGCTTCGCGAACTGGAGCAGGCGACGGCGCCGTAGTGGTGCCAGACGTGCTTGCCTCTTTCGCACGACGCGCTCACGCTACGCCATCGACCATGAAGGTCTTCCGGGAGCGCCTCACGATGTCGGCAAGATATTACGCGTTGGCCTGTGCGTCGTTGCTATGCATGCAAGGTGCCCAGGCGGCGCCACAGGTCGGCACGCCCACACCGGCTCCGGCAGCGGTCCCGTCGTCCCATCCACCGGCCGCCATCGCGGCAAAGCGCGACGCCATGGTGATCGTGAAAACGTTCGTGGGCACCGACGGAACCGCATCGCAGGCACGGGTCGAGACATCGTCCGGCTATCCGGATCTGGACGAGAAGGCGGTCAAGGCGGTGTCGCAATATCACTTCAATCCCCACATCGGGAAAAATGGCAAACCCGATTCGGGTTACGCGATCATCCCCGTGAAGTTCGTGCTACCGACCTCGAAGTCGTCCTGATGGGAACGTGATCGCGGCTTCCATATAGTCGTTATCTATGGCCGGTGTTGAATCAATCGATTGGTCTTGTTTGCGGATGAGATGGAGACTTCCCCGATCACGAACAGGGAGCTCCACCATGTCATCCATCTACGAACACCAGCTACGCACCATCGACGGCGACACGATCTCGATGGAGGCGTATCGCGGGAAGACGTTGCTTATCGTCAACGTGGCATCGCGCTGCCAGTTCACGCCGCAGTACCAGGGCCTGGAGGCCATGTACCAGCGGATGCGCGGCCAGGGGGTCGAGATCCTCGGGTTTCCCTGCGACCAGTTCGGGCAGCAGGAGCCGGGCGCGGACGCCGACATCAAGTCGTTCTGTGACCTTACTTATGGCGTGACCTTCCCGATGTTCTCCAAGGTGGAGGTCAACGGCGACGGCACGCATCCGCTGTACGCGGCGCTGAAGCATGCCGCGCCGGGCCTGCTCGGCGCGGAGGACATCAAGTGGAACTTCACCAAGTTCCTCGTCGATCGCTCCGGCAAGGTGGTCAAGCGCTATGGGCCTGCGTTCACGCCGGACTTCATCGAACGCGAACTGGCCGGCGCCTCGCTGGCGCACTGAGCCAAGGTCACTTCGGGGCGAGCGCCGTCACGTTGTGCGGGCAGGTGTAGGTGGCCCGATACTGGTAGCTCGCCTTCGTGTGCTGCTCGACGCCGAGCGTGACCGGCGTCGCCAGCACCAGGTGGATCGTGTCCACGGCAGGCGACGCGCACGACTCGCGGGCCTGCGCGATGCACGGCTCCTCAGTCATGGCGTCGGTGGTGCAGGAGACGGCGATGGGCGCCACGGTGGGCCGGGTTACGGCCACCTCGGGCGGAGACGTCGCCGCGCATGCCGCCAGCAAGGTCGGCGCGACAACGATACCCAGGAAACGCAACGCGGAACGACGCATCCGATCCTCCTGACAGGCCCTGTTCGGGGCTAGGCTGACCGGTTTGGCTACCGGTTTCAGCGAACGGGTTGGCGATTTATATCGTCAATGCGACACCGATTTCGAGAAGACGTTCACGACCACCACCCCGGCGACGATCAGGCCCAACCCGATCAGGGCGGCCAGGTCCAGCGCCTGCCGATACCAGACCCAGCTCACCGCCGAGATCAGCACGATGCCCACCCCCGACCAGATCGCGTAGGCGATGCCGGTAGGGATGCTGCGCAGGCACAGGGAGAGGAACCAGAAAGCCACGCCGTAGCCGACCACCACCAGCACGGTGGGTAACGGGCGGCTGAACGAATCCGAGGCTTTGAGGGCCGATGTGGCGATCACCTCGGCCACGATGGCGATCGCCAAGTACAGGTAAGGCATGGGGTTCTGCTCAGTTTTGGACGAATCACGCATGACGATAGCAGCCCGTGCGGACAGTGGGCCGTAAAACGTCCGTCATATGGAAGTAAGCGCCGTTACATGGACGACCGCGACGCTTTCGCGAATGCCCAGGAAGGATCTCCCGATGACGTTCGCCCGTACTGCTCTTCGTCGTACCGCCCTCGCCACCGCTCTTGCCCTCAGCCTTCATGCGGGCCTCGTCCACGCGGACGACGACAAGCCGGCGCCGACCGCCGCCGCCACGGATGCGGACACCACAAATAACCGCAACAGCGCCCGTCAGCTCGACGCGGTGTCCGTGATCGCGCCGGGCGAGACCCGCCAGGTCCAGAGCATCGGCACCGACGAGATCGTGCGCCAGCAGGTGCCCGGCACCAGCGCGCTCAAGGCGCTGGAAAAGCTGCCTGGCGTGCAGTTCCAGGCGGCCGATCCGTTCGGCGCCTATGAATGGTCCACCCAGATCAACCTGCACGGCTTCGACCAGTCGCGCCTGGGCTTCACCCTCGACGGCATCCCGCTCGGCACGATGGGCTACGGCGTCACCGACGGCCTGCAGGTGACCCGCGCGATCACCACCGAGAACCTCGCCACGGTCGAACTGGCCCAGGGCGCCGGCGCACTCGGCACCGCCTCGAACACCAACCTCGGTGGCACGGTGCAGTTCTATTCCGCCGATCCGGACATGAAGCCGGGCGTGCGCTTCAGCCAGGTGATCGGCTCGGATTCCACCAAGCGCACCTTCGCGCGCGTGGATACCGGCGACCACGGTGGCTTCTCGGCCTATGTGTCCTTCGTGCACGCCGACACCGACAAGTGGAAGGGCTTCGGCGACCAGAAGACCAACCAGGCCAACCTCAAGGCCGTGTACCAGTGGGGCGACGGCAACCGCATCAGCTTGTTCGCCGACAGCAGCAAGCGCAAGGAATACGACTACATGGATCTGTCCCTGACCAGCCAGCGCGTGCTGGGCTGGAACTGGGACTACCTGCAGCCGGACTGGAACAGCGCCGTGCAGATGGCGAACGCGCTCAACGGCAAGGGCGCCTACCCCGCCGCGCTCAACGGCCTGCCGGCCGATTACGACAAGGGCGACGCCACGTACTATGCCGGTGGCGGCATCCGCCAGGACGGCCTTGCTGGCCTGTCCGGTTCGTTCAACCTCGGCGGCGGCGTCACGCTCGACAGCACCGGCTACTACCACACCGATCGCGGTGAAGGTCAGTGGGCCACGCCGTACCAGGCCTCGTCGCCGACGGTGCCGATCTCCATGCGCACCACCGACTACGGCCTGGATCGTTACGGTCTCACCTCGGCGTTGAAGGCCAGCATCGGCAACAACGACATCGAAGTGGGCGTGTGGGGCGAAGAGTCCAACACCAACCAGGAACGCAACTTCTTCCCGCTGAGCGGCCAGTACACCGCGTTGTATCGCGTGTACAACGACCAGACGCCGTTCATGCGCGCCTTCCTGCAGCACTACGAAACCAAGACGCGCATGGCCTACGCGGAGGACACGATCCACCTCCTCGACGACCAGCTCACCATCAACTTCGGCGCCAAGTCGCTGCACGTGACCACCGACGCGACCTCGCGCGTGCCTACCACGTCCTTCGCCCAGGGCAGCATGAAGGCCAGCAAGGGCTTCCTGCCGCAGGCCGGTATCGACTACAAGCTGGACGCGAACCAGGACATCTACGCCTCGTACGCGAAGAACATCTCGGCCTACGGCATCACGCCGTTCAGCACCTCGCAGGCGGCGTTCGACACGGCCAAGACCCACCTGAAGCCCGAAGAGTCGCAGACTTGGCAGGCCGGCTACCGCGCGCACGGGGACACCTTCGAAGCGTCGGTCGGCGTGTTCTACACCCGCTTCGAAAACCGTCTGCTGGTGGTCACGCCCTGTCCGGCGGTGGTCACCTGCGCGTCCTCGCTCAACAACGTCGGCGACGTGAAGAGCACCGGCGCCGACCTGGCCTTCCTGTGGAAGCCGGTGCAGGGCCTGAGCTGGCTCAACTCGTTCTCGTACAACAAGTCGCAATACCAGGACAACTACGTGACCGGCGGCAACACGGTCGCCACCGCCGACAAGTACGTGGTGGGCGTGCCCAAGACCATGTTCTCCAGCTCCATCAGCTATGAGATCGCCGGCTGGCGCGCCAACCTCGAAGGCAAGTACACGAGCAAGCGCTACATCACGTACACCAACGATTCGGCGGTGCCGTCGTACTGGATCTTCAACGCGGGCGTCTCCTATGACTTCGGCGACCTCGATGTGCTCAAGGGCCTGAGCGTCGGCCTGAACGTCACCAACCTGCTCGACAAGCGCTACTTCGCGTCCACCGGTACCAACGGCTATGTGGCCTCCGATCCGCAGGGCTACAACCAGACGCTGATGGCCGGCGCACCGCGCCAGTACTTCGTCAACGTCAGCGCGAAGTTCTGATGCGTCGGTGGGCGGGACGTGATCCACGTCCCGCCCACCGCCACGGGACTGCAACATCCCGGCGATACCGTGTCGCGTCCGCCGGGGCCGTCCGACAGGGGGACGGCCTGGTCGCGGATGCCCCACGCGAGTCGTCCCCATGCTCCACCCCTCATCAGCCGCGGTGCCCCGCCGCGCGATCCTCGTCATCGCCGCCGGCCTCGTGGTGGTCGCGGCCATCGCCGCCACGGTATTCCTGCGCGGCCATTGCGCCGATCCCGGCATCGCGACCGGCAGCACCCTGAGCGAGAGCGCGCCGTCCGTCGGTAACTCGAACGAGATCGACATCCTCCTGGGCCTTGCCCGCCAGGCCACCAAGGAAGGCCGGCTCGTGGCGCCGCAGGGCAACAACGCGTACGAGTACTACCTCAGCGTGATCCAGCTCGATTCGGCCAATGCCAGTGCGCTCGATGCCTTGCGCGAGACGTTGCCTTTCGCCTCCCAGGAGATCGAGCAGCTGATCAACCGCCGTCAGCTGGACGAGGCGCGTCGCGAGATCGCGCTGCTGCGCGATTTCGATCCCACCAACTACACGCTGATCATCCTCGGCGCCAAGCTCGACGCGCAGCAGCAGGTAGTGACGGCCGAAGACGAGGCGAAGGCTGACGCGATGCGTCGGCGTGGCGGTTAGGCGAATTCAGGGGGCGGTCGGGCCCGGATGCCCATAGTGCGCGTCCGTTCTCCGCCACGTCGGGGGACGGGCGATCACTTCCACAGGAAAAGGACCCTCCTTCATGAACAACGTCATGCGCAAGGCGCTCGTCGCCCTTTTCGTCGCCGTTCCGGCCATCGCCAGCGTCGAGGCCTCTCCGGTCGCCGTCGATGTTCCCGCCGTCCAGCCGGTGCCGGCACGTTGCGGCGTCACCGATCTCAACGAGTTTGCCGCGTTCATCGCCGGCAAGCCTACGCCGGCCGAATTCCGCGCGTTCTATTCGTGCGTCAGCCTCGTGCTGCCGGGTGACATCACCACCCTGGAAATGCGCTACGACAACAGCCGCTACCACGCGAAGCTCGACCAGCACGGCCGCATCGTCGGCGGCAGCTTCCGCTGATCCATCGATCCTACGCATCCAGGCAAGGAGCCACCCATGCACCGTTTCCTTCTTTCCGCCCTGCTCGTCGCCGCCCCGCTGGCAGCCTCCGCGCAGATCCATTTCGATAGCCCGGTGCCGCCGGCCGGCCCGAAGGACACCAGCGGTCCGGTCGTGCCGTCGGCCGGTCCCAAGCAGACCGGCGGTCCTATCGCGGGCTTCAGCGGCAGCAATGACGTGCGCCGTTGCGGCATCACCGATCTGGCGCCCTTCAATGCCTACATTGCCACCCGGCCGACCCCGGTCGAGTTTCGCGCCCGTTATTCGTGCCTGACCCTGGTCCTGCCGGGCGACATGTCGACCCGCGAACTGCGCATGGACAACAGCCGTTACTTCGCCGATCTGGACGCGCATGGCCGCATCCAGGGGGGCGCGTTCCGCTAAGGAACGGGGCAGGAAGGGGAAATCTTTCTCTTTCCTGCCGAATTCGTTCATGGTTGGCATCCCCCATTCGGGGGATAATCGCCCTTCCCCCAAGGCAAGGAGCCTGCCCCCCATGCACCGTCTCGCTACGCTTTTCTTCATGGCCGTCCTCGGCGTCGCCATCCTCAGCGCCTGCCGCACGGCCCCGGCCGCCGACCAGCCCAAGCCCGTTGCCGGCTTCGTCACTGACACGAAGGCCTTCGATACCTTCATCGCCACCCATCCCACGGCGGCGCAGTTCCACGCGGCCTACCCCGATGTCCTCCTGGTGATGCCCAACACGCCCACCACGATGGAAATCCGCATGAACAACAGCCGGTACTTCCCGCAGTTCGACGCGGAAGGGCGCATCACGGGCGGCAAGTTCCAGTAATCGGAGCCAGGGCGTCGAATGAGGCGTTATCCTGCGCGTTCACGTTTTCGGTAAGCGCCCCATGCCCACCTCCATCCGTCCCTTCCGTGGCATCCACCCGCGCCTCGGCACCCGTGTCTACGTCGATCCGGCCGCCACGGTCATCGGTGATGTGGAGCTGGGCGACGACGTGTCGATCTGGCCCGGTGCCGTGGCCCGCGGTGATGTTCATCACATCCGTATCGGCGCCCGCAGCAATCTCCAGGACGGGGCGGTGATCCATGTCACCCACGACGGTCCGTACACGCCGGGCGGTTTCCCCACCCTGATCGGCGCCGACGTCACCATCGGCCACGGCGCCGTCATCCACGCCTGCACCATCGAGGATGGCTGTCTGATCGGCATGCACGCCACCGTCCTGGACGGCGCCGTGGTGAAGAAGAACGCCTTCGTCGCGGCGGGCGCGCTGATACCGCCGGGTAAGGTGGTGGGCGAACGCGAGCTCTGGGTCGGCAACCCGGCCAAGATGGTCCGGGTGCTGAGCGACACCCAGGTCGAGCAGTTGTTCTACTCCGCCGCCAACTACGTGCGCCTGAAGGACGATTACCTCGCCGAAGCCGTGTAGGAGCGCGCTTGCGCGCGACAGGCCGCTTATACCCGGCTTGATTTGGCGCCCCGCTAGCTCCACGCTGGGAATCCGAGAGGAGATCCCATGGACAGCACCACCAACCCCCTTCTTGATCCCAGCGGCGACCTGCCTGCGTTCTCGTCGATCCGTCCCGAGCACGTAGAGCCGGCGGTCGACCGCTTGATCGCCGAGCAGCGCGCAGGCATCGACGCCATCACGGCCGCTGGCGCGGCCCGTGATTTCGAGCACGTGATCCTGGCCCAGGAACGCCTCGACCAGAAGCTCTCGCGGGCCTGGTCGCCGGTGAGCCACCTGCATTCGGTGGCCGACTCCGAGGCGTTGCGCAAGGCGCACGGCACGGCGGAGGAAAAGCTCACCGACCACGGCATCGAAATCGGCCAGAATCGCGACCTCTACGCCGCGACCCAGGCCGTGGCGGATCGTGGCGACTTTGCCTCGCTGCCGCACGCCGCACGCGCCGCCGTGGATCACGCGCTGCGTGATTTCCGTCTTTCCGGCGTGGCGCTGGAAGAACCGGCGCGCACGCGTTTTCGCGAGATCGGCGTGGAGCTGTCCAAGCTGAGCACCGAGTTCTCCAACGCGGTGCTCGACGCCACCGAGGCCTGGCACAAGCACATCACCGACGAGCGCGACCTGGCCGGCATCCCGGAGTCGGGCCGCGCCGTGCTGCGCGAGTACGCCCGCGAGGCCAAGCTCGACGGCTACCTCGTCACCCTGAAGCAGCCCAGCGTCCAGGCCGTGCTGACCTACGCCGAGAATCGCGACCTGCGTTTCGACACGTACTACGCTTACCAGACCCGCGCGTCGGACCAGGGCCCCAACAAGGGCAAGTTCGACAATTCCGAACGTATCGAGAAGATCGTCGCCCTGCGCCATGAAGCCGCCCAACTGCTCGGCTTCGCCAACGCCGCCGAGGAGTCCCTGGCGACCAAGATGGCGACGTCTCCGGCCGTGGTGCTCGAATTCCTGCGTGACCTCGTCGCCAAGGCCAAGCCTCGCGCGAAGGAAGAATTGGCCGAGCTACGCAAGTTCGCCACCGAGCAATTGAAGATCGACAACCTGGAACCCTGGGACGTCGCCTTCGCCGCGGAGAAACTACGCGTGGAGCGCTATGCGCTCGACGAGGAGCAGCTGAAGCCCTACTTCCCCGCCCAGCAGGTGGTGGACGGCCTCTTCGCCGTGGTCCACAAGCTTTACGGCGTGACCTTCACCCCGCGCGCCGATGTCAACACCTGGCACAAGGACGTCCGCTACTACGACCTGGCGAACGCCGATGGCAGCGTCTTCGCCGGTGCCTACGTCGATCTGTACGCGCGCTCGGGGAAGCGGGGCGGCGCCTGGATGGACGTATGCGAAGACCGCTTCCGCGATGGCGACCACCTCCAGCTTCCGGTGGCGTTCCTCACCTGCAATTTCCCGCCGCCCACCGACGGTGCGCCCGCCCTGCTGACGCACGACGATGTGCTCACGCTGTTCCACGAATTCGGCCACGGCCTGCACCACATGTTGACCGAGGTGGATATTCCGTCCGTCGGCGGCATCGATGGCGTGGAATGGGACGCCGTGGAGCTGCCCAGCCAGTTCATGGAGAACTTCGCCTGGGACCGCGAGGCCCTGCGCCTGTTCGCGCGCCACTACCGTACGGGCGAGGAACTGCCGGACGAACTCTACGAGCGCATGCTCAAGGCCCGGCATTTCCATACGGGCATGTTCCTGGTGCGCCAGCTGGAATTCGGCCTGTTCGATTTCCGCCTGCATCTGGAATACGACCCGGCCAAGGGTGCGCGCCCGATGGACGTGCTGGAGGCGGTGCGCCACGAGGTGTCGGTGCTGCATCCGCCGGCCTGGCAGCGTTTTCCGCACGGCTTCACCCACATCTTCGCGGGCGGTTATTCGGCGGGTTATTACAGCTACCTGTGGGCCGAGGTGCTCTCGGCCGACGCCTTCGAGCCTTTCGAGAAGGGGAATGTCCTCGACTGGTCCGCGGGTGAGCGTTTCCGCAAGGAAATCCTGGCGGTGGGCGCCACGCGTCCCGCGCTGGAATCGTTCAAGGCCTTCCGCGGTCGCGAGCCCCAGCCGGGCGCCCTGCTCCGCAGCTACGGGCTGGACTGACGGTGCAACCCGTGTGACGCCGGGTCGTCACACGGGTTTCCTTTACAATGGGGCGATGAAGATCGCTTCGTGGAACGTCAATTCGCTCAAGGTCCGCCTGCCCCATCTCCAGCAGTGGCTGGCCGAGGCGCAGCCGGACATCGTCGCGCTGCAGGAAACCAAGCTCACCGATGACAAGTTTCCCGTCGACGAGATCGCCGCCATGGGCTATCGCTCGGTCTGGTCCGGGCAGAAGACCTACAACGGCGTGGCGATCCTGGCGAAGGACGAACTCACGGATGTCGTCACCGATATCCCGGGCCTCGACGACCCGCAGCGGCGCATCCTCGCCGCCACCGTCGGCGACGTCCGCGTCATCGACCTGTACGTGGTGAACGGCAAGGCGCTCGGCGACGAGAAGTACGCCTACAAGCTGCACTGGCTGGAAAAGGTGCGCGACTTCGTCGAACAGGAGATCGCGAAGCACCCGAAGCTCGTGGTGCTGGGGGATTTCAACATCTGCCGCGACGACCGCGACGTGTACGATCCAGCGGCCTGGGGCGAGGACATCTTCTGCTCGCCGCCCGAGCGCGCCGCCCTCCAGGCGATCCTCGACACCGGCCTGCACGACAGTTTCCGTCTCTTCACCGAGGATGCTGGCCTCTTCAGCTGGTGGGACTACCGCCAGGCGGCGTTCCGCCGCAACATGGGGCTGCGGATCGACCTCATCCTCATCAGCGATGCGCTCAAATCCCTGGCGACCTCGTCGATCATCGACAAGGCGCCCCGGAAGTGGGAGCAACCGTCCGACCATGCGCCCGTGGCGCTGGAGCTGAAGCTTTGAACGTACCCAAGTCCGAATGGCCGAGTTCCCTCGACGACAAGGAACTCGAAGAACTCGACATCTACCTGCGCAGGCACGGTGGCGAGGGTGACCTCATGCTCGACGGCGTGCACGGCCTGCTCTCGGCCGTGGCGGTCGGACCGCTCGAGATCAAGCCCGAGGAATGGCTGCACGAAGTGCTGCACGACGCCTTCGACGACGAGAACGAAGGCAATCGCGTGCTCGAGCTGCTCGCCAAGCTCAACGACTCGATCACCGCCGAGCTCGACGTCGACGCCTACGAGCCAATCCTGGGCGAGATCGACACCGAAGAAGGCCCGATGCTCTCGGCCGCCGGCTGGTGCGAGGGCTTCAGCCGTGGCATCGACATGCGCGCGACACTGTGGGAAGCACGCCTCGCGGAAGATCCCGACCTGATGCAGCTGCTGGGTCCGGTCATGGCCCTGGCGGTCGACGAGGGCGTGCTCCAGGCCGACGCGGAATTCGAGAAGCTCAGCGACGAGGAATACGACGAGTGCCTGGGCCAACTGCCCGAGGTACTCAACGCGGTGAGGGAATACTGGCAAGGCAAACAGCCCACCGAGGACGAGATCAAGGCCATGGTCGCGCCCCGTCCCGAGGACGACGGCCATCCGCCGCGCCAGCGCTCCGGCCACTGGGTGCACTGACGGATCGCCTGATCCGGTCGCGCGCAGGGCGCGCTCCTACAGGGCGACTTGTGTAGGAGCGCGCCCTGCGCGCGACCGGTCAGGCGGAAACAGATCGTTCGCCGCACACACCTAGGCATCCCCTGTCTCCGGGCGCATCTTGTGCGCATCAGAAAGCACACCCCGGAGCACGACATGACCCATCGCAGCATCATCCGCCGCGTCCGCGGCATGGATACCGCCGACGGCGCCGGCGTGAAGCTCAAACGCGTCATCGGCCAACCGGCCCTCGACATGCTGGATCCGTTCCTGCTGCTGGACGAATTCCGTTCGGACCAGGCCGGTGACTACATCGAAGGCTTCCCCGAGCATCCCCATCGCGGTTTCGAAACCGTGACCTACATGCTCGCCGGCCGCATGCAGCACGGCGACAACCACGGTAACCGCGGCGACCTGGGGCCGGGCAGCGTCCAGTGGATGACGGCCGGTCGCGGCATCCTCCATTCGGAGATGCCCCAGCAGGAAGCCGGCCTCATGTGGGGCTTCCAGCTGTGGGTGAACCTGCCCGCGTCGGACAAGATGACGGCCCCGCGTTACCAGGACATCCCGCCGGGTGATATCCCGACCGTGCACCCGGCACCGGGTGTCACCGCCAAGGTCATCGCGGGCGAACTGGCCGGCGCCACGGGGCCGGTGTCCGGCATCGTCACCGCGCCGGTCTACCTCGACATCGCGCTGGACGCCGGTGCCGCGTTCGACCTCGCCTTGCCGGAGGGGCATAGCGCGTTCGCCTATGTGTTCGACGGCGGGTCCGCCCGTGTCGCCGGGCAGGTGCTGGAACGCAGCGAGCTGGGCGTGCTGTCGCGCATCGGCGAAACGGTGCCGCTGGCCGCCGGCGAGACCGCGACGCGGGTCCTGGTGGTGGCGGGTCGTCCGCTGGCCGAGCCGGTGGCACGCTACGGCCCGTTCGTGATGAACACGCCGGACCAGATCCACGAGGCCATCGCGGATTTTAGGGCCGGCAAGTTCTGATCCCTGTAGGAGCGCGCTTGCGCGCGATCGCGCGCAAGCGCGCTCCTACAAGGTGTAACCTCCTGCTTATGTCCAGACAAAAACACGCCTTCCTCTTCGATCTCGACGGCACGCTTGTCGATAGCGTCTACCAGCATGTCCTTGCCTGGAAGGAATCGCTCGACATGGAGGGCATCGACCTTTCCGTGTGGCGAATCCATCGGAAGATCGGCATGAGCGGTGGCTTGTTCACCGATATCCTGCTGCGTGAGACGGGCACCGAGATCACGCCGGAGCGCATCGACCGGCTGCGCCGCAACCATGCCGCCGCCTACGGCCGGCTGGCCGAGGCGGGTGCGGTGAAGCCCCTGCCGGGCGCCGTGGAGCTGCTGCGCTGGCTGACCGACGCCAAGATTCCCTGGGCCATCGCCACCAGCGGCCGCATGGAGACGGCGGCGCACAATATCGCCGCGTTGGGCGTCGATCCCCACACGATCCCGGTCGTTACCCGCGACCAGGTGCGCCATGCGAAGCCCGATCCAGATCTCTTCGTCACTGCCGCCGAGCGGCTCGGCACCGATATCCGTGATGCCATGGTCATCGGCGACGCCATCTGGGACATGCTGGCCGCCCAGCGTGCCCGCGCCCTCGGCATCGGCTTGCTCTCCGGCGGCTACGGCGAAAATGAACTGGAACGCGCCGGTGCCTACCGGGTGTTCGAGGATCCTGCGGATTTGCTGCGCCATATCGACGAAGTGGCCGCGCGAAGCTGAACGAACGCAAGAAGTTCCCTGCGGCGTTCAACTGGCGGACGGGAAGCGCCACTTAGCATCGGTGGTCTGACGCTTTTGTGAGGTCGCCGTACCCATGCGCTTTATCCTCAACCGCCTGTTCTTCACGGCCGTGCCGCTCGCGGCCGCGCTGATCATTGCCGCCTGTTCCCCGCCGGGCCCCAGTGCACCGACGGACGCCGCCCCGGTGCCGGCCACCACCGCCGCGGCCGCTCCTCGCAGCGCACCCGCCAACCCAGCACTGGGTTCGCCCGAATGGCTGGCCTGGGTCGACAAGAGCCTGGCCGTCAGCGACGACGGCCACGGTCCCACCCCCGGTTCGGCCGAATGGGACCAGGCGGTAAATCGCAAGCTGGGCCAGGAAGCGCCGCAGGCCACACCGGGCTCGGCCCAGTGGCAGCAGGCGGTGGATGCGCTGCTGCGGACGCGAGTGGTCACCCACTGATGCACACCACCCTGTAGGAGCGCGCTTGCGCGCGATCGCGCGCAAGCGCGCTCCTACAGGGTGGTTTCCAGCACGGTGGTGTTCGCTGGCATTTTCACGTTGCCATGGGGTAGCGACAGCACAAGGCCACCCGGCGGTGCGATCGGTTGCGTCAGCGTGAGCGTGACCCGCCTGCCCTTGGCCTTGAGCGTGTACCCCAGTCGTCCATAAGGCGTGCGCAGGTCGCGGATCGCCACACCCTCGCCTTCCAGCCAGCTCGCCGACAGCCCCGCGCCCAGCACCATCGCGCCGTCCGACGCGCGGTCGTACGCGAACAGGTCCAGCGCCGAACGAACGTAGTCGGAAGCGATCCACGCGTGCGGCATGTCGCCGACCAAACGCGGTTTGCGGGGTTCGTGCCCCACGACCTCCGCCCACTGATTCCACGCCGTAGGGCGACGATCGGCGAAGAAGAAGTCCAGCAGCGCGCCCACGCGGTCGCGCCAGCCCAGCCGCACGAAGGTTGCGACGGTGCGCAGTTCATAGGGTGTGTAGTCGTCCCAGTCGCGCTTGCCGTTGCGGCGTGCCTCGAAGTCGCGCCAGTAGCGCTCGAAGGTCGCGTCCAGCAGGGCCTTGGGTAGCCGGTCCTGTTCGCCACCGGGTGATAGGGCGATGGTGGTCGAGGTGGCGTCGAAGTCACCCAGTTCCGCCGAGCCGGGAATGAAATCGATACCTTTTGCTTTTACCGCGGCGTCGATGGACGCATGCAGGTCATGACGGAACGTGTCGCGCGATGTGGCGAACCGTATCGCATCGTCCTTCTCGCCCAATGCGTCGGCCAGCACGACGATATCGTCGTAGCCCTTCATCGCCCAGAAATCGTCCCAGTACGAATGCATCGGCTTGGCCGAATAGCCTTCGTGGCTGATCGATGCCGGCATCAGGCCGTAGAGCGCACGCTCGGAACCGTCCAGACGTGCTGGCTGGCGCTCCGAGATACGCAGGACATCCATGTACTCGGCGGCCTTGCGTGCATGGGGATACAGGGATGCCAGTACCGCGCGGTCGTGCGTATAGCGCCATAGCTCGGCGATGGCGAAAACGAGTTCGCCGTGACTGTCGTTCTCCGGTACCGGATCGGAGCCGCGCGCATCGACGCAGC
Source organism: Luteibacter sp. (assembly GCF_009912395.1). Lineage (GTDB taxonomy): Bacteria > Pseudomonadota > Gammaproteobacteria > Xanthomonadales > Rhodanobacteraceae > Luteibacter. Next base: position 34,481 of record NZ_WNDO01000022.1, on the reverse strand, counting down.
ACGGCACCTTGCCGTTGCTGAACTGATGCGGGGCATACCAGCGCACGAAGTCGCCGGCCACCTCCTCGTGTCCTGTGCGGAGCAGACCTTCCATCATCATCGCGCCGTCGCGCACCCAGGTACGCGAGTAGGAGCGGGTACCTGGCTGCAAGGCGGGGCCATCGCGCGAGATCAGGACGTGCGCGATGCCACTGCGCAGGGTGTCGACGATGGGCTGGGCCTTGGCCGGTACGCGTATATCCACGCGATCCAGCACGGCGTGCCAGTGCGTGGCCACGAGGTCGCCCTGCTGCTTGAGCCACGCCGACGCGTCACTCGGCAGCGTCACGTCGGTATCGCGTCGTGCAGGTATCACGACACCGAGATCGACATGGCCGTGTGCCGGGACATGGACCGTGCGCAACAACGCGCCCTGCGCGAAACCCGAGGTGTCCGTGATGCGAGCCACGCCGTCGTGGATCGGCACAGCGGTCACGTCCTCGCCGGCCGCCCAGCGATCGACCAGCGTCGTCTTGCCGTCGGCCTGGGCGACGAAGCGGTCGGTTGCCTGCAAGGGGATGATTCGACGCGTGCCGTTGACCGTCAAGGCGTGACCGTCCCACGTCATGTCGCGAAGGCTCGCGGTGCCGCCGGGTGCGTTGAGGAACTGCGTCGAGGGATTCACCTGGAACGGGCGTGCGGCGAGCGCCAGTGTGATATCGCGATCATGGTCGCCTTCGTTCCCCACGCGGTACGACAGCACCAGCGACGAGACACCGGCCGTGCCCGTCGCGAACACCGAGGTGACCAGGCTTACGTCGTCCTTCTTCCAGGTGACCGATGGCATGGGCAGGTAGCGCTCGCGAAGCGACTGCGTGGGCGTCACGTCGGCCCAGGTCACCAGCTTGCCGTCGGCGATCAGGAAGGGTTCGATCGAGAATTCGCCCCGTGCCACTTCGACAGCGCCGTCCTCGGAGATCAGCGCCGAATCGCGCGAGCCGCCATCGACGCCGACGATGGTCCAGTACGACTGTTCACCGGAAAAACCGCGGGGATAGACGCCACGTCGCGTCGCCCTGGCACGTGCCTCGAACATCGCGTTGGGCGTCATGGCCGGCGGCGGTACGGCCTCGGGTGCCCGCGGCGTCAGGCGGAGACGGTCGAAACAGACCTCGCCCTTGTCGGACGAACCCGGAGGCTGCGCCTCCTTGTAGATCATGAACTCGACATCACGCGTATGCCGTAGCGTGCGATCCTTCGTCGGGCCCCAGGCGAACTCCACCTGCCGGCTCGTCGCCTCGATCGTTTGCCACGTGGTCGCCGGAACGAAACCGGGACGCTGGAACCACCATACGTTGTCGCCGCTGTCGTCGATCAGCTTCAGCTGCAAGGTGTTCGCGGGCATGTCGCCGCGCACGTCGAACGACAGTGCAAACCCGTCGGGAAAATCGACAGGCAAGGTGCGTCGCATCGAGGCCGAGCCCGATACGCCGTGGAAGTCGAAGGCCACGCACATGGCCTTGCCGTTCTTGCCATCGACGCTACGCAAGGACGCGGAGACATCGTCGGTGTGTTCCGCCTTCCACCCCGAGGCCACGTCGAACGCGTCGAGTGGGCGAGGCGTCTCCGCCGCCTGTGCGGTGAAGGTGGCAAGTAGCAGGAGCGGCAGCAGGCGACGCACGCGATCAGCCCTTCACGCTGCCGAGCAGCAGGCCTTCCAGGTAGTAGCGCTGCAAGGCCAGGAACAACACCAGCACGGGAAGGATGGTCACCACCGAACCAGCCATCATCAGTTCGCTGTCCTGCACGTGCTCGCGCGACAGCGACGCGAGGGCGATCGGTAGCGTGTAGTGCTCCTGGCCAGTCAGCGCGATCAGCGGCCACATGAAATCGTTCCACGCGGCGAGGAAGGTGAAGATCGCGAGCGTGACCATGATCGGCTTGAGCAACGGCATCACGATGGTCGCGAAGATGCGGAACTCCCCTGCCCCGTCGATGCGCGCGGCTTCCAACAGGTCGTTGGGAATGCCGCTGGCGTACTGTCGCACGAGGAAGATGCCGAAGATCGTCGCCAGTGCAGGCACGATCACCGCGCCGTAGGTGTTCACCAGGCCCATGTACTTCAGCAGAAGGAACAGCGGCAGCATCGCCACCTGCGCCGGAATCACCAGGGCGCCGAGCAATACCTGGAAGATCCGCTGGCGGCCGGCAAACTCGAGCTTGGCAAAGGCATAGCCGGCCATGAGGTTGAAGGCCAGCGACACCAGCGTGATGGAGGTGGAGATCACCAGGCTGTTGAACAGGTAGCGTCCCATGCCCGCGTTCATGAACAGCTGGCGGTAGTTGGCCAACGTCGGGTGGTCGGGCAGCACCGGCGGCGGCAGTGCGCTGGCCTCGCCGGGTGTCATGAACGACACGGACACCATGTACAGCAGCGGTGCGAGCGCGATGGCAGCCCAGGCGATGAGTAGACCGTTGATGATGGCCTTGGCGGTGCGCGGATTCATGCCGGTTCTCCCCGCTTCGACAGGCGAAGCATCGTGGCGGTGACCGCGAACATGATCGCGAACAGGATGAAGGCCACGGCCGAGGCGGAACCGAGGTTCCACCACTTGAAGCCTTCCTCGTACATCAGGTACAGCACCGATGTCGTGCTTTGCAGCGGACCGCCCTCGGTCATCACGTACGGTTCGGCGAAAAGTTGGAAGTAACCCGACACGGTGAGGATGCTCACCATGGTCATCGTCGGCTTCAGCATGGGTAGCGTGATGTGGCGGAACTGCGCCCAGGGCGAGGCACCGTCGATGCGCGCGGCCTCGTAGAGGTCGGCGGGAATCGCCTGGAGCCCGGCCATGAAGATGATCATGTTGTAGCCGAAGTTCTTCCACACAGCGAACAGGATGATCGTCGGCATCGCCCAATGCGGGTCGCCGAGCCAGTCCACCGTGGGCGCGCCGATGGCATCCAGTGCGTAGTTGATGAGGCCGTACTTCGTGTTGAACAGGTAACGCCAGATCACCGCCACCGCCACCACCGTGGTGACGACCGGCGCGAACAGTGCCGTACGGAAGAACGGTTTGAACCGGGCCAGCGGCGAATTGAGCAGCATCGCTGCGCCGAGCGACGCTATAATCGATAGCGGTACACCGACCACCACGAAGTACACCGTGTGGCCCAGCGCCGACCAGAACAACGGCCGGTGAAGCAGCGTCCAGTAGTTCTCCAGCGCGATGAACCGAAGGTTGCGGATATCCGCCAGCGCGTAGAGATCGTAGTCGGTCAGCGAGAGCGCCAGCGCGGCGATCACCGGCAACAGGAAGAACAGCCCGAGGACGATCAGCGCGGGAGTGATGAAAAGCCAGGCGGCGCGGGAGGTCGTCATGGCGTTGCCTTGTGGCCGTGGTCGAGCATCCAGCGGCGTTTTTCCAAAAGTCGGTCGGCGCGCCGATCAATTTCCGCGGCGGCCTCGTCGACGCTGAGATCGCCATGCGCAGCCTGGGCGGCGACCAGCTGCATCTCGGTGACGATGCGCTCCCACTCCGCCACCGGTGGCGTGGGCTTCACGCGTTCGAGCTGTTCGCGGAAGGCGGTGGCCTTGTCGTCACTGCGCAACGCAGGTGCGTTCCACGAAGAGCGGCGCGGCGGCATGTCGCCGAGGATGGTGTAGAAACGCTCCTGGATATCCGGACGCGATAGGAAATCGACGAGCGCCCAGGCGTCGTCCTTGTGCTTCGATGCGCGAAAAATCACCAGGCTAGAGCCGCCGGCGTTTGATGCGCCGGGACCATCGGGCCCGGGCAACGGCGTCGTGCCCCAGTCACCCTGTTGCTCGGGAGGCAGGCGCTTGCGGAATTCGCCGATGTTCCAGGGACCCGACAGATAGAAGGCGTAGAAGCCCTGCCCGAACGCGGCCCAGGGATTGCCGATGCCGACGTTGGTCATCATCGGTGCCTGCTGTTCCTTGAACAACGACACGTAGTACGCCAGCGCCTTGCGGAAGCCCGCGCTGCGGAAATTGCCGTAGCGCCCGTCGTCGCGCAACAAGGGTTCGTCCTGCTGCAAGGCCAGCGCAAGCAGCTGCTCGAATTCGTTGGTGGGCAGCAGCACGCCGTAGACCTTGCCCTTGGGCTGGGCGATCTTCGCCATCATCGCCTGCCATTCGGACCAATCGCGTGGCGGATGGTCGTAGCCGGCCTTGGCGAGCAGGTCCTTGCGGTAGAACAGCAGGCGCGTGTCCACGTACCAGGGTACGCCGTAGAGCATGCCGTCGATGACGTTGGTGGACCAGATGGCCGGGAAGTAGTCGGCCTTATCGATCGTCTTCGAGGCAGCGACGCGCGCGTCTAACGGCTCCAGTGCCCCGAGCGCCACCATTTCCGGAATCCAGGTGTTACCCAGCTGGGTGATATCCGGCGTGGAATCGCCCGCGTACGCGGTCAGCAGCTTCTGGTGAGCAGCGGTCAGAGGCAGTTGCTGCACGACGACGTGCAGGCCCGGGTGTTCGCGCTCGAATTCGGGCAGGAGCTGGGCCACCGCCTCGCCTTCGCGGCCGATGGTCCAGAACTGAAGTTCGCGCGTACCGGTGTCGGCCTTGCCGCAACCGGTCAACGCCGTGGCGAGCGCCAGGCACAGCGCTCCGAGGAACGGCTTCACCACAGTTCGGCCGCCGCGTCAGCGTCGAGCCAGCCGCCCGAGAAGCCCGCGCGCTGCAATCCCTTGCGGATGTACGGGTTCTTCTTCATCACGTTCCAGATGAAGTCGCTGCGGTAGTTCTCGATCATCAGCACGATCGGTCCCTGGTCGATGCCCAGGTGCACCGTGTCGGTCCAGCCAAAACCCGGTATCACACGACCGGTACGCAGGTCGGTGCGCGTGTCGAAGCTGAGGTTGAAGGCGTCCACGAAGCCGTACTTCGTGTAGATGTACTGGCCGTACTTTTTCTTCATTTCCTCCAGCGCGGGGATCACGATTTCAGGCGCGAAGGCGATAGAGCCACCGGCGGCGGTCGGCACGATGGTGCCGTCGTCGGAGATGTAGTCGCGACCGGCGCCGCGTGCCGTATAGCCCTGGAAGGTGCGCTCCTTGTCGCCCTGCTTCACGATCAGGCCGCCGGGGCCGTTGCTCGCGGTCAGGCCCCACACGTTCTTGCCGTAGCCCTTCCATTCACCGGGATTGGCGATGGCATAGGCCTGCTGCGAATACGTGGCGCGGCGGCTGTTCTCGAAGTAGTCGATGTTGTGCTCGCGGTTCCAAGCGTCGCGGATGCCGCGGAAGTCCACCCAGGTGTGGCTGTACTGGTGGCCGAACATCGGAGCGAAGTTGAGGAAGGTCTGGCCGTGGAACTCGCCCCAGGTCTTGTCGTAGGTCTTGGTCCAGGCGCTCCAGGTGTCGTCGCCCACCGGATGGGTGGGGGAGCCCAGGGCGAGGATGTAGACGAGCATGCCTTCGTTATAGCCTTCCCAGTCGTGCGGGATGGTCTTGCCGCCCGGCGTCCAGCCCATGCTGATCAGCGGCGAGCGCTTCTGCAGCCAGGTCCAGTCGATGCGCCGGTAGATCGCGTCGGCGAGGTCGCGGATTTCCTTTTCCTTCGCCGTATCGCGGTCGTAGTAGCTCTGCGCGAACAGCACGCCGCCCAGTAGCAGGGTCGTATCCACCGACGACACCTCGACCCAGTTCGCGTAGCGCTTGCCGGTCTTCATGTCGAGGAAGTGATAGAAGAAGCCGTGATAGCCCGTCTCGCCCTCTTCCGCATCGCCCTGTGGGGCATTGTTGAAGAAACGCAGCGTGGCCAGCGTGCGATCGATGGCCTGGTCGCGGGTGATCCAGCCACGCTCGACGCCGACACCATACGTGGTGAGGCCAAAACCCACCGCTGCAATGGACGCGAACGAGTCGCCGGGGTAATGGTCGGGAATCAGGCCGTTCTCGGGGTTGCCACTATCCCAGAACCACTGGAAGCTGCGCTTCTGAAGCTCGGTGATGGAGGCCGGAACGGCATGCAGTTCCGCGGCGTTCACCGCGCGCTTCGGCGTGGAGGCCTCGCTCTTCTGCGCGGACGCGAGCGGCGCGATGGTGGTCAACAGCGCGCCCAGGGCGACACAGAGGAATGTCTTCGAGATGGCTTGCATAGCGATCCTTGGAGATAGCAGTCGCGTGCGCCGTGGGGAACGGCGATGAGGCGATGGTAGCGTCGGTCTGGGACGTTACCATGAGGTGTAAACGTTTACATCGCACGGCGGAAAAAATCCCTCGCGGGATGTTCCGCCGCCTCCCCTGGCGGAAAGGCGGCGGTCGAACAAGACATCAGAAACTGTAGCGCGCACCCACCTGGTAGCTGCGCGTGACGCCCACGATGCAGGCGGGCTGGCCGAAGTTCGGTTCGGTCACGAGCGTGGTGTAGCAGCCGTAGTTCTTGAAGTTGAAGACGTTGAACGCATCGGCGCGCAACTCCAGTGCCTGCGTGCCGGCGAACTTGAAGGTCTTCGACAGCGCGAGGTCGACGTTGCGGTAGCCCCACGCGTTCGGAAGGATGAAGTTGCCCTTCTTCGGTGCGGCGGCGCCGATGTGCGGACCGCGATTGGGATCGTTGTACGCCGTGCCGTAGACGACATCGTATGGATCGCCGGAGCCCAGCGTGATCAGCGTGCTCAGCTTGATGTCCCAGGGCAGCTTCACCGTGCCGTTCATCACCAGGCGATTGCGTTCCGCGGTACGACCGGCGGGATAGGCGCCGGGTGTCGTGTAATCGAGCGAATAGGCATCGCCACCCTGCTTCTTCGCATCGGTGTAGATATAGGCGATGCCCACGCCCCAACCCGATTCGTCGGTATAGGGCTTGTCGATACCGATCAGCACGGAGCTGGAGGTGTACTTCTTCGTCGTGTTGATCAGCACGGTGTTGTACGGGCCCACCGGCACGGAAGTGTAATTCGGCGCCGGACGATTGCCGAAGATCCAGGTGAACTGGCAATAGCCGAGCATGCGGCTCAGCGTGACCGAACCCACCCAGTCGCCCATCGCCTGGCGCACGCCAAAGCTGAACTGGTCGGTGTAGGGCGGCTTGGTCTTGTTGTTGATCAGGTCCATTTCACCGCCACCCGGATTGCCGCCGCTGATCAGGCCGTCGAGTCCGGCTCGCGTTAGGTACTGCGGTTGCCAGATGGTGGTCGGGTTGCCTTCCTGGTTCGGCGCGCCGTTGGCCGAGAAGAAGAAGTTGTAGTACGGGAACTGCGCGTGGAACGACTCCTGGATGATGTTGTCGTACGGCGTGCGGTCGTAATAGCGGCCGGCGCCGCCGAAGATCGTCGTGCTCTGGTCGCCACTGGGGCTGACATCGAGCGAGAAGCCAAGGCGTGGCTGGATCTCGCCCTTGTACGCGCTGCGATTGCGACCGTTGCTGATGTAGTCGTTCGACAGGCCGAGCGCACGCACCACGGCGGCCTGCTCATCCGGTGTGACGTAGAAGCGGTTGGTGGCGTTGGTCTCGTAGTCCCAGCGCACACCGAGGTTCAGCTGAAGCCGATCGGTGACGTCCCAGTCGTCCTGCACGTAGATGCCGTACTGCTTGTTCTTGAGGCTGGCGCTCTTGCCCGCCGGCGAATACACGGCCGAATAGGGAATGGCCAGGCCGTTCACCGAATCAGGGCGATAGGTGTACTGCGGCGTGAAGCTGTTGTTCTCCAGCAGGTGTTGGTTGACCGTGGCGATCTTCACGCCGGTCTTGATCACGTGCTGGCCGTGCCAGTTGATGTCGTCGAAGGTGACATCGTCGCGGAGCGTGAAGTTGGATTGTTCCTTGCGCTGAAGACCGGACGCGCCACCGATCTGCGCGATGCCGACGAAGTTCTGCGAAGGGATGTCTGGATTCACCGGGCGCGGGTTGTACTTGTAGAAGCCACGATCCAACAGTAGTTCGTTGACGAAGGCGTCGCCGCGATACTGCCATTTCAACAGGAGGTCGGTGACCTTGTTGTCGCGGACCTGGCGCGCATCGTAGGCGGTGGTGCCGCCGAAGTTGATCGTCTCCGAATCCTTGCGGTTCGAGTAGCTGAGGTCGACATCGTTCTTGTCGTCCGGATGCCAGCTCAGCTTGCCGAAGTAGACTTTTTCGTCGAACGGCGCGGAAAAGGTGCCATTGTATTGCTGAAGACGGTCGCCGTAGCGCGGATTGTTGATGAAGACGGTCTTGTTGGCATCTTCCTTGTTGCCTTCGAAGTTGATGAAGAACTGCAGCTTGTCCTTGATGATCGGGCCGCCCAGCGAGGCGCCATACTGCTGCCGGCGATAGGCGGGCTTCTGGTTGCTGACCTTCCGCGAGAATTCGTCTTGCGTGACCATGCCGCGCGACTGGATGAAGTCGTATACTGAGCCGTGGAACTCGTTGGTACCCGACTTGGTCACCGCCGAGACGATGGCCGTGCCGGCCTGCTCGTACTCGGCCTTGTAGTTCTGGGTGAGGACGCGGAATTCCTGGATGGCCTCCTGCGAGAACGGATTGCCGCGCGAGGAATCCTGGCCGACGAGGCCGCCCTGGAGGATGTTGTTCTTCAGGCTCGCGCCGTCGATGAAGACGTTGGTCTGGTTGTTCGGCTGGCCACCCGCGCTGAAGGACTTCGAATTCTTGTCCTTGGGCGTGCTGACGCCCGGCGTGAGGCCGGCGAAGTTTAGGAAGTTGCGCGAGTTCTGCGGCAGGTCGCGAATCTGCTGCGTGGTGATATTGCCGGCGACCTCGGAGGTGCGCGTTTCCACCAGCGAATTCGCCGTGACGGTCAATCCCTGCAGGTTGGCCGCGTTTTCGGCAGTGGCGGATGCACCGGCCACGTCCAGATCCAGCACGAGCGACTGGCCGATCTGCACCGTCACCGTCTGGCTGGCGGTGGCGCCGTTCGCCGTGGCGTCGATGCGATAGGTGCCGGGAGACAGGCCAGCCAGGGTATAGGTGCCATTCTCACGCACCGGCACGCGGGCGGCGAAACCCGTCCTGACGTTGGTGGCCACCACCTCGCCCGAGGCCTTGGCCGGGGCGTTATTGAGATGGCCACGGATCGTCGCCGTACTGGACTGGGCGAACACGGGGACCGGTGCCAGCGCGACCACGGTCGCAAGACCGAGGGCCATGGCGATAGGTTTCGCAAGCTTCACGTTAATGCTTCCCATGATCTGTGCCTCTCGGTGGATGCGCGTGGATTTGGCTTGGCGGGGGTCTTCCGTGTCCGTTGAGAAAGGAAGAGGGCCGCGCGCGGCCCTCTTCCGAGGTGCTTAGAACTTCAGGCCGACGGTGAAGCGGGCCGTACGCGGCACGAACGTGATGTTGCCGTGGCGGTTGTACGTCACGCCGTTCGAGTTGAAGACGCCGTTGCTACCCCAGTTGGCGGTGTAGTCGGCGTAGTTCTTCCAGTTGAACAGGTTGAGCACGTCGAAACGGGCGTAGATCTTGGTGTCCTTGTCGATCACGAAGTCCTTGGTCAGCTGGACGTCGATATCGCGGTAACCCCAGATGTCGCCACCGATGAGGAACTTCGAGCCGCGCGGCGTACCGACGGACGGCGTACAGCTGGAGCCGTTCTCGGCGAAGGCGCCGTAGCACGCGTTGGCCGTGTACGGGATCGGCGTAGCGAGCGTGAGCTTGATCGATGCGTTCATGCCCCACGGCAGGTCCACGGCGGCGGTGCCGACGAAGCGATGCTTGGACACCGCGTTCGAGGTCAGCACCGGGAAGTCCTGGATGGTCGGCTCTTCGAACGCGTAGTGCTCGTTGATGTCGCGGTTCTGCTTCGCATGGGAGAAGGTGTAGGCGAAGCTGGTGCTCCAGCCGGACTCCGGCGTATAGGGCTTCTGCGCAGACAGCAGCACCTGCGTCGTGCGCGTCGAGATGCCGTTGTTGCCGAGGATCAGGCCACCCAGGCCCGGAATACCGCGCGTCCACGCCGCATCGCCGCGATGGTCTTTGCCATCGGTGAAGTACTGGTTGTCCGACTCGGTGGCGAAGTAGTTGCCAGCGGGATAGCGGTTACCGAGCGTGAAGGCGAAACCGTCACGGCTGATGACACGGCTCACCGTGGCGTCCGTGATCCACTCGCCGATCGTGTTGGACATGCCCAGGCTGAACTGGTCCGAATACGGCGCCTTCAGCTTGTTGTTCATCATGTCCACTTCCTGGCCAGAGTTCGGACCGATGTTCAGCGCCTCCAGCGCCGCCTGTCCCTGGAGAAGGGCCGGATTCCAGGCGATGCAATCCGTACGACGGACATCGCAACCGTGGTCCGGGACGTTGAACAACAGGTTGGTCTGCGGCAGGTTGAGCTTGGTCTGTTCGAGCTGGAGGTAGTCGTACAGGTTGCGGTCGTATGCGCGACCCGCGCCACCATGGATCACATGGGCTTCGTCGGCGAAGAGGTCGTACGAGAAGCCCAGGCGCGGCTGCCACTCGCCACGGAACGAATGGCGGTTACGGCCGTTGCTGATGTAGTCGTTGATGTTGATGCCGCCATTGGCGAGCGTCTGGCGGAACGTCTGGCCGGTGGGCGCGCCCGGGTCCTGTGTGTCGAGCGCGTCGAGCACGCGCTGCGGCGTCACGTAGTTCACGTATGACGGCGTGACCTCGTAGTCCCAGCGCACGCCGAGGTTCAGTGTGAGGTGGTCGTTCACCGTCCAGTCGTCCTGGGCGAAGATGCCGTACTGGCGGGCGGTGGTCTGCGCGATGCCATCCTCACCCGGGATGTGCTGCGCGTAGAAGGCCTTCCAGGGTACCGGGGAGGTGCCACCATCGGCGCGCACGTCGTAGTAGAACTGAGGATTGTTCGCGGCAGCGTCCTGCGCGCGCAGCTCGACCGACTTGAACTTGTAGCCGAATTTGACGACGTGGTCGCCCTTCCACTCCAGGTCGTTGAAGGTGAAGGTATCGGAGATGCTCGGACCTTCCTGGCTCTTGTTCTGCGTGGCGCGCGGGTCGGCCGAGCCCGTGTTGAGCAGGATGTTGTCCTGGTCCAGCGGCGAGGTATAGATGTAGCCCGGTGCGTCGTTGAACGGCGAGGCCTTCACGAACGCGTTCTCGTACGTGAACATCAGCTCGTTGAACCAGCTCTCGCCACTATGCTGCCACTTGAAGGTGCCGCGGGTGTCGTGGTTGCTGTTGTTCAGGCCGGTGGATGCCGCCAGGCCCGTGCCGATGCCGCCGACCTGGGTCTCGCGGCGCACCTGCGTGCTGATCTCGATGCGGTCGCGATCGGTCAGTTCCCAGTCGATCTTGCCGAAGTATAGCTTCTCGTTGAACGGGACGTTCGACGGACCCAACTGCGCACGCGCGCTTTCCGGCAGGAAGATGCTCGGGTCCTGGCCGTTGAAATGGCTGATGTTGGCGCTGTTGGGAATGACGGTGACCGGCGTCTGGAATTTCTTCTGCTCATAGGCGATGAAGAAATGCATCTTGTCCTTGATGATCGGACCGCCGAGCGCGAAGCCGTATTCCTTGGATTCCGAATCCGCCTTGGAGCCGGAGTACTTCTCGGCCGGCGTGCGGTTGCGGAACGCGTCATTGGTGTAGGTGCCGAAGACTTCGCCGTGGAACTGGTTCGTGCCCGACTTGGTCTCCGCCGTGATCGCGGCGCTGGAGACCTGATCGTACTCGGCCTTGTAGTTCGACGTGATGACCTTGTACTGGCCGATGGCCAGCTGCGGGAACGGATTGCCCTGGCTACCGCTCTGGCCGGAGATGCCGCCCTGCTTCACGTAGCTCTTCTGGCTCACGCCGTCGATGTAGACGTTCGCGGAGCTGTCGTTCATGGCACCGCCGCGCAGCGACGTGTTGCCCTTGTAGTCCACGCTGAAGACCATGCCCGGCACGGTGTCGGCGAACTCGAGGAAGTTGCGCGAGACCTGCGGGATGGTGGCGATCTGGTGCAGCGAGATCGTCTGGCCGACTTCCGGTGTCTTCACTTCCTGGATCGTGGTGGCGGCCACGGAAACGCCCTGCAGCGCCGTGGCGTCGGACGCGCTTGCCGACGTGGCGGCAGCGGCCGGGGCCGTGATGTTTACAGTGGCCGTGGAGGCCACCTGCAAGGTCACGTCCTGCTCGGTGCCGGGACCGGCATCGATGCGATAGGTGGCGGGGGGAAGACCGCTGATGACATACGAACCGTCGTCGCCGGCCTTGGCCTTGCGGGTGAGGCCCGTCTGCGGATTGAACACTGTGACGTTGGCGCCCGGCGCGGCTTTGCCGCGCAGCGTGGCGTTGGCCGACTGCGCGTGGACGGGCGACAGGCTCGCCGACACGACCGCGGTGGCGATGACACTGACCAACAGCTTTTTCTTCAATTGCATCGAAGCCTTCATGCTTCCCCTCTCCCAAAAGATGTGTAGGACCGATCCGTCCTGCACCGAACACTTTTGGCGGCCCAAAAGGACCCCGCCGCGCGTGGTTGATCCACGTTCGTCAAGGGCGATTGCCCGTGTTCGGTGCGCTACCGCGTTCGCGGATCGGCGTTGGCGTTTGAATACTGCGGGTGCTGCTTGTCTTGCCGGGGGCATCGCGGCACGACGCCCCCAAGGGCTGGCGAAACGGCGGTCAGCCCTTTCGCGTGCTCGTGTCGTGGCCACCGGTGGAGGCGCGCACGACCAATTCGGTTCCGACCACCACACGTGGTTCGGGCGGGGTGTCGTCGCCGGCGTCGATCATCCGCACCAGGCGCTCGAGCGCCGCTTCGCCGAGTTCGGCGATGCGCACACGGACCGTGGTCAGGGGCGGCGACACATAGCGCGCCATCGGGATGTCGTCGAAGCCCGCGACGGCGATCTCGTCCGGCACGCGAACGCCGGCGTTTGCCAGCGCGGAAAGGCAGCCGATCGCCATCATGTCGTTCGCGGCGAAGATCGCGTCCGGGCGCATGGCGCCTTCCAGCGCACGCTTGCCCGCGAGGTAACCGGACTCTTCCGAGAAGTCACCCTGGAGCACGGTGATGTACTCGCCGAGGCCAGCTTCGGCCATGCCTTCGCGGTAACCGCGGGCGCGCTCCTGCACGTCGTGGTTCACTTCCGGACCGGCGATGAAGACGATGCGGCGGCGACCCTGGGCGACCAGGTGCTCCACCATCGCCCGTGCGCCGCCGTAGTCGTCCACGTCGATGGCGGCGTGGCGCTCGGAGCGCACATGGCTGTTGATCAGTACGGTGGGCAGCACGATCGGCAGGCTCTCATCGAGGAACACGCGATCGGCATGCGGTGACATCACCAGCAGGCCGTCCACGCGACCCTGCATGGCGCGCAGTGCGATGGCCGCCTCGGTGGCGTCGCCATGCGAGCTGGACACCAGCAGGTAGAGGCCACGGGCACGCGCGGCGAGATCGATGCCGCGGATCAGCTCGGAGAAGAAGGCGCCATGGAGGTCTGGCAGCAGCGCGCCGATGGTCTGGGTGCGCCGGGTGATCAGGCTGCGCGCCGCGTTGTGCGGCACATAACGCAGGCGCGTGGCCACTTCACGGATGCGTTTCTGGGTCTCGGCGGTCACGCCGCCATGGCCGTTGAGCGCACGCGAGACCGAGGCCACGGATACGTTGGCCATCCTCGCGACGTCTTTGATCGTCACACTCACGTGTCTTCAGCCCTTTCCCCTGCCCTTCATAGGCATGTGGGGGCGCAACGTAAACGTTTTCACGAAGAGTGTAAAGCCTGATAAATCAATCGTTTGTTGCGTCGCACGAGTAACGGGTATTACATGATGGACCCTCTTTGGGAGCTACCCGAAAAATCTTTCGGGGTCAGTTGCTTGGATCGCCCGGAAGGGCATGTTGCGGTGCAATAAGGCGCGTTGGCGGTTTTTTCATCTGCCTGAATAGCTGTCGTGGCTATCGGATTCTCGGGATGAGCCCGTCGAGGATCACCGGTGCAAGATGATCGCCTTGCGGGTTCACTCCCCTATGGTCAGCACGATTTTTCCGCGAGCGCGGCCTGTTTCCGACAACGCCAGGGCTTGCTTGATGTCTTTAAGTGGCAGCACCGTCCCTACGCGAGGGATGACCGCGCCGTCTTCGACAAGATCGGTGATCGACGCAAGTTGACCGGCATCGGGTTTGCAGACCACGCGTGCTGTCCGCACGCCATGACGCTCTCCTTCGTCGGTTGGAAAAGCAACGGCCGTCACCAGGAATCCTCCGGATTTTACGCACGCGAAGGCGCGCCCGAACGTCTCGCCACCGACCGTGTCGAATACGACATCCATGTCATTCGCGACCTGCGTGAAGTCATGTCGCGTGTAATCGATGAACACATCGGCGCCCAGTCCACGCACGTAGTCTTCGTTGCGGGTCGAAGCCATGGCCGTGACGTGTACGCCCTTTGCCTTGGCCATCTGCACGGCAAGCGAGCCTACCCCTCCGGCGCCGCTGGTGACGAGCAAGCGTTGGCCAGGCGACAGTTGAGCGAGGCCGAATAGGGCCTGCCACGCGGTAAGTGCTCCCAATGGCACCGCAGCGGCCTCGGTGAAAGAAAGGCGCCCAGGCATGGGAGCCATGTCCGTTGCGCTGGCGATGGCGTACTCCGCGAATCCTCCTGACGGGATGATGCCGTAGACGGCATCGCCTTCGGCGAAGCGGGTGACACCTTCACCAAGTGCATCCACGGTACCGGCGACTTCGCCCCCGAGATGGATAGGTAGCGTCATGCCCATGCGCTCGCCGGCGCCGTTGCGAATCTTCCAGTCCACCGGATTGACACCGGCAGCGAGCACCTTGATGCGTATTTGTCCGTCACGCGGTTCAGGGCGATCGATGTCGAGGTATTGCACGACATCGTTGTCGCCATATGCGTTGATGACCACGGCTTTCATGACGGTATGTTCCTTTCGGTGAATGCTCGACCTGTGTTGGATGCCATGGTATGAGTGTATCTCATCGATGAGGCGCCAATCGGCATCGCGAAGAAGCCAGATGACATCTGCACCGCCGTTTAGCTTTCATCGCGCGCTTAAGGGGCCTGGCGAGGCGTTGCCCGAGCACGCGCACGCGGAGGCGCAGCTGACCTTCGCCGCTTCGGGCATGGTCCAGATGCATACGGAAGCCGGTCGCTGGCTGGTGCCGCCGCAACTGGCGGTCTGGGTACCCTCAGGGGTGCCCCATCGGCTCGAGATCCTTACCGACGCCGAGCTATGGCTAGTGCATTGGGAACCCCATGGCGTGCCGTCCTGGACATTCCCGGTCGGGCTCGACCGCGCGTTTGCCCTGCGGACCATGCCGCTGCTGCATGCGCTTCTGGTCGAGGCCATGGCGGGTCTTCACGATGCGAGCAAGGCGGAATTGCTCGTGCGACTCATGCTCCACGAACTCATCGCCATGCCGGATGCACCGACCTTCCTGCCGCTGCCTAGCAGTGCCATAGGGTAACGCGTGGCGACGATCGCATTGAACGACCATCGCAACCGACTCGATGTGGGCGAAGTGGCGTCTCGGGCAGCGACCTCCGTTCGCACCATGAGCCGCCTGTTTCCCGTGGAGACAGGGCTGACCTTCAAGGCGTGGCGTCAGCGGGCACGTATCGTGCGTGCCATGGATCACCTGGGCCGGGGACGCGCCATTGCACAGGTAGCGACGGAGCTGGGCTTCGCCAGCACCGCCGCGTTTTCAAGCGCCTTCAGGCAGGTCACCGCGATGACGCCCAGTTCGTTCCTGGGCCAGCCAAGACAGGCCCCCGCGGCCTGAAGCGATAGCTCGCATGGGAACGACATGCTTCGGAAGTGTCAGGCCACCTGCTCGGCCTTGACGGCACCTCGATCCGCCTTGCCGCCAAACCACACGCTGCACGGATCGCCGTGGTGTGTGCGCTGCCGAGTGGCGAGGCCAAGCCAGCCAAACCCCAGGCCCATGGCGATGGCACCGAGATCGACACCGATCACGGCATAACGGCCTTCGGCCAGCGTAAGCAGCAGGCGGTCGCCGTGCAGCGCCATGTCGAGCACGCCCACGGCGATGCTCAACAATGCCGTGGCGAACAGAAGGTCCACCGCCGCACGCGCCGGACGGCGTACGACGGTCCAGATGACCGCCATGGCCAGCGCGATGAAGAACACGGGCTGCACGAACGACGTGGGTGCGTAGCCCGCATAGGAGCCGAGCAGATTGGCAAGGAACGTTATGGACACGCCGAAGCAGGTGCCAAGGCACACGCCAACGGTCGCCGTTGCCATCGCACGTACCTTCAGGGGTTGGTGGGTCTGGCGACGCTTGCGGCGCGATTCGATGTAAAGCAGGTTGCCCGAGTAGAACAGGAAGGCGCCAGCCAGGCCGAGCAGGAAGTACAGCCAGCGCAGCGACACGCTGCCGAAGCTACCGAAGTGCAGGCCGAAGATCGCGGAATACGTGGCGTGGTTCGCGTCGCGCGCGCCGCTGACCTGCACCTTCAGCACGCGGCCGTCGGTGGCGTCGAGCGCGACCATGCCGTACTCGCCCAGCGTCTTGCCTGAGGTGCCGCGCACTTCGGCGGCGGCGCCCTGCTGGCCGTAATGCACGTAGCGCATGTAGTCCGGCTCGAAGTCCGCCGCGCCCGCGGCGATGGCCGCGCGACGCGCATGCTGCGCCAACTGGGCAGGCGACAGCATCGCGGCGTTGCCGCCCTTGGCCTCGACCGTGGGCATGGCGCTGGTCATGCGTTCGAAGGCCGGCATCAGCTTGCCGTCGAAGGCCAGCGTGTTGAACGCGAGCAGCGCGACGGACGTAAGGCAAAGCAACGCGCCCGTGATCGCGAAGATGATGTGGAACGGCAGGCTGAGGATGCCGATCACGTTGTGCGCGTCCTGCCACAGGCGCTTGAGGTTATGGCCGGGGCGCAGCGCGAACAGTTCGCGCACCAGGTTCGGCAGGTGGATCAGCAGGCCGGTGAGCAGCGCCAGGCCGTAGATCACGCTGACGACGCCCATGAGGTACAGGCCAGCCGTGGGAATGCCCAGGTCGTAGTGCAGTTCGTAGACGAAGTCCGCGAGGCCGTGTTCGTGGTCTTCGGAATCGCGCGGATGGGCCTCGTCCAGCGTTTGCGTCTTCCAGCCGTCCTTGTCCATCCAGTAGGCGGCGACCTCATGGGACGGGTGATCGGCTGGGAAGGTCACGCCGATCTGCTCGCTTGCGGCGGGGTGCTTCGCCACGATATCCGCGAGCATGGCGCCGGCACGGTCCATGGTGTCCGCGCGATGGGCCTCCACCTTCGGCATCGCCCAGGTGTCGATCTCGTCGTGGAACATCGTCAGCGCGCCGGCATAGAACGCGACGAAGAGCGCGAACCCTGCCAACAGGCCCGCCCAGGTGTGCACGGTGGTAAAGGTGCGCAGGGTGGTGGCTTTCATGGCTTCAGAGTCCGGGCAGCGTGTGCTTGGCGAGGAACAGCGCCGCGAAGGCGAGCAGGTTGGCGGCCACGAGCCAGCCCCAGGCGCGAAGGCCGCTACGGAACAGAAATGTGCCGGCCATCACGCCGATCCACAGCGGGAAGAACAGCATCATCAGCGGGATGACCACGCCCTCGCTGGATCCCGGCCAGAGCCAGATCGCCAGCGCGACCAGCGCGATGGACAGGGGGAAGCCCAGGACGGCGCCAGCGAAGGTACGGGCCAGCATCAGCGCGACTTCCGTTCGCCGGCGGGGCGCAGCCACCAGCACAGGTAAGGCAGCGCCACGGCGCCGAGCATCAGCGCGGTCAGCGTTGAGAAAATTCCCGGTAAGGTCGTTTCCCCTGCGATCCAGGCTCCCAGCGCCAGCACGGCGAAGTCGGCAGCGACGATCCGGGCGACACGGCCTGCCGGGCGCGATAGCAGGCGCTGGTTGGGCGAGGCGATGTAGACGAGAAGCATGGCGACGAACGCCGCCGCGCAGCCGAGGACGTTCATGGGAGCGGCCGGGTCGAGGAATGATTGATAATTGTTATCATTCGTGTCCGGCCGGTCAAACCTTGACCATCGACGGCCCGTTTTCGGCCAGCTCCTGGTCGCCAAATGACCACTGCTTAAGTTTTGACCAACCCTTCCGCTAACTGAACATGGGGGTTTGGTAAAACTGGCGTTAACGCGTGGCGTTAAATTAGAATTAACACCCCAGTCCGGTCATCGCAGTGCACCCGATTCTTCCCGCACTGCAACAGGAATCATCCATAAGTTCTTGATGTCGCCGCCATGTCGATCAGCATCCTTCTCGCCAGTGCTTTCGTCCTCCTCGCCCTTGCGGCGATGTCCGTACGACGTGTGCCCGAAGGACAGGTCTACAGCGTGCGTCGCCTCGGCCGCGCCCCGGTGCTGCTCACGGCTGGCACCCATGTCGTGCTGCCGCTGCTGGACAAGGTGACCCACAAGATCGATCTCGGCGGCCAGGTGCTCCACTTCGAGGGCGGCACGGTCTATTGGCAGGTCTTGGAGCCCGAAGTGGCCGACGAAGTCATCGACGAGGCCCCGGAACTGATCCGTCGCAACGTCGTGGCCGCCCTGCGCGACAGCGCTAATGGCCACCATCCGGCCGACCGCCGCGCCGTCGGCACCCAGCTCAAGCACGCCGTCAACGGCTCGCTGCGTTCGCGCGGCATGTTGGTCACCCGCGTGGAGCTCGACGCGGCTTGAGTTGACGGCAACCGGCCTCAGCGTCGGTTGGTTCGAAGGATGGTCCGCATCGTTTCCGGTGACGTGGCAACGTCATTCGAGGTGGACGTCGGTCCATAAGCGGTATCTTCCGGGGCACGGGGGGCCGTCCCGTTAGCGATATCGCCCGTCCTTCCATTCTCACGATCGGCCTTGCGTGCCTTCCAGGCCGCGAATTCGGCATCGCTCATATCACCCGATTTATAGATGACGGCGGGTTCCTGAGCCGGCGTCTCGCGGACGTCGGCGGGTGGAGCCGTCTTTGCCGGCGTCCTGCCCGAGGCATGTTTCGCAGTCGACACGACCGGACGCGCGGGTGGTTCCTGTTTGCGTACGGGCTTCGGAGGGGGCGTGGGCGAACTCGCGACGACGGGAGCCGGCGGCCCGGTATCGGCGACGTCCGTCGATGACGTCCCGTGGGTAGCCCACAGGACCGCCAGGCAAGGTAGGGCACATGCGGCCGCGGCCCAGCGCAAGGCATGGCGACGGGGTGCCCATGGACGAGAGACCACAGACACCTTTGCGGTCGGCAGGACCGGCCGGACGGTGTCGATCGCCCTTGAGGGCAGCGGCATGGGAATCGTCGTTTCAGCCCTCTGCGGCATGCTGATCGGCGCGGCGATAGCCACGGGTCGGGGCTTCAGGGGAATGGGTTGCCCGTCATCCAGCAGCCAGGAAAGGTGAGGCTCGATCATGTCGCGCAGTTGCCTGCCGTCGATCAGCCGGACGTTGCCGGATTTACCCAGTTTGGTCGCTTTGTCGGTGAACTCGCTCGTGATGACGACGATGCCCGAATCGGCCTTTTCGTGCACAAGGAGCCCTTCGATCTGCACGATCGGATTGAAGGGTACCTGCCGCGTCTTCCAATGCTTGCAGTCGACGATGATCCGCTGGTTGCCCCGTTCGAGGACGAGATCCACGCCGCCGTCCGTGATTCTCTTGCCCTTGCCGGTGCCTCGATGGGTCACCGTGAAGCCTTCGTATTGATACCAGCGCGCCATCACGTGCTCGAACTGTTGCCACTTCAGCTGTGAAAGCGCGTCGTCGAAGCGATAGCCAACACTGACCGGTGTGCCGTCGAACCCCTTCCCGCGCTTTTTACCTTCCATGGCGAACCCCTTCGAGAACGAAACCATGACGGACGGTAGCGGGTTTGGACCCGGCCAACCATACTTCGCAGCCAGCCGTGACACCGGAACCTGCGCATGACGACCCGCGAAGCCCTCCAAGACCAGCTCCAGCGCGGCATCGCCGACCTGGGCCTGACCCTGCCCGAGGGTGCCGTGGAGCGCCTGCTCGATTACCGCGAGCTGCTGGAGCGCTGGAATTCGGCCTACAACCTCACCGCGATCCGCGACGATCGCGAGATGGTCGCGCGCCACCTGCTGGATTCGCTGACGATCCTGCCCTACGTCCAGGGCCGCACGCTGGCCGACCTCGGCACCGGTCCGGGCTTGCCCGGCATCCCGGTCGCCATCGCCGAACCGGCGCGCGAGGTGCTGATGGTGGATTCCAACGGCAAGAAGGTCCGCTTTCTGCGCGAGGCGATCCGCTCCCTGAAGCTCGGCAACGGCAAGGCGCTGCAAAGCCGCGTCGAGGACGTGGAAGGCACCTTCGAATGCGTCACCGCGCGCGCCTTCGCCTCGCTGGCCGACATGCTCGGCTGGGGCGGGCATCTGCTGGCGCCGGGCGGCGTGTGGCTGGCGATGAAGGGCAAGCATCCGGCGGAGGAACTGGACGGCGTACCCGAGGGCTTCCACGTGGAGGCGATCCGCACGCTCTCGGTCCCCGGCGTGGACGGCGAGAGGCACCTGGTGGTGATACGGCGGGGCTGAGGGCGGGGCCGTCGCGCGCAAGCCCGCTCCTACAGCGGCTTGGGATGCTAACCTAACGCCCTTTCCGCGCACGGCAGCTAACCACACTCCATGGCCCGCATCATCGCAGTCGCCAATCAGAAGGGCGGCGTCGGCAAGACCACCACCTCCGTGAACCTCGCCGCGGCCCTCGCCGCCGCGAAGCGCAAGGTGCTGCTCGTCGATCTGGACCCCCAGGGCAACGCCACCATGGCCTCGGGTGTGGACAAGTACGAGACCAAGCCCAACGGCTTGGAAGTGCTGCTCGACGAGGTGCCCATCCGCGATGCGCTGGTGCGTACCGAAGCGGGCTTCGACCTGCTGCCGGGCAACGGCGACCTCACGGCCGCCGAGCTGAAGCTGATGGACGGCATGGCGCGGGAGCACCGCCTGAAAGAACAGCTGGGCAAGCTCGCCGACGATTACGACACGATCATCATCGACTGCCCGCCCACGCTGCACCTGCTCACGCTCAACGCGCTGACGGCGGCCAACGGCGTGCTGATTCCCGTGCAGTGCGAATACTTCGCGCTGGAAGGCCTGTCGAGCCTGCTCGACACCATCAGCGCCGTGCGCCAGCGCCTGAACCCGTCGCTGGAGGTCGAGGGCCTGCTGCGCACCATGTACGACGTGCGCAACAACCTCGGCAACGAGGTCTCGGCACAGCTCACCCAGCATTTCGGCGATCAGGTGCTGCGCTCGATCATCCCGCGCAACGTCCGCCTCGCCGAGGCGCCCAGCCATGGGCAGCCCATCCATCTCTACGACCGCGGCTCGCGCGGCGCCATCGCCTACATCGGCCTGGCCGGGGAAATCATTCGCCGCGATCGCGCCAGGGCGCAGGGCGCGCAGGCGGACGATGCCTCGGCCGACGTCGCCACGGCGGACACCGGCGCCGACGACGCGACCCCGACGCCTTAAGGAACCCCCATGGCAGCAGCGAAGAAACGTGGACTCGGCCGTGGCCTCGACGCCCTGCTCGGCGGTGGCGCCGGTCCCGACGCCCCGCCGTCGGTGATCGAACAGGAAGGCGAGCTGCGTACGCTGCCGATCCACCAGATCCAGGCCGGCAAGTACCAGCCGCGCCGCCACTGGAACGACGAAGCCCTCGACGAACTCGCCGCCTCGATCAAGGCCCAGGGCCTGATCCAGCCGGTGGTGGTTCGTGCCATCGGCAAGAACAGCTACGAGCTGATCGCCGGCGAACGCCGCTGGCGCGCCGCCCAGCGCGCCTCGCTGAGCGAGATCCCGGCGCTGGTGAAGGACGTCCCCGAGCAGTCCGTGCTCGCGATGGCGCTCATCGAGAACATCCAGCGCCAGGAACTGACCCCGCTGGAAGAAGCCCAGGCCCTGCATCGCCTGATCGACGAATTCGACCTCACCCACCAGCAGGCCGCCGACGCCGTCGGCCGCTCGCGCGCCGCCGTGTCCAACCTGCTGCGCCTGATGGAGCTGCCGGCCTCGATCAAGCAACTGCTCGACGAGGGCAAGCTGGAGATGGGCCACGCTCGTGCCCTGCTCACCCTGCCCTCCACCGTGGCCGAGCCGCTGGCGCTGGAAGCCGCGCGCAACGGCTGGACGGTGCGTGAGCTGGAAGACGCCGCCCGCAAGGCGCAGATGGCCCCCAAGGGCAAGGCCAAGTCCGCGCCGGTCGACCCGAACGTCGCCGACCTCGAGCGCGAGCTGGCCGAGCGTTTCGCCACCCGCGTCGAAGTGGCCGTGGGCCGCGGCGGCAAGGGCAAGCTGGTCATCCACTACCACAGCAACGACGAGCTGGACGGCATCCTCAGCAAGATGCGCTGAGGCCCCGTGATGTAAGGAAATGGCGATGGCTCCGGTCCATGGGAACGTGAACCCGAAACAGCGCCAGTACGAAGCCATGGTGCGCGCCCTCTCGGCCGACCTTTACCGGTTCGCCTTCTGGCTGTCGCGCTCCGAGACCGTTGCCCAGGACCTCGTCCAGGAGACCTTCCTGCGTGCCTGGAAGAACCTCGACGCCCTGCGCGACGCGGAAGCCGCCAAGCCTTGGCTGTTCACCATCCTGCGTCGGGAACACGCCCGTCTCTACGAACGCAAGCACTTCGACACGGTGGAGATCGACGACTCCGTGCCCGAAGACGCCGCGTTCGCCAGCCCCGAGCGCAGCGGCGATGCCGCGCAGGTCCGTGACGCCATGCTGAAACTGCCCGACAAGTACCGCGAGCCGCTGGCCATGCAGGTGCTCGGCGGCATGAGCTGCGACGAGATCGCCGCCGCCACCGACCAGCAGCCCGGCGCCATCATGACCCAGTTGTTTCGCGCCCGCCAGCGGCTGAAACGCCTGCTCGGCGGCAAGGCCGCCCTGGAAGGAGGCCGCCCATGAACTGCCTCGATTTCCGTCGCCGCATCGGCGCCGAACCCCGTTCCACCGATCCTGACCTGCTGGCGCACCGCGACAGCTGCCGCGAGGGCTGCGCGGGATTCTGGCAGCGCGCCCAGCGCTTCGAGGACGATCTCGAGGCGGCGATGGCGGTGCCGGTGCCCGATGGCCTGGCCGACCGCATCCTGCTCGCCCAGGCGACGGGCGAGCGCCGTCACCAGGTGCGCCGTCGTCGCAGTTGGATGGCGATCGCGGCATCGCTGCTCATCGTGCTGGCCGGCGCCGGCATGTTCTGGCGCCAGGCCGATCTGAATTCGCTGCCTGCCCTCGCCGTGGCGCACATGCCCGAGGAAATGGACTCGCTGACGATGACCCGGCCGATGACGGACGCCCAGGTCGAGGCGGGTTTCGCGGGCCGTTCCGCGACCCTGAAGGGCCCGGCGCCCAATGGCGTGACCTACGTCCGCGACTGCATGGTGGGGCCGTACCCGGCCGTCCACGCGGTCACCCGCATGGACGACGAGCCGGTGGTGGCCCTGTACGTCCCCGGCAAGATGGGCGAGCGCGACGCCTCCTTCCGCCGTGATGGCTGGGATGGCCGCGAGTTGGCTCTGCGCGAAGGCACCCTCGTGGTGATGGCGCAGGGGGCCAGCCGGCACACGATGGACGCTGTCGCCCGCGCGTGGCGGGCCGCCATCGAGGGCCCCGCGCCACAGGCGGTCGGACGGATCTGAACGGAGTTGCGGGGCGATGGCGCCCAAGGGGCGCCGCTTGGGCGATAATGCCGCCCCGAATCCTCTTGCCACCGGAACCGCGATGACCGACCTCGCCGTGGTCGTGCCCGTCTTCAACGAGCGCGACAACATCCCGCCCCTCCTCGCCGAGATCGCCTCGGCCCTGCGTGGACGGATCGACTTCGAGATCATCTACGTGGACGACCTCAGCACCGACGACAGCGTCGCCGTGCTCACCGCCGCCCGCGCGCAGTATCCGGAGCTGCGCATCGTTCGCCACATCACCCGCAGCGGCCAGAGCACCGCCGTGTGGAACGGCGTGCGCGCCGCCCGCGCGCCCTGGGTCGCCACGCTCGACGGCGATGGCCAGAACGATCCGGCCGACATCCCCAAGCTGCTGGCCGCCCGCGATGGCGCCGCGCCGGACCTGAAGCTCTTCGCTGGCTGGCGCGTCACCCGCCGCGACAGCTTCAACAAGCGCATCTCCTCGAAGATCGCCAACGCCGTCCGCTCGCGCATGCTGCGCGACGACACGCCGGACACCGGCTGCGGCCTGAAGCTGTTCGAGCGCGAGACCTTCCTGCGCCTGCCCTACTTCGACCACATGCACCGCTACCTGCCGGCGCTGGTCAAGCGTGCGGGCTATGCGAGCCAGAGCGTGCCGGTGGGCCATCGCCCGCGCACGGCAGGCACCTCGAAGTACGGCATGCTCGATCGCCTCTGGGTCGGCCTCGCCGACCTGCGCGGCGTCGCCTGGCTGATGCGCCGCGCCAAGGTCACCAAGACCGAAGAAATCTGACGCATCGCGCGCAAGCGCGCTCCTACAGACGCGGTATCGTTTTCCTGTAGGAGCGCGCTCGCGCGCGATAGCCAACGAAGCGGTAAAGCGGGAAGCCCCCTACCGCCCCGGCAAGATCCTAGGCTCCCACTCCGCCAGCATCTTCTCCGTCCGCTCGCGCCCCAGCTCGATCAACTCCCGCGCGCGATAGAACTCATACACCGCCGACACATTGCGCGGCACCTCGATGAGCAGGTCCGGCTGATAGGCGGCCAGGCGCAGACGCGACAGATTCGCCTGCATCAGGTCCATCGCCTGGGTCATCAGTTCGAAGGCACCCGGGTCCTTCACCTTGGCGCCCGAATGCGGCAACACCTTGCCGATAAGACGCCCCAGCTTCGCCACGTAACCCGGGTCATGCATCACCGTGACATCCTTCTCGGGCGCCTTCTGCAACTCGGCCGCGCCGTCCACGCTTATCGCCACCACGTAGTCGGCTTCCTCGCGCATCAACGGCAACACGGGCAAGGGATTGAGCAGGGCGCCATCGACGAGGCGACGGCCGTCGTGCAGGTAGGGACGAAACAGCGTCGGTATGGCGATGGACGCGCGAATCGCGTCGAACAGCGGGCCCTTGGTGAGCCACACCTCGCGCTCGCGATCGAGGTCGGTGGCCACGGCGGTGTAGCCGATGTCCAGCTCCTCGATGTTCACCTCGCCGATCAGTTCGCGCAGGGCGGCCATGATGCGGTCGCCCTTGATGAACCCACCGCCGGAGAAACTCCAGTCGACCAGTCGCAGCACGTCGAAGCGCGCCAGCGTGGACACCCAGTCGCGATAGATGTCGAGCTTGCCCATCGCGTAGATGCCGCCGACCAGCGCACCCATCGACGTGCCAGCGATGGCGACGATCTCGAAGCCGTGTTCCTCCAGCACTTCGATGGCGCCGATGTGCGCCAGTCCCTTCGCCGCGCCGGCACCGAGCGCCAGGGCGACGCGCGGTTTGCGGGGATGGCCGTGGGTGGCCGGGATCGCTCCCGGGTCGGCAATATCGATGTCGCTCATGGAACGCGAGGCTTCAATGGTTGGGGTCGGATCCGTTTTGGTAACCCGTGAGGGCCAGCTGGAGCAGGATCTTCATTTCCTCGCGCAACGGCAGCGGCGCGACGATCTCGGCATCGGGGCCGTACTTGAGCACGTCCATCAGCAGTTCGCGCGAATTCGAGTACGGCACCTTGAGTTCGTAGCGGCCGTCCGGCAGCCACTCGCCCTTCTGCTGCGAATGCCAGTGCTCGTCGGCGACCCAGCGCGCGGCGTGCGACGAGAAGCGGATGGTGGCCCAGGCCTTCGACTTGCCGGCGAAGATGCCGTAACTGGAAGCGAGCAGGTCGTTGAGTTCGGCTTCTTCCACGTCGCGCGCGCGGCCTTCGAGCGCCTGCGGTTCGGCGATGCGGTCGACAGCGAAGCTGCGCAACGCTTCACGGTCGTGGTCCCATACGTCGAGGTACCAGTTGTCGCGATAGTGCGTGAGGCGCTGCGGCGACACCGTGCGCTTGCTGTCGGCGTTGGTGGTGCGCGCGCGATAGCGGAAGGTGATCTGGCGTCGTTCGAGCACTGCGCCGGCGACGATGCGGAATACCTGCTGGTCCATCTTGCGGGCGCCCCAGGAAATCACCCGGATACGGTCCACCGGCAGCGCCTTGCCGCTGCCGTGATCGGAGAGCAGGCGCTCGATACGCGCCTTGAATGGTGCGAGCGCCCCAGCGAGCACGCCGGGGTCGGATCGACCGATCAGTTCGTTGAGGGCCATCAAGGCGGCCAGCTCGTCGCTGGTCAGCCACAGCCCGGGCAATTCGAAGCTGTCGCCCTCGCCGGCCTCGTAGCGGAACGAAGCCTGTTCGCCGGCTACGCTCTGCACGGGCGCGCCCAGCGCGTCGCGCAGGAAGGCGACGTCGCGATAGAGCGTGGCGCGCGAACACTCCAGTTCGTCCATCAGACGGGACAGGGGCACCGGATAGTGCGCGGACTTCAACAGACGATGAAGGGTAAGAATGCGCTCGTAGCGGTCCATGGGTGTCGCCGGCAGATGAAGCGTGGATAGTTTGTCCGTACGGGCGTGACGCCCGTATCTACGCGGCCCAAGCATGGCGGCGCCCGGGGCGCTCCGCAAGGGCGTCCCACCCGGTCGTAAGTTTGCGCCCGGCGGCTCCAGCGGCCAAAATGCTGCTTTGCGATTCGCCGCAAGGCCTCCCATATGGCGGAACCGAACGACGCGTCGTCCGTCGCCCTGGGTCGGCAAGACCCGCCAGGCGGCGTCCCACGTGCCCAAAGCCTGTTTTCCGTGCCCACGGTGGTCATCCAGACCGCCACGGCGGCGGGTCATGGCCTGTGGATGGTCCTGGGCACCTCGCTGGCCCTGGGCCTGTATCCCGACGGCCGGGGCGAGGTGCTGGTACCGCTGGCGATCGGCCTGATCCTGGTCAGCCTGGGGCTGCTGGCGACCTGCCTGCGCCTGCCCTTCGCGCCGGAATGGCATGGCTGGAACCCGGTGCGCCGGATGATGCCCACGCCGGAAGGCCTGGTGGCCATGGCCAACTACCTGCCGATGCTGGCCCTGGCGGGGCTGGCACGCGGTGGCAACGACTTCTGGGCCACGCGCCTGGCCGGCGCCGCGCTCATGCTGTGCAGCCTGGCCACCATGGTCTTCACGAGCCGAGGGACCTCGCGCCAGCTAGGGTTGCCGGCGGACATCGCCACCATGGCCAACGTGCAGCCCCTGGGTCGCACGGTCGGGGCCTTGTTCGCGGGTGGCCTGTGGTTCTGGCTGTGCCTGGCGGCGCAGGTCGAAACCCGCAGCGAGCCGTTCAATCCCTGGCGGCTGGCGCTGCTGGCGGTGGGCTTGGCCACCGGCGTCGTCGAGGGCATGCGTTGGCGCTCGCTGCGCCAGGTGGCCGAGGACCGGGGCCAGAGCGAGCGATTCACCACGGGGCGCCTGGGCACGTCGTTGATGGCCTGGCGTTTCGGTGTCGCCGCGTTGTCCGTGGGCTTGCCGTGCATCCTGCTGGTGACCCATGGCGAGGCGGGCGCGCAGATCGCGGCGGCCGGTGTGGCAACGTTAAGCTGCCTTGTCGGTCAATGCCTGGAACAACGTCTTTACGGGCACGCGTACGCGCAGTTGCCGGAAGACTGAAGCAGTAAAAACGAATCACGGCGCGGGGGTGCGCCAGGTGCGATTGCACCGGAAACCAATCCATTTCACACATACGGGAAGACGATGAAAAACCTGCTTATCGCCACGCTCGTCCTTGCTGCGCTGCCTTTCGCCGCATCAGCCCAGGACGCCAACGCCAACAATGCCAACGGAACCAACAACTCCGCGCAGAACGGCGGCTGGACCGGCTCGGGCGAATTCGGTTTCGCCTCGTCGCGCGGCAACTCCCGGTCGGAGAATGCCAACGCCAAGCTCGGCCTGAGCCAGGAAAACGAAGTCTGGAAGAACAGCTTCTTCCTCAACGGCCTGCGCTCCAAGGGCGAAGTGTCCGTGCAGGATGGCAACGGCAACACGGTCAACAAGTTCAGCACCACGGCCAACCGCTACGACACCGGCGCCTCGGTGGGCTACAAGTTCGATCCGCGCAGCTACGTCGTGACCGCGGCGCGTTACGAACATGACGACTTCGGCGCGAACACCTGGCAGGGCGTGCTCTCGGTCGGCTACGGCTACATCGCGCTGAAGAACGAGCGTGCCGAGCTGTCCTTCGAAATCGGTCCCGGTTTCAAGCGCTACCAGCCGGCCAAGTCGAACCGCGCGGTCACCAATGCCGATGGCACGCCGGTGCTGGACGCCAACGGCGCCGCCGTCACCGAGCGCTATACGCCGAACGCGGAGAGCGAAGTCGTGGGTCGTGGCCTGGTCAACGGCAAGTACCGCCTCACCGACAACACCGCGCTGGAAGACACGCTGCTGATCGAAGCGGGCTCGAAGAACCAGTACTACCAGAACGACATCGGCGTGTCGGTCAGCATGACCAAGAAGATGGCGCTGAAGGTGGGCTACCAGATCCGCTACAACAGCGACACGCAGCCCGGCACGGTTAGCACCGACAAGCTGATGACGACGAACCTCGTCTACAACTTCTGACGGCACCGCTGCATCCGTCTGTAGGAGCGCGCTTGCGCGCGATGGGGGGCTACGCAACCTCGCATCGCGCGCAAGCGCGCTCCTACAACAGCATGGGTTTACCGCTGGGGCTTCAGGAAATCTTCCGCACCCTGCCCGATCAACATCGCAGCCACCTCGTGGCCCAGCTCCACCGGCCGGTCGCCTTCGATCTCGGCGCTGGCGCGAATCAGTTCGCCCGTTGTGGCGTTGCCCACCAGGCCATGCAGCACGAGACCGCGCTCGGTTGGAATGCACCACGCACCGATCGCCACCGCGCAGCTGCCGCCCAGCTTTTCGTTGAGCGCGCGCTCGGCATCGATGGCGATGCGCGTGTGTTTCTCGTCCAGCTTCGCCAGCAGGTCCAGCACGTAGCTGTCCCCGGCCCTGGCTTCCACCGCGATGGCACCCTGCCCCGGCGCCGGCAGCCAGTGCGGGCTGGCGAGGCGGGCGCGGATGCGATGACCCAGGCCGAGCCGTTCGACACCCGCACAGGCGAGGATGATGGCGTCGTACTCGCCTTCGTCGAGCTTGCGCAGGCGGGTGTTCACGTTGCCGCGCAGGTCGAGCAATTGTAGGTCGGGGCGCAGCGCTCGCGTTTGTGCCTGGCGGCGTAGCGACGAGGTGCCTACCTTCGCGCCCTTCGGCAGTTCGTCGAACGTGGCGTAGTCGTTGCTGATGAAGGCGTCCGCGGCGTCCGCCCGCTCCACGATGGCGCCCAGGGTGAAGCCCGGCTCTAGTTCGGCCGGTACGTCCTTCAGGGAGTGCACCGCGATATCGGCGCGGCCTTCGAGCATGGCGACTTCCAGTTCCTTGAGGAACAGGCCCTTGCCGCCGATGGTGGCGAGCGAGCGGTCGAGGATCTCGTCGCCGCGGGTCGAGAGGGGCACCAGTTCCACGGCCAGGCCGGGATGCGCCTGGCGCAGCAGGTCGGCGACGTGGTTGGCCTGCCAGAGGGCCAGGGCGCTCTGACGGGTGGCGATGCGAAGCGGGGCTATCATGGAAAGGTTCCGGTGGATGGCGCGCTCATAGCCCACCATTGTCCCGCAATCCCCGCCCGCGCGCAGCGCGACGATCAGCCGCGCAGCAGCTGCCGCACGGCGGGCAGGTTGCGCCGGCTCACTTCCAGGCTGGCGTCGCTGCCGTCCAGGCGAGCCATGGCCCGGCCGTCGGTCAGGGTCTTCAGGCCCAGCAGGCGCGACTGCGGCACCAGGCAGTTGCGGTGCAGCCGGACCAGTCGGTCGCCGTGGGCGGTTTCCAGCTGGCGCAGCGAGTCGTCGATCAGGTGGGTGCCGCCCACGTGGTGCACGGCCACGTACTTGTCCTCGGCGAGCAGGTAGAGCACGTCGGCGAAGGCGATGCGGATCTCGTCGGTGCCCTGGCGGGCGCGCAGCCAGGCGGCGCCCGTCGCCGGCCGCGCGGGCAGCCGGGCGAGCACCCGGTCCAGCGCGTCGGCGAGGCGTTCGGCGCGCACGGGCTTGAGCAGGTAGTCGGTCGCGCCCAGGTCGAAGGCCTGCAAGGCGTGGCCTTCGTAGGCGGTGCAGAACACCACCTGCGGACGCAGGGCCAGTTCGCCGAGCCGCGTTGCGACTTCGGTGCCGCGCAGGCCGGGCATCTCGATGTCGAGCAGCACGAGGTCGGGGTGCAGGGTTTCGCAGGCGGCGATCACGGCCTCGCCGTCGCCGACGTCACCCACCACGTCCACGTCCGCCCGCTGGGCGAGCAGGCTCGCCAGCCGGGCACGGGCCAGCGGTTCGTCATCGGCGATCAGCACGCGCATGGGCGACCTCCGGCAGGAACAGGGCGACGACGAAACGGCCTTCCACGGCGCCGGCGTCCACGCGTGCGCGGTCGCCGTAGTGGTGGCGCACGCGTTCGCGCACGTTGCGCAGGCCATGGCCGGTGCCGGCGGGCGCGGGCGTGTCGGGCAGCGGGTTGTCCACGCGCAGTTCGAGTCCGCCAGGGACGCGTCGCGCCGAGATGCCCACGGTGCCGCCGTCGATGCGTGGCTGGATGCCGTGGCGGATGGCGTTTTCCACAAGCGGTTGCAGCAGCAGGCGTGGCAGCGGCAGCGATTCGGGCAGGTCGAGGGATCGTTCGACGACGAGGCGGTCGCCGAGGCGCAGCGATTCGATATCGAGGTAGTGGTCGATCAGCCGCCATTCGTCGCCGAGCGTGCCAATGGAGTCGCGGTCGTCGCCGAGTGCGGCGCGGAACAGTTCGGCGAGGTTTTCCACGGTGCGTTCGGCGGCACCGGGGTCCACCGCGATCAGCGCGGCCACGGTGTTCATGCTGTTGAACAGGAAGTGCGGGCGGATGCGGGCTTGTAGGGCATCCACCTGGGCCTGTGATTCGGCGGCCATGCGTGCCTGCCACTGCCCCACCACGTAGAAGTAGCGCAGCAGGCAGGCGCCGAGCAGGCCGGTGGCGAGCATGGCCTGGAGGGTGAAACGCTCGGGCGCGGCGGCGCCGATGCCGAGCGAGAGGCCTTTGTCCATCCAGCCCAGCAGGGTGGCGGCGAAGCCGACGAGGCCCACCAGCAGCAGCCAGACGGCGGCGTAGGGCCAGTGGCCGGGCAGGCGCTGCATGGCGGGGCGCAGCTTGCACAGCGCGACGGTCAGCAGCATGGCGAGCCAGCTGGTGAACAGCACGGCGGCGCTGTACTCGCGCCAGCCGCCGGTGGCGCCGGGCGCGAGCCGCATCAGCGTAACCGTGAGCGCGCCGACGACTAGCAGCGCGAACAGCACGGGCAGGCTGCAAAAGTCGGGCAGTGGCGAGGACGGACGGGGCGCGGCGGGCATGCGCGGAGTATGCCGGATGCCCTTGGGCGCCGCCGCGCGCGCCGTCACGCGTCGGTGAAGCGCTCCGTGAGCCATGCGCGGATGTCGGCGATCTCGGGCAGGCTGATCTGGTGGCCCATCGGGTAGGTGTGCCAGTCGATGCGGTGGCCGAGGGTTTCGAGCAGTTGGCGCGAGTGTCCGCCGAGGGCGAGCGGCACGACCGGGTCGGCGCTGCCGTGGCCCCAGAAGATGGGCGTGGCGTGGTTGGCGCCGGCGCGTTCGGCTTCGATGGTGTCGTGCAGCGGCAGGTAGGCGGAGAGCACGAGCAGTCCGGCGAGGGCTTCGCGATGGCGCAGACCGGCGGAGAGCGTCATGGCGCCGCCTTGCGAGAAACCGGCGAGCACGATGCGCGAGGTGGGCACGCCCCGCTCGTTTTCGCGGGCGATCAGCTGTTCCACTTCGTCAATGGAGGCGCGGATGCCGGCGGCGTCTTGCTTGTCGGCGATAGCGAGGCCCTTGATGTCGTACCACGCGCGCATGGGCACGCCGTTGTTGACGGTGACGGGGCGCACGGGCGCATGCGGAAAGATGAAGCGGATACCGGGCCACGAAGGGTCGACGAGTTCCGGCACGATGGGCGCGAAGTCGTTGCCGTCGGCACCGAGGCCGTGCAGCCAGATCACCGACCAGCGGGGCGAGGCCTGGGTTTCGTGTTCGATGGTGGGCAGGGGCATCGTGGTGTTCCGGTTGGGCGGCGGGGTGCCATCCTAGCGGAATGCGTTGGTTGGCTGCTTTGAAGGGGATGCGCTTCGTAGGGGTGGCTCGCCTTCGGCATCGCTCGCGGCGCTCAGGCGTGGCCGCAAGGAGCCATCGGGCCGGGGCCGCGTCGCTCCGGCTTCATCGTCCCTCGGGAAAGGTTGGCCGCTACGCGGCCCGTGTCTTATGGCTTCGCCCCTTCGGGCCCGGGCGGGTGGGCGGGATTCTTCGACTCGGCATCCCTGCCTCGGCGAAGAAGGCCGGTCATCCTGACCGGCCCCGCTGCGCGGTCTTGTCCGTCCACCCACCCTCGATGGCGCAATCCGCGACGCGGCCCCGACCCGACGGCTCCTCGCAACGGTGTCGTGACCTTGCGGGAAAAAGCTAAAACTACGCTATCCACGTAGCGCTGCCACTGCAACCTGGCTCGCGTTGACGGAATCGCTTTATCGATCTCAAATTACCCAGATAGTTATTTCGCGATAGTATCCAGAACGGGGGCGGCCGGATTCTGGCCGCATGATGGTATTCAGAAGGACTGAGCCGCATTGTCACGGAAGGGGCGCTATGAAAAAGGTTTTTGATTACCTGTTTTCCATGACTTGTTGTACGGCTCGGGCTGACGTAAGAAATCAAATATTCAAGATCGGCGAAAAAAGAGCTTGCCGCGCGAAAATAATTTTCCAAGTGCTGTGCTGGATCTTTGTCGGTTGGGTGAGTCCCTTCCCTTCCGATGTGAGGGCGTCTGGTCAGACGGCGATGGTTACGTATTACTACACCGATCCGGAAGGAACGGTTCTAGCTACGGCTAATGAGCAAGGTGAGATATTGACTCGCTCCGACCGCCGGCCTTATGGCGAGCAAGTCATGGGGATCACGCAATCCGGTCCTGGTTTCACGGGGCATGTGGAAGATCCTGATTCCGGCCTGATATACATGCAGGCTCGATATTATGATCCGCTGGCAGGCAGATTTATTTCACCTGATCCGCTAAGGCCTGGACCATCACTTACTTTTAAATTCAATCGCTACGTGTATGCGGCCAATAATCCACTCACGTATCTGGATCCGTCGGGGATGGATGATGAATGCAGTGCCGCTTGCATGGCCATGCGTCGATTGTCCGATCACTACTCGGGCGTATCGTCATCCAATCAAGGTGGCGGCGTTCAAAGCATGCTCGGTGGTACTCGTGCGGGTCTAGCCGCGATGAAGTCCGAGGTTCATCAGGATGTGGCGAGTGTAGCCCAGGAGGCCTCCACGGTTGCTGATGAAATCCCTGGTGCGACTATCGCGGCATGCATGAGTGGTGAAGCGTGCACAGTCAAGGACGTCGTACTGGGTTCTCTGTCTTTGCTGCCGGGGGAGGGCCAAGCCGAAAAAGTTGGCGTAACGACCATCAGTAACGCTTCTCGCGCCGCCTTCAAAGCAGCTAGTCTGGCGGATGGATTTGTGGTGCCATTGAAACACCTTTCGACGGCTGGTGGACGATATGCTCGTTTCTCTGCTAGTGCCGAACCAATTGCATTGATCAAAGAGGCGCTTCAGTCAGATGCAGCTCGCTTTCTTCCAAATAATAGGCCAGGATCATTTAGCGTTATTACCGATCTAGGGCGAGTCATTGGAACCAAAGGTCAGACAAGCATCAAGATTGTCGTTGGTGAGGATGGGAAAATATGGACAGCGTATCCAGTCAATTGAGTTTCCATATCGAGGATCTTCGACATGAAGTCGACGATCCTTCCGAGATATGGCAGCTGCTGCTTAGGATTAACGCCCGGCTATGCCTAGTTGTCGGACGACGGCGCCTTCTCGACGAGCCCGATTTTCCCATTGTTGAGCTGGCGCAGCAAATTGCCGAATGGATTTGTGATCCAGAAAGATCTTTTGAATATCACTCGTTGGAATCAGAAGAATCACCTCTTCTGTCGTTCATTTCGAT
This sequence comes from Luteibacter sp., assembly GCF_009912395.1. Taxonomy (GTDB): domain Bacteria; phylum Pseudomonadota; class Gammaproteobacteria; order Xanthomonadales; family Rhodanobacteraceae; genus Luteibacter. The sequence goes on along the minus strand of NZ_WNDO01000022.1, from coordinate 546 downwards.
GTCGGGCGAACGCTACCTACCTAGGTCTGCATTTGCTCTTGACGAGCTTGACGACGAGACCGTAAGTCGGGCCGACCTATTACCGGTGCTGGAGACCTACGTACGTACTGTTCGTGATCGCGTGCGTATGGAGCTAGGGATCGACGTATCGGCTGCGCTGGGGACGTCCGCTTGAGAAGGGAATGCTCGGCATCGCTATCATGGTTAAGCGATGACCACGTGGTGGTATACGATTAGGTATCGCTGATACGATCGGCTCCCAGCCCCTTCGGTAGCGTGGCCTATAAAAAAGGGGTGGGAGCGGATCGCTTCCGCGATGGGTGCTCACGGCAAACGTGCATCGCGCGCAAGCGCGCTCCTACAGTTCGGGTTCCCGCGAGATGAACCACATCCAGATCGCCCCCAGCGTCGAGCCGATGAGCAAGGCGCCGGAGAATTCCAGCCAGTTATCCGGCCATTCGTATTGGTGAGGACGCAGATCATAGCGACCGGCAAAACTGCCTAACGCGAAGGCCGCGACAATGAAGGCGATCAAGGAAATCCCGG
>NZ_WNDO01000021.1 GCF_009912395.1 Luteibacter sp. | reverse complement strand
TTTTTCGCCGAGGCAGGAGCCGAGTCGAAAAATCCCGACCACCTGCCCGAGCCCGAAGGGGCGAAGCCATAAAACACGGGCCGCGCAGCGGCCAACCTTTCCCGAGGGACGGCGGAGCGGGAGCGCCCCGGCGGCGGCCCGACGGCTCACTCGGCCACGCCCGAGCGCCGCAAGCGATGCCGCAGGCGAGCCCAACCTACGATGCGGCTGTCCGGCACAAGCCGTAAAAGACACGAACCGCAACGCAGTTAACCGCTACCTCAAACGACGCGCAGACGCACCTTCCCATCGTGCACACCGTCAAACTGCAGCGACGTCAGGTCGGTGACCCACTCGACGTTCTCGGGAACCTCCTCCGGATGATCCCCCGCAATCGCGATCACGCGACCACCCGCAGCCAACCCGGAGTCGATACCCGCGCGGGCGTCTTCGAAAACCAGGAAGTCCTTCGTGTCGTTCATGCGCTTTGCGCCGAGCAGGTACGGCTCGGGATGCGGCTTGCCGTTGGTGACGATCTCGCCCGTGACCATGAGCGGTGGCGGCTGGATACCTGCGGCGCCCAGACGAGCTACAGCCAGCGGCGTGTCGGCCGAGGTGACGATGGTCCAGGACTCCGGAGGCAGCGATGCCAGCAGCTCCACGGCGCCCGGGATCGGCACGATGCCGTCCACGTCTTCCAGTTCTTCCTGGTAGAGCTTCTTGAACTCCGCCTCGACATCTTTGTCGTGGGGCGTGAATTCCTTCACCGAGTCGTACATGCGCACGCCATGCAGGCGGGGCAGGACATAGTCCCAGTCGAGGCCGTGCGCGTCGCACCAGCGTTTCCAGATCTTCTCGACGACGACGCGGGAATCCACGAGCGTGCCGTCCATGTCGAAGAGTAGCGCGGTCGTCTCGATGACCGTGCCCGATTCAAGTCGCATGTTGCCTCCGGGGAAGGGGACGTTTCGCGGTTTCCCGCGAAAATGCCCACGATACCGGAGTGCGGATGAATCGTCAGTGGGCTTCCACCGCCACGTGGTTGCGGACCGCCTCGGCCAGGATCTGGTTGACCTCTCGTGTCGCCGAGTCGGCAAGCCGGCCCTGCTGGCGATTCTGCTCCGCCAACTCACGCGCGATGTCGGCCCGCTCCCGGGCAAGATCGCCCATCTTTTGGCCGACGGCCGCCTGCTCCCGGGCGATGGTCGCATGGCCCTGCGCATAGGCGATCGCGCTTTCCGGATTGCCGGGATTCTGGTTGCGGTTCGCCAGATCGCTCTGCCGCTCCGACAGCTTCGCCATCTGATCGTTCAGCGCTTCCTGCTCGCGATCGAGCCGCTCCTGGCGATCCGCCGTCTTCTGCGGCACGTCCGCCTGCTTCGACGCCCTGGCGTACACATCGTGGATCCGCTTCAGATACCCCGGATCGCGTAGCGCCCAGGCCTTGCCGCCGTCCCGGTACCACGCGAAATCATCGTTCCCCTGGCGCATCGCCTCGGCGCGCGAGAAATCGCTCGCCTTGCCGCTCATCACGCTGATGCCGTCGCCGAAATAGATGAATGCGTTTTTTGCATCGTCGCTCACGCTCACGATGTTCATGCTTGACGAGGAGACCGTCGGCGCACGGGGCGCGCGAGGCGTCGGCGGGGTGGGCATCGCATGAGCAGGCATCGCCGGCAGCGCAGGCGCTGCGGGAACGGGCGGGGGAGCCGGCGGCGCCGGTGGCGCGACAGACACGCTGACGTAGGTGGGCGTCTCGCTGGCCGCGACGACGCGCCAGGGCAGGGCGGCGGCGAGCGTCACGACGCCCACGAGGGCGAGGGTGATGGCGCGCGGCGGCGTTTCATGGATACGACCGAGCATGACGAGCCTCCTCTTGAGGTTCAGAAAGGTGGGCGACGCGCCGGGCAGCGCGTGGTGGGGATGGGGCGATACGCCCAGACGCAGGAGCAGGCGACCGTAGTTCTGCGGTTCGCGATGGCCTCGGGACACCACCATGGCGTCGCAGGCGGCTTCGCGGCACAGCGCGTATTCGCGGTTGGCCAGCCAGGCGGCGGGATGGAAGAAGAACAGGGTGCGAGCCGCTGCCGGAATCCAGCCAAGATAGAGGTCGCCACGTCGCACATGGGCCAGTTCGTGCATCAGCGCCATGTCCAGTTCGTCCGGGGACAGCGTGTCGTCGGACGGCAGCAGGATCGTCGGGCGCCAGAGTCCAACGACCTGGGGCGACGACACCTCATCGGAAACCGCCAGCCGCGGGGAGCGGCGCAAGCCGAGTTCATGTGCGCGGCGGGCGCAGAGCGCTTCGACGCGGGCGTCGTCGTGGGGCAGGGCGCGACGCAACACGCCGGGGAGGTGGCGGCTGCGCCATACGGCGAAAGCGACTTGTACGACAATTGCGATCGCCCAGGCCGAAAGCAGCAGGGTCTGCCATGAGAGCGTCGAGGGTGTCGTATCGTTCGCGACATCGATCGACGGCATGTCCGTCCCGGTGTTTTGGATGACGACGGCATGGACGGTCGTTGGCGCGGGCAGCAGGCGCAGCGTGAACAGGTCGGGGCAGGTGACGCCAAGCACCATCTGGGCCGCCACGAGCCACCAGAGCCAGCTGCGTGTCGCGGCGGAGAGGCTTGGCATGCCCCGGCAGAGCGCGTAGACCAGCGCGGCCAGGACGATGGATTGAAGCGACGCATGGGCGACGCGGGGAAGCAGGGCATCGATGAATGCGCTCATGTCAGCGTCCCTTCCGGCGCGACTGCAACGTGCCGACCAGGGCTTCAAGCTCCGCCAGTTCCGTGTCGCTGACCTGGCCACGCTCGGCCATCCACGCGACGAAGGGCGACACCGAGCCTTGCAGGGTCTTCTCGACGAAGCGTTCGACGGCGCCCGTCATCACTTCGCCGGTCTCGTTGGTGACGCTGTAGCGGAACGCGCCATCCTGTTTCCGGCGCGATAGGTAGCCCTTGGCACGAAGGCGTTCCATCATCGTCAGCACGGTGGAGCGCGCCAGGCCACGTGGTTCGCCATAGCCCGCGCAGACGTCGGCTACTGAACTCTTCGGCGTTTCCTCGATGTATTGCAGGAGGGCGAGTTCCTGGTCGCCGATGCTCTTGCGGTTCATGCCGGACCCTCTGACTACAGATGTAGGCAGAGTGCGCCTGACGACAACTGTAGTCAAGCATGACTTAAGGCACCCTCGCGACTCCTGTAGGAGCGCGCTTGCGCGCGATGCGAGCTTGCCTCAGGTCCCATCGCGCGCAAGCGCGCTCCTACAAGGGCAACAAAAAAGCCTCCGTCCGGAGGACGGAGGCTTTCAGGTGCGCCTCGATTCACGCGGTGGCGTGGCCACCGCGGGAGGATCAGGCAGCGGCGTCCTTGAGCTTCTTGAGCGGACGGACCTTGACCTTCACCGAAGCGGGCTTGGCAGCGAACACGCGCTCCTCGCCGGTGAACGGATCCTTGCCCTTGCGCTTCGGCTTGGCCGGAACGGCGACGGCGGTGATCTTCAGCATGCCGGGCAGCGTGAAGGAGCCAGCGCCCTTCTTGTGGATCGAACCGTGAACGGCGCTTTCGAGCGCGGCCAGCACGGCGTTGACGTCCTTCTTCACCACGCCCGTCGCTTCGACGAGATGGGCGATGAGCGACGACTTGGTGAAGCCTTCCTTGATCGGCTTGATGGCGGCCGGTGCCTTCGCTGCCGTCTTCGCAGCCTTGGCGGGGGCCTTCTTGACGGCTTTCTTTGCCGCCGTTTTGGTGGTCTTGGCCATGGTTATCCTTGTCACGTGATTCGAATGTGGCGGCCGTTCCGGCCGGTGCCCAGCGGGCGACTCACTCTAGCGTTGGTTTCGTCCGCTGAAAATAGGGTTCGCGAAGTTTTTTTCCGTTTTTGATCCCTTTTTTTCAGGGTTTGTGTGACGCGTTGCGGAAAAGTCAGGTTGGCGCACCCCCTAAAGGCCGATGCGCCCCCTTCGCGGCCGAACTCTGGCACGATGCGTGGACGGGCCACGACGTGCCCGAAACACCCGCCTTACGTCCGACGTGTTTCGCTATGGCCACGATGCTTCCACTCACCGACAGTCATGGCCGTACCAAGCGAAAGCTGCGGATTTCGCTCACGGACCGTTGCAACTTCCGTTGCACCTATTGCATGCCCGAGCGGCCGGACTGGCTGCCTCGCGCCAGCTTGCTGGAGCGCCACGAAGTGCTGCGCCTGGCGGGCATTTTCGTCGACCAGGGCATCGGCAGCATCCGCCTCACCGGTGGCGAACCGCTGCTGCGGCGCGATCTGCTCGCCTGCGTCGAGGACCTCTCCTCGCTGCGCGCGCGTGGCCTGGAGCGGCTGTCGATGACCACCAACGCGTCGCGCATCGCATCCTTGGCGGGGCGGCTGGTCCGCGCCGGCGTGGACGACTTCAACGTGAGCCTGGACGCGGTCGACGCGGATGTATTCCGGCGCATGACGCGCCGCGAGGCGGGGCCGGTATTCGACGGCATCGACGCGCTGGTCGCCGAGGGCGCCAAGGTGAAACTCAACGCCGTGGTTGTCCGGGGCGAAAACGACGATCAGGTGCTGCCCCTCCTGGGCTGGGCGATGCGGCGAGGGCTGCCCTTGCGATTCATCGAATACATGCCCCTCGACGCGCCCGGTCACTGGCATCGCGACGAAGTGGTGTCCGAGGCCGAGATCGTCGATGCCATCCGGGGGCACCACCGCATCGAGCGACAGGCTCGCGGAAACGATCCGGCCACCCCCTATCTCGTCGACGGCGACTATCCGCTGGGCATCATTTCCACGGTCTCGCAGCCTTTCTGTTCCACGTGCGACCGCCTCCGGATCACCGCCACGGGGGAACTGTTCACCTGTCTGTTTTCGGCAACCGGTACGCCACTGGGCGCGCGCATGCGCGAGGGGGCGGACGACGACGCGCTGCAGGCACTGGTGCGGCAGGCCGTCTGGCTGAAGGATGCAGGCTATGCTTCGCGCCCCGGCCCGGTGGACAGGGCGACCACCATGCATGCGATGGGTGGCTGAGGCCACCTGCGGACACGGACCACCATGATTGTTTTCGAATTCTTCGCCAGCCTGGAGCGACAGGCCGGCACCCGCGAATACCGTCTCGACGGTGGCTTTTCCACCGTCGGCGATGCCCTCGATGCGCTCGCGTCGGCACGTCCCGAGCTGGCGACCCTGCTCGAACGTTGCGCCTGCGCCTCGGGCGACGCCATCGTGCGTCGCGCCGACCCGGTGCCGCACGACGGCCGCATTGCTGTCCTTCCGCCCGTCGCGGGAGGCTGACCGATGGACGTGCTGTTCCACACCGCGCTTTCAGTCGATCCGTTCCTCGAACTGGACGCCCACCCGGAATGTGGCGGTCTCGCGCTCTTCGTCGGCACGGTGCGTGACCACCACGAGGGCAAGGCCGTGAGTCGGCTTCGCTATACCGCCTATGAGCCCATGGCCGCCCGGGTGATTCGTGACGTGGCCCAGGCGACGAAAGATCGCTTCCACGTGCCGTACGTGCGCATCGCGCACCGCCTTGGCGACCTCATCATCGGCGACGTGGCCATCGTCTGCGTAGTGAGGGCCCCGCATCGCGCGGAAGCCTTCGACGCCTGCCGATATGCCGTGGACGCCGTGAAGCACGGTGCCCCGATCTGGAAGGAAGAGTTCTACACCGACGGCAGCAGCGCCTTCGTCGAGGGCTGCTGCATCAGGGACGACGGGCACGACGACACGCCGCGTCCGCACCGCCACCACTCGCATACGAGCCACGGATGAAAGACGTCAGCCAGAAGCCGGATTCCCTGCGCATCGCCCGCGCCACCGCGACGCTTCACGCGCCGCCGGACTGCATCGAGCTGCTGCGCAGCGGAGAGACCGAGAAAGGCGATCCGCTGAAGACCGCCCGTGTCGCCGGCATCCTTGCGGCCAAGCGCACGGATGAGCTGATTCCCCTGTGCCATCCCTTGCCCATCCATCGGGCCGATGTGTCCTATGAACTGGCGGACGACTTCGTGCGCGTCATTGCCGAAGTGCAGACCATCGGCCCGACGGGTGTCGAGATGGAAGCGCTCACGGCGGCCAGCATCGCCGCCCTGACGATCTACGACATGCTCAAGCCCTACGCGGAGCCCGATGAGCTGCATATTGAGGATTGCCGCCTGGAGCGCAAGACGGGCGGAAAATCGCATCACCGTCGCAAGCTGGCCTCACCCCGCGACGCGGCGGTGATCGTCCTGTCCGACACGGTTGCCGCAGGGCAGGGACGGGACACCGCGGGCGCCTTCGTTCGCGATGCGTTGGGCGAGGCAGGCTTCACGCCGGTGGATTATCGGGTCATCGCGGACGATGCCCAGGCGCTCGGCGACGTGCTTCGACAGCAGGTCGACGCGGGCGTCGCCCTGGTCGTCACCGTCGGTGGGACAGGCCTGGGGCCGCGTGACCTGACCGTGGATACCGTCCGTCCCCTGATCGACGTGGAGATTCCCGGCATCATGGAAGCCGCTCGGGCCTTCGGCCAGCGTCGCATGCCGTTTGCCATGCTCTCCCGGGGCGTGGCGGGTTACGCACGCGATACCCTGGTGATGACCTTTCCGGGCAGTCGCGGCGGCGCCTCCGAGTCGCTCGCGGCGACGCTCCCCGGTATCGTGCACCTGCTCGACACCGTCCGCCCCGGCGGACGCCATGCAGGCGGTTACGGCGAGGAATCCTGACGATGGCACTGCTTCCGCTCGAGCAGGCATTCGATCACTACGCGCGCACGCTCGGCCCCTTACCGGCCCATCGCGTGCCACTGGAGCTGGCCCTGGGCGCCGTGCTGGCGGAGTCGCCAAAGGCACGCATCGCGCTGCCCCGGTTCACGCAAAGCGCGATGGACGGCTATGCCGTACGGGCTGCGGACGGTACGGCGTCGTTGCAGCTCGTCGGTACGGCGGCAGCGGGATCACCCACGCCCGTGCACGTCGGGCCGGGGCAGGCCGTGCGCATCCTGACCGGTGGCGTGGTGCCCGACGGTGCGGACGCCGTCGCCCGGCAAGAGATCGTCGAACGCGACGGCCATGGCATCCGATTGCGCCAGACGGTGCGTATCGGCGAAGCGATACGTCGCGAGGGTGAGGAACTGGCCGCCGGCACCGTCCTCGCCGAGGCCGGACAGCGTGTCACGTCGGGTCTCATCGCCGCCTTCGCCATGGCCGGCATCGATACGCTGGATGTCCGTCGCCGGCCACGTGTCGCCGTGCTGGTCACGGGCGATGAAGTCTTCCGCGTGGGTCACCCGCTGGGTCCGGGGCAGGTCTACGACGCCAATGGACCGCTGTTGCGTGCCTGGTTCGTCGAGCATGGCTACGGCGAGCCCGTCATTGCCTATGTGCGCGACGATGAGGCGGCGCTGGAGGAGGCGATGAGCGCGGCGCTGGATAGCGCCGACCTCGTGGTCACCAGCGGTGGCGTGTCGGTGGGCGACCGGGATTTCGTTCCCGTCGTCGCCGACCGCCTCGGCGTGCGTCCGGCGTTCTGGAAGGTGGCGCAGAAGCCCGGTAAGCCGCTCTGGTACGGCGTGCGCGACGGCAAGGCGCTGCTCGGCATGCCGGGCAATCCGGCGGCCGTGCTGGTCTGCCTGGCGGTGCATGCGCGCGCGGTGCTTGGACGCCTGGAAGGCGAAACGGCCACCCACCCGGCATGGAACCAGGGCCTGCTGGCCGACGATGTGGACGCCGACGCGGACCGCGACCGGCTGGTGCGCATGCGGTTGGAATTAACCGATGGCGCGGCACGACTGCATCTTCTGCCGAGGCAGGAATCGCACATGCTCAGCAATCTCGCGTCGGCCCATGTGCTGGCGTGGTTGCCGGCAAGGGAAGGCGCGTTTGCCACAGGCGAGCGCGTCGCCTGGATTCCGATCTGACCGGAGACGCGCGATCGCCAGGCGATCGCGCGTCAGACAGGCTTTCTTACCAGGCCTTCACGTCGGAAACGACGACGGTGTAGTCCTGCATGTCCGGCGAGTAACGGAACAGGCGGCCGAGGTCGAAATCGACGCTCTTGCCCGGTTCGATGTTGGAGGTGCCGGCCGGCCAGCCCTGCTTGCTGGCGATGACCTTGCCCGAGGCGTCCTTGGCGTCGATGCGGATCTGGGCCGCGGCGGCCTCGGTGCACTTGTTGACGAGGTTGCCCTTCATGCTGAAGCGCGGCTGGCCCGCACCCTGCTGGATCTTCACGGCGAAGCCGTCGATGGCGAAGTCCTTGGCGGCGCAGGCGGCGTGGGCGGACAACGGCGCGGCGAGCAGCAGCGCGGCGGCGATGGCGATCTTCTTCATGGTGTTCCCTGTAGATGACAAAGTCATACGCTCCGCGGAATGGGGGCGTTGGCAGAGCTATCGGCAGGTTCAACCCGGACTTTAGGGCGTTTGTTACAAGCCTTCGGCAAAGAGATCGGCAACCGGGGCGGTTTCCGGCTCGAACCAGCGCTTCACCGGGGCGAAACTGTGCCGATGGGCGTCGCAGGGCCCGAGCCGGGCCAGGGCGTCGAGATGCTCGGGAACGCCGTAGCCCTTGTGCCTGGCGAAGCCGTAGCCCGGGAAGCGCTCATCGAGCGCCAGCATGTGCCGGTCGCGGCTGACCTTGGCCAGGATCGACGCGGCGCTGATGGCGGGTTCCGTCGCGTCACCGCCGACGACGGCACGGCCTTCGCAGGGCAGGGTGCGCGGCAGGCGGTTGCCATCGATGAGGGCGATCTGCGGCGCGAGGGACAGCCCCATCAGCGAGCGGGTCATGCCCGTCATGGTGGCCTGGAAGATGTTGATCCGGTCGATCTCCTCGCGCTCGACGAAGATCACCGCATGAGCCAGTGCGCGTTCGACGATGCGGTCGAAGAGCTTCTCGCGTACGGCCTCGTTCAATTGCTTGGAATCGTTGAGGCCGCGGATGGGTCGTGCCGGATCCAGGATCACCGCCGCCACGACGACCGGACCGGCGAGCGGCCCCCGACCCGCCTCGTCCACACCGGCGACGATCAGGTCGCGACCAAGCTGGCGGGTGACGTTGGGCTTGCGAGGCATCGATCAGGCCTGTCGGGAAGAGGGCAGCAACGACGCGATCGCGTCGGCGGCATGGTCCGCCGCGTGACCTTCCAGGCCACCGCGCAGCGCCTGGTGCAGGAATTCGAAAGCGGCCACGATCGTGCCGCGACGTTCGCTGTCGCCGAGCAGTTCAAGCATGGCACGGGCCATGTTGTCGGCCGTGCAGTCGTCCTGCATGAACTCCGGGACAAGTCGCTGCTGCCCCAGGCCGCAGGCCCGAGCAAGGATGTTGGGCAGGCTGTAGACATCGGTCTTCAGCATGCGCAGGACCTTGGCGATGCGGTAACTGGTGGGGGATACGCGGTATCCCACCACCATGGGGCGCTTCGCCAGCATGGCTTCCAGCGTGGCGGTGCCGGAGGCGAGCAGCACGGCGTCCGCCGCCAGCATCGCCTCGTGCGAGTGACCGTCGGTCAGCAGGGGCGGCGTGCCGGGGAAATCGGCGAGCAGCTCCTTCAGGCGGGCATGCACGCGCTCGTTCGCCGACGGCACGACGATGCGAAGCGAGGGCATCGCTTCGGCGATCTGTCGGGCCGCCTGGATGAAGATCGCGCCGACGCGCTCGATCTCACTCGGGCGGCTGCCCGGCAGCACGGCGAGCACCGGGGCGTCCTGCGGCAGCCCCAGGGCGTCGCGGGCGGGTGCACGATCGGACACCATGGGGAAGCGATCGGCCAGCGGGTGGCCGACGAAGCGGGCGTCGATGCCATGCTTCGCGTAGATCGGCGGTTCCATCGGGAACAGGCATAGCACGCGTTCGGCGGATTGCCCGATCTTTTCGGCGCGTTTCTCGCGCCATGCCCAGACCGACGGACTGACGTAATGCACCGTGGTCAGGCCGGCCGCTTTGACGCGCTTTTCCACGCCGAGGTTGAAGTCGGGCGCGTCGATGCCAACGACGATGTCGGGGCGTTCCGCGAGTAGTCGCTGGACCAGCGACGTGCGCAGGCGCAGCAGCCGCGGCAGGTGCTTCACGACCTCGGCGAAGCCCATGACGGACAGTTCGCGGATGTCATGCCAGGAGTCGAAACCACGGGCCAGCATGCGGGGGCCGCCGATGCCGACGAATCGCGCATCGGGATAGCGTGCGCGCATGGCGTCGATGAGGTCGGCGCCCAATTGGTCGCCGGAATCCTCGCCGGCGATCAGCGCGACGAGGGGAGAGGGGCGGGTCGGGGACATGCGGACGGGCCTCCCTGGGTATGCCTGGGGTCGGCGCGCGCGGCGCCGACCTGTCGAATCAGCGGGCGATCGTGCGCTCGCTGCGATCGAGGAAGTCGAGCATCTGGCGTACGTCGTCGCTGGCCTCGGCCTGCGACTGCAACTGCTCGCGCGCTTCGGCCAGCGGCAGCCCCTGCATGTACAGGGTGCGGTAGGCGCGCTTGATGGCGGCGATACGGGTGGTGTCGAAGCCGCGACGCTTGAGGCCTTCGCTGTTGATGCCACGCGGACGGCCGCGGGTTTCGTTGGCCATCATGACGAACGGCGGCACGTCGGAGCCGACGAGGCAGCCCATGCCGAGGAAGGCGTGGGCGCCAACCTTGCAGAACTGGTGCACGCCCGAGTAGCCGGAAAGAATGGTCCAGTCACCGATCTCCGCGTGCCCGGCGAGTGCCGAGTAGTTGGAGAAAACGATGTTGTTGCCGACCTGGCAGTCGTGCGCGATATGCACGTAGGCAAGGAGCCAGTTGTCGTTGCCCACGCGCGTGACACCACCGCCATCGCCCGTGCCGCGATTGATCGTGACGAACTCGCGGATGAGGTTGCGATCGCCGATCACCACTTCGGTGCGCTCGCCCTGCCACTTTTTGTCCTGCGGCGGACCGCCAATGGACGCGAACTGCAGGATGCGGTTGTCGCGGCCGATGGTGGTCGGACCCTCGATCACCACGTGCGGACCGATCGTGGTGCCTTCACCGATGACCACATCGGCACCGATGATGCTGTAGGCACCGATGCTGACGTTGTCCGCGATGCGCGCGGACGGATCGATCTGCGCGGTGGGATGGATCATTTGTCGTTCCTCGCGGCGCACATCAGCTTGCAGCAGGCCACGACCTCGCCATCGACATACGCCGTGGCTTCGAACAGACCCATGCCGCGGATCAGGCGCTTGAGCGAGACCTTCATCACCAGCTGGTCGCCCGGGGCGACCACGGCGGAGAAGCGGGCATCGTCAACCTTCACCAGGTAGAACAGCGGGCTGCCACCCTGGCCTTCCATCTGGCTGGTGATCTGGGTGAGCAGGCCGGCCGTCTGGGCCATGGCCTCGACGATGAGCACGCCAGGCATGACCGGATGGCCGGGGAAATGACCCTGGAAGAACGGCTCGTTGATGGTGACGTTCTTGATCGCCGTGATGGTCTTGCCCAGGTCGATCTCGGTCACCCGGTCCACCAGCAGGAACGGATAGCGGTGCGGCAGCAGCTGCTGGATCTGTTCAACGTCCACCGGAAGCTTCACGGCGGCATGCGATTCGGTCATTGCCCTTTGTCCTTTTCCAGCGCCGACAGGCGGCGCGCGTACTCGTCGAGATGTTTCATGCGTGCCGCGTTGCGGCGCCACTGGCGGTTTTCCTGCAGCGGCGAGCCGGAGGAGTATTCGCCAGGTTCCTTGATGGAGGCCGTTACCAGGCTCTTCGCCGTGATGGTAACCCGGTCGGCCAGTTCGAGGTGGCCGAGGATGCCCGCGTTGCCGCCGATCAGGCAGTAACGACCAATTTTCGCGCTGCCGGCCACGGCGGAGCAGCCCGCCATGGCGGTATGGGCACCGATGTGCACGTTGTGGGCGATCTGGATCTGGTTGTCGAGGCGGACGTCCTCTTCCAGCACGGTGTCGTCCAGCGCGCCCCGATCGATGGTGGTATTGGCGCCGATCTCGCAATCGTCGCCAATGCGCACGCCACCCAGCTGGGGCAGCTTCACCCAGTGGTCGCGGTCGAAGGCGAGGCCGAAGCCGTCGGAGCCGATGACGGCGCCGGGATGGACCAGGACGCGCTTGCCAAGCGTGACCCGGATCACCAGGGTCACCCGGGCGACCAGACGCGAATGCGCTCCCACCACGCAACCAGGACCGATCGTGCAGTGAGGGCCGAGGATGGCACCCTCCTCGATCACCGCGCCGTCCTCGACGACGCAGCAGGGGCCGACGCTGGCCGTGGCATGGACGCGCGCGGAGGCCGACACGACGGCGCTGGGGTGGATGCCTCGCGGAGCGGGTGCGTGCTTCTCGAACAGCGCCGAGATCTTCGCGTAGGCGACGTAGGGATCCTTGGCGACCAGCGCGGCGCCCTTGCGCAGGGGCAGGGCGTCGGTGCTGAGCACCACGATGCCGGCCTGGGTATCGGCCAGCTGCGAGGTGTATTTCGTATTGGACAGGAAGGTGAACTGCGACGGGGTCGCCCCGGCGAGGGTGCCGACGCCATCGACGGTCGTGGCGGGGTCACCATGGGCTTCAAGGCCAAATCGCTCGGCCAGTTCGCCAAGCGTGAATTGCGGATTCCCGCTCACAAAAAACTCCCAAAAAGAAAGGGGTGGCCAAGGATCGCTCCCTGCCACCCCCGCGATTCTACTTAGTGTTTACGCCTTACGCTTCACACCCTTAGAACTGGTTGCCGAAGGTGAACTGGATGCGTTCGACGAAGCGGCTGTCCTCGTCCTTCTTACGGAACGGCACGGCGAAGTTGATGATCAGCGGGCCGATCGGCGCCTGCCACTGCAGCGACAGACCGGTCGAGGCGCGCAGGTCGCTGGCCTTGAACGCGCTGTAGCTGGAGTAGACGTTACCGACGTCGACGAACCAGGACACGCGGGCGGTGTTCACGTCCTTGAGGAACGGCAGGGGCAGGAACACCTGCGCGGTACCGAGCACCTTGAACGCGCCACCGACGGGCTGGCCGTAGGTGTAATAGCCACCGCTGCATCGACCGTGGCTGTCCGGCAGCGCCGAGGAGCTGCCGCCGTCGCAGAGGCGGGGACCCAGGGTGTTGTCCTGGAAGCCGCGCACGTCGCGCACGCCACCGGCATAGTAGTTCTCCCAGAACGGGAACGCGATCTTGTCGCCCTTGTCGTAGATCTTGATCGGGTTGTTCGGGTCGGCCGGGTTGTAGGCGTAACCATCCTGCTTATACGTCTGGCCGTAGGTGTTGCCGTAGCCGACCTGGCCGTCGAGGTACAGCACGAAACCCTTGCCGATCGGCCAGTAATGATTGGCCTCGCCGAAGATCTTGTAGAACTGCACGGTGGAGCCCGGCAGCGAACCTTCGATGGACGCGGTCAGCTGGCCACCGCGGGTGGGTGCCCAATAGCTGTTGCGGGTGTCGTGGGTGTAGCCCAGGCTCGACGTCCACGAGTGGATCGTCTTGTTGCCGACCGCGTTCTGGTAAGCCACCAGCTGGCCCGGCGTGTAGAACGAGGTGTTGATCAGGTTCGAGCTGATACCCAGGCTCGTCGACAGCGAGTCGTAGTCCGTGATCGGGAACGACAGCGTGGTCTGGAACGACTTGGTGCTGTACGTGTAGTTCGCCAGGTCGGTGTCGCCGTAGTCGAGCTTGCTGTAGCTGAGGTTGTAGCCCAGCTGGATGCCCGAGTCGGTGAGGTACGGGTTCACGTAGCTGGCGTTGACACGCTTGTAGTACGTGCTGGTTTCCGCACCGATCGAGAAGCGGTCGCCGGTACCCAGGAAGTTGTTCTGCGAGACCGACGCCGACAGGATGATGCCGGAGTACTGCGAATAGCCCACGCCGAACATCAGCGAGCCGGCGGACTGTTCTTCCACCTTCACGGTCAGGTCGACCTGGTCGACCGTGCCCGGCACGAGCTGCTTGTCGATGTCGACGGTCTTGAAGTAGCCCAGGCGCTGCAGACGGGTCTTCGAACGATCGATGGCGCCCTGCGCGTACCAGGCGCCTTCGAGCTGGCGCATTTCACGGCGCAGCACTTCGTCTTCCGTTCGGGTGTTGCCCTGGAAGACCACGCGACGTACGTACACGCGCTTGCCCGGTTCGATGAACAGGGTGAGGTCGGCGGTGCGCTTGTCCTTGTCGAGCTTCGGCACCGGGGTGACCTTCGCGAAGGCATAGCCGATGTTGGCCAGGATGCCCTTGATCGAGTCGGTGCTGGCCTCGATGGCCGCGCGGTTGAAGGTGTCGCCCTTGTGGATGTAGACCAGCTTGCGCAGGGTGTCTTCCGGCAGGATCAGTTCGCCCAGGAGCTTCACGTCGGAGACGGTGTAGACCTCGCCTTCCTTCACGCTGGCGTCCACGTACATGGCGCGCTTGTCCGGGCTGATCGACACCTGGGTGGAGTCGATGCCGAAGTCGGCGTAGCCGCGGTTCATGTAGTAGTTGCCGAGCTTCTCGAGGTCGCCGGAGAGCTTCTCGCGCGAGTACTGGTCGTCCTTGGAATACCAGGACAGCCAGTTGGTGGTGTTCGACTCGAATTCCTTGCGGATCGGTTTGTCCGCGAAGGCCTTGTTGCCGATGATGTTGATCTCCTTGATCTTCGCGGCCTTGCCTTCGCGAATCTCGATGTCGATCGCCACGCGGTTGCGGTCGAGCTGAGTGACGTGCGGATCGACCGACACGTTGTACTTGCCGCGGTTGTAGTACTGGCGGATCAGTTCCTGCTGCACGCGATCGAGGGACAGGCGGTCGAAGGTCTCGCCTTCGGCCAGGCCGATCTCCTTGAGGCCCTTGCGGAGATCGTCTTCCTTGATGTCCTTGTTGCCACGCAGGGTGAGCTTGGCGATGGCCGGACGCTCGATGACCTTGATGACCAGGATGTTGCCCTGGCGGTCGAGTTCGACGTCGCTGAAGAACTTGGTCTGGTAAAGGGCGCGAATCGCAGCCTGCGCCTTATCGTCGCTGAGCGTGTCGCCCTTCTCGATGGGCAGGTAGCTCAACACGGTACCCTGCGCGATGCGGGTCAGGCCGTCGATACGGATGTCGGAAACGACAAACGGCTCGAAGGCAAGCGCATTGGCGGTCAGGGAGGCAAGCAGGATCAGGGCGGCGATACGCTTCATCGTCGATTCCGTTGGGTTAATTCCAGTCGCCGGCGGACGAGGCCGGTGACCGAAGAGGAGCACGCGCCTGGCTCAGGCCCGGCGTCGTTCGACCATGGGCGCGTGGGCGTCCAGGGCCTGGGTGATACGGTTGCGCCGTCTGGCGGCGCTCACATGAGTCCGGTCCGCGCTGCGCGTGGGCCATCCTCACGAGACGAGCATTCGCTGGATGTCGTTGAAGAAGGCCAGCCCCATCAGCGTGAACAGCAAGGCGAGCCCCACATACTGGCCGGCGATCATGGTGCGTTCGCTGACCGGGCTGCCTTTGACCAACTCGATAAGGTAATACAGCAGGTGTCCGCCATCCAAGACCGGGATGGGAAGCAGGTTCAGGATGGCAAGGCTGAGGGACACCAGCGCGAGGAAGTTCAGGAACCAGCCGAGGCCGCGATTGGCTGAGTCGTTGGCCACCTGGGCGATGCCGATGACACCCGACAGATTCTTGGTGGAAGCCTCGCCGGAAAGCATCTTGCCGATCAGCCCCAGCGTGTTGCGGGCGCCGGTCCAGGTGGTCGACAGCGACTCGGTGAAGGCGCGCACCGGGCCATAGCGTAGCGTGGCGGTCTCGAGCGGGCGCGCGGCCACGCCGATCTGCCAGCGCGGGGCCTCGCCCTGCTCTGAGGCCATGTGGGCGGTAAGGGCCACGTCGATGGGCTTGCCGTCGCGTTCGATGACCAGGGCGAGCTTGGGCGAGGTCTTCGCCTGCTCCGGCACGAGCTTGCTGAAGGCCTCGAAGTTCTCGACCGGGTGGCCATTGACGCTGACGATGCGGTCGTCGGCACGCAGGCCGGCCAGCGAGGCGGGGGCGCCCTTCAGCACGCTGCCAACGACGGCCGGAGGGGGCTCCATGGCGAGGCCGAGCTGGGTGAAGCGCTGGCCGATGTCGCCGGAGTTGTCGAGCTTTTGCAGCGGCAGCACCACGTCGCGCTGGGCGCCGTCGGTACCCGTGACGCGGATGGGCAGCGGCGAGGTACCCAGCAGCGCGTTCGCCAGGACGTCCATGGCGTCGCTCCACGTGCTCACCGGCTGGCCGTCCATCGCGACGATACGATCGCCGGGGCGGATGCCCGCCTGGGCGGCGACCGTGTTGGGCGTCGCGGTGACGAGCGGCGCCACGTCGGGCTTGCCCACCATGTACATCGCCCAGAAGGCGGCGATGGTGAAGATCAGGTTGAACGCGGGGCCGGCGGCCACGATGGCGATGCGCTTCCACACCGGCTTGGCCGTGAATTCCTCACCCTGCTGGGAGGGGTCGACGTCGCCTTCGCGGGCGTCGAGCATCTTCACGTAGCCACCGAGCGGGATCGCGGCGATCTGATATTCGGTGCCGTCCTTCGCGACACGGCGCCACAGCGGCCGGCCGAAGCCCACGGAGAAACGCAGCACGCGCACGCCACAGCGCCGCGCGACCCAGTAGTGGCCGAATTCGTGGAAGGTCACCAGGACGCCAAGCGTCACAAGCAGCCAGAACACGGAACCTAGGACAGGGCTCATCAGAGAGGGTGGGTCTCGAAAAAAAACGTTTGGGTGGAACGAGTTTAGCAGTAAGCGCGGCGGAGAATGCCCCGAGCCGCCCGTCTTGCCTCGTCGTCGCGTCCCCTGAGGGTCTGGACATCGACCACGGGTTTGGCCGGCAGTTCCTCAAGTACGCGCTCGACGACCTCCGCGATACCCAGGAAGGGCAGGGTGCCGGCGAGGAACGCCTCGACCGCGATTTCGTTGGCGGCGTTCAGGATGGCCGTGGCGTCACCGCCGGCGCGCAAGGCCTCGAAGGCCAGGGCGAGGCAGCGGAAGGTGTCCGTATCGGGTGCCTCGAAGTCCAGTCGCGCGTGGGCCGCGAGATCGAGCGGCGGCACGCCCGCGTCGATCCGTTCCGGCCATGCCAGACCGC
Organism: Luteibacter sp.; assembly: GCF_009912395.1. Lineage (GTDB taxonomy): Bacteria > Pseudomonadota > Gammaproteobacteria > Xanthomonadales > Rhodanobacteraceae > Luteibacter. Next base: position 79,831 of record NZ_WNDO01000021.1, on the reverse strand, counting down.
AGGCGATGGCCGTGCGCATGTCGGGGTTGCCGAGTTGGGCGAGCATCGAGCCGTCCACGTAGTCCACCAGCGAATGAACCAGGCTTTGCGGGTGTACCACCACCTCGATGGTGTCGACGGGGGCGGCGAACAGGTGATGTGCCTCGATCACCTCCAGCCCCTTGTTCATCAGGGTGGCGGAGTCGACGGAAATCTTGCGGCCCATGGACCACTTGGGGTGGGCACAGGCTTGATCAGGCGTGATCGCGCCGAGATCGCTGCGCCGACGGCCGCGGAACGGACCGCCGGAGGCTGTGAGCACCAGGCGACGCACACCGGCCTTGCTCAGGCCGGGACGCCCACCGGGCAAGCACTGGAAGATGGCGTTGTGTTCGGAGTCGATCGGGATGAGGTCGCCACCGCCTTCGCGCAGCGCCTGGAGCAGCAACTCGCCGCCCATCACGATGGATTCCTTGTTGGCCAGCAGCAGGCGTTTTCCGGCGCGTGCGGCGGCCAGGGTGGAATCGAGGCCTGCCGCGCCGACGATGGCCGCGACCACGGTGTCGCAAAGCGGGCCAGACGCCGCGGCGGTGACCGCGTCGGGGCCCGATGCCACCTCGCAGCGAACGCCGGCAGCGGCAAGGCGCCGCGCCAGGTCGGCCTCCATTGATGGGTCGGCCACGATGGCGACGTCGGGTCGGAAGCGCTCACAGAGCGCCGCCAAGGCCTCGGTCCCTCGGTTGGCCACGAGCACGCTGGCGCGGAAACGCTCCGGATGCCGGGCGATGACGTCGAGGGTGCTGGTGCCGATGGAGCCGGTGGCGCCCAGGACCGCGACCTGGCGGAGAGCCATGTGTCAGAGTCCCAGGAGGATCTTGCCTGCCGCGAAGACGGGCAGGGCGGCGAAGACGCTGTCGAGACGATCCAGCAGGCCGCCGTGGCCCGGGAACAGGCTGCCGGAGTCCTTCACCTCGGCGTGGCGCTTCATCAGGCTCTCGAAGAGGTCGCCGACGACGGCGGCGGCCACGGAAAGCACGCCCAGGACAAGCAGGCCGATCAGTTGGCCGCCATCACGCACGCCGAGCAGGTAGCCGCCCAGGAGTGCCACGAGGCCGCCAGCGAGGACGGCGCCGTAGACGCCCGCCCAGGTCTTTCCCGGGCTGATCCGGGGGGCAAGCTTGCGGCGACCCAGGAAGCGGCCGCTGAAGTAGGCGCCGGTATCGGCGGCCCAGACGATCACCAGGGCAAGCAGCGTCCACCAGTGTCCACGGTCGCTGCCATGCAGGGACACGGCGGCGGCGAGCGTCGGTACGATGACCAGCACGCCCGCACCGAGCTTCAGCAGGCGGTTTTCGTTGTTGGGCGCGGCGGCAAAGGTGAAATGACGCAGCCAGAAGCAGCAACCGACCCACCAGGCCACGCCGACGAAACTCAGCACGGTCAGCACGCCCGGTGTGCGCACGACGACAAGCGAAGCAAGGAGGGCGGCGGCCAGGGCCGCGACGATGCCACGCCCCGTGGGCGTGCGGCAGCCGGAGAGCAGGCTCCACTCCCAGGCCGCGCCCACGAAGACGAGGGCCACCACGGCGGCGAAGAAGCTGGTGGGAGGCAGCAGGATGAGCGCCAGGACGACCGGCAGGAGGATCGCGGCGGTGGTGATGCGTTGCTTGAGCATGGAGATCCGGCGTCAGCCCGTGGCGACCTGTTCGCCGGTTCGCCCGTAGCGGCGCTCGCGGCGGGCGTAGTCGTCGATGGCCTCGGCGAGGCAGGCCTGGTCGACGTCGGGCCACAGGGTGTCGGTGAAATACAGCTCGGCGTAGGCGAGCTGCCAGAGAAGAAAGTTGCTGACCCGGCGCTCGCCACCCGTACGGATGAACAGGTCGAGCGGCGGCTGATCGGCAAGGCAGGTATAGCCGTGCAGGCGGTGTTCGTCGAGTTCGGCGGCGGTGAATTCCCCGCGCGCGATCGCTTCGACGGCCTGTTGCGCGGCCTGGGCGATATCCCAGCGTCCGCCGTAATTGACCGCCACGTTCATGTTGAGCGCCGTGTTGCCGGCCGTGCGCTCCATGGCACCCAGCATGCGCTTGCGCAGTTCGGGCGCGAAGGCGGCCAGATCGCCGACGAAGCGGATCCGGACGCCATTGCCGTGCAGTTCGGCCACTTCCTTGTCCAGCGCCTTGAGGAACAGTTCCATCAGCGCCGACACCTCGGTGGGCGGCCGCTGCCAGTTCTCTCTGGAGAAGGCGAACAGGGTGAGCGAGGCGATGCCGCGACGGAGGCAGAATTCCACGGCCTCCTTCACGGCTTTCTGCCCGGCATGATGGCCGAACGTGCGCGGGCGAAGACGCTGCTTCGCCCAGCGACCGTTGCCATCCATCACGATGGCCAGGTGGCGGGGTACCCGTCCCTCGGGCCTCGCTGCCATGGGCATGGACCGATGGCGCGTCAGAGCGCCATCAGCTCCTTTTCCTTTTCGGCGACGACCGTGTCGACGTCCTTGACGAACTTGTCCGTCAGTTTCTGGATGTCGTTGTCCGCGCCCTTCTTGTCGTCTTCCGTGATCGCCTTGTCCTTCAGCAACTTGTCGACGTGCTGGATGGCGTCGCGACGCACGTTGCGGATGGCGATCTTGGCGGCCTCGCCTTCTTTCGACACGCTCTTGGCGAGCTCCTTGCGGCGCTCCTCGGTCGGCGGCGGGAAGTTCAGGCGGATGTCCATGCCCATGGTGGTGGGCGTGATGCCGAGATCGGAGGCCATGATGGCCTTCTCGATCGGGCCGACCATGGCCTTGTCGAACGGCTTGACGGAGAGCGAGCGGGCGTCCGGCGTGGTCACGTTGGCCACCTGGGCCAGCGGGGTGGACGAGCCGTAGTACGGAACCACGATGTTGTCGAGGATGGACGCATTGGCGCGGCCGGTCCGGATCGACTTCAGGTCGTGCTTGAGCGAGTCGATGCTCTTGCCCATGCGGGTCTCAGCATCTTTCTTGATGTCGTTGATCATGGGCTTGTTTCCGGTGGAACTGGTCAGCAGACGAGTATAGCAGGGGAGCGCGGTACGGCCGTGCCGCACCGCGCCAGAGCGCCCCTGGAGGGGGCTGGCCGGCTCAGCCGGCGTCGACCAGGGTGCCCACCGGCTCGCCCGTCATGATCTTCATGAGGTTGCCGGGCTGGGTCATGTCGTAGATGCGCAGGGGCAGCTTGTTCTCGCGGCAGAGCGCGATGGCGGCGGTATCCATGACCTCCAGGCGACGCTCGATCACCTGGTTGTAGGTGAGGTGGTCGTAGCGGGTGGCGTCGGCGTGGCGCTTCGGGTCGGCGCTGTAGACGCCGTCGACCTTGGTGGCCTTGAGGAGCAGGTCGGCACCGATTTCCACGGCGCGCAGGGCGGCGGCGGAGTCGGTGGTGAAGAACGGGTTGCCGATGCCGGCGGCGAACAGGGCGACGCGGCCCTTCTCGAGATGGCGGATGGCGCGGCGACGGATGAAGTCCTCGCAGACCTCGTTGATCTTGATGGCACTCATGGTGCGCGCTTCGCCGCCCAGCTTCTCGATGGCATCCTGCATCGCGAGGGCGTTCATGACGGTGGCCAGCATGCCCATGTGGTCGCCGGTGACGCGGTCCATGCCCGAGGCGGCGAGACCGGCGCCGCGGAAGATGTTGCCGCCGCCGATGACGACGCCGACCTGGACGCCGGCGGCGACCACTTCGAGGATTTCCTTCGCGAGCCGGCCGATCACCTTCGGATCGATGCCGTAGTCTTCGCTGCCCATGAGGGCTTCTCCGGAGAGCTTGAGCAGGATGCGGCGGTGGTTCAGCTGGTTGCTCATGGGGGGTCTCCAGATTGTGTGGGGCAAAACGCGCGTAGTGTAGCGCGCGTTCTTTGTTACAGGAACGTGAAAAACTGTCGCGGTTTAGCTTTCGCTCCGGGGATGGGGCTGCCGCAGACCCCATCGCTCGGAGACTCTGTAGGAGCGCGCTTGCGCGCGATCGCGCGCAAGCGCGCTCCTGCAGTGGAGAGGTTTCCTTTTACTGGATGGAATAGGCGTCGCCGTACACCTTCCAGCGCAGTGGCTTTTCGAGGCCGAAGTTACCGGCCTTGAGGAAGACACGCTGCTCGGTGTCCACGCGCGACGTATCGGCATGGGCCTCCTCCTGCTTCATCACTTTCACGCGCGCATCGAGAAAAGCGTTGAGGTAGGCGGTTTCGTCGCCGCCCTGCGCGGGTGTCTTGGCGACCTTCATCGCGGCCTTGCGGATGCCGCCGAAGCTGTCGGCCGAGGTGCCAGGGCCGTGCATCACGATGGCGTCGTAATAGATGAACTGGCCGAGCGTGCGCAGGCCGTCGGCCTTGGCCTGGTTCACGGCGGGAGTGAAGTACTGCTCATCGCGGACGTTGTCCTGGGCGACCTGGAAGGCGACGTCCTTCGCGGCGGCCCGCCAGTCGCCGGGGAAGCCGGGGTCGAGGCCGGCGTGCGACGCGGAATGCTTGTCGGCGAGCTTTTGCAGAGCCGGGATGTACTTGGCGAGGCGGTTACCCGGCGACACGGCCTGGTAGTCCTTGACCAGGTCGAGCATGTCGCCCGTGCCCGAGCAGAACCCGATGATCCCGGCGGTATAGCCGCGACCGTCCTGGATGTCCTCGATGTACGAGTACTGCGCGCGCCAGTCGAGGCTGGAGTTCTCGGCGCTGGAGACCAGTTGCATCGCGATGTCCTTCTTCGCGGGCGTGTCGAGGTCGGCGGCGAGGGTAGGTGTGGCGACGAGTGTGGCCAGGAGTAGGGCGAGCAGGCCTCGTGTTTGGCGAAGATGCATGGTGGCTTCCTTGTGTTGGCGCCGGGATTCGGCCCGCAAGTTATTGCGCTTGCGTGGCCCGTCGGCCGCGACGGCGCTCACAGGAAATTGGTTGCGATTTAAAGCATCGCGCCTCGTGCCGTTTTCGCTTTCCCCATGGGCAAAGGACGCGACGTGGCGCGCCCTTTGCCCTGTTTCGGTCGGGATCAGGGAATGCTGAAATCGCCTTCGTTGACGGTCCACCGCAACGGCGTATCCAAATTGAGGTTGCCCGCCTTCAGGAAGGCACGCTGCTCGGTATCGATGCGATCCACGTTGTCCTTGTGATCGGGTTCTTTCAGCATGAGTGCGCGGCGCGCGTCGAGAAACGCGTTGAGGTAGGTGGTTTCATCACCGCCCTGTGCAGGCGTCTTTGCGTTGGCCAGCGCGGCCTTGCGAATACCGCCGAAACTATGGGTGCCGTTGCCCGGACCGTGCATCACATAGGCGTCGTAATAGATGAATTGGCCCAGGATACCGAGGCCATCCGTCGTCGCCTGGGAAAGGGCCGGGTTGAAGTATTGCTCGTTGAGTGTCTGGTCTTGCGCGGCCTGGAACACGGGGTCCGCCGCAGCTGTGATCCAGTCTTTCTTGAAGGTGGGATCCAGTCCCTGGTGCGATCCTGAATTGTGTTTCGATAGGAAGGTCAGCGCCGGAATGTATTTGGAGAGGACATTGCCCGGCTCGGCGGTGTCGTAGAGCGTGACCAGGGCAAGCATGTCGTCGTCGGCGGACGTGAAGCCGACGAGGCCAGCTGTGTAGCCGCGACCGTCCTTGATGTCCTCGATATAGGCGTACTGGGCGCGCCAGTCGAGCGAGGTGTTTTCCGCGCTGGAGACCAGCTCCATGGCGATTTCCCGCTTCGCGGGCGTATTGAGGTCGTCTGCGTGGGCGGCGAACGTGCCGAACAGGCCAAGCGCGATGAGCGAGGTCCTGAGGAACGCGGTGTTGCGTGAATGCATGGGTGTCTCCCTCCGTTGGCGCCCGGCTTGGGCGCTCGCGAATTCTTGGCATGACTGACAAGAAGCGATGGGAGGAAGCTCGCAGGAAATTCCTTCGTCGTCGAAGGACAGGGTTTCGGTGCGTTTTCGCTACGCAGGTGCAAAAACCTGCGAACCCGCGCGGATGCATAAAAAAAGGCCGCGATCTCTCGCGGCCTTTTCATCGAGCGAGGAGGGTGGCTTACGCCAGGCCAGCCTGCTTCATCACTTCGGCGGCAAAGTCGTCCACCACCTTCTCGATGCCCTCGCCCACGGCGAGGCGCTGCACGGAGACGAGCTCGGCGCCACCCTTCTTGAGGGCTTCGGCGACCGTGACGTCCTGGTCGAGCACGTACGACTGGCCGACCAGGGTGGCCTCGGCGAGGATCTTGTTGACCTTGCCGCTGACGATCTTGTCCAGGATGTCGGCCGGCTTGGCCTTTTCCTTGTCGGACATCTTCGACAGCTCGATTTCCTTTTCCTTCTCGAGGAAGTCGGCCGGAACGTCTTCCACCTTGATGAACTTCGGGTTCATCGCGGCGACGTGCATGGCGATGCCCTTGGCCAGCTCTTCCGAGCCACCCTTGAGGGCCACCAGCACGCCGATGCGGCCGCTGTGCGAGTAGCCGGCCAGCACGCCGTCGGTCTCGACGGTGGCGAGGCGGCGGACATCGAACTTCTCACCGATGGTGAGGGTCAGGGTCTTGGCGGCATCTTCCACGGTGCTGTCGCCCAGCTTGGTGGCCTTCAGCGTGTCGATGTCCTTGGCGCCCGACTCGAGAGCGACGTTGGCGACATCCTTGGTGAACTGGATGAAAGCCTCGTTGCGCGACGAGAAGTCGGTTTCGCTGTTCACTTCGACCAGCACGCCCTTGCCACCCTTGATGGCGAAGGCGACGAGGCCTTCGGCGGCGACGCGGTCGGCCTTCTTGTCAGCCTTGGCGAGGCCGTTCTTGCGCAGCCATTCCATTGCCGCTTCGATGTCGCCGTTGTTTTCGACGAGTGCCTTCTTGCACTCCATCATGCCAACGCCGGAACGCTCACGCAGTTCCTTGACGAGGCCCGCGGTGATCTCAGCCATGGTAATTCCTCAAAGTTTTTGATTGGCGCCGCGGCGGTGGTGCCGCGGCGCCGGGTGAAACGATGACGCTGCTACGGGGTGGGGCGCTTAGGCGCGACCACGACCACCGTCGCGGCCGCCGTCACGGCGCGGAGCACCCTTCTTGGCCGGGGCGCCGCGATCGTTGCGACGCTCGCCACGCGGGGCTTCGTCCTTGGCGACCGGGTTGCCGGCTTCGTCGAGCTCGACGAACTCGTTGGCATCGCCGCGGGCGGCGTGCTGCGGAGCGGCGGCCTTGCCTTCCAGGATGGAGTCGGCGGCGGCGCGGGCGTACAGCTGGATGGCGCGGATGGCGTCGTCGTTACCCGGGATGGCGTAGTCGACGAGGGTCGGATCGTAGTTGGTGTCGACGACAGCGACGACCGGGATGCCCAGCTTGCGGGCTTCCTGCACGGCGATGTCTTCGTGGCCGATGTCCACGATGAACAGGGCGTCCGGCAGGCGGTTCATGTCCTTGATGCCGCCGAGCGAGTTCTGCAGCTTCTCGCGCTCGCGGCGACGGGCCAGCACTTCGTGCTTGACCAGGCGGTCGAACGAACCGTCGGTTTCGGCGGCTTCGAGTTCCTTCAGGCGGGCAACCGACTGCTTCACGGTGCGGAAGTTGGTCAGCATGCCGCCGAGCCAGCGGGCGGTGACGAACGGCTGGTTGGCGCGGCCGGCTTCTTCAGCCAGGGCTTCGCGGGCCGAACGCTTGGTGCCGACGAACAGGATGGTGCCGCCCTTCTGGGCCAGGCCCGAGAGGAAGTTCATCGCGTCGTTGAAGAGCGGGAGGGTCTTCTCGAGGTTGATGATGTGGATCTTGCCGCGGGCGCCGAAGATGTACGGAGCCATCTTGGGGTTCCAGTAACGGGTCTGGTGACCGAAATGGACGCCGGCTTCCAGCATCTCGCGCATGGTGACTTGTGCCATGGAATACTCCTGGGCGAACCGCTAAAGCGGTTCTATGGGGGTTGGGACCTCCACGCATCCCCGGCTTCGACCCGGTCGGCCCGCGGAGCCTTTCGCTCGTCGACGGTATGACCAGGCACCCCGAAGGCGGTGCCGATGCGTGTGTGGCGTTTAAAGCGAAAGCCTTGCGCCCGGGCCAAGCATGGCCTCGTGCGGTTACAATCGCGCTTCGATTCGCCGCCGTGGCCACGTATAAGTGGCTTCGCCGGACAGCAAAACTCGCTAATTATAGCCCTTGGAGTCCGCCCGCCGCAAGTCGGGGGTGGATTTCCGGACGGGACGCCGCCACCTTCGAGGGCAGGCCCAATTCCCTGAGGGCAAAGGAAAAAGAGAGAAACCACCATGGCAGTCGTACCGAAGACCCCCGAAGAGATCCAGGCCATGCGCGAGGCCGGCCGCCTGGCCGCCGAAGTGCTGGCCATGCTCGTTCCGCACGTCAAGCCGGGCGTCACCACGGAGGAGCTCGACAAGCTCGCCCACGATCACATCGTGAACGTGCAGCAGGCCATTCCCGCCAACGTGGGCTACCGGGGCTTTCCGAAGACGGTGTGCACCTCGGTCAACCACGTGATCTGCCACGGCATCCCCAGCCCCGCCAAGGTGCTGAAGGATGGCGACATCATCAATATCGACGTCACTGTCATCAAGGACGGCTGGCACGGTGACACCAGCCGCATGTATTTCGTGGGCACGCCGAGCGTGCTGGCGAAGCGCCTGGTGGAGACGACCTTCGAGGCGATGATGAAGGGCATCGAGGCCGTGAAGCCGGGCGCCACCCTGGGCGACGTGGGTGCCGCGATCCAGAAGCACGCCGAAGCCGCGGGCTTCTCGGTCGTCCGCGAGTACTGCGGCCATGGCATCGGCAAGGTCTATCACGACGAGCCTCAAGTGCTGCATTACGGTCGCCAGGGCACCGGCCTGGAGCTGAAGCCGGGCATGACCTTCACGGTCGAGCCGATGATCAACGCAGGCAAGCCGCAGACCAAGTCGCTGCCGGACGGCTGGACGGTGGTCACCAAGGACCACTCGCTGTCCGCCCAGTGGGAGCACACCATTGCGGTCACTGAAGACGGTTTCGAGATCCTGACGCCCTGGCCGGACGCCGCCTGACGCTTTCACGGCGAGGGTCCGCGGATCCTCGCCGGTTCCACCCGATCCAACCGCCGAGGGCCTTGCCGTGACGCTTCCACCGCTTCCGCGCCTGCCCGCCGTGGTTCCCCGCTCGGGCGTATCGCCCGAAGCGCGGCGTTCGCTCCGGCAACTGCTGGACGACGCCGATCGTGCGCTCGCCGTCGCCTTCCGCGACGGCGAGGATGCCTCGGCGCTCGCGCGGCGCCGGGCCGAGATCGTCGGCCGGGTGGTCGTCCACGCCTGGGGTGCCTGCCTGGGCGACATGGCCGCCGCCACGCTCTTTGCCGTGGGCGGTTTCGGCCGAGGCATGCTCTTTCCGTATTCCGATGTCGACCTCCTCGCGATGGTCGGCGAGAGTTCGCCGTCGCTTTACCGGGCGCTGGAGAATTTCTTCTCCTGCCTGTGGGATATCGGCCTGAAGCCGGGGCACGCCGTGCGCACGGTGGAGCAGTGCCGCGAGCTTGCCGCGAAGGACGCCAGCGTGTTCACCAGCTTGCTCGACGCACGTCGGCTGGCCGGCTGGCCGATCCTTTCCGACGAGTTGCGCGGCATTCTGGACGATCCCGCGTTGTGGCCGCCTCGTGCCTATCTCGCCGCGCGCCTTGCCGAGCGGGATGCCCGGCACGCCCGCTACGACGACACCGCGCAGAACCTGGAGCCCAACCTCAAGGACGGTCCGGGTGGCCTGCGCACGCTCGACTCCATCCGCTGGCTGGGCCGCCGCCTGGCCAACGCGCCGGACTTCGACGCCATGGTGGCGGAAGGCTTGCTGGAGCCGGTGGAGATCGGTCGCCTGGAACGCGCCGAGGAGACGTTGCGTCTTTATCGATATGCACTGCACCTGGAGGCGGGGCGCGCGGAAGAACGCCTGCTTTTCGACTACCAGCGCGCGCTGGCCACTCGCCTCGGTTTCGAGGACGAGCATGCCAAGAACCTGGGCGTCGAGCAGTTCATGCAGGGCTACTATCGCGCGGCCACGCAGATCGAACGGTCCGGTACGCAACTGGTGGAACGCTTCGAGGAAATGCTCGACCCCGGCACGGAGCCGCAGCCGGTCGGCGTCGATTACGTGCGCCACGGTTCGCGTATCGCGCCGCGCAATCCGAAGCTGTTCGCGCGCCGACCAGCTGCCCTGGTGGAAATCTTCATCGCGCGCCTCGACGAACCCGGCATCACGGGATTCACCGCCGAAACCATGCGGCGCATCCAGCACGCGGTGTCGCTGCACGGCGAATCGCTGGCCGACGATCCGCAGGTGCTCGCCGCCTTCCTCGCGCTGCTGCGGCGTGGCGCGCCCGCGGTGGATGCCCTATGGCGGATGAATCGCCACGGCCTGCTTGCCGCGATCCTGCCGGCCTTCGGCAAGGTGGTGGGACGCATGCAGTACGACTTGTTCCATGTGTACACCGTCGACGAACATACGCTGCGGGTGCTGCGCAACGTGGCACGTTTCGCCGATCCAGCCGCACGCCGGGATTTTCCGATCGGTTGCGAGATCTGGCCGCATATCGAGCGTCCGGAGCGGATGCTGCTGGCCGCCTTGTTCCATGACATCGCGAAAGGGCGGGGTGGCGACCATTCCGTGCTCGGCGAGGAAGATGCACGCGGTTTCTGCACCAAGTTGGGCTTGCCCGAGGAAGACATCGACCTCGTCGCGTGGCTGGTTCGCCAGCACCTGCTGATGAGCACCACGGCGCAGCGCCAGGACATCACCGACCCGGAGGTGGTGCATCGCTTCGCCTCGGTCGTGGGCGACTGGGAGCATTTGGACCATCTCTACCTGCTGACCATCGCCGACATCATCGGCACCAGTCCGAAGCTGTGGAACGCCTGGAAGGACCGTCTGCTGGCCGATCTCTACACGTCCACGCGTTTCGCCCTGCGCAGCGATCTGGCCTTGCCTGTACATGCCGGGACGCGCGTGCGCGAATGCCGCGAGCGCGCGTTGGCGATGCTGGCCACGGACCGTATCGATACGGACGACATCGTCCGCGTCTGGGCGGAATTCCCCGATTCGAGCTTCCTGCGTCACCGGCCCGAGCAGATCGCCTGGCAGACCTCGGCGATCCTCCGTTCCGGTGGCACCACGCCGCTGGTGGAGGTGCACCCGTTCTCCGTCCGCGGCAGCACCGAGCTGTTCATCTACACGCCGGATCGCGATGGCCTGTTCGCCACCGTGACGGCGATGCTCGATCGCCTGCGATTCTCCGTGGTCGAGGCGCGCGTGCTGGTATCCACTTCCGGTATGGCGCTGGATACGTTCCTCCTGCTCGAATCCGATTCGCAGGCTCCGGCCTCGCTCCAGCGCGCCGACGAACTGCGTACACGCATGCTCCGCGCACTGGACCAGCCCGCCGGCCACGCGCCGCCCAAGCGCAGCCTCTCGCGGCACCTGCGTCACTTCCAGATGGCGCCGCGCATCGAATTCGTGGATACCGGCGAGCGCACCCAGCTCGCGCTGGTCTGCACCGATCGGCCAGGCCTGCTCGCGGCCGTGGCGCAGGCGCTGGCCGAAGCGGGAGTCCGCGTGCATGATGCGCGTATCGCCACCTTCGGCGAGCGCGTCGAAGACTTTTTCCAACTCACCGATCGCAGCAATGCGCCGCTGTCCCCCGATCGCCGGGAGATCCTGCGGACGTGCCTGCTCCGCCACATCGGTTCCGACCTCCCCAGGAATGCCGTACATGCAGATGCAAACGCTTGAATCCGTCATCGAAGATGCCTTCGAACGCCGCGCCGACCTCACCCAGAACGAGATCGAGGGTAGCTTGCGCGAGGCTGTCGACCAGGTGCTCAACCTCCTCGAATCCGGCGAGCGCCGCGTGGCCGAACCGGACGGCAAGGGCGGCTGGACCGTCAACGCCTGGCTGAAGAAGGCCGTGTTGCTGTACTTCCGCATGAACGGCAACCGCGTGATGGACGGCGGTCCGTCCAGCGCCTTCGACAAGGTGCCGCTGCGTTTCACCGACGGCGACAATACCGAGTACGCGAACCTCGGCGCCCGTGTGGTGCCGGGCGCCCTGGTCCGTCGTGGCGCGCATATCGCGAAAGATGCCGTACTGATGCCTAGCTACACCAACATCGGTGCCTACGTCGGCACTGGCACCATGGTCGACACTTGGGCCACCGTGGGCTCGTGCGCGCAGATCGGTGCCAACGTGCACCTCTCGGGCGGCGTGGGCATCGGCGGCGTGCTGGAGCCGCTGCAGGCGAACCCGACCATCATCGAAGACAACTGCTTCATCGGCGCGCGTTCGGAAGTGGTGGAAGGCGTCATCGTGGAGAAGGGCTCGGTCATCGGCATGGGCGTGTTCCTCGGCCAGTCCACCCGCATCTACAACCGTGCCACGGGCGAGATCTCCTACGGCCGCGTGCCGGCGGGCAGCGTCGTCGTCGCGGGAAGCCTGCCGGCGAAGGACGGCAGCCACAGCCTGTACGCCGCGATCATCGTGAAGCAGGTCGACGAGAAGACCCGCTCCAAGACCGGCATCAACGAACTCCTGCGCAGCGGCGAGTGATCCCATGACCGTCACCCTCTACGGCCTGCCCACCTGCGACACCTGTAAGAAGGCGCGCAACTGGCTCACCCGCTTCGAGGTGGCCCATGAGTTCGTCGACTACCGCGCCAACCCAGTGCCGCCGGCCACGCTGAAGGCGTGGGCGGAGAAGCTGGGTGGCTGGGAAAAGCTGATCAACAAGGCCTCCACCACGTGGCGCACGCTGCTGCCGCAGCGCAAGGATCCGCGCACCGATCCGGAATGGACCCTGCTGCTGAAGGAATACCCCGCGCTGATCAAGCGACCGGTGGTGGTCGACGGGGATGATGTCTCCGTCGGCTTCAGCGACAACGCGTTCAAGAAGCGCTTCGGCAAGTAAGAAAAAGCCCGGCATGGCCGGGCTTTTTTTATGTCGTCTGTAGGAGCGCGCTTGCGCGCGATGGGTGCTCGCGGCAAACCCGGATCGCGCGCAAGCGCGCTCCTACAGTGGTGCGGTCAGGCAACCGGCGGGTCCACCGGAACCGCCGCGCGGTGGGCGCCGAAGTCGCCGGCGACGCCGTTGACGAGACCCGCGAGCGAATCGCCCTTCATGCCAATCTCGCCGAGCACAGCGTCGAGGATCGGCTGCTGCGCGCGATAGGCGAGGGCGGCCGAGACGGCCTGTTCGGCGAGATTGCCACCGCCGGCGGGGGCGGTCGCCTGAGGGCCGTTGGCGGCCTGTCCGCGATTGAGCCCGTCGACCTGCACGATCTTGATGCCGTCGATCTTCTCCATCGGCTTCACGGATGCCTCGATAATGCCCGGCAGCGCGGCGATGAGGGCCTGCTTGATCTGCAACATCACCTGCTCGGCACCGAGCGTATTGAGCGCGTCGTTGCGCAGGCGGATACCCGAAGCCTCCACCTCGAAACGCACGCGGTCGGCTTCGGCGCGGATGCGCATGGCCTGCGCGTGGTTGTCCGCGGCATCCTTTTCGGCCTCGGCGGACACCCTGACGCCGATCGCCTGCTGCTGGGCCTCCTGCTCGGCAGCGACCAGGGCGATCTGCTTGTCGCGCTCGGCCACGGCGACCTCGCGTGCGGTCTTCACCTGCTCTTCGGCACGGGCGGCAAGGGCGCGGGCTTCGTTCGCCTCGCGCTCGGCTTCCGACTGTGCCTTCGAACGCTCGGCGATGGCGATGAGTTTGTCCTGGTCCGCTAGCGTCGTGCGCTTCTGCTGGTCGATCTGCGCCACCTGGATTTCGCGTTCGGCTTCGATCTGGCGCTGACGCACGGCGCGCTCCTTCTCCACCTCCGCCTCACGCACCACGCGATGCGCTTCGATGGTGGCCTGCTGCGATTCGCGCTCACGCTGGGCGCGGATCGCCGCAACCTCGGCCGTCTGCTGGGCTTCGCGGGTCGCGACCTCCTGCTGCTGCGACAGTGTGGCGAAGGTCTGTTGTTTCTCGATCTCCAGGCGCTGGTTGGCGGCCTCGAAGTTCTTTTGCGCGATCGCGACGGCGGTGGTCTGCTCGATCTCATTGCGCTGGCGCGCGCGCAGTTGCGTGGCCTCGGTGAGCTGGGTGAGGCCTTCGGCGTCGAACGCGTTGTTGGGGTCGAAGAACTGCATGGAGGTCTGGTCGATGCGTGTCAGCGAAACGCTTTCCAGTTCCAGGCCGTTCTTCAGCAGGTCTTCCGCCACGGCGTGCTGCACCGCCTGGATGAAGTCCTGGCGCTTGTCGAGCAGTTCCTGCATGGTCATCGAGACGGCGGCGGCACGCAGGGAGTCGACGAATTTGTCTTCCACCAGTTCGCGCAGGCTGTCCGGCGCCATGGTGCGCTGGCCCAGCGTCTGCGCCGCGTTGGCGATGCCTTCCACGCTGGGGATCACGCGCACGAAGAAACCGGCGACCACATCCACGCGCATGCGGTCGCGGGTGAACAGGCTGTCCTTGCCGGCACGCGACACCTCGAGCTTCAGCGTGTTCATGTTGACCTTCATGATCTCGTGGAATACCGGCAGCACGAGCGCGCCGCCGTCCATGATCACGCGCTGGCCGCCCAGGCCGGTGCGTACGAAGGCCATTTCCTTGCTGGACCGGCGATAGAGCCGCGCGACGACAAGGCCGACCACGATGAGGCCGACGAAGATGACGCCGGCGATGATCGCGACGTTGATGAGGCTTTCCATCCAGTGTTCCTTATCAGATGAGCAAATCGGGATGCGGATTGGGGATGCCGGTGAAGCGGGTACCGGCGATCTGCCGCACGAGGAGTACCGGGTCACCGGTCGACAGCGCGGGCACCGTATCGTCGGGCTCCACCATGACGTAAAGCGTATGGCCCTTGCCGTCGGGGACTTTCGCCTGCGCGGGGCGTCCTGCGCTGCCATTGCCGAGCATGGTCGCGATCCGGCCGACCAGTTCGGCGTGGCTCACGGCGTAGGTTTCGTCCCGAGGCACCAGCCTGGCGACACGACCGCCCAGCATCCTGACCGCGGGGATGGCCAAGGCCACCGCGAGCGGAATCGATATCAGGCGGGGGACACCCACATGGACCAGATGCGTGGCGACGAGGTTCAGTGCCAGGCCCACGACGGCGAAGGCCGTGAGGAAGATGACGAGCAGGGCAAGGAACGGCGCACGGCCGACATGGAGCCAGCCGAGAAAGCCATCGGGACCGTCGCTGTCGAAGGCGTGGTCCAGCCAGCCCCAGGCCGTGCCACCTAGCAGCAGTGCGACGAGTTCCACGACGCCGAGCAGGACCACCACGGCGATGGCGACGACGAACGGCGTGCACTCGGGCAGCAGCAGCTCCATGGCTTCAGGGTTTCTCCGTCATGTTTTTCTTGAGCGCACCCAGGCGCTCGTCGATCCGCTTCCTGCGTTGCAGGTCGGCGATTTCCTTGAGTTTCATGGCGTCCCCCGGGTCGCCCGCGTAGCCTAGCACGCCCGTGGCGCGCGCCATGGCGCGGTCGAACGCACTTTCCGCACGATCCACGCGATGTTCCTGGCCACGGGGGGAGTGGCCGGTCTCGGAGGACTCCGGGGTCCGCCGGGACTGGATGTACTCGTTGAGTAGCTGTTCCCGTTCCTGTTTGCGGGCGATCAGCGCGCGCATATAACCCTCGCATTCCTGGCCGCGTTCGCGCTGGGTCTGCAGGCTTTGTTCGAGCACGGGGAGCTGGTCTTCGATCAGCGTCTGCCGTTCGAGGCAGACCGCGGCGAGGTCGTCGCGATTTTCGCGGACCGCCAGTTCGGCCTTCTCGCCCAGGTCCTCGTGTTCGCCCGCGAGTTTCGCGAGGCGGGTCGCCAGCTGGTGCTTGGTGGCTTCGATACGCCCTAGTTCCACGCGCACCTCGCCGAGTACCTCGTCGATCTCGCGGATGGCCTGGGCCATCGTCGCTTCGGGAGCGAGGCCTTCCACCTTGTCGATCAGGGCATGCGCCCCGCCCATTACCAGTCTTGCGACACGGTCTTGCAGGCTGTCAGCCATGTGCTTCTCCTTACCGGTTTATCGCAGGTGCTCAACCGCGGGCGACGCGTACCGCGTCGATCAGGCGACCGAGGGGAAATACGTGACGATCGATGGCATCGGGCGAGTAGGTTGGCGGCGGGGCACCGATGCCCAGGCGGAGCAGGGCGCCGAGTAGGGCGGCCGATTTCTGGAGGACGAGCTCTTCGAGCTGGCGCGGCTCGCCATCGTTCTCCACAAGGGCCGGCACGTGGCTGGAGACCAGTAGCGCCATGAGCTGGGGTACCCATTCCATCGCGGCCGCGATGGCTTCGGAACGATCGCCGGATCGGTGCTCATAGGAGGCCACCTCCTGGGCGAGAGGTTGCACGCGCTGGCGCAACCAACCCAGCGCGGCTTCGTAGGAGGCGGTGCCTTCCAGCTCGCGTCGGTGGCTCTGGATGATCGCCCGTAGCTTGTCGGATGGCGTGGTGGCGCCGTCGACGGTCAGGGCGCTCAGCCATTCGAAGTCGTCCTGGGGTACGCGGACGGAAAGCGGGATCGAAACGGCCATGTCTGCATCCGTATTCATGTGTATACGATTGCATACTGCGCCACCGCGCGGGGCTTGTCCAGTGCCTGCGTGGGGGCGGAGCGGTATGCTCATCGTCCGATCCGCCAATTCCATCCCCATGTCCGCCGTACTTGATCTCACCCGCGACCTCATCGCCCGCCGTTCCGTCACGCCCGAGGATGCCGGCTGTCTCCCCCTCATCGCGTCCCGGCTGGAGCAGGCCGGTTTCCACGCCGAGCACCTGCGTTTCGGCGATGTCGACAACCTGTGGGTGACCCATGGCAAGGCGGGGCCGGTATTGGCCTTCCTGGGGCATACCGATGTCGTTCCCAGTGGCCCGGAGGAGCAATGGGCATCCCCGCCGTTCGTGCCGACCGAGCGCGATGGCCTGCTGTACGGGCGTGGTGCGGCGGACATGAAAGGTTCCGTCGCCGCGATGGTGGTGGCGCTGGAGCGTTTCGTTACGGCACATCCGGGGCATCCGGGTACCGTGGGTCTTCTGCTCACCAGCGACGAGGAGGGTGTGGCCCTGCATGGCGTCCGCGAAGTGGTCGAGCATTTCCACACGGCGGGCCAACGTATCGACTACTGCGTGGTAGGCGAACCGTCGGCAAAGGCGGCGCTGGGTGACCTGATCCGCGTCGGTCGTCGCGGATCGCTGTCCGGCACGCTGACGGTGCGTGGCGTGCAGGGGCATGTCGCCTATCCGGAGAAAGCGAAGAATCCCATCCACGTTTTCGCGCCTGCCCTTGCCGCGCTGGCTGCCGAGCGCTGGGACGAAGGCAACGCGGACTTTCCGCCAACCTCCTTCCAGGTGTCCAACATCAACGCCGGCACAGGGGCGAACAACGTCATCCCCGGCGAACTCGTCGCACTGATCAATTTCCGTTTCTCCACCGCGAGCACAGCCGACGGGCTGCGTGAGCGTGCCGAGGCGATCCTGCGTGCGCATGGCGTCGACTACGCCATCGACTGGCATCTTTCGGGTCATCCCTTCCTGGCGACGCCGGGCGGTCGCCTGCGCGATACGGTGGTCGGCGTATGCCGCGATCTGTGCGGCATCGACCCCGAGCAGAGCACGGGTGGCGGCACGAGCGACGGTCGCTTCATCGCGCCTATGGGGGCCGAGGTGATCGAACTGGGCCCGGTGAACGCGACGATCCACAAGGTCGACGAATGCGTTTCCATCATGGACCTGGAGCGGTTGCCCGATCTCTACGAGGCGATCTGCGAGCGCATGCTGGCCTGATCGCACGCCTCCCTCCGACAAGCAGGGAGGGTCCAGGCGCGTAGTGGCGAACCGATGGAGTTGCGAGCCTGTGCGGCCCAACTCCATCAGGAACGTCATGAAAAGGAATCTCTTGTGTCTCGCCCTTCTGTCGGTGATCCCCGAAGCCGGTGCGATCACCCGATACAACGAGCTGGTGCCGGGTTTGCCGGTGTTCCAGGTGGAGGCTGGCGATACCCGGGCGGTCGTTCATCGTTCCCTGACCCGTATGCTCGACGCCGGCCGGCCTTTCGCGCTCATCGGCGACACGGCTCTTGTCAGCGAGGCGATGGCCGGTGAAGTGAACGCCTGGCCCGAAACCGGCGCGTGGGTGATCGATCCACGTGATGGTCTGGGCATCCACGGCATTGTCACGATCGACGCCGACACGCGCACGGATGCCTTCTCTCGCTGGCAAGAGGATAAGGGAGCGGATCCCGAGCCACGGGGCCGCACGGGTCGCGTCCGCTTCAATTTCGTCGGGCAGCGCGACGTGGCGCTGACTTTTGATGTCAGCTCTCCCGGTGCCGTGTGTCGCGCGTTCAGCCGGCAGATGTATGACACGTTATTCGGCAACACGTCGCCCGACGCGGAAGACCGCCGGGCGTTCTATGCGGAGGTCCGGCGCTGGTGCCAGTACGGTGATCTTTCCTACTATGCCGCTGCGCCGCGATCGTTCGTTATCGAGCCCTTCCACGATACCCGCGACGTACTACTGACACTCACCACCGAGTGGGCCTTTATCCGCAGCGAGGACAGTGCCCAGCCCGCCCGGGTCACGTACTCCATGTGGGCGAAGACGGTGGGTGACGGAGGTGGCTTCGGTTTTACCCATCGCTCGGGTACGGAAGGCTACATCGACAAGCATGGAAACGTTCGCAATCTGATGGATGTTGCGATCCATTCCGGTTGGGGTGGACTGGCTGACCGCGAGACGATCACGGCGTGGCCGCTGAATTCCACGTTTCCTTTCGATGGAAATACCCTCGTCTACGAATGCGATGGCCTCGATGCCCATCTACGTTTCGACTGTCCGTTCATGCCCAGGGTACGCAGGCTCTATCCCCAGGACACCCACGATGGCTCGGTGGCCGTGACGAACAGCACCCGCATGGACGTCGTAGGAAATGCCCGGCTCACCACCAGCCCGACACGCAAGGTGACCTTCGGCATCGATCTGACCTATGGTGAAACCAAGACCACCGAAACCACGATGTCGATGGTTCGTATCCATTCGAACGCGGATACCGTGAACCACCGGACCACGCGATGGATGCCGAATCTATCGGCGATATCGCGCTGGTTCGCCACATACGATTTCGGTGGTCTGGCCTGGGCGACGCCGTTGGCCACCACGCTCAACCCGCACTACGAAATCCTCTGGGAAGTGCCCCTCATGGGAAACGAAGGAAGGGTCGTTCCCTACTACATGATCTACGAGGCAGGCATGAATCAATGCAATGCAAGCGCGAACTGTTCGGGCTGGAAGGACCGGCAGATCGGTACGCTCCCTGGAAAGGCACGGGTGGCCTGGTTCGATGCCGTGATGCTGCGCTTTCCGAATCGCTAGGGCGTGCCAGTGAACGCTGGCATGCGATGCGTCGAAAGACTCACCGCACGTCATGGATGAAGCGCATGTTCAGCGCTGGGCGAGGTTGCGAATCTTGGCGACCCACAGTCAGGAACATCGATCATGCGAAAGTCATTCATCATCCCGTTGGCGTTGAGTCTGCTTCCAGGAGGCGAGGTCCTCGCATTATCCGTCGATGAACTCCAGGCCCCACGGGTCACGTTGCTTACGGTGGACGACGTCGACGATCCCGCGGATGTGAAGCAACGGATCAAGGACCTCGTCGATAGCGGCCGACGCGTAGCCATTGCCGGTCGGACGGATGTGCTCACGCTCGTGCGTCCGGCGTTCGTGCATGCATGGCCCATGGCGAATACGGTCGTACTCGATCCCGGGGCCGGTCTGGGTGTTTTCGGTTTCGACGCGGAAGACGATGCGGCACGACGGCAGACACTGTCCCGTTGGAGCTGGAGCAAGGATCCATTCGCCTCGGGAAGTTCGCGGTCTACGCGTGCGACGCCACCCTCGGGACGTCGGCACATGGTCGATTTCAAGGTGCTTGTATCGTCGCCGTCACAGGTGTGTCGGGATTTCAGCCGCCAGATGGCGACGACGATGTATGGCGACCGGATGCCCGGTACGGCCCAGCGTCTGGCCTTTCGACGAGAGGCCCGACGCTGGTGCCAGTACGGCAATCTATCGGTGCATACGGCGGAACCGGCCCAGTTCACCATTGAACCCTTTCTTCCGGCGAATCATCTGCGGCTTTCGCTTGTCAACGAATGGGGCCTGATCCGCACGGAAGATCGTCTCGACGCCGGTAGTGTGAGCTATCTGTTCTGGACCCGGACCATGGGCGAGGGTGCCGGGACAGGCTTTGCGCGGGATCATGGTAGCGACGCGTGGTATGACCCGGCCTCTGGACTTGTTCACGGTCTCATGGACGCGGCAATCCATTCGGGCTGGGGAAGCATCGAACAGCCCGGCGTGGTGACGGCGTGGCCGTTGAACTCCACGTTCCCCCAGATCGGCAATGTCCATGTATTTCGTTGCGACGGAGCGGAGGCGTTCCGTCCTGTGGACTGTCCGGTACGCCCAATCCTACGAAAACTGTTTCCTGCCGATGCCGTGGATGGCCGTGTCCAGGTGTCCAGCGGCGAAGACATTGCTGTCGGCGGTGACGTCAAGGTCTCGCGGTCGATCGACACGGAAGGGAAGAACTCGGTGGGAATCACGTTCGGCCTTAACATGCTTCGCACGACGACGGTGGAAACCCAGGCCGATCTGTCACTGACGCATGTACGAAGCAATGCCGACACCGTGTTCTATCGAAGCACATGGTGGTTGCCTGACGTGCCGGCGATCCAGCGCTGGATCGCGGCACGCCATCATGCGGGAAGCCTGGCGAAGGCGACGCATCTGGCTGCCACGCTGAATCCCCATCACGAAATTCTCTGGGAGATTCCACTCAGCGGCAACGAAAATCGCCCCTTGCCGTATCACGTCGTCTACGAGGCGGGATGGAACACCTGCTCGAACGGAACGCATTGTGCCGATCATCGGCGGCAAACCGGATTGAATCTTCCCACCAAGGGACGAGTCGGCTGGTCCGATGGCATCGTCATCAATCTGCCGTGGGACTGACGATGTCCATGCATATGGAGCGATTGGCCGTTTCCGTGAGGGTTCTTCGTGTCTGCGACTGTCAGTATGCGTGGTTTTCATCCAGCCGCCGGGAGGCGAAGGGCACGTGAAAGCGATAAGCATGGGTTTGGGAGTGTCGGCTCTACTGGCGGTTGCCGCAGCGGCGAAGGGATCGTCATCGATGGGATGGTCGGCCGATACCATCTACCACGGTGGTCCGATCGTCACCATGGTCGACGACAATCCCTCAGCAGAGGCATTGGCCGTCAAGGCCGGACGGATCGTCGCCGTCGGTGACCTGAAAACGGTCTCGCGATACCGACGCGGTTGCACACGGGTCGTCGACCTGAAAGGACATGCGCTTCTTCCGGGATTCATCGACGCCCACGGCCATGCCAGCATGGTCGGGATGCAGGCCATGTCGGCCAACATCCTGCCTGCGCCGGATGGTCCCGGTGGCAGCGTTGCCAGCGTGCTGCAGGCGCTTCGCGAGCACATCCGAACGTCGCCTTATCCGGACCGGCTGAACGGCCTGGTGTTGGGCTTCGGTTACGACGATTCCCTGCTGGACGAAAAACGTCATCCCACGCGCGACGATCTCGACGCGGTGTCGTCCGAGGTTCCTATCGTCCTCATCCACCAGTCGAGCCACTTCGGTGCGTTCAACAGCAAGGCTCTGGCGATGGCGGGTATCACGGCGGATACGCCGGATCCGCCGGGAGGCGTGATCCGGCGTCGTCCAGGATCGAACGAGCCGGATGGCGTATTGGAGGAAGTCGCCTTCTTCGATTCGCTCGGCAAGATGTTCCCGGCCAACGACGCGCAACTGGCGGTCGATATGTTGCTGGCGGGACAGGCGATGTACCTGCGCTACGGATACACCACCATCCAGGATGGCCGCACGAGCGCGGCGCAGACGCAGGTTGGCATGCTGGCCGCGGAAAGGGGCTTGCTCAAAGCCGACATCGTGGCGTATCCGGATGTGCTGGATGCTGGCAACCTATCGCTGATGGCACCACCCTGGTTCCACGATGTACGCGTCACGCCGTCGTACAGGAATCGTTTCCGCATAGGGGGCATCAAGCTCACGCTCGACGGCTCGCCGCAGGGGAAGACGGCCTGGCTGACCCAGCCGTATGCCGAACCACCGGCGGGACGCGCCCCGGATTACGCCGGCTATGGCGTCGTTGACGACGCGGTCGTGCGCGCGGTGTTCACCCAGGCCTTGCGTAACCACTGGCAGTTCCTCGTCCATGCCAATGGCGATCGCGCCATCGACCAGATGCTGGCGCAGTTCGCCCTGGCGAAGGAGGACGTGCCGGGCGTCGACGTGAAACCCGTGCTCATCCACGGCCAGACCCTGCGCGAAGACCAGGTCGATCGCCTCCAGACGCTGGGTATTTTTCCGTCGTTGTTTCCCATGCACACGTTCTACTGGGGCGATTGGCATCGCACGTCGGTGCTTGGCCCGGAGCGCGCGGAGAATATCTCGCCGACCGGGTGGCTCGTGCGTAGGGGCATGCCGTTCACGACGCACCACGACGCGCCGGTGGCGTTTCCGGATGCCATGCGCGTGGTCGCCAGCGCGGTGAATCGCAGCACGCGGTCAGGGTATGTCCTGGGTGCGCACCACCGCATCGACCGCTGGACGGCATTGAAAACCATCACGTCGTGGGCGGCGGACCAGCATTTCGAAGGCGCGAGCAAGGGCTCGCTGGCGCCGGGAAAGCTGGCCGACCTGATGATACTGTCCGACAACCCGCTGACGGTCGATGCGTCGAAGATCGCCGATATCCGCGTGCTGGAAACCGTAAAGGAGGGGCGCACGATCCACGAGGCCCGTGCGCAGATTCCTGCCAGGTGGCTTACGGCGTCAGGCGCAGGCGATGTTCCGTAGCGCCGGGAAGGAGCGGCGTGGCACGGCCATGCACCCAATCGTCGTGCCCCGCGCCATGGAAGGGCGACAACGGATGGCCGCTCTGTCCGCCAGGCAGTTCCAGGTAGCTGCGATCCTCGTGGCCGGGCGAAATGCCGAAGCGTTCCGATGCACCGAAGGATGGCGCCTGCACGCGGGGCATATCGGTATCGCCGGGTAAGGGTTCGGCGGGCATGTCCAGGTAATGGGCAAGCCAGCCGGGCAGCGCGGCCGATAGCGGATGGGCGATATGTGCCGTGTTCACCTCGCCCCATGATCGCGCTTCAAGGCCACCGGGCAGCTTGCCGAGGTCGTCAGCTGTCTTGCGCGCGGCGCCCAGCAGGAGATCGTCCCAGTCCTTCCAGCGCGGGTCGAGGAGGTTCATCGGGCGCTCGTGCAGCATGCGCCAGATGGCGGCCTCGGCCAGCGCGGCACGAGGCCATTCGAACGCCGGGAAGCGCGCCTTCGTGCGCGCGATGAACGGCGCGAGCACCGCCTCGCGTACGTTCTGGCGGAACGTGCGGACGAGGCGGTAATCGACGCTGGAAGGATCGGCGCGACCTCCCCAGGTGGCCGTCAGGCGACGCAGCGTGGCAAGCGAACCGCTGGTGTCTTTAGCCAGCGTCTCCTGCAGCAGGCCCTGCCAGCGCGTGAGGAACACCGCACGATCGTCGGTCTGGATGGCGAGCATGTCGGCAGGCGCGAAACGGTCGCGTGCGCGCAGGTCGTCGCGAATCTGCCGGGCGCGGGCGCCGAGGTCATGGCCACCGTTGCCCAGCAGGGCGAGTGCGTCGCCGCCGACGGTGCGATTGTTGGCGGTCCACAGCCGGCCGTCGGCGGGATCGACAAGCCGCGGATAGCGGTCCGGCGAGGCAATGCCGCGCCATGTGCCATCGGGACCGTCACGCAGCGGAATCGCGTTGCCGATGATCGTCCAGCCGACGTGGCCCTGGCTGTCGCCCGCGAGCAGGTTCTGCGGCGGCATGCCGGCCGTGGGGCCCACATCCAGCGCCTGCGACACGTCGGTCACGTGTTCCATGCGCATCAGGTTGAGGTTGAAGGCACGCGGATCGTGGGCGATCCATGAAAGTGCCAGCGGCGTACCGTCGGTATCGGGCTCGACCAGCGGTCCCCAGCGGGTCTCCTCCACCTTGAGGTGTCGTGACTCGCCACCGGCGACCTCGATCACCTCGTCGTGCACCTTGAACCGCTCCGGGCCATCCGGCGAGTCGTAGCGGGTCGGATCGGCGGCGTCGCGATGCACGCGGACGAAGTCCATCCAGTCGCCGAAGCTGTTGGTGAACGCCCAGGCGACCTGTCCGTTGGAGCCGGCGACGAGGACCGGCGTGCCGGGTAACGTCACGCCGTTGAGGTCGCGCGTGCCGCCGGGAGCGGTCGGGTCGGGATACCGCAGCCGGGCGCGATACCAGATATCCGGCACGCGCAGGCCAAGGTGCATGTCGTTCGCCACGAGCGCATGGCCGTCGGTCGTGAGCGAGCCACCCACGGCGAAGCTGTTGCTCCCGGGGAACTCGGGCAGCGGTGCCGGTGAAAGAGCCGCCACGGTCGTGGTGGCGCGCAGGTCGATGGTGCTGGCATCGGGCAGCGGCACGTCCGGCGAGCGGCTGCCATCCAGGGGCGCCTCCCAAAGCGGGTCCGGTGCGAGCAGCGCGTCGGCCAGCGCAGGGGGCAGGGCGGCGCGCAGTCGGGAGATGTCGCGTTCGCGACGATTGGTGCCGTCCTCGTTGAGGTCGAGGTACATCGCGCCGAGCACGAGCAGGGTGTCCTCGCCCGTCCATGGTTGCGGCGACTGGCGCAGCAACAGGTACTCCCAGGGTCGCACGCGCAGGGCACCTAGCCCGGCGTTCACGCCGTCGCGGTAGGCGTTGATCAGGGCACGCTGATCGCCCGGCAATGCCTCGTAGGCCCGGTGTGCCACATCGCGCATGCGATGTACGCGATGACCCATATCGACATCGACGGCCTTGCTGCCGACCAGGGCGGCCAGTTCGCCGGCGGACAGGCGACGCATGAGGTCCATCTGGAAGAAGCGATCCTGTCCGTGCGCGTAACCCAGCGCCCAGGCGACATCGCGCCGATCGCGACCTTCCACCGTGAGCGTGCCGCGTGCGTCACGCTCCAAGGTCACCGGGGCCGACAAGCCGTGGACGGTGACATCGCCATCCAGTCGCGCCAGGCTGCCCGACAGGAAATACCAGCCGGTCCCTCCCGCCAGGCCGATCAACACGATAAACAGGATCAGCAGGCGGGCGAGGACGCGGCGTGTTTTCATGGTTTCTTTGGAAAGACGGCGATGATGCCCGCGTAGGGCTTGGTCATGAAGGCTGGGGCGCCAGCGTAGCCGGACGCGGGCGTGAAGGCTTGGGAAATCGTGCCGTCGAGGAAGAGGGCGTCGCGGCAACCGATCTGGTCGCGGAACAACCGGGCGAACGCATGGAAGTTGACTGGAGCGCGGCTCACGGCGAACACCACTTCGTGGGCGCTACGGGCACACACGCCGCTACGCCATTTCATGCTGTCCGAGCCATCGTCGAACTGGGTGTTGATCTCGCCGTCGACGACCAGCATCGGTCCGGATTGGGTCGCCCAGCGAGGCTTGCGTGCGGCGGCGCGGAACACCTCGCTGGTGCGTACCTCGGCGCTGCCGTCGTCGTAGACGGCGAACACGCCATTGGGTAGCAGCGAGAAATTGCCCGATCTCGGATTGCCGTGGGCGAGATTGAGCGGAACGAGGGTTTTGCCGTTCTCGACATACAGACCCAGCGGCCGGAACTCGCGATCGTAGATGCCCGCGTTGGTGGCGAAGGCCAGCGGGCGACCCTTGCCCTGGGTCCAGGTCTTGAGCGCTTCGATGCCGCCGAACGGCTGGTCGTTGTCGGGGTTGCGCCAGTAGAGCTCGATGTCTTCGCGACGGGTGTCGACCGTGACAGTGAAGTACGACTGGCTGTCGAACACGACATCGCGTCCTTCCACGGCGTCGGCCGGGCCGGAGCAGGCGGTGGCCAGCACGGCGAGCGCGGAGGCCGAGGAAAGGCGGGCGAGAAAACGGGCCATGCGAGGGAAGTGCCGGTGGTGCATCCGGGGATGTTCGCCGGGCTGGCGGGGGCATGCAAGGGCTGAACGCGTCCGGTAGCGGGGATGGGCGTAAACTCCGGGGTTTTTCCCCGACTTCGCCATCGCCATGCCTTATACGCCCATCGTCGCCACGCTCGGCTACGTGCTGTCCCCGGACGGCCGGAGCGTCCTGATGATCCATCGCAATGCCCGCCAGGACGACCAGCACCTGGGCAAGTACAACGGCCTGGGCGGCAAGATGGAGCCGGGCGAGGATATTGCCGCCTGCATGCGCCGGGAGATCCGCGAGGAGGCAGGCATCGAATGCCTGGAAATGAGCCTGCGCGGCACGCTGAACTGGCCGGGCTTCGGCAAGAACGGTGAGGACTGGCTGAGTTTTATCTTCGTGGTGACCCGTTTCGAGGGTGAGCCGCCTGCCACGAACGCCGAGGGTTCGCTGGAGTGGGTGCCGATCGAGGGGCTGGACGACCTGCCCATGTGGGAAGGCGATAAAAACTTCCTGCCGTTGGTGTTCGACGAGGATCCGCGGCCGTTCCATGGCGTGATGCCGTACCAGGACGGCCACATGGTGTCCTGGAACTACACCCGCCTCTGAATCAGGCTTGTCGCAGTCATCATCGCGGATACGATCCGCTCCCACCTTCTGTCAGCGACGTTGCTACCAGAGGGGTGGGAGCGGATCGTATCCGCGATTCAACGAGAGCCGATCAGCCGGTGGTCTCGATGCGTTCCACACGGCGTAGGCTGCGCGGCAGCACGCCGCCACGCGTGGCACGGCTGCCGCCGTACTCCACGAGGTCGGCCCACTTCAGCGTGAGCTTGCGCTGACCCGCGTAGAGCGTGACCTCGCCCTTGCCCTCGGTGACCACGGCGACGCCGACGACGCGCTCCTCGCCCGAGGCCAGCTTGGTCTTGGGAATCTCGATGAGCTTGTTGCCCTTGCCCTTGTCGAGTTCCGGCAGTTCGGCCACCGAGAACATCAGCAGGTGGCCTTCGCCCGTAACCACGACGATACGGTCACGCGACGGATCGGGTGTGACCGCCGGTGCCAGCACACGTGCACCGTCACTGAGCGTGATGATCTGCTTGCCGGCCTTCTGGCGACCCGTAAGGGCCTCGAAGCGGGTCACGAAGCCATAACCGAAGTCGGTGGCAAGAATGATGCGGGTGTCGTTCTCGGCGGCCACCACGGCGTCGAAGCGTGCGCCGGCCGGCGGGCTGAAGCGGCCCGTGAGCGGTTCGCCGTTACCGCGCGCCGAGGGCAGCGTATGCGCCGCCGTCGCATAGGCGCGACCGGTGGAGTCGATGAATGCCACCTGCTGCGTCGTGCGGGCACGGGCGATCGCCAGCAGGCTGTCGCCGTCGCGGTAGGACAGTGCCTCGCCGTCGATCTCGTGGCCCTTGCCGGCGCGGACCCAGCCCTTCTGCGAGAGCACCACGGTGACCGGCTCGGAGGCGACCAGCGCGCTCTCGTCCAGTGCCTGGGCGGCGCTGCGCTCGATCAGCGGCGAACGGCGCTCATCACCGAACTTCTCGGCGTCGGCGCGCAGTTCTTCCTTGATCAGGCCCTTGAGCTTGGCCGGGGACTTCAGCAGCACGTTGATGCGCGCGCGTTCTTCCTCGAGCTTGTCGCGCTCTTCGGTGATCTTCATCTCTTCGAGGCGGGCCAGCTGGCGCAGCTTGGTCTCGAGGATGTAGTCGGCCTGTTCCTCGTCGAGACGGAAGCGGGCGATGAGCACCGGCTTCGGTTCGTCCTCGGTGCGGACGATGCGGATCACTTCGTCCAGGTTGAGGTAGGCGATGCGCAGCGCTTCGAGCAGGTGCAGGCGGCGCTCGACTCGGCCAAGGCGGTGGTTGAGGCGACGCGTGACGGTGTCAGTGCGGAAGCGCAGCCATTCGCTGAGGATGGTCTTCAGGTCCTTGACCTGCGGGCGACCATCCAGGCCGATCATGTTGAGGTTGACGCGGAAGCTCTTCTCCAGGTCGGTGGTGGCGAAGAGGTGCTGCATCATCTCCTCGACGTCCACGCGGTTGGAGCGCGGTACCAGCACGAGGCGGATCGGGTTCTCGTGGTCGGACTCGTCGCGCAGGTCCTCGATCATCGGCAGCTTCTTCGCGCGCATCTGCGCGGCGATCTGCTCGAGGATCTTGGAGGGCGAGACCTGGTGCGGCAGCGCGGTGATGACGATGTTGCTGTCGTCGCGCTCGTAGATGGCGCGAGCGCGCACCGAGCCGGTGCCGTTCTGGTACATCGTGGCCAGTTCGCGGCGCGGCGTGATGATCTCGGCCTTGGTCGGGTAGTCCGGGCCCTGCACGTGCTCGCACAGGTCGGCGATCGTGGCATCCGGGTCGTCGAGCAGGCGGATGCAGGCGCTGGCGACCTCGCGCAGGTTGTGCGGCGGGATGTCGGTGGCCATGCCCACCGCGATGCCCATCGAGCCGTTCAGCAGCACGTGAGGCACGCGGGAGGGCAGCCACGAGGGTTCTTCCAGGGTGCCGTCGAAGTTCGGTACCCAGTCGGTGGTGCCGTGGCCCAGTTCGGAGAGCAGCAACTCGGCGATCGGAGTCAGGCGTGACTCCGTGTAGCGCATGGCCGCGAAGCTCTTCGGATCGTCGGGCGAACCGAAGTTGCCGTGGCCGTCGACCAGCGGATAGCGGTACGAGAACGGCTGGGCCATGAGCACCATGGCTTCGTAGCAGGCCGAGTCACCGTGCGGATGGAACTTGCCGATGACGTCGCCGATGGTGCGGGCGGATTTCTTCGGCTTGGCCGTGGCGGCGAGGCTCAGCTCGCTCATGGCGTAGACGATGCGGCGCTGGACCGGCTTGAGGCCATCGCCCACGAAGGGCAGGGCGCGGTCGAGCACCACGTACATGGAATAGTCGAGATAGGCCCGCTCGGCGTAGTCCTTGAGCGGGATCTGTTCGTAATTGGCTTGCAGATTCATCGGGTTAGCTGTCCTTCTGGCGCGCCATGGCGCGTCGTTAGCCGGAGGATGGTGCCAGAAAGCCGTCTCAGGGGTGTAGACCGGAATGCGAAACGGTTCACCGTCACGGCGTCTTGACCTAGTGGAACCGGCGCGTAACGCAAAACCCTGCGTTCACCCGAGGTCAAAACCCGGATGGGTTCCATGGGGTTTTTCCCATGGGCGAGTTGATGCGCAAAGACCTCTCGGCAGACGGCCTGCGTGGCCTGGCCGCGGCCAATGTGCTGCTGTGCCACCTGTTCCTGGCCTTCATCCCGGGCGGTTTCGCCTGGATCTACCCCGACACCACCACACCCGACGCCATGCATGGCGTCGTAGACCACCTGATTGCCTTGCCCCCGCTGGCGGTGCTGTGGAACGGCCAGTTCGCCGTGTGCATCTTCTTCGTGCTGAGCGGCTATGTGCTCACGAAGGCCTGGCTCGACACCGGCGATGCCGGGATCTTCCGTACGCGGGCCTCCCGTCGTTACCTGCGCCTGTGCGTGCCAATCTTCGGCTCCGTGATGTTCGCGTGGTTCGTCATGCGCATGGGTTGGAGCCACGCGAGGGAGGCGGGCGCGCTGTCGGGTTCCTATTGGTTGGCCGATTTCTGGAAGCAGCCGGCGGATGTCGTGCAAGCGCTGCGCGACGGTGTCTACGGCACCCTCTTCGGCGGGTGGTCGCGTTTCAATCCCACACTTTGGACGATGAAGATCGAGCTGCTGGGTTCGCTGTTCGTCTTCGCGTATCGGTCATTGACCTTGCCAGGACGCTCCGGCGTGCTGAACTTCGCTTTCGCGGTGGCCGTACTGACCTGGTTCTTCCCGCACGACTGGCCGTACTACACGGCGTTCCTGGCGGGCAGCCATGTTGGCGAGGCCCGACTCACCCGTTCGCGGCCTTTGCTGGCGGCGATCCTGGTCGGTGCGGTGGTCTGCGGTGGCTTTGATGTCTCGCCCTGGTACGACTGGACGCGCGTGCTGCCGCTGGCCGACAACGAGCGCAAGGCGTTCTTCAACGTCGTCGGGGGCGTACTCATGCTCTACGCCGTACGCTGCGGCGTACTCGATCGCGTATTGCAGAGTCGTCCGGCTCAGTTCATGGGGCGCATCTCCTACGCCTTCTACCTCGTCCACCTGCCGATCCTGTTGAGCTTTTCGGCCTGGTTCTTCGTCGCCCTGGCAGGCGGCATGCGCCTGGATCCCGTCGCCGCGGCGCTGCTCACCGTACCGGCGACCTTCCTGGTAGTGATCGTCGCGGCCGTGGCCTTCGACCGGACCTTCGATCGCTGGGGCATCCGCCTGTCGCAGGCGGTATTTCCGGCAGTTTCCCGGCGGATTCCCACGGCGGCCGTCGCGGGAGCGGGCGGGCTTCGGCGCCGTTTGCGCTATCGCAGGCGGCGCGCGGCGGAGCCTGCGAGGCGGATAGCCCATTCGACCGAGTCCGGTCCGGGCTAGGGTTCAGAGCGTGAAGTCGACGGCCACAGGGAAGTGGTCGGACGGATAACGGCCGTCCTTCGACGTGGTCACCGTGGTGGCGGATTTCGCCTCCACGCCGCGGTAGAGCACCCAGTCGATGCGTTTGTCGGCCTTGCCGGTGAAGTTGTGGAAGGTCGCGTCCGGTCCTTCGTGGATCGGTGCGGCGGTCCAGGCGTCCTTGAGGGTCTTCGTCAGCAGGGCATGCGCCTCGCTGTCGGGCCCGGTGTTGAAGTCGCCGGTGAGCACGACGGGCACGCCCTGCGGCAGCTTGCCGATCCAGGTGGCGATCTCGCGCGCGCTGCGCGTGCGGGCATCCTCGTCCTGGTCGCGATACGGGAAGTGCGTATCGAGCAGGTAAAAGCGCTTGTGGTCGGACACCCGCTCGAACAGCGCCCAGTTCACCATGCGCGGGAAGATGTTGCCCCAGGTGATGCTGGCGACCTTGTCCGGAGTGTCCGACAGCCAGAAATCGCCGGATTCGACGAGCTTCAGGCGGTCCTTGCGGTAGAAGATGCCCATGTGCTCGTCCTTGTGGCCGCCGTAGCGGTCACGGCCGAACCAGGTGTAGCCCGGCAAACGGGCCACGGTATCGTCGCCCTGGGCCTGGCCCAGCTCCTGGGTGCCGATCACGTCGGGGTCGATACGGCGGATCGTCTCGGCGAACAGGTCGCGACGCATCTCCCAGCGATTCGGGCCGTCCGGGCCGGTGATCGTGCGGACGTTGAAGCTCAGCACTTTCAGGTCGGCCGAGGCGGCAGGAAGCGCGAAGGCGGCCATGGCGGCGAAGGCCAGGGTACGGAGTCGGATCATGGCGGGTCTCCCGGATAGGCAGCCTCTGACTATAGCCCCGTAACCGCGTTACATCGCCGCAGCTCCCCCTTGGGACGATTGGGGCAGAATAGGCCGTTTCCCGCGCTTTCCCCGGAGCCTCCATGACCGATCGTGACGTCGCCCCCACGCGACGCGACAATGGCCGCCGCACCGCGATGGCCATCGTGGCGCTGGCCTTCATCGCCTCCGCCACCACGGCCATCCTCGCCTTCACCGCCTCCCATCGCGCACAGAAGGCCGACGCGGCCAACCTGGCCGCCGATTCGACGGACCTGCACAGCGTGATCGCCGACTGGCACCTCCAGCGCGACGGTGCCGTCGACAAGACAGCCCTAGGCACCCGACTTGCCGCCCTGTCGGCGTGGAAGCCGCGGACGCCGTGCGGCGCCCAGGCGCGCAATCATCTCGGCGAGGCGATGAAGCAAGACATGGCGCGATTTGTGAATGACACTGATCATTCCAGTCCCGTCGATCTCAGGGCGGCCCTCGAGAAGTCACTGCAGGAATGCGAAGCGTCGCGGGGACGCGACGTGAACATCTGATCCCATGCGCAACCACCCCTTCCGCCAGGTCGACGTGTTCAGCGATCGGCCCCTGCTGGGCAACCCACTGGCCGTGGTCTTCGACGCCGACGGCCTCGACGATGCCACGATGCTCGCGTTCACCCGCTGGACCAACCTGAGCGAGGCCGTGTTCCTGCAATCGCCCAAGGATCCCCGGGCCGATTACCGTCTGCGGATCTTTGGCGCCCGTGGTGAGATGGCCTTTGCCGGGCACCCCACGCTCGGTGGTTGTCATGCCTGGCTGGAGGCGGGCGGCCGTCCGCACGGAGAGGACGTGATGCAGGAGTGCGGCGTCGGCCTGGTCCGGGTGCGCCGTGGCGGAGGACGGCTGTCGTTCCTGGCGCCGCCGCTGCTGCGCGACGACGCGTTCGACGAAGGGGAGAGCCTGCGCATCGCCTACGGCCTGGGGGTGTCCCGGCACGACATCCTGGGCGCCCGCTGGGTGGACAACGGGGGTGGCTGGCGGGCCGTCCTGTTGCGCGAGGGCGTCGACCTGCGTCGCCTGACGCCCGATCCGTCCGTTCTAGCCGGCATGAAGCTGGGGGTCATCGCGCTGTCCGGCGACCACGCCGACGCGCTCTTCGAAGTCAGGGCCTTCGTCTTCGCGGGCGGGTTGCTCGAGGACCCGGCCACGGGCAGCCTCAATGCCGGCATCGCGACCTGGTTCGCGCGAGAGGGCCTGGCCCCGGCCTCCTACGTGGTCGCCCAGGGCATGGCCCTGGGGCGCGACGCCCGTCTTCACATCCTTCGCGACGGCGCCGATATCTGGCTGGGTGGCCAGACCGTCACGGCCATCGAGGGGCATGTGGCGCTGCCCCGCGTGTAGGGGGAAAGCCGTCCATTCGCGTTATATCGGTCGAGGGCGAGCAAGCCCGTCGACCCGATGGGAGCGAGGATGGTTTCGCAAGCCACATTGCCGATTCCGCACACACACCGAAAGTGGGGTACTCTCGCTGGAAAGCGGCTTTCGGGGGCACGGTATCGCAGCATGGGACGCAGTTCGGTCGATGGCGATCAGCCAATAGAAACCTCGCCCGAAACGATCAGTTTCGAACGTTTCGTACGCGAGCAACGCAATCCTTTGCTCGGCTTCCTGCGCCGACGCGTATCGTCGGAGGAAGACGCGCAGGACATCGCGCAGGAGAGCCTCGCCCGGCTCATCCGTTATCGTGACCACGCGCCGGAAACCTGGAGCGCGTTGCTCTACCGCATCGCCATCAACGCGCTGAACGATCGCGCGCGCCGTGCGCAAACACATCACGTGACCGACCACGTCAGTCTCGACGAAAACGTGCATGCGCTGGCGTCGTCCGAGCAGGCGCACGAACAGCGCCTCGACACCCACCAGGAACTGGCACGCGTGCAACAGGCGCTACTACGCCTTCCGCCGCGGTGCCGCGATATCTATCTTCTCAACCGCATCGATGGCATGAGCTATCCGGAGATTGCGACGCACTGCGGTATCTCCGTGAAGGCGGTGGAGAAGCAGATTGGCAAGGCACTCGCCCTGCTGCGAAAGCAGCTGGGTGAACTGGACGCCGGAAGGAACTGAGCATGACGCACGATTTTGAATCCCTGCCGAGGACGGCCGAGGCCTGGGTGGCCCGGCTTGCCTCGCCCCGATGTAGCGTGAAGGACCGCGAGGCCTTTTCCCGCTGGTTGCAGGAAGAGCCCGGTCGCGACGCGGCTTTTGTCGAAGCGTCGCGCCTGCACGACGCCGTGCTGTCATTGCGCCAGGATGCCATGCTGCGCGCATCCACCCGCCAGGGCCGCGAACGCACCGGGCGGGGACGCCGTCGCCGCCAGATCTTCCGCTTCGTGTTGCCGACGGCGCTGGCTGCGAGCCTGCTGATCTGGCTTGGCGTCTCCGGCGTATACACGCGCCATGCCGCGGCGCCCGTCGCCCAGGAGCAACACGTGCTGGGCGCGCCGGATCGCATCTTCGCCTCCACGCTGCCTGATGGCACGAAGGTGGTGCTCGACGCCGGTGCGGCGATGTCGCTTCGCTTCGACGACGACCGCCGTATCGTCACGATGGAGCGGGGGCGGGTCGAGTTCGTCGTCGCCCATACCGGCGTGCCTTTCGAGGTGCGTGCGGGCAGTCACGTGATCCACGACATCGGCACCACGTTCCAGGTCAGCGATATCGAGGGCGCGGTGACGGTTGGCCTGCTCGAAGGCGCGGTGTCGATCGACCGGGCCTCGTGGAGTGGTACCCGGGCGCTCACGCCGAACCAGCAGATCCGCTTCGCCGCCGACGGCAGCACCGACGGCGTCACGCCGCTGGATGTCGATTCCGCGCGAGGCTGGACACGCGGCGAGTTGTTCTTCAGGCAGCATCGCCTGGACGACCTGCTGACGGAAATGAATCGCTATTCCGAAACCAAGATTCGCCTGGGGGATCGCAGCCTCGGTGCCGTCGAGGTCAGTGGTAGCTTCCATGCGGGCGACCAGCAGGCGCTGGTCCGGGCGCTGGAGGCGGGATGGTCGCTCAGGGTCGAGCGACGGGGGACCGACGAACTCGTGTTGTATCCGGACAACGGCACGGTGAAAACGCACTGAGGAAGCCTGCACTGAACGCTTCGCCGCCGAAAGGCACGAACTAGCCGTATGCGCGCCGGGGGGCCTCGAATCGGTAGATATGGAAGGGCGGCGCTTGGCCTGCTCGTGGCGCTTTGCTGCGCCCGCGGTGCCGCCGCCCCCCTGACGCCGACGGATTACCAGATCGCTTCGGGTTCGCTCGACGATGTGCTGCGCGCGCTCGCCCACCAGGGTGACGTGCAGTTCATCTACGACCCCGCGCTCACCCACGACAAGCGCAGCGCTGGCGTGAAGGGGCAGCGCGACGCCAGCGGTGCGTTGAACGACGCGCTCAAGGGAAGTGGCCTGAAGGCGGTGCAGGTGGATGGCAAGATCTTCGTGCTGCGCAGGCTGCCACCGCCGCCACCGCCGATCGAAAAGCCCTTGCCGCGTATCGAGGAACTGCCGCTGGCCACGCGGTTGCTACCGGTGGAGGTCACCGGATCGCACATCCGGCGCACCGACGTCGAAACCGCGTCGCCGATGACCGTGATCACGCGCGACGAGATCGAACACAGCGGCTACCAGACACTCTACGACCTGCTGCGCGCGCGCCCGGGCATTCGCGTGAGCAATTCGCCCGTGAGCACCACCGATGGGGCGGTCTACCAGAACAACGGTCTTTCCGGAGCCAGCGGCGCTGCGGCCGTGGACCTGCGAGGCCTGGGTTCGGCGGCGACGTTGTTCCTGATCGACGGCCAGCGCATGGCGGGCTACGGCCTTGCGCAGGACGATTTCAGTGTCATCAACGACCTCAACAGCATTCCCCTCGCGCTGGTCGAGCGCGTGGACATCCTGCGCGACGGTGCATCGGCGATCTACGGCTCCGATGCGATGGCGGGCGTCATCAACGTGGTGTTGCGCAAGAACGCCACTGGCGTGACGCTCGATGGAAGCTATGGCTGGTCAGACCGTGGCGACGCAGGGCAGCGTCGGGCCACGGCAAGCTTCGGCGGCTCGTTCGGCCAGAACGGGCACGCCATGTTCAGTATCGACTACTTGAAGCGCGATCCATTGCTTGGACGCGATCGCTCCTGGGCGGCGCTGACGGATCAGCCGACCCTGGGGGGCGCAGTACGCCTTCGGATGACGATTTCGTGCTGGATCGGTCCCAGGTCCGCTTCCGCCCGGCCGACTGCGCTCCATCGAAACGTAGTCGCCTGGGGGTCTGCCTCGATGATGGCGCTGGCGTCACCAGCTTGCAGGGCTCGCTGAACAGCCGTTCGTTGATGGCCCGGATCGATCGCAGTTTCGGTGACGTGGAGGCCTATGCGGATGCACGCTGGACCCGTGTCGAACAGGGTCAGCAGTCGGCACCGGTCAAGGACAGCCTGCAGCTTCCCGTAGGCCACCCGGACAACCGGGGGCCCGGCATCATGACCATCTACGACTACACCTTCGCCGATCTCGGTCCCGTGCGCGATACCACGGTGTCGATCAGCCGTTTCCTTACCCTTGGCTTGCGCGGGGCGTGGGGCGATGGCGAATGGGATATCCACGTCAACGACCAGCACAACGACAGCTCGGACGAGTTGATGGGACTGCTTCGGGAGGACACGTTCGCCGAGGCTGTGCGCAAGGGGGCGTTCCATATCGACACGGTCAACGCGGAGGCAGTGCGTTCCGCCATCTCGCCGGTGCTTCACCGCCGTGCGGAAACCACGCAGAGCGGCATCAGCGGGCACGTGTCACGGCCCGTGGCCGAGTTGCCCGGCGGTGCAGCCACGGTGGCCATCGGCGTGGAAGCCTATCGCGACCGGCTGCACGACGCGCCCGATCCATTGATCCTCACCAGTCGCGTCTTTCAGTTCCAGACGCCGTCGATCCGGAGCGAGGACCGATGGAGCTCGGCGGCGTATATCGAATCCCTCCTTCCGGTCATGCATCGCTTCGACGTCGACGTCGCCTGGCGATTCGATCGCAGCAAGGGGTATGGCCATGCGTGGTCGCCCAAGGTCGGCCTGAACTGGAAGGCCATGGACGGTCTCAGCATCCGCGGCACCTGGGCCCGGGGATATCGCGCGCCGACGTTGTTGCAGCTGAACCATCCGGCGACCCTGGCCTCGGTCGGTTTCCTCACGCAGGTGCCGAACAACGTACTGCCGTGCGCGGAGGGTGTGCTCATCGATCGGTACAGCAGCTATTGCGAGCTGCGGCTCAACTCGATCAGTAATCCCCAGTTGAAGGCGGAGACCTCCAGCAGCTACACGCTGGGACTGGTCTGGGCGCCGAGCGACACGGCGAGCGTGGCACTGGACTACTTTCGCATTCGTCGCGACAACGACATCAATGCGCTGCCCATTCCCTATGTCCTCACGAATCCGGAACGGTATCCGCGCCTTTTCGAGCGAAACGCCAACCACGAACTCGTGGCGCTGAACCAGCAACTCACCAACCTGGGCAAGACCGACGCCCGAGTGATCGACCTGGAAAGCCGCTACCGTTTCGAGCCCGGCCGGGTGGGGCGCTTCGATATCCGCTTCGACGTGAACTACCTGAAGCGGCTCGATCGGACGATCGTGTCCGGCATGCCGGTGGATCACTATGCGGGCTATGCCTCTCAGCCGCGCTGGACCGCGTTGCTCGGCATCGATTGGCGGTATCGCGACTGGACCACCACCGCCAACGTGCGCTACACCGGCGCCTACCGCTACCCGACCTCCTCGGCCAGCTTCCAGACCTGTCCCGACTACCTGGCGACCGTGGGCAAGTGCACCACGCCGGCGTTCGTGCTGGTCGACCTCAACCTGGCCTACGCCGGCATCCGCGACTGGACCGTCGCCCTGAACGTGCACAACCTCTTCGACCATTCGCCGGCCTATTACGGCTCGCCCGGCACGGCCTACAACCCGCTCTTCGACGATGTCGTGGGGCGCGCCTACCAGCTGAGCTTCACCTGGCATCCCCATTGATCGCATCAGGGGTAGGGGGGAGAAGCGCCATCGCGTTATAGGAAGTGTGCGCAGGCTACATCCGCGTTCCTGCGTACACGTGGTGCCCCCCGGGGGCCGGCAAGGATGCCGGCCTTCTTCTTGGGCAAGGCTACACTTCGTGACAATCGGCACCGCCGGCGCACATGCCCCGGACACATGGCCACCGCAGACTGGCGAAACATTCCCCGTCGAGGCCATGACATGCGTACGTTCCTTCATGCCGGCATCGCCGGTCTTCTCCTGCTATCCGCCGCTGCCGCCAGCGCTGGCGTGGTCCGTCACCCCAATCGCGGGAACACCCTGCCGATCTCGGCGGCGGTGGAAGTACCGGCCGACGCTTCGCTCGTGTTCGTCAGCGGCGTCGTGCCCCCACGCATCTCCGCCAGCGCGCCCGTTGATTCGGTAGATGCCTATGGCGACACGAAAACCCAGGCCCAGGGCGTGTTCGCATCGATTGAGCGTCAGTTGAAGGAGATGGGATTGGGCATGGGGGACGTGGTGAAGATGCAGGTGTTCCTGGTCGGTGACCCTCGTCTTGGTGGGCGCATGGACCTGGAAGGTTTCACCGCGGCCTATCGACAGTACTTCGGTACGTCAGGGCAGCCGAACCTGCCAGCGCGCTCCTCATTGCAGGCGGCTGGCCTCGTGAATCCAGGTTACCTCGTCGAGGTAGAAGTGACGGCAGTCAGGCCGCCTCCGGCCCACCACTGAGTTCGTCCATCGCGCGGCTGCTCCCGAAGCGAAGGTACCAGTACAGCGCCACCTTGCCGGCATGTATGCCGTGGGTGGCGTACACCAGCTGATCGAATCCACCCAGGGTGAAACCTTTGCGCTCGCAAAGAGCGCATGCGCGGAGATTGTCGTGCTGGGTCTCTCCCCTCACGCCCTCATAGTCGTTGTCGCGTGCCCACTGGACGACGCGATCGACAAGCGCCGCGCCCAGGCCTTTTTCACGATGGGCCCGGTCCACCGAGACCTCGTCCAGCGCGGCGTACCCATGCAGGTACGTGGAGCACGCCGCGAAGCCTATGGGCGTATCGCCATCGCGCAGCACGAACAGCTCCGCGAGGGCCGTGGAGCGATAGTGGTCGTAGTGGCCAGTCAGATGACGTCGGATCCGTGACTTCACCGGATTCGTGGCGACGATGCGACCCTTGTCGTAGGGCGGAGCGGCCACTTCATCGATATCGGATGAAAAATCCAGGGCATCGAAGTCGATGGCGGTGCTGGCAGGGGCGATGGTGTAGTTCGAGGGAAGGGGAGTGCTCATGGGGGGCAAAGGATACCTCACCCGCCTCGGCTCCTCTTTGCCGGGCATGCTCCCCGACAAAGGTGACGCCGACACGACAGTGCCGAGTCAGGATGTATCGTCGCGCTTCCATGCTTTGGCGTATGGCAGCAAGACGCTATCGACGCATGCATGTCGAAACATCTCATGCAAAGGAACAATATCGGCATGAACCCTTTGGCGCGCCATCTCAAGGCGCACTTTTCCGTGCATACCTTGCGCATGCAAGGATTGCGGGCCCTATTTTTTTGGCTGCGTATTGCGACGAACGTCACAGCTAACGCTTCGCGCACGTTGCCTTTCCTGTTTGTGGCCGAAAACACGCCCTGATAGGTATCGAAGAAAAATGCGTAAAAGCGTTACTTTCGGAATCTGTAATGAAGATGAACACGGTCGCCGCGAAGAAGAGGGCGCGTCGATCAAACCGGAAATAAGGACTGGCAACGTGGGATTGATACGAGCCGACAAGGTCCTGGCGCGGTGCCATGGCGCACCGTGCCGAAGGTGTATGCCCATGCGCGAATGGCAGGCCGGATGGTGTTGACCGGCAACGCGTGAATCGTTGTATGCGTGGTGACCTTGTGGTCATAAAGGCGCCATGCAACGCGATATATGTTCGGGTCCCCATGACATCGTTTCGTCGGATCGACGCGCTAACTGAGCTTAGTGCGGTGAGTCCCCTTGTGCGTTGGATTCGCGAGGAACGATGGAAAGAAGTTCTTATGGCTGAAGTCCGCCATTAATCAGGATGGTTATTGGAGTGCGTTTCCTATGAACGACAGTCTCGTTGAGCTTCGTCGCGCCTGGCGCGCGCATCTTGCCGGCCAGCCGGTACGCATCGACCTTCCGTTCGACCGTCCGCGCTCCCTGCGCGCCGGCACCGGCCTGTCGCGTTGCGCGATAGCCTGCCCATCGGGCCTTCTGGACGCGCTGACCCATGTTTCGACGTCCGGCGCGGTGGCGCCCTTCGCGATCATGGCGGGCAGCTTCGCCGCGCTTTGCGCGACACTGGCGGCGAGCAGGGACATCGTGATCGGTGCGGATGGCAACGGAGGCGACGAGATCGATGTGTTGCCTTACCGTGTCGAGAGATCGTCATCCCTACGCGCATGCTGGGAACAGTCGGAGCAGGCCTCGCGGTGGGCTCGCGATCACGCCGGCCTGCCTTTCGAGGACAAAGTTGCCGCCATGGGGCTGGATACGGAGACCTCGCATCATCCCATCTTCCAGGTGTTCTTTTCGTGGTCGACGGACGGCGGCGCGGTGATCCCAACCGGCGTCGATTTCGCCATCTGCGTGCAGCAGGGCGACGACGGCTTGTCTTTCGAGGTGGTTTACGACGGACGTCTCTTCGACGAGGCATCGGCGAAGAGCCTGGGGGCTTTGTACGTTTCGTTCGCGATGGCGGCGTTGGATGCCCCCGACACCCGCGTCGAGGACCTATGGCGGCTGAGCAACGAAACGTGGACAGCCGCCGATCAGCCCGGTGTCGGGCATCGCTTGCCTGGCCGGAGCGATCCGGGCGCCTGGTACCCGCTTTCGACCGCACAAAAGGCCATCTGGATCGAAGAACAGGCGACGCCGGGAAGCTCTTACCAGACGATATCGGTGTTGCGTTGTGGGCCATCGGTGAATCGCGGATGGCTGGAAGCGGCCGTCGACGCGGTGATCGCGCAGAACCAGGCATTCTGGCTCCAATGGAACGATGCCGGCTGGCAACGTCAGTCGACAGCGCCAATGACGACGCGGGCGAATTTCGTCAATGAATCGATTGCCGACGAACATGCACGTACCGAGATCGTTCGCCAGTGGCATCGCGACCTCATCGCCGACATCGACATGCAGGGCATCGCGGCCGTGTTCCACTGGGCGGACACGTCGTGGGTCGTCTGGCGCCTGCATCACCTGGTGACCGATGGCTGGACGACCCTGCGCACGGCC
The DNA here is from genome assembly GCF_009912395.1 of Luteibacter sp. GTDB lineage: Bacteria > Pseudomonadota > Gammaproteobacteria > Xanthomonadales > Rhodanobacteraceae > Luteibacter. Next base: position 39,267 of record NZ_WNDO01000021.1, on the reverse strand, counting down.
GAGAACCTGGCAAAGAACTACGCCCTGCTGGCGCGCGATCCATCCCATCGTTTCACGTTGGACCGCCATTATCTCGACAGCCTGGCGTTGGACCTGGCTTATGAGGATTCCGCGACCTATACGGAGGACGGCGCTTTCTGGCACCACGACCTGGCGGGGCTTCCGGAGACGTCGCTTCTCGCGGTGCTGGCCGATCGCCCGCACGCCATCGGTACGCCGTTCCGTGTCGCGTCGGTCACGCGTACTTTGTCGCCCGAGTTGCAGGCCGCCATCCAGCGGCTCGCCGACGAGGCGTCGGTTACGCCTTCGGAGTGCCTGACCGCGCTCACGGCCATGTACCTGGCACGCATGGCCGGTGAAGACGAGATCGTCATCGGCGTGGCTTACCTCAACCGTACACGCGACATGCTCGATACCCTCGGGCAGTTCGCGAAAGTGCTTCCGCTGCGTTTGTCCTCCGCCGGTGGCGATACGATCGGCGCGCGCATCGGCGCGTCGGCCAGCATGTTCCGTGACGTGATGGCTCACGGGCGCTATCCGTTCAGTGAGCTGGTCCGTCACCATGGACTCGATCCGCGCCACGTCGATGTCAGCGTCAACACGCTTTTCCTGAAGCGCAGCCTGGAACTCGGCGGCGAGCCAGCCCACCTGAAATGGTTGAGCGGCCCGCAGGCAGGTCTGTCTTTCCTTTTCACGCAGTTCGGTCGAAACGCGCCGATGGGATTGGAGCTTCGCTTCAACCAATCCGTCTTCAACGACGTATCGGTAGCGCGCCATGCCGATCGGCTGCTGGATTACCTTGCCAGCGCATCGACCGATCTGCACGCGCCTGCAAACGAGGTGACGCTGCTGTCGCCCGAAGAGCGACACCTCTTGCTCGATACCTGGAACGCCACGGAGCGGGCATACGACACCGCTCGCTGCATCCACGCCTTGTTCGAGGAGCAGGTGGCACGGAATCCGGATGCGCTCGCGCTTGTCCGGGGCGACGAGCAGGTCAGCTATGCGGCATTGAACGCGCAGGCCAACCGCCTTGCGCACCATCTCATCGATCTGGGCGTAGGGCGGGACGATCGCGTAGCCGTCTGCGCGGAACGCAGTGTGGCCCTGGTGACCGGGCTGCTCGCCGTACTGAAGGCCGGCGCCGCTTACGTTCCCCTGGACCCCGCCTATCCTGCCGATCGCCTCGAACAGACCCTCGCCGATGTCGAGCCTGCCGCGATACTGGCCGACGTCGCAGGCCGACAGGCCATGGGCGCCGCGGGTGCGGGCAGCCTCGCCCTGGATGACGTCACACTCGGCTCCGCATGGCCGGCGAGCGATCCGCAGGTGCCTGGCCTGGTTCCGGGCGATCTCGCGTACCTGATCTACACGTCCGGTTCGACCGGCACGCCCAAGGGCGTGATGGTCGAGCATCGTACGTTCGTCAACCTCATTGCCTGGCACGCGGAGACTTTCGGCCTCGCGGCGGGCCAGCACAGCACGGCCACCGCGGGTGTCGCCTTCGACGCCAGCGCGTGGGAACTCTGGCCAGCGCTGGCCAGCGGCGTCACGCTGCACCTGCCACCGTCGCGGATCAGCCGCGATCCCGCCATGCTGTTGCCCTGGTGGCGTGAGCAGCCGGTGGACAGCGCTTTCCTTGTCACGCCGCTGGCCCAGCTCGCGATGGACGGTACGTTGCCGTCGAGCCTGAACCATCTGCTGGTGGGTGGCGATCGTCTCGCCGACGTGCCTGCCTCGTTGCCGGCGCATATACGACTGACCAACAACTATGGCCCCACGGAAACGACGGTGGTGGCGACCTCCGGTGTCGTCGAGGCGGGCGACATACAGCCGTCCATCGGCCGTCCCATCGCCAATACACGCGTATACGTGCTTGATGCCCAGCGGCGGCTCGTACCGCCGGGTGCCACGGGCGAGCTCTACGTGGGTGGCGCAGGCGTGGCGCGTGGCTACTGGCGGCGACCGGAACTGACGGCCGAACGCTTTCTCGCCGATCCGTTCAGCCGGGTTCCGGGGGCACGGATGTATCGCACGGGCGACGTGGTGCGCTTCCTGCCAGACGGCAGGCTGGCCTACCTGGGACGCAACGACGAGCAGGTGAAGATCCGCGGGTTCCGCATCGAACTGGGCGACGTAGAAGCGACGCTGCGAGGGTTGGACGAGGTAAACGACGCCGTCGTCGTCGCGCACGTGCCGACGGCGGGCGAGAAGCGACTTGTCGCTTACGTGGTGTTGGGAGACGGTATCGACGCCGATGCCACGATGCCTACGCTGCGTACGCGCATGGGTCGACACGTGCCGGACTACATGGTCCCGTCCGCGTTCGTTCGCTTGGCCGCGCTGCCGCTCACGACCAACGGCAAGCTGGATCGTCGCGCGTTGCCCGCTCTCGACGACGATGCCTTTTCCCGTGAGCGTTACGAAGCGCCGTCAGGTGACGTCGAAGAAGCGCTGGCCGCGACATGGCAGGCATTGCTGGGCGTCGATCGGGTCGGGCGGCATGACGATTTCTTCGCACTGGGCGGCCATTCATTGCTGGCCGTCAGGCTGCTGAGTCGTCTACCGTCCCTGTTCCAGATCGAGCTTCCGCTGTCCGCCCTGTTTGCCGCACCCACGCTGGCCGGGCTGGGCGAAACCGTGTCGCAGCGTCTTGCCGGGGCACGATACGACTCGACGACGATCGAGAGCGTGTCGCGCGACGCCGTGCTGCCCTTGTCGTTCGCCCAACAGCGCCTGTGGTTCCTCGCGCAACTCGACGAGCATAACGAGAGTTATCACATCCCCCTCGGCCTGCGGCTTCGCGGATCGCTGGACAAGGCGGCGTGGCGTCGCGCGCTGGATACGGTATGGGCACGCCACGAAGCCCTGCGCAGCCATTTCGTCAGCGTGGGTGGCACGCCCCAGGTGCGCCTTCTTCCTGCTGGACAGGGCATGCCGTGGCGCGAAGACGATCTGCGTGGCGAGCAAGACCCGTCCGCTGCGCTGAGTCGGTTGCACCAGGAAGAAGGGAGCGCGACCTTCGATCTGGCGGTAGGTCCGCTCGTGCGTGCGCGCTGGATCGAACTGGCAGACGACGACCATGCGTTCCTGCTGACCCAGCATCACATCGTTTCCGATGGTTGGTCGGTGGGCGTGTTGCTGAGGGAGTTGTCTGCCCTATATGCCGCCTTCCGGGAAGACCGGGGCGACCCGCTGCCTTCGCTGGATATTCAGTATCCCGACTACGCGGCATGGCAACGTGCATGGATGCACGGCGAGCGTCTGGCGGAGCAGTCGGCTTATTGGAAACGACAATTGGCCGATGCTCCCGTCCTGCTGGCATTGCCCACGGACAGGGCGCGCCCGCCGCTACAGAGCTTCGACGGTGCCAGCGTACCGGTGTCGCTGGACGAGGCGGCCACTCGGCGTCTGAAAACGTTCGCGCAGGACCACGGCGCCACCCTGTTCATGGGCGTGCTGGCCGCGTGGGCTTCCGTACTGGCCAGGCTCTCGGGCCAGGAGGATCTGGTCATCGGTATTGCCGGTGCCAACCGAGGTCATGTCCAGACCGAATCTCTGGTCGGCTTTTTCGTCAACAGCCTTGCCCTGCGAATCGACCTGTCGGAACGTCCAGACGTCGCCACGTTGCTGAATCGCGTGCGTCGGGTAACGGCGGACGCGCAGGTTCATCAGGACCTGCCTTTCGAGCAGGTGGTGGAAGCGGTGAAGCCGCCGCGCCACCTTGAACATACGCCGATCTTCCAGGTGCTACTGGCCTGGGATGACGATGTGATCGGTCAATGGGATGTCCAGGGTGTTCAAGGCCAGGCCATGGACGTGCCATGGATGCCGGTGAAGTACGACATTGAGCTGAACCTCGGTGAGCGTGAGGGGAGGTTGGAAGGCAACCTGCGTTACGCCACGGCCTTGTTCGATGCCGAGACGATGGAACGACATCGCCATGCCTTGCTCTGCGTGCTCAACACGATGTCGGTTGACCCGCTTCAGGCGGTAGGTGGCATCGATATCCTGGAGAGGGAAGAACGCGCGCGCCTGTTGACCGCGTGGAATGCAACGGAGCGTACGTACCCGACCGATCTCGGCATCCACCAGCGGTTCGAGGCGCAGGCCGAACGTACGCCGGATATCGTCGCCGTCGTCGCGGACGATGAGCAGGTGACGTATGCGTGGCTCAATGCGGAAGCGAATCGTCTTGCGCATGAGCTTGCGAGCAAAGGCGTGGGTCCTGACGCCCGCGTCGCCGTGTACGCGGAGCGCAGTGTAGGTATGGTGGTGGGTCTGCTGGCCGTGCTGAAGGCGGGTGCCGGCTACGTGCCGCTAGACCCGTCCTATCCGGTGGATCGCCTTGAATGGATGCTGGAGGACAGCGCCCCGCAGGTGCTGCTTACGACAGCCGCCCTGCATGGCACGTTGTCGTTGTCTCCCCAGGTGGCGGTGCTCGAACTGGACGATCCTTCAAGGCCGTGGGGGCACCGCTCGCCACTTAACCCCGTCGTCCCGGGTTTCGATCCCTCCGCGCTCGCTTATGTGATCTATACCTCCGGATCGACAGGGCGCCCCAAAGGGGTGATGAACGAACACCGTGGTGTGGTGAATCGGCTTCTCTGGATGCAGGAAGCCTATGGGCTCACCGAGGCGGATGCGGTACTGCAGAAGACACCGTTCGGCTTCGACGTGTCCGTGTGGGAGTTCTTCTGGCCATTGCTGCATGGCGCTCGCCTGGTGATGGCGCGTCCGCAAGGGCACAAGGATCCGTCTTACCTGGCCGAGGCGATTCGCAGGCATGGCATCACCATCCTGCATTTCGTTCCGTCGATGCTTCAGCTCTTCGTCGATAGCGGCAAGGCGGATGGTCTGCCAACCCTGCGCCATGTCATGTGCAGTGGCGAGGCGCTCCCGGGCGCGCTCGCGAGGAAGTTCCGCCAGGCGCTGCCTTCGGTCGCGCTGCATAATCTCTATGGTCCCACGGAGGCCGCCGTCGACGTCACGGCGTGGCCATGCGAAGGAAGCGAGCTACCGGACAATATCCCCATCGGGAAGCCCATCGCCAATACATCGATCTACCTGTTGGATGCCTTTGCCCAGCCGGTACCTCAGGGTGCGGTAGGCGAGCTGTACATTGGCGGCGTTCAGGTGGCGCGAGGGTACCTCAATCGACCGGACCTCACCGCGGAACGATTCGTGTCCGATCGATTCAGTAACGTGCCGGGCGCGCGGATGTATCGCACGGGCGACCTCGCAAGGCATCTTCCGGACGGTACCATCGTCTATCTGGGACGCAACGACGACCAGGTAAAAATCCGTGGTTTTCGCATCGAACTGGGTGAAATAGAAGGTCGATTGCTTGAGCACGGCAGCATTCGCGATGCGGCGGTGGTCGCAAGAGATGCTTCGGGCGGAAAGTTCCTCGTCGCCTATATCGTGCTGCACAAGGACATGCATCGTGACGCTACTCTTGAGGCGATACGCGCGCAGCTCGCACAGCGACTTCCCGATTACATGGTGCCATCGGCCTTCGTCATTCTGGACGTGCTACCGCTGACGCCGAACGGCAAGTTGGATCGCAAGTCGCTTCCCGCACCGGACGACAGTGCCTATGCGCGAGAAGTCTATGAAGCGCCTACGGGTCCTATGGAAGAGCTTCTCGCGACACTGTGGCAAGAGCTTTTGGGTGTCGAGCGGGTAGGGCGTAACGACAATTTCTTTGCCTTGGGTGGCCACTCACTGCTTGCCGTGAAGCACATGGAACGGCTTCGAGACGAAGGATTGTCGCTGGAAGTGCGGGCGCTTTTCGCCGCGCCGAACCTGCGCGAAGTCGCTGCCATGCTCAGGCAGGGTCATGAAATCGCCGTGCCTGTGAACGGTATCGGACCAAATGCCGCGGCTATCGTGCCTTCGATGCTTCCGTTGATCGACCTTGCGCAAGAGGACATCGATCGTATCGTCGCGAAAGTGCCTGGCGGCGTCTCCAATATCCAGGATATCTACGCGCTGTCGCCGTTGCAGGATGGCATCCTCTTCCACCATCTGATCGCGAAGCAGGGCGATCCGTACATGCTCCTGGTCGAACTGGCCATGGCGGACGAGGATCTGCTGAATCGCTTCCTGGCTGCCGTGCAAACGGTCGTCGATCGGCACGACATCCTGCGCACGTCGTTTGTCTGGGACCAACTGCCGCAGCCGGCCCAGGTCGTGTGGCGTCACGCCACGGTCGAGGTGACGACATGGCAGCTCGATCCCGCGAACGGTTCGATCGGTGCGCAGCTGGTCTCGCGTGTCGATCCGCGCCATCACCGGGTCGACCTTGAACGCGCACCCTTGCTACGTTTCGACGTCGCCCACGATGCCGAGAATGATCGCTGGCATGTCGCGCTTCGCCTGCATCATCTGGCGAGCGATCATTCGGGGCTCGAAATCCTTTTCGACGAAGTGCGGACGATCCTCTCCGGTGGTGAGGGAGTTCTCGCACCGGCCCTGCCGTTCCGGCAGCTGATCGCACAGGCGCGCCTGGGTACCTCGGAAGACGTTCATGCGACGTACTTCCGTACACAATTGGCCGACGTGGATACGCCGAGCCTACCCTTCGGGTTTGGCGAGGTGCATGGCGATGGCGAGGGCGTGGACGAGTTCCGCGAAACGCTGTCGGCGTCGCTTAACGCGCGCCTGCGCGAGCAGGCCCGGCGTCATGGCGTCAGCCTGGCGAGCCTGTGCCACCTGGCCTGGGGCCAGGTCGTGGCGCGGACCAGCGGACAGGACATCGCCGTGTTCGGCACGGTGCTGTTCGGGCGCATGGACGGCGGTGAAGGCGCCGATCGTGCGATGGGCCTGTTCATCAACACCTTGCCCCTGCGGCTGGACCTGGACGATACGCCGGTGCTGGATAGCGTGAAGCTCACGCACCGCAAGCTGGCCGACCTGTTGCAGCACGAACATGCCTCGCTGGCCCTGGCCCAGCGTTGCAGTGGCGTGCAGGCCCCGGCGCCGTTGTTCGGCGCCTTGCTTAACTATCGCCATAACCGCGACCTGGGTGCCGGGCTGGACGCGATTCGCCAGTTGGGTATCGAGTTGCTGAGTGCGGAAGAACGTACCAGCTATCCCCTTACGCTATCGGTGGAAGATGGCGGCGACAGCCTGGGCCTGACGGTACAGGTGGTGCGGCCGCTCGATGCACGTGCGGTCGCGTCCTATATGCACCGCGCATTGACGAGCCTGGCAACGGCGCTCGAGACGGCGCCGACCGTTCCCGTGCGCGATCTTGCGATCATTCCGGACGAGGAACGCACACTGCTCCTGGACACCTGGAACGCGACGGACAGGAACTATCCGCAGGACACCTGCGTCCATCGGATGTTCGAGGCGCAGGTGACGCGAACACCCGACGCCATCGCCCTGATCGCTGGCGAGGAGCGGGTTGGCTACGCGGACCTCGACGCTCGCGCGAACCGCCTCGCGCATCACCTGGTCGATCGCGGCATACGTCCGGACGACCGCGTGGCCTTGTGCGTGGCGCGCGGCGTGGACATGGTGGTGGGCCTGCTGGCGATCCTGAAGGCCGGCGGCGCCTACGTGCCATTGGACCCCACGTATGCGGGCGAGCGCTTGGCGCAGGTGCTCGTCGACGCACAACCTGTCCTGCTCGTTCACGACAGGGAAGGGCGCGCGAGCCTCGGCGCCTTGCCCGAGGGCCTCGGTGTGGTTGACCTGGACGACGATACGCCTTGGTCGGCGCTTTCCGGAGACCGCCCGCAGGTCCACGGCCTGGCGTCGCATCACCTGGCGTACATGATCTACACCTCGGGTTCCACCGGTACGCCCAAGGGCGTGATGATCGAGCACCGGGCGGCCGTGAACTACCTGCATTGGGCTGTTCAGGCGTATGCGCCGCGACGGGCCACCGTATCGTCCTCGCTGGCCTTTGACGCGACGGTGACCAGTCTCATCGTGCCCTTGCTGTGCGGCGCGGAAGTGGTGCTGCTGGGATCGGGACGCGAGATCGACGAGTTGGATGCCCTGGTCGGCGACGACGCCGGTTTGCTGAAGATCACGCCGAGCCATCTGGACCTGCTGGGAAAGGGATTGCGGGCACGCGGCGCGCGGTCGAACGTGGACCTTCTGGTGATCGGCGGCGAAGCGTTGCCACCGCAGGTGGTCGGCGACTGGAAGCACCTGCAACCCGGCATCCGCATGGTCAACGAATACGGCCCGACGGAGACCGTGGTCGGTTGTGCGATCTACGAAGCCACGGGCGAGGAGACGGCGACGGTGCCGATCGGTCGGCCGATCGCGAACACGCGCCTGTACCTGCTCGACGACCACCAGCAGCCCGTACCGCTGGGCGCCGTGGGCGAGCTGTTCATCGGTGGTGCCGGCGTCGCGCGTGGCTACTGGAACCGTCCCGAACTGACGGCGGAGCGATTCCTGCGCGACCCGTTCAGCACGACGCCCGACGCAAGGATGTACCGCACGGGCGACCTGGCGCGCTACCTGCCGGACGGCCACCTGGTCTATCTGGGTCGTAACGACGAGCAGGTGAAGATCCGCGGTTTCCGCATCGAGCCGGGCGAGATCGAGGCGCACCTGCTGGCACAGGAGACCGTGCGGGATGCAGCGGTGATCGCCCTTGGCGACGGTGCGGGCGGCAAACGGCTCGTGGCCTATATCGTGCCGCGCGACGGCGGCGATGCGGACGACGTCGTCGCCGATGCGCGTGCCCGTCTGAGCCAGGCGCTCCCTGATTACATGCTGCCGTCGGCCTTCGTGCCGATCGGCGCGTTGCCGCTGACCCCCAACGGCAAGCTGGATCGCAAGGCCTTGCCGGCACCGGACGAAGCAGCCTTCGTTCGCGAGCTTTACGAGGCGCCGCTGGGCGAAGTCGAGGAGACGCTGGCGCGCATCTGGCAGGAACTGCTGCACGTGGAGCAGGTCGGTCGCAACGACAACTTCTTCGCGCTGGGCGGCCATTCGCTGCTGGCGATCCAGCACATGGAGCGGCTACGTCGCCACGGACTCTCGCTGGAAGTGCGCGCGCTGTTCGCCTCGCCGACCTTGCGCGAACTGGCGGGCATGCTGGGTGGCACGCACGAGGTTGCGGTGCCGGAGAACCTCATCGTGCCGGGTACCGCGTCGATCCAGCCGTCGATGCTGCCGCTGATCGAACTGACCCAGGCGGACATCGACCATATCGCAGCCCAGGTGCCCGGCGGCGTGTCCCAGATCCAGGACATCTACGCCCTGTCGCCCTTGCAGGACGGCATCCTGTTCCATCACATGATGGCGGAGAAGGGCGATCCCTATCTCCAGCGGGCGCTGCTCTGTGCGCATGAGCGTGGCTCGGTCGATCGTTTCCTCGACGCCGTGCAACAGGTCGTCGATCGTCACGACATTCTGCGCACCGCCTTCTTCTGGGACCGCCTGTCGCGTCCGGCGCAGGTCGTCCTGCGCCATGCCGAGATCGAGGTCACGTCGTGGACGCTGGACGCCGCGGATGGTTCCGTGGCGGACCAGCTCATGGCGCGAGTGGATCCGCGCGATCATCGTATCGACCTGGGGCGCGCGCCCTTGCTCCGCTTCGATATCGCCAGGGATGCATCAACGGATCGCTGGTATGTGGCGTTGCGCCTGCATCACCTGATCATCGATCACGCCGGCCTGGACATCCTGCTCGACGAGGTGAAGACGATCCTGGCCGGGCAGGGTGAAAGCCTGCCGCCTGCGGAGCCGTTCCGTCGCCTGGTGGCGCAGGCCCGCCTCGGTATCGGCGAGGCCGAGCATGAGGCGTATTTCCGTGCCCAGCTGGGAGACGTGGAAACCTCCTGCCTACCGTTCGGGGTGGGTGAGACACAGGCCGAGGACTACGATGTCGAGGAGTGGCAGGAGGTCCTGCCGAGCGAGCTCAACGAGCGGCTACGTGCGCAGGCGCGTCGCCACGGGGTGAGCCTGGCGAGTCTCTGCCACCTGGCCTGGGGCCAGGTGGTGGCCCGCAGCAGCGGCCAGGACACGGCCGTGTTCGGCACGGTGCTGTTTGGGCGCATGCATGCCGGCGAGGGTGCCGATCGTGCGATGGGCCTGTTCATCAATACCTTGCCCCTGCGCCTGGATATGGACGGCACGTCCGTGCGCGAGAGCGTGCGCGTGGCGCATCGCAAGCTGGCCGAACTGCTCCGGCACGAACATGCGTCGCTGGCACTCGCCCAGCGGTGCAGCGGCGTGGAAGCGCCGGCACCGCTGTTCGCCGCGTTGCTCAACTACCGGCACAACCGGATCGACACGTCCCGTTCGGGGGCGGACAGCGGCCTGGGCCTGGATGTATTGCATGGCGAGGAGCGGACGAACTACCCCCTGACGCTGTCGGTGGAAGACGGTGGCGATTCCCTCGGCCTGACGGCCCAGACCACGGCGCCGCTTAATCCACGATCGATCTGCGCCTATATGCGCGTCGCACTGGAAAGCCTGGCCGCCGCGCTCGATCACGCGCCGGACATGCCCGTAGGCGAGCTGGCGATCCTGCCGGACGACGAGCGCACCTTGTTGCTGGAGACCCGCAACGCCACGGCCCGTCCTTATCCTGCCGATCGCCGCATCCATGAGATCTTCGAGGATCAGGTAGCGGAAACGCCCGATGCCATCGCCATCGTCGCGGGCGATCTCCGTCTGACGTACGACGAACTCAATCGTCGCGCGAATGTCCTGGCGCATGCCCTGGTCGACCTTGGCATCCAGGCCGGGCAACACGTCGCGATCCGTGCGGGTCGCGGCATCGGGCTGGTCGTGGCCGAGTTGGCCGTCCTCAAGTGCGGAGCGATCTACGTCCCCATCGATCCGGAGACGCCCGAAGACCGTCAGGCCTGGATGCTTGCGGACGCGGAGGTCCGCTGCGTGCTCGACGATGGCTCCGTTGCCGGCAATATGGCAGGCATCCCGGTACTTTCCATCGGTACCGCTTCCTCCGCGTCGGCGAAGGATGCGAATCCCGTGCTGTCGCTGTCGGGCGATGCCCTCGCCAACCTGCTCTACACCTCCGGCTCGACTGGCACGCCCAAGGGCGTGCTCATCACGCATCGCGGCGTGAATCGCCTTGTCCTCAACAACGGCTATGCGGAGTTCGGTCCGACGGACCGCATCGCGCTGGCGGCCAATCCCGCCTTTGACGCGAGCACGATGGAGGTGTGGGGCGCCTTGCTCAACGGCGGCACCCTGGTCGTGGTGGAACGGCAAGTCCTGCTGGATCCCGCGGCACTCAGCGCTGCCATCGAGTCGGCGGGGATCACCGTCCTCTTCGCGACGACATCGATCTTCAACCAATACGCCAGGGAAATCCCGCATGTGCTGGCTCGCCTGCGCGTGCTGATGAGCGGCGGCGAACGTGCCGAGCCCGCATCGTATCGGCATATCCTCGCGCAACCGGTGGCACCGTTGCTTCTTAACGTCTACGGCCCGACGGAAAGCACCACGTACGCGACGACGGCGACGGTGACCCATGTCGCGGACGACGCGACCGATATTCCGATTGGCCGTCCCATCGCCAATACGCGAGTCTATGTGCTGGATGCGCGGGGACAGTTGCTGCCGGCGGGCGCGCCGGGTGAATTGCACCTCGGTGGCGACGGTGTCGCCAAGGGTTACTGGAATCGTCCCGAATTGACCGCGGAGCGTTTCCTGCCCGATCCGTTCAGCGATATCCCGGGTGCGCGCATGTATCGCACGGGCGATCTGGTGCGCTATTTGCCGGATGGCGACCTGGTCTACCTGGGACGCAACGACGAGCAGGTGAAGATTCGCGGCTTCCGTATCGAGCCGGGCGAGATCCAGGCGAGACTGCTGGAGCTGGAGAGCATCCGGGACGCGGCCGTGGTGGCGCGTGGCGCCGCGAACGGCGAAAAGCGTCTCGTGGCTTACGTGGTGCTGCACGAGGGTATCGGTGCCGACGGCATTGTGCCGGTGCTTCGCTCCCATCTGGAACAACGGCTGCCGGCGTACATGCTGCCGGCGGCCTTCGTGGTCGTGGGTACGTTGCCCTTGACGGCCAACGGCAAGCTCGATCGCCGCGCCTTGCCCGAGCCGGACGAAGATGCCTTCGCCCATGGCGACTACGAGGCACCGCAGGGCGCCACGGAAGAGGCGCTGGCGAGTATCTGGCAGGATCTTCTCGGCCTGGGGCGAGTCGGCCGGCACGACGATTTCTTCGCGCTTGGCGGTCATTCGCTGTTGGCGATACGCATCCTGGGGCGTTTGCAGCAGGTCTTCGGCCGGTCGTTGTCCATGCGCGCGCTCTTCGCCACGCCGACGGTCGCGGGTGTGGCTGCCCTCATCGAAGATGCGCCGCTACAGCGCGAGGACGGTGTCTTCGCGGTAGTGGATCGCGGCGGGGCGATGCCGTTGTCGTTCGCGGAAGAGCGCATGCTGGCGACGCACCTGGCCGCCACGCATGGCGGCATGCTGAATTCGTCGATGATCCTGCAACTGACGGGGGAGCTTGCACCCGAGAGGCTTGAGCGTGCCTTGCAGGCCACGGTCGCCAGGCACGAGATCCTCCGCACCCGATACGCGATGGGGCAGGAGGGGCGTTTCGTCCCGGTGATCGCGGCCGCAGGCGAATTCCGCCTGTCGATCCGACCGGTCGCCGAGGATGGCGTGACGCAGGCGAGGGAGCAGGCGGCCGAGCTACCGGATTGCTTCGACGGGCCCGTGTTCGCCGCGACGCTGTTCGTGGCGTCGCCGACACAGGCGTGGCTGGTGCTGAATATTCATCACGCGGTGACGGACGGCGTGTCGTCCCAGGCGATCTGGCGCGACATCCGCGAGGCCTATGTGCGGGACGGTGCATCGCTGACCGTGCCCGCGCTTCAGTACCGCGACTACGCCGCGTGGCAACGCCGTCACCTGGATGGCCGTCGCCTCGACGAACTGCGCCATGCGTGGCGCGCGCGACTGGCCGGTCTTCCGTCCTGTCTCAACCTGCCGTTCGATCGTCCGCGCCCCATGGTGATGACCGATGAGACGGGGCATCTGGACGTCGCCTATCCGGCGGCGCTGGCCAGGGATATCCAGCGTGCCGCGGCAAGTCACCGCATCACGCCGTTCGTTCTGCTGGAGACCACGCTTGCCATCGTGCTCGGCCGGTTGGCCCGTAGTCACGATGTCGTGCTGGGCACCGTGGCCGAAGGGCGCCGCCTGCCGGGTACCGAATCGATGGTCGGCATGTTCGTCAACAGCATCGCGCTGCCGCATCGGGTCGAGCCGTCTACCAGCGTGCAGGATCACTGGGCGCGGGGTATCGACACACTGATGTGGGGGTTGGAACACGGCGACCTGCCGTTCGCCGAGATCGTCGCCGCCGTCAACCCGCAGCGCAGCGCCTCGCATGATCCGATTTTCCAGGTGTTCTGCCAGTTGCAGCAGGCGGTGCCCGATACGGATATCTCGTTCGGCGAACTGGCGGTGGCTCCCGTATCGAGGGGGTTGAGCGGTCGCGGCGCCGATATCGCGATCATCTTCCGCCACGGCCAGGACAGCCTCGTCGCGGACGTCAGCTACAGCGCCGACCTGTTCGACGCCGCGTCCATGGAAGCGATCCTGTCGTTGTACATGAGCTTCCTTGCAGACTCGGTCCGCATGCCTCAGGCCTCCGTGGACGAGGTATGGCAAGAGAGCGTGACGCGCTTGCTGTCATCGGGACAGCAAGCGGCGCTCGACCGCATGCTCCACCGCCCGGCACCTGCCACGGGCGCCTGGTATCCGCTTTCGCTGGCTCAGGAAACGGTGTGGCTGCAAGAGCAGGCCGCGCCGGCGGGTAGTTCGCACCAGGCGGTGGCGATCATGCGCCGCGCGCCGTCGTCGGATCGTGCCCGCCTGGACGATGCCGCACGCGGATTGATCGCGCAGCACCAGTCCTGCTGGCTGGAGTGGAATCGTGCGGGAAGCCAGCACGAGTCGCTGGTACCGACGACGCGCTTCGAGCGCATCGTCATCGATACCCCGGCATCGCACGAGGAACAGGAGCGGACGGTTCGCGACTGGCACCGCGCGCTGATGGCCTCGGCGGACGACCGGCAAGGCGTGGTCGCCGTGTTCCACTGGCCGGACAATGCCTGCGTGGCCTTGCGATTCCATCACATGGTGTACGACGGCTGGTCGGTCATTCGCTACTACGAGCGCCTGGCGAAAAACTATGCCTTGCTCGAAAAGACGCCCGACCCTGTCTTCGCGATGGATCGCCTCTTCATCGACACATTGAAGTCGGACCAGGCCTATCTGGATTCGTCGGCGTACGCGGAAGATGCCGTCTTCTGGCAGGCGGCCAGCGCGCGCTGGCCCGAGACGACGTTGCTTTCGACGCTGGCCGACCATCCCCATGCCGAAGACGAGGCCCAGCGTGTCGCCTCGGTGACGCGGGCCTTGTCGAGGGGATTGCAGGACGCCCTGAACAGGCTGGCCGACGAGGCGTCGGTATCGCTCGCCGAATGCGTCACGGCGTTGACCACCCTGTATCTGTCCCGGGTGAGCGGCGAAGGCGATCTCGCTTTCGGCGTAGCCTTCCTGAACCGTACGCGAGACGCGCTGGATATTCCGGGGCAGTTCGCGAAGGCGTTACCGCTGGGCCTTTCACTGGACACGCAGGCGGGCACGGTAGGCGAAGGCATCGCGCGCGTCGCGGAAGCCTTCCGCGACGTGCTGAAGCATGGCCGCTACCCCTTCGGCGAGATCGTGCGTCGCCTGGGGCTCGATGCCAGGCATACGGAGGTGAGCGTGAACACGCTCTTCCTCAAGCGTGGCGTCGAGCTGGAAGGCGAGTCCAGCCATATCCAATGGCTGAGCGGTCCGGAAGGCGGCTTGTCCTTCCTCTATACGCAGTTCGGGCGACAAGCCTCGATGGACCTGGAGCTGCGCTTCAATCGTGCCCTGTTCGACGATGCGACGATCGCGCGTCACGCGGATCGCCTCCTGCATTTCCTGGCCCAGGTCAGCGCGGATATCCATGCGCGGGTGCCGGATGTCGCCCTGTTGCTCGACGATGAACGCACGCTCGTGCTGGATACCTGGAACGCGACGGAACATGCGTTCGCGGAAGACGCCTGCGTTCACCAACGGGTTGAGACGCAGGCAATCCATCATCCGGATGCCCTCGCCCTTGTCGCGGTGGACGACGCGGTCAGCTACGCGGAACTCAACACGCGGGCCAATCGACTGGCGCATCAGCTCGTAGCGTGGGGTGTATCGCCGGACCGTCGTGTGGCTGTGTGTGCGGAGCGCGGCGTGGACCTGGTGGTGGGCTTGCTGGCGGTGCTGAAGGCCGGTGGCGCCTATGTGCCGCTGGACCCGACCTACGCGAGCGAGCGATTGGGCCAGGTACTGGACGACGCGCAGCCGGTGTTGTTGCTGGCCGATGCGGCCGGTCGCGAGGCGTTGGGTGAGGTGGTTTGCGTGGCGCTGGATGCGTCGGAAGCCTGGGCCACCCAGCCCTCGACGAATCCGCAGATCGAAGGCCTGACCTCGCGTCATCTGGCCTACCTGATCTACACCTCCGGTTCGACCGGCACGCCCAAGGGCGTGATGGTCGAGCACCGCTCGCTCGCCAACCTCATCGACTGGCATGCGCGGACCTTCGACCTGGCCCCGGGCCAGTGCACGACAGCGACGGCGGGCATGGCCTTCGACGCGAGCGCGTGGGAGATCTGGCCGGCCCTGGCCAGCGGCGTGACCCTGCACCTGCCGCCGTCGGCGGCGAACCGCGATCACGCCTTGCTGTTGCCATGGTGGCGCGAGCAGGCGATGGACAGCGCGTTCCTGGTGACGCCGCTGGCTCAGTTGGCGATGGAAGACACGCTGCCGGGCAGCCTACGTCACCTGCTGGTCGGCGGCGATCGCCTGAGCGCGTTGCCGGCGTCGCTGCCCGCCTCGCTGACGGTGACCAACAACTACGGACCGACGGAGACAACCGTGGTGGCGACCTCGGGCGTGGTGCGTCCGGGCGACACGAACCCGTCCATCGGCCGACCGATCGCGAACACGCGCCTGTATGTGCTCGACGCTCAGCAGCAACCGGTGCCGCTGGGCGCGGCCGGTGAGCTGTACGTCGGCGGTGTCGGTGTGGCGCGCGGTTACTGGAACCGTCCGGAGCTGACGGCGGAGCGTTTCCTTGCCGATCCGTTCAGCTCGGTGCCCGAAGCGCGCATGTACCGTACGGGTGACCTGGTGCGTTACCTGCCCGATGGCCAATTGATGTACCTGGGCCGCAACGACGAGCAGGTGAAGATCCGCGGCTACCGCATCGAACCGGGCGAGATCGAAGCTCGCCTGCGCGAGCGCGCGCAGGTGCGCGATGTGGCCGTGGTGGCGCGCGCGGTAGGCGCGGGCGAGAAGCGCCTTGTGGCTTATGTGGTGTTGCACGAAGGTAGCGACGCGGAGTCGGCGATCCCGACCTTGCGCACGCAGCTGGGCCAACAATTGCCCGACTACATGGTTCCTTCCGCCTTCGTGGCGCTGGACGCGCTGCCCCTGACCCCGAACGGCAAGCTGGATCGCAAGGCGTTGCCGCTACCGGACGACTCGGCCTTCGCGCGGGAAACGTATGAAGCGCCGCAGGGCCCGATCGAGGAGACCCTGGCGGCGATCTGGCGGGAGCTGCTGGGCCTGGAGACGATCGGCCGGCACGATAACTTCTTCACCCTCGGCGGCCATTCGCTGCTCGCGGTCCAGCATATGGAGCGCCTGCGTCGCGAAGGACTCTCCGTGGAAGTGCGCGCGCTGTTCTCCACGCCCACGTTGTGCGAACTCGCCGCCTCGCTCGGCGAGCATCGCGAAGTGGTGGTACCCGAGAACCGTATCCTGCGGGATACCTCGTTCATCACGCCGGCCATGCTGCCGCTGATCGAACTGACCCAGGCGGACATCGACCGCATCGTGGCCCGCGTCCCGGGGGGCGTGGCGAACGTGCAGGACATCTACGCCTTGTCGCCCTTGCAGGACGGCATCCTGTTCCACCATCTGCTGGCGGAGCAGGGCGATCCGTACCTGCTGATCGCCCAGCTCGTGTTCCCGGACCGTGGCCTGCTGGATCGCTTCCTGGTCGCCGTGCAACACGTGGTGGACCGGCACGACATCCTGCGTACGGGTTTCGTCTGGGACCAGCTCTCCCGGCCGGCCCAGGTGGTCTGGCGGAAGGCGAGCGTCGCGGTGACCCATTGGGACATCGATCCGGCGAACGGCACCGTCGCGGATCAGTTGCGCACCGCCGTGGACCCGCGCCATCACCGCATCGATCTCGGCGAGGCATCCCTGCTTCGCTACGACATCGCGCAGGATCCGCAAGACGGCCGTTGGCACGCCGTGCAGCGTCTGCATCACCTGGTGGGCGATCACTCGGGCCTGGAGATACTCTACGGTGAAGTGCGTGCCTTGTTGCTCGGACAGGGCGCGGGCCTGAAGCCGGCGCAGCCGTTCCACCACCTGGTAGCCCAGGCGCGACTGGGTATGCAGGACGCCGCGCACGAAGCGTATTTCAGTGGGCAGCTGAGCGACGTCGATACACCCAGCCTCCCGTTCGGCCTTGCCGAAGTGCATCGCGACGGGCAGCAGGTGGGCGAGGCGCATGCGCTGCTTCCGGACGCTCTCCATACCCGCTTGCGCGAACAGGCACGACGCCACGGCGTCAGTTTGGCAAGCCTGTGCCACCTGGCCTGGGGCCAGGTGGTGGCGCGTGCCAGCGGCCAGGACACCGCCGTGTTCGGTACGGTGTTGTTCGGTCGCATGCATGGCGGCGAGGGTGCGGATCGGGCCATGGGCCTGTTCATCAATACCTTGCCGATCCGCCTGGACCTCGACGCCACGCCGCTGCTGGAGAGCGTGAAACGTACCCATCGCAAGCTGGCCGACCTGTTGCAGCACGAGCATGCGTCGTTGGCCCTGGCCCAGCGGTGCAGCGGTGTGCAGGCTCCCGCTCCGTTGTTCAGCGCGTTGCTGAACTACCGGCATAACCGTCCCATCGACGGTGACGCGGTCGAGCATGACGATCTCGGCATCGAAGTCATCGGCGGCGAGGAACGCACGAACTATCCGCTGACCTTGTCGGTGGAAGACCATGGCGATGCCTTGGGCCTCACGGCGCAGGTCGTATCGCCTCTGCGCCCCGAAGCGATCTGCGGATACATGCAGGTGGCGCTGGAAAGCCTGGCGATGGCGCTTGATACCACGCCGGATAGGCCGGTCGGTGAACTGTCGATCCTGCCTGCCGATGAGCGGCACTTGTTGCTCGATACCTGGAATACGACGGCGCGCGCCTATCCCCAAGACACCTGCGTCCATCAATTGTTCGAGGACCAGGTATCCCGTACGCCGGACGCGTTGGCGTTGATCGCGGGAGGAGAGCGGTTGAGCTATGCCGAACTCAACACCCGCGCCAACCGGCTGGCCCACGCACTGATCGAACGAGGCATCCACCCCGACGACCGCGTGGCGCTGTGCGCCGAGCGTGGCGTCGGCATGGTGCTGGGCCTGCTGGCGATCATGAAGGCTGGTGGCGCCTACGTGCCGCTCGATCCGACATATGCAGGCGATCGTCTCGCGCAAATGTTGCGTGATGCCGAGCCTGCCTTGTTGCTCTGCGACGGGAAGGGGCGCGATGTGCTCGATCCGGTGCCGTCGACATTGTCGCACGTGGCGCTGGAGGATGAAGCCTCATGGCACGAGCACCCGAAGACGGACCCGGTCGTGTTGGGCCTCACCTCGCGGAACCTGGCCTACATGATCTACACCTCGGGTTCGACCGGCACGCCCAAGGGCGTGATGATCGAGCATCGCGGCGCGGTGAACTACCTGTACTGGGCCATCGAGACGTACGCGCCGGGCAGGGCGACCGTATCGTCGTCGCTGGCCTTCGACGCGACCGTCACCAGCCTGATCGTGCCGCTGGTCAGTGGCGGCGAAGTCCTGCTGCTCGGTTCGGGACGGGAGATCGACGAACTGGAAACGCAGGTGCAGGCGCAGGGTGGCCTGGTCAAGATCACACCGAGCCATCTCGACCTGCTTGGCAAAGGTCTGCGTGCACGCGGTGCGTCCAGCCGTATTGATCTGCTGGTGATCGGTGGCGAAGCGCTGCCGCCATCGGTAGTGGCTGACTGGAAACGCCTGCAACCCGGCATCCGCATGGTCAACGAATACGGCCCGACCGAGACCGTGGTCGGTTGCGCGATCTACGAGGCCACCGGCGAGGAAACGGAGGTGGTGCCGATCGGCCGGCCGATCGCCAATACACGTCTCTACCTGCTCGACGCCTATCGGCAGCCAGTGCCCTTGGGCGCGGTGGGCGAGCTGTATATCGGTGGCGATGGCGTGGCGCGGGGTTACTGGAATCGCTCGGAACTGACGGCGGAGCGCTTCCTGGTCGATCCGTTCAGCACGGTGCCGGGCGCGAGGATGTACCGCACGGGCGATCTGGCGCGGTACCTGCCGGACGGTAACCTGGTCTACCTGGGCCGCAACGATGAGCAGGTGAAGATCCGCGGCTATCGTATCGAGCCGGGCGAAATCGAGGCGCGTCTGCTGGAGCATGCGGACGTGCGCGATGTCGCGGTGGTCGCCCTGGACGATCGCCACGGCGGCAAGCGCCTGGTGGCCTACGTCGTGCCACGTGACGGAGCGAATCGCGGCGACCTCGCCGCCGACCTGCGTACCCATGCTGGTCATGCGCTTCCCGATTACATGCTGCCGTCGGCCTTCGTGCCCGTCGACGCGCTACCCCTGACGCCCAACGGCAAGCTGGATCGCAAGGCCTTGCCCGCGCCGGACTATGAGGCCTTCGTGCGCGAGCGTTACGAAGCTCCCGACGGCGAGATCGAGGCAACGTTGGCGCGCATCTGGCAGGAACTGCTCGGCGTGGAGAGCGTGGGTCGCAACGATAACTTCTTCGCGCTGGGCGGCCATTCGTTGCTTGCCGTGCAACATATGGAATGGCTACGCCGCGAAGGACTGTCGCTGGAGGTGCGTGCGCTGTTCGCCGCGCCGAGCCTGCGCGCGCTGGCGGCCATGCTGGGCGACAACCACGAAGTAGCGGTACCGTCCAACCGGATCGACAGGGATACGCGGGCGATCACACCTGCCATGCTTCCGCTGATCGGATTGTCGCAACCGGACATCGACCGGATCGTCGAGCAGGTGCCCGGCGGCGTGGCGAACATCCAGGACATCTATGGCTTGTCGCCGTTACAGGACGGCATCCTGTTCCACCACCTTCTGGCGGAACAGGGCGATCCGTACCTGCAACGCGTGCTGTTTTCGTTTGGTGAGCGCGAGGCGTTGAACCGCTTCCTCGTTGCCGTGCAGCAGGTGGTGGACCGCCATGACATCCTGCGTACGGCCTTCCTCTGGGACCGTTTGCCAGAGCCGGCCCAGGTCGTGCTGCGCAAGGCCACGCTCCAGGTGACGGAGCGGGCGTTCGACCCGGCGACGGGTCCTGTCGCCGCCCAATTGATGGCCAGTGTCGACCCGACGCATCATCGCGTCGATCTCTCCCGTGCACCCCTGCTGCGCTATGACATCGCCCAAGATGCCGGCGACGATCGCTGGTACGTCGTGCAGCGGATGCATCACCTGATCGTGGACCATTCGGGCCTGGAGGTCTTGCTGGGCGAGGTGAAGGCGATCCTTGCCGGTCACGCGGAACGCTTGGGCGCGGCCTTGCCATTCCGCAACCTCATCGCCCAGGCGCGCCTTGGCCTGAGCGAGCGGGACCACGAAAACCACTTCCGTGAACAGTTGGGCGATGTCGATACACCGAGCCTTCCGTTCGGCATGGTGGAGGTGCACGGCGAAGGCCAGCGGGTCGCGGAATGGCATGAGGGCCTGCCCGCGTCGCTCAACGAGCGCCTGCGTACGCAGGCCCGCCGTCACGGCGTGAGCCTGGCGAGCCTTTGCCACCTGGCCTGGGGCCAGGTCGTGGCACGCACGAGCGGGCAGGAGACCGCGGTGTTCGGCACAGTGTTGTTCGGGCGTATGCACGGCGGCGAAGGCGCCGACCGCACCATGGGCCTGTTCATCAATACCTTGCCGATCCGTTTGGACATGGATGGCACGTCGGTGACGGATGCCCTGAAACACGCCCATCGCAAGCTGGCCGACCTGCTCCTGCACGAACATGCGCCACTGGCGCTCGCCCAGCGTTGCAGTGGCGTGGAGGCGCCGGCGCCACTGTTCAGCGCACTGCTCAACTATCGGCACAATCGCGAGCTGGCGGCAGAGGCCACCGTGGACGATGGCCTGGATATCCGGGTGGTTTCGGCGGAAGAGCGCACCAACTATCCGCTGGTGCTCTCGGTCGAAGACCATGGCGATGCCCTGGGCCTCACGGTACAGGCGGCCCATCCCCTCGAACCTGCCGCTATCGGCGCTTACATGCATACGGCGCTGGAGAGCCTAGCCGAGGCGCTGGAACAGAACCCAGGCAAGCCGGCGAGGGAGTTGTCGATCCTCCCTGCTGCCGAACGCCGCCTGTTGCTGGACACCTGGAACGCCACGGAACGTGTGTTCGCGCAGGACGTGTGCATCCACGCGCTGGTCGAAGCCCAGGCCCTGCGTCATCCCGATGCGCTCGCGTTGGTACTGGACGACGAGTGGGTCAGTTACTCGGAGCTCAATGCCAAGGCGAACCGTCTTGCGCACCGGCTGATCACGCTGGGCGTGGTGCCGGATGCTCGCGTGGCACTTTGCGCCGAACGCAGTGTGGACTTGGTCGTGGGACTGTTGGCGATCCTCAAGGCCGGCGGTGCTTATGTGCCGCTGGACCCCGCGTACGCGAGCGAGCGCCTGAACTACGTGCTGAACGACGCGCAGCCGGCGTTGTTGCTGGCCGATGCGGCGGGTCGCGAGGCCTTGGGCGATGTCGCTTGCCTGGCGTTGGATGCGCCGGAGGCATGGTCCACCCAACCGTCGACGAATCCGCGGGTGGACGGGCTGACGTCCCGCCACTTGGCCTACCTGATCTATACCTCGGGTTCGACCGGCACGCCGAAGGGCGTGATGGTCGAACACCGTTCGTTCGCCAACCTGATCGATTGGCACGCGCGGACCTTCGATCTGGTTCCCGGCCAGCGTACGACGGCGACGGCCGGCATGGCCTTCGACGCTAGCGCGTGGGAAATCTGGCCTGCGCTGGCCAGTGGCGCGACCCTGCAATTGCCGCCCAGGGCGGCGAATCGCGACCATGCCTTGCTGTTGCCATGGTGGAGCGCGCAGGCGACGGACAGCGCGTTTCTTGTGACGCCGTTGGCTCAATTGGCGATGGAGGACCGGTTACCGACCGGCCTGCGTCACCTGCTGGTCGGCGGCGATCGCTTGAATGCCTTGCCTGCATCGCTGCCAGCGTCGCTGAAGGTCACCAACAATTACGGTCCGACCGAGACGACGGTGGTGGCGACCTCGGGCGCGGTGCGTCCGGGCGACACGAATCCATCCATTGGCCGACCGATTGCGAACACGCGCTTGTACGTGCTCGACGCACACCAGCAACCGGTGCCGTTGGGGGCCGTGGGTGAGCTCTATGTCGGCGGTATCGGGGTGGCTCGTGGCTACTGGAATCGTCCGGAGCTGACGGCCGAGCGCTTCCTGACCGATCCCTTTAGCCCTGTAGCCGGGGCACGCATGTACCGCACGGGTGATCTTGTGCGCTACCTGCACGACGGCCAGTTGATGTACCTGGGCCGCAACGACGAGCAGGTGAAGATCCGTGGCTACCGCATCGAGCCGGGCGAAATCGAGGCCCGCTTGCGCGAACGGGACGATGTACGCGACGTAGCCGTGGTGGCACGGGCGTTCGGTGCGGGCGAGAAGCGTCTGGTGGCTTATGTGGTGCCACAGGACGGGGGCGATGCCGAAGCGCTGATTCCGACCTTGCGCAAACACCTCGGTCAGCAGCTACCCGATTACATGGTGCCGTCGGCCTTCGTGGCGCTTGATGTGCTACCGCTAACGGCAAACGGCAAGCTGGATCGCAAGGCCTTGCCGTTGCCGGACGACTCGGCTTTCCCGCGGGAAGCCTACGAGCCTCCTCAGGGTCAGATCGAAGAGACCCTGGCCGCGATCTGGCGGGATCTGCTGGGCCTGGAGAAGATCGGTCGCCACGACAATTTCTTCATCCTCGGCGGTCATTCGTTGCTGGCCGTTCGCCTGCTCGGTCGTCTGCCGGCCCAGTTCGGCATTGAACTGCCGCTGCCCGTGCTGTTCACCGCGCCGACGCTGGTACAGCTTGCCGACGCCATCGCGAGCCATCTGGGTGCCGCATCCGGGGTGCAGACACGTATCGAGGCGATATCGCGCGACGGCGCGCTTCCCTTGTCTTTTGCCCAGCAGCGTCTGTGGTTCCTGTCGCAGATGGACGATATCGGCGCCTCATATCATGTGGTGCTGGGTCTTCGCCTGCGTGGGCAGGTGGACAAAACGGCATGGCGTCGCAGTCTGGACCGCATCTGGTCGCGCCACGAAGCCTTGCGCAGTCGCTTCGTGAGCGTCGAGGGCCAGCCCCAGGTCCGCTTGCTCGATGCGGGGCGCGGCATGCCGTGGCGCGAGGACGATCTCACGGGCGACGCGGATCAGGTATCCACGTTGCAACGCCTGTTCGTCGAGGATATCGACACGCCGTTCGACCTCGCCGGTGGACCGTTGATTCGTGCCCACTGGATATCCCTGGGCGCGAACGACCAGGCCTTCGTGCTCGTGCAGCACCACATCGTGTCCGACGGCTGGTCGATGGGCGTACTCGCGCAGGAGCTTACCTCGCTCTATCGGGCGTTCACGCAGGGTGCCGATGATCCGTTGCCGACGATGGATATCCAATATCCGGACTACGCAGCGTGGCAGCGGAGTTGGTTGCAGGGTGAGCGGCTTGCGATGCAACGTGCCTACTGGAAGCGTCAGCTGGCCGAAGCTCCCGTATTGCTGGCCCTGCCGACCGACCGGCCGCGTCCGCCGCAGCAGAGCTTCGACGGCGCGAGCTTGCCGGTGTGCTTGGATGCCTCTACCAGCGCGCGCCTGAAAACTCTCGCGTACGACCATGGCGCTACACCGTTCATGGTCGTGTTGACGGCCTGGGCGAGTGTCCTGGGCCGGCTGTCGGGGCAGGACGATCTGGTGATCGGTATTCCCACGGCCAACCGCGGTCATGCACAGATCGAAGGCCTGATCGGCTTCTTCGTCAACAGCCTGGCGCTACGGATCGACCTGGCGGGCTCGCCCAGCGTGTCCGACGTGCTGGAACAGGTGAAGCAGGTGGCCTTGCAGGCACAGGCTCACCAGGATCTGCCTTTCGAACAGGTGGTGGACGTGGTGCAACCGCCGCGTCATCTCGACCACACCCCGATCTTCCAGGTGATGCTGACCTGGGAATCGGGCGATCAAGGGCAGGACGTGCTCCCCGGTGTCACCCGCGAAAGCCTGACGGCATCGTGGAATCCGGCGAAGTACGACGTGGAGCTGAACATCGGTGAGCGCGACGGCCAGCTCCAGGGCGAGTTGCGCTATGCGACGGCACTGTTCGATGCGGGGACGATGGAACGCCATCGCGAGGCTCTGCTACGCGTGCTCACCGCCATGGCCGCCGATGCCAAACAGCCCCTTGGGCGCATCGATGTGCTCGGTGATGCCGAACGGCGGTTGCTCCTGGAAGACTGGAATACCACGAGGAGCGACTATCCGAGCGACCAATGCATTCACCAGATGTTCGAGGCCCAGGCCGCCCGTACACCGGATGCCGTCGCGGTGATCTCGGGCGATACGCGGATGACGTACGCCACGCTCAACGCGTCGGCCAATCGCGTCGCTCACACACTGATCGCCATGGGCGTCGTTCCGGATGACCGCGTGGCGCTGTGCATGGAGCGTGGTGCCGGCATGCTGGTGGGACTGCTCGCGATCCTCAAGGCCGGAGGAGCCTACGTGCCGCTCGATCCGGCCTATCCCGCGGATCGCCTGGGACGGATCCTGCGCGATGCGGGCCCCCGCCTGCTCGTCGCTGACGATGAAGGGCGCCGAGCGTTGGGCGACGAGGTGCTCGCGGATATCATGCATCTCGATCTCGATACGCTGTTGTCCGAAAAGGATCGCCAACCTGACCATGACCCAGTCATCGAAGGGTTGCGCGCCGATCATCTGGCCTATGTGATCTATACCTCCGGCTCCACGGGTACGCCCAAGGGGGTGATGGTCGAGCATCGTAACTTCATCAATCACCTGTACTGGCAGGTGGGTCGGTTCGGCTTCACCTCCCACGACGTCTTCCTGCTGCGTACGTCCATCGCCTTCGATGCCTCGGTATGGGAGCTGTGGACACCGCTGCTCGTGGGTGCGACCGCCGTGGTATTGCCACGCGAAGCGATGCGCGACGTGGCGGCGATGCACCGGCATGTGATCGAGCACACGATATCCATCGTGCAGCTCATTCCCTCGATGCTGCCTCTGTTCTTCCAGTGCGGCGATATCGATGGTGTGCGCTTGCTGTTCTGCGGTGGTGAACCGCTGAAGCTCGATGCACACGCACATCGTGCGAATGCGATGTGGGACAAGGTGGTCAATCTGTACGGTCCGACCGAGACCACCATCGACGCCACCTCGTGGAGCCATGCCGCAGACGTGACGACGGCGATCGCCCCCATCGGCCGCCCGGTGGCGAATACCCGGATCTACCTGCTGGATGGGTTCGGTCAGCCGGTACCGCGCGGAGCGGCAGGTGAGCTGTACATCGGCGGCGATGGCGTGGCGCGCGGTTACCTTAACCGGCAGGCGTTGACTGCCGAGCGGTTCCTCGTCGATCCGTTCCATGGCGAACCCGGTTCGCGCATGTACCGGACGGGCGATATCGCGCGCTACCTGCCTGACGGCAATCTCGAGTTCCTGGGGCGTAATGACGACCAGGTGAAGATCCGTGGCTATCGGATCGAACTGGGTGAAGTCGAGGCACGACTAGCCGAACATTCCGAGGTGAGCGACGTGGTCGTGCTCGCCCGTGAGGATGCGGGCGAAAAGCGCCTGGTGGCCTATGTCGTACCGCGGGCCGCAGCGCAGCGTGAGGACCTCGTCGCCGCGCTGCGCACGGCGGCCAGCCGCGCGCTACCGGACTACATGGTGCCGGCGGCCTACGTGGTGCTGGATGCCTTGCCCTTGATGCCCAACGGCAAGCTCGACCGTCGTGCGTTGCCCGTGCCGGATGGCGATGCCTTTGTCCGCGAACGCTTCGAAGCGCCGCAAGGGGCCGTGGAGCAGGCACTCGCCCGCATCTGGCAGGGCTTGCTGAAGGTGGAGAAGGTCGGCCGCAACGATAACTTCTTCGCTCTGGGCGGGCATTCGCTGTTGGCGGTGCAGCATATGGAGCAACTGCGTCGCGTCGGTCTTTCCATGGAGGTGCGCGCGTTGTTCGCCGCCCCGAACCTGCGCGAGCTGGCGGCCATGCTGGGCGGCCATCATGAGGTGATGGTGCCGGACAACCTCATCGTCGAGGGCGTTCATGCCATCACGCCGGCGATGCTTCCGCTGATCGACCTCGGCCAGGCGGATATCGACCGAATCGTGGCGAAGGTGCCGGGAGGTGTCGCCAACATCCAGGATATCTACGGCCTGTCGCCCTTGCAGGATGGCATCCTTTTCCACCATCAGCTGGCGGGGCAGGGCGATCCCTACCTGCAACGTGTCTTGCTGTCGTTTGGCGACCGTGCCGAGTTGGATCGTTTCCTGTCTGCCGTGCAGCAGGTCGTGGACCGCCACGACATCCTGCGTACGGCCTTTGCCTGGGATCGCCTACCCGAACCGGCCCAGGTGGTGTGGCGCAAAGCCACGCTGCCGGTGGCGGAGCGGTCGTTCGACCCGGCGCATGGTTCGGTCATGGATCAGCTGATGGCGGCCGTGGATCCTGCGCGCCATCGCATCGACCTGACCCAGGCACCGTTGCTTCGCTACGACGTCGCTCACGATGCGGAACAGGGGCGTTGGCTCGTGGCGCAGAGCATGCACCATCTGATCATGGATCACTCGGGCCTGGAGGTGCTCTTCAAGGAGATCAGGGCGATCCTCGCCGGCCAGGCGGAAACGCTGGGGATGGCCCAGCCGTTCCGTGGTCTCGTGGCGCAAGCCAGGCTCGGTCTTGGCGAGGCGGCCCACGAGACATATTTCCGTGAGCAACTGGGCGACATCGACACGGCCAGCCTGGCGTTCGGACTGGACGGCACGGTCGCGCCAGGCGAGCCGGTAGAGGAGTGGCACGAGCCACTGTCGCCCGAGTTGAACCGCCGCCTGCGCGAACAGGCCCGTCGCCATGGCGTAAGCCTCGCCAGCCTTTGCCACCTGGCCTGGGGCCAGGTGGTGGCACGCACGAGCGGGCAGGATACGGCGGTGTTCGGCACGGTGCTGTTCGGGCGCATGCATGGCGGCGCCGGTGCCGACCGCGCGATGGGCCTGTTCATCAATACGCTGCCCATCCGTCTCGACCTGGACGATACGCCCGTGCTGGATAGCGTGAAGCTCGCCCACCGCAAGCTCGCCGACTTGCTGCAGCACGAACATGCGCCATTGGCCCTCGCACAGCGTTGCAGCGGGGTGAGATCTCCGACACCGCTGTTCAATACCTTGCTGAACTACCGGCATAACACGCCATTCGTGGCGCCGTCGATCGAGGAAACTGGCCCAGATATCCGAATGCTCAGCGCGGAAGAGCGTACGAACTATCCGCTGGTGCTTTCGGTGGAGGATCACGGGAATGCGCTGGGGCTCACCGCACAGGCGATATCGGCGGTACGTCCGCAGGCGATATGTGGCTACATGCGCTGCGCGCTGGAGTCGCTGGCCGAGGCGCTGGAAGTGGCGTCGGTCGAACCTGTTGGGACCTTGGCGATTCTTCCGCAGAAAGAACGTGATCTCCTGCTGGACACCTGGAACGCCACCCGACGCGCGTATCCGGCGAATGAGGGCCTCTATGCGCTGTTCGCCCGGCAGGTCGCCCGCGCACCGGACGCACCGGCCATCGTCGAAGGCGATATCCAGCTGAGCTATGCGGAACTGGACCGGCGTTCGAACGTGCTGGCCCATGCCCTGCACGATCATGGTGCCGGTCCTGGCGATGTCATCGCGATCCGCGCAGGCCGGGGTATCGCCCTGGTCGTCGCCGAGCTGGCCGTACTTCGCTGTGGCGCTGCCTACCTCCCGATCGTCCCGGAAACGCCAGCGGATCGGCAATTGTGGATGATCGCCGATGGCGAGGTGCGCCTGGTTCTCGTGGACGAAGGCGATGTTGCTCCGGATGGGCAATCGGTGCCCAGCCTGGACATTCACCAACACGCGTTTCCGGGTGACCACGGTGCGCTGGTGGACCATTCCACGACGGGGGCATCACCTGCTTATCTCATGTACACCTCGGGGTCGACCGGTACGCCCAAGGGCGTGGTCGTGCCGCAGCGTGGCATCAGTCGGCTGGTGCTCAACAACGGATACGCGGAGTTCGCGTCCAGTGACAGGTTTGCCCTGGCCGCGAATCCGGCCTTCGACGCGAGCACCGTGGAAGTGTGGGGCGCCTTGCTCCATGGCGCCTGCCTCGTCGTCGTTCCGCGCGATGTGCTGTTGGATCCGGTCCGTGTGGCGAAGACGATCGAGGTAACCGGAATCACGGTGCTGTTTGTCACCACGGCGATCTTCAATCAGTACGTGCGCGAGATACCTCGTGCGCTGGCGAACCTGCGGGTACTCATGTGCGGCGGTGAACGTGCCGAGCCTTCGGCGTTCCGCCATCTGCTCGCGGGGGCGAAGGATCTGCAACTGGTGCATTGCTACGGCCCGACCGAAACCACGACCTATGCTACGACGTACACCGTGCGGCATGTGGCGGACGACGTGGACAACGTGCCGATCGGTCGACCCATCGCCAACACCACGGCCTACCTGCTGGATAAGCGTGGCCAGTTGGTGCCACCGGGCGCGGTGGGCGAGCTCTTCATCGGCGGCGATGGCGTGGCCATCGGCTATTGGAACCGTCCGGAATTGACGGCGGAGCGCTTCCTGTCCGATCCGTTCAGCGATGCGCCGGGGGCGCGGATGTATCGCACGGGCGACCTCGCGCGTTACCTGCCCGACGGCAACCTCGTCTTCCTGGGACGCAACGATGGCCAGGTGAAGATCCGTGGTTTCCGCATCGAACTGGGAGAAGTCCAGTCGCGCCTGCTGGAGCAAGAGGCCGTGAAGGATGCCTTCGTCGTCGCCATACCGGATGGCGCAGGGATCAAGCGGCTGGTGGCCTATGTGACGCTGGAGCGGTCCTGGGGGCAGGCGGACGCCGTCGCGGCACTGCGTGCGCGGCTTGCGCAGGAGCTACCCGACTACATGCTGCCTTCGGCCTTTGTCGTACTGGACGCCTTGCCGCTCACGATGAACGGCAAGGTGGACCATCGCGCGTTGCCGGTTCCGGACGACGAGGCCTACGCCCGCGAGCGCTACGAAGCGCCACGGGAGGGCGTGGAAGAGATATTGGCCGGGATCTGGCAGGCGTTGCTCGGTGTAGAGCAGGTAGGACGTCACGACGACTTCTTCGCCCTGGGAGGGCATTCGTTGTCGGCCACACGCCTGCTCAGCCTCGTGCGCGACGAACTGCGCTGCAACCTGAGCCTGGCGTCGTTGTACGAGGCACCGACGCTCGCCTCGATGGCCGCCCGCATCGACCTGGGCGGCGACCGTATCGAGGGTGGGGGCGCGCTGGATGTCCTCCTGCCATTGCGCTCGACAGGGCGTGGTCGTCCGCTCTTCTGCGTACACCCTGGCGGCGGCTCAGGATGGATGTACGCCAGCTTGCTGGCGCACCTACGGGATCGTCCGCTCTACGCGTTGCAGGCGCGTGCCCTGAGCGAGCCGGAGCGGGCGGCCGGGACGATCGAGGCCATGGCGGAGGATTACCTCGCGCAGATACGCAGCGTGCAATCGGAAGGACCGTACTATCTGCTGGGTTGGTCCCTCGGCTGCCACATTGTCCATGCGATGGCGACCCGACTCCAGGACGAAGGCGAGGAAGTGGGGCTGCTGACCATGCTGGACAGCCACCCCGTCGACGAAGCGGACGTTCGCAAGGCGATCGCGCAGGGACCGTCCGAAGCGACGAACGACGACATGCGGGCACTGGTGGTGAAGTATCTTGAAGACTTCGGCATGTACCAGGTCAGGGATAGCCTGGACGAGTCGTTCTTCGAACGATTCATCGCCCAGTTCGAGCTTGCACCACGGTTGCTCCTGGATTTCAGGCATCGAACCTTCGAAGGCGACATGCTGTTCTTCCGGGCGACGGTCAACGCGGGCAAGGCGCCTCCGCCTCGCGTGTGGGGGCGGGTGATCACCGGCGACATCGAGGTGCACGAGGTCGCCTGCGAGCATCACCAGATGATGCAGCGACCCGCGCTCAGGCATATCGGTCCGGTGCTGGAGCATGCCCTGACGGCAGCGGATCGTCGTGGGCCGGTGTCAGACGCCGCGCGTCGCCTGAGCGATCTGGTGGTTGACGAAGAGTGACGGCTGGCGTGCCGGACGATGGGGCGCCATCGTCCGGCACGCCGCGGATCAGAAGCGGAATTCCATGGCCGCGCCCCATACGTCGGTGTTCAACCGAACTACGGTGTAATCGTTGTTCCAGTATTTCGGATTGAAGTGGTCGTAGGTCAGCAGGACCCCGATCTGCGGGGTGATGTTGTAACCCACGCCGAGGCCGGCGTAGTAACCCGTGCTGTACAAAGTGTCACGCCACTTGTCCCTGTATGTGGTGTAGGGCGTGTAGTACTCGCTGCGTCCCTGCGAGCGATAGCGATACCGCGCGTAGCCGCCATGCGCTTCGAGATAGAACTTGTCGGAGATATCCCATCGCGCATTGATGCCGAGCGAAACCGATTTCACGCCTCGGTCGGTGCGTTCCTCGCTGGTAACGTAAGGCCAGCCATAATCGTTGATGTAACGCTCCTTCTTGCTGCCCAGGTCGTTGTAACCCGCTTCGAGACCCAGTGCGAAGTTGCGACCCATCGCCCAGCGATAGCCGCCATACAGGTTGTACGAGCCCTGGCTCGACAGATCGTTCGATGCGCTGCCGATGCCTACCCTGCCGAAGGCTCCGCCGGTTTGCGCATGCGCGGCCGACGCCGCCAGTGCCGTAGCGAGGACGACAGCACTTGCAAAGCACTTTATAGCCATGTGATCCCTGTTCCTTTTGGTTGATGCCCCTGGGGACGGGGCGAGACGATCTTAGTCACAACGCAAAAGTTTTCGGATGAACGAATGCCGGCTGGATCGTCGTTTTCGCATTTCGTTTACGGCGAATTCATTCGTCGCTTGGCAGACGTGCCGTCCCTGGCACATTGCCGGATGCTTCGCGTAACGCAATACTTCGACGCGACGCACGCATGCGCTCAGGGAGATGGGACGGATGAAGCACGGCATGGGATGGATGCTTTGCGCGGGGCTGTCAATCCTGCTGGTAACGTTTACGGCGAAAGTGCCGGCAGCCTCGGCGCAGCCGCCTTATCCGCACTGCAAGGGCGTTCGTATGCCCAATGGATCCGGCGAACTCTGCAAGAACCTGTTCACCCCGCTCGACCCCAACGAGCGCACGGTCAAGGATCTGGTCGCCGATACGGCGACGATCGGAGATCGTGGGCATACGGTCACGGCCTATACGGTCCCGGGAACGAACACCGGCCTGGCCAACCTCAAGGTAGTGGCCAACGGTGACCTGATCGGCCTGGGCGGACCGGGCTATCGTATCGTCCGCATTACGAAGAACGGCCACGCCTGGCACATCGTCGACCATTTCGAGGGTGCGGGAGAGTGGGCGAGGGACGTCGCTTTTGCCGACGATCGACGATGGTTCGCGATCGGATCGGACGGGCGGATGTTGCGCTCACAGGATGGCGGCGAATACTGGGAGAGTGTCAATCGCGTACTCCGTCTCGAAGGCGATGATGCGCTCTACGGCGACCTTCACTACGATGGCTCGGGGTATGGCGTGGCTTTCGCGGATACCGCACACGGCGTCGCTGTTGGCGAAGGGCGCCTGCTGCGTACCGCGGATGGCGGGCAGACCTGGACACGCGTACCGTTTCCGGGAACGGGCATCGCGTTGCAACAGGTCCGCTTTGTGGACCCGGCGCATGGCTGGGCCGTCGGTACGCAAGGCACGGTGTTGCACACCACGGATGCCGGCGCGCATTGGACGCCGGTCAGCCTTGGCGACGCGGGCGTCCATCTCATGGGCCTGAGTTTCGCCAGCCCCACGCACGGATGCATGGGCGGTGACCTCAAGGTGTGGTGCACCGTGGACGGCGGCACGACGTGGAGGGCCTCCAGGGTCGTGCTGCCCAAGGGCATGGATGCGCGACCCGATATCGGCATCACCCGCATCGATATGCGCGACGACCGCCAGGGATGGTTCGTGACCCGGGACGGCTGGATATTCAGCAGCAAGGACGGTGGTACGACATGGGCACCTTGGCTCAACGTGACGGCCGACGGCAAGCTCCACGATGTCGAACTCTGGGGACTGGCCTTCGCTAACGGGATGTACTGGGCGGCGGGTACGGGAGCCCGAGCGGTACCTGAAAAGAACAGCGCGTCGTTGAGCATGCGGCCGCTTCTGCTGTCCTGGAAGCCATGAGGATGAATGGCGTGCCGGATACGCCAGTCGCAGGCCGTGGTCCCGCGGCCGATCGCAAAGTCGGTATCTTCTTGGATAGGGTGTACGTCCTGTTATCCTGAGTATTCCCGGTCGTGCCTGGCCGGCGCGGTTCGCGGACTCTGTCAGGAAAGTAAACATCTCAGGGAAAGTAGATATGATCCTTCGTCGTAGCCTGGTGGCTGTCGTTCTTGCCGTTCCTCTCGCATTCGCGGCCTCACGGGCGCACGCCCAGGCCTATCCCTGCAATGGCCCCGGCCCCGGTGAAATCATGGTCGGCATGGCACCGGGCAGCAACGGCGTGGCCCCCACGCCTCTTTGCGCACCGGCCCCCGGAAGCACCGGGCCGACGGCCCCGGCGGCACGCATGCCGGATATCTACATGACCGTGATCACGCACCCAGACACCCGCCAGTACTGGTTCGCGAGTGGTTATGGCTCGGCCGAGTGGGCCGAGAAGGAAGCACTTGAAAAGTGCAAGCAAGCCATGGGCGAAGGATGCGTCGTCAACGATACCTGGTCCAACGACGCGCGCATCGTCGTCGTCGAGGATGCCGTGGGCAATGTGTTCGCCAAGGGTGGCCCGAGCTTCTTCAAGGCCTGGATGGCCTCGCGCGACGAGTGCGACAAATACTCATCCGGCTGCCACAAGATCGAGACCCTGCAGAATGCGCTGGGCGGCGGCATGGTGATCGCCTCCAAGAGCGACGGTGCGCGTCGTCCCTGGGGCGCCGTCGCCAGACCGAAGACCAAGGCACCCGAACCGCTCGACGACACGGCATGGCTTGCGACGGGCGGTGACGGCTTCAAGGCCGCCGAAGATGCCGCTGTCAAAGCATGTGAACAGGCGACGAAGCTCGAATGCCAGGTACGGATCAGTGCGGGTGGCGGTTATATCGCCCGCATGGTGAACAACAAGGGCGCTGTGGAGTGGTTCAACGCCCCGACGCTGGACATGCTCGACAAGGGCATCCGCAACAACTGCGGAAAGGGCGAGACGTGCAGGTTGGTGGACACCTTCGATGTGCGCCCCAAGGGGCTCTCAACCCTCGAAATCAGCGTATCAAAGGCACCTGCACGCGGATTCTTCGCCATGGCCAGGCCCGTGGACGACTCGCTCGAGAAGAGCTGGAACAAGCGCGCCATCGTCACGGGGCAGTCGAGCCTGGAGGCTGCTCAGAGTGCGGCGGTGGCGTTGTGCGAGAAAGAAAGCCGCGGCAAGTGCGAAGCGGCCCCCAAGGATGGGGATGACGGCGTCGACCAGTTCGTACTCCTCACCCGCGCATCCAGTGGCGACGTGAGGATGTTCCTTGGCACTTCGGCCGACGATGCACGCAACCACCTCACACAGTGGTGTGATGAAAAACATCTGACGTGCCCGACAGGACCGATCGCGGACCTGGCAAAGAAGAACAAAGGGTCGCTGCTGGATCTCTGATACCGGGCTATGACTGCCTGGCCGAGAACGCCAGGCGCAGGCCCAGCATAACGAACAGCGCCCCGACCGTCCGGTTGATCCAGCGGGCGAACGATGGGCCCGGGCGCAGCCTGCGCCCGGCGAAGCCGGCCGTCAGGGCCAGCGCGTGGCACCAGAGCATGCCGTTAATGTTGAACACGGCGCCGAGCACGAGGAAGGCTTCGGTGGTGTGTCCTTTCGTGGCATCGATGAACTGCGGCATGAAGGCCAGGAAGAACAGGGCGATCTTCGGGTTGAACACGTTGCTGACGAAGCCCTGCATGAAGATCCTGCGCCGGCTCGGACGCACGCTTGTCGAAGCCGAGGGCTCGGTGCCGACGGCCTGCGTCCCCCGAGTGGCGATCAGGGTCTTCACGCCGATGTAG
The DNA here is from genome assembly GCF_009912395.1 of Luteibacter sp. Taxonomy (GTDB): domain Bacteria; phylum Pseudomonadota; class Gammaproteobacteria; order Xanthomonadales; family Rhodanobacteraceae; genus Luteibacter. The sequence goes on along the minus strand of NZ_WNDO01000021.1, from coordinate 4,763 downwards.
ACCAGGTACGCCGCGCCGATGGCCTTGACGGCACTGAAGGCCTCGGCGGAGGCCGCCAGCAGCGCCGCGATGCCGAACGCCGCGGCCGCGATATGGATGCAGGTGCCCGCGCCGATGCCCAGGGCGGCCATGGAGCCGGCACGCCAGCCCCATCTAGCGGAGTGCGATGCGATGAGCAGGGAGTCGGGGCCGGGCGCCATGTTCAGGAGCAAACCCGAAAGGATGAACAAGGGCAGGTCGTGAATACCGAACATGGCGGGGCATCCGGAGGTGTCAGTCAGGTGGCGCCACTGTACAGCGAAGCGATACCTCGGAAGGTATCGCTTCGACCCTGGCCGTGTCAGAAGCGATACTCGACACCGATATCGAGCACCTTGCTACGGTTGGCCAGGCCGGCGTCACTGGTGATGTATTCACCCTTCTCGACGCCCCGGGTCGTGCCCTTCACCACGTCGTAGGCTTCGTAATCGAACTTGGCGAAGACATTCCAGTTCTGGTAGATCGGATAGTCGGCCCTGATGGAGACACCTACCATCTTCGTTCTGGGGCCGTGGACACTCGACTGGTAGTCCCGGAACAGATGCGTATCGTTGGCACGGCCGGTGGCCCAGGCAGACCCGATGAGTTCCGCGGTGATCGTGACCCGCTTGATGTCGAACTTGCCGCTGATGCCAAGATAGGGCGTCTGCCACCACTGCGCATAGCGGATACCCAGGCCCTGGAAGCGCCCGTGCAGGTCGCGAATGTAGACATAGCCGGGCTTGTCGGCGGGATCGAAGCTTGAATAGACGAAACTGCCGTTGCGTCCCTCCCAGCGCAGCTTCTTGAAGCGATAGCCGGCCAGCGCCTCGAGCGAGAAGCTGTCGTAGGTGGCGAAGCGGTAGGCGACACGCGTGTCGAAGCCGAAGGCACGCTTCAGATCCGTATCGGGGTGAACGGAGCGATCCGTCCAGTAGGGGTAGGCGTTGTCGCGTGCGCGCCAGTCGGTGTCGTGCATCTCGTTGTTGCCGGACAGCAAGCGCGTCCAGGCGTCGATGCGCCAGGAGAGGCGCTCGTTCAGTCGCATATTGAAGCTGCCGCCAATGATGGGCGCCACCTTCGTCTTCCAGTCAAGCTGGCTCAGGCGTTGCCCGTCAGGGTAGTACACCAGTTCTTTCGACGTGTTATGAAGCATGCCGGTGAACATGCTGATGCTGAACTTGTCGTTGTCCGCGATCGTCGACTGGTCGATGATGCCGAAGTCGGCGGCCGATGCGGCGGGGACGGCCTGGATGGCCAGTGCGATGCAGATCGCCTTGAAAGTGGTGTTCATGAACGGTGTTCGGCTCCGTGATCGTTACAGCGCATCGCCATGACGCGCCGGGTCCCGGAAGCTATCGCGGCTACCGGTGCAGGTATGTAGGGCTATTGCCCGAAAGGATCGACCATGCAGAGATAAGCACGGGTCGGGACGGCAATCGTCCGGCCACCGCGTACTCATACCTCATGATGTCCCCTTGTCGATCATCCTTGATCTGCGGACGACAACGCGCCCGGCCCCGGCATGCGGGGCAGCGCAAGATAATACCGTGTCCGGGTAGTTCGAGTTGTGAAGTCGCGCGCAAACCCGGAGCCGGGGATGGCTCAGGTGGAGCGGGAGGGGCGCCTGCGTGGACCAGGCAGCAACCCGGGGATCACGGAGTACGCCCTCTGGCTCAGCGCAGCCCGACCATGCCGTTGTCGTAGTCCATGAAGTAGGCATGCTTCTCGAAGAACAAGATGCCGACGCAGCTACGGATGTTCATGTTCTGGTTGATGGTGAGCTTATCCGGGCTCATCTCGGAGACACGCGTGCCGTAGACGACATCGGAACCGATGCTGACGCGAAGCACCGCATCATAGGGCAGGGCGTTACCAAACCGTGCGCCGGCGGGTACGTTGATGATCGTCTTCGGGTTGCCCGAGTCGAAGATGGAGCTGCCGCGGAATGCATAGCCGTTGGCCGCGATGGTGATGTTGTCGATGACCTGGCTGCATGCGTTCAGCCTGCCGGTGGTGCCGATCATGCCGCTGCGGCAGTGCGTGTAGGTTCGGGTGAAGTCACGTGTCAGTCCTTCGGTGAGCCCGATCGTCAGTCCTCGGTTCAATGGACAGTCCTGCAGTTGCGTTATCGGACAGTCCGACATCGACATCCGGTCGAGCAGGAAGCCCTGACCGATACCGGAGGCGAAGGCCAGCTTGCGCAAGGGGCTGGCCATGCCGCAATCGGTCACCACCCGCTCATCGCAGACCACTGGCGTCCGCTGCGGGGCCTTCGAACCGCCCTCGTCATCGAGATCCTGCAGCATGTTGACGTCGGCATTGATGCCAATGATGTTGGCGCTGGAATCCTTGATGCCGAAGGGGCGGAAGCCCTTCTCATCGCCGCGTGCGTATGCGAACAGGACGGGTACGAGCCCGGTGACGACCTGGCCGTTCGTGCCGAAGCTGATCTGGGCGAAACCGAGGTTGCCCTTGGATGCGTGGGCCGTGTCTCCACGGCCGCCGTACTTCTTTTCGATCACCACATCGGTGACGATCATGCCGTCATAGGCAATGCGATGGCTGCCTTGCGGAAAATGAAAACCATCCTTCGATAGCACGGAACTCGGAAACACCTGGAAGGCGTTCAGCACGACGCCTGCCGAGCCGGTATCGATGAGCCCATGCACTTCCTGTGAGCCGTCGCCGACCCGAATCGGAGCGAAGATGCGGTCTGTCTTTGTGGAGACGCGTGCGGCACTCACCTCGACGGCGACTGGCCGTGTCACGAAAGTTTCGCAATAAATGGAAACGTTGTAGTCGGCACCGTGTCCGCCAAGACGGTCGACCACGCACATCTGGCCAACCGGCTGCCTCTCCACGTCGATCCTGGCGGGGCCGCGCCCTGGGTCGACGGAGAACCGCGTCTGGTTGGCGGCGATGGCGACGTGTTCATTGCCCACCTGCAACACCAGGCCATCGCCGCTCAAGTGATGAATGCGACCGGCGATCAGGCCATCGGCAGGCCACGCGGTTTCCACCATGCCGGGAGAGGCCGTGGCCTGGCATCCGGTCAGGCAGAGCAGGGCGCCGGCGGCGAGATAGTTCAGGAGGGGATTCGGGCGGGCCATGCTTCTCGGGCTCTAGGAGCGCTACGGAATGCGGATAGGTGATGTCCGATGGCGAAGCCGTCATCAGGCAGACAGGGTTGCGCAATTTTAGCGAGCAACTTTTTTTCCGGATTGACCGTTGCTAGCGTGACCGCAGAGAACGTCATGAATTGGAGATGGATTCTTCTTTCACAGGCACGGGTGAGCAAGGGCACGGACGTTGCATCTATCCTGCGGAGCTAAAATCATTATTGGCCGAGGGTGAGTGAGCTTCGCGGTCGAAGTCACAGGTAGCCGGACATGTCTGAAGGCGTCGGTTGGCATAAGAATGGCGCAAATGAAAGCCCGCTCAAGAGCGGACTCGTTCATTTAACAAGTGGCGACTGAAGACGGAACAGAGTCGGGAGCGTCTTCACGACGGGGCGTCCGATCTGCCGATTGAAATCCCTCGATCGCGTTCCTGTTCAGGAGAACTTATGGCCTTTCCGGTCGGGCCCGGAATAGAAAGTACAGCGGCACTCCAGGAAGAATCGTTGTCCCTATGGTGAATGGCAATGCAAACAGAGCGACCCAGATTCCCTCTGCTGGTTTTCCCGCAAGTGAGACAATAACCATCAATACTGGTGTTACAAGAGGCGTAACCACAAAGGCTGATATCTGCCTTGCTATTCCGGTTTTCATCATAGGCATTGTGTACTCCCACCTTCTCCGGTACAGCCAGTAGGACTCGCTGGTTTGGTGGGTGTCTCGTAATCCCCAACCGAGTTGATGAGTGGGCCAGCCTTCGATCCAGGAGCCTGGAGTTCCCCCGTGCCCTCGCCCCAGGACTGAATGAGGACGCCACCTTTCGCCGCAGGTACCGTCTCTCTTGCAACAATTCCGGGCGCCAGGACGTGGTCCCCAAGCGTAACGTTGACGATAGCTGGTTGGCCATCGACACGGTTCGTTGCAGTAAATGACATCACCGGACTCAAGTGGAATCCCGTCTGGGCGACAAAAGACACGTCGTAGATCGCAAGACTGTAGGAGCGCGCTTGCGCGCGATGGGAATTGCCGCAGCCCCATCGCGCGCAAGCGCGCTCCTACAGTGAGATAACGTCCGAGAGACGGTATAACAGATGGATCGCCCATCCATGGGCGCTTGGGTCCTAGTCGAACAGTAGGTCGATTGCCGCTGATGCCCCTCCGAAAACGGGTTTCACGGTTACTACCGACGACGTGGACGCGTGCGAGTCTGTATCTCCGGTATAGGCACCGGAGAATTGATACGACATCGTGCCTTTCGGCAGCGTTACCCGGAATGTCACAGTCGTGTTACGAGACCTGTATATGTAAAGACCGCAGGCCAGGTCGACGCAGCCAGAATCGTAGACGTCTGAGTTCGCAAACGAAGCGCGAACCTGGGCCACGAGTTTCCCGTTAAGCATGAGCTGGACATCGCCACCATTGACGGTGTGTGGTGGTCCATCGACGAGATGCTTACCGGTTACCACCACGGTTGCCGTCACTTGTTTGCCCGGGACAGGTGATCTTGCCCCCGTTTCACGGACACCCCTATAAGCGATTAACTATCGCAATAGGAGGTGGACGATGACCAAGAGCAAGGCAGGCAGAAAGGGGCAGGAGTTCAGCCTGGAGTTCAGGCAGCAGGCA
>NZ_WNDO01000020.1 GCF_009912395.1 Luteibacter sp. | reverse complement strand
CGCCCGAGGCGCAACTCAACATCGCGCGCCGCGTCGACGATTGGGCTTAGCCCGAGATCCTCGGCGAGGCTCGCCACCAAGTGCGCGCGGAACCGGGCCTCCTCGAAGTCGCTGGCCAGCACGGCATACCCGATGGCCTCCGCCTCAGCGTTGATGCTGGCGAACTGCAGGACCGCGGCTTCGTTGGGGTGGGTCATGGCCGGAGCATACCGCCGGGCGTGTCCCACCGCCTGAGACCGCCCCGGCGTAGGCTGGGCTAATGCCCTACCGAGCCCTCACCGTAGAGATCATCTGGCGTCCGGCCCTGATGGGGTCGGACATCATGGTCGGCACGATCGATGGGGTGGAAGTCGGCTATGTGAGGCCCATGCCAGATGGGCGGTATCTGAGCCGGGTGATGCCTACGGCGGACTGGATGAGGCACATGGAGGCCTACGTGGGGTCAGAGGCCCAGGGGCGGCGGATGGTGGAGCGTTGGCTCTCCTACCACCTGCCAGACATCGACCGGCTTCGGACTGAGCGCCGGGCCTTCTGGGACAACTTCCAGAAGCTTGGGCCCGATCAGTAGGTGCTTTGCGATTAAATAAGCAAACCGCGTAGGAATGCGGGTTGTAGGCCATTCCATGACCAGTTCTCGGATTCGACTTAAACAAGACCGAGCTGGAAAATCTGCACATATTTTGCACATGCATGGGCAGAAATGGCTTGGCAGAGCCAAAATTGGATTCCTATTTCCGGCACCATAGATCAGTCCAAGGGCGTCCAGACGAGTCCTTGAGGCACAAAGAAGCCAGCGGAAACGCTGGTTTTTTTGTACCCGCTTTTCACGCTTGGACATGGCGCGCGGCACGGCTTTGCCGGGCGGGGTGAACACCGTTCCGAGCGTGTGCGTCGGTAGATTGCGAGCCACGATGCGTGCTGCTGGTGTAGGTATTGCCCTACAGACAAGGCGAGGAAATCAGGGGAGGATTTCCTGAACAGATCCGGGGAGTCTCATGCGCATTCTTGCTTGCTTTGCCTTGGTCGCCCTTGCCGGGTGCGCCACCACGAATCACGACTACGCATACGATCGGCCGGCTTCCGCTCAGTCGCCGCCCGGTCCCGTCTGCTCCTCAAGTGGCAACAACGCGACGGCCTGCGCAGCGGGTGTCGTCGTGAGCGCGATCCTGCATCAGGCGTCGAATTAGCGGTTGTCATACCGGGGATGAATGCCAAGGCTTAGTAGCGGATAAACGCCCGGAGACACGCAGCGCATCGATGAGGCGCGGGGAAGATAAGCTCCTTCTACCGGCTGCCAAGGATATTCGTCATGCGACGTCTGATAATGGCTCTTGTTCTCGTGGCTACCTTTTCCGCCCATGCCCAGCTCACGCCCGAGCAGAAGGAGCAGGCGAGCAAGGTGGTGGACAAGGATCTGAAGCGGATGAAATCCACGGGAGAAGAAACCCGTCGACTCAACGCGATGATCCAGAATGCCAGCCCGGAGCAGAAGCACGAGTACGGAAAGCTCATCAAGCAGCGCGATAATCAGACGGCGGGTACGCCGTGGGAAGCGCCGCATGCCATCACGCCGATCGAATCCGCCGCGAATCCGTCGACGCCTTCGTGGCATGCACCAGGAAACGCGGAGATTCCCTACAACGCGCCCGGCCGCAGCCACCGGGTGACGGAAGGCTTGCAGGAAGCGCGCTCCGCGTGCGCGGCCAACGCGCATCCCGAGCATGATTCGACCTGCCAGGCCTTGTCGACGAATTCGGGATACTGAGGACGCATGGGGCACGATAGGCGTGGCCTCTTCATGGATGGACGTGCTGCGACCATCCTTGTTTTATGGTCGTTCGCTACGTTTAAGAGATACCGATAGTCCATCCGGCACATGTTGAGCGGAGAGGGCGGATGAAACATGCCCGCTTGTTTCGCTCGTTGGTACCGGTTCGACATGTCATCCATCACGGCGCAAGCCGCCTCTACGAAACCCAAGCTTCGAATCCAGTCGCTCGACCTGATTCGTGGCATCGCAATCCTCGGCATTCTCGCGGTCAACGCGGATGGCTACGCGGTTCCTATCTCCGCCTCGCTCAAGCCGGAAAGCTGGCCGTTTCCCAACGAAGGCCTGACTGCCTTCTCGTACTGGTTCATGGACGCGTTCTTCCACGAGAAGTTCGTGACGCTGTTTTCCATGCTGTTCGGTGTGTCGTTGTTTCTCGTCGGAGGCGAACGAAACGATCCGGTGCGTGGTCGCCTGCTCAGGCGGCGGCTCATCACGTTGTTCTTCTTTGCCATGCTGCATGGGTTCGGCATCTGGTGGGGTGACATCCTTTCGTTGTATGCCGTCACGGGATGCATCATGTTCTTTTGCCGTTCGTGGAAGCCGCGAACGCTGATGACGGTGGGTCTCGCGTTATTCCTGGCCATGTCCGTTCGGGAATTCCCTGATCTGTATCCGCATCCTGCCCAGGCGACCGCGAGTGTCACGCCGGAGCACGCGGCGAATATGCAGGCCGAACACAGGGCCCGTATCGCGGCACAGATCGACGACGCCAGGTCATCCTGGGAAGGGGCGTATCGGGCCAATACGCAGGCCTACCTGAAGCTGTTGCGTGGCGATATCGACCTGGTGCCGTCGACCCTGGCGTTGATGATGATCGGCCTGGCCTTGTTTAAGTATGGTTTCTTCGCAGGCGCGTGGCCTGATCGTCGCTATCGCGTACTGGTTGTCGTCGGCGCCCTGGCCCTGGCGCTCGTGTGCTGGTTGACCTGGCAACAGGACATCCTCGCATCCCCGGTCGTCGGCGGTCACTTCCTTCAGTTGATCGTGTCGCCCTGGGCTGCGCTCGGCTACGCGGCGGGCCTCATCCTGCTCATACGGGCCGGGGCCGCGCGCCTGCTTTCACCGATCGCAGCGGCCGGGCGCATGGCGTTCACCAACTACTTGACCCAGTCGCTGATCATGACCTCGATCTTCTACGGCGGTCGTGGTGGCTGGATGGGGCAGGTCGATCGACCGGTGTTGTGGGCTATCGTCGTCGGCGTCTGGTGCCTTCAACTGATCTGGTCACCGCTGTGGATGTCACGTTTCGACATGGGGCCGTTCGAATGGGTCTGGCGTTGCTTTACCTACGGTCGTCGTGTCCCCATCCGGACGCCACGTTAGGCGCGCCCGGAAATCGCCAGCATTCGGCCATTGGCGCGACCATTCGTCCACCCAGTCTATGCGGGTTTCCGTCAATGGATTTTTGCCGATGATCAAGCAACTCCTGTGTGGCCTGTCCCTCTCGCTCGCGACATGCACGGCGTTGGCCGCCACGTCCGCCGTCGACCTTCGTACCTCGCTCGAGCAGGTGGCGAAGAAAGCCCGGCCCGGTACGCTGGGCATTCTCGTCATGGATCCTGTGACGGGCGACACCATCAAGGTGAACGACGACCGCAGCTACCTGATGATGAGCGTGTTCAAGGCGCCGGTGGCGGCGGCTGTGCTGGACCAGATCGACGCGGGCAAGCTGTCGTTCGACAAGAAGGTGCACCTGACTCCCGCCGATGTGGTTCCCGGATCGGCGGTTCCCTCGGTGGGCGTGCGCCTGAAGTCGGGGTCGCTCGATCTCACGATCGACGAATTGCTGCATGCGGCCGTGACGCAAAGCGACAACACGGCGGTGGATGCCCTGATCCGTGTCCTGGGCGGCGGCAAGGTCGTGACGGCTTATCTCGAAGGCAAGGGCGTGCATGGGATGCGCATCGACATGGGCGAGCGTGATCTCGGCCGAGTACTTGACGATCTCAAGCCGGGCGAACAGTACCCCGACGATATCTCGGAGGCCGAGCAGGATCGTCGCCTGACGAAGGGCTTCGCGGCGGTCGTGGCCGGCAAGCTCAATTCGACGACGCTCGATGCGGCCGGCGCGTTTCTGCGTCGCCTCCAGGCGGGAGACATGGTGTCGCCGACCTCGACGAAACGATTGCTGGACATGATGACCGCCCAGGTCATCCCGAACCGTATCCGCGCAGGTCTGCCAGCCGGCTTCCAGATCGCCGACAAGACGGGTACCGGTCCTTCGACCCGCGATCATCTCACCGCGTGGAACGACATCGGTATCGTGACCGCACCCGATGGGCGGAAAAAGATCGTCGTGCTGCTGTTGAGCGACGCGAAGATGTCGTCCAAGCAAGCGGATGCGCTTTTCGCGGAAGTAGGCGGGCTGGTTGCCGCCACCATGCAGTGAGATGGATCGACGGCCGGGCAAGCCGACCGTCGTCTTTCAGGGTGCCGCGCGTGGATCAGAAGCGGTATTCGACGCCGGCGGACCAGGAGTTCAGCTTCGGGGAGAGGTGATAGCCGTAGGTGCTGTAACGGGGGGCGTAATGGTCGTACGTGACCTGAAGGTCCAGGTTCGGCATCAGATGCATACCGAAGCCTGCGCCGACGTAGTATCGGGTGCTGTTGTGTATATCGCTATCGCTATCGCTGTACGACACGCCATCGGAGACGCTGTAGGACTTCGTCGTGTTGTTCAGGCGGTAGCGTGCGATGCCGCCACGCAGCATGAGGAAGTACGTCTCGGACATGTCCCACTTGGCGTTGACGCCCAAGGTGGCCGCCTTGACGCTACCGCGATTGCGTGAGGTACCCGAAAGGCTGTGGGGGCCGTAGTTCAGGCTGTAATTATACGTATTGCTGCGATGTCCCAGATCCACATAGCCGGCTTCCACGCCGAGGGCGAAGGAGGGGGCGACCGCCCAGCGATAACCGCCGGAGACTCCGAAGGAGAATTTTCCGTTGCTGGTGGACACGGTCGTGCGACCTGCGTCTGCCTGGACGAAGACGCCGCTGTTGTCCGCATGCGCGATGGAGATGGATACGAGTGCCGCTATGGCGGTGGCGGCAAGCAAGCTCAGCTTTTTCATGAATTCCCTGTTCCTGTCTTTTGTCAATGTCGCGTGAAGCTGTCGCGACAGGGGCATCTTAGACAGGCACTTCCCGAATTCATGTAGGGGCATTCCTACAAGGTCGTCGGGCATCAGTAAGTGTTCAGCTCTTTGGGCCTGGAGACGTAGGGGGTTTTCTCCCGATTGCGTTATCACCTGAACGAGCCAGCGCAAGGGGGACTCGGACAGGTGACCAAACCCTTCCATCACGAGGATCTCCCATTGCTCCGCCGCGCCAGGCTTGGGGTGATCCTGGACGAGCTGCGCCGGGAGGGCGCTTCCAGCATCGGCGCGCAGGCTCTTTCGCTGGGCATCCATCCCTTCGATCTGGCCGAGATCATCGAAGGAGCCGATATCGACGACCGTATGGCGCGTGACATCGAGTGGGCGATGAATCTGCGCCATGGATGGCTGGACGACGAATCGAGTCTTTGAGGTCCGTGGATATGCATTCCTTGCCCAAACCCGTGCGTCTCTGGCTTCGCTGCAAGGATCGGGCAGGGCGCTCCGTCTTCGCTGCCGTCACCGCGGGGAAGGACGAAGACGCTTCGCGTGCCGTCTGGCACGCCATCTTTCCGGGTACCGGCTTGCCTGCGGGAGAGATGCTGGGAAGTTCGGCGTCGCTCGACGACGTGGCCGACGATGTCTGCGCGCGAGTCGCAAGCCTGGAGGCCTATCGCTCCCCCTGAGCGCCTGCCATCGCGGGGTTCGGCGTGCTTCGTGCTCGCCAGGCGAGCAGTGGCCACACCAGGAGGTAGAACATCGCGCCGAACGCCCAGATCGCGCCCGGCCACCATCCGCGTGACCACCCGTAGACGGCGCTGACGAGCAATGGCCCCACGATGCCCGTCAGGCTGATGACGCTGGCGAGCACGCCTTGCAGTTCTCCTTGCCTGGCGTCGTCTACCTCGCGTGACAGCAGTGCCTGCAGGGCGGGCATCGCCATGCCGCCGGCGGCAAACAGCGGCAGCGCAAGGAAGGGAATCCACGAACGTGTCGCGATCGACATGAGCAGCATGCCGACGATTTCCGCAGCCAGTCCGGCGAGCAGCGCGGCCGCCTCGCCAAGCCGCTTCACCGCGGCACCGGTAAGGACGGCCTGGGCCATGGCATGACAGGCACCGTACGCCGCAAGCGACAATCCGGCCACCGACAGGGACCAGGCGAGGCGATCCTGGCCGTAGAGGATCCAGAGCGTGCCGGGTATTTGCGACACGAAGCTGATCAGGGCGAACACGCAGGCCAGCGGAAGCAGGCGGGGACCACCTGAAAGGCGGTGCAGGGCGGTGAACGGATTGACGGCTTTCAGCGAGAGCGCCGGGCGATCGTCAGCCGCCCGGGATTCGGGCAGGAAGATCAGGGCCAGCAATGCATTCGCGCCATTGAGGATCGCGGCAGCGACGAACGGGGCGCGCAGGTGCCAGTCGCCGAGCAGGCCACCCAGCACGGGGCCGGCGATGAAGCCCAGGCCGAACATCGCACCCAGCTGGCCGTAACGGCGCGCACGTCCTTCCGGGGGCGTCAGGTCGGTGAGCGAGGCGGTGGCGACGGCCATGTTCGCGCCGGTGGCCCCCGAGATCAGGCGTCCCACATACAGCCAGGCGAGGGAGGGGGCGACGGCCATCAACACATAGTCTGCGGCCGCGCCAATCATCGACAGCAGCAAGATGGGGCGCCGGCCAAAGCGGTCACTCAGCGCCCCGAGGATCGGGGCGCACAGGAACTGCATCAGCGCGTAGGCGGCCAGCAGCCCGCCGTAGTGAAAGGTCTGCGTGCCAGGAGGTGCCAGGGTCCGCAGCAGCCCGGGAAGGATCGGCATGATGAGACCCAGCCCGACGGCATCGAGCAGGATCGCGATGAGGATGACGGGAATGGCGAGGCGCATACGGTTATCTATCAATGATAGGGAGACAGCATGGCATACTTTATCTATCATCGATAGGGTATGGCTGACACCAAAACCTCCCGTCCCGCCCGGCGACTCAGCAAGGACGATGTTCTGAGCGGAGCACTGGTTCTGCTCGACGATATCGGTATCGACGCACTCACCACGCGTCGGCTTGCCGAGTATCTCGGGGTGCGCTCACCCAGCCTCTACTGGCACTTTCCCAGCAAGGAGGCCTTGCTCGAGGCCATGGCCGAGCGGATAGGGCGCGAGCATCACGATTCGCCGCCGCCGACATCCGGCACCGACTGGCGGACGTGGTTCCTGGCCAATGCGCTGAGTTTCAGGCGGTCGCTGCTGGCCTATCGCGATGGTGCCCGCCTTCATGCGGGTACCCGCCCCCGACCCGGTGACTTCAGCGGTATCGAGGCCAAGATGGTCTTCTTGCGAGCGGCAGGTTTCGAGGCTGAAGAAGCCGTGCGTCTGATGATGGCGACCGGGCGTTTCGTGGTCGGCTGGGTGCTGGAAGAACAGGCCGAGCCAACGCGTGTCGTCTCGGCCGACATGCCGGACGCGACCAACCACCCCTTGCTCAGCGCGGGGTGGGTATCGGTCAGCGAAGCGGATCCGGAGGAGGCATTCACCAGCGCGGTAACGCTGCTGGTGGATGGGGCGGAAGCCGCGATGCGGCGTCGCCAGGAAAAGGCCTGACGTCGGTCAGGCAGCCATGCGGGTCTGGGCGCCGAGGTAGCGCAGGCCGATGGACAGCGCCATGTCGTAACCGGCCATGGCGTTACCCGGCACCACTACGCTGACCAGCGAGGGGTGTCCTGGAGCAAGCATCGAGGCATCGGTCTCGTCGCTGCCGTCGTGGATCTCGATGTAGGGGACGTCGAGTGCGGCCAGCGCCCGGCGAAGCGGTACCACTTCGGCTTCGGGAACATCGGCGGCATCCACATCCAGCAGCACCAGTTCGGCGTGGTCGATGGGCGAGCGATCCAGGTGACCGGTCAGTTCGATGAAGTCGTTGCACGGACGCCAGAGCAAGTCCACGCCGGCCGCCTGCGCGCGCTCCCACAACCGCCACATGGCGCCCTCGGCGAGGTGGGAGGGGTGGGTTTGGCATGGACCGGTGATGACGACGATCGACATCGGGGCGACTCGTGGGGAAGGGAGTCCAGTATCCGGGGGCGTCCCGTAAAAAAGCTGCCCGCATGGGGCGCTTTCCGGGTAACGGTTGCGTAAAGAGATACGACGCATATCGCGGGCCGGCAGGTAAGTGCTAATTTCAGCGCTTTCGGCCAAAGGCTTGCACATGGACGCAACGCGAGACACTTTCCGCACGACCCGACTTCATCTCGACGCCCTCGTACCCGACGACGCGCACACGCTCTTCGCGTATCGGGGTGACGATGCGGTCGCCCGATACCAGGGCTGGCGTCCGGCCGATATCGCCGAGGCGGAACGGTTCATCGCGGAGCAGTCCTCGCTAGGCTTCCGGGAGCCCGACAGCTGGGCGCAGCTCGCCGTACGCGACAGGGAAACCGGCGAGTTGCTGGGTGACCTCGGCGTGCATTTCCCCGCGAGTACCGATGACGCGATCGAGTTCGGTGTCTCCCTGCGTCCCGACCGGCAGGGGCGGGGCTACGCGCGCGAGGCGATGAGCGCCATGCTCGACGCCGCGTTCGGTGACTGGGGATATCGCCGTGCGGTCGGCTCGGTCGATCCGCGCAACGTGGCCAGCATCGCGCTGCTGCGGTCCCTGGGGTTTCGTCAGGAGGCCCATCATGTCGAAAGCTACTTCTTCCGCGGGGAATGGGTCGATGACATGATTTTCGCCATGTTGGCGCGGGAGTGGCGCTCGTCCTCCCGTTGATGCGACAGACAATGCGCTAAAACGGCAATTTGTCGCAGTATTGCTGCCGATCGCCGGAAATGCATACACGATCTTCATGGGGCGGGTGCGACACACGATGGCGAGGGGACGCATCGGCACCCACCTGAACGATCGGCGGCCGGAAATTCATTCGGTCGCCCAACGACCGCGGGATGACATCATGGAAACGCCAGTGCACTACAGGGGATACGACATCCTCTGCAGCGAGAGCGGCTACACGCTCGTGCTCCAAGACGTGGAAGTGGAATCGGTGGCCGTTCGTGACGCCAATGGGGCGATCAGGAACCGCGATGAACTGAGCGACATCCTCGCCCAGGCCAAGCGCGCGGTGGACGCGCGCCTTCGGACCTGCGGGTCAGGCGGATGCCAGTCGAGCCATGGCGGCCGGGCTGGGCGGTGAGAGGTGACCGAGCGGGGCGGCGGGGATGAAGCGCCAGTCGCCCAGTCGACGCGGAATACGCTGGGCCGGCATGGCCTCGCGCAGGCCGCGGACGGCGTCCTCGGGGGTCTCGTAGCGGCCGACCTCGCGTTCGCCCTGCAGGGCCCGCCAGCGGTGGCCATGGCGGACGATGCGGATCAACACTTCGGCGGCGGTGTAGACATATTGCGCGAGCACGGAACGACTCCTTCGTAGCCTGCGTATTTTGGCTGGCGCTGCGTGACCGCTTTGTTATCCCGAGGCTACGTCCGGGTGTCGGCGTTCAGCCCGGCGCCGCCGCGGGCGGCTCCGATGGGCCGCCGTGCCGCTTGTCGGAGGAATCTGACTGCACGTCGGCCCAGGCTCGGAGAGCGATCCTCGTTCAGTTAACGTGTCGCTCAAACGTATGGCTTTGGGGGATCCAGGGTGAATCGCATTCCGTCGCCGCGCGTCCAGCGTGGCGTGTCGCTCATCGAGGTGCTGGTCGCGGTGCTGATCTTCACGATCGGCCTGATCGGCCTGGGTGGGCTGATGATCACCGCCACCCGCGCCAACACCACAGCCTACGTGCGGACGCAGGTGACCTTCCTGGCTAACAATATGGTCGACCGCATGCGGGCGAACCCTGTCGGTTTGTGGAACGCCAGCTACGACAGCGCCAAGTATCCGATCACCGGAAACGCTCCTGCCTGCGACGCGGCCAACGGCTGCAAACCGGCCGACGTAGCGCTGCGCGACCAGATCCTGTGGAGTCAGCAGTTGCCGGCCGTCGGCACGACATCCATCAGCTGCGTCAAGGCCAGCGGCTTCGACCCGACCGGCCAGTACGCCATGCGGCCGCCCTACAGCGGTACCTGCACGATGTCGATTACCTGGGCGGAGCGTGGCTTCACCGGCGGGGACGACAAGACGACGTCCAGCAACCTGCAATCCTTCACCTGGGTGTTCGAACCATGATCCTGGCGCGTCTTTCCACCGACCGCCGCCAGCGCGGCGTGACCTTGATCGAACTCATGGTCGCCCTGGTGCTGGGTCTTATCGTCGCCGGGGGCATCGTGACCCTGTTCCTGTCCACCTCGTCAAGCAATCGGGCGCAGAACCAGATGGCCCGTCTGCAGGAGGAGGGGCGCTATGCGATCAACCGGATCAGTGCCGACCTGAAGATGGCCGGCGCACAGTACTGCAGTAGCACGGGAGGTATCGCCAACCTTGCGGCCACCAGCGGCGTCGCGCTCGATTCACTGCGTACCCCTCGCGTGCTGGCCATGAACCTGACCTTCCCGCAGAACACCACTCCGTGGGGCACTCCGTATCCGGTCAAGCCAACGGCCGCCTACAACCTGCCTTCGTTCTTCTTCATGCGCGGATTCGATTGCACGGTGGCCGCGTGCACGCCCTCCAGCCCGCCCACCGCTGCCATGGGCGTGCCGGTGATGGGCACCGACGTCGGGTCGCGAGTGATGGGCGGCGCGGTGTTCCAGATGCGCTATGTGGACTCCGCTCGCGGCTGGGCCATCGGCGGCAACAGCGTCATCGTGCCGAAGAACGATGGCACGATCGATCACATCACCCTGGTACCTAATACCTCGCCCTCGGTGGGCGAACTTAGCCCTACCGGTATCCAGGACGGCGATCTCGTCATGCTTGCCGATTGCTCCACCGCACAGATATTCCAGACCACCGGCAGCAACAACCTCGTGCCAGGCGACAACAAGGTCAATTTCAGCGCGCCGCGGGCGCTGAAGCCGCAATCGGCGCCGCGCCTGTTTCGTCTGAGCACCGATTTTCGTACCGTCACCTACTTCCTTCAGGTTGTGAGCGACGACGGTACGGCGACCGGCATCAAGACCGGTGCCCTGATGCGCTGCGACAGTGGCATCGGCGCGACCTGCCAGGAAATCGTCCGTGGCGTCGAACGTCTCGACTTCCGTTACGGCGTCGAAGACCAGAATGGCCTGTTGCACTATCTGTCCGCGGCCGATGTCGACTCGCGCGCGGGCGCCACGATTCCATGCCCGTCGGGGGCCCAGGGTGCCACGGCCACGGACATGGGATGCCTGTGGCGCGCCCTGAAGACCATCGAGGTGAACATCCTGATGGACGGCCAGACCCCTCTCTACACCTTGCAGGGCCCCGACCTCGCCTATGCCTACTCCCCGGAGGGCAACACCACGCCGGTCGCCCCCGACCAGCGGGGAACCGGGGGGATCTCGCCCGCGACGCAGGGCTTTGCCCTACCCATGATTCGCCGCCAGTTCAGCACGGTGGTGATGATGCGCAACTACAACCCGTAAGCGGCGAGCGATCACGCCATGAATCATCGTTACCTTCCCAGGCATCTCCTTCCGTCGCGCCGCCAGCGGGGCGTCGTGTTGATCACCGCGCTCATCTTCCTGCTGTTGATCACCATCCTGGCGATCAGCGCGTCGGGAACGTCGCTCTTGCAGCAGAAGCTCGCTGGCGGACTGCGCAATTCGCAGTTGGCGGAGTGGAGCGCGGAATCCGCGTTGCGTGGCGCCGAGTGGCGCCTGTGGCGGGCGAGTTCGGACCCGGCCACCCGCATGGTTTGCGGCACCGGTGCCCTTGCGTCCTGCTACGCCTATGCCGCCAACCCGCCGAATGCGACGGTGCAGACGTTCCGCAGTTCGACGGGGTGGGTCACCACGGGTGCCACCACCTACCAGCCAGTGGATTACACCGCTGCGTCCGGTGATGGCACGTTTGGCCTCAAGAACAATCCGGTCTACATCATCGAAGATCTCGGTCTCGAGTTGCCGCCCAACGCGGGCATGCAGCACGAATCGGGCGCCACCGGCGCCACGGGCACCGGCTATACCAGCACCAACCGACACGTCTATCGCATCACGGCGCGCGGTATGGGTAACAACGAGAACGCCATCCGCGTGCTGGAAACCACCTTTGCCGCGAAGGCGGACTGAACCCATGAAGCTTCTGGTCAAGTATTCGCGCATCGGCATGGGGCTGACGGCCCTGGCGCTCGGCTTGCTCGGTGGTTCGACGGCGCCGACGAGTGCGCAGACGGCCACGGTGTACTACACCACCGACCTGAGCACGGCCCCCCGGATCTCACGGTAGCCGTGTCGCCCAATATCGCGGTGACCTTCGATGATTCGGGTTCGATGGGTTCGACGGGACTGCCGGATACGCTGGATGACGACCAGGATTCGCGGTTTTACTATTCGTCGACGACGAATTTCGTTTACTACAATCCAGCGATTACGTACACGCCACCCGTGTCGGCCGATGGCCTCTCGCGGTTCAAGAACGCATCTTATACGGGCGCCTGGTACGACGGCGTCTGCGCGAACAAACCGGGAAGCAACGCGGCCAACTGTGGTGGCACGATCGACCTTTCGCAATCGTTCACCTATCGCTTCGGTACGAACACCACATCGGGACGTGCACCGACCAGCGGCGGTGTTTTCAGTATCTCCGATTACGCCTCAGGCTATTCCAATGGCGGCGGGTTCTACTGGACCTGTCCCTCCGTCGGTAGCGACTCGAGATGCAGCGTTACCTATATCAACAGTGCGTCGAGCACCGTCCAGCAGAACTTCGCCAACTGGTACTCGTACTATCGTACCCGCAACCTGATGACGCGTTCGGCTATCGCCAATGTGTTCGGTAGCCTCGGTACGAACATTCGCGTCGTCTACCAGAACCTCAATGATGGAAATTACGTTCTCGGCAGGGGTAAGACCACATTCGATGCCTTCACGGGGGATGCCCGCACCAACTTCTTCACCTGGCTTTACCAGGTCAAGGCGAGTGGCGGCACGCCGACCCGAGTCGCGATCAATCGCGCGGGTGACCTCTTCGGCTATGGAAGCGGCGTCACCAACAATACCAATCCCTACTGGGAGCCGAATATCGGCCCCACGTCCTCGGGTATGGAGCTGACCTGTCGATTGAACTACAGCCTGCTCGTGACCGACGGCTACTGGAATGGCAGCGATCTGGACGCTACTACCAAGAAGAAACTGCTCAATACGCGGATGGCGCTCACCCTTCCTGATGGCGTGAGTTACTCAGGCAGCAGTTCGGATCCGTTGTCCGCCGTTTACGCGAATGTTCCGAACACGTCGTACTCGACCCTGTCCGATATTGCTTTTCATTACTGGGCGACGAACCTGCGTCCCGACTTCGTGAACGGTACGAAGCCCAAGCTGGGCGTGCCGACCTCGTACGTGGATTACACCGATGCCAATGGCAATACGGTCAACTGGGACGGCACGGGCACACCTCCGGCCTCGCTGTACTTCAATCCCAAGAACGACTCGGCGAGCTGGCCGCACGTCGTGCAGTTCATGATTGCGCTGGGCATCGACGGTGCACTCAATTTTCCCGGTGACTATGCCGGTCTTCGCGCCGGTACGGTGTCCTGGCCGCAGCCGACGGGTAGCGGCAACGGTGACCTGACGGACATCGACGACACGTGGCATTCCGCGATCAATAGTCGTGGCCAGTACTTCAGCGCCCGCGATCCGGCCGCGCTCGGCAACGCCCTGAACCAATTGCTGGCACGCATCATTTCCCGTAGCACGTCCGCGGTGGCGGGTGCGTTGAGCAGCTCCGTGCTGACGGGTGCGGGCGTGACCTACCAGACGGGCTTCGACAGTTCCAACTGGAGCGGTTCGCTGGTGGCCAACCTGGTTGGCGCCGACGGAACCATCGGGCGCCAGCTGTGGAGTGCGGGCGATCTGCTGACCTCGCGCGCCAAGGGCACGGACACGCGCGTGATCCTTACCAGCACGGCGCCGGATGCGGGGAATGGCACGGCCTTCCGCTGGACGAACATCTCCACCGCGATGAACGGGGTCGATGCGAGTTTCAACAGCGCCAGCAGCGGAGCCAACAAGGTTGCCTACCTGCGAGGCGATGCCAGCAAGGAAGGCACCACGTTCCGTCGCCGTACCTCCACGCTGGGTGCGATCATCAATTCGCAGTCGGTCTACGTCGCTTATCCGGCCAGTGGATATACCGATACCTTCCCGACCGGATCGCCCGAAGCGACGCTGACGGCAGACGGTACCGCTCTCAAGTACAGCTATGAGAAGTTCGTCTCCGATCATGCCAAACGGGCACCCACGATCTACGTAGGCGCCAACGACGGTATGTTGCACGCCTTCGATGCCACGACCAGCGCCACATCGGCGGATTCTGTCGACGTCACGCCGTCGCCCGGTGCGGAGCGTTGGGCCTATGTCCCGTTTAGCGTGTACGACAAACTGAACTACCTGACTCCGCGTTCCGACTTCACTTTCGTTCCGACCGTAGACGCCACACCCGTGGTCAGGGATGTGTTCTTCAGTACGGGCAGCAACCAGGGCTGGCACTCCATTCTGGTAGGTGGCCTTCGCCTGGGAGGGCGCGGTATCTATGCGCTGGACATCACGGATGCCTCGGCGAGCGAGGCCAACGCCGGCGCCAAGGTGCTTTGGGAGTTCACGAATACCAGTACCGATTCGACCGGCGCTACCGTGGGTGCGAACCTGGGTTACACCTATGGCAAGCCCAACATTGGTCGCCTGGCGAACGGCAAGTGGGTTGTCCTCGTGCCGTCTGGTTACTTTCCCCAGGCGACGGGCGCGGCACCTTATTCGACGTACGCGAACGATCCGGCTTCCACCCGTACTCAAAGTTCGTTGTTCGTCCTTGACGCACAGACCGGCGCCGTGATCCGGGAGCTGGTCACACCGACGAGTGTTTCGGGCGTGTCCGGGAAAATCATCAGCTACGGTCTGTCGTCGCCCGTGCTTGGCGACTATGACAACGACCAGATCGACGATGTGGCATTCGCAGGCGATCTCCGCGGCAACCTGTGGCGCTTCGATCTTTCCAACAGCGATTCATCGAAGTGGAGCGTGTCGCTGGCGTTCTACTCGTCCAATCAGGGAGGGCGTCCGATCACGGTGATGCCTCGCCTGTTCGCCAATCCGACATCGTCTTATTTCATGGTGATCTTCGGTACCGGCAAGTACCTGGGGGGTAGCGACAACACGGCGGACAACAGCGCCGGCACGCAGTACGTCTACGGTATTCGCGACGGTGGGCCTGGAAGCACATCCCCGGTCATCGAAGGCTCGACGCCCCTGGTGGCGCAGACATTGACCGAGAGCAACAATGTGCGTGGCCTGACGAATAACCCTGTGCCGGCTACAGACACTAACGGAAACCGCATCGGCGGCTGGTATTTCACGCTGTTCACCGGCTCGCCAGGTAGCCAGACCAACAAGGGAGAGCGGGTGGTCGTCGACGCCACGGCTCTGTTCGACAGCGGTCGCGCCATCATCACGTCGCTTATCCCGGGCAGCACCGACCCCTGTGCACCCGTCCGCAAGGGAGCGATCATGGTGGTCGATGCGGGTACCGGCGGAGCGGCCAGTGGCGTGAACGTGGGTTCCGCCAACCTGGGCGCAGGTTTCACGCAGGCGGGCGTACGAGTGAGCAATGTCCCGGTGACCGGCGCATTGCCCGCGGCCACGGCAGTCGGTGGCGGTAAGATCGCGTTGCCGGGCCTTACCATCACAGACAGCAGCGGCAATCCGGCGGGCACCTTCAACATCGGTGACGCCATCTGGCGCCGGCGTTCGTGGCGGGAGCTGAACAATGCTTACTGATCGGAGCAACCATCGCATGCGTCGATTCGGACCTCGAATCCTTGGTTTCACCCTGATCGAGTTGATGATCGTCGTGGCGGTCGCCGCCGTGCTTGTCGTCATCGCCTATCCCCAGTACACGCGCTATACGTACCGCGCGCGCCGAGGCGAGGGGCAGGAGCTGCTGTTGCGCACGGCGACGGCGCAGGAGCGCTACTACGCTACGTATAACAAATACGCCGCGAGCATGACCACGGATCTCAAATTCGCCAGTGACACTAGCGTGAACGGCTACTACCAGGTGAGTATTGCGGCGCCGACAGGCGGTTCGCTCTCCACGGGCTACGTGCTCACCGCTGCGCCGCTGCTCGCCCAGAAATCCGACGTCTGCGGCAACCTCACACTGGATTCGATCGGCGTGAAATCCCAGTCCGGTACGACGTCCAACGGACGGTGCTGGTGATGAAAGGCCGGCTGCACCGTGGTTTCACGCTGCTGGAGCTCATGGTCGTCATCGTGGTGATCGCGGTGCTGTTGGCCATCGCCGTTCCGACGCTGCGCACCGTCACGCGAAAGAGTTACGTGAGCAGCGTGGTGAACAGCATCATCGGCGATATGCAGTTCGCGAGGGCCGAGGCGGCGAACAGGCATCAGTTCGTCTCGATCTGCCGTAGCTCGACCGGTACGTCCTGCGATACCAGTGGCGTGAACTATGACGCCGGGTACATCGTCTATGCGTATAACGCCTCGGCGTCGGGGGCCAACCAGGCCTACAACGCCTCCACAGCGGGCATGGTCTTGTTGCGGGTAGGGCCGGCACAGACCAACGTGTCCGTCCAGGCCACCGATGGCAACATTGTCACGTTCGGTCAGACGGGGCTGCCTGTTCCCAATGGCACGCGTACGGCGATGAACATGGTCGCCTGCGCCCGGTTGGCCGGCACCAAGACGGGCAACGGCGTGAATACGTCGGATGTTCCCGGGGCCAGGATCGCGTTGGGTGTCTCTGGGTCGGTCGCGAGCACCAAGTTGGCCGTCAGCGCGGTCTGCACGGCCAGCTGAGAAAGTATTGACCCCCCCTTGTCATCTACGTACAATGGCGCGCTCGATGGGCGGTTAGCTCAGCGGTAGAGCACTGCCTTCACACGGCAGGTGTCACAAGTTCGATCCTTGTACCGCCCACCATCGAATTTCGAAAACCCGGCCCCGTGCCGGGTTTTCTTTTGCCCACATGCCATCGGGCACCGCTAAGCCTCCAGCCAGCTCCGGTGCTTACAATGCGCCGGTTACGACGACGGATACCGCCATGCACGACGCTCTCGCCGATCTCCACCTGCTGACCATCACCCCCTGGAAGATCATCGGCCTGCTGGGCACGTTGCTCTTCACCGCGCGCTGGTTTGTCCAGTTCTACGCGACCAAGAAGAACAAGAAGGTCACCGTGCCGATGGCGTTCTGGTACCTGTCGGCCAGCGGCAGCATCCTGACCCTGGCCTACTTCATCTGGGGCAAGAACGATTCGGTGGGCATCATCCAGACGGCCTTCCCGATGCTGGTGTCGTTCTACAACGTGTTCGCGCACCTGAAGCACAAGGACACGGCGGAAACGGTTAAGCCCGGCGGTCCGGAAGACAACTGATCAATCCGGGTCGTAGTCGAGGTAGGGGGCCAGCCAGCGTTCCGCTTCGCTACGATCCCAGCCCTTGCGCTTGGCGTAGTCGTCTATCTGTTCACGGGTGAGGCGACCCACCACGAAGTACTGGCTGTCGGGATGCGAGAAGTACCAGCCCGAGACGGCGGCCGTGGGATACATGGCGAAGCTGTCGGTCAGTTCCACGGTGGTGTTCGCCGTGGCATCCAGCAGGTCGAACAGCGTCCGCTTCTCCGTGTGGTCGGGGCAGGCCGGGTAGCCGGGGGCAGGGCGGATGCCCCGATAGCTCTCGGCGATAAGCGCATGGTTGTCGAGCGCTTCATCCGGCTCGTAAGCCCAGAATTCCTTGCGTACGCGCTCGTGCAGGCGCTCGGCGAATGCCTCGGCGAAGCGATCGGCCAACGCCTTGAGCAGGATCGACGAGTAGTCGTCGTGGTCCGCCTCGAAGCGCGCGACATGTTCGTCGATGCCGATACCCGCCGTGACGGCGAAGCCGCCGATCCAGTCCTGCACATCCGTGTCCTTCGGTGCGACGAAGTCGGACAGGCAGAAATCCGGGCGTTCCACGGGCTTGTCGACCTGTTGGCGCAGATGGCGCAACGTCACCCTGGGTTTGCGCTGGCTGGGTTCGGCGTAGATCTCGATATCGTCGCCGACCTGTGCCGCCGGCCAGAAGCCGATGACGCCCTTGGCGGTCAGCCATTTTTCGGCGATCAAGCGATCCAGCATGTTCTGGGCGTCGCGATACAGTTCGCTGGCCTGCGTTCCGACAATCTCGTCGGTGAGGATGTCCGGGAACTTGCCGGCCAGCTCCCATGCGTTGAAGAACGGCGACCAGTCGATGTAGCGGCGTAGTTCGCCGAGATCGTAATCGTCGAACACGGTGATGCCAGGCGTCCGCGGGGCAGGGGGCGTGTAGTTTTCCCAGTCACCGCGATAGCGCTGCTCGCGCGCCTTGGACAGTGCGACGAGCTGCTTGCCCGATCCGCGGTTGCGATGCCGCTCGCGCACTTCCGCGTAGTCGGCGCGCACCTTGGTCATGAAGTCGTCGATGAGGTCCTTGCTGAC
Organism: Luteibacter sp.; assembly: GCF_009912395.1. Taxonomy (GTDB): domain Bacteria; phylum Pseudomonadota; class Gammaproteobacteria; order Xanthomonadales; family Rhodanobacteraceae; genus Luteibacter. The sequence continues at coordinate 88,794 of NZ_WNDO01000020.1, read as the reverse complement.
CAGCGACTGCGCCACGCCCACGGCACGAGAGGCATCCTTCACCCAGACGGTGGGCGCCTTGTAGTGTGGTTCGATGCGCAGCGCGGTGTGCGCGCGGGAGGTGGTGGCGCCACCGATCATCAATGGCAGGTGGAAGTCCTGGCGCTGCATTTCGCGAGCAACCTGGCTCATTTCTTCCAGCGACGGCGTGATCAGGCCGGACAGGCCGATGATGTCGGCGTTCTCGGCGCGCGCCGTGTCGAGGATCTTCTGCGTGGGCACCATGACGCCCAGGTCGATCACGTCAAAGTTGTTGCACTGGAGCACCACGCCGACGATGTTCTTGCCAATGTCGTGGACGTCGCCCTTGACCGTGGCGAGCACGATCTTGCCGTTGCTCTTGCCCGCGTCGCCGGTCTTCTTCTTTTCTTCCTCGATGAACGGGATGAGGTGCGCGACGGCCTTCTTCATGACGCGGGCCGACTTCACCACCTGCGGGAGGAACATCTTGCCGGCGCCGAACAGGTCGCCGACGACGTTCATGCCGGCCATCAGCGGTCCTTCGATGACGTCGAGCGGGCGTCTGGCCTGTTGCCGTGCTTCTTCGGTGTCCTCGACCACGTACTGGTCGATGCCATGGACCAGCGCGTGGCTGAGGCGATCTACCACCGGTTTTTCGCGCCACGCGGCCGACTCCACGACGGCCCCGCCCTTGCCGCCCTTGTACTTGTCGGCGACGTCGAGCAGGCGCTCGGTGGCGTCGGGACGGCGGTTGAGTACGACATCCTCCACGCGCTCGCGAAGTTCGTCCGGCAGGTCATCGTAGATCGCCAGGGCGCCGGCATTGACGATGCCCATGTCCATGCCGGCGGCGATCGCGTGGTACAGGAACACCGAATGGATAGCTTCGCGGACCGGGTTGTTGCCACGGAACGAGAACGACACGTTGGAGACGCCGCCGGAGATGTGCGACGCGGGGAAGCGCTGCTTCAGCTCGCGGGTGGCTTCGATGAAGTCCACGGCGTAGTTGTTGTGTTCCTCGATACCCGTCGCGATCGCAAAGATGTTCGGATCGAAAATGATGTCTTCCGGCGGGAAGTCGATGTCGTTGACCAGCAGTTCGTAGGCGCGCGAGCAGATCTCGATCTTGCGCTCCTTCGTGTCCGCCTGGCCGGCTTCATCGAACGCCATCACCACGACGGCCGCGCCGTACTGGCGCACCTTGCGGGCATGTTCGAGGAACAATGCCTCGCCTTCCTTCATCGAGATGGAATTGACGATGCCCTTGCCCTGCAAGCAACGCAGGCCGGCTTCGATCACACTCCATTTCGAGGAGTCGACCATGATCGGCACGCGCGCGATGTCGGGCTCGGAGGAGATCAGGTTCACGAAGCGGGTCATCGCCGCCTCGGAATCGATCAGGCCTTCGTCCATGTTGATGTCGATGATCTGGGCGCCGTTCTCCACCTGCTGGCGAGCGACATCCACGGCTTCCTCGTAGCGTCCTTCCTTGACGAGCTTGCGGAACTGGGCCGAGCCGGTGACGTTGGTACGCTCGCCGACATTGATGAAGTTCAGGTCCGGGGTGAGGACCAGCGGCTCGAGGCCGGAAAGGCGGGTATAGCGAATGCTCATGCGGCTTGGTCGGTGGCCTGGCGGACGCGCGGCGGATAGGGCGCCACGGCCGCGGCGATAGCCGCGATATGGGCGGGCGTGGTGCCACAACAGCCACCAACGATGTTGATCAGGCCGCTGGCGGCGAAATCGCGGATCGTCGAGGCCATGCTTTCGGGTGTTTCGTCGTATTCGCCGAAGGCGTTGGGCAGGCCGGCGTTGGGGTGGGTGCTTACCGCCGCGTTCGCGATGCGGGCCAGCATCTGCACGTGGGGACGAAGGTCTTCCGCGCCGAGCGCGCAATTCAGTCCCACGGACAGCGGGCGGATGTGTTCCACCGAGTAGAAGAACGCTTCAGCTGTCTGTCCCGATAGCGTACGGCCGGAGCGATCGGTGATGGTGCCGGAGATCATCACCGGCACGCGTGCACCGAGTTCGTCGAACAGTTCGGACAGCGCGAACAGCGCGGCCTTGGCGTTGAGCGTGTCGAAGATGGTCTCGACCATGATCGTATCCGCGCCACCCTCGATCAGGGCGCGGGCCGATTCGATGTAGTTGGCCTTCAGCGTTTCGAAGTCGATGTTGCGGAAGCCAGGATCGTTCACGTCGGGCGAGATCGATGCCGTGCGGCTGGTCGGACCGAGCACGCCGATGACGAAGCGCGGGCGATCCGGCGTTTTTGCCGTCATCGCGTCGCAGGCCTCGCGGGCGATGCGCGCGCCGTCGCGATTCAGCTCCGGCACTAGGTGTTCCAGGTGGTAATCGGCCTGGCTGACGCGCGTGGCGTTGAAGGTGTTCGTCTCGATGAAGTCGGCCCCCGCTTCCAGGTAGGCCTCGTGCACACCGCGGATGATGTCCGGCTGGGTGATCAGCAGCAGGTCGTTGTTGCCCTTGAGGTTGCACTCACCCGGATGGTCGTGATCGTGCAGGCTGTCGTGACCGCCGGCGAAGCGGTCACCGCGATAGCCGGCTTCGTCCAGTCGGTGTCCTTGCAGCATGGTGCCCATGCCGCCGTCGAGGATCATGATTCGCTCGGACAGGCCCTTCTCGATGAGGGCCACGCGATCGGGATGGAGCCAGGGCAGGGTGCTCATGGAATCGCTCCGGGTCAGGCTTTACGGGCGAGCAGGCTGATGACCTCGAAATGCGGCGCGCGGCGTTCGCGGCTGAGGCGTTCGCAGCTGACCACGTCGAGGCCGGCGTTGCTGGCCAGGCTGGACAGCGCCTTGGGGTTGAAGCCGAGGTTGCGGTGATCGAAGGGTTCCACCACGGCGCGATGGTCATGCTCGCCCAGCGTCACCGCGAGCACGCGACCGCCCGGCTTGAGCACGCCGGCGACCTGGCGGAACACCTCGTCCGGATGCTCCGCATAGGTGAGCGCATGCATCAGCAGCACGAGATCGAATCGCTTCGTGCCGACATCGAGGGCATGCATGTCGCCAATTCGCACCTCCACGTTGGGGAAATGCGCAAGGCGCTGGCGTGCGGCCTCGACCACGCGATCGGAGCTGTCGATGCAGACGATGGAGTGGGCGTGCGGTGCGAGCAGCTCGGCGGTGACGCCATCGCCCGAGGCGATGTCGAGCACGTCGCCGGTCTCCAGCAACTGGAGCAGGGCGCGGCCCAGGGTTTCCCAGGTGCGACCGGGTGAATAATGGCGCTCCATGTCGCCGGCCACCGTATCGGCCCAGCCCTCGCTACGCGCACGCTGTGCGAGTACGGCGGGCAGGCGTTCGGCGTCCTCGCGGAGCAAGGCGTCGCTGAGCGTGTCGCGCAGCGAGGCCACGAGCGCGGCAAGGGTGGGATCGGCTTCGCCGTTGGCACGATAATAGGCGGACACACCTGCGCGGCGGTCGCGGACCAGGTCCGCTTCCTTCAGCTTGGCCAAGTGGGTGGATACGCGCGGCTGGGCGAGATGGAGCACGGCGGCCAATTCGGCCACGGTCAACTCCTCGCGGTCGAGCAGGGCCAGCAGGCGGACGCGGGTGGGATCCGCCAACAGGCGCAGCACGGTCGAGGCCGTTGACAGGTCCATCTTCATCCTTTCATCGCGATACAGGGATACATAAGGATGAGGCCGGCCCGGCGTAGCGTCAAGGCCGCATGTTGCGCTGCGGCGCGGCAAGGACTCAAACGACCGTTAGAATGGCGGGCTTGTCTCTACCCCAAAGACTTTGCCGCCCTGCGGGCCGGCGCTAGGAGTACCCATGGATTTCCGCTTTACCGACGACCAACTGTCGATCCAGTCCATCGCTCGTGATTTCGCCCAGAAGCGCATCGCCCCCGTGGCCGCCGAGCTGGACGCCAAGGGCGAGTTCCCGCTGGACAACATCCGGGAGATGGGCCAGCTGGGCCTGATGGGTATCGAAGTGCCGGAGGAATACGGCGGTGCCGGCATGGACCCGGTGGCCTACGTGCTGGCCATGGTGGAGATCGCCGCGGCCGATGCCGCCACCTCGACCATCATGTCGGTGAACAATTCGCTGTTCTGCAACGGCATCCTGAAGAACGGCACCGAAGAGCAGAAGCAGAAGTACGTGCGCGCCATCTCGTCGGGCGAGGCCATCGGCGCCTATGCGCTGACCGAGCCGCAGTCGGGCTCCGACGCGTCGAACATGCACACCCGCGCGGTGAAGAACGCCGACGGCGATTGGGTCATCAACGGCAAGAAGAGCTGGATCACCTCGGGTCCGGTGGCGCGCTACATCGTACTGTTCGCCGTGACCACGCCCGGCATCGGCGCCAAGGGCGTCTCGGCCTTCGTCATCGACACGCAGCGTCCGGGCTTCCTGGCCGGCAAGACCGAGCCGAAGCTGGGCATCCGCGCCTCGGCCACCTGCGAAATCGAATTCCACGACTACATCTGCCCGAAGGAAGACCTGCTGGGCCAGGAAGGCAAGGGCTTCTCCATCGCCATGGGCGTGCTGGACGCCGGCCGCATCGGCATCGCGTCGCAGGCGGTGGGCATCGCACGCGCTGCCTATGAGGCCACCTTGCAGTGGTCGCGCGATCGCAAGGCCTTCGGCTCGCCGATCGGTACCTTCCAGATGACCCAGGCGAAGATCGCCGACATGAAGTGCAAGCTCGACGCAGCCCTGCTGCTGACGCTGCGTGCGGCATGGACCAAGGGCCAGGTCGAGAAGACCGGCGGTCGCTTCGGTACCGAGGCCTCGATGGTGAAGCTGGTGGCCTCGGAAGCCGCGATGTGGATCACCCACCAGGCGGTGCAGATCCACGGCGGCATGGGCTACTCGAAGGAAATGCCGCTGGAGCGTTACTTCCGCGATGCGAAGATCACCGAGATCTACGAAGGCACGAGCGAGATCCAGCGCCTCGTGATCGCACGCGCGGAAACCGGCCTGCGCTAAGCGGCGCTTGTCGGTGGACATCGAAGCCCCGGTTTTGCCGGGGCTTTTTTGTGGCCTGTAGGAGCGCGCTTGCGCGCGATCCAGCGGCAGCGGCAACTTGGCCCGCTATCGCGGGATCGCGCGCAAGCGCGCTCCTACAACAACGAGGCGGCAGCATCCGACGTCGATAAAAAAAGCCCGGCTTTCGCCGGGCTTTTTCGTGTCACTTACGGCCGGTCGGTGCCCCGTCGGGGGTCCGAATCGAAGGCCCTCACGTCGCCGACGTTCGGCGCATGCGGACCCGTGTTCACCGGGCCGGGGGCGTTGCCGCCGCCGTGCGGATCGTGGCCGTCATCGCCGTGGTGCGGCATCTTGTGCGACACCTCGTCCAGCTTGTCGCCCAGCATGCGGCGAACCACCACGTAGAACACGGGGATCAGCAGCAGACCGAGGAACGTGGCGAACATCATGCCGCCGATCACGCCCGTACCGATCGCGTGGCGGGAGTTCGCGCCGGCACCGGTGGAGATCGCGAGCGGGAGCACGCCGAGGATGAAGGCCAGCGAGGTCATCAGGATCGGGCGAAGACGCAAGCGGGCCGCTTCGATCACGCTGTCACGCAGGGTCTTGCCCGACTGCTGCTGCTCCACCGCGAATTCCACGATCAGGATCGCGTTCTTCGCCGCCAGACCAATGACGGTGATGAGGCCGATCTTGAAGTAGATGTCGTTCGGCAGGCCGCGCAGCATCGAGAACACGACGGTACCCAGCATGCCCAGCGGCACCACCAGCAGCACGGCGACCGGGATCGACCAGCTTTCGTACAGGGCGGCAAGGCAGAGGAACACGATCACGATCGAGAGGACCATGAGCATGGTGGCCGAGTTGCCCGAAAGGATTTCCTGGTAGGACTGGCCGGTCCAGTCGTAGCCGAAGCCCTTCGGAAGCTTGTCGTTGACGATGCCTTCGACGATGTTCATCGCCTGGCCGGTGGAATAGCCCGGCGCATTGTTACCCACGATTTCCACGGCCGAGTAGCCGTTGTAGCGCGTGAGGCTGGGCGCCGCCATTTCCCACTTCGAGGACACCACCGACGACAGCGGAATCATGCTGTTGTCCGTGGACGTCGAGGTGCTGGCGACCGACCCGCCCGTCGCGGACGACGAGGCGGAAGTCGAGGCCAGGCCACTCGGGGTGAAGATGTGCTGGAAAGCGTCGGTGCCCATGCGGTAGGGCGCGTCGGCCTGCAGCATCACGCGCTTCACGCGTCCGCCGTAGGAGAAGTCGTTGACGTACACCGGAGCCAGGGTGAGCTGGATCGCCGTGTAGATGTCGCTGACCGACAGGCCCATGGTCTGTGCCTGGGTACGGTCGACGTGCAACTGCAGCAGCGGAGCGTCTTCCAGCGTGTTCGGGCGGATGCCGACCAGCGCGTGGTTCTGCGAGGCGGCACCGAGCAGCATGTTGCGGGCCTGGGTGAGCTCGGCACGCGACTGGCCGGCACGGGCCTGCAGGTACATGCCGATACCACCGAACTGCGACAGGCCGCGGATCGTCGGCAGGTTCACCACGAAGATCGTGGCGTTGCGCACGGCCTGCATCTTGCCGTTCGCCTGCATGATGAACTTGTCGGCGGTGAGGTCGCGATCGCTCCAGTCCTTGAGGCGGATGAAGGTCATGCCGACGTTTTCGCCGCTACCCACGAAGCTGAAGCCCGAGATCTGGAAGATGCCGTCCACGGACGGATCCTTCAGCAGGATACCGCGCATGTCGCCCATCACCTTCTCGGTGCGCGCGATGCTCGAACCCGGGGGCAGCTGCACGATCGCCAGCGCGTAGCCCTGGTCTTCGTCGGGGACGAAGCTGGTGGGCAGGCGGGTGAACAGGAAGCCGCAGAGCACCGCGATCAGCACGAACACGATCATCCAGCGCGGCGCATGACGGATCGCGCCGCCGACGTGGCCCGCATAGGTGTGGGTCACGCGGTCGAAGATGTCGTTGAACTTGCGGTAGACGATGTTCTTCTTCTGGCCGTGCTCGTTCTTGAGGATCGTGGCGCAGAGCGCCGGGGTGAACGAGAGGGCGAGGAAGGCCGAGAAGCCCATCGACACGGCGATGGTCAGCGCGAACTGCTTGTAGATGATGCCCGAGGCGCCCGGCTGCAGCGCGGACGGCACGAACACCGCCGCCAGCACCACGGTGATCGCGACGACGGCGCCGGTGATCTGGCCCATCGCCTTGCGCGTGGCTTCCTTCGGAGACAGGTGCTCCTCGGTCATGATGCGCTCGACGTTCTCGATCACGACGATCGCGTCATCCACCACGATACCGATGGCGAGCACCATGCCGAACAGGGTCAGCTGGTTGACGGTGAAGCCCAGCGGCGACAAGCCGAGGAAGGTACCCAGCAGGGCGACCGGGATGACCAGGGTCGGGATGATCGTGGCGCGGAAGTTCTGCAGGAACAGCAGCATCACGAGGAACACGAGGATGATCGCTTCGACGAGGGTGTAGACCACTTCCTCGATCGAGATCACCACGAACTTGGTCGTATCGTACGGGGCGAACCAGGTCACGCCGTCCGGGAAGCTCTTGGACAGCTCGTCCATCTTGGCGCGCACGGCGTTGGCCACGTCCAGCGCGTTCGCGCCGGGCAGCAGCTGCACACCGAACGAACCGGTGGACTGGCCGTTCCATGCCGCGTTGAAGCCGTAGGTCTGCGGACCCAGCTCGACGCGGGCGACGTCCTTCAGGCGCACGACAGTGCCGTCGTTGTTGGCGCGGATGATGATGTCGCTGAACTGCTCGGCCGTGGTGAAGCGGCCTTCGGCGGACACGGTGGCGCTGAAGCCCTGGCCGTCCACGGCCGGGTCGGTACCGATCGAGCCGGCGGCGAACTGCACGTTCTGCGTGCTGAGCGCGTTACGCAGGTCGGTGGCCGAGAGGCCGTAGCCACGCAGCTTGTCCGGGTTCAACCAGACGCGCATGCCGTACTCGGCACCGAGTTGGCGGGTGTTGCCCACGCCCGGGATACGGGCGATCTGGTCGAGCACCTGCGAGGACACGATGTCGGTGAGGCGGTTGCCGTCGATGGCCGGATTGGACGAGGTCAACGCCACGAACATCAGGAAGTCGGGGTTGGACTTGGCCACCACGACGCCCTGCTGGGTCACTTCCTGGGGCAGGCGGGGCGTCGCGAGCGACACCTTGTTCTGCACCTGGACCTGGGCGATGTCAGGGTCGGTACCGGTCTCGAAGGTCAGCGTCACGGTCGCCGTGCCGGCCGAGCTGGACTGGGAGCTGAAGTAAAGGAGGTGATCGATACCGGTCAGCTGCTGCTCGATGACCTGCGTCACGGTTTTTTCGGTCGTGTCCGCGCTCGCACCCGGGTACGTGGCGGTAACCACGACCTGCGGCGGTGCGATGTTCGGATACGACTCGATACCCATGTTCAACAGGGAGATCGTGCCGCACAGGCTGATCAGGATCGCCACGACCCACGCGAAGATGGGGCGGTCGATGAAGAAACTCGGCATGACGAAACTCCCTTACTGCTTGCCGGCAGGAGCGCCCGGGGCACCCGCCTGGCCCGGCGCGCCGTCGGCCCCTTCGGCCTTCGGAGCGGCGGGCTTGACCGGCGCGTTTTCCCTGGCTTTCGGCAGGCCCTGGACGATGATCTGGTCACCCTGCTTGAGGCCGCCGGTGACCACCCAGTTGGAACCGCTCAGGCGATCGGCCTGGATCGGACGACGCACGGCGGCGGACGGAACGGTCTTGTCCTCGCCTGTCTGCGGATCCTTCATGTGGCCTTCGCCCACGACCAGCACATAGGCCGAGTTGGCGTCGCGCAGCACGGCGTCCTGCGGCACGAGGAACACGTTGTGCAGTTCGCCGAGGTTGGCCTTCACCGTCACGAACTGGCCCGGCAGGAGGCGCAGGTCCGGGTTGGCGAGCTGCGCGCGCAGGTTCACCGTGCCGGTCTGCGGGTTGACCGTGGCCGACGAGAAGTCGAGCACGCCCTGTTCGGCGTAGTCGGAGCCGTCCGGGAGCTGGATGCGGATCGTGGACTTGTCGGTGGCCGACAGCGTGGCGTTGCCCTTGGCGGCGGCACTGCGCATGGTGTCGAGGTCAGCGACGGACATGCTGAAGTTCACGTACAGCTTGTCGATCTGGTCGACCTGGGTGAGCAGGGTGGTTTCGTTCTGGCCCACGAGGGCGCCTTCGGTGACCTGCTGCTGCCCGGCGCGGCCGTCGATCGGGGAGACGACATCGGTGAAGCCGAGATTGATGCGGGCGGCCTGCACGGCGGCCTCGCTTTGCTTCACGGAGGCATTGGCCGTGCGCTCGGTGGCTTCGGCCGTGTCGAGGTCCTGCTGCGACACGTAGTGCTTGCCGATCAGGCCACGGGCGCGGTCCGCCTGGGCCTTGGCATTGATCGCCGTGGCCTTGTTCGAGGCGAGCTGGGCCAGCTGCTGGTCGAGTTCGGCCTGCAGCGGCTGCGGGTCGATCTTGAAGAGCTTCTGGCCGGCCTTGACGTCGGTGCCTTCGTCATAGAGGCGGTGCAGCAGGATGCCCGGCACGCGGGCGCGGACGTCGGCGGTGCGCAGGGCGGAAAGACGACCGACCTGGTCCTGGACCAGCGGAACGTTCTGCGGCTGGGCGGTGACGACGCCGACCTCGGGCGGAGGCGGCATCGGGGGAGCTTCCTGCTTGTGGCAGGCGGCGAGGGCGACTATCAGGCCGGCGGCCAGCAGGGTGGTGCGCAGGGGCAGGGGTTTCATGAGAACTCCGTTCCGTTTCCAGGTTTCTTGTTCGATCGCGCCTCGCCATCCGAGCGGATGTCGTAAGCGTGCATAAATACTGTTACCGCGTGCCGCGCCCATTCGTCCTGGGCCCTCTGGCCCCTGGCACGCATCCCGAACAGGCGCCGATCGCCTTCCAGTCCGTGAAGCATGGACAGGAACAGCTCGGCGGCCACGTCCGGATCCTCCCGGCGCATCCTGCCCTGGTCCATCGCCTCGGCCATGCATCTGGCCAGGCGGGCCGCGATCAGGTCGATCGCGGTCCTGAAGAACGTTTTCGCCGCGGCTGGAAACCGCGGCGCTTCCGCGATCAGCATCCGGCCGAGCGCGACGTTGTCGTGGTCCATCACGTGCGTGTGGTGCGCCTGGGCCAAGGCTTGCAGGGTGTCCGAGAGGTCACGGCCCTCGGGGGCCAGGCTGGCATGGAGAGGCAAGACGAGTTGTTCGACGGCGGCGTGGAACAGGGTGTCCTTGTTTTCGAAGTAGGCATACACGGTCTGCTTTGACACGCCCGCTTCGCGTGCCACGGAGCCCATGCTTACGCGGTAACCGTCGCGCAGGAACAACGTATATGCGGCCTGGAGCACCCGCTTCTGGCGTTCGGGGGCGGGGCGCTCATCCAGGTTCGTCATTTCGCTTACCTGCTGGACTATACCGTCCAGTTTAGAATCTCCCCCGACCCAGCGTCAACGGGCCTTTCGCCCCGATGAACGGCTTTTGTTGCATTGCAAACCCCGCATGTGAATGAGTCGTGAGGGTTATCTGTCCGGATATAGGACGGTTATGCCGCGACGCAGTGAAAGATGCTGCGATGAATCCCATGCGCCGGTGTGGCTACTCCTGGGTGCGAGAGCTATGCTTTGACGGTTTTAATCCTTCCCCCACACCGATATCCGCCCATGAATGCGATTCGCGCAGCCGAAAACGGCCAGTTCCATACCGTCGTCTTCGATGAACTGAAAAAAATCGACTATCCCGCGGAGCGCCTTAACGAGGCGCGCTTTTTTATCGAGGCCTTCTTCGAGCGCATCGCGCCGGCCGATTATGTGCTCCATACCCCGGAGCGCTGGGCCGCGCTGATCGCCGACCTGCTGGCCTTCGCCCGCGAGCGTAGCGCCGGCCAGGCGAAGCTGCGGGTCTACAACCCCGGCGTCTCGGGGTCGCGCGCCGTGATCGAGGTCGTCACCGACGATATGCCCTTCCTGGTCGACACCGTCTCGATGGTGGCCGCCGCCCACGCCGACATCCACGCCATCGTCCATCCGGTCGTCCCGGTGGTCCGCTCCGCGGCCGGCGTGCTGGAGTCGATGGGTTCGGGCGACAAGACCGAGTCGGTGATGCGCTTCGAGATCGATCGCCTTGACGATAACCAGCTCGACACGCTGCGTACCCAGCTCGAGACGGCGCTGTCCGACGTTCGCGAAGCCGTATCGGACTGGAAGGACATGCGTGGCCGCATGGTCCAGGTCGCCGACGACCTCGAAAAGCGCGCCCTTCCGTACACCGCCGAGGAAGTCCGCGAGGCCACCGAGTTCCTGCGCTGGGTCGCCGACGACCACTTCACCTTCATGGGCTACCGCGAATACGAAGTGGCCGCCGAAGGCGACGACGAGGTCCTGAAGACCGTCGATGGCTCCGACCTGGGCATCCTGCGCGCCGCCGAGCGCTCGCTGGCGCCGCGCTCGCTGCGCACGCTGGTCGCCTCGGAATTGCCGCGCTCGGGTTCGACCGACGCCATCATCCTCACCAAGACCAACGCCCGCTCGCCGATCCATCGCGCGGGCTACATGGATTACATCGGCGTCCTCAAGTTTGACGACAAGGGCCGCCCGGTCGCCGAACAGCGCTTCCTGGGCCTGTTCTCGTCCAACGCCTATATGGCCCACCCGCAGCACGTGCCGCTGGTCCGCGACAAGTGCGAGGCCGTGATGGCCCGTTCGGGCCTCAAGCGCGACTCCTACTCGGGCAAGTCGCTGCGCCACATCCTCGATACGTTGCCGCGCGACGAGCTGTTCCAGTGCAGCACCGACGAGCTGTTCGCCCTGTCGATCGGCCTGCTCGAACTGGCCCAGCGCACGCGCACGCGTCTGTTCATCCGTCGCGATAGCTACGGCCGGTTCTTCTCGTGCCTGGTCTACATCCCGCGCGATCGTTTCAACACCAGCGTCCGCGAGCGCGTGGAAGGCGTGCTGCGTGAAGCCTTCCACGGCGAGCACGTCGACTCCGCCGTGCTGATGGGCGAGGCCGCCCTGGTTCGCCTGCACGTCGTGGTGCGCCCGCGCATCGGCGACCAGCCGGTGTACGACGCCGTCGCCATGGAGGCCCAGATCGCCTCCATCGCCCGCAACTGGTACGACGAGCTGCGCGATCGCCTGGTCGAATCGATGGGCGAGCAGCAGGGCATCATCCTCGCCAACCGCTACGGTAAGGCCCTCCCGGCCGGCTACGTGGACGAGGTGTCCCCGCAGGTCGCTGCCGCCGACGTCGCCGCGCTGGCGGGCCTCGATGGTCCCGACGCGATCAGTATGTCGTTCTACCATCCGGCCCATCGTCCGGAAGAACTGCGCTTCAAGGTCTACCGCTCCGGTTCGGACATCGCGCTGTCGGAAGTGCTGCCCCAGCTGGAAAACCTCGGCCTGCGCGTGCTCACCGAGCACATGTACGAGGTGAAGCAGGGCGACGCCTCGTTCTACATCCAGGATTTCGAGGTCCAGCCGGTCGGCCGCCTCGCGTTCGAGGTGGAGCAGGTCGGCACGATCTTCGAAGATGCCTTCGAGCAGATCTGGCGCGGTAACGCCGAGAACGACGGCTTCAACCGCCTGGTGCTCGGCGCCAAGCTCAACTGGCGCCAGGTCGCCGTGCTGCGCGGTTACTGCAAGTACCTGCTGCAGACGGGTGTCGCCTTCTCGCAGGCGTACATGGAAGACGCCCTCAACCGTTACCCGGCCATCGCGGGCCTGATCATCGAGCTGTTCAACGCCCGTTTCGATCCGCGCCGCGAGAGCCTGGACGAGAAGGACCGCGCGTACGCCGAAGGCATGCTCTCGCACGAGATGCACGCCCTGATCGACCAGGACACCCTGGCCGCGCATCCGGCACTGATCGGCAACCTCGTCGCCTCGCTGTCGCGTCCGCGCGACGAGCAGGCCGTGGCGCTGGAAGAAGCCATCAACGCGCTGCTCGACAACGTGTCCAGCCTCGACGAAGACCGCATCCTGCGTAGCTTTATCGCCCTGGTGCACGCCACGCTGCGCACGAGCTTCTTCCAGGCCTGGGACGGCGCGTTCCGTTCGTATGTCGCCTTCAAGTTCGATTCGCACAAGGTGCCCGACCTGGCCAAGCCGGTCCCGTTCCGCGAGATCTTCGTCTACGCCCCGCGTGTGGAAGGCATCCACCTGCGCTTCGGCTCCGTCGCGCGTGGTGGCCTGCGCTGGTCCGATCGTCGCGAGGACTTCCGCACGGAAGTGCTGGGCCTGGTGAAGGCGCAGATGGTAAAGAACACCGTCATCGTGCCGGTCGGCTCGAAGGGCGGCTTCTTCGTGAAGCGTCCGCCGGTGGGCGGCGATCGTGACGCGCAGCTGGCTGAGGGCATCGCCTGCTACCGCATGTTCATCAACGGCCTGCTGGACATCACCGACAACCTCGTCGAGGGCAAGGTGGTTCCGCCGCACGACGTGGTGCGCCACGACAACGACGATCCGTACCTGGTGGTTGCGGCCGACAAGGGCACGGCGACGTTCTCGGACATCGCCAACGCCATCTCGACCGAACACGGTTTCTGGCTCGACGACGCCTTTGCCTCGGGCGGCTCCTACGGTTACGACCACAAGGGCATGGGCATCACGGCCAAGGGCGCGTGGGAGTCGGTCAAACGCCACTTCCGTTCGCTGGGCCGCGACAGCCAGACCCAGGACTTCACCACGGTCGGCGTGGGCGACATGTCCGGTGACGTGTTCGGCAACGGCATGCTGCTCTCCGAGCACATCCGCCTGCTGGCCGCGTTCGACCATCGCCATATCTTCCTCGACCCGAACCCCGACGCGGCGAAGAGCTTCGTCGAGCGCCAGCGCATGTTCGCCCTGCCGCGTTCGTCGTGGGACGACTACGATAAGTCGCTGATCTCGGCCGGTGGCGGCATGTATCCGCGCAGCGCCAAGTCCATCCCGGTCTCGGCCGAAGTGAAGGCGGTGCTCGGCATCCGCTCTGACGCCACGCACATGGCGCCGAACGACCTGCTCTCCGCCATCCTGAAGGCGCCGGTCGACCTGCTGTGGAACGGCGGCATCGGCACCTACGTGAAGGCCACCAGCGAAACGCACGGCGACGTGGGCGATCGCGCCAACAACGGCCTGCGCGTCAACGGCAACGAACTGCGCTGCAAGATCATCGGCGAGGGCGGCAACCTGGGCATGACCCAGAAGGGCCGCATCGAGGCCTCGCAGGCCGGCGTGCTGATGAACACCGACTTCATCGACAACTCCGCCGGCGTGGACACCTCCGATCACGAGGTGAACATCAAGATCCTGCTCAACGATGCCGTGCAGCGTGGCGAGCTCTCGTTCGAGGGTCGTAACAAGCAGCTGGCCGAGATGACCGACGAGGTCGGCCGCCTGGTGCTGTGGGACAACTACCGCCAGAACCAGGCCATCACGCTCATGGAGCACCAGTCGGTCCGCCGCCTGGGTTCGATGGCGCACTTCATCTCCACGCTGGAGGCCGAAGGCCTGCTCGACCGTCAGGTCGAATCGCTGCCGAGCCCGGCCGAACTGGCCGAGCGCAAGCAGAAGGGGCAGGGCCTGACTCGACCGGAACTGTCGGTGCTGCTGTCGTACGACAAGATCCGCCTGTTCCAGCAGTTGCTCGATTCCGACGTGCCGGAAGATCCGTACCTGTCACGCGAGCTGGTGCGTTACTTCCCCGTGCCGCTGCACGACAAGTACGCCGAGCACATGCAGCGCCATCGCCTGAAGCGCGAGATTATCGCCACCTCGGTGACGAACTCGACGATCAACCGCATGGGCGCCACCTTCATGATGCGCATGCAGGAAGACACGGGCCACGGCCCGGCGTCGATCGCCAAGGCCTACACCGCCGCACGCGAGATCCTCGATGCCCGTGAACTGTGGGCCGAGATCGAAGCGCTCGACTGCAAGGTGGCCGAGGACACCCAGATCGACGCGATCCTGCAGATCTGGTCGCTCCTGCGTCATCTGACGCGCTGGCTACTCAGCCGCCCGGGCGGTTCGCTCGACATCGCGGCGAACGTCGACCGTTACGCGGCCGAAGTCACCGTCCTGCGCAAGGCGTTGCCCGATGCCCTCACCGAGACGGGCCGTGCGGACTTCGCCGCCAGCCAGGAAAAGTGGGAAGGCCTCGGTGTGCCATCGTCGCTGGCCGTGCGCCTGGCCCGTATCCCGGTGCTCCGCGCGGCGCTCGACATGGTCGAGGTGTCCAAGCAGAGCGGCAAGGACATGGCCTCGGTCGCCAAGGTCTTCTACGAGCTGGGCGAAGCGCTCGACCTCGAATGGCTGCGTGGGCAGATCGAGGCGTTGCCGGTGGAAGGCGCATGGCACGCACAGGCGCGTGGTTCGCTGCTGGACGAACTCAATGCCCAGCATCATGCCCTGGCCGTGCAAGTTCTCGCCGTCGCCGGTGATCGCACCGATGTCAGCCCGGTCAAGGGCTGGCTGGAGCGCGACGACGCCACGCTGAAGTACACCCGTACGATGCTGGCGGAAATCCTCACCCAGAACGCGGACTACTCGATCGCCTCGGTCGCCGTCCGTCGCCTGGCGCAGTTGGCCCAGATTCCGGTCTGAGCCCTGGTGGAATGGGCGCCTTGGCGCCCATTCCCTTTCCTGTAGGAGCGCGCTTGCGCGCGATCGCGCGCAAGCGCGCTCCTACAGGCTATCGTTCCACGGTTCCCTGGCGCTAAGCTGGGGGTCGGACCTTAGCCAGCCCATCCATGCGCCTAGCCTTCGTCGCCAGCGAAACCGATGTCGCCCAACGCGCCCGTGCGGCGCTCGTGAAACGCTATGGCGGCGTGGAGCCGGGTGACGCCGAGATCATCGTCTCGCTGGGTGGCGACGGCTTCATGCTCCGTACGCTGCACACGCATCGCGCGCTGGGCGTGCCCTTCTACGGCATGAAACTCGGCCGTCTAGGCTTCCTCATGAACAAGCACGACCTCGACGCGCTCGCCGAGCGGATCGAACGTGCGCATCCGGCCGTGCTGCATCCGCTGGAAATGCACAGTACCTGTTGCGACGGCGCCGAGCACCGCGCGCTGGCCTTCAACGAAGTGGCCCTGCTACGTCAGAGCAACCAGGCGGCGCACCTCCAGGTGCGTCTCAACGGCGAAGTGAAACTCGACGAACTGGTCTGCGACGGCATCCTCGTGAGCACGCCGGCAGGCTCCACGGCCTACAACCTGTCGGCCCACGGCCCCATCCTTCCGCTGGATGCCAACGTGCTGGCGCTCACGCCCATCAGTCCGTTCCGTCCTCGTCGCTGGCGCGGCGCGATCCTGCCGCACGCGACCAAGGTGGGTTTCGACACCAAGGACCCGAACAAGCGTCCCATAAGCGCTACCGCCGACTTCCACGAGGTGCGCGACGTGCGCACCGTCGAGGTGAAGCAGTCACGGCGCAATTCGGTGCGCCTGCTGTTCGATCCGGAACACAACCTGCAGCAGCGTATCCTGGACGAGCAGTTCGCGCCGTAATGGGGTAAAAGCGCGCTTGCGCGCGATCCGGGTCGCGGCACACCCCATCGCGCGCAAGCGCGCTCCTACACGGATCACCTCGCCATGCCTCTGCCAGACACCCTCCATCCCAACGTCCACGCCGAAGCGTCAGCCCACGACAATCGTCTCGTCGTGGCGATTTCCTCGCGTGCGCTGTTCGACATGGGCGACAGCCACGACCTGTTCGAACGCGAAGGCATCGACGCCTACCGGGCGTTCCAGATCGAGCGCGAGGACGAACTGCTCCAGCCCGGGGTCGCCTTCCCGCTGGTGCAAAAACTGCTCGGCCTGAACAAGCTCTCCGGCGACGTGCCTCCAGTCGAGGTGATCCTGCTGTCGCGCAACTCGGGGGACACCGGTCTGCGCATCTTCAACGCCATCCAGCATTACGGCCTGGAGATCTCGCGCGCGGCGTTCACCAGTGGGGCGCCCACGTCCGACTACATTGCGCCGTTCAAGGCGGACTTGTTCCTTTCCGCAAATGCCGAGGATGTCGGCCGCGCGCTGCGCGCGGGCGTCGCGGCGGCCACGATCCTACCGTCCATCGCGCCGCCGCGTTCTACCGAACAGCTGCGTATCGCCTTCGATGGCGATGCGGTGATCTTCGGGGACGAAGGCGAACGGGTGTCGAAAGAGCAGGGCCTGGAAGCGTTTCACGCCAGCGAGACCGCCCGTTGGGCCGAGCCCCTCTCCGGCGGCCCGTTCCGTGGCTTCCTGTCGGCCCTGCATCGCTTGCAGGCGGCATTCCCTGCGGAAGATTCGCCGATCCGCACGGCGTTGGTGACCGCCCGCTCCGCACCCGCCCACAAGCGCGTGATCCTCACCTTGCGTCAGTGGGGCGTCCGCATCGACGAGGCGCTGTTTCTGGGCGGTCGCGACAAGGGGCCGTTCCTCGACGCGTTCGGTGCCGACATTTTCTTCGACGATTCCCCGGCCAACGTAGAGTCTGCCCGTCGCGTCGTGGCCACGGGCCACGTCCCCCACGGCGTTTCGAACCTGCCGTAGCGATCAGGTCATCGCGAAAGGCGGATCGCGCGCGAGCGTGCTCCTACACGATGTTTGTCCATCGCCACCATTGCGTGCGCTTCTCCTCGCGCACGAAGGTGAACAGGCCAGCGCCCAGGATCATCACGATGCCGACCAGCATCGGCCAGTCCAGGTGGTCGTGGAACAGCAGATATCCGAACAGGATCGCCCAGAGCATCTGGCTGTACTGCGTGGGCGCCACGCGGTTGGCCGGGGCGTTCTGGGTGGCCAGCATGAGCAGTACGGCGCCCGCGGCGGCTAGCAAGCCATAGCCCAGCACCAGGAACCACTGGTGCAGGTTGGGCCAGACGAAATGCGGAAGCATCATGATGAAGCCGGCGATCATCGGCCCGACCACGCCGGCGCCGTAGAGCGTGATGCGCTTTTCGGTCGCCCCGGCCATGCGCAGGGCGATGATCGACAGGGCGCCGGTGATGCCGCAGATGATGGCAGCCACGTGGCCGGTGCCGAGGTGGCGAAAACCTGGGCGCAACACCACCAGCACGCCCAGGAAGCCCACCAGCACGGCCGTCCAGCGCCGCCAACCCACCTGCTCGCGAAGGAACACCACCGACAGGATGGTGACGAAGATGGGCAGCAGGAAGATCAGCGAAAAGGCTTCGGCCATCGGCAGCGCCGTGAAGGCCATGACGGCGGTGACGTTGCCGATGGCACCGGCCATGGCCCGCAACAGCCAGAGCCCCGGCATCTTCGAGATCACCACTTCGCTCCAGCGGTCGCCGGGCTTCTTCAGGAAGGGCAACGCGGCCAGGGCCAGCACGGCGCCGAAGAACACCGCCTCGTACGCCGGCAGGCTGCCCTCGAGCGATTTCACGAAGGCGTCGCTCCACGCGTAGGCCGCGTAGCAGGCGAAGCCGAGCAGCACACCCTTGAACATCGAAGTATCACCAGTGGCCAGGGTGCCTATTATGCAAGCGTTTGCGACGTGCGCGTGGCGTCAATCCACCGGGTGGAGCGCCGAGGTGACGAGGGTCATCGGCGGCTCGCCCCGAACGAGGTGGATATGGCCGTTCAGGGCCCCCGTGTCGTCGTGGGCGAGGTAGCCCTGCCAGGGGGCAGGGGCGATGAGAGTGTCGTCGGCGACCGTCCATACCTGGGCCGGGTTGCCGCCCTGGCAGGGGACCCAGCGGATATCGTCGGCCGCGATGACCGTCAGGCATCGGTCGTAGGCGTTCGTGATCGTGGCGCTATGGCCATCCGGGGGCATGTCGACGCGGGCGATATCGCCGCGCCAGGTGATGGCACGGAGGCCGTCGTCGCGCCAGTAGATCGCATCGGGGGTGCCTCGGGCGGCCTGGATGCCGCGGATCGGACGGTCGGAGGCGTTGTCCAGCGCGAGATAGTCGCCGTTGGACAACGTGAAGACCAACGGCCCCTGGCGTCGACCGGCATCGTCGGGTGTGGCCGCCGCGGGGGCGATCGCCAGCATGGCAAGCAGTGAAGTGATGAGATGGCGTGGGGAGTGCATGTGCGTGTGTTTCCTTGGCGGGGCCGGGAAGTTTCCCGATCCGCGTCACGACAGGGCAGCGGAGAACGTCCCGTCGGCCCGTGGGCGACCGGCGACAGGCCACGTCCTTTGCTGCGCCCCGCCATGACCCTTCCATACCCTCGCGGCTACAATCGAGGGCTTTCAGGCAGCCCATCTGCGAGTACCCGTATGGCCCATCGTCTCAACCCGCTCGATCTCTACGACGTCCATTCGCTGCTCACCGAAGAGGAGCGGATGGTGCAGGACACCGTCGGCCGCTTCGTCGATGAAAAAGTGCTGCCGATCATCGGCGACGCGTTCGACAAGGGCCGTTTCCCGGCCGAACTGGTCCCCGAGATCGCCTCGCTCGGCCTGCTGGGCGCGACCCTTCCCGAGGAATACGGCTGCGCCGGCATGAATGCCGTGAGCTACGGCCTGATCTGCCAGGAACTGGAGCGTGGCGATTCGGGCCTGCGCAGTTTCGCGTCCGTGCAGAGTTCGCTGTGCATGTACCCGATCTACGCCTACGGCTCTGAAGAGCAGAAGCGCGAGTACCTGCCGCGCATGGCCGCGGGCGAGGTGATCGGTTGCTTCGGCCTCACCGAGCCGCACGGCGGTTCCGATCCGGCGAACATGAAGACCGTGGCGCGCAAGGATGGCGGCGATTGGGTCATCAACGGCGCCAAGATGTGGATCACCAACGGCAATCTCGCCCATATCGCCATTGTCTGGGCGCAGACCGAGGACGGCATCCAGGGCTTCATCGTGCCGACCGACACCAAGGGCTTCGCGGCGCAGGAAGTGCACAAGAAGATGAGCCTGCGCGCGTCGGTCACCTCCGCGCTGTTCTTCGACGACGTGCGCGTGCCGGACAGCGCGCGCCTGCCCAATGTGAAGGGCCTCAAGGGCCCGCTGGGCTGCCTCACCCAGGCTCGCTACGGCATCACCTGGGGCCCGATCGGCGCCGCCCAGGCCTGCCTGAAGGAAGTGCTCGACTACACCTCGCAGCGCATCCTCTTCGGTCGCGCGCTCGCCGCCAACCAGGCGGTGCAGGTGAAGATGGCCGACATGGCCCGTCGCATCACCATGGCGCAGTTGCTCTCGCTGCAACTGGGTCGCCTGAAGGATGCCGGCACGATGCAGCCGACGCAGGTCTCCCTGGCCAAGTGGAACAACGTGCGCATGGCGATCGACATCGCCCGCGAATGCCGCGACATCCTCGGCGGCGCGGGCATCACCACCGAGCATTCGGCCATCCGCCACGCGCTGAACCTCGAATCGGTCATCACCTACGAAGGCACCGAGACGGTGCATCAGCTGGTGGTGGGCCGCGAACTGACGGGTATCAACGCGTTCTGAGGAACCGCCATGCACGGACCGCGCATCGAAACCGACCGGTTGATCCTCCGCCCCACGGCGGCGGAAGATTTCGACGCCTGGGCCGAGTGCCTGGGCGATCCGGAGGTGATGACGTTCCTGGGTGGCGCGCAGTCACGGGCGCTCGCATGGTGCAACTTCATGACCATGGCGGGTAGCTGGACGATCCTCGGCTTCGGCATGTTTTCCGTCATCGAGCGCTCCACGGGGCGCTGGATGGGGCGGCTCGGTCCCTGGCAGCCCGAAGGCTGGCCGGGACACGAGATCGGCTGGGGCCTCAATCGCGAAAGCTGGGGCAAGGGCTACGCCACGGAAGGGGCCGCCGCTTCGATGGACTGGGCGTTTGACAACCTTCCCTGGGCCGAGATCATCCATTCGATCGATCCGGACAACCTTCCCTCCATCGCGTTGGCAAAGCGACTCGGTTCCACGTTGAAAGGGCCCGGGCAGCTTCCCGAACCGTCCGCCGACCACCGCATCGACATCTGGGGTCAGACCCGCGCGGAATGGAAAGCGCGTCGGCGATAGCACTCACTTCCAGGAAACGACCGACGATGTTTACCGTGCATGGCCTGCGTACGTCCGGCAATTGCTACAAGCTGCAATGCCTGCTCGACATGCTGGGCAAACCGTATCGCTGGGTGGATGTCGACAGTGCGCACGGCGCCACGCGCACGCCCGAGTTCCTGGCGATGAATCCCAACGGCAAGGTGCCGCTGCTGGTACTCGACGACGGGCGTCGGCTTGTCGAGTCCAACGCGATCCTGTGCTACCTCGCCGAAGGTTCCACCTATTTGTCGGCTGATCCATGGAAGCGCGCGGTCACGCTGCAATGGATGTTCTTCGAGCAATACAGCCACGAGCCCTATGTGGCCGTGGCGCGTTTCATTCGTCGATGGTTGCCCGAAGAGCACGCGCGTTACGCTGAACTGCCGCAACTGCTCGAACGTGGCGCGAAAGCCTTCGATGTGATGGAGGAAGCGCTATCGCACGACGCGTTCTTCAGTGGTGGTGACTTCGGCGTGGCCGACATCGCCTTGTTCGCTTACACGCACTGCGCCGCCGATGGCGGCTTCGAGATGTCCCGCTGGCCCCGCGTCGCCGCCTGGCTCGATCGCGTCCGTGCCCAGCCGGGCTTTACCGCGATGCATTCCTGACTCCCCTTACGGAAGTTCGTCCATGTCCGTTCCGCATACCATCGCAGCCCATCACAAGGGCTTCAATCGCGCCGAGATCGTCGACCAGAACTTTGTCGAGTTCGTGCAGTTCTGGCAGGGCGATGTCGCCCGCGCGCCGCACGACGACGAGCCGGTGCTTCCCGGTAGCGCGCTGGACGCGCGCGGCTTCCGCGAGCTGCTCGAATCGCAGCTGATCAGCCGTCATCTCGACCTGATGGCCCGCGTTTTACGCGTTCAGAACAAGGTGTTCTACACCATCGGTTCGTCCGGCCACGAAGGCAACGCCATGGTGGCGCGTCTCACGCGGCATACCGATCCGGCTTTCCTGCATTACCGTAGCGGCGGCTTCATGGCCGAGCGCTTCCGCAAGCTTCCAGGCATGGATCCAGTGATGGATTCGGCGCTGTCCTTCGCGGCCAGCAGCGAAGATCCCGCGTCCGGTGGCCGGCACAAGGTGTGGGGCAGCAAGCCGCTGTGGGTGTTGCCGCAGACGTCCACCATCGCCTCGCACCTGCCCAAGGCCTTGGGCACCGCCATCGCGATCGAGCAGGGCAAACGCATTCGTCATGAGCTGCCGATCCCTGACGACTCGATCGCGCTGTGCTCGTTCGGCGATGCCTCGTCGAACCATGCCACGGCGCAGACGGCGTTCAACGCCGCGGCCTGGACGGCCTATCAGAAGCTGCCCGCACCCGTGCTCTTCATTTGCGAGGACAACGGCATCGGCATCTCGGTGAAGACGCCGAGCGGCTGGGTGGCGAACAACTTCGAGCGTCGCGCCAACCTCGACTATTTCTATGCCGATGGCCTGGACCTGGCTGGCGGCTATGCCGGCGTGCAACGCGCGGTGGAACACTGCCGCAGCACGCGCCGCCCGACCTTCCTGCACCTCAATACCACGCGCGTTATGGGCCATGCGGGCACCGATTTCGAAATCGAGTGGCGTTCTGTGGAAGAACTGGTGGCGCTAGAAGCGACCGATCCGCTCCTTCGCAGCGCCACCATCGCGCTGGCGTCCGGGCTTTACGACCGCGACAGCCTGCTCAACCTCTATGCCGAGGTGCGCAAGCGTTGTTTCGCCGCAGCCGAGGAGGCCGATCGCCGCCCGAAGCTGGACTCGCTCGTCGACGTGATGAAGCCGCTGGCACCGTACACGCCGGACGCGGTACGCGCGGAGGCGGAGCGCAAGGCTGATGCCGCGGAACGCGAGCGCGCCTTCGGTGGCGCCGAGAAGCTTCCGGAGAAGCAACCGCCGCGCCATCTGGCGATCCAGATCGGCCAGGCGCTGCACGATCTCATGGCGAAGTACCCGGAAAGCCTGCTGTTCGGCGAAGACGTGGCCCAGAAGGGCGGTGTCTATACGGTAACCAAGGGCCTGCACAAGGCGTTCCGCAACACGCGCGTGTTCAACACATTGCTCGACGAGACTATGATCCTCGGGCTCGCCCAGGGCTACGCGAACATGGGCATGCTGCCGCTGCCCGAGATCCAGTACCTGGCGTACTTCCACAACGCCTGCGACCAGATTCGTGGCGAAGCAGCTTCGTTGCAGTTCTTCTCCAACGACCAGTATCGCAACCCGATGCTGATGCGCGTGGCGTCGCTGGGTTACCAGCGCGGCTTCGGCGGTCATTTCCACAACGACAATTCCATCGCGGCCCTGCGTGATATCCCGGGCCTGGTGGTCGGTTGCCCGAGCCGTGGCGATGACGCCGCGACGATGTTGCGCACCCTGGGGGCGCTGGCGAAGGTCGATGGGCGTGTCACGGCGTTCCTGGAACCCATCGCGCTGTACATGACCAAGGACCTGTATGAGGCTGGCGACGGTCAGTGGCAGTTCCCGTATCCCGCACCGGGCGAAGCGATGCCGCTGGGCGAGGGCAGGGTATACAACGAAGGCCACGACGATCTGGTGATCTTCACTTTCGGCAATGGCGTGCCAATGAGCCTGCGTGCTGCGAAGCGTATCGAGGCGGAGCGTGGCTGGAAGGTGCGCGTGGTGGACCTGCGCTGGCTGGTGCCGCTCAACGACGCCTTTATCGCCGCTCAGGCGGCGAAGGCGAAACGCATCATCGTGGTGGACGAGGGGCGCAAGAGTGCAGGCGTAGGCGAGGGTGTCATCACGGCGATCGTGGAAGGCGGATACGGCGCCACGCCGCTGCACCGCGTGGTGGGTGCCGACACCTTCACGCCGCTCGCCGGCGCAGCCTTCCTCGTGTTGCCGGGCGACGACGATATCGTCGCGGCGGCCGCGAAACTGGCCTGATGCGAGATGGCCCAGGCCCGTGTAGGAGCGCGCTTGCGCGCGACCCCGCGTAGCGGGCCAGGTTGCCGCTGCCGCGGATCGCGTGCAAGCACGCTCCTACAAGTGCATCGCCACGCCATTAGCTTGATGTAGGAGCGCGCAAGCGCGCTCCTACAGGGTTTCCATCAAGCCGGCTGCGGAGCGGCGATGACGCCGAAGCGCTCCAGCAGCTGCGTCTGCGCATCGCGCATCGGTTGGCCGCTGGCGGGCTGCAGTAGCACATAGGCGCCATCCGCCTGCTGCAACCACGCCGAGTGATTGTCGTTGAGGTAGAAATCCAGCTCACGGCGCACGCGCTGCTGGAGCTTCTTGCCCTCGATGGGGAAGCAGGTTTCCACGCGGCGTTCGAGGTTGCGTTCCATCATGTCCGCGCTGGCCAGGTACAGGTCCGGTTCGCCGTCGTTATGGAACCAGTACACGCGGCTGTGCTCCAGGAAGCGGCCCACCACCGAGCGTACGCGGATGTTCTGCGACACGCCGGGGATGCCCGAACGCAGGCAGCACATGCCACGCACAATCAGTTCCACCTTCACGCCGGCCTGGCTGGCGCGATATAGCGCGCGGATCATCTTCGGGTCGGTGATCGCGTTGACCTTGCAGATGATCTCGGCCTTCTTGCCGGCGGCGGCATGGGCCGCCTCGCGAGCGATCAGGTCGAGCAGGGTCTTCTTCAGCGTGAACGGCGCATAGAGCATGCGCTTCATCTTCAGTGCCTTGCCCATGCCGGTGAGCAGGCGGAACAGGCGGTGCACGTCGTCGCACAGTGCCTCGTCCGAGGTGAGCAGGCTGTAGTCGGTGTAAAGGCGCGCGTTGCCGGAATGGTAGTTGCCGGTGCCCAGGTGGGCGTAGCTCACCAGCTTGCCGTTCTCGCGACGCTGCACGTAGGCCAGTTTGGCGTGCGTCTTCACGCCCACCACGCCGTAGGTGACCACGGCGCCGGCCTGTTGCAGGCGCGAGGCCAGGCTCAGGTTGGATTCCTCGTCGAAGCGTGCGCGCAGCTCGACCACGGCGGTGACTTCCTTGCCCGCGCGTGCGGCTTCCACCAGCGCGTCGACGATTTCGGAGTTGGCGCCGCTGCGGTAAAGCGTCTGCTTGATGGTCAGCACCTGCGGATCCTTCGCCGCCTGGCGAAGGAAATCCACCACCGGCGAGAACGACTCGAACGGGTGGTAAAGCAGCACGTCCTGCTTGCCGATGACGGAGAACATGTCCTCCGCGTCGGCCAGCGCCTTCGGCAGCGCGGGCACGAAGGTGGGAAACTGCAGCCGCGCGTAGTCCGGCTTCAGCGTCATCTCGAACAGGCGGGCGAGGTTCACCGGCCCGTTCACTTCGTAGAGTGAATCGGCGTCGAGCGAGTACTGCTTGAGCAGGTAGTCGACCAGCGGTTTCGGACAGTTGTCGGCCACTTCCAGGCGCACGGCGTCGCCATAGCGGCGCGAGAAGAGTTCGCCGCGCAGGGTGCGGGCGAGGTCTTCCACGTCTTCCGGATCGATCGAGAGATCGGCGTTGCGGGTCAGGCGGAACTGGTACGAGCCCAGCACGCGCATGCCGGGGAACAGGTCGTCCGCGTGGGCGTGGATGATCGACGACAGCAGCACGTAGTTGTCGCCGTCCTCGCAGACATCGGGCGGCAGGCGGATGATGCGCGGCAGGATGCGCGGGGCGGGCACGATGGCCAGGCCCGAATCGCGACCGAAGGCGTCGGTGCCTTCCAGTTGCACGATGAAGTTGAGGCTCTTGTTGACCAAACGCGGAAACGGATGCGTGGGATCGAGGCCGATCGGCGTGATGAGCGGCGCAACTTCGTGCCGGAAATAACGGCGCACCCACAGCTTCTGCTTGTGCGACCACTGGTTACGCCGGACGATGCGGATGCCTTCCTCTTCCAGCGCGGGAAGGATCTTCTCGTTGAGGATCTGGTACTGGCGCTCGATCTGCCGGTGGGCGATCTCGGAGATTTCGGCAAGTACGCGGCGCGGCGGGATGCCGTCGGCACCGATCACCTCGTGATCGAAGGCGATCTGTTGCTTGAGTCCGGCTACGCGGATCTCGAAGAACTCGTCCATGTTGGACGAGAAGATCAGCAGGAACTTCAGGCGCTCGATCAGCGGCTTGGTTTCGTCCAGGGCCTGGTCGAGCACGCGGATATTGAATTGCAGCTGCGACAGCTCGCGGTGGATGTACAGCGCAGGGTCGTTGAGATCGACACCGGGCTGTTCCGGCGGAGCGGGCAGGCGGGGCGCGGGGGCCTTGAGCGTGGCGTTCGACTCGGTGGGGGGCGTCATCGTATCCAGGGCAGCGGTCCTCATCGCAGATCGCGACGAACCCATGTTACGCCGCCCAGCGAGCTTATGACTGCGCTTTTACATCGGAATGACATGGTGGCGGGAAATCGGCGTGAAAAGGCCGATGCGGCGCTTCCGCAGGCAGGTGGACCGGGGCGCTGGGTTCCTGTTTTCACAGGAACGACGGTAGGTGAAGGTGCGGCGTCCTTCAGCTCGTCGTCCCTGCGAAAGCTAAGGACCCAGCGCCGGGCAATCGGTTAGTGCGACGAGGTCAGTTCGTCTGCAATCCGCGCAGTTCCACCGCATCGCCATCGATGCGCAAGACGGAACCGTGGTCGTACCAGTCACCCAGCACGATGCGTTGCGCCGCTACGCCGTCGAGCGGGAAATCGTGGATGGCGGGGCGGTGCGTATGCCCATGCACCAGCCGATGCACGCCGGCCTTGCGCATGGTGTCTTCGACCGCGCCCTGGTTCGCGTCCATGATGGTTTCGTCGGTGCTGCCGGTCTTCGACTTGCTGTCGCTGCGCGCCTTGGCGGCGAAGGCACGACGTGCCTCCAGAGGCATGGCGAGGATCTGCTGCTTCCATGCGTCGGTGCGCACCTGCGCACGCACGGCCTGATAGGCGACATCGTCGGTGCACAGCACATCGCCATGCATGAGCAGGGTCGGCTTGCCTTCGATGTCGTGGACGGTGCCGTCCTCCAGCAAGGTCAGGCCGGCGCGTTCGGCGAAGGCTTCCCCAAGCAGGAAGTCACGGTTGCCAACCATGAAGTACACGGGCACGCCGCTGTCGCGTAGCGATCGCGTGGCTTTCGCAATGCGTGTGGGAAGGGCAGCATCGTCGTCGTCGCCGATCCAGGCTTCCACGAGGTCGCCGAGAATGTAGAAGGCGGACGCCGCGCGGGCCTCGTCGGACGCGAGGTAGCGTTCGAACAGTTCGGTGATCTGGGGGCGCGCGTCGTCGAGGTGCAGGTCGGCGATGAACAGCGTGCTCATGTGGCCTTCTTGTCGTTCTTCTTGTCGGCCTTCTTCGGCGCGGCTGGCTTGGCCGGCTCGGCGGCGGGCGCCTTGCTGCTCGATGCGGCGGCCGGAGCGGCCTTCTCTTCGCCCACGACATAGGCCGAATCGATGATCACGAGCGGGTTGGGCACGTCGCCGACGAAGGGGCCCTGCGCACGGGTCGGCAGCTTGGCGATCTTGTCGACGGTGTCCATGCCGGAAACGACCTTGCCGAACACCGCGAAACCCCAGGTGAGGCCGCTCTGGTTGCTGACATAGTCGAGGCGGCGGTTGTCCACGAGATTCACGAAGAACTGCGACGTGCCGGAATTGGCGTCGGCACCGCGCGCCACGGCCACGGTGCCGCGCAGGTTCGACAGGCCGTTATCGGCCTCGCTGGGAATCGGCGCGCGGGTGCGGCGCTGGGTGAGGTCGCGGCTGTAGAGGCCACCCTGCACCATGTAGCCGTCCACGACACGATGGAACACGGTGCCGTCGTAGAAGCCGTCGCGCACGTACTGGAGGAAGTTGGCGGCGCTCTTGGGCGCCTTCTCCGGGTAAAGCTCGATCGTGAAGTCGCCCTGGGTGGTATGCATCGTCACCCGCGGGTGCTCGACCGGGCCTTGCTGGGCCGGCGTGGCCGGCTTGGCCGCCTGTTGGGCCATGGAGGCGGCCGGCAGGACGAGGAGGAGGCTGGCGAGGGCGGCTCTGAGCATGGGTGACCGGCGCTTACGGCTGAACAATCCCGCCATGATACGCCCGTTTGCACAGGCTGCCCTGAATTGACTCATTCGGTGACGATTTCGAGTTCCAGGCCCAGTTCGGCCATGGGTTCGCGCTCCTGGTCGAGGTCGGCCTCGGTGAGCGGATGCTGGTCGAGCCAGTCGGCAGGCAGCGACAGGCGCAGACGCTGGCGGGTGGCGGCGACGCGGATCCGGGGCAGGGCCTCGGCCCGGCGGGCACGGCGGAACAGCACGCCCAGGCGCAGGATGGCCGTGATATGCCGGGCCAGCATGCGATAGCGCACAGGCAGGGCGGAGATCACGGACTTCTCGGGCTTGCGACGGTGGCACTCGACGATGGCGGCCAGCAGTTGCTGTTCCTGCCGCGAGAAGCCCGCCATGTCGGCGTGGCGAAGAATGTAGGCGCCGTGCCGCTGGTGCTGGCTGTGTGCGATGGCCAGGCCCAGCTCATGCACGCGGGCGGCCCAGGCGAGCCATTCACGGCCATCGTCGTCGAGCTTCCAGACCTTGGCGAGCTGGTCAAACAGCGACAGGGCGGTGGTTTCCACGCGCCGGGCCTGGGCGCGGTCCACGCCGTAGCGGCTGGCCAGCGAGTCGATGCTGGCCATGCGCGGGTCCGTACCGGCCGAACGGCCGATCAGGTCCCACAGCAGGCCCTCGCGCATGGAGCTTTCCGAGACCCGCAGGCGTTCGATGCCCAGGGCTTCGAACGCCGCCTCGAAGATGGCGACGCCGCCGGCGAACACCTCGGCGCGGTCCTCGGCAAGCCCCGGCAGTTTCAGCACGCCGGACGATCCCTGCTCGATCAGGGCTTCGCGGACGACGGCCAGTGCTTCGGGCGTGACGCCGTCGTCGGAAAGCTTCATGGCGCGCACGACCGAGCCGATGGACTTGGCCGTACCCGAGGAGCCATAGGCATCCGCCCAGCCGGCTTCGCGGTACTCCTCGGCGAACTGCTGGAGTAGCACGCCGATTTCGCGGCGGGCCTTCTGCCAGCGCTTGCGGGTGATCTTGCCGCCCGGGAAGAAGCGCATCGTGGAGGCGATGCAACCGACCTGCACGCTTTCGGTGTGCAGCGGCGAGGTGCCGCGGCCGATGATGAATTCCGTGCTGCCGCCACCGATATCGATCACCAGGCGATGGTCACGCGAGGCGGGCAGGTCGTGCGAGGCGCCCAGGAAGATCAGGCGGCCTTCCTCGCGACCGGAGACGATTTCCACCGGATGGCCCAGGGCGGCCTCGGCGGCCGACAGGAAGGCATGGGGCGAGGCCAGGCGCCGCACGGTGTTGGTGGCCACGGCGCGCACGTGCAGGGCAGGGATGCCCGCGATGCGCTGGCCGAAGCGGGCGAGGCTCGCCAGCGCGGCGGCGCGATGGTTCGCGTCGAGGGTGCCGTCCGGCCGCAGGCCCACCGCCATGCGGACGGAATCGCGCAGGCGGTCGATGACGCGGGGTTCGCCGTGTTCGTAGCGGGCCACCACCATGTGGAAGCTGTTGGAGCCCAGGTCGACGGCGGCGAGCAGTTCGCCTTCGTTGATCTGGGATTTACCTGATGTGGGCAAGGGAAATGTCCGCAGCAACTATGTCGGGAATTCTGGCACGCATCGCTCGTTCATTGTAGGAGCGCGCTTGCGCGCGATCGCGCGCAAGCGCGCTCCTACGGAGACCGTTTCCGGCTCTTGGGCATGGCCGACAACGCGAACAGCAGGATGCACAGGAAGCCGAACACCCAGTAGTCCGTGGGTGCGGGACCCCACCAGTGACGGTGCCAGGGCACGTTCTCGGGGTTGAATCGGGCCAGCCCGAAGGCGGGATTCAGGATGAACCACAGGCCATCCTCGGCCACCCAGAACAGCATGATGCAGGCGATGATCCGGACCTGCGCGCGCCAGCTCCAGAAGCCCCGGAAGATCATCGGGAAGTGGAAGAACAGGGCAATGAAGGGAAAGACCCAGGCGTGGTACCCCGTCATCGGGCGACCGCCCCAAAGCAGGTCGAGCAGCCAGTGGTTCTCGATGCGCCAGGTCGGCAGGCTGGTGGCCCAGCCATGCGGGCCCTCGATCTCCACTTCCACATGGGCGAAGAAAAAGGCCAGCAGAAAGGCGAACGCCGCGGTCGCCAGGACGGAGGCGATGCGGCGGCGGGGCGAATGGCTCATGCGCCGTCCAGTCGGGCGAGCACGGTATCGATGACGGCCCGGGCGGCATGCGGTCGACCGATGGCGCGGGCTCGCGTCGCCATGGCGGCCAGGCGCCCAGGGTCTTCCTGCAGCGCACGCAGGCGCCAGGCCAGGGCCACGCCGTCGATGGCCTTCCACGCCGCACCCTGTTCGAGCAGGTAATCGGCGTTGCGTTCTTCCTGTCCCGGGATCGGCGCATTGACGATCATCGGCAGGCCCATCGACAGGCATTCGGACGTGGTGAGGCCGCCCGGCTTGGTGATGGCGAGATCGCTGCACGCCATCAGGCGTTCGACCTGGCGCGTGAAACCCTGTGGGAACAGGCGCCCCGCATGGCGCCCGGTGGCGAGCTTGCGCAGTCGTTCGAGCATCTCGGTATTGCGCCCCGCCAGCACAATCAGCTGGAAACCCTCGGTCTCGGAGAGCAGGGTGTCAGCCAGTTCGTCGAGTGCGCCGACACCGGCGCCGCCGCCCATCACGAGATAGGTGGGCTGATCGGGATCCAGGCCGAGCGAAGTGGCGATCTCGCGACGATCGTGGGTTTCGGCGAAGGCCGGCATCACCGGGATGCCGCTGGTGTGGACGCGGTCCGTCGGCAGGCCCACGGCGCGCATGCGGTGCGCGATCTCCGGGCTGGCCGCGAAGTAGCCGGTCATCTCCGGCACCACCCACATGCGGTGCAGGTCGAAGTTGGTCACCTGGAGGTACACCGGGGCCGTGACGCGTCCCTTGCGGATCTGCCGCATCAGCATCTCTGCTGGCAGGAAATGCGTGCAGACGATGGCGTCCGGTGCAAAGTCCGCGATGGCCGCGCGCAGGCGACGCGTGTTCAGGCGCTCGATGGTGCGGCGCATGCGCTGGGTCACGGCGTCGGGGCGCGTGTCCTCGGTGATGCGGTAGAGCATGCCCCACAGTCGCGGATAGCGGGTGATCAGGCTCAGGTAGAAATCGGCGTAGATGCGCCGGAAGCTGGAGGGCACGTAGTCCATGACATCCAGGTGCTTCGCCTGGATGTCGCGGCCTTCGTCGGCGAGGCTCTTCACCGTGGCTTCGAGCGCGTCCGCCGCGCG
This sequence comes from Luteibacter sp., assembly GCF_009912395.1. GTDB lineage: Bacteria > Pseudomonadota > Gammaproteobacteria > Xanthomonadales > Rhodanobacteraceae > Luteibacter. The sequence continues at coordinate 57,652 of NZ_WNDO01000020.1, read as the reverse complement.
TACATGGCCGGCACCGGCGGAGACCGAGAGAAATAGGATGCGTCGTGTCATGTGCTGTAGTGGGCGAGCAGCGCCTGCTGGGCGCTGTGGGGAAGTTCGCCCGTGGCCGGCTCGCAGCGCGTGTAGCGCCCGTCCGCGCCGAGGGCCCAGGCCTGCGTGTTGTCGCGCAGGTAGTTGTCGAGCGTCTCGTCGTAGACGCGCTTGGCCAGGTCGGGTTCGAGGATGGGCACGCCGATCTCGATGCGGCGCATGAGGTTGCGTTCCATCCAGTCCGCGCTGGCGCAGTAAAGCTCGGGCTCGCCATCGTTGCCGAACCAGTACACGCGGCTGTGTTCCAGGAAGCGGCCGATGATGGAGCGCACGCGGATGTTCTCCGATACGCCCTTGATCCCCGGTCGCAACGTGCAGGCGCCGCGGATGATGAGGTCGATGCTGACGCCAGCGATGGATGCGCGATACAGCGCCTCCACCACATGGGCCTCGTTGAGTGCGTTGAGCTTGGCGACGATGCGCGCGGGGCGGCCGTTCTTCGCGTGCTCGATCTCGCGTTCGATTTTCGCCATCACGCCGCTGTACAGGGTGAAGGGCGAATGTAGCAGGCGCTTGAGCTGGATCATCGGGCCCAGGCCTGACAGCTGCTGGAATACCTTGTGGATGTCCTCGCCGATCTCCGGGTTGGAGGTCATCAGGCCGATGTCGGTGTAGCCCCGGCTGTTGCCCTGGTGGTAGTTGCCGGTGGACAGGTGCACGTAGCGGCGCAGCCCGCTGCCCTCGCGGCGCACGATGAGCAGCATCTTGGCGTGGGTCTTGTAGCCCACCACGCCGTAAACGACCTGCACGCCGGCTTCCTGCAGGCGATTGGCCAGACCGATATTGGCCTCCTCGTCGAAGCGGGCGCGCAGCTCGATCACCACGGTGACGTCCTTGCCGTTACGCGCGGCTTCCACCAGCAGGTCGACCAGCGCGGAGTCCTTGCCGGCGCGGTAGAGGGTCTGCTTGATCGCCAGCACGCCCGGGTCCTGCGAGGCGCGGTGGAGCAGTTCCACCACCGAGGCGAAGGACTCGTAGGGGTGGTGAAGCAGCACGTCGCGCGTGCCCAGCACGTCGAACTCGTTCACGCCCTTGCCGAAGGCAGGGCACAGGCGCGGGGTGAAGCGCGGGAATTTCAGCTCCGGGCGATCGACCTGGTCGTAGATCAGACCGGCGCGGATGATGTTGACCGGCCCGTCGCAGCGGTAGACGTCGTGTTCTTCCAGCTGGAAGTTGTCGATCAGCATCTCGGTGATCGCGCGCGGACAGTCGGCACCGACCTCCAGGCGCACGGGCCGCGCATAACCGCGTCCGGCCAGTTCTTCGCTGAGCGCGCGAGCGAGGTTCTCGACTTCGGTTTCCTCCACCACCAGTTCGCTGTTGCGGGTGACGCGGAACTGGTAACTGGCGCAGACCTCGAAGCCAGGAAAAATTTCGTCGGCGAAGGCTTGAAGCACTTCGGCGAGAAAGACGAAATCGCCGTCGTTCTCGGAGACCTCGGCAGGCACGTGGATGATGCGGGGCAGCGAACGTGGCGCGCGCACGAGAGCCATGTGGCCTTCGCGGCCGAACGCGTCGCGGCCCTTGAGGACCACGGCAAGGTTGAGCGTCTTATTGAGGATGCGCGGGAAGGGATGTGCCGGATCGAGCCCCAGCGGCGAAAGCACCGGCATGATCTCGTTCTGGAAGTAGCCCAGCAGCCAGCGGCGCTGCTTGTCCGTCCAGCGGTCGCGGGTGAGGAAGCGGATGCCTTCGTCTTCCAGCGCGGGGCCGAGTTCCTCGTGCCAGATGGTGTAGACCTCGGCCACCAGCTCCAGCGCACGCTCGCGGATGCGCGAGAGGATGTCGCCCGAGGACAGCCCATCGGCGCCCGGCGTGGCGGCACCCAGCGCGTGCTTGTGCTTGAGCACGGCGACACGCACCTCGAAGAATTCGTCGAGGTTGTTGCTGACGATGGTCAGGTAACGCAGCCGTTCGAGGACGGGAACGTCCGGGTCGCGCGCTTGCGCGAGCACCCGGAAGTTGAATTCCAGCGCCGACAGCTCCCGGTTGATGTAAAGGCCGGAGGCTCCGAGGTCGACAGACTCGCTCATTCTTTTCGCTTTTCCTTTCACGACAGCCGATGGTGACGTAGCGGCCATGATGCCGGAAAGCGGCGACGCAGCAAGACGGCGGCGGGCGTCCGCCATGGATCCGTTTAGATACCCGCCGCGCCAGCCAGCTCCTGCGGCGGCCGGCTGCCGTCCACGAGGCGCTCGCTGCCGAAAACACAGGCGAAGGTCGAGCCCTTGCCCGGCTCGCTCTCGATGGAGAGGCGGGCCTGGTGCAGGTTCAGCACGTGCTTGACGATGGACAGGCCCAGGCCGGTACCACCGGAGTCGCGCGAACGGCTCGATGAAACGCGATAGAAGCGTTCGGTAAGGCGGGCGATATGGGCGGCAGGGATACCGAAGCCGGAGTCCTGCACCGCGAACGTGGCGCCGTCGTCGGTCTGCGACCAGCGGATGGCGATGCGGCCGCCCGTCGGGGTGTAGCGCACCGCGTTGCTGACCAGGTTGGAGAAGGCGCTGTGCAGGTCCTTCGGCGAACCCATCAGGTCGAATGGGGTGGAGATATCCAGCGACACGGTATGGCGGCCCTGGCTCAGCGCCTCGGCCTCCTTGCGCAGGCTGGCCAGCAGAGGCGCCATCTGCACGTGTTCTTCCGCCACGTGGTCCTGGGTTTCCAGGCGCGACAGGGTGAGCAGGTCTTCCACGATCTGGCCCATGCGCTTGGACTGGGCGCGCATCTCGTCGAGCACGGGCGCCAGTTCGGGCACGTCTTCCGGATCGAGCAGTTCGAGGTAGCCGTGGATGACGGTCAGCGGCGTGCGCAGCTCGTGCGACACGTTCGCCACGAAGTCGCGGCGGATCTGTTCCAGCCGGGTCAGGTGACTGGTATCACGGGCCAGCAACAGACGCTGGCGGCTGCCGAACGGCAGCAGCGTGGCTGTCACATGACGGTTGGGATGACCGGGGGCGGTGACGTCGTTGAGCGGCTCGCGCGCGCCTTCGGCCCACCATTCGGTGAGTTCCGTGTTGCGCAGCAGCTCGCCCATCAGACGGCCGCGATCGCGCGTCCGCTTCAGGCCGAGCAGTTCCTCCGCCGCATGGTTGAACCAGCGGACGTGCTGCGAGTGGTCCAGCAGGACCACCGCGTCGGGAAGGGTCCCGGCCGCGCTGCGCAGGTCGCGCAGGCGGGAAGCGATACGGCGGGTGCGGGTCATCAGACGGTCATGCTCAGGATGGGGCGTTGTGGGTGTTTGCAACATTGGCCCCGACTTGTGACGGAACAGCGACAGCAGAACGACGATTTCCACGACGGCGACGCATGTCACGCCGGCCAGGGTCGCCTCCGCCAGCGCACCGGCGATGCCGCCCAGCACGAGCAGGGCGGCACACGCGACGGGCAGTCGCCAGGAAGTCAGGAAACTACTAGGGGGCATGTCGGAGCGGCCGTTGACGGTCTGGTGTTGCCACCATAGCGCGGCGACCCCGCGCTAGCCTAGGTATTGGCGGAGAACCTGTAACCCGCGCCACGGACGGTCTGGACCATCTCGTCGAGCTTCCACGGTTCCAGCGTCTTGCGCAGACGGCGGATATGGACGTCGACCGTGCGCTCCTCCACGTACACGCTGCCGCCCCACACGTGGTCGAGCAACTGCGCTCGCGAGTACACGCGCTCGGGGTGGGTCATGAAGAAGAACAGCAGGCGGTACTCGGTGGGGCCGATGGGCACGGCTTCCTCGCCCGCGAACACGCGGTGGGCGGGTCCGTCGATGCGCAGGCCGCCCAGTTCCACCACGCCCGAGCCGTCGTCGCCCTGGCTGCGGCGGAGCACCGCCTTGATGCGGGCGATGAGCTCGCGTGTGGAGAACGGCTTGATGACGTAGTCGTCGACCCCGGCCTCCAGGCCATTCACCCGATCCATCTCCTCGCCGCGCGCGGTGAGCATGATGATCGGGATTTCCCGGGACAGCTCCTCGCGACGCAGGCGACGGGCCAGTTCCAGGCCGCTGGTGCCGGGAAGCATCCAGTCGAGCAGGATCAGGTCGGGGACCCGCTCGGAGATGGCCATCTGGGCGGCGCGGGCATCGGCGGCGTGAGCCGCGTCCATACCCGCCTTGCGAAGCGCGAAGGCGACCATGTCGCGAATCGAAGCTTCGTCTTCCACGATAAGAATGCGCTTGTGCACGCTTGGGACCGCTCGTTGGCTGTGACGGTCATATTGCAGCCATGCTGTGTTACACGGCAATGACAATCGTCACAATTAGGGTCTCAATTGTGACTGCGACGATGTTTTACGGCGTCGGAACCCACTGGCTGCGGCCATCCGGGTTGTCGTCCGTGGCCACCCGCTTCTTGCGCAATTCCATCAGTAGCGGCGTCAGGTCGCTGATTCGGGCCTGGATGCGCGAGCGCTGGTAGTAATCCAGGTCGTCGCGTTTTAGCAGGCGGCGTAGCTGCTCCATGGCGTCGAACGGCCGACCTGCCAGATATGCGCTATCGGCATACGCCTCGGCAGCACGCACGCTGTCGCCCGAACGCTCGCTGGCGAGTGCGTAGGTGCGGAAGAATTCCGGATCGTCGCTGTCGTCGAGCAGGGGGCGCATCATCGTCGCGGCGGCACGGGCGTCGTCGGTGCGTCCCGTGCCGGCAAGCGCTTTGGCATAGCCGAGGATGACCGCCTTGTTGCGCGGCGAATTGGCGTGCAGTGATTTGTAGATCGCCATGGCATCGCTGTTGCGACCGGCATCCACATAGGCGTCAGCCATGGTCAGGCGCAACACGAGGCTGTTGGGCTGGCTGGCCAGAAGTGGTTGCAACTGCTCAACGGCCTGGCTGCCGTGATTGGTCTTGATCAACGTCAGCGCGTAACCATAGCGATTGGCCGCCGTGTCGAAGTCCTTGCGCTTGAGATTGGTGGCGTAGAACGTGGACAGCTGCTGCACGTCGCCGGATAGCACGCGGACCCGCTCGCGCATCAGGGCATAAGTGTCTGCAGCGCTGTTGGGCGCGACCTTGCCGCCTGCCGTGACCAGCGTGGTGGGGTCCTTCACGTACAGGACCGGCGCGGTGCTTTTTTCCCAGGAGGCCTTGTCCAGCGTGGGCTGACTGGGGCGGGTGGCGAGCTTTTCTTCCAGCGTACGCGCACGCGCCTTGGCTTCGCTGATGCGCGTCAGGGTCACGGGATGGGTCTGGAGGAGGGCGGGCAATGCTTCCTCGCCCTGGCCGACGCGGAGGGTGTCCTGCATGCGGCCGAAGAAATCCGCCATGGCTTCCGGGTCGAAGCCTGCGTTGCCGAGGGTCTGGATGCCGACGCGATCGGCTTCGGCTTCGTCCTTGCGGGTGAAGTTGATCTGCTTTTGCATCAGCAGGCCCTGGCCGCCCATGAGCACGGCGGGAGCTGCGTCGCCACCGCCGCCGACACCCGCCGCGATCGCGCCCAGCAGCACCAGGGCCATGAGCGGGGCGCTTTTCTTCGAATCCTCGAAGGCGCGATAGAGGTGGTTCTGGTTGATATGGCCGATTTCGTGCGCCATGACACCCGCCAACTCGCTTTCGGTGTTGGTGATGTTGATCAGGCCGGCGTTCACGCCCACGTAGCCACCCGGCGCCGCGAAGGCGTTGATCTGGGTATCGCGCACGATGAAGAAGGTGAAGTGGTCCTTCGGACGTTCGCTGGCCGCGACCAGGCGAAAGCCCAGGTCGTTGATGTACTGGTCGAGCAGCGCGTCGTCGACGATCATGTCCAGTGCGTGCATCTGGCGCAGCATCATGGCGCCGTACTGGTCGGCTTCGCGCGGGCTGATCAGCGCGTTGGCCGAACTGCCCAGGTCGGGCAGGCGGATATTGTCCTGCGCCCCGGCCGCGAAGGTGGCGGCGGTGGTGGCGGCGAAAAGGGCGATACGGGGCAGGAACGTGCGCATAGGTCCGACGACGATACCATTACCTGAAGACCGGTTGACCGCCCTTCCGGGGGAGCCTGGGCCGGGTTGGACAACAGGACTGCGCAGGGGTTCGCCAGCCTTGTAAAATAGGCGATCCGGGGCCATTTTCTGCCCCATCGACGTTTTCAGAGAAACGGCACCATGTCCACACCCGACATCACCATTTATTCCACCGCTGTCTGCCCCTACTGCGTGGCCGCCAAGAACCTGCTCAAGGCCAAGGGCCTGGGCTGGAACGAGGTCCGCATCGACACCGATCCGGCCCAGCGCGACGCGATGCTGGAGAAGAGCGGTGGCCGCCGCACGGTGCCGCAGATCTTCATCAATGGCACCCACGTGGGCGGTTTCGATGACCTCGCCGCCGCCGATCGCAGCGGCCGCCTGGCCGAGATCCTCGGGGCCGCGCACTGATGGCCGGCGACAACCGCGTGGAGGAGTTCACCGCGTTCCGCAAGCGGATGAACGAACGCATCCTGGCCGAGGACAACCAGGTCGTGCGGCGCTTCTTCGCGCTGGACACCCAGACCTACCGCGAAGGTGCCCTGGACGTCAAAACCAAGGAGATGCTGGGCCTGGTGGCCTCGATGGTGCTGCGCTGCGACGACTGCGTCAGCTACCACGTGGCGCAGTGCAAGGAAGCCGGCGTGACCCGCGACGAGTTCTTCGAGGTCTTCAGCGTGGGCCTGGTCGTGGGCGGTTCCATCGTAATCCCGCACCTGCGCCGCGCGGTCGATTTCCTCGACTCGCTGGAAGGCGGCGAGGCCTCTGACGCGGCCTGCTGCGCCGACCACGCCAAGGCCTGAGTCGCCGCCCCATGGGGCGGCATCCTTGAAGGAAGTGGGCCGGATCGCCGATAATCAGGCGATTTTTCTCCCCGCGCACGCCCCCGCGTGCGCTCCCGCGACCCGCTTCCCTTCAGGAGTATCCCCATGAGCAAGACCATTGCCGTTATCCCCGGCGACGGTATCGGTCCCGAAATCATGGACGCGACCATCCGCGTCCTCGATGCCCTCGACTGTGGCCTCACTTACGATTTCGTGGACGCCGGCATGGTGGCCCTCGAGAAGCACGGCGACCTGCTGCCCCAGGGCACCATCGACGCCATCGCCAAGCACACCGTGGCGCTGAAGGGCCCGCTGACCACCCCGATCGGCGGTGGCTTCACCTCGATCAACGTCACGCTGCGTCGCAAGTTCGACCTCTACGCCAACGTCCGTCCGGCGATCAGCTTCCCGGGCACCAAGGCGCGCTACGACAACATCAACATCATCACGGTGCGCGAGAACACCATGGGTGCGTACATGGCCGAAGGCCAGACGCGCGAAGGCACCGGCGAGAACGAAGTCGCCGTGTCGGTGATCCGCAACACCCGCCCGGGCATGGAGCGCATCTGTCGCTACGGCTTCGAAATGGCCAAGCAGAAGGGCCGCAAGAAGGTCACGGCGGTGCACAAGGCCAACATCATGAAGACCTCGTCGGGCCTGTTCCTCGACGTGGCGCGTGAAGTGGCGAAGGACTTCCCGGACCTCGAGTTCCAGGAAATGATCGTCGACAACGCCTGCATGCAGCTGGTGATGAACCCGTACCAGTTCGACGTGATCGTCACCACGAACCTGTTCGGCGACATCCTCTCCGACCTCTGCGCCGGTCTCGTCGGCGGCCTGGGCCTGGCCCCGGGTGCCAACATCGGCAAGGACGCGGCCATCTTCGAAGCCGTGCACGGTTCGGCTCCGGACATCGCCGGCCAGAAGAAGGCCAATCCCTGCGCGCTGCTGCTGGCCGCGGCCGACATGCTCGACCACCTCGACATGGTCGCCAAGGCCACCCGCCTGCGCAACGCCATCAGCGACGTGATGAACGCCCGCGACCGCACCACGCCGGACGTCGGCGGCACCGGTACCACCGACACCTTCGGTGACGCCATCGTCGAGCGCATCCGCGCCACGGCGTAATGAAACAAAAAGCCCCGCGAAAGCGGGGCTTTTTTTTGGGGCGGTCGCGCGCAATCCTCGACCGATCAGGTACAGACGCTCCCCTGTAGGAGCGCGCCTCGCGCGCGACCCCTGCGAAGCATCACCCCCGCACAAACGGATACGGCGCAAGAAAGATCACCCAGATCGCCAGCACGATGCCGATGTACTTCAGCACGCGGAACAGCTTCGGATTCGATTTCTTGAACCGACGCGAGCGCTCGCGGCTGCGTTGGTTCAGCGCGAACATGCGATTGACGAAGCCCACCTGTTCCTTGCCGTCGTCGCTGTTCGGCGACGCGGTGATGGAGCCCATGAAGGCGCCGACACGCTTGTTCACCGCCGTCATCAGGCGGCTCTTCAACGGGCGTTCCACGTCGGCGAAAAGAATCACGCGGGTCTGGTCGGTGCGATTCTCGGCCCAGTGCACGTAGGTCTCGTCGAACACCACGTCCTTGCCGTCGCGCCAGGCATGCATCTCGCCGTCGACGAAGATGCGGCAGTCGTCGGAGTTCGGCGTGATGAGGCCGAGGTGATAGCGCAATGAGCCGGCGAACGGGTCGCGGTGCGGGTTGAGCTTGCTGCCCGGCGGGAGGAGGGCGAACATCGCGGCCTTCACGCTGGGGATCGAGTTGAGTAGCTTCACCGTCTCAGGGCACAGGGCCTCGGCGGAAGCCAGCGGCTCGCCGTACCACTTCAGGTAAAAGCGCTTCCAGCCTTGCTTGAAGAAGGAGTTGAACGAGGCGTCGTTGTGCTTTTCGGCCGAACGGATGAAGCCTTCGTCGAACAGGTGCATGGCTTCCTGGCGGATCGCCTGCCAGTTGTCCTGGAGCAGGTCGAGCTGCGGGAAGCCGCGACGATCGAGGATCGGGCGCGCCGGCACGGCCGAGAACGCGTACATCAGCAGGTTGTACGGCGCGAACACGGCCGAGTGGTCCACGAGCTGGCGACTGAAGCGCAGGCGCGAACGACCACGCAGGTGGACCAGCAGCACGCAAAGCACGAACAGGATCAGCACATAGAGGACGATGAAGCGGGGTCCCAGGAAATTCATGGAATCGGACTCGGCATAGACAGGCGATACGTGCGGCCGGAAACGGCCTGTATCAACGCCGATAGGATACTCCGCCCTCAGTGCCCCAGCACGTGCGCCGTGCCGCTACCGGCGCGCCAGGAGCGTCGCAAGGCCTTGTCCAGCCATGCGATGGCCGCGCGGACAGCGGCGTGCGGCGATTTGCCCTTGGCAAGGCCGGCGGCCACGGCCGAGGCCAGGGTGCAGCCCGTGCCGTGACCTTCCAGGGGCAGGCGGTCGTGGTGGAATTCGATGACGCCGCTGGCGTCGTAGTACCGATCCACCAGCACCCGGCCCTTGCCATGGCCGCCCTTGAGCAGGACGCCCGCGGCGCCGAGGGCGAGGAGGTCGGCTCCGGCTTCATCCACGGCCCTCCCGATAGAGCGCCCGAGCAGAGCCTCCGCCTCGGGCAGGTTGGGAGTGAAAACGTCGGCCAGGGGAATGAGCCGCTCGACCAGCGCGCCAAGCGCGTCGTCGTCGAGCAGGCGGGTGCCGCTGGTGGAGACCATCACCGGATCGACCACCAGCCACGCGGGTTTGCGCCGGGCTATCTCCCTGGCGACTAGCCGGGTAACTGCCGCACTGCCAAGCATGCCGGTCTTCACGGTGGCGATGGGGAAGTCGTCGAACACGGCGTCGATCTGGCTGCGGATATGCGCCACAGGAACGGGGTGGATCGCTGTGACGCCTCGGGTGTTCTGCGACGTGACGGCGGTGATCGCCGTGAGGCCGTGGGTGCCGAGGGAGTGGAAGGTCTTCAGGTCGGCCTGGATGCCAGCGCCGCCGCCGGAGTCGGAGCCTGCGATGGTGAGGGTGTTGGGCTTTGTCGACATGGGCGGCTTCTGGGGTTTGGGATTCACGGATACAACGATGATGCCTCACGTCGTCCCTGCAAAAGCAGGGACCCAGCGCGATGCCTACACAAAGGCCGATGAGGCGTCGAGGCGATGCTGGTGAACCGAGGCGCTGGGTTCCAGCGTGCGCTGGAACGACGGTGTCGTGTGGTGCCTCACGTCGTCCCTGCGAACGCAGGGACCCAGTGCGATGTGGTGGGTTTTCGCGGGTGCGCCGCCTACACAATGGCCGATGAGGCGTCGAGGCGATGCTGGTGAACCGGGGCGCTGGGTTCCAGCGTGCGCTGGAACGACGGTGTCGTGTGGTGCCTCACGTCGTCCCTGCGAAAGCAGGGACCCAGTGCGGTGCGGTAGGTTTTCGCGAGTGCGCCGTCTACACAAGGGTCGATGAGGCGTCGAGGCGCTGCTGGTGAGCCGGGGCGCTGGAGCGACGGGACTCCCGCGCCGAGTCAGCAAAGATCAGGGTACAGATCGCTCCAGGTCGGGTTTTCACCTTCGATCAGTTCCAGCTTCCAAGCGCGCTTCCACGCCTTGAGCTGTTTTTCCCGCAAGATCGCCGCCTCCATGGTCGGATGCGTCTCGAACCATACAAGGCGGCTAGCTCCGTATCTGGCGGAGAACCCATCAACAAACTTCCCTCGATGCTGCCAGACCCGTTTGACCAGGTCGCTGGTAACGCCGAGGTACAGCGTGCCGTTCCGGCCGCTGACCAGCAGATAGACGCACGGAATCCGTTCCACGAAAAAAACTCCCTGTCAGTAGAAGGCCGCGAGCTCCATGCCCGCGGCCGTAGTGCTTGTTTACAGCGCCTCGGAAGCGAAATCCGCCAGTCTCGACCGTTCACCGCGCCGCAGCGTGATATGCCCCGAATGCGACCACATCTTGAAGCGGTCCACCGCATAGGTGAGGCCGGACGTGGTCTCGGTGAGGTAAGGCGTGTCGATCTGCTCCACGTTGCCCAGGCAAACGATCTTGGTGCCGGGACCCGCGCGCGTGATCAGCGTCTTCATCTGCTTCGGCGTCAGGTTCTGCGCCTCGTCGATGATGAGGTAGCGGCTGAGGAAAGTGCGTCCGCGCATGAAGTTCAGCGAACGAATTTTCACACGTGAAGCGAGCAGGTCGTTGGTGGCCTGGCGCCCCCAGGATCCGCCCTCTTCGGGGTTGGCGAGCACCTCGAGGTTGTCAGTGAGCGCGCCCATCCACGGGGTCATCTTTTCTTCCTCCGTGCCGGGCAGGAAGCCGATGTCCTCGCCCACGGACACCGTGGCGCGGGTCATGATGATCTCGCGATAACGCTGCTGATCCATCACCTGGGCCAGGCCGGCCGCGAGGGCCAGCAGGGTTTTGCCCGTGCCGGCGGTGCCGAGCAGGGTGACGAAATCGACGTCCGGGTCCATCAGCAGGTTCAGCGCGAAGTTCTGCTCCCGATTACGCGCCGCGATACCCCAGACGCCATGCGCGGCATGGCTGTGGTCGTCCAACAGCACCAGCTTTACCCGACGCGCATCCTCGTCGCCGGTGATCTCCAGCACGCGCAGTTCGACGTCGTTCTCGCCGGGCATGTACAGGCACTGGTGCGGATACCAGGGCTCGTCCTCGTGGACATCCATCTCGTAATAGGTGCGGCCGCGCTCGTTCCAGGAGCGCAGTTCCGGATGCTTCGTCCAGAAATCCTCGGGCAGCTGCTCCGTGCCCGTGAACAGCAGGGCGAAGTCGTCCAGCGCGCGGTCGTTCTCGTAATCCTCGGCGTCGATGCCGAAGATCGAGGCCTTGATGCGCAGGTTGATGTCCTTGGTGACCAGGATCACCGGCCTGTCCGGGAACTGATCGCGCAGGTCGATGACGGAGGCGAGGATCTGGTTGTCTGCCTTGCCGTTGCCGTGGGTCGTCCGCTGCTGGAAGAACAGTCTGCCCACCGCGCCGCGCTTGAGCTTGATGCCCTGCGGATTGGCCAGTTCGAGTCCGTCCTTCAGGTTGCCGCCACGCTCGATCAGCTCGTTGATGAAGCGGCTGACCTGGCGGCCGTTGCGCGAAACCTCGGAGCCGCCTTTCTTCTTCTCGTCGAGTTCCTCCAACACCGTCATCGGAATGAACACGTCGTGCTCCTCGAAGCGGAACAACGACGTCGGATCGTGCAGCAGCACGTTGGTATCGAGGGCGTAGATGCGCTTGCTTCCGTTCATGCGGAAGTGACCTCATGCGGAGGTTGCGATACCCGGCCGCGCGGCGACGGCCGGGGGAGGGAGCCGCGTGACGCGGTATCCGTCACGCGGTGGGAACACTCTCGAGGACGGCCTGCGCGTGGCCGGGGATCTTCACGCCCCGCCACTCGGCGGCGAGCTTGCCGTCGGGGCCGATGAGGAAGGTGCTGCGGACCACGCCCATGTAGCGCTTGCCGTAGAGCACTTTCTCGTGGATGACGTCGAAGGCCTGGCACCAGGCTTCGTCGGCGTCGGATACGAGCGGGAAGGGCAGCTCGTGCTTGGTCGCGAAATTCGCGTGCGAGCGCACCGAGTCGCGGGAGACGCCGATCACTTCGGCGCCGCGGGCCTGGAATTGCGCATAGAGGTCACGAAAATCCTTCGCCTCGTTGGTGCAGCCCGGGGTGCTGTCCTTGGGATAGAAGAACACCACGACCCAGCGGCCGGAGAGGGAGGACAGCGACAGGGTGCTGCCGTCGCCGAGCGTGCCTTCGAGTTTTGGTACTTTCTTGCCCTTGCCGATCATGCGTAGATTTCTTGGTGTCCGTTCAGAATTTCACCGGGTCCATGATGGCGTCGAGGTTGAGGCCATCGCAAAGCTCGAGGAAGTCGTCGCGCAGCGCCGCGATATGGGTCTCCGACGGAATGCCGATGGTGATCTGCGCCTGGAACATCTCGGCGCCGGTCTGCATCGCCTGGTAACGCATCGACGAGAGCTGCTCCACGCTGATGTCGCGACGGGAGAAGAACTCGATGATCTTGACCAGGATGCCCGGCCGGTCGGCGGCGATCACCTCGACCAGGTAGGGCAGCAGGTGGGTGGTGGGTTCGCGCGGCGCCGTCCGGTAATGGACGATCTGCAGGTCCTCATCGCGGGCGAGCTTGCCCAAGGCGGTTTCCAGCTTGGCGACGGCGTCCCACGAGCCGGAGGCCAGCAGCATCACGGAGGTGTCGTTGCCGATGGTGGAGACACGGGCGTCAGCGAGGTTGCAGCCGGAGTCGGCGATGCGCTTGGCCAGCGCGAGGATCGGCGCGCGGTGCGCCGGCGACAGCGTCGAGATGAGGAGCTGGTTATCGGTGGTGACGCTGCGTGCTGCGGAACGATTCAAGGCTTCACTACCCATGGCGCGACCCGCGGGGCGCGGGGCGTCGCTACGGGCCCGAGCTTAACGGGGCGTGTCCTGCACTAGCAAGCTCGGCAGGAAAAACGGTCGGGAGAGGCCGAATGGACGTGTAGGGGGCTCCCCGGTAACATGCGAAGCGCTGGTTACTCAACGGGTTTCACCTTGGATATCTCCGGAAGCATCACCGCGCTGGCGACGCCGTTCGCCGCCGACGGTTCCCTCGATCTCGACGCGTTCGGCCGACTGCTCGACCAGCAGCTGGCTGGCGGCACCCAGGCCGTGGTCGTCGCGGGCTCGACGGGCGAGTCACACTTCCTCGAGCACGACGAGTACAAACGCCTGCTCGCCTTCGCGGTGAAGCACGTAGATAAACGCATCCCGGTCATCGCCGGCACGGGCGAGGCGGGCACGGCCAAGACCATCGCCACCACGCGCCTGGCGAAGGAGCTGGGTGCCGATGCGGCCCTGGTCGTGGCCCCGTTCTATGTCCGCCCCACCCAGGAGGGCATCCGTCGCCATTTCCTGGCCGTCGCGGACGCGGGTGGCTTGCCGGTGATCCTCTATAACGTGCCGCCGCGCACGGGCTGCGACATCGCGCCGGAGACGGTGGCGGTGCTGCGCGACCATCCAGCCATCGTCGGCATCAAGGAAGCCCGGGGCGATGCGGAGCGAATCAAGGCCATCGCGGAACTTGTGCGCCCGGATTTCGTCTACCTCAGCGGCGACGACGGTTCGGCCCACCAGGCCATGCTTGCCGGCGCCGCGGGCACCATTTCGGTGGTGGCCAACCTCGTGCCGGGGCCTTTCCGTGAGTTCTGCGACGTCGCCCGTTCGGGTGACGCCCAGCGCACGGCGGCTGCCGCGGCCCGTCTGGCCCCTCTGATCGACGCCCTGAACTGCGCACCGAACCCGATTCCCGTCAAGGCCGGCCTGGCCGCGCTGGGACTGGGTCTGGCGGCACCGCGCCTGCCCCTGGTGGAACTGGAGGCGGGTCCGGCGCTGGCGAAGGTGCGCGAAACGCTCGCGGCTCTGGCACCATTGGCGTCTGCCGCCTGAAGCCTTTCCATTCAACGGATCCAACGGAACTCTCGTTCATGAAGAAAACCTCGTACGCGCTGGTCGTCCCGGCACTGCTCCTGTCCGTCCTGGTCGTCTCCGGTTGCGGCGCGTTCCGCTCCAAGAAGGATTGGGAGAGGGCCCAGCAGGAAGCTCCGCTGGAAATCCCGCCGGGCCTCGATACCCCGTCGACGAGCGCCGCGCTGGTCATTCCGGACGTTGGCTCCGGTGCGGGTGCCGGCGGTGCGGATGTCGTGGCGCCCGTGTCCGACGGTTTCGTGCTGGCCGATGACGCCGACGCCGCCTATCGCCGCATCGGCGAGGCACTGAGCGTGGGCGACCTGGGTAGCGTGACCGCCCATGACGACACGTCCCATACGTACCAGGTGGCGGTCAACGGTGGCATGCCCACCGAAAAGCCGGGCCTGTTCCGCCGGATGTTCGGTGGCGGCAAGAACCGTGACGCCGATAGTGCGTCGTCGTCCAAGTCGGGCGGCGGCAAGACCCGCAACGTGGTGGTCACCATCAACGCCAGCGGCAATGGCAGCGAAGTTCGTGCACAGGGCGACGCCGATGGCGTGCGTCGCGTAGTTGATGCACTGAAGTCGCGATTGGGCGCCAAGTAATTCACCTTGTCGTGAATCAAAAACGCCGCCTCCGGGCGGCGTTTTTTTTTGCGTGCGTTTCCGGCAGGCATAAAAAAACGGCCGTCAGGCCGTTCTCTTGAATAGGGTTGCCGTGGTCAGCGCTCGAGGAGGGGGAGCTTGTCTGGCTTGTTTTCCCATTCCTTGGCGTCGGGGAGGCTGTCCTTCTTCACCGTCAGAACAGGCCATTCCTTCGCCAGATCGGCGTTCAACGCCACAAACACCTCCTGGCCGCCGGGAACATCGTCTTCCGGATAAATGGCGTTGATCGGGCATTCAGGTTCGCAGAGGGTGCAGTCGATGCACTCGTCCGGATTGATGACCAGGAAGTTCGGGCCTTCGTGGAAGGCATCGACGGGGCAAACCTCTACGCAATCCGTATGCTTGCACTTGATGCAGTTGTCGGTGACGACAAAGGTCATGCGAGAGGTTCGACGCCGAAAGAAAGTGGCGCTCCCTACGAGGTTCGAACTCGTGTTCCAGCCTTGAGAGGGCCGTGTCCTAGACCACTAGACGAAGGGAGCGGGTCGTACCAAGAGTACGAAGCGCGCTAGTATACCCAACTTCCGATGCTCGGCAATGGTTTTTTTTCCGGGTCGTCGGATGGCGGCGAATTCGTTACATTTAACCCATTCGAACCTGACACGGGCCGCCGGTCGGGAGCCACTTGACCGGACGCCTTGGCGCCCGCCAGGACCACAACCGCTTGAATCCCGTATCCAGGAGCGACGTTCCGCCGGTACCGCGTATCGTCCCGCGAGAACAGCACTCCATTTCCCGCAAGAACATCAGCAAGGCCGCGTTGCGCGTGCTTTACCGGCTCAATGAAGCCGGTTTCGACGCGTACCTGGTCGGTGGCGCCGTGCGCGACCTTCTGCTCGGTGGCCATCCCAAGGACTTCGACGTGGCCACCAACGCCACGCCCGAGCAGGTCAAGGGTCTCTTCCGCAACTGCCGCCTGATCGGTCGACGGTTCCGTCTCGCCCATGTGGTGTTCGGTCCCGAGATCATCGAAGTGGCCACCTTCCGGGGCACCGGCGAGGACGGCGAGGGTGGCGATCGCCACATCGTCGATGGCCGCATCGTGCGCGACAACATCTGGGGCTCGATCGAGGAAGACGCGATCCGCCGCGATTTCCGCGTGAACGCGCTGTACTACGACATCTCCGATTTCAGCGTCCGCGACTACGTCGGGGGCATGCAGGATCTCGAAGACCGCAGCATGCGCCTGATCGGAGATCCGGAGCAGCGCTACCGCGAAGACCCGGTGCGCATGCTGCGTACGGTGCGTCTCGCGGCGAAGCTCGATTTCACCATCGACCCGGCCGCCTCGGCGCCGTTCGCGTCCTTGGGGCACCTCCTCACGGAGGCCTCGCCGGCCCGGTTGTTCGATGAGTCGCTCAAGCTCTTCCTGGCCGGCCATGGGCTGAAGAGCTTCAAGATGCTCGAGGCCTGTGGACTGCTGAAATTCATGTTCCCGGCCACCGCCCGTGCGCTTGAGCGCGGCGATCACGCCCTGCGGGCGCTGGTCGAGCAGGGCCTGTCGAACACGGATGCCCGCATCGCGGCGGGCAAGTCGGTGACGCCCGCCTTCCTCTACGCGGTACTCCTGTGGGGCGAGGTGCGTGACCAGGCGCGTGGCTGGATCATGCAGGGCGTCGACGACAACGACGCGTGGCAGCGGGCCGCTGTCCACGTTGTGGGCGAGCAGTGCCAGCGGGTCGCGATTCCGCGTCGCTTCACGCTCACGATGGAAGAAATCTGGGCCTTGCAGCCGCGTTTCGAGCATATCCATCGCAAGCGTGTCTTCCGCCTGATGTCGCATCCGCGTTTCCGCGCGGCGTTCGACTTCCTGCTGCTGCGCGCCCACGAGTCCCCCCGCATGCGCGAACTGGGCGAATGGTGGAACCACGCACAGCAGCTTCCGCCTGACATGCTGGCGGCCGCGCTGGGCGGTGGCGTGCCGGTGAGCGAGGCCACCGTGGCCGCGGCTGCACCGGCACGGAAGCGTCGGCGCCGGCGCAAGCCGGCCGGGCGCGGCAAAGGCGATACGGGCGGTACGTGAGCGTCACCGCCCTGATTGGCCTGGGGGGTAACCTGGGCGATGTCCGGCTTCGCCTGGGCGCCGCCATGGCGGCGCTGGACGCGGTCCCAGGCGTGAAGGTGACGGCGCGCTCGCGCTTTTATCGCACGCCGCCCTGGGGCAATGTCGATCAGCCCGACTTCGTCAACGCAGCAATCGCTGTGCAGACCTCGCTGGATGCCCATGGGCTACTCGACGCCATGTTGGCCACCGAGCGTGCGTTCGGTCGTGTGCGTGATGGCGAGCGCTGGGGGCCGCGTACGCTCGACCTCGACCTGCTTGCCTACGGCGAGGCGGTGATCGACGACGAGCGATTGACGGTGCCGCATCCGCGCATTCCCGAGCGGGCCTTCGTACTCCTGCCGCTGGTGGATATCGCTGCCGGTACCCAACTGCCAGGCATGGGGCGTGTCGGCGACCTGCTGGCTGTTATCGATGCCGCCGGGTGCGAGCCTCTGCCGTGACCGATCGTCGTCGATGAGTTGAGCCCCGGCGATTCCGGGAGGACAATTCCCCTTTACCCCACAAGGCGACAAGAGCGTGTACGTTGAAAAAACGAGTGCGCCGGCGCGTAAGCCGGTGACCGTGCCGGGCCTGAAGGTGATGAAAGCCGAAGGCCGGAAGATCGTGATGCTCACCGCCTACGATGCGAGTTTCGCCGCCCACCTTGAAGCCGCCGCGATCGATGTCGCCCTGGTCGGCGACTCCCTGGGCATGGTGGTGCAGGGCCGTTCGAGCACCTTGCCGGTCACGATCGACGAGATGGTCTATCACACCGCCGCCGTGGCACGCGGCCTGTCGGCCACGCTGCTGGTGGCCGACCTGCCGTTCATGAGCGACCGCGACGTGCCCACGGCGATGGCCTCGGCCGCCCGCCTGGTGGCTGAAGGCGGCGCCGCGATGGTCAAGATCGAAGGTGCTGGCCGTCTTTGCGAGGTCATCGCTGCACTGGTGGAGCGCGATATCCCCGTGTGCAGCCACCTGGGCCTTACCCCGCAGTCCGTGAACCGCTTCGGTGGTTACAAGGTGCAGGGCAAGGGCGAGGAGGCCGCCGCGAAGCTGGTCGCCGACGCCAAGGCCGTCGTGGCGGCCGGTGCGGGCATGGTCGTGCTGGAATGTGTGCCTTCGTCCGTGGCCGCGCGTATCACCGCGGAGGTGGACGTACCCGTCATCGGCATCGGTGCCGGCGTGGATTGCGACGGCCAGGTCCTGGTGATCTACGACATGCTGGGCATCACGCCGGGCAAACGGCCGAAGTTCTCGAAGGACTTCCTCGCCGGTCGCGATTCCATCCAGGGCGCCATCGTCGCCTATGCCGAGGATGTGCGCGAACAGCGCTTCCCCGGTCCCGAACACAGCTTCAGCTAGAGAAGAGAGCCCTCCCCAACATGCAGACCGTCACTGACGCCGCCGCCCTTCGCGCCACGATCCGTGGATGGCGTTCCTCCGGCCAGGCCGTGGGCTTCGTGCCGACCATGGGCAACCTCCATGCCGGCCATCACTCGCTGTTGAAGCTCGCCCGCGCCCGTGCCGATCGCGTGGTCGCCAGCGTCTTCGTCAACCCGACGCAGTTCGGTCCGGGCGAGGATTTCGAGCGCTATCCGCGCACCCTGGTCCAGGACCAGGTGGGGCTGGCCGAAGCCGGTTGCGACATCCTGTTCGCGCCGGATGTCGCCACGATGTATCCGTTTGGCCCGGCCGCCAGCGCCAGTATCCATCTGCCGGTGATCACCGACACGCTGGAAGGCGCCCATCGCCCGGGGCATTTCGACGGCGTCGCCACGGTGGTGACCAAGCTGTTCAACCTCGTCCAGCCGGATTTCGCCGTGTTCGGGCAGAAGGATTTCCAGCAGCTCAAGGTGATCGAGCGAATGGTTCGCGACCTCGGCCTGCCGGTGAAGGTCATGTCCGGCCCGACCCTGCGTGAGGACGACGGCCTGGCCATGAGTTCCCGCAACCAGTACCTGTCGGCCACGGAGCGCCAGCGGGCGCCCCAGATCCACGCCACCCTGACCCAGATGCGCGAGCTGTTCCGCCAGGGACACGCGTGGCAGGCGCTGGAGCAGGCCGCGAAGGCCCGGCTGGAGCGGGCGGGCTTCGTGCCCGATTACGTGGCCATCCGTCGCGCCGAGGACCTGGCCGAGCCGGCCGCGGACGAACGGGAGGGCCTGGTGGCCCTGGTGGCGGCCCGCCTCGGCGCCACGCGTCTCATCGACAACCTCCCGTTCGACTGAAAGCCTTCACATACCGGGACTTGCGTTTCGGACCGGAACGCCCCATAAAGCGCCCGACAGAGGAGCCCATTCGCGACGGTGCGGGCAACCTCCGTTAGAATGGGCGTTTTTGCTATCGCCACTTCCCCAGAGACCGCCATGCAGCTCAACATGCTCAAGTGCAAGATCCACCGTGCCACGGTGACTCACGCCGAGCTGAACTACGAAGGTTCGATCGCCATCGACGGCAACCTGCTCGACGCCGCCGGCATCCGCGAGTACGAACAGATCCACGCCTGGAACATCAGCAACGGCGAGCGCTTCGTCACCTACGCGCTGCGCGCGGAAGAGGGCTCGGGCATCATTTCCGTCAACGGCAGCGCCGCGCGTCGCGTGTCGGTGGGCGACTTGGTCATCATCGCCGCCTTCGCGGGCCTGTCCGAGGCCGAGCTGGCCAAGTACCAGCCGGACCTGGTCTACGTGGATGCCGACAACCGCATCACGCACACGAATCATTCGATTCCCAAGCAGGCCGCCTGATCGCCGTCGTTCCTGCGAACGCAGGAACCCAGCGCCCCGGTCACCCCGTAGCAGCGTGACGTCTCATCGGCTTTTGCGCAGGTAGCCCCCGCGCAAAAGTCTGTCGTCACTCGCCGGGGTTCCCGCCTTCGCGGGAACTGACGATCAGGGATGCGTGAGTTTTTCCGTCATCTCCACACGATCCACTTACGCTGCACTGCGGTAATATCAGCGCTTCCCTCCGTCGCAGCCAAAGTGGAAGCCATGGATTCAAAGCACGCCCCCCTGCCTTCGTTCGAAGAGCACGCTTCACGCCTTTCGCATACCCATCTCCGCACGCTGGTCAACGATGACGCTCGCGCGCCTCATCTGCGCAAGCGCGTCGGGCCCATCCTGCTCGACATCACTCGGCAGAAGCTCGATGTCGCCGCGCTCGACGCCGTCGGCCACTACATCGAAGGCACCGGCTGGAAGGCCGCGCGCGATGCGATGTTCGAAGGCAAGCACATCAACACGTCCGAAGATCGTGCCGTGCTGCACACCGCCCTGCGCGGTGGTGCGTCGCGCCATCCGGCCGCGCCGGCCGATGTCCGCAAGGAGGTCGCCGACGCCCTGGACAAGATGGAAACCCTGGTCAACGCCGTGCATCGCGGCGAAGGCGAATCGGTGGGCCTCATCGGTGGCGTCACCGACGTGGTGAACATCGGCATCGGCGGCTCGGACCTTGGTCCTCGCCTCGCCGTGCACGCGCTCGAACAGTTCCATGTAAAGGGCATCACCAGCCACTTCCTCACCAACGTCGACGGCCAGGCCGCGGCGGACCTGATGAAGAAGCTCGATCCCGCGCATACGCTCGTGATCCTGGTTTCCAAGAGCTTCAACACGCAGGAGACCCTGCTCAACGGCGGCGTCTTCCGCGATTGGATCCTCAAGGCCAACAACGGCGATGAAGCGAAGACGGCCAAGCATTTCATCGCCGTCAGCTCCAACGTCGAGGCCGTGCAAAAGTGGGGTGCCTCGCAGATCCTGCCGATGTGGGACTACGTCGGTGGTCGCTTCTCGCTCTGGTCCGCCGTGGGTGCCTCGATCGCCTTCTCGATCGGCATGAAGGGCTTCCGCGAACTGCTCGCGGGCGCCGCCGAAGCCGACGATCATTTCCGTACGGCGCAGTGGCAGGACAACATCCCCGTTCTGCTCGCCATCGCCGAACTGTGGAATCGCAACATCCTCGGTCGTTCCAGCCGTGCGGTGGTGCCGTACGTGGATTCGCTCGGCGACCTCCCGTCCTACCTCCAGCAGCTGGAGATGGAAAGCCTCGGCAAGCACGTGCATCCGAACGACGGCAGCGAAGTGAAGGGCTCCACGGTCCCTGTCGTCTGGGGCAGCATCGGCACCAATGCCCAGCACGCCTATTTCCAGGCGCTGCACCAGGGCACGGACACCGTGCCGCTGGAGTTCATCGGCCTGGTGAAGCCGGCGCACACCCTGCGCGAAAACCACGACGTGCTGCTGTCGAACCTGCTCGCGCAGGCCGCCGCGCTCTCGCTCGGCAAGACCTTCGACGAAGCGCTGGCCGAAGCGAAGACGGGCACCGAGGCGGAGCGTCGCGCGCTCGCCGCGCAGCGCACCTTCAAGGGCGATCGACCCAGCACCGTGTTCATGCTCGACTCGCTCACCCCGCACTCGCTGGGCGCGCTCATCGCGCTCTACGAGCACAAGGTGTTCATGCTCGGTCACATCTGGGGCATCAATGCGTTCGACCAGTGGGGCGTGGAGCTGGGCAAGGTCATCGCCAAGCAGATCTACCCCTCGCTCGCGAACGACAAGAGCGCCGGTGACCTCGGCCAGTTCGACGGCGCCACGCGCGGCCTGATCGAGGCGATCCGCGACCGCCGGTAATCGATACCGTTGGTGTAGGAGCGCGCTTGCGCGCGATCCCGCGGCAGCGGCAATCTGGCCCGCTACGCGGGATCGCGCGCAAGCGCGCTCCTACAAAAGCTCAAGAAAAGCCCGGCATGTCCGGGCTTTTCTTTGCTTGCAAAAGTTACTTATTGATACGTATTCTTTGATTATTGGTTTCAATAGGTAATTATGGTGACCGCGTTCCACACCGTCGAAGACGTTGCCACCCGCCTTGGCCTCCACCCCAGGACGGTCCACCGGATGATCCGTGAGGGCCGCCTGCGTGCCACCCGTATCGGCAAGTCGTACCGCATCCTTCCCGCCGATCTGGACGCCTTCGCGGGCGTCGAACCCACGGATGTGCCGCCCATGCCCCCGCGGGCGACCTCGATCGTCGACGTGCCCGGCATCGATGCCGTGGCGGCCGATCGACTCGTCACGGCGACGCAGGGCTTGTGGCTGTCGCGCGGGCAGGGCGATGGCGCCATGCAGTTCACGGCGACGTACGATGCGCCATATCGCCAGCTACGCTTCGTCGTCATCGGGTCGCCGGCGGATGTGGCCGCCTGGATGGAAAGCGTCAGCCAGCTGCTGGAGAGTGTGCGATGAGCGCGCGCATGCTTTCCCCGGCCCTGCGCGACGACTACCTTGCGCTTCTCGATGGCTGGCCCCTGAGGCACGATCGCCGAACCATCGATACATGCGAAGGCGAAACCTTCGTGCTCAGCTGTGGCCGGACGGACGCGCCGCCGTTGGTGCTTCTTCATGGGGCGCTGACCAATGCGGCGAGTTGGCTTTTCGACGCCGAGATTTGGTCTCGGGATTTTCGGGTGCATGTCGTCGATGTTATCGGCGAGCCTGGATTGAGCGCGCCGTCGCATCCTCCGCTCGACAGCGATGGATGGGCCGCCTGGCTCGACGATGTGCTGGACGGCCTGGGCGTGACCAGCGCGGCGTTCGTCGGCATGTCCTTCGGGGGCTGGATCGCGCTGGACTATGCATGCCGTCGTCCCACACGCGTGTCCCGACTGGCGTTGCTGTGTCCGTCGGGTATCGGACCGCAGAAGGCGTTTCTTTGGAAAGCGCTGCCTTTGCTTCTACTGGGGTCGTGGGGAGCGGCGAAGGTGCGGGCAATGGTGATGGGCCCCTCGCCGAAGGCGTCGACACCTCAGGCAAGGCGATTGCTGGATTTCCTGCAACGCGTGCGGACCGGCGTGCGTCCGCGTCCCATGCGCCTGCCCATCGTGAGCGACGAGGCCTTGTCGGCGCTGCCGATGCCGTTGCTGGTGATCGTAGGTGGTCGCGATGTGATGCTGGATTCGCGTGTCACGCGTCAGCGTGTGATGACGCGCGTTCCGCGAGGGCGGGTCCATTTCGTGGAGGACGGGCGTCATTACCTGCCCCATCAAGCCGGAACGATCCAGGCGTTCCTTCACGAGTGACAGGCTGTTGTAGGAGCGCGCTTGCGCGCGATGGGACGTGTCGCGAGCCCATCGCGCGCAAGCGCGCTCCTACAAAAAAGCCCGGCGATGCCGGGCCTTTTCTTCAGACTTCGAGCGTGGCGAGATCGCCTTTTTCTTCCAGCCATTGCTTGCGATCACTCGCACGTTTCTTGGCCAGCAGCATGTCCATGAGCTTCTGCGTGCCGTCGTCGGTCTCGACGGTGAGCTGGACGAGGCGACGGGTATCCGGATGGATAGTGGACTCGCGCAGCTGCGCGGGGTTCATCTCGCCCAGGCCCTTGAAGCGGGTGACCGAGACGGCGCCCTTCATCTTTTCGCGCTCGACCTTTTCCAGCATCAGGCGCTTTTCTTCCTCGTCGAGGCAGTAAAACACCTGCTTGCCCACGTCCACGCGGAACAGCGGCGGCATTGCGACGAACACGTGGCCCTCGCGGACCAGCGACGGGAAGTGACGCAGGAACAGCGCCGAAAGCAGGGTGGCGATGTGCAGGCCGTCGGAGTCGGCGTCGGCGAGGATCACGACCTTGCCGTAGCGCAGGCCCGAGAGATCGTCCTTGCCCGGGTCGCAGCCAATGGCGACCGCGAGGTCGTGCACTTCCTGCGAGGCAAGTACGGCACCGGACTCGACTTCCCAGGTGTTGAGGATCTTGCCGCGCAGCGGAAGGATCGCCTGGAAATCCTTGTCGCGGGCCTGCTTGGCCGAGCCGCCGGCCGAATCGCCTTCGACCAGGAACAGCTCGGTGCGGGTGAGGTCGGTGGCGGCGCAGTCGGCGAGCTTGCCGGGCAGGGCGGGGCCCTGGGTGATCTTCTTGCGGACGACCTGCTTGGCGGCCTTCAGGCGCGCGCTGGCGCGCTCGATGGCGAGCTGGGCGATCTTCTCGCCGAGGTCGACGTGCTGGTTCAACCACAGGCTGAAGGCATCGTGTACCACGCCCTCGACCACGCCGGCCGCGTTACGCGACGACAGGCGCTCCTTGGTCTGGCCGGCGAACTGGGCATCCTGCAGCTTGACGCTGAGCACGAAGGCCAGGCGCTCCCAGACGTCTTCCGGGGCGAGCTTCACGCCGCGCGGCAGCAGGTTGCGCAAGTCGCAGAACTCGCGGATGGCGTTGGTGAGGCCCGAACGCAGGCCGTTCACGTGCGTGCCGCCCTGCGCGGTGGGAATGAGGTTGACGTAGCTCTCCTGCACCAGCTCGCCTTCCGGCAGCCAGGCAAGGGCGACGTCGAGCGCGTCGGTGTCACGCGCGAAGTGCTTCACGAAGAGGTCGGAGGGCAGTGCCTCGGCACCCTGCAACTCGCCGCGCAGGTAGTCGGACAGGCCGTCCTCGAAGTACCACTCCACCGTCTCGCCGGTGGACTCGTCGGTGAGGCGCACGGTGAGGCCGGCGCAGAGCACCGCCTTGGCGCGCAGCAGGTGCTTGAGCTTGGAAACGAGGATGCGCGGGGAATCGAAGTACTTCGGGTCTGGCCAGAAGCGCAGCGTGGTGCCGGTCTTCTTCTTCGGCACGGTGCCGATGACCTCGAGCTCGCTCGCACGGTCGCCGTCGGCGAAGCTCATGCGGAATTCCTGGCCCTCGCGACGGATGGTCACGTCGACGCGGGTGGACAGCGCGTTCACCACCGAGACGCCCACGCCGTGCAGGCCGCCGGAGAAAGCGTAGTTCTTGTTCGAGAACTTGCCGCCCGCGTGCAGGCGCGTGAGGATCAGCTCGACGCCGGGCACCTTCTCTTCCGGGTGGATGTCCACCGGCATGCCGCGACCGTCGTCGGTGACCTCCACCGAGCCGTCGTTGAAGACGGTGACGTCGATGGTCTTGGCGTGGCCCGCCAGGGCCTCGTCGACGGAGTTGTCGATGACTTCCTGCGCCAGGTGGTTCGGGCGCGAGGTGTCGGTATACATGCCCGGCCGGCGCTTGACCGGGTCAAGGCCGCTGAGGACTTCGATGTCTGAGGCGTTATAGCGTGTATTCATGGGGTGTCGCGGTCATTCGTAGCCGGGCAGGATGGGCGAGGCCCACCGGATCGGTCAAGCCTCGCGGTTCGCCGTATCACCGTATGAGACGACGATGGATCGTTGTAGGAGCGCGCTTGCGCGCGATCCGCGGCAGCGGCAGTCTGGCCCGCGTTCGCGGGATCGCGCGCAAGCGCGCTCCTACAAGGTTCACAGCGGGGCGCAATGCCATTCCAGCCAGGCCCGGTCCTCGCCGTCCAGCAACGGCGACAGGGCTGCGCGGACGATGGCGTGGTAGTCGTCCAGCCAGGCCCGTTCCGAGGGCTCCAGCAGGCGTGCGTCCAGGGTGCGCCGGTCGAACGGGCAGAGCGTCAGGGTCTCGAAGGCGTAGAAATCGCCGAACTCCGTGGTATCGGCCTGCACGACCACGGCGAGGTTCTCATGGCGGATGCCATGGCGGCCCGGCTTGTACAGGCCGGGCTCGATCGACGTGATCATCCCCGTCTCCAGCGCCACCAGGGGCACGCCGGCCCGGGGCGGCCGGATGCCGTGCGGGCCTTCGTGTACGTTGAGGAAATAACCCACGCCATGGCCCGTGCCATGGCCGAAGTCCATGCCGGCGGCCCAGAGTGGCGCGCGGGCGAGGGCGTCGAGCTGGGGGCCGTTGGTGCCGGCCGGGAAACGGGCGCGGGACAGGGCGATCATGCCCTTGAGCACCAGGGTGGAGTCGCGGCGCTGCTCGTCGGTGACCGGCCCCAGGGCCAGCATGCGGGTGATGTCGGTGGTGCCGCCCAGGTACTGGCCGCCGGAGTCGACCAGCAGCAGGCCTTCGGCCGCCAGCGGGCTGAAGTGCGTCGGCGTGGCTCGGTAGTGAGGCAGGGCGCCGTTGGCCTGGTAGCCGGCGATGGTCGAGAAGCTTTCGCCTACGAAGCCCGCCTGCGCGGCACGGGCGTCACGGACGAAGGTGTCGACATCCAACTCGGACACAGGCTTGCCGACCGCCAGGGTTTCCTCGATGCGGCGGAAGGCCTTGGCCAGGGCGGCGCCATCGCGACGCATGGCCTCGCGGATGTGATCCAGCTCCTCGCCGGTCTTGCGAGCCTTGCGGGCCGTGGACGGGGCGGCGGCATGCACCTGCTTCACGGCGGTCGGCAAGCCTTCCAGCACCGCCACGACCACCTTGGCGGGGTCGATCAGCAGCACGGCGTCGTCCGGCAGGGCCGCGAGGGCCGAGGCGGCGGTGCCGTAGTCGGCGACGGCGACGCCATCGACGGCCAGGGAGGCCTTCACGTCGACTGGCAGCTTGGCGGCGTCCACGAAGAGCGTGGCCCGGTCGGCACCGATCAGCAGGTGAGCCAGGAACACGGGGTTGTAGTCGACATCGGCACCACGCAGGTTGGTGAGCCACGCGATGTCGTCGAGGCTGGAGACCAGGTGATGGGTCGCCCCGGCCTTGCGCATGGCCTGGCGGACCTGGGCCAGCTTCTCGGCGCGCGTCACGCTGGCGAAGGGGGCGGCGTGGGCGAAGACCGCCGCATCCGGACGGGCGGGGCGGTCAGGCCATGCGGCGGCAGGCAGGTCGAGGTCGGTGCGCAGGCGGCTGCCGCCTGTTTCCAGGCGTCGGGCCAGGGATTCGGCGGCGGTCACCGACACGCTGTCGCCGGCCAGCGCGACGCTGTCGCCCTCGCCGAGGCGTTCGGCGAGCCAGGTCGCGTGATCCGGGGTGTCGCCTACGTTCTGCTTCATCAGCGGCAGGCCGCTGCCGGCCAGCTCGGTCTCGGCCTGGGAGAAGTAGCGGGAGTCGGTCCAGAGGCCGCCGCCCTCGGCGGTTACCACCAGGAGGCCGGCCGAGCCGGTGAAGCCCGAAAACCATTCACGGGCCTGCCAGCGTGGCGGCAGGTATTCGGACAGGTGCGGGTCGGCGGTCGGCACGACCACGGCGGCGACACCCTCGCGGGCCATGGCGGCGCGCAGGGCCTGGAGACGGGCGGGAACGGGGGAAATGTGGGTGCTCATGCACCCGATGGTACGACGATGGCGCCATGGGGTGGAGAACGTTCAGCCAACCCCTCGCGAGCGCCGACGCACTCGGGTAAAATACAAATTTCCAGCACTGGCTGCTCGCATGACTCCCCTGATTTTCGTCACTGGCGGTGTGGTGTCTTCCCTCGGGAAAGGCATCGCAGCGGCATCGCTCGCGTCCATTCTCGAGGCGCGCGGTCTTTCCGTCACCATGATGAAGCTCGATCCGTACATCAACGTGGATCCGGGCACCATGAGCCCCTTCCAGCACGGTGAGGTCTACGTCACCGACGATGGCGCCGAGACCGACCTGGACCTGGGCCACTACGAGCGCTTCGTCCGCACCCGTCTCACGGGCAAGAACTCGATCACCACCGGCAAGATTTACGAATCGGTGATCCGCAAGGAGCGTCGCGGCGACTACCTGGGCGCCACCGTGCAGGTCATCCCGCACATCACCGACGAGATCAAGCACGCCATCCACGAAGCCACCCGTGGCTTCGACGTGGCGCTGGTCGAAATCGGCGGCACCGTGGGCGACATCGAATCCCTGCCGTTCCTCGAGGCCATCCGCCAGCTGCGCATCGAGCATGGCCCGGAGAAGTGCATGTTCGTGCACCTCACCCTGGTGCCGTTCATCAAGGCTGCTGGCGAGATCAAGACCAAGCCGACCCAGCATTCCGTGAAGGAGCTGCGCTCCATCGGTATCCAGCCCGACGTGCTGCTGTGCCGTTGCGAAGAGCCGCTGCCCGACGGCGAGCGCCACAAGATCGCGTTGTTCACCAACGTGCCGAAGAACGCCGTCATCAGCACGATCGACGTCGACGTCATCTACAAGCTGCCCATGTGGCTGCACGACCAGGGCCTCGACGAACTGGTCATCAAGCGCCTCGGCCTCGACGCCGGCCCGGCCGACCTCTCCAGCTGGATCCGCACGGTGGAAGCCGTGGAGCATCCGCGCGACGAGGTCACCATCGCCATCGTCGGCAAGTACGTCGAACACAAGGACGCCTACAAGTCGCTGGGTGAAGCCCTGCGCCACGGCGGCATCAAGCAGGCCACCCGTGTGAGCCTGCAGTGGGTCGATTCCGAGGAGGTCGAAGCGCGCGGCGCGCGCGACGTGCTCGGCGGCGTCGACGCCATCCTCGTCCCGGGCGGCTTCGGCAAGCGCGGTTTCGAAGGCAAGATCCTGGCCGCCCAGTACGCCCGCGAGAACGGCGTGCCGTACTTCGGCATCTGCTACGGCATGCATGCGGCCGTGGTCGATTTCGCCCGCAACATCGCCGGCCTCGCCCAGGCCGACTCCAGTGAAAACGACCGCAACACGCCCGATCCGGTCATCGGCCTCATCACCGAGTGGACCACGTCCTCGGGCGAAGTCGAGACCCGCAGCGAGCGTTCCGACCTCGGCGGCACCATGCGCCTGGGCGCGCAGGAATGCCGCCTCAAGGCCGGCACGCTGGCGCGTGAGATGTACGGCGAAGACGTCGTCCGCGAGCGTCACCGCCATCGCTACGAATTCAACAACCGCTACCGCCAGTCGTTCGAAGACAAGGGCCTCGTGATCTCCGGCAAGTCGATGGACGATCTGCTGGTCGAGGTTGTCGAGCTGCCGCGCCAGATCCACCCGTGGTTCCTCGGCTGCCAGGCGCATCCGGAATTCACCTCCACCCCGCGCGACGGCCATCCGCTGTTCATCGGCTTCGTGCGCGCCGCGCGCGAGTTCAAGGCCGTGCGCGACGGCGAGAAGCTGGCCAGCCGTTCCGAGGAGTCCGCCGCATGAAGCTCTGTGGTTTCGAGGTCGGTCTCGACCAGCCGCTGTTCCTGATCGCCGGTCCCTGCGTCATCGAGTCCATGCAGTTGCAGCTTGATGTAGCGGGCAAGCTCAAGGAGATCACCGGTCGCCTGGGCGTCAATTTCATCTTCAAGTCGAGCTTCGACAAGGCCAACCGTTCCTCGGGTTCGAGCTTCCGCGGCCCGGGCCTGGAAGAAGGCCTCAAGGTGCTCGAAGCGGTGAAGAAGCAGATCGGCGTGCCGGTCATCACCGATGTGCACGAGTACACCCCGATGAACGAGGTGGCCGCGGTCGTCGACGTGCTGCAGACGCCGGCCTTCCTCTGCCGCCAGACCGACTTCATCCAGAACGTCGCCCGCGCCGGCAAGCCGGTGAACATCAAGAAGGGCCAGTTCCTCGCGCCCTGGGACATGAAGAACGTCGTGCAGAAGGCGTTCGACGTGGGCAACCACGACATCCTGGTCTGCGAGCGCGGTGCGAGCTTCGGCTACAACAACCTGGTCTCCGACATGCGTTCGCTCGCCGTGATGCGCGAGACGAACTGCCCGGTGGTGTTCGACGCCACGCACTCGGTGCAGCTGCCCGGTGGGCAGGGCACCAGCTCGGGCGGCCAGCGCGAGTTCGTGCCGGTGCTGGCGCGTGCGGCAGTCGCCGTGGGCGTGGCCGGCCTGTTCGCCGAGACGCACCCCGAGCCCGCCAAGGCGCTCAGCGACGGTCCCAACGCGTGGCCGCTCGACCAGATGGAAGAACTCCTCGAAACGCTGATGGAGCTCGACCAGGCCGTGAAGCGCCGCGGTTTCAAGGACCACGCCTGACGATGTCCGTGCCCGCGCACCGACCCTACTGGCCCGTGCGCGTCGCATCGTCATATATTCCCCCTGTCTCCGGCCGCGGCGCGCTCATGCGCGCCGCGGCCGTGTTCCGTCATTCCAACTCGTAACGGGAAGCGCATGACCACGTCCATCACCAAGATTCACGCCCGCGAAATCCTCGATTCCCGCGGTAATCCCACGCTTGAGGCCGAGGTCACTCTCGCCGACGGTTCGTTTGGCCGCGCGGCCGTGCCCAGCGGCGCGTCCACCGGTACGCGCGAGGCGGTCGAGCTGCGCGACGGCGACAAATCCCGCTACGGCGGCAAGGGCGTGACCAAGGCGGTCGCCAACGTCAACACCACCATCGCCAAGGCGCTGGCCGGTTACGACGCCGCCGACCAGAAAGGCCTGGACGGCAAGCTGATCGCGCTCGACGGCACCGACAACAAGGGCAACCTGGGCGCCAACGCGCTGCTCGGCGTCTCCATGGCTGCCGCGCACGCTGTGGCCGCCTCGAAGAAGCAGGCCCTGTGGCAGTACCTGATGGTCGACGGCGGCGGCTCGCTGCCGGTGCCGATGATGAACATCATCAACGGCGGCGCCCATGCCGACAACAACGTCGATGTGCAGGAGTTCATGGTGCTGCCGGTCGGCGCGCCGAGCTTCGCCGAAGCCCTGCGCTACGGCGC
The DNA here is from genome assembly GCF_009912395.1 of Luteibacter sp. Classification (GTDB taxonomy): domain Bacteria; phylum Pseudomonadota; class Gammaproteobacteria; order Xanthomonadales; family Rhodanobacteraceae; genus Luteibacter. Next base: position 27,263 of record NZ_WNDO01000020.1, on the reverse strand, counting down.
CGAGATCTTCCACTCGCTGAAGTCCGTGCTCAAGAAGGCCGGCCTGAACACCGCGGTGGGCGACGAAGGTGGCTTCGCGCCGAACCTGAAGTCCAACGTGGCGGCGCTCGACACCATTCTCGAAGCGGTGCACGCCGCCGGCTTCAAGATGGGCAGCGATATCCTGCTCGGCCTCGATGTCGCCAGCTCGGAGTTCTTCAAGAACGGCAAGTACGATCTGGAAGGCGAAGGCAAGGTCTTCACGCCGGAACAGTGGGTAGACACCCTGGCTTCGTGGGCGAAGCAGTACCCGATCGTCACCATCGAAGACGGCATGGCCGAAGGCGACTGGGACGGCTGGGCGCACCTCACCAAGGTCGTCAACGGCGGCATCCAGCTGGTCGGCGACGATCTCTTCGTGACCAACCCGAAGATCTTCCAGGAAGGCATCGACAAGAAGATCGCCAACGCCATCCTGATCAAGGTCAACCAGATCGGCACGCTCACCGAAACGCTCGAAGCCATCGCCATGGCCGACCGCGCCAAGTACGCCGCCATCGTCTCGCACCGTTCGGGCGAAACGGAAGACACCACGATTTCCGACATCGCGGTGGCCACCACCGCCACGCAGATCAAGACCGGTTCGCTCTGCCGTACCGATCGCGTCGCCAAGTACAACCAGCTGCTGCGCATCGAGGAAGCTCTCGGCGCCAAGGCGAAGTACGCCGGTCGCGACGCGTTCCCGAACCTGTCCAAGCTGCCGGGCTGAGCCGGGCCTTGAGCAACGCGGCCATCCTTCGCTGGGTCGGTCTGATCCTGGTCATCATCCTCATCGCGCTGCAGCTGAAGCTGTGGGTCGGCGGTGGGGGGATGGCCGAGGTCGACTCCTTGCGTGCGTCGGTCAAGAAGCAGACCGATGAAAACGTCTCGTTGCAGAACCGCAACCAGGCGTTGGCTGCCGACGTGGAAGACTTGAAGCACGGCGAGCAGGCCACGGAAGCCCGTGCCCGCCAGGAACTGGGCCTCATCAAGCCCGGCGAGACGTTCTACCAGGTGGTGGAGCCGGGGGCCGCGACCAGCGCGCCGCCGCCTCCGCCGCCCGTCACCGGCGGCCAGTGATGGACGCGCTCTGGTGCGTGTTACCGGCCGCCGGCAAGGGCGTCCGGGCCGGCGGCGACCGGCCGAAGCAATACCAGGCGGTCGCGGGGCGGCCGCTGATGGACCACACCCTCGAACGGCTGGCCGCGCACCCGCGCATCGCCGGCCTGCTCATCGTGATCGCGGCCGACGACCGGCATTTCGCAGCCACGGACAGCATCCTGGGCAAGCCGTTGCTCACCGCCGTCGGCGGTAGCGAACGCAGTTATTCCGTGCTGGCGGGCATCGATGCCTTGCCGGCCGGCGTATCCGACGACGCCTTCGTGCTGGTGCACGATGCCGCTCGGCCGTGCGTACGCGCGGCGGACATCTCACGCCTTATCGATCTCGCCGGCGCGGCCGGCGGCGGCCTGCTGGGTGCGCCGCTGCGTGACACCCTCAAGCGGGCCGACGCCGACTGTCACAGTGTCGCCACCGAACCGCGCGATGGTCGCTGGCGCGCCTTCACGCCGCAGATGTTCCGTCGTGGCGAGCTGGCGCGTGCACTTCGCCTTGCCGCGGCCGACGGTATCGTCGTCAGCGACGAAGCGATGGCGATGGAGCGGGCAGGCCACGCACCACTGCTGGTCGAAGGCTCGGAAGACAATATCAAGGTGACCACGCCGGCGGATTTCGCGCTGGCGGAGTTCCTGCTGGAGAGAACACGATGATCCGCATCGGCCAGGGATTCGATGTCCATGCCTTCGGGCAGGGCGACCATGTGATGCTCGGCGGCGTGCGCGTGTCGCATTCGCACGGCCTGCTGGCCCACTCCGACGGCGACGTGGTGCTGCACGCGCTGTGCGACGCGCTGCTCGGCTCGCTCGCGCTGGGCGACATCGGCAAGCATTTCCCGCCCACCGACGAGAAGTGGCGTGGCGCCGACAGCCGGGCCTTCGTGCGCGCCGTGCGCGACATGCTGCGCGAGCGTGGCTACGTGCTGGGCAACGCGGACATCACGGTGATCTGTGAATCACCGAAGGTGAACCCGCACGCGCAGGCCATGCGCGAGGCGATCGCCGCCGACCTCGAGACGGATATCGACCGCATCAGCATCAAGGCCACCACGACCGAGACGCTGGGTTTCACCGGTCGTCGCGAAGGTATCGCGGCGATGGCCAGCGTGCTGGTCCAGCGCTTGTGAGCGAAGTCGAGGCCCGGTCGTCGACGTCCCGTCTGCACGACAGGCTGGAGACGATCGTCACGTTGCTGCGGCGGCGTGACGATGCGTTGGAAAGTGCCGCCGAAGACACCCTTGCGGAGCTCGACGCGTCGCTCCAGGCCCGGCTCGACGAACTGCATCCGGCGGACCTCGCCGATGTGCTGGAATCCCTGCCGCTGGAGGATCGCCTCGCCGTCTGGCAGCGGGTGAAATCCGACCAGGACGGCGAAATCCTGCTTGAGGTCTCCGACTCGGTCCGCGAATCGCTAATCGCGGACATGGACGACCGCGAGATCCTCGCGGCCGTCGAGCCGCTGGACGCAGACGAACTGGCCGACCTCGTCGACGACCTGCCCACCGAGGTGCTGCCTGAGCTGATGGCAAGCCTCGACGCGCAGGAGCGCGAGCGCGTGCAGGCCGCGATGTCCTACGAGGACGACCAGGTCGGCGCGTTGATGGACTTCGATATGGTCACCATCCGCGAGGACATCAGCCTCGAGGTGGTGTTGCGCTACCTGCGCCGGTTCGACGAACTGCCCGCGCAGACCGACAAGCTTTTCGTGGTGAACGCCGACAGCGTCCTGACCGGGGTGCTGCCGTTGCACTGGCTGCTGGTGAACTCGCCGGACAAGATGGTCCACGAGATCATGGCGCCCGACGTGAACACCTTTCGTCCTGAAGACGACGCCTACGACGTCGCCCAGGCCTTCGAGCGCTACGACCTCGTCACGGCCCCGGTCGTCGACGCGAACATGCACCTGATCGGGCGCATCGCGGTGGACGCGATGCTCGACTTCATCCGCGAGGAAAGCGAGACCGAGGCGCTGTCGCGTGGCGGTTTGCGCGAGGAAGAAGACATCTTCGCCTCCGTGTGGAAGTCGGTGCGCAATCGCTGGGCCTGGTTGGCGATCAACCTTGTCACCGCCTTCATCGCCTCGCGCGTCATCGGCCTGTTCGAGCATTCCATCGAGAAGCTGGTGGCGCTGGCGACCCTCATGCCCATCGTCGCCGGCATCGGCGGCAACTCCGGTAACCAGACCATCACGATGATCGTTCGCGCCATGGCGCTGGAACAGGTTGGCGTCTCGCAGGCCGGTCGCCTGTGGCGCAAGGAACTGGGCGTGGCCCTGTTCAACGGCCTGGTCTGGGGTGGTGCGATCGGCGTCGTCGCCTACCTGCTCTACGGCAGCATCTCGCTGGGCGTGGTGATGACGGCAGCCATGACACTCAACCTCTTGCTTGCCGCCTTCATGGGCGTGGGCATTCCCATGCTGATGACTCGCCTCGGCCGCGATCCCGCGCTGGGCTCCAGCGTGCTCATCACCGCCGTCACCGACAGTGGCGGCTTCTTTATCTTCCTTGGGTTGGCCACCCTGTTCCTGCTGTAAGGCGCCTGACCATGACCGACGACATCCTTCCCCATGCCTTTGGCATGCCGCCGCTTCGCGCCCGCCTGCGCTCCACGCCGGATGACTTCCGCGTGGACGAGATGCTCGGCTACGAGCCCGATGGCGCGGGCGAGCATGTCTTCCTGCGCGTGGAAAAACGCGGCGCCAACACCGACTGGATAGCCCGCGAGGTTGCGAAGTTCGCCGGCGTGCCCCCGCTTAACGTGGGTTTCGCAGGCATGAAGGACCGCCACGCGGTCACGACGCAGATCTTCACCGTGCAGTTGCCGGGCAAGGCCGATCCGGACTGGTCCACGTTTCCGCATGCCGATGTGACGCTGACCTCGCTCGGCCGGCATTCGCGCAAGATCAAGCGCGGCGCGCTGCGTGGCAACCGGTTCGTGCTCGTGCTGCGCGAGGTGGAAGGCGACCGGGCAGAAGCCGAGTCGCGTCTGGCGTCGATCGCCGAGCGTGGCGTGCCGAACTACTTCGGCGAACAGCGTTTCGGGCTGGGTGGTCGTAACGTCGAGCAGGCCAAGGCCATGTTCGCCGGTCGCCGGGTGGATCGCGACAAGCGCTCGATCCTGCTCTCCGCCGCGCGCTCGCACATCTTCAATGGCGTGCTGGCCGAGCGCGTGCAGGCCGGCACCTGGGACGCGCCGCTCGACGGCGAAATCTGGGGCCTGGACGGTTCCCGCTCGTGGTTCGGCCCCGAGGCCTTCGACGAAAAGCTGGCCGATCGCCTGGCCCGGTTCGATATCCACCCCACCGGTCCGTTGTGGGGGCAGGGCGAGACGCCGGCCGGTGGCGCGGCGGGTGAACTGGAGCGTGCCGTCGCGGCGCGCGATCCGGAGATCGTGACGGGCCTTGCCGGGGCGCGGATGGACCAGGAGCGCCGTGCGCTGCGCCTGAAGCCGACGGACTTCGCCTGGCGCTGGCTCGACGACAACGCGCTCGAAGTCACCTTCGCCTTACCGGCCGGCGCCTATGCGACCACGGTGATGCGCGAACTGGCGACAGACCTCGTGTAGGAGCGCGCTTGCGCGCGATGGGACTCGCGATAACCCCCATCGCGCGCAAGCGCGCTCCTACAGGCTCACGATATATTCCGGGCTTGCCCTCAGGAGTGCCGCATGACCACCGTGACGCCACGTAAACCCTGGGGCCCCTTGCGCTACATCCGCGCCCGCCCGCGCCTGCTGATCGCCGCCGCGATCGCCATCGTCGCGGGCGTGCTCATGTCGTCGCTCGGCGTGCAGCCACGCCTGTCGCTGCTGCTCGGCTTCGACCTCGGCGCCATCGTCTACCTCGTGTCCATCCTGCTGATCTTCCGCGACGCCGACGCTGTCCACATGCGCCGGCAGGCCCGCGTGCAGGACAGTGGCCGGTGGACGACCCTGTTGAGCGGCGTCGCGCTTTCCGGCGTGGTACTGGCGGCGGTAAGCACGGAGTTGCAGTCGTCGTCGAAGGGCGGCGTGATGGACATTGCCGTCGCCGCGCTCACCATCGTGCTCTCCTGGGCGTTCATGAACACCTTGTTCGCGCTGCACTACGCGCACGGGTACTACGGCGACTTCGGCAAGCAGCACCAAGGCCTCGACTTCCCGAAGACGGACGATCCGGATTACTGGGACTTCGCGTACTTCTCCTTCACCATCGGCATGACCTTCCAGGTCTCCGACGTACAGATCACCACGCGCTACCTGCGCCGTATCGCGCTCATGCATAGCGCCATCGCGTTTTTCTTCAACGTCTTCATCATCGCCATCAGCGTGAATATCGCGGCTGGCAAGGCGTAGGAGCGCGCTTGCGCGCGATCGGGGGTTATCGCCAGCACCCATCGCGCGCAAGCGCGCTCCTACGTGCTTTCTGCATGCACCCGCACGCATAGCACCACGCTCAGAGATACCGCTGCCATCGCGATCCACTCGGCCGGATGCGGCCAGCGCGACTCCCACAGAAATCCGTAGAGCAGGGCGAACAGCGTTTCGAACAGGATCATCTGGCCGACGAGGGTCAGGGGCAACAGGCGGCTCATGAGGTTCCACAAGCCGTTGCCCACGATCGACGCGAACACCGCCACACCCGTACTGACGGCCGCAAAACGCAGCCATGCCGACGTATCGTGCGCATGCGCATCGAACCATAGCGCGGCAGGCACCAGCAGCAGCGACATCGCGCCGGTCGCCACCCCGGTCAGCAGGTTCCAGTCGTGCACGGACACATGCTCCAGCCGGGCCAGCCAGCGCGCGTTGCGGATGGCGTAGATCGTCCATGAGATCAGCGCGATCACGGCGCAGAGCAGGCCGCCGATGCGTTCGAAGGCGGGACGTTCGGTGCCGCTGGCCGCGAATGACTGCCAGGCGATGCAGCCGATGGCGACAAGGCTCAGCAACAGCGATGGTGCCAATCGCCGCAAGGGGACGGCGCCATGGTCGCGACTGCCGACGAGGGTCAAGCAGACCGGCAGGAAACCGATCACCAGCGAGGTGACCGCGACACCACCCCATTGCACCGCAGCGGCGAGGGCGACGTAGTAGATGACGTTGCCGAGCAGGCCGAGCATCGCCAGCGTGCGCCAGTGCGACGCCGTGAGCCAGGGGCCCAGCAAGGGCAAGCGCGGGAGCAGCAGGATCGCGGATATCGCGCCGTAGACGAGATAGCGTCCCGCCGCCAGTTGCAGCGGGGAGAAGTTGCCCACCAGTTCCGGTGCGACGAACACGGAGCCCCACAAGGCGCCGGCGAGCACGCCGCAGCCGATGCCGAGCCAGGTTTTCGTCGTAACCGCCATGGAAACCTCCGTCAGGGCCGTTCAGCATGCCAAGCGGGCAAGCCGGCGGCTTGTCGGCGGCTACGCGGTTTTAGGCCCGGACTCGCGATGCTGGCGACGGTAGGCCGCGGGGGTGATTCCCATGGCGTCGCGCATGGCGCGAGTGAGCGTGCTCTGGTCGGCGAAGCCGGTTTCCACCGCGATCCGCGCGATGGCTTCGTCGCCCCGCGCGAGGCGCTCGCTCGCGCGGCGCAGGCGCAGGTTCGCCAGCCACGTGCGAGGTGTCGTATCCAGTTCGCTGCGGAACAGCTCGTGCAGGCGACTGACGCTGAGGGCGCCTCGAGCGGCCATGTCGGCGGTGGTCCAGGGGCGGCCGGGCGCGTGCTCGACCTCGGCCAGCACCCGGGCCAGCCGCGATACCGGCCGGGGCGCCTCGCGGACGAGGGCGTCGAGCAGCAGCGGCAGCCACTGGGCGAGTCCTTCGGGCGTCTGCCGGCCCTCGTCGATGGTGAGCCGCATGTAGTCCACCAGGGCCATCGCCGCCGGTGTCATCGGCACATAGGGGCGTCCGGCGAGACGGTCGGCGAAGCTGTCGGGTACCAGCAACGGGTCGAGGTCGACGATCAGCGAGCGGTTCGGTACCTCGCCGATGGTCGTGTGGCGCGTCTCATGGGCGACGAAGGCGGCCACGGCAGTGCCGGCCCGGCCTTCGCGGCCGTCGATGTCCAGCGTGACCAGGCCGCGTACGGGCAGCACGATCTGGGCGTACTCATGCCGGTCGCTGCCGGTGTCGCCGTCGTAGCTGCGGACGTTGAGATGGGGGTGCGGAGCCATGCACCATTCTAAGCACGCAGGGCCCGCGCCGCCGAATCGGCAATTTTCTTATTGACGCGATGCCGCAATCCGGCCGATCTTCCCCATGCCCTGCGCCGTGCGCCGGGCGGATACGAGCAAGGGGGAAAACCATGCATATCCATCCATTCCTGAGGGCGGCGGGGGCCGCGCTCCTGTTGGCCCTGATATCGGGCCAGGTCGAGGCCCGTTCGGTGGACGAAACGCCGCCGGACAGTGTCTGTACGATCCTGGGTACCGCCGGTCGCTATGTCGACACCACCGTGACTGTGCGCGCCGTCGCCACCTCGCAGGGCAAGATTGCCACGTTGAGCGACGGCCAGTGCAAGGGGCAGATCGACCTCGCCATCGACGAGACCAACAGTCATAAGCGCGACGTGGCTGCGTTTCGTCGGGCCATCGCCTCGAACGGCGCCCAGGCCAGCGCCACGGTGTTCGGACGTTTCCACCCGTCCACTGACGCCAGTTCGCCGTATGTGATCGACGTCTACAGCGTGCGCGACGTGGCCGAAGTCAAATAGGGTCCGGCGTCCGCCAGCCGCGCGGATGCCAGCCGATCCACAGGCTCACCCCGAGCATGGGCAACACCGTCCAGGCCAGCGTCGTCGCGCCCGCGTGGTCGAGTACCACGCCTCCCAGCAGCCCGCCACCGGCCACGGCGCTGTTCCATCCCGTGACGAAAAGCGATTGGGCGATGTCGGCGGATGCACCGGCATTGCGACTCAGCGCCGTCTGCAATAGGGCCGGCGCACCCCCGAACGCCAGGCCCCAGACGGCCAGCGCGATGGCGAGCAGGGTCGGCGATGCCGGCCAAAGGGCGACCATCAACGCGGCGGCGATGAAGCCGACGATGCCCAGGATCACCATCGGGCGCATCAGGCGATCCCCCAGCACACCGGCCAGCCAGATGCCCACGATGGACGCGAGGCCGAAGAGCAGCAGGTAGCGATCCACCTTGTCCGCGACACCCGCCACGGCCAGCACCGGGGCGACATAGGTGTAGAGCACGTTGTGTGCGAGGACGAAGACCAGCATGGTGCCAAGCACCTGGGCCACGCCGGGCAGGTGGAACACGCGGCGCAGGTCCAGGGGGCCGGCGTCCGCCTGGCCCGGGAAGTCAGGCAGGGCGGCACGGGCCCAGGCCAGCAGGCCCAAGCTCATCACCGACATCACGCCGAAGCTCCAGCGCCAGCCGATCTGCTGGCCGAGCAAGGTGCCGGCGGGAATGCCCAGCGACAGCGCCAGGGGTGCGCCGACCATGGCGATGGCCATGGCGCGGGTCTGTTGCGCAGGCGGCACCATGCGGATCGCATACCCCGCCAGCAAGGCCCAGAGCAGTCCCGCGCTCACCCCGGCGACCAGACGCGCCACGAGGATCAAGGCGTAGGACGACGACAGGGCGGTGATCGTGTTGGCGACCATGAAGCCGGCCATCGCGGCCATGAGCAGTGGCCGCCGGCGGAAGTGCCGAGTCGTGGCGACGAGGGGAATCGCCGCCAGCAGCGAACCGATGGCGTAGACGGTGACAAGCTGGCCCACCAACGACTCGCCGATGCCGAGTCCGGCGCTCATCGTGGGCAGCAAGCCGGCGGGCAACGCCTCGGTGATGATCGTGATGAAGCCGCCGCAGGCCAGGGCAAGCAGGCCGGCCAGCGGTAGCGGCGCGGCGTCGGTGCGGGCGGCGTCCGCCGTCGCGCAGAGACTGCCATCGGGGCCGATCGTCGGCTCGCCGAAAGGTTGGGAAGACATGGCGGAACACTCCGGAAACGAATGCCCGCCACCTTAGGCAGTCGCTCATTGCGGAAAAAGACGGGTAGAGTTCGCCAGTATCCGGACAGATTTGTCCGCAATCAGGATCGCCCCATGGACAGCCTGGGCAGTCTCCAGACTTTTGTCCGCGTCGCCGAGACACGCAGTTTCGTCGACGCCGCCCGCTCGCTGGGCGTGAGCGCCGCCGCCGTCGGCAAGGCCATCGCGCGGCTGGAGCAGGACATGTGCGTGCGCCTGTTCCATCGCAGCACGCGCAGCGTCACGCTTACTGCCGAGGGCCAGCTTTTCCTGGTGCGTTGCCGGCGCATCCTCGACGAGGCGGAAGCGGCTCGCGTGGAACTGTCCGAACGCGTGGGCTCGCCGCAGGGGCGATTGCGGATCAGCCTGCCCACCATCAACGACCTCACCTTGCCCGTGCTCGCCGGCTTCGCGCGGCGCTACCCCGAGGTAGTGCTCGATCTCGATTTCACCGATCGCATGGTTGACGTGGTGGAGGAAGGGTTCGACGCCGTCATTCGCGTCGGCAAGCCCACCGACTCGCGCCTGGCCGGGCGCTATCTCGGAAGCTTCGACCGCCATCTCGTTGCCTCGCCAGCGTACCTGCGCGAGCACGGTGAGCCGAAGACGCCGGACGACCTGCTCGGCCACCTGTGCCTGCACTATCGCTATCCAAGCACGGGCAAGCTGGAAGTATGGCCGTTGCGTCATGATGGCCCCGAACTGCGTCTCCCCGAGTCGATGGTCTGCAACGACGTACAGACGCGCATTTGCTTCGCGGCGCAGGGACAGGGCATCGCGTTCGTGCCGGATCATTCCTCGCGTGGTGCGCTGGCACGCGGCGAGGTGGTCACCATTCTCGACGACTACCTCGACGCATCGAGCTGCTTCAACCTGCTGTGGCCCTCGGGCCGGCATGTGTTGCCGAAACTGCGCGTCTTCATCGACTTCATCAGCGAGCACATGTTTCCTTGTCCCGATGCGGCGTGGCGGAAGGTCGCAGCCACCTGACATCGCATCAAGCCGTCACGACGGCATGCCGTTAACCGCGCACACCACATGGATCAGGGAGCGTTACGGCGATGAAGAAGCAGCTTTCGCGATGGCTCGCACGGTGGCTCGACCTGCCGCAGGCGGTCGCGCCGCCGCACGACGACACCGCGTTCCGCACGCTGGAGCAGACCCTCGAACAGGCGCTCGACGCGGTGGTCACCATCGACGCGTCGAACCGCGTCATCTTCTACAACGCGGCGGCCGAGCGCCTGTGGGGGTATCCGCGCGCCGACGTGCTGGGTCGCAACGTGTCGATGCTGGTGCCCTTCGCGCTGCGCGCGGGTCACGATGCCCTGATCGATGCCAACCGCGGTGGCCAGCCGGATCGCATCGTGGGCACCAGTCGCGAAGTGCTTCTGGAACGGGCCGATGGCACCACGCTCTGGGCGTCGCTGGCGATGTCGCGCATCCATCTGGACCACGGCATCCACTACACGGCCTTCGTGCGCGATGTCAGCGCCGAGGTGGCCCGACGCGATGCGCTTCGCCTGTTGTCGATGGTGGCCGACCACACCGACAACGCGGTGATCATCACCGACGCCGCCGGCATCGCCGAGTACGTGAATCATGGCTTCGAGCGCATGTCCGGCTTCGCACCGGATGACATCATCGGGCGCCGCCCCGGTGCGGTGTTGCAAGGACGGGCGACCGATCCGCGTACGGTGGCCGGGGTGCGCCAGCGCCTGCATGCGGGGCAGGCGATCTACGAGGAAATCCTGAACTACCGCAAGGATGGGGAACCGTACTGGGTGTCGATGGTAATCAACCCCGTGCGCGACGCGAACGGGATGATCGAGAAGTTCGTCGCCATCATGGCGAACATCACCACCACCAAGCTGCGCAGCGAAGAGGATCGCATCCGCCTGCAAGCGATCGATCGCAGCAACCTCGTCGCCGAGTGGGCGCTGGATGGTTGCTGGCTCAACGGCAATCCGCTGCTGCGCGACCTGCTGGGCGGTGATGCGCCGCGTGGAAGCGCCAACATCCTCGAGGCGGTGGGTGCGGCGGGACGCGCGGCCCTGGACCGCCAGAGCGACGCACCGGCATCGATGGTGCTGGAGCGCCACGACGGCGGCGATCTGCGCGTGACGGCCACGGTCAGCGTCATTCGCGATTCCGAGGGTCGCTCGGCGCGCCTGGTCATGCACGGGCAGGACGTCACCGCGCGTCATGATACGGACCACCATGTGCTCGACCTGACCAGCCGCGTGGAGACGATCGCCTCGACGGTGTCGAAGATTTCCTTCCAGACGCATGTGCTGTCGCTCAATGCAGCCATCGAGGCAGCGCGTGCGGGCGCGGAGGGGAAGGGCTTCGGTGTCGTGGCGGAGGAGGTGCGCGTGCTCGCGTCGCAGTCGAAGGAAGCCGCGGACCGAATCAGCCGCCTGCTGGCCTCGGCGCGCATGCGCCTGGAAGAAACACCCTTGTAGGAGCGCGCTTGCGCGCGACGGGTGCTCGCGATAGAGCCCCATCGCGCGCAAGCGCGCTCCTACAGGGGAGGGTGTCGCGAGCCCCAAACGTTCAATGAGAGCAATCGCGCCGCCCCATCGTTCGGGGGGGGGCCGTCGCGAGGCCCCGAGCGTTACACCAAGACGACCTCGACGCCCTGTTCACGCAACGAGGCCACGTGCGCCTTGCCGGCGCTGGTGTCGGTGATCACCACGTTCAGATCGCCGATGGGGGCGATCACGGCCAGGCTGCGCTGGCCGAGCTTGCTCGCGTCGCACACGGCGACCACCTCGCGCGAGGCTTTCACCATCATGGCGTTGAGTGACGCTTCCTGCGGATCGGGGGTGGTGACGCCGACGGTGGTATCCAGGCCGTCCACGCCCAGGAACAGGCGGTCGGCGGAGAGGCGCGAGAGGGCGCGTTCGGCGTCCAGGCCCACCAGCGAATAGGAGGTCTGGCGCAGCATGCCGCCGAGCATCATCACCCGCACGGTGGGCAGGCCGCTCAGCTCCAGCGCGATGTTCAGCGCATTGGTGATCACCGTGAGCGAGCCCCACTTGCGCTGGCGGATGCAGCGAGCGATCTCCACCGTGGTGGAGCCCGAATCGAGGATCACCGTCTCGCCGTCGCCGATCATGCGCGCGGCGGCCTCGCCGATCCGGCGCTTTTCAGCCAGGCGGCGGGTTTCCTTGATGGGTAGCGGGGTGTCCTGCTGCGAGGCGTCCTGCGGCACGGCGCCGCCGTGCGAGCGCTTGAGCAGGCCGGCCAGTTCGAGGTTTTCCAGGTCGCCGCGGATCGTCACGGCGGAGACCCCATAGCGATCGACGAGGTCGTCGACGGTGACCCGGCCTTCCTGGCGTGCCCGGTCGACGATGTCGCGTCGCCGTTCCTCGATCAGCAGTTTTTTCGGTCGCGTCGTTCCGCGTCGTTCGCTCATGTCGTCGTATCAGTCCAGGCGTAGCAGGCGCGCGGCATTGTCGTGGTAGACCTTGCGCAGGATAGCCGAAGACAGGCCCAGTCCGTAGATCGACCAGCGACCCTGCGGCGGGGCGGCCGACGGGGCGTAGTCGAAGTATTCGTCCTCGGTTTCGAGGAAGCGGTAGTAGATCTCGTACAGCTCGTCGCAGAGCAACTGCTGGGGCACCGAATCGCCATAGGGCGGCGGCACGGCATCGGTACCGAACAGCACGCGGTCCTGGTAGCGCTCGATGAACTCGCGGCTGCGTCGCGGCTGGCGGCCCAGTTCGCCGATACGGGCGCTGATGTCCACCATCGTGTTCGGATAGCGGGCGAGGGTGGCTTCGAGATCGTCGAGGCGTTCGCCCTGGTTGCCCACATGCAGCAGCACGAAGGTGGTGCGCGGATGGCGTTCGATCACCCGGTCGCGGGCCGCCATCAACTGGGCGTGGCTGGGGTAGTCGGCGCCGTAGAACGACCAGTCCGGATGCTGGGCCAGTTCCTCGTAGCGCTCGTTGTGCCGGTCGGTGGGCTCGAAGAAGGCCAGGGGATCGGCGGTGTGGAGGAACACCGGCAGGCCGAAGGCGGCGCAGGTTTCCCACATCGGGTCGAAGCGACGGTCGTCGAGGCCCACCAGCGCACCGCTGTCGATGCCTTCACGAAGGTACAGGCCCAGCGTCTTCAGCAGCTTCAATCCGCAGGCACCGGCCAGCGCAGCGTGTTCCAGCGCATCGGCCTGCAACGCCGGATAGTTGGCCTCGCCGAACAGGTGGAACGATGGCTCCGTCATGGTGAGGAAGCGTCCCGGCGCGACGCGGTCGAAGCGGGCGATGGAATCCTCCAGGCCACGACCGACGCCACCGGTGAGGTTCACCATGCAATGGATGTGCTTGCGGTCCATCAACGGCAGCAGCGCGCCGGGTTCGACAAACTGCAGCATGTCCTCGCCCAGCGACACGCCGCCCCGTGTGTTGCGCATCCACGTGAGGTGGGTATGCACGTCAATCACGGGGAAGCGTGGCACCTCCACGCGGGTGGCCTTGCCGCCGAGCATGCTGCGTGGCGCGAAATCCACCAGCCGCAGGTCGGCGACGACGGGCGCCGTTTCGAGCGGGTTCTTCCCGGACGCCCGTGCCGCGCTCGCCTGTGCCTTCGACACAGGGGGGGAACAGCACAGGCAGCCGGCCCAGGCTTCGTCGTGGCGCTCGTCGGTCACAGGCCGGTTCCTATCGCGGATAACGCTTCATGATCTCATGCACCTGGCGGGTCAGCGCCACGGCCTGCTCGAACGGACGCAGCCACATGTTGCGGCCGAACATCACGCCCGTGGCACCGGACTGCATGTAGAACTCCACCTTGCGCAGCACGGCCGCGTCGTCATCGTTCTTTTCGCCACCGGAGAACAGCACGATGGTACGACCAGCTGAGCGGACCACCCGCGAGGTGCGCGCCGCGGCGTCTTCCGCGAGCGAGTCGTACGGCGCGGGCGCGCCATCGCGACGGTCGTCTGGCTCGTGCAGTTTCACGATGTCGGCGCCGACTTCCAGGGCCACGCGCGCGGCGTAGTCCTGCGCGTAGAGCGAACCCTTGCCGCCCTTCGCGTCGATGGCCGAGCCGCGCGGGTACGACCACAGCACCAGCGGCATGCCGTAGCGATCGCAGTCCTCGCGCACCTGGCGCAGCTGGCGCAGTTCGTCGTGCTGGCGCGGGGAGCCCACGTACAGCGTGTAGCCGACGGCGTCGGCGCCGAGGCGCACGGCATCCTCCACCGAGGCGAACTGCGGCGAGGTGGCGTCGCCGTCACCCGGGATGTTGGTCTTGCCGTTGAGCTTGAGGATCAGCGGCACGCGACCGGCATGCTGGCCCATGTACTTGGTGGCTAGGCCGATGCCGAGCGCGATGGCGGAAAAGTCACCGGCCTCGGCCAGACGGAACTGGTACGTCGGGTCGAGGGCGGGCGGATGGGGAAAGAAGTCCGTGGGGCCGTGTTCCAGGCCCTGGTCGAGCGGCAGTACCAGCAGGGTGCCGTTGGCCGGGCCGTGGCCGTACAGGATGCGTTGAAGGCGGGTTCGCTTGCCCGGGGGCAGGTCGAGGTTGGCGAGCGTGGGGGTTTCGGTCGAAAAGGCTTGCATGTCGGTTTTCCTCGGAGATACCCTGCAATCGAAAGTTTCGTTATCTTTCGTTTTCAGGCATACCGAAGTCAAGCCCAATGACCGTCCAACCTCAACATGTCGTTCCCGAGCTCGCCACGCTTCGTGCCGCGCCGGACGCCCGCCAGCGTGAACTCGGGTACGTGGATACCCTGCGCGAGATCCTCCAGCAGCCCGCCACGTGGCGGGTTACGGCGGGCTCCCAGGCCGCCGCGCACCGCGATCTCATCGAGCGCCTGATCGCGTTCCGTCCCGAGCACATCGTCATCACCGGCTCCGGCAGCTCGGTGTACGTGGGCGATGCCGTCGCCCCGGTGTTGCAGGCCGAACTGGGCGTGCCGGTCCGTGCGATCCCGGCCGGCGACCTGCTGACCCATCGCGCAGGCGTGCTCGCCGAAGGTCGCGGCCTGCTGGTGTCCATCGCCCGCTCGGGCAACAGCCCCGAAAGCGTGGGTGCCGTGGACGCCGTGCTGGCCCATGCGCCCTCGTGGCACCACCTGGCGATCACCTGCAATGCGCAAGGCGCGCTGGCGACGCGTTACACCGACGACGCCCGGGTGGACGCCATCGTCCTTGATGACCGTACCAACGACCGCAGCCTGGTCATGACCAGCAGCTTCACCAACCTGCTGCTCGCCGCGAGCGAGATCGCCCCCGGCGCCGCGGCACCGGCCGACGGCGTGGCCGCGCTCGCCGAGCGCATCGTCGACATCTACGTCGATGCGCTGGGTGCCATCGCGGGCGGTCGTGATACGGCGGTGTACCTCGGCAGTGCCGGCGCCTTCGGCGCGGCGCGCGAAGCGGCGCTGAAGATGCTGGAAATGAGCGGCGGCGATACCGTGACGCTCGCGGAATCCTTCCTCGGCTTCCGTCACGGTCCCATGGCCTGGCTCAACCGCGACGGCCTGCTCGTGGCGTTCCTGTCCGGCGATGCCGCGACACGCGCCTACGAGAGCGACCTGCTGCGCGAACTCAATGCTAAGCAGCTCGGTGCCACGCGCGTGGTGGTGGGGCAGGACATCGACCCCGAACTCGTCGGCCCGTCGGGCCTGGCGGTCGATCTTCCCGGACTCTACGCGTTGCCGCCCGCGCAGCAATTGCTCGTGCACACCTTCGTGGGGCAGTGGCTCGCGTTCTTCCGTTGCCTGCAACTCGGCCATAAGCCGGACACGCCGTCCGAAGGCGTGCTGACCCGCGTGGTGGGCGAATTCACGCTGCATGCGCCGGAGGGCGACGCGTGAAGCCCGTCCTCGTCGCCGGCGAACTCAACGTCGACCTGATCCTCACCGGTGTCGACGGCCTGCCGGTGTTCGGCGGGGAGATCCTGGCGCAAGGGCTCTGTAAGACGCCGGGCAGCTCGTCGATGATCTGTTCGATGGGCCTGGCGAAACTCGGCACCGCCGTGCGTTTTGTCGGTCGCGTGGGTGACGACGAGCGCGGCCGCTACTGCGTCGACGCCTTGCATCGTGCAGGGATCGACACGGCAGGCGTCATCGTGGACGACACGCTGGAAACCGGGTTGACCGTGGCGCTGTCGTCCGAGCGCGACCGCGCGCTGGTGACCTATCCCGGCGCCATCGCCGCGCTGGCGGCGGACGATGTGACCGACGCGGCCCTGCAAGGTGCGTCGCACCTGCACGTATCCTCGTATTTCCTGCAGCGCCGCCTTCGTGACGGCCTGCCGCATCTCATCGCGCGGGCGCGCCTCGCAGGCCTCAGCGTCTCGCTCGATCCTGGCTACGACCCCGACGACATGTGGGGCACGGACATCGGCGAAGTGCTGCCCTTGCTCGACGTGTTCCTGCCCAACGAGGTGGAGGCGTGTGCGATCGCCGGTACCGACCACGTCGACGACGCGCTGCGCGTGCTGTCGGGCATGTGTCAGACCGTAGTGGTGAAGACCGGCGCGAAGGGCTGCATCGGCATCGATGGCGAGGGGATCGTCCGTCGCGTTTCCGCCTTCCTCGTGCAGGCCGTCGACACCACGGGGGCCGGGGACAGCTTCGACGCGGGTTTCCTGCATGCGTGGCTGGCCCATCGTCCTCTCGATGAATGCATGCGCTGGGGCGCCGCATGCGGCGCGCTGTCGACGCGCGCGCTGGGTGGCACGCCTGCCCAGGCCGATACGGCCGAAGTGCGGGCCATGCTGGAGGGTATCGCCGCATGATCACGGTGGCCGGCTTCAACAGCGCCGTTGACCGCCTGGTCGACCTGGACGCGTTGCGGCCCGGCACCGTGCAACGTGCCCGTGACGTGGTGGCGCGTCCCGGTGGCAAGGGGGTGCATGTCGCCCAGACCATCGCCGCGCTGGGCGTGCCCTGCACGCTGGTGGGGCTCTGCGATACGGCCAACGCCCACTGGTTCGAAGAATGGCTGGCGGTGCGCGGCGTGCGCTTTCGTGGCGTGCACACCACCACGCCCTTGCGACAGTGTCTCGCCCTCCGCGAAGCCGACGGTCGCACCACCGAGATCCTCGAATCCGGCGTCGATCCCGGCGAAGACGTTCGCCTCGTGCTCGACCAGAGCTTGCGCCATTGGCTGGCCGAGGCCATGGCGCTCGTCTGCACGGGCAGCCTGCCGCCGGGTTTTTGCACCGATTACTACGCCACGCTCGCCCGCGATGCCGTGGTGCCGTGTTTCGTGGATGCCAGTGGCGCCGCGCTGCATGCTGCGGCGGCCGCGCAGCCTTTTCTGCTGAAGCCGAACGCACAGGAGGCCGGCGAACTCGTCGGTCGCGTTATCGACCATGTGGAAGACGCCGCCGCCGTGGTGGCCGATCTGGGCGAACGCGGCGTGCGGCATCCGGTGGTCACGCTGGGCGGACAGGGCGCCGTGGGTGCCGACGCGAACGGCGTCTGGCATGCGCGCCTGGACGTGGAAGGCGTGCGCAACGCCGTCGGTTCGGGGGATTGCTTCCTCGCCGGCATGGTCGTCGCGCTGCTGCGCGGCGAGGGGATGGACGAGGCCTTGCGCCTTGCGGTGGCCTGCGGCGCGGCGAACGCGCTGGGTGACGAAACGGGATACATAAGAATGGACACGGTGCGCGAGCTGTTGCCGCGCGTCCGTCTCCATCGCATCGATCGATAGAACCACAGCGGGAGAAAACACGATGGGGAAGGCGAGTCAGGGGCTTCGTTTGCTGGTGGCGGCGTGCGCCATGGCGTTGGCGACCACGGCGAGTGCGGAGGACTTCGGCAAGGGTGGCGTGTCGTTGCGCTGGACGCTCGACCAGGGCCACCTCGGTGACGTGGTCGTCACCGATCGGATCAATACCCGCGAGCTGCCCATCACGGTGCCGTTCCAGTTGACCCTCGCCGACGGCAAGGTCCTCGGTCCGGCCGACTTCCGCATCGACGGCAAGGTGACCGAGTCCACGCTGCGCGCCGACCCCAAGGCGTCGCGCGGCGCCGAACGTCTTCCCGGCAAGACGATCACCGCCCGCTTCACCGATGGCGAAGGTCGTTTCCGTATCGACCTGGCCTGGGTGCAGCGCGACGGCTCCGACTACCTGCGCGAAATCGTCACTATCACGGCCCTGCGCGCGGACGAGGCGATCCGTCGTGTCGACCTGCTCGGCGCGAAGGTGCCCGATTCCGAAGTCATGGGCTCGGTGGACGGCTCGCCCGTGGTGTCCGGCCGCGACTGGTTCGGTTTCGAGAATCCGCTGTCCAAGAGCGAAGTCCGTGGCGGCACGCAGGTAAAGCTGTGGGTCGAACGTGAGCTGCCGCTGCGCAAGGGGCAGTCGGTGACGTATTCCGCCGCGGTTGGCGCCACGCACGACAACCAGTTGCGTCGCGATTTCCTCACCTACGTGGAACGCGAACGCGCACATCCGTACCGCACCTTCCTGCATTACAACTCCTGGTACGACATCGGCTACTTCACCCCGTACACGGCCGATCAGGCGGTGGAGCGGATCAACACCATCGGCAACGACCTGGCGACGAAGCGTGGCGTGAAGCTCGATTCATTCCTGTTCGACGATGGCTGGGACGATCGCAGCGGTAGCTGGGCCTTCAGCAAGGACTTCCCCAACGGCTTCCATCCGCTGGCCGAGGCCGCGAAGAAGTTCGGCGCCGCGCCGGGTATGTGGCTGTCGCCGTGGGGCGGTTATGGTCCGCCCGCCAAGGAGCGCGCGAAGCGCGCGGGCGAGGCCGGCTACGAGATCGTGGATCATGGCATGGCGCTGTCCGGACCGAAGTACTACCAGCGTTTTCACGATGTCACGATGAACCTGGTGAAAGAACAAGGCATCAACCAGTTCAAGTTCGACGGCACGGG
Organism: Luteibacter sp.; assembly: GCF_009912395.1. Lineage (GTDB taxonomy): Bacteria > Pseudomonadota > Gammaproteobacteria > Xanthomonadales > Rhodanobacteraceae > Luteibacter. Next base: position 8,318 of record NZ_WNDO01000020.1, on the reverse strand, counting down.
CAACGCGAACAAGGTGTTCCCTGGCAGCGTGTTTGACAGCGACTTCGATGCCGCGATCCACCTTATCGACGACCTGCGTGAGGCGCGTCCCGACCTGTTCATCAACCTCACCACGGGCACGCTTGCCTCGCCGTTCTGGCTGCTGTACGCGGACTCTATCTGGCGCGATGGCGAAGACGATGAACTGGTGGGCGTGGGCAGCAAGCGCGAACGCTGGATCACCTATCGCGATCGCGAGACCTTCCACAACATCGTGGAGAAGGGCCCGCTGTTCCCGCTCAATTCGCTCATGCTGCACGGGATCATCTACGCGCGCGAGAACAAGAAGCTCAACACCGATCCCGGCCATGACTTCGCCAACGAGGTGCACTCGTACTTCGGCAGCGGTACGGCCCTGCAAGAGCTGTACATCACGCCGGACCTGCTCACCACGCAGGACTGGGACACGTTGGCCGAAGCGGCGAAATGGTCGCGCGCGAATGCGGGCGTGCTGCGCGACACGCATTGGGTCGGCGGCGATCCGGGACGCCTCGATGTCTACGGATGGGCATCGTGGACGCCGGCCAAGGCCATCCTGACCCTGCGCAACCCCTCCGATAAACCACAGCTGGCGGTGATCGATCTCGATCGCCAGCTCGAACTGCCGCCCGGCGCGAAGCGTGCCTTCCAGGCCCGCAGCCCGTGGAAGGCCGACGCCGGCAAGCCCGCGCTGACGCTGGATGCCGACAAGCCGCAGACGATCACGCTCGAACCGTTCCAGGTACTGACCCTGGAACTGACGCCGTAGCACCGCGCTCCCGATCCCGGGAGCGCATCCATCGCTGGCTCATCGCAACGCGGGGGAGACGCCGCGGTGGGCCGGCTTTTGCCTCGATCAGGGCAGGCCGATCAGGGCATCCACACCGGGGAGACAAACGATGAGGTACCGAAAGTGTAGGCTGGCGTTGATGATCGCGGTCGGGCTGGCGGCGGGGCATGCCTTCGCGCAGTCCACCACAGGCAGCATCGCTGGCAGCGTGGCGCCGGACACCGGTGACAGTGTGCATATCGAAAGCGATACCGGCTTCCAGCGCGACGTGCCGATCGACGCCAGGGGCCGCTACGCCATTCCCCAGCTACCGCTGGGCAGTTATACGGTGACCTTGCGCAAGGGCGGTGCCGCCGTGCAGTCCCGCGCCAACGTGACCTTGCGGGTGGGTGTCGCCACCGACGTGTCCTTCCAGGCCGCCGGCCCGGCGCAGAACCTCGAAGGCGTCTCCGTATCGGCCAACGCGATCCCGCCGATCGACGTGACCAGTGTCGATTCGCGCACCGTCATCACGTCCCAGCAGATGGCGCGCCTGCCGCTGGGTTTCTCGGCCGAATCGGTGGCGAGGCTTGCACCGGGTGTCGTTGGCAATGCCGGTGGCTTCACCAGTGAGACGGGCAATTCGCTGATCAGCTTCGGCGGTTCGGCCGCCAACGAGAACGCGTACTACATCAATGGCTTCAACACGACGGACCCGTTGCAGTCCGCCGGTGGCCTGACGCTGCCGTACGGTTCGATCGAGCAGGAGCAGGTCTATACCGGCGGCTACAGCGCCCAGTACGGTCGCTCCGACGGCGGCGTGCTCAACATGGTCGGCAAGCGTGGCAGCAACGACTGGCATTTCGGTGGCAAGGTCAGCTGGGACCCGGCCTCGACGCGTGCGTCTTACAACAACACCTATTACCAGAATGGCCTGCCACCGGTACCGGTCGCCGGTTCGCTGTACGTACCACGCAGCAAGAACACCACCTGGAACACGGTGTATGACGCCTATGTCGGCGGCCCGCTGGTCAAGGACAAGCTGTTCTTCTTCGCCAGCGCCGAATGGGCCAAGAGCGAAGGCAAGCGTCTGGGCGACGTGACCTCGACCAGTCCCTATACCTCGTACACGTACAAAATGCCCAAGTGGTACGGCAAGCTCGACTGGAACATCGACGACAACAACATCCTCGAACTCACCGGCGCCTCCAACAAGCGCCAGACCAGCGGCGACATCTATCGCTACGACTACAACGCGCTGAGTCGCGGCGACCTGCTGGGCCACTCCGATGACGTGAAGCGTGGTGGCACATTGTGGAACGCCAAGTACACGGGCTACCTCACCGACGCGCTGACCCTCTCGGCCCAGTACGGCAAGATGCGCACGAGCAACTACGTGCTGCCGGTGGGCTACAACGACGGCCTGACCTATATCAGCGGCACGCAGAACCAGAACCCGCTCTACACCGGTGGCTCGCCGCGCACGATGGGCCAGACGGTATCGAGCATCTACGACCCCGGTCAGGGCAATCGCTCGTCGAACCTGCGCGTGTCGCTGGCCTGGGCCATCGGCGACCACACGATCACGGCCGGTATCGACAACCTGGATTCGCAGGCCGTCGACCAGGGTTCGAAGACAGCCGGTCCGGGGTATTCCTGGTCGTACGGCTACACGACCAATCCCGGCAACGCCCTCGCGCCGAAGCTGGGCGTCGGTGCGCCCGGCGCGTTCCCGAACGGGGCGGGCGGCTACTACGTGATGAAGAACGTGTCGTCCTCGGTCGCGAGTGTGCGCTCGCGCCAACGCGCGCAGTACATCGAGGACCAGTGGCAGGTGAACGACCGCCTGCTGCTTTCGCTGGGCCTGCGCAACGACCAGTTCACCAACTACAACGCCAACGGCCAGGCCTATATCGCACAGACGAAGCCACAGTGGGCGCCGCGCCTGGGCTTCAGCTGGGACGTCAATGGTGACGCCTCGTTCAAGGTGTACGGCAACGTGGGACGCTACTTCCTCGGTTCGCCGCTGGCTCCGGCGCTCAGCGCGGCGGGCGCCTATACGAGCACCACGCAATATTTCACGTATTCCGGTATCTCGCCCGAAGGCCTGCCCATCGGGCTGACCCAGATGTCCGGCCCCGTCTCCGCCAACAACGCCTTCGGTATCCTGCCCGATCCACGCACGGTCACCGCCAAGGGGCTGAAGTCGGAGTACCAGGACGAATACATGCTCGGCTTCAGCAAGAGCATGGGCGACCAATGGGTGTACGGCGCCAAGCTCTCGCGGCGCGTGCTGCGCACCGCCATCGACGACTTCTGTGACGTGGACCGCATCAAGGACGCAGCCCGCGCGCAGGGCGTGCAGGCGGCCTCGGTCAACAGTTGCTACCTGGTCAACGGCGGCAAGGGCAACACCTTCGTGGTGCTCGACGCGGCCGGTGGGGCGCACGACGTGAAGCTCACCCGCGACCAGCTCGACTTTCCCCGGCTCAAGCGCAACTACTACGGTCTGGACGCCTTCCTCGAACACCCCTTCGACGGCAAATGGTACGGCCGCGTGGATTACACCTTCTCGCGCAGCTACGGCAACACCGAAGGCCTGACCCAGTCGAACGTGCAATCCAATGGCCCGTCGCAGTCCGAGGACTGGGACTTCGGCCAGCTGATGACCTACAGCGGCGGCCTGCAAGGCAACAACCACAAGCACCAGTTGAAATTGTATGGCTATTACCAGGTGACACCGGAATGGCTGGTCTCGGCGAACCTCGCGCTGATCTCCGGCAGCCCGGCCGTGTGCCTGGGTCTGTTCGGGCCGAACAACGAGGACCCGGCGGGCTACAACTCCAACTACCACTTCTGCAATGGCCGCCCGGCGCCTCCGGGCTCCACGGGCAACATGCCCTGGCAGCGCCAGCTCGACCTTGGCGTGAAGTATGCGCCGGCCTTCGCGGGCAACAAGCTTGGGTTCCACCTGGATATCTTTAACGTTACCAACAACCAGGTCGCCCTCAACATCAACCCGCACTACTACCTGGACGCCACCGCCTCCCCCAATCCGTTGTACCCTACGCCTCTGGTGCTGCAGGACCCTCGTTACGTCCGTTTTTCCGTCACGTACGACTATTAAGGGGTGATCGATGAAGGGTAGGGTAGTGAGCGTATTGGCCGGCGTCGCCATGGCGTTGGCGATGCCGTCGTGGGCCGGGTCGCCGCTGGCGATCGATGGCGACCATTTCGTCAGGGACGGCAAGCCCTGGCTGGTCCGTTCGGGAGAGATGCATTACCCCCGGATACCGCACGAGGCCTGGCGCGATCGACTGCGCAAGGCCAAGGCGATGGGCCTCAATACGATCACCACCTACGCCTTCTGGAACGTCAACGAGCCCGAGCCCGGGAAGTTCGACTTCTCGGGCGACGGCGACATCGCATCCTTCGTGCGCATCGCGAAGGAAGAAGGCCTCGACGTGATCCTGCGTCCGGGCCCGTATGTGTACGCCGAGTGGAATTTCGGCGGCTTCCCGGCGTGGCTCCTGCGCACGCCGGGACTTCGCGTGCGCAGCTACGATCCGCGTTTCCTCGCCGCCACCGACGCCTGGTTCAAGCGCCTGCACAAGGAGCTCGAGCCGCTGCTCTCCAGTCACGGCGGCAACATCGTGATGGTGCAGGTCGAAAACGAATACGGCTCCTATGGCGAGGATCGCGACTACCTCGAAGCGATCCACAAGCAGATCGTCGACGCCGGTTTCGACGTACCCCTGTTCATGTCCAATGGACCGGGCCCCGGTCGCATGGAGCCCGGCACCCTGCCGGGCCTGCTGCCGGTGATCAACTTCGATGGCGATGCCGCCGACGCGAAGGAAGCCTTCGACGAATCGGCGCCGTACCTGAAGGGCTACCCGAAGATGACCGGCGAATACTGGTCCGGCTGGTACGACCGCTGGGGCGAGCCGCACCAGACACGTACCACGGCGGTGGCGACAAGCGCGGTGGGCTGGTTCATCGACAACAAGGTGTCGTTCAACCTGTACATGGTCGATGGCGGCACCAACTTCGGCTGGATGGCCGGGGCCAACGAGGAAGACCACGTCTACAAGCCGGTAACCACCAGCTACGACTACGATGCACCGATCGACGAAGCCGGGCGCCTCACGCCAAAGTACATGGCCTTGCGCAAACTCATTGGTGCCCACCTGAGTCCCGGCGAGACGCTGCCGAAGCTGCCCGCGTCCTCGCCGACGATGGCGATCCCGACGTTCAATCTCGACGCGTCGGTTTCGCTGCTGGACGCGCTGCCCGCCTTGTCGAAGCCGCAGGCGTCGGTGCGTGTCCGGCCGATGGAAGCCTTCGACCAGAACTACGGCCTGATCCTTTATTGCAAGCGTCTCGACGCCGACGTGAAGGGCGACCTCAATGTCGGCGCAGTACGCGATTTCGCCACGGTCCTGGTCGACGGCCAGCCGCGCGGCACGCTCGATCGGCGGTTGGGGCAGCGCACCCTAGCCACGCCGCTGAAGCAGGGCGATACCCTCGACCTGCTCGTCGAGAACATGGGCCGCGTCAACTTCGGTTCGGCCGTGCCCGACGAGTACAAGGGCCTGCGTCACGAAGTGAGTATCGGCAAGGACGTGCTCTCGCAGTGGCAGGTCTATCCGCTACCCCTGAACGATCTGTCGACCCTGCCGTTCCACCCCGGCCTCGACGCGAAGGGCCCGCGCTTCCTGCGCGGTGGCTTCGCACTGGACAAGGTTGCCGGCGGTAGCTTCATCGACATGCGCGGCTGGTCGCAGGGCCACGTCTGGATCAATGGCCACCACCTTGGTCGCTACTGGAACATCGGCCCCCAGCAGACCCTGTTCGTGCCCGCCGAATGGCTGCGCAAGGGACGTCACGACGTAGTTGTGCTGGAGATGGGCGAAAAATCGGCCGGCAAGCTGGCTGGATTGCGCGATCCGGTGTTCTCCACGCGCTGACGCTAGCCTTCAGCAGGGCTCCAGCGTCCAGCCATCCGGGCTGACCTCCAGGCGGTGGGTCAGCGCGATCCGCTCCAGGAACACCTCGTCGTGGGAGACCACGACGAGGCTTCCGTCGTAGTGGCGCAGCATGTCTTCCAGCGCTTCGAGGGCGGGAAGATCGAGGTGGTTGCCCGGTTCGTCCAGTAGCAGGAGCCGCACAGGAGGATCGGCGAGGATGCCCCGTGCGAGACAGGCGGCGAGGCGCTGGCCGCCGCTGAGCGATCCGCTGGGTGAGATGGCCGCGTGCGCGTCGAGCCCCATCAGGGCGAGCCGGCTGCGCAACGCGCCTTCGTCGATGCCCGGCTGATCGTCCGTCATGGTATCGACAAGGGATCGCGCCGGATCGAGGCCTTCCAGTCGTTGATCGAGCCATGCGACCGGCACGGGCACGTGGCGCTCACCCTGCAAGGGCGCAAGCATCCCGGCCAGCACACGTAGCAGGGTGGACTTCCCTGAGCCGTTCGAGCCTACGACGCCGATGCGCTGTCCGGCGAGGATGGTCAACGAGATCGCACGCGCGTCACCCCTTACATAAGGCAAGACCACGTTATCCAGAAGCGCCACGCGTTGCGGCCCTTCACCGGTGGACGACGTCGCCATATGCAGGGCAGGGCGTCGGTCCACGCGCATGGCGGCATCACGTACACGCTGATCCAGCGTTTCGCGGCTGCGCTCGTTCTGTTCGCGCAAACGCGCAGCGGAGTTTTCCGCCCCCTCTTTGCGCCGACCGAGCAAGATTGGCGCCTGGTTGGCTTCGCGTCCCTCACGGGCACCGCGCGCCTGTCGACGTTCGGCGCGTTCAGTGCGCTCTCGCAATAACCGTTCCTCGCGTCGCCGCTCTGCCTTGCGTTGGGCCAACTGGTTCGCTGCGGCGTCGCGCTCCGCGTCGCGAGCTTGCGCGTAATCATCGTAGTTGCCGCCGTAAGCACGTAACCCTTGCTCGGACAATTCGACGATGCGCTCCATGCGACGGAGTAGGGCGCGATCATGACTGACGACGATCAGGCCCCGATCCCATGCCATGAGCCGTTCTACAAGCGCCTGCCGGGAAGCGTGATCGAGATGGTTACTGGGCTCATCCAGAATCAGCATGTCCACGTCAGACAGGAATGCACCCACCAGGGCGACACGTGTGGCTTCGCCACCACTCAGCGACGAGGCTGCTGTGGCGCCATCCAGATAATCGAGTCCATGCCGTGCCAGTTCGTCGCCGAGACGACGCGCCACGTCCCATCGATCTCCTACGGTGTCGAAGTCGTTGGGATCACTGCTTCCTGCTTCGATGCGAGCGAGCGCACGGACGATATCGCCCTGTCCCGCGATATCCGCCACGGTAAGTCCGACATCGCGAGGGATGTCCTGTGCAAGGTAGTGCACCACGCCGTGCGCCACGACGCGGCCACCCGCTGGCGTGAGTTGGCCGGCCAGCAAGCGTGCGAGCACGCTCTTGCCTACGCCATTGCGTCCGACGAGGCCCGTGGGTGTGGTGTCGAAGGAGAAGTCGAGTCCGGAGAACAGTGCGCGGCCGTCCGGCAAGACATACGAGACGCTATCGAGCGTCAGAAGAGTAGTCGTCATGCGATGAATTCCAGGGATGCGAAAAGACGCCCGTGGGGGCGGACTTCCTGGCCGTTGGTAACGGCGGCATCACTGGCGCATTGGACGAGTACCTCTATGGGAAGGATGATGGCGCGATGGTACCACGGGAGGGGGATGCGGTTAGCCGCTGCGCGGCTCGTGTGTTTAGCGGCGTTCGCCGCTTTGCGCTCGGACGTTACGTTGTGCCCCGGGCGGATTGGCCCTTGGGGCCTTCGGCGCAGTCCTTCGGAGCGGGCCGTTACACGGCCCTCTGCTCAGGCGGCCCCAAGGGCCAACCTGCCCGCGACGTGGAGGGCGCGCAAACAGCGAGGCAACCTACAAACCCCCTCACGTCGTTCCAGCGCACGCTGGAACCCAGGGCGATGCAGTGGGTTGTCGCGAGTACGTCACCTACGTAAAAGCCGATGAAGCGTCGACGTGTTGCTGGTGAACCGAGGCGCTGGAATCCAGCGCGATGCGATGGGTTGTCGCGAGTGCGTTACCTACGTAAAGGCCGATGCAGCGTCGTCATGTTGCTGGTGAACCGAGGTGCTAGGTTCCTGCGTGCGCAGGAACGACGGTGAGGTGACTTGTAGGAGCGCGCTTGCGCGCGATCCCGCGTAGCGGGCCAGGTCATCGATAACGTGTGATCGCGCGCAAGCGCGCAGCGTTTTTCAGAATCCTTCCATATGCAAGCACGCACGTAATTTGCTACCGTGCACGCGTTGTTTGCGGGTTCGTGTCACGTGTCGGCAAACAACCATCGCTCGTAAGCGGTAAGAAGCGCGGGCCAGAGGTGTACCACCACCTCTGACCCGCTAACCAGCAATCAACCATAGGAGTTGACGATGGCTAAGCCAAAGTCTAAGGCATTCTCACACCCACCGCCCGACCCACGCGGTCCACGGACGTCCCGGAGCCCTTCCGGACGCGGCTAAACG
>NZ_WNDO01000002.1 GCF_009912395.1 Luteibacter sp. | reverse complement strand
TGCCTGCTGCCTGAACTCCAGGCTGAACTCCTGCCCCTTTCTGCCTGCCTTGCTCTTGGTCATCGTCCACCTCCTATTGCGATAGTTAATCGCTTATAGGGGTGTCCGTGAAACGGGGGCAAGATCAAACCTCGAGGGCGCGCTCGACGGTCTTGCGCACGTGATGGATCCCCGTGAGGACATCCTTTTCGTCTACCTCGCCACGCATGGCGGCAGCGATCATTCGCTACTGGTCGACATGGACCCGATTCCGCTCGACCAGTTGGATGTCGACGGCCTCACCGATATCCTCGCCAAGCGCCCGTTCCGCTGGAAGGTCGTGGTGGTGAACGCCTGCTATTCCGGTGGATTCGTGCCCAAGCTGCAGGGCCCAGGCACGTTGGTGCTCACCTCGGCGCGCACCGACCGCACCTCGTTCGGCTGCGGTGCCGATTCGGACATCACCTATTTCGGTCACGCATGGCTGGTGGATGGCCTCAATGCCACGCCGGATTTCGTCGCCGCCTTCCGCAAGGCCGCGGGCGAAATCGCTGAGTGGGAAAAGCGTGATGCCGTAACGCCCTCCGAGCCGCAGATCGCGATCGGCCAGGGTATCGAAGACAAGCTGGCGGCCTGGCGAAAGGTTGCCAAAATCGGGCCCGTACTGCCCTTCCAGCCAGCCAAGTAACTACCGCCACCTCTGTAGGAGCGCGCTTGCGCGCGATCCCGCGACAGCGGGCAACCTGGCCGCTACGCGGGATCGCGCGCAAGCGCGCTCCTACAAGGGTGGGTGAGTCGCGCCTCCTACCGAAGGGGCGTCAGGCCTGGAGGTCCAGCGCGAAGCGGTCTGCGTCCATCCACGCCGGGAAGCGCTCGCGGTGGGCGAGCAGCGGCGCCGGATCGAGCGTCACCGTGACCACCTGCTCCTGCGGTCCCAGTTCGATCAGCGGTTCACCGACCGGATCGATGATGGCGCTGTCGCCCGCGTAAGGGTGATTGTTGCCATCCACGCCGACGCGGTTCACGCCGATCACATAGGACAGGTTCTCGATGGCCCGGGCGCGCAGCAGCGTGCGCCAGGGCTGACGGCGCGGTGACGGCCAGTTGGCCACGAACAGCGCGAGGTCGTAGTCCATGCCACCCGCGGCGTCTTCCTTGCGACCGTTGCGCAGCCAGACCGGGAAGCGCAGGTCGTAGCAGACCTGCGGCAGGATGCGCCAACCCTTCAGCTCCACGATGAGCCGCTCGCTGCCACCACCATAACGGGTGTGCTCGCCGGCCATGCGGAACAGGTGGCGCTTGTCGTAATACGCAAGCTCCCCGTTGGGCGATGCCCAGACGAGACGGTTGTACACGGTGTCGCCTTCGCGGATCACCAGGCTGCCGGTGAGCGTGGCGCCGACCTCGGCCGCCAGCGCGCGGAACCAAGCCACGCCTTCGCCATCCATCGTCTCGGCGTTGCCGAGCGTGTCGTTGGTGAAGCCGGAGAGGAAGGTCTCCGGCAACACGATGAGATCGCTCTTCGGCGCGTTGCGTACGAGGCGCCCGTAGTACTCACGATTGCCCGGGGCATCGTGCCAGAGCGTGGCGCCCTGGATGAGGGAGACGGTCAGAGTTTGCACAGCAGCTCCGCGGCGGCTTCCATGGTGGCGTCGTTCTTGGCGAAGCAGAGGCGCACAAGGCGCGTGTCTGGCGCCGTCTCGTAGAACGGGCTGAGCGGAATCGCGGCGACACCGCCCTCGCGAACCAGCCACTCGCTGAAGTTGATGTCGTCGACATCGCGGATGGCGCTGTAGTCGACGAGTTGGAAGTAACCGCCCGGCACATCGAGCAGCTTCAGGCGCGACGGTGCCAGCAGCTTACGGAAGCTGTCGCGCTTGGCCTGGTAGAAGGCGGGCAGTTCCAGGTAGTGCTCCGGGGAGGACTCAAGGAACTCGGCGAACGCCCACTGCGCCGGATTGAAGGTGCAGAAGGTGAGGTACTGGTGCACCTTGCGGAATTCGGCGGTGAGCGCCTTGGGCGCCACGGCGTAGCCGACCTTCCAGCCGGTGCAGTGGTAGGTCTTGCCGAACGACGAGACGACGATGCTGCGCTCGGCCAATTCCTTGTGGCGCAGCACGCTCTGGTGCTCGGCGCCGTCGAACACGATGTGCTCGTAGACCTCGTCGGACAGCACCACGATGTTCGTGTCGCGCACAATGGTGGCCAGTTCGTCGAGATCGGCGCGGGTCAGCACGGCGCCCGACGGATTGTGCGGCGAGTTGATCAGGATTACGCGCGTCTTCGGCGTGATCGCATCGCGCACGCGCTGCCAGTCGATGGCGAAGGCCGGCAACGTGAGCGGAATATGCACGGCGGTGGCGCCCTGCAATTCGATGGCGGGCTCGTAGCTGTCGTAGCATGGGTCGAAGACGATCACCTCGTCGCCGGCACGGACCACCGCCGCGATGGCCGAGAACAAGGCTTCCGTGGCACCGGAGGTGACGGTGACCTCGGTATCCGGGCTGACGCGATGGCCGTACAGACGCTCCGTCTTCAGCGCGATCTGCTCGCGCAGCTTCGCGATGCCGACACCGGGGGCGTACTGGTTCTTGCCTTCGGCCATGGCGCGGGTGATGGCCTCGCGCAGTGCTTCCGGCGGTTCGAAATCCGGGAAGCCCTGGCCGAGGTTGACCGCCTTGTGCTCCAGCGCGAGCTGGCTCATGACGCTGAAAATGGTCGTGCCGACCTTGGGGAGCTTGGTTTCGAGTTGCATCGAACGCCTTTATTCGTTTGGACGGCCAAACGCCGCCGGATGGTCCGATCCTAACATGCGGGCTAGCTTGATCGCGCCCGCGTCCTGCGGCTGCCGGCCAAGGCGGTCGCAGTCCTTGTGAAACTCGGCCTGGGCCTTGGGCAGGCGCTCGGCCAGGAAGTCAACGAAGCTGCGCACCGCCGGCAGCAGGCCGCGTCGGCTGGGGTAGACGAAATGCAGGGTGCCTTGCGCGGTGGTGTACTCGGGCAGCACCCATTCGAGGATGCCGTTGGCGATCATCGGGGCGCAGAAATCTTCCGGAATCAGCGCCACGCCGCAGCACTGCACGGCCGCCGAGATCAGCACGGAGAAATCGCCGCTGACCAGGCGTGGCTTCACTTCCACGGCGGCCTTCTTGCCGCTGGCGTCCACCAGCTCCCAGACCTGCGCGCCTTCGTGCTCGTACATCGACAGCGCGGGCAGGAGCGCAAGTTCTTCCAGGGTCTTCGGGCGACCGTTGCTGTCGAGGAACTTGGGGCTGGCGACCAGCAGGTTGCGCGCGTAGCCGATGCTGCGCAGGACGAGTGTCGCGTCGGTGTCGAGTTTTTCACGCACGCGGATGGCGACGTCGTAACCCTCGCCGATCAGGTCCACGCGGCGATTGGTGGCGGTCATGCGGATCTGCACCTTCGGATGCTCGAGCATGAAGGCAGGCAGCATCGGGCCGAGGACGTTCTGCGCGAGCGAGATTGGGCAGCTCACGCGGACGACGCCGCGGGGCTCGGTGCGTAGTTCGTCGACCGCGTCCTGGGCTGCCCTCGCCTCTTCCAGCACCGCTCGGCAGTGCGCGTAGAAGCGTTCGCCGATCTCCGTCACCACGAAACGCCGCGTGGTGCGCTGGAGCAGGCGGACGCCGAGGCGATCCTCCAACTGCGCGATGCGCTTGGACAGACGTGACTTGGGTACGCCCAATGCCCGGCCGGCGGCCGAGAAACCGCCGTGCTCGACGACGGAGGCGAAGAAGTACAAGTCGTTCAGGTCCTGGAGGGCGCCTTCCATCGGATGTCCTGGTCGTTTCTGTCTGGAAACAATCAGTCTACCGCAAGCCGACTAATCACGGGATTGTTGCCGGCGTATCGTCTCCTCTATCCCGCCAACGCGGTCCCGACAGAGGTCTAACCCCATGAAACTCCTGCATATCGATGCCAGTGCCCTGGGCGCCTATTCCGTGTCGCGCGGCCTGACTTCGGCCATCGTCGCCGAGTTCACCCGGAACCATCCGGGCCTCGAGGTCACCTACCGCGACCTCCACGCCACCCCGCTCGGCCACTGGGCCCTGCCCGCCGGCGAGAACGATCCTGCCGCTGCCGAAAGCGACGCGGTGATGGAAGAATTCCTGGCGGCGGATGTCGTCGTCATCGGCGCCCCGATGTACAACTTCTCGATCAGCAGCTCGCTGAAGGCCTGGATCGACCGTATCGCAGTCGCTGGCAAGACCTTCCGCTACACCGCCGCCGGCCCCGAAGGCCTCGCGGGCGGCAAGCGCGTGATCATCGCATCGTCGCGCGGTGGCATCTACGCCGACGGCACCCCGGCAGCGGCCATGGACTTCCAGGAACCGTACCTGCGCGCCGTGCTCGGCTTCCTCGGCGTCACCGATGTGGAATTCGTCCGCGCCGAGGGCGTGTCGCGCGGTGACGAGCAGAAGACTGCCGCCATCGGTAACGCCGTGGCCGGCATCAGCGGGCTGTTGCGCAAAGCAGCCTGAGGCCAAGGCCACACAACCATGTAGGAGCGAGCTTGCTCGCGATCCGAGGGCGCGAAAACCTCTCGCATAACGAATCGCATTGCATCAGTCGCGATAGCGATCCTGAGGGGTCGCGGGCAAGCCCGCTCCTACAAATGCCCGTGAGGCAAGTTTGCCTACGCCTGTAGGAGCGAGCTTGCTCGCGATTCGAGGTCGCGAAAGCCTCTCGCACAACGAATCGCATTGCATCAGTCGCGATAGCGATCCTGAGGGGTCGCGGGCAAGCCCGCTCCTACAGATGCCGGAACCTCAGCCGTTTTGCTTACCTGGCTTGTCTTTCGGCATGTTCTGGTGCTCTTTCGGATGTCCCTCGCCCGGCACCTTTGGCTTGCCGTGCGAGGGCTTCGGGTTGTCTTCCTTGTAGCCCGGGGTGTCCTGCTTGCCGTCGTTGGTCATGGCCGTGCTTCCGATCAGTGATGATGATGGAGCTGCTGGCAGGCGGCGTGGCCGCATTCGCACGTCGAGCCCACGTTCTGTTCTTCCGCCGCCATGCGGCAGGCCTCGTTGCAGTAGTCCCGCGAGATGGGAATCTGGCAGCCGCAACCGTCGTGATCGCAAGGCTTGGTCAACGTGCTCTGCTCGTTCATGCCTCATGCCTCCTCGACACCGCGTCGATGCGTGGGTCAGCCTGCGCGCGCTGGCGTGGAGATTTCGTTACCGGGCGGCGAAGACGCCATGTCGAGGGCCGCCCAGCCATGGGCTTCCACCAACAGTGCGCTGAGGCTGCGCACGTCCTGCAGGTTGTGCGCCGCCACGCGCACCAGATCCGTCGATGAGCCCCCTCGCAGGTAATCGAGCCAGGCACGTGGCGCCTCCGATCCCGGCAGGTCGTCTTCACGGACAATGCGCAGAAGATGCCGCTCGGCCGTCTGCATGCGACAGTTTTCCCACACCTGCCGATAGCGTCGACGCATCGGATGAAGCAGATCGACATGCACGAGCCCCACCAGTGGGTTGGTGATGCGTGCCAGGCGAAACCGTGTCGCCAGCAGCGGTGCGTCGTAGGATTTTCCGTTGTAGCTCACCAGCACCGTATCGTCGTCGACCCACCCGGCGAACGTGCGCAGCATGCTGGTTTCCGCCGCCATGGTCGTCATGTACAACTGGCGTACGCGGAGACGATCGTCCCGCCAGTCCGCGACGCCGATCATGAAGGCTCGCGTTCCGGTGCCCCCGGCAAGACCCGTGGTTTCCGTGTCGAAATGCATGAGCTGCCCACGGTGCGCCTGCGTGAGCCGGGCAAAGGTCAGGTCGAAGACCTCGGGAGCCTCCGGCCATGCGAAAGATTGCTCGAGGTAACGCAGCCCCGGCGCGATCTCCTCGCCCGGCACCTCGCGTTCCACGGCGCGCGCGGGTGTGCGTGGCAAGCCGAGCCGCGCCCGCACGCCGGCCATGCGTCGTAACGCGTCGAGATCCACGGACGCCTTCGGTGGCGCAACGGGTCTTACAGGACGCCCTCCGATCGGCGCCCCCGCCTGCCGACGGAGCGCCGCTAGTTTCGAGGCGAGATCGCTCACCCTTCCGCCCCCAGCAGTTCCAGCACCTTCACCGTGAGAGCCCTGGGCGTTTCCTGCCGATGTTCGTCGGCCGCGAGGACCGGCCCTACGCACGCGGGACAACCGGCCTTGCACTCGCATCCACGCACCGTCTCCAGCGCGCTGCGCACGAGTTCCCGCGCGCGAACGAACAATGGCTCACTCAGGCCCACGCCACCTGGGAAGTTGTCGTAGAGATACACCGTCGGCAGGAAACGCTCGAGCATGTCGGGCGAGGCGAGGCCGCCATCGGCCGCACGCAACTGTCCACGGCCTGCCGTATCCACCTGTGCCGACCAGCCGCCATCGCCAGAGCCGACGGCCTTCTGCAGATCGCGAGGCTCCGCCATCACCGCGACGACGGCGGCGACATGCAGCGCATACGCCGCACCGAGGAATCCATCCAGCGCGTGCTGGCGTGAGCGAAACACCTCGTCGAGCACCGTCTGCGGCAATTGCCACCATACCGCCGTGGTGTGCAGCTCCTGGTCCGGCAGGCTCACCGGGCCGTATCCGATGTTTTCGTGCGTGTAGTAACGGATCTTCTTGTAGCCCGACACGCGCCGGACCACGTGCACTTCACCATGGCGCGCACTGCCCTCGCCAGCCCGCGTGCCATCGAAGCATTCCAGCTCCTTGAGCTTCGTGTAGTCGATGGCGTCCGTGTAGTAATCGACGCGCGTGCGCGTGCAGTAGGCCTTACGGCCATCCCAGTTCAGTTTCTCCACCTGGTACGGCACCGACTGCACCATGTGGATCGCGCCTTCGTACAACGTGAGCGCGGCGGCCGAGTAATCCACCTCGGCGATGATCGTCTGCCGGCCTTCCGTGCGGTCGACCACCACGAAATTACCGTCGGCCACCGAACGCAGGCTGACCGCGTTGGCCGGATAACTGTCGGCGATCCACTCCCAGCGATCGCCTTCGCGATGCAGCACCTCGGACTCCGCCAGCACCTGGAGGTAGGCTCCCGCATCGTCGGGACCAAAACGGTCACCATCGACGAAGGGCAGTTCGAACGCGGCGCATCGGATGTGATCGAGAAGAATCAGCGGCTGGTCGGGCTGGATGCGTGCATGCTCGGGGCTGGCCTCGGTGAGGAAGGCCGGATGGCGCATGAGGTACTGGTCGAGCGGCGCGCTGCTGGCCACCAGCACGCCCAGCGAAGGCTGCTGCCGGCGCCCTGCGCGGCCGAAGCGCTGCCACGTGGCCGCGATGGAGCCCGGATAGCCATTGAGCACCACGGCATCGAGGCTACCGATATCCACACCCAACTCCAGCGCCGAAGTGGACACGATGCCATCGACGTTGCCGGCGCGCATCTCCCGCTCCACCTCGCGTCGCTCCGTCGGCAGGTAGCCGCCGCGGTAGGCACGGATGCGCGGCGGCTTGCGCGTGTCGTGGTCGAAGACATCCTTGAGGTATTTGGTGAGCACTTCCACCATGAGCCGCGACTGCGCGAACACCAGGGTCTTCATCTTCGCCTTGATCGCCACGCGGGCGATCAGGTTGGTCTGCGACCGCGCCGACGCGCGCAATCCCAGGTCGGGATTCACCACGGGAGGGTTCCACAGCAACACGTGCTTGTCGCCGCTGGGTGCGCCGCTTTGCGTCACCGCGAACACCTCGTCCTCGATGAGGGCCTGCGCATGTTCCACCGCATTGCCGATGGTGGCGGAACACAGCACGAACTGGGGACGCACGCCATAGAACGCGCAGATACGCTTGAGCCGCCGCAGCACGTTCGCCAGGTGCGATCCGAAGACGCCGCGATACGTGTGGATCTCGTCGATGACGATGTAGCGCAGGCTCTCGAAGAACTGCGCCCACTTCGTGTGATGCGGCAGGATCGCCTGGTGCAGCATGTCCGGGTTGCTCACCACGACATCGCCATGCAGCCGGATCGCCTGACGCGCCTCGCCCGGCGTATCGCCATCGAAAGTGAAGGCTTTCACGCCAAGGTCGCCTGCCCGGTTGATCTCGAGCAGCTCGGCCACCTGATCCTGCGCCAGCGCCTTGGTCGGGAACAGGTAAAGCGCACGCGCTCCGGATTCGAGCGCGGAGGCGATCACCGGCAAGGTGTAGCAGAGTGTCTTGCCGGACGCTGTCGGCGTAGCGACCAGCACGTGTCGCCCGGCACGCGCCGCGTCCCAGGCCTCCTGCTGATGACTGTAAAGCTGCTCGATCCCACGGGCACGCAAAGCGGTGGCGAGGCCCTCAGGCAAATCTTCGGGCAAGGGCGCGAAACGCCCCTCCCTGCCGAACACCGTAAACGCCGAACAGACCCGGTCACCGTATTTCGCGCTGAGGCGCTGGGCCAGCGTCTGACCGTCGTGATGGGTCGCCAAGGCCGCGTCGGACTCGGTGGATCGCAGGGCTTTGAGGTAGGCGGCCATGGAGGCATCCGGCACGAACGGATGCGTCTTATGACCCGGGGCCGTCTCAGATCCTGCGACCAGGGCCCTCGGGCACCTCGGCGAGATGCCAGGTGCCGTCCTCGTCCTCCACCTTCAGCTCCACCGGTTCGCCGACATGGGCGCCGATGGATTCGACCAGCGAGAGCGCGTGGCGCATGGCTTCGTCCCGCGTGGCGAACTGCCCGACCAGGTCGGCGTTCCGGCGGACGTTCCACGAGCCACGAGGCGACGCGGTGAAAGGCAGGTAGAGGGTCGTGTGCGGCAAGCGTCCATCCCGGGTATCGGGCGGCATTGCCCGTAGGAGGAAGCTAGGCGGCGAATCGTGGTGGAGGCGTTACGGCGCGGTGGGCGTGGCGGTCACGTCAGCCCGGGATCGGGGCCCGGCTGTTCTCGAGCCAGTCGGCGTGCTTCACGCCGCGATCCATGGCCGCATCGACGGCGGCGCGCTCGTCGACGAACTCCTCGAGCAGGGAGATCATCACGAAATCGCGCGGACCCGCGTGGGCGGCGGGTTCGACGATATAGGCCGACTTCCAGGTGCCGCCCGCCGATTTCAGCGTACGGACTTCAACGGAGTACAGGCCAACGATGCGTCGGTGCACGATAAGGGCTCCTCTTCACGTCGCGGCGACACGTACGATCCTGCGCCACCGCGACCCTGAAAACAAGCCCTGTCAGGCTTTCGGAGCGGCCTGGGCGGCCAGTCCCTCGCCACTGGCGGGGATCGTGAAGGTACGGGTTTCGCCCTGGCCCAGGGTGGCGTCGGCGTCGAGACGCTCGGCCGAGCAGGCCCCGTGCGGCTGCACGCTGAGCTTGCGGGTACCCGACGGCACGTGCAGCACGAGCTGCTGGCCGATCTCCATGTCCGCCACGGCCTTGTCGTCGAGGTAGACGGCGCTGGAGCAACCGGCGCCCCACAGGCCCTGTTCGCGGACGATGTTCAGCGTGGCGTCGCCATCGCCCGGCGACTGGTTGGAGAAGGTGGTGCTGGAGAGCACGTCGTGGATGCCGACGTGGCGCTCGTTCTGAGTGGCGCAGCCGGCGAGCAGCACGGCACCGGCGATGACGAGGTAGCGCATGGGTTGGAACTCCTTGAAGGATGGGGAGAGCACGCGTCCGTATATGCCGAAAGACGCCACGAACGCAAGCCGCGACGTTTCCTCCACATGCTCCGGCGAAGAATCGCGCGCCCTCCCACCGCAGGATTTCCCATGGCCAGCAGAGACTGGATCGAGATCGAATCGTTCGAAGCCATCGACGACAGCGAACAGTTCGACCGCCCCGACATCCCCCGCGTGGAGGCCATCCTGAGCGGCGCGCCCGAGCGCGAATGGCAGCAGTTCTTCGCTGTCCGGGCACGTACCATGGAGCAGGCGCACCCGGGGCTACGCATGGAAATCATTGCCGATCGGCTGGGCTTTCATTCCCGTGCCGCCCATGCGGACGAGAGCTGCCGCCTGGTCCACGAGGCCGTGCTGGGCACCAACGAGGATTTCGCGGCCCAGAAGGCGGCCAAGGAAAAACGCATCCACGACCGTAACGAAGAGGTGCGCGACCTCGTCGGCCGGATCAAGAAAATCAACGCCCACTGGCCACCGGAACAGGGTAACGTCTGAGTCGCGCCGACCTGACGATCCCCCGACTAGACTGTCCGCATGAACAAGCACTCCCCTTCCCGCACGGCGCTGGTCTTCGACCGTGCGCCCATGGTCGCCGAGACCGTGGCCATGGTCCTGGACGACGCGGGCTATCAAACCCGGTTCACGGTGACCTACCGGGACGCCAAGAACGCCTTCCACGAGATGACCGACCTGAACCTGCTGGTCGTCCATGCCGACACCCCGGGCGAGCGTCGGGGCAGCGCCTTGCTACTGGCGGCGCTGCGGGAGCGGCCCGGCACGGCGATGGTGGTGGTGTCGAGCCGGCTACCCCAGGACATCACGCCGTTCCCGAAATCGGCGGTGTTCCTGGAGAAGCCCTTCAACAAGGCGCAGTTGCTGGATGCCGTGGAACGCGCCCGGGAGGCGCGTCCACGTAGCTGACGACGGCGTCAGAGGCAGGAAATCGCTTCTTCGCGGAAGCGGCCTTCGTAGTCGCCCTTGCCCTTCTGCAGTTCGTACATCACGACCTGGGCGCCGGAACCGTTGGCGGTGACTTCCAGGCGCTCGTGCTTGCCGTCATCGTTGGACGTCACAACGCCCTTGTCGTCCTTGGCGCTGCCCTTGGCGTCCTTGGAGATCGCCTGCCACTTCGGCTCGACGCACTGCACGTAGTCGGCGACGCTCTTGCCCGTCTTGCTGCTCAACTTGGGCAGGGAGTCTTTCATCCCGCTGGTGGCGCAACCGGCGATGAGGAGGCAGGCGACGGACGCAACGACGTATTTCATGCTCGGTTCCACGGTGAGGGTCCGGGGATTCTAACCCGTGGAACGGCGACTGGAATCAGATGCCCGGACGGGGGGCGACACGCGCCTCGGCCTTGGCCAGCTGGCTGCTGGTGCACTTGAGGTAGGGCGACGACGCCAGCCAGCGCTTGTCGGGATAGTAGGAGAACACCATCTGGCCGCCCTTGAGGGTGTCGATCAGCTTGTGCGCGATGGCGGTGCGCACGGCGGGGCAGCCCCAGCTACGGCCGATGCGCCCGGCGACACGCGCCATGGCTTCGTTCACATAGGCGGCGCCGTGGATGACGATCGCCCGGGCGAGCGCCTGGTCGTTGGTGCCCGGCTCCAGGCCGGTCATGCGCAGCGAGTAGCCGTTCTTGCCCATGTAGGTGTCGGACGTGCGGAACAGGCCCAGGCTGGAAGCGAGGCTTTCCGGGGCGTTGGAGAAACGGGTGGACGTGGCGTCGCCGCTGTTCTTGCCGTGGGCGACCAGTTCCTGGAACAGCAGCTTGCGCCGGACCACGTCGAAGACCCACAGGCGCGGCTGCGACGACGGCTTGGAGTAGTCGATCACCGCCAGTCGGTCGGACGGCGCGCCGCTCTGCGTCTGAGCGCATTCCGAAGCCTGCACCGCGAGATTGATGACCTTGGGGTCGGCGGAGGGAGCGAGCTTGGCCAGGGCCTCGCCGAGCGTATCGGCGGCGTGGGCGGTGGCGGGAAGGAAGATCGAGGCGCCCAGTAGCGGCGCGCAGGCGAGGAACGAACGAAACAGACGAATCATCAGGCCAGCCGAGAAAACGACATCGGTCGATCCTAACGTGCTGATCATTCCTTGACCACAATTCCGTCACATCGCAGCCTTTCATATATGTGAAAGAGCGTGCATCTCAGCGCAGAAAAAACCAGGAACGATCGATGATGTCTATGGAACAGCGATTTCGCGGCCCGCTTGCCGCCTTCGTCCTCGCGGCCGCCCTGCCCTTGGTGGCGGCCGCGCAGACACCTCCTGGCGCGGCATCCGCGGCGTCTCCCCCGCCCATCGTCGCCGTCGAGCCCGCGTCTGCCACCAGCGGCGCCTTGCCGCAGCCGCCGTCGGACGATCCCGTGGCGCAGGCGATCTACGGCCGCATCCAGCGGATGACGCCGATGCAAGGCGGCCCCCTGCCGCGTTCGGACGCCGCCCTGGGCAAGGCCATCTCCGATTTCTACGCGCAACGGCACTACACGGCGGCCTGGTCGGACGAGGAAAACGTGCGCCAGTTGCTTGCCGGCCTGGCGTCCACGGACGGCGATGGCCTGCTGCCCGAGGACTACCACCTCAGCGCGCTGAAGGCTGCCTTCTCGGCGCCCGACTGGAAAACGGCCCCGCCCGATCATCGCGCCGAGATCGAGATCGAAGCCACCGGCGCGTACATCACCGCGCTGGTCCAGCTCGCCCGGGGCAAGGTTGATCCGATGCGCCTGGACCCCGTCTGGAATTTCGACCCAGCCGCTATCGATCCCCAGCAAGGCATGTCCATGCTGGAGTCCTCTATCGAGGAACGTAGCGTCGAGCAGGCTTTCGGCATGGCCCGACCGCAGAATCCGCTCTACACGAAACTCCGCGACGCGCTGGTCCAACTGCGCGCCACTGCCGCCAATGGCGGTTGGCCCAGCGTGCCTGATGGCCCGACCTTGAAGCCGGGCATGAAGGACCCTCGGGTGGAAGCGCTGCGCGCACGGCTCGTTGCCGACGGCTATCTCGACCCGACGCTCGCCCACGGCCAGTCATTCGACAACGCGGTCACCGACGCCGTGAAGCGTTTCCAGATCGATCAGTACCTCGACACCGACGGCAGCGTCGGCGCCGACACGCTCACCGCGCTGAACGTGCCGGTGGAGGCACGCATCGGCCAGGTGCGCGTCAACCTGGAGCGCGCGCGCTGGCTGCTGCATTCGCTGCAGGGCACCTTCGTCGTGGTCGACGTGGCCGGCTACAAGATCAGCTTCTATCGCGACGGACAGCCGGTATGGCGCTCGCGCGTACAGGTCGGCAAGCCCTATCGCAGCACGCCCATCTTCCGCTCGCAGATCACCTACGTCACGTTCAATCCCACCTGGACAGTGCCGCCGACGATCCTGAAGAACGACATGCTGCCGAAGATACGGCGTAATCCGGGCTACCTCGCCGCCAACCGCATCCGCGTGCTGGACAGCGGCGGCAACACCCTTTCGCCCGCCAACGTCGACTGGGCCAACCCACGCGGCATCACGCTGCGCCAGGACGCCGGTCCCGGCAATTCGCTGGGTCAGGTGGTGATCCGCTTCCCCAATTCCTTCGCCGTATACCTGCACGATACGCCGCACCAGGAACTGTTCGCCCGGGTCAAGCGCGACACCAGTTCCGGCTGCATCCGCGTGGAACATCCGCTCGACCTGGTGCAACTGCTTTTCAACGACGACCAGAAATGGAGTCGCGAGGCGATCGACGAACGCATTGCCACGGGCAAGACGCAAAACGTCACCCTGCCGACCGCGGTGCCGGTGTTGCTGGCCTACTGGACGGTGGACATCGGCGACGACGGGAAACTCGCGTTCAAGCAGGACGTCTACCAGCGCGACGCCGGATTGCTGAAGGCGCTGGACAAGCCGCAGCCGTTGCAGGCCCCGTAGGAGCGCGCTTGCGCGCGATGGGTGCTCGCGTCGAGGCGACAACCCGGCGATATCGCGAAGCGGATCGCGCGCAAGCGCGCTCCTACAAGAGCGGGAGGCTGTTTGCCGCAGTCCCGTCGGGCCTCGCGCGGACGTATACTGCGGCGATGAACGCCCCCCTCGAAGCGACCGAAACGACCCTCCACGACCAGGTACGGGACGAGGGCTTCGCCTTCGTCCATGGCGACGACATGCGCCGGCTGTTCGAACACACCCATGCGATGTCTGACTGGCCGGCCTTCGCCGCCAGTTGGAACGCGCTGGAACCGGACACCTACCTGGCCGCCACGGGACGTTTCCGCCGTCGCCGCCACGCGGTTTACGCAAGCCGCGCCGGTCACATCGAGCGCCAGCCGCACCAGGCGCATTTCCAGACCCTGGCCTACAACACCCTCCAGGGCGACATCGCGCGCTGGTTCGAACCCGTGCTGCCCGAGATCGCGGACAGCGCCAGCATGCACGCCATCCTCGACTACTGCCGGGAATTCTTCGGCAGCCTGTCGCCGGAGATCGCCCACTGGCATATCGAGGTGCACCAGTTCCGCATCGAGGCCACCGCCGGCGCGGCCGGCGAGCCCACGCCGGAAGGCAGCCACCGCGATGGCGTCGATTACGTGCTCGTCCTGCTGGTCGATCGCGAAAACATCGCCAGCGGCACCACCACCATCCATGCACCCGACGGTCGCTCCCTGGGCGAATTCACGCTGGCCCGGCCGTTCGATGCCGCCCTGATCCACGACCCCCGGGTGTTCCACGGTGTCACCCCCGTCACCCCGCTGGATCCTGCCCTGGCATCGCACCGCGATGTGCTCGTGGTGACCTTCCGACACGCCTGATCGGCTTTTCAGGGCGAAATTCTCAATTTGGAATAGCCAAATCCATGCGACAATGGGGACCTTTCAGCGCCTTAGCCATTAGCGATGAACTCGTCCGGTAAATACGATTTCCGGCAATTCCAGGATGAACTTGCCGCCCTCGATCGACAAATCGCCGATCGCCTGCCCGAGCCGAAGCCCAAGGCCAAGCCCGAGCCCCAGGTCAAACCCGAGCCCAAGCCGCGTGGTCGCCCGAAGAAGGTTGATCCGCTCGCGGGCGCCCGGGAGGAATTCGAGGCCCTGCGCGTGCGCTACAATCTTAGCGTGGCCGATGTGGTCGCATGGTTCCCCGAGGAGGAAGGCATCGCCTATCTCCAGGGTCTGCTTGCCACCGACGTCAAGCCGCGCCGTCGGCGCAAGAGCACGGACGATCCGACGCCGACGGAATAATCCTCTCCGTCACGGCCAGCCCCATGCCCACACGCTCACGCACGCCCACCGTCGCCTCCCTGCTCTTCGCGCTCAACGGCTCGATCGTTCCGGTCATCTGGAAGCGCGTGCTCTACACCGTGGCGCTATCCATCGCGGTCATCCTGGTCGACAGGCATTTCGTTGCGCTGCATATCGGCCTCAACGCGGCGCCCCTCACCTTGATGGGCCTCACGCTCGCGATTTTCCTGGGCTTCCGCAACACGGTCGCCTACCAGCGTTGGTGGGACGCCCGCACGTTGTGGGGCGAAATGATCTACGTGATGCGCAACCTCGCGCGGCAGACGCTCGCCTTCCTGCCTGAAACCTCGGCCGGCGAACGGGCGTCGCTGACAGGGCGACTGATCGCCTTCGCGCACGCGCTGCGACACCATCTGCGTAACAGCGACCCCGCCGAGGAACTCGCGCGCTGGCTTACCCCATCCGAACAGGACGCCACGCTCGCGGCGCCGAACCGTCCCAGCGCCCTGCTTGCCCAGGCTGGCATCGCCTATGCCTCGGCAGCGCGTACGCAGAAGGTGGACCCAATCCTGCTGTCGTCCATCGACACCGAGCTGAGCAAGCTGTCCCATGTGCTTGCCGGCTGCGAGCGCATCCAGGGCACGCCGATCCCCTACGCCTACATCCTGCTGCTGCACCGGACGGTGCACATCTATTGCTTCCTGCTGCCGTTTTGCCTGGTGGGCCTGATGGGCTGGTTCACGCCGCTGGTGGTGGGCGTGCTCGCCTACACCTTCTTCGGGCTGGACGCGCTGGGCGACCAGATCGAAGACCCGTTCGACACGCTGCCGAACGATCTCCCACTGGAGCGTTACTGCGCCACGGTGGAGCGAGACCTGCTGTCACTCACCGGCATGCCCCGGCCGGATTAACGGCCTCAGGCCCTGGCGGAAAACCCCGTCTGCACGTCGAGCAAGGCGGCCAGAAGGTTGAGCGACGCCAGGCCCGTGGGTGCCAGTCGACCAGCGCTGCCGTCGACACAGGGTGCCAGCGCCAGCACGGCGGAGGCGACGTGGTCGAAACCGGCCTCTTCGGCCTGTTCCAGCACCCGACCGGAGAGGAACCGGGCTTCCTCGTGATCGCCTGCGCGCACGGCGTCGACCAGCGACAGTCCGTCGTCCATTACGGGGTGGTTCCGCCAGCTGAGCATCGTCGTCCGGTTCTGCGTGGGGTCCGCGTGGGGACGCGGGGCCGTACGGGGGTGCCCCGTCATCGGCACGAATGATCTCATCCCACGGAAGGGCCTGACAAATTCGGCCCGTTTCCTCAGAAAACGTGCCGCAACAGCCAGAACAGTCCCGCCGCCAGGGCGATCGAGGCCGGAAGAGTCAGCACCCAGGCCATGAGCATGGCGCGGACGGTGCCCCATTGCAGCCCCGACCCGTTCGCCACCATGGCGCCCGCCACGCCCGAGGACAGCACGTGCGTGGTGCTTACCGGCAGGCCGAAACGGTCCGCCGCGCCGATGGTCAGCATCGCCACCACCTCGGCGGATGCACCCTGCGCATAAGTGAGGTGCTGCTTGCCGATGCGCTCGCCCACGGTACGGACAATGCGACGCCAACCCACCATGGTGCCCAGGCCGAGCGCGATCGCCACCGCGACCTTCACCCAGGTGGGAATGAACTTCGTCGCCTTGTCGAGCAGGCCGTGATAGTTGTCCAGCACGGCCTTGTCTTCCTCGCTGAAGGACGGCTGTCCGTTCTTGGCCATGAGCCGCAGCGTCTCGGAAGCGAGGTACATGCTGTTGCGCACGTTGTTGACCTCATGCTGCGGCACATCCGCCAACGTCGGACGATGGGCCACTTGCTGGCCGATCGTGTCGGTAAGCTGGCGCAGGGCCATCACCGTGGCCGGCGTCGCCTGGTGCAACTGGATGTAGTGCTCGATCTCCGCACGCGGCGATGCCACCGGCGACGCGCCGTTCGCGTAACGCGCCAGCGTCTCGCTCGCATGGTGGGCGACGGAGACGAAGCTCTGCGTCTCGCCTGGCGTCACCGCCTTGTTCAAGGCATAGGCGCTCGGCACGGTACCGATCAGGATCAACATGATCAGGCCCATGCCCTTCTGGCCGTTATTGGAACCGTGCGCGAACGACACGCCCGTGCAGGTCAGGATCAGCAGGCAGCGCACCCAGAACGGCGGCGGGCGATCGCCATGCGGCTCGGCATAGAGTTCTGGCGCGCGGACCAGCGCCTTCAGCAGCATCAGCAAACCGAAGGCCAGACCGAAACCGATCAGGGGCGAAAACAGCAACGACTTGCCGACGCTCAGGGCCTGGCTCCAGTCGACGGCGGCGTTGGCGTCGCCCGCCTGCATCATCTGGTTCATGAGGCCCACGCCGATGATCGAGCCGATCAGCGTGTGCGAACTGGACGATGGCAGGCCCAGGTACCAGGTGCCGAGATTCCACACGATCGCGGCGAGCAGCAGCGCGAAGACCATCGCGAAGCCGACCGACGATCCCGCGTTGAGCACCAGCGAGATGGGCAGCAACTGCAGCACCGCATAGGCGACGGCACCGCTGGAGACCAGCACGCCCAAGAAATTCCAGCCGCCCGACCACACCACCGCGAAACTCGCGGGCAGCGAGCGCGTGTAGATCACCGTGGCGACTGCATTGGCCGTGTCATGGAAGCCGTTGACGAACTCGAACCCCAGCGCGATCAACAAAGCGACGCCCAACAGGACGTATTCGAAGGCGGGACTGGCCGGTGCGTCGTTCAGGTCGTGGCCCAGCTGCGAGCCGACGTAGAACAAGGCCGCCAGCATCAAGCCCCCGAACACCGCCAGGCTTGCCAGCCGGCTCCGGGGCGACCCGGGAAGACCTTCACTCAGGACCGTGCTGTTCATGGCATCGCCTCCACCCGTGAGAACCTCACAGGTAACAAGCGAATATGACGAACAAGTGTCATTTTTGCCGGATTGCCGTGCTATGAATGGCGCCCATGACGACGCCCAAGCCATCGCTAGCCGCCGCCCTGGCCGATCTGACCACGCGTGAAGCCCGCCGGGCACTGCGATCGCTGGGTGATGACGGGGACCGACACACCGGCGTCCACGAAGCCCGGAAATCGCTCCGGCGCCTGAAAAGCCTGCTCGACCTGGGTGGCGAGCGATTCGACGCGAATCGCGAACCGATCGTGCGAGGCTTGACCCGGCTGGCCAGCAGCCTGTCCACCCTGCGCGACGCCCACGTGGCGGTCACCATCGCCCGTCACGTGGGCGGCGAGTCGCCCTCGGAGCGCTGGAGCACGGCTATCGCCTGGCTGGAAGCACGACGCGACGCCATGCTCGACGAGGCCCTGCGCAAGGATCCCGGCTTCGGGAAACGGCGTCAGCGACTCGCGGCGATCGGCGCGGCCATCACCGCACTGCCCTGGGACACCGTGGAACGCCCCGACATCGAGCGCGCGCTGGCCCGCTCCGAGCGCCGGGTCGCCAAGGCTGGGGGCAAGGCGGCCACCCAGGCCACCACGGGCAACCTGCACCGCTGGTGACGACGTGCCCGCCGGCTGCGCATGCAGTTCGATTTCTGGCGCAAGGCATTGAAGGCCACCGGCCGTTCCGCCCACCATCGCGCCCATCAGGACAAGGCGGCGCAGGATCGGATGTCCACCTTGTCGGATGCGCTCGGGGCGCGCCAGGACCTGCGTTCACTCCGCAGCGTGCTCCGCTCCCTGGGCGACGCCGAGGCCATCGCGCCGCTGCTCGACGACATCCGGACGGCCTCGCGGGCCGTGCCTAGCGGCAAGTCGCTGGCAGCCGGTTAACCTCGTCGCGGATCTTCATCGCCCCCGCATCCACCGCATCGGTTGATGCATGGCACAGCGCCAGCACCCTCGCCCGCGCCTGGGCCCGCAAGCCCGTGCATTGCCAGGCATACGGCTGGTCCAACGGCAGCACGGCGTAGACGACGCTGCCGCACTGGTCGGTCGCGCGCTCGGCCAGCGAGCGGTCGGCGGCATCCATGGGCGGCGCCGTCAGGGTCGCGTCGAAGTAACTGTCGGGAAAGGCTCGCGCATAGGCATCGGCGTCGATCGTGCGACGGAACGCCCCGATCACGACCGTAAATGGGTTACCGCAGGGCGCACGCGTGGCGAGATCGCGTACCTGGCCGAGGAAGGCCCGGCGCGCCTCGTCGTCCTCACCCAGCGCCTGTCCGGCCCCGGTCAGGACCGGCAGGCGCGCACGGGCTGCCATGCGCCCGAGTTCATGCGCGTGCTCGGGATGGCAGCGGGCGTAGACCGAGGCGGCGACGAGATAGGTCGCGTCCTCGGCGAAGCCCTCGACGTCATCGAGTAATTCGCCCAGATGCGTGGTCGCCGGGCCCTGTGCCTCGATCGTCACCGGTGGCGGTGCTGGCGGTGGCAGAGGGGTTGGCGTCTTTACCGAACCATGGCGCGGCCAAAGGACGACGGCCGCCACCACCAGCAGTATCAAGACACCCGCCGACCACCACGCCGCCCGCCGCCTCCGCATGCCGCCTCAGTCCCGCGCCCAGCGCGGGAACACATCGGGCAGGCCTTGCCATGCGACCGGACCGCGCACCATCTCATCATCGGTGAGCAGGCAGGCGTCCAGCGCACGGCGGACATCCGCCTCGGGTAGGTCCACGCCAATCAGCACCAGTTCCTGGCGACGGTCGCCATAGCGCGGATGCCAGACATCGAGCAAGGCGCGACGCTGTTCCGGGCTCGGCAGCTCCGCCGGATCGGGCGGCGGCACGCGAAGGTCGTCGAGACGGAACGGACGCCGCAGCGCACCCGCGCGCACGCGGCGACGCGACGCCCACCAATGACCTGCCGGCCCGGTTTCCGTCGAACCGCCGGCCACCGCAAGGTTGCCGACCCAGTCCATGCGCGTCGCCAGCCAGAAATAGCCCTTCGCGCGCAGCACGCCCGGCATGCCACGCAGGAGCAAATCCTGCAGGCGGGCGGGATGGAAAGGACGCGAACTACGGTAGACGAAGCTGGTGATGCCGTACTCCTCCGTCTCCGGGGTGTGCTCGCCCATCAGCTCCTTCACCCAGCCCGGCGCCTGCTGTGCCTTCTCGTAGTCGAACAGGCCGGTGTCGAGCACCGCGTCGAGCGACACTTCCCCGAAGGACGCGTCCACGATCTTCGCGTCGCGGTTGAGAGCGTGCAGGACACGGTGCAACTGATGGCGCTCCTGGTTGTCAAGGCGATCGCACTTGTTCACCACGATCACGTCCGCGAACTCTACCTGCTCGGTGAGCAGGTTCACCAGTGAGCGGCCATCGTCGGTGCCGTTGCTTTCACCGCGTGCGGCGAGCGAATCGGTCGAGCAGTAGTCCGCGAGGAAGGCACGGCCATCGACGACGGTGACCATGGTGTCCAGACGCGCAAGATCGGACAGGCTGAAGCCCTGTTCGTCGCGGACATGGAACGTCGCCGCCACGGGAAGCGGTTCGGAAATACCGGTGGATTCAATCAGCAGGTAGTCGAAGCGACCTTCCGCGGCGAGGCGATGCACTTCCTGCATCAGGTCGTCGCGCAGGGTGCAGCAGATGCAGCCATTGGAGAATTCGACGAGTTTTTCGTCGGTACGGCTCAGCTCCGCACCGCCCTCGCGAACGAGGCCGGCATCGATATTGACCTCGCTCATGTCGTTGACGATCACCGCGACGCGGCGGCCTTCGCGGTTGCGCAGCACGTGGTTGAGCAAGGTGGTCTTGCCGGCGCCGAGGAAGCCGGACAGGACGGTGACGGGAAGCGGCTGCCGGGCCGCGGCGATGGCGTTGGCTGGGTTCATGGGGATATTCCGGTGGGGACGTCAGAAATGTTATGTTATAACATCTATTGCAAACCCTACTCCCCATGCGCCAGCCATCGCAAGCGTCGTCCCTGCTTTTCTCCCCGTCGCGCCGTCGACTCCTGAAAGCGGGCCTGTTCGCGGCGGCGGTGGCCTCGCTGTCGCCCGTCGTAAAGGCGGCCGGGCGACGAGTGCTGTTCTCCGACTACCCGTTCAAGCTCGGCGTGGCTTCGGGCAGTCCAACCGCCGACGGCTTCGTCCTGTGGACACGACTCTGCCCCGACCCGCTCCACGGCGGCGGCATGGGTGTCCAGCAGGTGCCCCTACGCTGGGAGGTGGCCACCGACGAGGCGTTCGGCAACGTGGTGCGTTCGGGTACCTGGATGGCGATGGCCGGACTGGCCCACAGCGCCCATGTGAGCGTCACCGGGCTGGCGCCAGGGCGTTGGTACTTTTATCGCTTCCTGGTCGGCAACGAAGTCAGCCCGACGGGACGAACCCGCACCCTGCCCGCTCCCGGGCAGAACGTAGACCGGCTGCGTTTCGCGCTCGCCTCCTGCCAGCACTTCGAGTTCGGCTATTTCTCGGCCTACCGGCACATGCTGAAGGACGATGTCGATTTCGTGGCCTTCGTCGGCGACTACATCTACGAGTACAACGCCGATAACGGCATCGTGCGCCAGCACGCGGCACCCGAGCCGTATTCGCTGGACGCGTACCGAAATCGCTACGCGCAATACAAGCTCGACGCGGACCTCACCGCCATGCACCAGGCGGTGCCCTGGCTGCTCACCATCGACGACCACGACGTGATGAACGACTGGGCGGGCGACGTGGGCGAAGACCTCGACCCGAACTTTCCCGAACGGCGCGGCAACGGATTGCAGGCATGGTTCGAACATCAGCCGCTGCCCATGGAGGCGCTGTTGCCGCAGCGGCGCCTGCAACTTTACGGGTCGACAGGATATGGCGATCTCGCCCGTTTCCATGTGCTGGAGGATCGGCAGCATCGCGACCCGGAGGTCTGTTCCCACGATGGGATGGGGGGCAGCAATTTCGAGGCTACGGATGCGGCGTGTCCGGGGCGGCTCGACAAGAAGCGGACCATCCTTGGCGGCGAGCAGGAGGCATGGTTCGATCGGCAGCTTGGCGCCTCGAAGGCGCGCTGGAACGTGGTGGTGCAGGAAAGCCTCGTGTCGCCATTGCCTAGCCCAGGAAAGAACGGGCCGGAGTTCTTCACCGATGCCTGGGATGGTTACCCCGGTGCGCGGGATCGTCTCATCCAGAGTATTCGCAAGCATCGCGTGGAGAATCCCGTCGTGATCGGCGGCGATTACCACTGCACGATCGCCTGCGACATGAAGGCGGACTACGCGAAGCCCGAGTCCGTCACCATCGGCAGCGAATTCGTCGGCACCTCGCTTACGTCGCCGGGCATGCCGCAAGCGACGCTCGACGCGAAAATCGGTTTCAATCCGCATGCCCGTTTCGGCGACAGCGTCCATCGTGGTTATCTCACTTTCGAACTGCGGCATGACGGCATGGACGTGCAGACTCGTTCGATGGCCGCGATCGACACGCACGACGCGGCATGTACGACGACGAAGCGGTTTCATGTGGAGGCGGGACGGCCTGGCGTGCTGGATGGGTGAGTCGTCGCGAAGACCGATTGCATCGCACTGGGTTCCTGCGTGCGCAGGAACGACGATTGCCTCACCCTCGTCGTTCCTGTGAAAACAGGAACCCAGCGCCCCGGTCCACCAGCACCGCGAGGGCGCCACATCGGCTTTTCGCCAATGAGATTGTCTAACAGCCCCCACGATCCCTAGCATCACGCACCATGTCCACTTCCCCGCCACGCCTGCTCACCCGACTGCGCCGCCATCGCGGCGTGTGGGTGCTTGCGTTGGCCGTGATGTTGTTCAAGGTGGCGATGAGCACATTCTGCGTGCTCGACGGCCCCCGCCCGCTCGCCACGCTTATCGGCGACACGCCGACCATGAGCGCCGTGGCGGACGACGATGGCGACATCTGCGTACTCAACGAAGGCAAGGGCTGCCATTGCGCCTGCGCGCATACGGTCGCCATGCCCGCCTATTTCCAACCGATCCTCGCGGCCATGCCGTCCGCGCAACCGCGCATCGCGTTGCCCGCCACGCCTGCGCCGCATTTCCAGCGCTCCCCGCTACGCCCTCCCATCGCCTGATCGCCTCGCGTTGATCGACGACGACCGCCTGCGCGGTTGCGTCGCCCTGTGATCGCTTTCGGGAGAATCCCCCCATGTTCCAGCTGCGTAACGCGGCCCTGGGCGCCGTGTGCGTGCTCCTGGCCGCGACCGCCTCGGCCGAGACCGTCGCGCCCGTCCCCCTGCGCGATGCGGTGCGCGACCTGTGGGCGGCCAGCCCCCAGGTGCAGGCCGCCAACGCCGAACTGGAAGCCGCCCGCGCCCGTGCGCGTGCCGCCGCCCAGCCGGTGTACAACCCCGCCCTCAACCTCGACGGAGAAAACGCGGATGTCGATCGGCGCACCGCCGGCGCGAGTCTCGCGATCGACGTCACCGGCAAGCGCCGCGCACGCATGGCGGAAAGCGACGCCGGGGTCCGCGCGCAAGAAGCGGCCTACACCTTGCAACGCCGGGATATCGCGGCGCAGTGGTTGAAGGCCTGGTCAGGTGCCATCCTCGCCAGCGCCCAGGGCGACCTCGGCCGCAAGCGCGTCGAACTCATGCGCCGCTTCGACGAACTCGCGGCGAAACGGCTCGCCGTCGGCGACATCAGCAGCCCGGAACGTGACCTGGCCGGCCTGGCCCTCGGCGAGGCACAGGTACAGCAAGCCGCGCTGGAAGGCCAACAGGCCAGCGCCCTCGCCGCGCTGACCGCCCTCGGCGGCGACGATCGCCGCCTGCCCGCGTTGCCGCCCGAACTTCCGCCGGGCTCCGACACCGTACATGCGCTCTCCGCCGACGACCGCCCGGAGCTTCTCCAGGCCCGCGCCGAACAGGAGCGTGCGGAAGCCGGCGTCACCGTGGCCCGTCGCGCGCGCCTGCCCGACCCGACCTTCAGCCTGACGGGTGGACAGGTGCGCAGCGGCCCTCGCACCGACCGCGTCATCGGCGTCAGCGTGTCCATTCCCCTGCCCGTGTTGAACACCGGTCGCGCGGATATCGAGGCCGCACGCGCGGATGCCGACGCCGCCTATGCGAACGGCCGGGCCACCCGTCTGCGAATTGACGCCACGCTGCGCCAGAACGCCCTCAGCTACGACGCCCTGCGCAACGCCAGCGAAGCCTTCCGACGTGGACGTGCCAGCGCCTTCGAAGATCGCGCCAAGACATTGGAGCGCCTGTGGCAATCCGGCGAGATCGGCACGTCCGACTACCTCGTGCAGCTCAAGCAGAGCCTCGACACCGCACTGTCCGGCCTCGCGCTGGAAAGCCAGACCTGGCAGGCCTGGTTCGATTACCTCGCCGCCGCCGGCCGCCTCACCGACTGGATCGACGGTCGACCACAGGATGCTTCCCGATGAAAACGTTCCGCCGCCACCTGCTTGGCCTCGCCCTGTCCATCGCGGTCTTTCCGGCCCTCGCCGAGGAAGCATCGCCATCCAATCCGTTACGCCTGGACGCCGCGGCGATCCGCGACGCCGGCATCGTCCTCGACACGCTCACCGACCGCACGGTCACCGACCGACTCAATGCCCCGGGCGAAGTAAAAGTGGACGCCTATTCCACCGTGCTCGTCTCACCGCGCGTCGACGTCGCCGAGACCCAGGGACAGCTGATCGTCGCCAGCCAGGACTGGAACCGCGTGTCCGTGCTCGGCGAACAGGCTGTGTCCGCCCGTCGCTACAACGAAGCGCTTGTCGCGCGCGACCAGGCTCGGGCCAAACTCCGCGCCTATGGTCTGTCCGACGGGCAGGTGTCGCGTGTCGTCAAGCGCGGCTCCTCGGCCGCCGACGGTAGCTTCGAACTGCTCGCCCCGAGCGCCGGCCGCGTCACCACCGACGACTTCCTGGTCGGCCAGCGTGTGGAGCCCGGGCAGACGCTGTTCACCCTGGTCACCGAAGACACCGTCTGGGTAGAGGCTCGCCTCGCTCCCGCTGCTGCCGAGGAAGTAAAGGAAGGCGATGCCGTCACCGTCCTGGCCCACGGCAACGAGCTGCCCGGCAAGGTGATCCAGCGCTCGCACCAGACCGACGAGAAGACGCGCACCGTCCCTGT
The DNA here is from genome assembly GCF_009912395.1 of Luteibacter sp. GTDB lineage: Bacteria > Pseudomonadota > Gammaproteobacteria > Xanthomonadales > Rhodanobacteraceae > Luteibacter. Next base: position 368,756 of record NZ_WNDO01000002.1, on the reverse strand, counting down.
CCGCGTTCGTGTCGACAACCGGAAAGACCTGCTGCATCCCGACGAACTGGTCGAGACGCGCATCGCCATCGGCAAGGACACCCGTCAGCTCGCCGTGCCCGCCGAAGCCATCGTGCTCTTGCAGAACCAGCCGACCGTGTTCGTCCGCAAGACGAAGGACGGCCCGTTCGAAGCCGCTCCGGTCGAGACGGGCGAAACCCGTGACGGCTGGACCGCCATCACGCAAGGCCTCTCCTCCGGCACCACCTACGTGCGCAAGGGCGCCTTCGCGCTCAAGGCCCGCATCCTGCGTTCGCAGCTGGGAGAAGAGTGATGCTGCAACGCCTCGTCGCCCTCTCCCTCAAGTACAAGGTGCTGGTGCTGATCGTCTTCGTGGTGATCGGCTTCCTCGGCTTCCAGGCGGTGCGCCGCCTGCCCATCGACGCCTTCCCCGATGTCACTCCCGTACAGGTGAACGTCTACACGGAGGCCCGCGGCCTCGCCGCCGAGGACGTGGAACAACTGCTGACCACGCCCGTGGAATCGGCGCTGGCCGGCCTGCCCAAGGTCGAGCAGATCCGCTCCGTGAGCCTGTTCGGCCTGTCTTACGTGTCGGTCTATTTCGCCGACGACATGGACATCTATTTCGCCCGGCAACTGGTGAACGAGCGCCTGCAACAGGTGGGCGACCGCCTCCCCGCCGGCTACGGCAAACCGGAAATGGGCCCGAACACGTCCGGCCTGGGCCAGGTGTTCTGGTACACCGTGGAGCGCGCGGACGAAACATTGAAGAACGCGCCCTCCGACATGGATCTGCGCACGCTCCAGGATTGGACCGTGCGCCTCATCCTGCGCACGGCCCCCGGTGTGGATGATGTCACCTCCTGGGGCGGCCAGGAGAAGCAGTACCAGGTGAAGGTCGACCCGATGAAGCTCATCGCGCACGACCTCTCGTTCAAGGACGTGATGCAGGCGCTGGAAGCTAACAACGCACAGGTCGGCGGCAACTTCATCGACGTGGGCCGCGAGCAATACCTCGTGCGTGGCCTGGGCCTCGTTCGCGACGCACGCGACATCGGCAACATCGTACTGAAGACGGAAGACGGCACGCCCATCTACGTGCGTGACGTGGCGAGCGTCACGGAAGCCGGCGCGCCGCGCACCGGCGCCGTCACCCGCGACGGCAAGGAAGTGGTGATGGGCCAGGCCCTCGCCCGCATCGGCGAGAACGCCAAAAGCGTGGTCGATGCCGTGAAGGCCAAGCTCGACACCGTGAAACGGACCCTGCCCAAGGGTGTCGAGATCAAGCCGGTGTACGAGCGAACGGAACTGGTCGACGCCGCCGTCGGCACCGCCGTGCGCGCCCTCGTCGAAGGCTCGATACTCGTTGCCGTGGTGCTGTTCCTGTTCCTGGGCGAACTGCGCAGCGCGCTCGTCGTGGTGGTGACCTTGCCGCTGGCGATGCTGATCGCCTTCATCTGCATGGACCAGGCCGGCCTCTCCGCCAACCTAATGTCGCTGGCGGGCCTCGCGATCGGCATCGGCATGATGGTGGATGGCGCGGTGGTGATGGTCGAGAACGCCTTCCGCATCATGGCCGAACGCAAGGCGCACGGCGAACAGGTCGACCGCACGGCCGCCGTGCTCGAAGCCGCGCGCGAGGTGGCCAATCCCATCGCCTTCGCGATCCTCATCATCATCGTGGTCTTCCTGCCGCTGTTCAGTCTGCAAGGCCTCGAAGACAAGATGTTCAAGCCCATGGCCTTCAACATCAGCTTCGCCATGGCCGGCTCGCTGATCCTCGCGCTCACCCTGATTCCCGTGCTGGCAGCGTTGCTGCTCAAGCCCAAGCAAGAAAAGGACACGCGCCTGGTGGCCTGGATCAAGCGGGGCTACGGCCGCCTGCTGGGTTGGGCCCTCGCCCATCGCCGCACGGTGATCGGCGTGGCGGGGGCTGCACTGGTCGGCGCGCTTGCCCTGTTCCCCTTCCTCGGCAAGGAGTTCATGCCCAACCTGCGCGAGGGCGCCATCATGTGGCGCATCACGTCGATTCCCTCGGCCTCGCTGGAGGAGTCCATCGATCTGTCGCGCCAGGTCGCCGAGCGGATCAAGGCGAAGTTTCCCGAAGTGGATACCACGCTGGCGATGATCGGCCGCGCCGAAAAGGGCGAGACGGCGGACGTGAACTACATGGAGGTCTACACACCGCTCAAGCCCAAATCCACCTGGCGCAGCGGCCAGACCCTGGAATCCATCGAGGCGGACATGCAGAAGGAACTGTCCGACGCGTTGCCGACGGCGGTGGTCAGCTACACCCAGCCGATCCAGATGCGCATCGAGGAACTGATCTCCGGCGTGCGCGCCACGCTCGCGCTGAAGATCTACGGCGACGATCTCGGTGAACTGGATCGCCTGAGCGGCAAGATCAAGGACGTGCTGGCCCAGGTGCCCGGCGTAGCCGACCTCGCCCTGGAAGCCAACATTGGCAAGCCGCAGCTGCGCATCGAGGTGGATCGCGAGGCACTGTCCCGGTACGGCCTGAACGCCGACGACGTGCTGACCTTCGTCCGCAACGGCATCGGTGGCGAGGCCGTGAGCACCCTGCTCGACGGTATCCGTCGCTTCGATATGACGGTGCGCCTGGACGATGCGAACAAGGTGTCGCTCACCGCCATCCGGCGCATCCCGATCCGCACGCCAACCGGCGCGCTGGTGCAACTGGACCAAGTGGCGAAGGTCAGCGAGGCGGAGGGCTATTCCTTCATCCGCCGTGAATCGCTGCAACGCTATGCCGTCATCCAGATGGACGTGCGCGGCCGCGACATCGACGGCTTCGTGCAGGAAGCCAATGACCGCATCGCGAAGGAACTGACGATGCCCACGGGCTACTACACCGAATGGGGCGGCGCGTTCGAAAACCAGCAGCGCGCGCTGAAGCGGCTCTCGCTGATCGTGCCGGCCACGATCTTCTTCATCTTCGTGCTGCTCTATACGGCGTTCAATTCCGTGCGCTATGCGGGCCTGATCCTCGCCAACGTGCCCTTCGCGGTGATTGGCGGCGTGGTCGGTCTGTTCCTCACCGGGCAGTACCTTTCCGTGCCATCGGCCATCGGCTTCATCGCCGTGTTCGGCGTGGCGATGCTCAACGGCATCGTGCTGGTGAGCTTCCTCAACGAACAACGGCAGGCCGGTCTTGGCGTGCGTGAAGCCGTGATCCGTGGCACCGCACTGCGCCTGCGGCCCGTGCTGATGACGGCCAGCGTCGCGATCCTCGGCCTGGTGCCGATGCTGCTGTCGTCGGGCGTGGGTGCGGAAACCCAGCGCCCCCTCGCGACCGTGGTGGTCGGCGGCCTCATCACCTCCACGCTGCTCACGCTGGTGCTGCTGCCCGTGCTGTACGACTGGATGGAGCGGCGCCGGGAGGATCAATCGTCGCGGCGGAAGGCGAAGCCGAAGTAACGGTCGAGCGACAGGTCGGGATGGAACGGAATGGTGCAGTGCCGCTGGGGATTCTCCCAGCGGTCTTGCAGGCGGTACCCCAGTGCCGCCAGGCCACCGAGGAAGTCCCGTTCCGCCGTCACCCGGTACGGGCAGCAGGCCACGCCGATGTTCTGCACGGTGAAATACGACTCGCGCATGTGTACCGGTACGGAATTGAGCAAAAGATAGCGAGGCTTGTCGGCAAGCGTGGCCAGTGCTTCAGCCAGGGTCACCCGAAGGTATTGCAGGGAGCCCGCGGCGAAAAGCACGTCCACGCCGGAGGCTCCAACGATGTCGCTGGCGAACCCCAGTTGCCCCCAGGTGTCGTGCTCTCGTGCCCAATGCGCGCCTGCCGCATTCACCGCCGGCACGTCCAGCACCGTCCAGCGCAGCTCGGGCGGGTAGTCCAGGTATCGGCGATAGGCGTAGTACGCGATGCCGATGTGGCCGCCCACGTCGAAGACACCCCGTGCGCCCTCTGCGAAGAAGCGGCCAAGCCAATGGATCATCGGGTAATCGTTGATGAAGACGCGGCGCGTACGCTCACGGTAAAGCTCGGCGGAATCCGCGTTGTCGTACCCGCTGGTCCGCTCGGTGGGGATGCTGGCCTGCGCCTCGTCGAACGAGGCGAACACGCCGCGATAGATATGGTGCGTCAGCGCCGTATGCGCGAAGAACCGACGTGCATAGCGAGCTTCCTGCAAGGCCCGCACGAAAGGAAGGCGGCTGGGCGTACCCTGCCAGATGGGCGTGGCGACCTGGGCGTTCATGGCGATCCCGCGTGCGACGGTAGCAAGATCATGCGACGACGACGGCCCTCCGCCCATACGACGGAGGGCCAGTCCAGGCGGCCTAGGCGATTACTTCGCCGCTGCTTCCAGCGCCTTGAAGTCCTCGTCGGAAAGGCTCAGCGAAGCCGCCTTCACGTTTTCCTCGAGGTGGTCGGGGCTGCCCGTTCCGGGGATGGGCAGCATGACGGGCGAGCGCTTCAACAGCCAGGCCAGCGCCACCTGGCCATCGGTCGCACCGAGCTTGTCGGCGATCTTCGACAGGATCGAGCCCTTTTCGGCGAGCTTGCCAGCAGCCAGCGGATACCACGGAATGAAGCCGATGTTCTTCTTGCCGCAATGGTCCAGCACCTCCTCACTCTTGCGGTTGCCGAGGTTGTAGAGGTTCTGCACCGTGGTCACCGTGAAGTACTTCGAGGCGGCCTCGATCTCCTCGACGTTCACTTCCGACAGGCCCACGTGCCGGATCAGGCCTTCTTTCTGCATCTGTTTGATCACGTCGAACTGCTCGTCGCGGGGCACCTTGGCGTCGATACGGTGCAGCTGCCACAGGTCGATGCGCTCGACGCCCAGGCGACGAAGGCTCATGAGCACGCACTGGCGCAGGTATTCCGGACGGCCCAGCGGAGGCCACACGTCGGGTCCGCTACGGGTCAGGCCAGCCTTGGTCGCCACGACGAGGTTCTTATAGGGATGCAGCACCTCACGGATCAGGTCCTCGCTCACATAAGGACCGTAGCTGTCGGCGGTGTCGATGAAGTTCACGCCCAGTTCGGGAAGCTTGCGCAGCGTGGCGCGAGCCTTCTGCGGGTCGGCGGGATCGCCCCAGATCCCCTTGCCGGTGATGCGCATGGCGCCGAAACCGAGGCGGTTCACCTCGAGATCGCCACCGATTCGGAACGTGCCGCTTGCGGCTGCGTTGATGCCGGACATCGATGTACTCCGTTGCGTGACGGGAAACCCCAAAACACATGGGTACACGCCTGACCGTTTAAAGGGCGTCATGCGGACGCCTTCGTTCAGATCAGGCTTTCGGCGCGAGCGATGGCATCTTCCAGCGCGGAATGATCGCCATGACCGGTCGCGAGCATGGATTCCAGCTCGCCGAGCAACGCGGCGAGATCGGACGCCCCGCAGATGAGGGCCCCGCCGCGCATGCGGTGCACCGCTCGCGCCGCGTCGTGCCTGTCGTCCGCGGCCAGCGCGGCTCGGAGCCTCGTGAGATCCTTTCGCGATTCCTTGCGAAACGTGTCCCGGGCCTGGTCGATGTCGAAGGGCGCGAACAGCGCCGTGCAAAGCGTCGGGATGTCCAGCGGCTTGCCCAGCACGACATCGATGCCTGCCGCCTCGCAGCGGCGCACATGGTCTTCGCCCGTGCTCGCGGAAATCGCCACGAGCTTCGCGGGGGCCAGCGCGTGGCGGGACTCGATCGCCCGCAATGCTCGCGCCACGTCGTAGCCGGGCATGTCGGGCAGCTCGCAATCCAGCAGCACGGCATCGAAACGTTGGGTCTGGAATGCATCGACCGCCGCACGCCCCTCGCCCACGGCTATCACGTCGTAGCCGAGATGACGCAGTTGAGCGGTGAGTACCTGCCGGTTGGCGGGATGATCTTCGACGAGCAGGACGCTGCCTTCGTCATCGAATGCGGAAGGCATCTCCTCCGCCGTGACCGTATCGACCTCCAGCGGGATCAGGCTGGTCGGAAGCACGAGGCGCACCGTGGTGCCCACGCCCACCGCGCTGTTCAGCTCGAGCGTGCCCCCCAGTTGCGTGACGATGTCGCGACAGATCGCGAGGCCCAGTCCGGCGCCGCCCAACTGGCGCGACCGGCTACCGTGCGCCTGGCCGAACGCCTCGAACACGTCGCGCTGGCGATCCTGCGGTATGCCCTCGCCGGTGTCCGACACCTCGATGAACAACCGGCGCACGTGGTCAGCCCCCGAGCCACCGTCGTCCTGCCACAACGCGACACCGACATGGCCTCGCGCGGTGAACTTGACGGCGTTGCCGACAAGGTTGTCCACCACCTGGCGCAGGCGTGGTCCATCGAGCAACAACCAGGGCAACGGACCACGCGGCAGATCGAGCCGGATATCGACGCCCTTCGCCTCAAGGGCGGCCTGATGCGCCTGGAGTGCGTCGCGTGCGATGGCATAGGCGTCGCACGAGGCGAGGTCAGGCGTGAAGCCTGCCGTCTCGTTGCGAGTGAACTCCAGCGCGTTGCGCAATAACCCCTGCAGGTTGCGGCTGCTGGACAGTGCGATGGCCATCAGGTCGTGTTGCGGACCACTGAGCGGCGTACGCGCGAGCAGGTCGATCGACGAGGTCACCGCATTCACCGCGTTGCGCACCTCATGGCTCATGACCGCGAGCAGCATGGTTTTCTGCTGCTCGCTCTTTCGCGACAGCATCTGCGCGCGACGCATCATCAGCAGCGAAAAGATCAGCAGGGTGGAGCCGAAGAGCAGCTGCTTCCAATAGATGGAAAGCACCATCGCGATCGACGGGGCCCTCATGTAGACCGTCTGTAGCCAGTGCTCGACGATGCGCTCGTTGTCACTGTCGGCCACGCCGCTGAGCGAACCCTGTACCAGGGCCAGTAACTCCGGCTCGTCACGACGCACGGCCACCCGTACCGTCACCGGCACGTCGGGAATGTCACCCGCGACATGCAGCACGACGGGGTAGTCACGCCTCACGATCGGATAATAGGAAACGTCGGCGCCAATGGCGGCGTATGCGATGCCGCTCTCCACCGCCCCGAGCACCTGGATGACATCGCCCAAGGGCACACGCTGGATTTCAGGATGTTCGCGGCGCAACCATTCCTCGTAGGCACCTCCCTTGCGAAAGGCGACAGCGCGTCCACGCAGGGCATGCAGGTCGAGTTTTTCGGGGCCGACCGTCCGCGCGATGATGAGTGTGCGTCCCACGTAGAACGGCGTGGAAAGAAGGGTATCAGGACCGGCATCCGTCGCCAGGAGCCGGTCGGTCAGCGAAGGGAGAATGTCCGCCCTACCCTCACGAAACGCCTTGACCGCGTCGTTCCACGAATTCATGTGCATGGGCTCGAACTTGACACCCGAGTTGCGCGAAGCGATCTGCAGGTATTCGGTGACCAGCGGATTGGCCTTGCCGCCGACGACTTCACCGCCGAGCTGGTCGTCCAACGCGACGCGCACCACCGGATGTGCCGCCACCCACCGCCGGATCGCCGCCGCATCCGGCGGCGGTGGCGAGGCGCCCATGCAGGCGGTACACGCAGCCAGCAGAAGGATCGCGCGCGCCACCGTACGTATCACGACGAGCTACCGATACTCTTGAAATGGGGAAGGATCACCTTGAGCAACTCCACGTCGCTGTTCACGCCAAGCTTCTTGCAGGCATTCGACTTCTGGGTGCTGATGGTCTTCATGCTCTTGTTGAGCTGGCTGGCGATCTGGCTCACCGACATGCCTTCCGAAAAATACCGGACGACCTCGTACTCGTTGGGGGAAAGCAGATCAACCGCCGGAAGCTGGACTTCGACGATCTCCGTGTAGGCCGTGTAGATCGCACCTTTGAAGACTTCCCGTATTCCCGTGCTGACCTCCGCCAGGGGGCGGCTCTTCGCCACGAACCCCTTCGCACCGGCGCGTATCAGGTTGCCCACCACGACCCCGTCGTCGTAGGCGGACACGATGAGAATCTTCATTGAGGCGTCTTTGGAGAGCAGCTGCCTGACGAGCTGGACTCCGTCGGCTTCACCGCTGCCCAGGGAATAATCGATCACGGCCACATCGAAGGGGAACCTTTCCAAATTCTCCTTGAACGATTTGCTGGAGCCGTAACTACCGACGACAACCATTCCCTTATCGCCGGCCAGCTCGGCTTCGAGTCCCTTGCGCACAAGCGCGTGGTCATCGAGCAAGGCCACGCGGACAGGGCCGATGTGGGGTCGCGTGGACATGGGCAGGCCGCATAACTGGTTGAACATCGAGGGCCCGGCCGTCATTGGCAGGCGTCACGAACCTTATCGCGGCGCCGTAACAATGTAAACGTCAATCGGGCGTTGGGCCGTCCATACCTCTATCGTTCGGTACCACCCCCGGATTGGCCATTCGGCCAGCGCCATAAGCGGTACAGGCAGGCGCGGGCCGCGTTGCTACGCTTCTTTCGCCCCGTCCCATGGGGTTTTCGATCGCCAACCAGGGGTAGGACGCGCGAATGGACACTGCAAGTCGCCGAACCGAAGGCGGCGCCGCGGCACATGAACCGCGCGCCGGATCGCAACTTTATGTTGCCGAATATCCGCGAACGCTGGATACGGCGAGGATCGGCATCGTCGGTCTTGGCTATGTCGGGTTGCCACTTGCCGTCGAATTCGGCAAGCGATACGCAACCCTCGGTTTCGACATCAATAATGCGCGCATCGACGAACTGCGCAACGGCCATGACGGCACCCTCGAAGTCGACGGTGACGAGCTCGCCGGTGCCCGCAGGCTCCGCTTTTCCTCAGGTATCGGCGATCTCGCAGACTGCGATGTCTATATCGTCACCGTCCCCACGCCCATCGACGACGCCAAACGCCCCGACCTGCTACCTCTGATACGGGCCAGCGAGACGATCGGCAAGGTCCTCAAGCCCGGGGACATCGTGGTGTACGAATCCACCGTCTACCCCGGCTGCACCGAAGAGGTCTGCGTACCTATCCTCGAACGGGAATCCGGCCTGGTGTTCAACCAGGACTTCTTCGCCGGCTACAGCCCCGAACGGATCAATCCAGGCGACCGCGAGCACCGTGTCACGGGCATCCTCAAGGTCACGTCCGGCTCGACCCCGGAAGCGGCGGACTTTGTCGATCGGCTATACCGCTCGATCATCGTCGCAGGAACCCACCGGGCCAGCTCGATCAAGGTCGCCGAAGCGGCCAAGGTCATCGAGAACACCCAACGGGACCTGAACATCGCCCTGGTCAATGACCTGGCCATCCTCTTCAACAAGCTCGGCATCGACACCCTCGAAGTACTGGAAGCAGCGGGCACCAAGTGGAACTTCCTGCCCTTCCGGCCGGGACTGGTCGGTGGCCATTGCATCAGCGTGGATCCTTACTACCTCACGCACAAGGCGCAGCAGGTGGGACACCACCCCGACGTCATCCTGGCCGGACGCCGGACCAACGATGGCATGGGTCCCTATGTCGCCAGTGAGGTCGTATGCCTGATGGTGCGCAAGGGCATCAACCCGGTGGCGGCGCGCGTGCTGGTGCTGGGACTGGCCTTCAAGGAAAACTGCCCGGACCTGCGGAACACGCGCGTGGTGGATATCGTGGGGGCGCTGGACGGATACGGCGTCTCGGTGGACGTGCACGATCCCTGGGTGCATCCCGCGGAAGCCGTCCATGAATACGGCATCACGCCCGTCGCGACACCCGAGCCGGGTAGCTACGACGCCGTGGTGGTGGCGGTCGGGCATCGTCAGTTCGTCGACCTGGGTAGCGACGGCATCCGCGCGTTCGGCAAGCCGGTGTCCCTGCTCTACGACGTGAAGTACGTTCTGCCGCGTCACGCGGTGGACGGCCGACTCTGAGTCACCCGCCCATGAAAGTGCTGGTGACCGGTACAGCAGGATTCATCGGGTCGCATGTCGCCATGCGCCTGCTGGAGCGTGGCGACGAGGTGGTGGGCATCGACTGCCTGTCCGATTACTACGATGTGGGCCTCAAAAAGGCTCGCCTTGCGCGCTTCGCCGATCACCCGCGCTATACGCATGTCCATGCCGACCTGGCGGACCGCGACGCCGTGGCGAAGGTCTTCGAAACGCACAAGCCGCGACGCGTGGTGAACCTCGCCGCGCAGGCCGGCGTCCGTTACGCGGCGGAGAATCCCCACGTCTACGTCGCGAGCAATATCACCGGCTTCCTGCATGTGCTGGAAGGCTGCCGACATCACGACGTCGAACACCTCGTCTTCGCTTCCACCAGCTCCGTCTATGGCGCCGACACGGCCATGCCGTTCTCGGAGAGCCAGTCGACCGAGCATCCGCTGACGCTCTACGCCGCATCGAAAAAAGCGAACGAACAGATGGCGCATAGCTACGCCCATCTCTACGGCCTGCCGTGTACTGGCCTGCGCTTCTTCACCGTATACGGCCCGTGGGGACGTCCGGACATGGCGCTGTTCCTGTTCACCAAGGCCATCCTGGCCGGCGAACCCATCCCTGTGTTCAACCACGGGAAGCACCGGCGCAGCTTTACCTACGTGGACGACATCGTCGAAGGCGTGCTGCGCACCCTTGACCGCGTACCCGCCGCCAACGCGGACTGGGACGGTCACCGGCCCGATCCCGCGTCCAGTGGCGTGGCGCCGTTCCGGATCTACAACATCGGCAACGAAGAGCCGGTGGAGCTGCTGCGTTACATCGAAGTGCTGGAAGCGTGCCTGGGCAGGAAGGCCATCATGCGGATGCTGCCCCTGCAGGCAGGCGATGTTCCCGACACCGAGGCCAGCGTGGCGGCGTTGAAGCACGACACGGGCTACGCCCCGACCGTCGGCGTGCGCGAAGGGGTGAGGCGCTTCGTCGATTGGTACCTGGCTTACTACGAGCCTCATCCCCACAACGACGACGCACCTTTCGAGGAGCCGCTCCGTGATTCTGGATTACCTGGATGGCGACACGCCGTCCGACCATGACGCCGACCTGTGCATCGTCGGTGCCGGCCCCGCCGGCATCGCCATCGCGCGCGCTTTCGCTGGCAGCCACCTTCGCGTCTGCGTTGTCGAAGGCGGCGGCCTGACCGGCGAGGAACGTAGCCAGTCGCTCTACGACGGCCACTCCAGCGGCGACCTTGCGCTCGACGCAGGCACCTCGCGCATGCGCGTGTTCGGCGGTAGCTGCACCCTATGGGGCGGCGGCTGCATCCCCCTTGCAGACAGCGACATGGCACCGCGCGACTGGGTCCCCGACAGCGGCTGGCCGCTGCGCTACGACGACCTTGCGCCTTGGTACGAGCGTGCCCGCGAGTTCTGCCGGATCGAACCCAACCACGGTTTCGGTCCCGGCGCGTTCGATGGGCCGACGCCGCGACCGCCGCTCGACCTCGATCCGGAACATCTGGCCAACTACACCTTCGCCCGCAGTCCCATCACGTTCGGCGAGGCCTATCGCGACGAGCTGGGCGGCCTGCCCAACGTCACCGTCCTGCTGCATGCCAATGCGATGGCGCTGGAATCCAACGACACGGCCACCGAAGTGACCGGGCTACGTATCGGTACGCCCGAGGGGCGTCGCGGCCGCGTGCGTGCACGTCATTACGTGCTGGCCGCCGGCGGCATCGAGAACGCCCGCATCCTGCTGCTATCCGACGAGGTCGCGCCACACGGCCTCGGCAATGATCGTGATCTCGTGGGCCGTTACTTCATGGATCATCCCAGCGGACGCATCGGCACGGTACGTTCCCGTACGCCGGACCGCCTCACCCGTCCTTATGAACGGACCATCGGCAAGGTGCGCGCACCGCTGGCCAGTGAGATCGGCCTGGCCATGTCCGCACAGCGCCGGCACCGCGTGCTGAATGGGCGCGTGCACCCCTTTGCCGTGGAAGGCGACGTACCCACGGGGATTCGCGCGCTTCGCGATGTCCGTGCCGCGCTGCGGCCGCCCACGCGCGACGAAGGTGCCTTGCTCGAAGCACGCCTGTGCGCCGCGTTGCAGAACGGACCGACGGGGACAGTGGCCGTGCCGCAAGGCCTTGCCATCAGCGCAGTCCGACTGGGCCTGCATATCGGCGACGTCGTGCGCGCCGTGGCGCAGAAGATCGGCGATCGCCCGACGGTACGCAGCGAGCGCGTCGACCTGGTCGGTTTCTTCGAACAGGCGCCCAATCGCGATAGTCGCGTCGTGCTGGACGAGAGGCGCGATACGCTCGGCTTACGCAAGGTCCGTATCGACTGGCGCCTCACCGACCTCGATCGCCACACCTGGCGCACCCTTACCGCCCTCAGCGGCCAACGCCTGGCCGACGCCTGCGGCGGGCAGTTCGAGGCCTCGCCCTGGGTGGACGACGACCGCCTCACCCCCGAGGTGCACGGCACCGCGCATCACATGGGCAGCACGCGCATGGCGACCTCGCCCGACCAGGGTGTCGTCGATCCGAACGGCAAGGTCCACGGCATCGCCAACCTGCATGTCGCGGGCAGTTCGGTGTTTCCGACCGGAGGCTGGGCGTTCCCCACCTTCACCCTGATCGCGCTGAGCCTCCGGTTGGCGGAGCAGCTGCGCGATCTGCTGTGACTGCTTCTCTCGCGATAGCCGACTTCTTCGCACTGGGTTGCTGCGTGCTCAGGAACGACACATGACCTCACGTCGTTCCTGTGAAAACAGGAACCCAGCGCCCCGGTTCACCAGTACCGCGACGCCGTTGCATCGGCTTTGGCGTAGGAAGGTCCCTCGCGACAACCGATCGCCTCGCGCTGGGTTCCTGCGTGCGCAGGAACGACGCATCACCTCACGTCGTTCCTGTGAAAACAGGAACCCAGCGCCCCGGTTCACCAGCACCACGAAAGCGTCGCATCGGCTTTTCGCCTCAGTGGCACATCCCTGTTACACCCTATCGGCCTAGCCGCACGGAAGCCGTAACGTGCAATCGACACATGCCCGTCAGGCCCCTAACGTCGTTTCGACGATGAAGGGGACCTACCGATGATCCGCCTGTTCCGGCAACCCATCCTGCGCTGGATCACCTTGCTCGCGGTATGCGAACTGGGCCTGCTTGCGCTATCGCTGCAACTGGCGACGCTGATCCGCTTCGCACCCGCGCCCGAGGAACTGACCGCCTCACCGGCCCTGCTCGCCGGCCGCGCCGCGATGTTCGCGCTGGCGATTCTCCTTGGCATGGCGGCGCTCGGCGAATACCGGGCCAACCTGCGCATGAGCTGGCGAGGCCAGATCGCGCGTCACGCCATCGCCTTCGCCCTCGGTGGCCTTGCACTGGTGGTGGGCTATTACGTGATTCCACACGCCTACGTCGGACGCGGCGTGTTCGGCATCGCGCTGGTCATCGGCTTCCTAGCCACGGCCGCGTTCCGCGGGCTGTTCATGCGCCTGGTGGAACTGGAAGCCCTTAAGCGGCGCGTCATCGTGCTCGGCGCGGGCGAGCGCGCAGCACAGATCCACAATCGCATGCGCCGCCGATCCGACCGTCGCGGCTTCTGCCTGCTCGGTTATATGCCGGGTGCCAACGAACAGTTACGCGTCCCCACCGAACTCCTCATCTCACGCGACACCGCGCTCACCGACCTCGTCCGCCGCCAGCGCGTCGACGAGATCGTGGTCGGCGTGGACGATCGGCGCGGCAGCCTGCCGATGGACGACCTGCTTGCCTGTCGCCAGCTGGGCGTGCAGATCACCGACCTCACCACCTTCGTCGAGCGCGAAGCCGGTCGAGTGCAGCTGACCATGCTCGATCCATCCTGGCTGGTGTTCTCCGGCGGCTTCAACGCATCCCCGCTGGCGTTGTTCGTCAAACGCGCCTTCGACATCCTCGCCTCGCTCGCAATCGCCCTGCTCTGCTGGCCCTTGATGCTGGGTGTCGTGCTGGCCATTCGCCTCGAATCCGGCGCGGGGCAGCCCATCCTCTACCGTCAGGAACGCGTCGGCGAGCATGGGCGCGTGTTCTGGCTGTACAAATTCCGCAGCATGCGCACCGACGCCGAAATGGACGGCGTGGCACGCTGGGCCAAGGCCAACGACGACCGCGTCACCCGCGTGGGGCGAATCTGCCGCAAGCTGCGCTTCGACGAGCTGCCGCAGCTGTGGAACGTGGTCCGCGGCGACATGAGCATCGTGGGGCCGCGTCCGGAACGACCGCAATTCGTGTCCGACCTGGAAAACAAGATCCGCTATTACGGCCTGCGCCACAGCATCAAGCCCGGTCTCGCTGGCTGGGCGCAGCTTTGCTATTCGTACGGAGCCTCGGAGGAAGATGCCGCCGAGAAACTGAAGTACGACCTGTTCTACGTAAAGAACCACAGCCTCTTCCTCGACCTGGTGATCCTGATCGAGACGGTGGAAGTGGTGCTGTTCGGTCGCGGCGCGCGTTAACGGGGCATGCGCGTCGTGGGCGCATGCAGGGGATTCCATGGCGAACTGTACCAGTCGCTGACCGAGCCCCGATCAAACGCTATCCATGAAGCGCCGTATTCCCAGCGCAGTTCGCCACGCCGGGTTGGCTCGCCTTCGACGTGGCGTACCTCGTCCATGCTCATGCCGGCATGCAGTTCATCCGTCGCCACGGGCGTATTCGCTCGTGCCACGGTCACCACGTCATCGGGTGTCGCCACCTCGGGTGTCGTCGACGGAAACAGCGCCGCGCCCAGCACGACGATACCCAGAAGGATGGATACCACCAACAGCTTCGACGATGCCTTGCGCACGGGTCGCTTATCCGGAAGGAAGGCCGCATCCTCCTGCGTGGCGACGCGTCGCGGTGTCGCCCGCCACTCGGCCACGCCTCCGGGCAAGCGGCCGTGCCGTCGATGGAACGCCATGGCGGCGTCGTACTGGGCGGTAAGGCGTTGCAGGCGTTCGGCGGCAAGCACCTGCGCCCGCTCGCCGCGACGACGGTCGGGATGCCAGTGCGCCACGTAACGCCGATAGGCGAGCCGGAATTCGTCCAACGAGCAATCGGGCCGCAGGCGCAGCATGCCGTACAGTTCGAGAAAGTCGGTTTCGTCGGCCATGTGGCGTCCCCTGCGCGCATCGCCTTGCTTCACGTGAAGCGTGTCCCAGGCGCGAACGCCTGGCAAGTACGACTTTTGGAGAGTCACCGTGCGACCGATGTCCTTTCTTCTTCTCGGCCTGCTGTCCCTGCCCGTCCAGGCCACCGATGCGCCCAGCTCACTCGGTGCCCATGTCTTCGTCGGTCAACCCGAGGGATTAGGCGCCAACCCGGCGACAACGCCGGCCGTCGCCACACAGGGGGCCGGTAGCGTCTTCATCGCCTTCAACGCCGGTTACGCCGACAACACGGCGACACCTACGGACAACTACCGCAATCGCTGGAAACCGCTCGACGGCGGCCAGACCTATGCGGGCTATGGCGGTGCGTTCATGGTCAGGCCGTATGTACTCGTCGGCGGCCAGGGTGGCCCGGCACATAGCGTGTCGATCGCGAAAGACGGCCATCCGTCGGGCGAACTGTCGCTGTCCTTCGTCGAGGTAATCCATGCGAATCGCGTGGTAGCCGTCGCACGAAACTACGCATCAGCCGCCGACACGGTGTCGAGCGACACCATCGACGTGGATGGACCGGCCACGCTGCTGGCCTTCTGGTGGGGCGATGGCGGGGTGAAACGCATGGATGTGGCACCCGACGACGGCTTCCAGGTCATCGACACCTTTACCCGGCTTCCGGACGAGAGCGGCGTGCAGGGCGTGGTCGCCTGGAAGCAGGTCGAACACGCGGGACGCTACCGCGTGCGCTGGCATGTCACGCCCGAACAAGGGGCGGCCTTGTGGCTGATCGCGATCCGTTGATGGAAGCGGACACGATTCACCCGCATCCGGACGCCAGCCGCGAGCAGCGGCGCGGGCAGGTAGAGGCATCGTGAATCCCTGCGCTCCGAAGCGTCCGAAAATGGACGATCGCGCCTACAACCACCGACCTATTTTCCCTTTGGGCACAAACGGATAGCCTGAAACCTCGACACCACGCACAGCCTTTCCGCGGAGCGCAGGACATCTCAGCGGACAGAGGACTCGGGGTGGTAGACCAGGGATGGCCTCCGGAGTGGAGACGCCCTTTCGCGCTCAGGATCGCAGGCAAGCGGAGCGGAAAGACCAAGGTGGTGTCGAGGTGAGGGATGGGAAGTGGTAGGGCAACGGCACCCCCGGGGGGTGCCGTTGTTTTATCCCCGCATCGGACAGAAGGCCCCCTGTCCGATGCGGGGAACTGCAGGCAAAAGCCGATGCAACAGCGTCGCGGTGCTGGTGAACCGGGGCGCTGGGTTCCTGTTTTCACAGGAACGACGAGCAAGCGAGCCGTCGTTCCAGCGCACGCTGGAACCCAGCGCGAGGCAATCGGTTGTCGCCTCGCGGCCTCCTACGTAACGCCGATGCAACACCCTCGCGGTCCTGGCGAACCGGGGCGCTGGGTTCCTGTTTTCACAGGAACGACGAGCTCGCGATCCGTCGTTCCAGCGCACGCTGGAACCCAGCGCGGGGCGGTTGGTTGTCGCGTCGCGGTCTCCTACGCCAAAGCCGATGCGACGCCCTCGCGGTGCTGGTGAGCTGGGGCGCTGGGTTCCTGTTTTCACAGGAACGACGAGCTCGCGATCCGTCGTTCCAGCGCACGCTGGAATCCAGCGCGAGGCAATCGGTTGTCGCCTCGCGGCCTCCTACGTAAAGCCGATGCAGCGCCCTCGCCGTGCTGGCAAACCGGGGCGCTGGGTTCCTGTTTGCACAGAAACGACGAGCTCGCGATCCGTCGTTCCAGCGCACGCTGGAACCCAGCGCGAGGCAATCGGTTATCGCCTCACGGCCTCCTACGCACAAGCCGATGAGGCGCCCTCGCGGTACTGGTGAACCGGGGCGCTGGGTTCCTGTTTTCACAGGAACGACGAGGGTCAGAACGTGGCCTTGATCCCCGCGACCAGGTGCGCATGGTAGATATCGCCCGACGCATGCGTATCGGTGTTCCAGTAACGCAGATCGAGCGACACGTGCGGTTCGAACTGCCAGGTCACGCCGGCGCTCCATGTCGCATAGACGAAGCTCGCACCCGAACCATCTTCACGCAAGGACGCATGCGCTTCCTGCTGCCTTCCGTACGCGGCCGATACCGACCAGTTATCGCGGAACGTCCACGCGGCGCTGAACTCACCGTAGTTGGCCTTGCGCACGATGCCTGGGAAGTTCGGCGAATGATAGGCGGCCACACCCAGCGTCACCGGGCCGAACGCGCGCGATGCTTTCGCATACCACTCCACATAGGTCTCGCGCATCGCGCGCGGCTGGTGCATGTACCCGTAGCGGATGTAGCCCAGATCCAGGTCGAATCCCGCCACATGCGGACGCCAGCCGCCGTACACGTCGTACTCCTGGTCCGTGGAGCGATCACCCGACGGCGAAAAATCCACATTCGAGGTCCAGGCTCCGACATAGAGACTGCTCTTCCACGTGGCATCGACGCCCGCGAAGCCGGACGAACGCCGGTTGGTCTGGCTGATGCCGCGAAAGATGTAATCGGACTGGGCGCCGACGTTGCCGGTCACCTGCCAGTCGTCGGCGGCGTGGACACAGGGAGACATCGCCGCGACAGCGGCGAACAAGGCGATACGGGTGTGCTTCATGGTCATCCACAAGTGATGACGCGACCGCAGGGCGATCGCGCCGGAAAGGATGACCCGGCATGCTAGGCATGCCCGTCTATGGACGGCGCCGTATTCGCGCCACCGGTATCAAGGCGCCGTCAAGACGCCTGGAATGCCCAGTGCAGCAGCATGTAGAGGGCGGCCGCGACCACCGTCAGCTTGACGACGATATCCGCCCGCTTCCACGCGGAAGGGGCCTGGGCGATACGTACCCTGGGTGGTTGCTGAGTCATGCTGTCCTCCACATCGTCGATACCGGTGCAGGCTTAACGGCCAGCGATGCCGGATCCTTTAATCCCCTGCCCCCGCACTACCCGGGAAACGCCTGCTACGCCTCCCGGCGATAGCGGGCCGGCGTGAAGCCCATCACGCGGGTGAAGGCCTTGCCGAAGGCCGACTCCGAGCGATAACCGACCCGGTCGGCCACCGCACCGGCCGTGAGGCTGGTCCGCCGCAACAAGTCTCCCGCAAGTTGCATGCGCAGCAGCGTCAAGGTTTCGTGAGGCGACATGCGCGCTTTCGCCTCGAAATGGCGGGCGAAGGTCGCCCGCGACATCGCCGCCAGCTCGGCCAGGGCGGCCACCGACCACTCGCGTTCAGGTTCGCGCAGCATCGCCGTGACGGCACGGGCCAAGCGCGGATCGCCAAGCAAGGCCAGGAACGACGGCGCGAGCTGCGCACCTTCCAGATGTTCGCGCAGGGCGAACACGAACAGCGTCTGGGTCAACGCCGTGACGATGCTGATTGCGCCCGGCGGCTGCCGCGCGACTTCGTCGCGAAGGATCGCCACAATGCCGGCCAACGCCCCCATGCCGTGTGCGGCCGCGAGGTTGACGTGGATGGCGTCCGGCAGGCTGGCGAACAGCCAGCGGGCCATGGCAGGGTCCAGCGTCACGCGGCCGCAGAGCAGGTCCAACTCCACCCCGGCATCGTTGCGCCGCACCGGCATCGCGCCGTCCGTCTCCGTCCGGATGGCGCTCGGCACGCCCTTGCCGTGCGGGTCGCGCAGGCGGTGGCTGCGTCCATGCGGCAGCACCACCAGGTCACCGGCGCGCAGGCGCATGGGGGCGACGCCAGGCAGTTCCATATCCACCTCGCCGGACAGCACGAGGTGGAACGGCGCGATACCCGTCGGCATGTCGTCGTGGTCGATCTGGTAAGCGCCCCCGAGCTGGCAGCGCAGATCGGGAACGCCCTGCATGCGTGCAAGGTCGAGCACGCGGGTCAAAGCA
Organism: Luteibacter sp.; assembly: GCF_009912395.1. Taxonomy (GTDB): domain Bacteria; phylum Pseudomonadota; class Gammaproteobacteria; order Xanthomonadales; family Rhodanobacteraceae; genus Luteibacter. The sequence goes on along the minus strand of NZ_WNDO01000002.1, from coordinate 349,925 downwards.
TCCATGGGAGCGTGTCTGATGGAGGGCGGCGAGAGTATCCGCCCGGCATCGGGCCGTGACAACGCCGTCCTGGCGAAACCCGCCACCCCCACGATCACAGCCGGTAACCGAAGCTGAAGCCGTACACCCAAGGATCGACGTGCGCGGTGCCCACGCGGGTACCGTCCACCTTCACCTTGGCGTCGATGTTGATATAGCGGGCATCGACGATGAAGCTCCAGCGGTCGTCCAGCGCAACCTCGACACCGCCGTGCCAGGCCACGCCCCAGCTGCTGCCGACATCCACGTTGGCGCCTTCCAGCGCGTTGCGACCCTTGGCGTCGAAGAAACGCGTGTAGTTCACGCCGACACCGAGGAACGGGGTGACCTTGCTCTCGGGCAGGAAGCGGTAATTCACACCGAGCACGGGTGGCAGCTGCTTCACGCTGACCGCGCTCTGCCCGGCGAGGCGCACGCGGTGCTGGAACGGCACGGCGGCCAGGGCCTCCACGCTCCAGTTCGGCGTGAAACGGTACTCGACGCTGAGCGTCGGGCGGGTGCTATTTGTGGTGCTCGACTTCATCCCGGCGATACGGCCGGTATCCGATTTTGGATCGACCACGTGCGCGCCAAAATGCAGCAGCCAGGGCGATTCGACGGTCTGCGCGAGGACGGCGGCGGGCGCCAGGCACAGCAGGCTGGCGGCGGCGAGGGACTTCAGGTGACGCATGGGGAATACTCCTTGGGGACACGTCCCGGCCATCGACGGCCGGACATGACCAGCGTAGGTAGCCGCCCTGCCGCGGTTACTGATCTGGGTCAGTTTTCAGATGGATGCGTCGGCGTCCGCCGAGCGGCACAGCGCAGCCAGCGCGTCGTGACGGAGGATGCGAACGGATCGACCGCTCACCGAGAGGATGCCCTCGTCCTCCATGCGCCCCAACGCCCGGCTCACGGTCTCTACGGCGAGGCCGAGGTAGTTCGCGATGTCGGAACGTGGCATCGGCAGCTTCAGGAAGTCGGCTTGCCGCGACAACCTGCCATGCCGTTCCACCATGCCGCGCAGGAACAGCGCGACACGGGCCACGGCCTGCTGGCGGCCCATGGCGACGGCATGTTCCTGCTCGGCGGCGACTTCGCGGCCAAGCACGCGCATGAGGCCGCGTTGCAGCGTGGGCACTTCTTCGAGCACGTCTTCCATGCGTTCGAAGGGCACTTCGCAGAACGTCGAGGATTCCAGCGCCACCGCTTCGGTACGGTGACGGTCGTCGAGCAGGCCGTCGATACCGATCACTTCGCCCGGCAAGCCGAAGCCGATCACCTGGTGGGCACCATCGGCGTCGACCACGGCGGTGCGCACCGCGCCGGAGCGCAGCACGAAGAGCGACTGGAAGGGCTGGCCCTGGCGGAACAGGGTTTCGCCGCGCGCCAGGTTGCGTTGCTGGCGGCGGGTGAGCCGGTCGAGCCGGGCGAGTGCGTCGGCGTCGGCGCCCGCTGGCAGGCAAAACTCGTGGAGTCCGCAATCCGCGCAGCCGTGGCGCGGGGCGGACAGATCCATCCCTGACATGAGACCTCCGTATGATGATAAGCGACATCTGAGGCTAGCATTCGGTTTTGTAACGGTTTCCTAAGCGTCAGGCGCCTGCGACATTCTGTACGGTGAGACGTAGGAGCCATAATCTGAGCCAAAAACGTATTCATCCGATCAGGGGATCGGCGCATCCTAGGTTTCATCGGAGGGCGCATGCCGCGACTTCCCGCACTGGAGTAAGGACCATGCTCGACTGGCTCGAATACCGTAAGGAACTCACTGGCCGCATCGGCGAGATCGGCAAGCTCAGCCCCGGCACCACGCAGGGCTACGCGATGTTGTCGGGTGCCGGCGCCAAGACGAATCACCTGGATGCCAAGACGCGCGAACTGATCGCGTTGGCCGTGGCGGTCACCACGCATTGCGATGACTGTATCACGGTGCATACGGGTGAGGCGTTGAAGCACGGGGCGACGAAGGAGGAGATTGCCGAGGCCTTGGGTGTGGCGGTGAGCCTGAATGCGGGTGCGGCTTTGGTGTATTCGGCGCGCGTGATGGATGCGTTCGAGCAGCATTCGAAGGCGTCGTCGTGACGTTGGGCGTGTCGCGCTGTTGAAGAGGTTGGCTGCTTCGTAGGGTGGGCTCGCCTTTGGCATCGCTTGCGGCGCTCGGGCGTGGCTGGGGGAGCCGTCGGGCCGCCGCCGGGGCGCGCCGGCTCCGCCGTCCCTCGGGAAAGGAGGGCCGCTGCGCGGCCCGTGTTTTATGGCTTCGCCCCTTCGGGCTCAGGCAGGTGGTCGGGATTTTTCGACTCGACATTCTGTCTCGGCGAAAAAGGTCGGTCCTCCTGACCGGCCCCGCTGCGCGGTCTTGTCCGACCACCTACCCTCGGCTCCTCAAGTCGCGCCCCGGCGGCGGCCCGACGGCTCTCCGAACGGTGAGGCACCCTGGCCCGCTTTCGCGGAACCACTGTAGGAGCGCGCTTGCGCGCGATGGGTGCTCGCGGCAACCTGGCATCGCGCGCAAGCGCGCTCCTACAGTTCGGGTTCCCGAGAAATGAACCACATCCAGATCGCGCCCAGTGTCGAGCCGATCAGCAATGCGCCGGAGAATTCCAGCCAGTTATCCGGCCATTCGTACTGGTGGGGACGCAGATCATAGCGACCGGCGAAACTGCCTAGCGCGAAGGCGGCGACAATGAAGGCGATCAAGGAAATCCCGGTAAATACTTTCGCGCCGATCGCCAACGAACAATGCTGATAGCGGCGCGCGATGAAGATCAGCGCATTGATCGGCAGCAGGATCAGCGCAATGGCGATTTCCCATAACTCGATCGTCATCACCCACCCCCCATCGAACGCACCGCGTCCCACATGCGTCGCGCATTCGCCTGCTTCGTGCATTGCAAGCTCATGCGATGCAGCAGGTTCACCCCTGCCATCGCCCGCGTGAGATACCGTCGATTCGGCACCTCGTTCTCACACATGTATTCCGTAAGCAATGCCTGCATCGCTTCGGCATACGCCTGCATCGACGTGGCATCGTTCATCAACACATCCACGCTCGCCTCGGTATCCAGGGCAAAGCTGCCCTCCCCAAGGACGCTATCGTCTTTCGGTTCGCTCATAACTCACTCCATGTGCGCCGCCTCCGAGGTGGGGCATGCCTCCCGACATGCCCCCATCGCTCGGCGACAGGAAGCCCTGCGGTCGTTCCTCGTGGAAAGACCGGGCGGCATTACGCTTCTGGGAATACGACGTCAGTTCGTCCCAGCCGGACACACGGCAACGCGCCGGGTGGTCACGGCAAGAAAAAACTCATGAGAAAAACGGACGTCGCGGCGCGTCAGACGCGGCTGGAAGGATTCCAGGCCGCTCGATGACCACTCGCGGGAAGGTCGCTCGCAAGCGACGGGCGTGAGAATGCCGTACGATTGAGGGTATCCATGGTCAACTGTCTCTTAGTTGGTTGTGGCTAGCTACCCCTTTGGTGTTACAGCACCGGGGGGTAGCGCTTCTCACCGCCTTGGTGAGCAATGGTTGCCTGCGAGGACGTTTTGCATCGGAAGCGCAAGCAACGTGAACAACGCTAGCAGAACGATGCTGGGTTGTCTGTAGTCCTGAGCATTTCCGCCACCTTCGCATTGCTCCGCACCCACTCATTTTGTAGGAGCGCGCTTTCGCGCGATGCAGGGTGACCGCCAGCACCCATCGCGCGCAAGCGCGCTCCTACAGATAAGCCCATGTGAGCATCATTCGCCAGAGCGGACTCGCGTTCGGCTGCCAACGTCTCATATGCTGGGCACATCCCCTCCCCCGGAGATGTTCCTCATGGCATCAACGAAGCAAACGACGCGTCATCGCATCGTGATCGTCGGCGGTGGCGCCGCCGGCATCGAACTGGCGACGCGGCTGGGCAAGCAAGGTGACGCGGAGGTCACCCTGGTCGATCGCGACGCCAGCCACTTCTGGAAACCACGGCTGCACGAGCTGGCGGTGGGTTTGTTAGGTGATGGTGAAGAGGCGGTGCCGTTCCTCGCGCATGGGCATGCGCACGGCTACCGCTATGTGCCTGGCGCCTTGCGCAAGGTGGATACGGAGGCGAAGACCCTCGATCTCGATGCGGTGCGGATTCCGCATTCGGACGAGACCGTGCTGCCGGCGAGGCAGTTGGGTTATGACACGCTCGTGCTGGCCTTCGGTAGCCGGGTGAACGACTTTGGTACGCCGGGTGTACTGGAGCATTGCGACATGCTCGATAGTCCGGCGCAGGCGACGGATCTGCGTCGGCGCATTCTCGCCCTCGCCTTCCGCACGGCGGGCGATCCGACGCGGCGCATCCGTATCGGTATCGTGGGTGCGGGCGCCACGGGTGTGGAGCTGGCGGCGGAGTTGCATCACGCGTTCAACGACATGCATCGGTATGGCGGGCTCGATCCGGCGTCCAAGCTGGATATCACCCTGATGGACATGGCGCCGCGCGTACTGCCTGCCGTGGATCCGCGTACGTCGGCTACCGCACAGCACGTGCTGGAGCGGATGGGTGTGCATATACGTACGGGTGTGGGTGTGAAGGCGGTGGTCGATGGGGCGTTCGAGCTGAACGATGGTAGCCGTGTCGATTGCGATATCCAGGTGTGGGCGGCGGGTGTGGTCGGCCATGACATGGTGAAGGAGCTGGGGCCATTTCAGCTGTCGAAGGATCGTCGCATCCTGGTCGATGGGACGCTGGCGGCGAAGGGTGTGAAAGATATCTACGCCATTGGCGATTGCGCCTGGGCACCGACGTCGGCGGATGGCCCGCCCGTGCCGCCCACCGCGCAGGCCGCGCATCAGCAGGCGACGTATCTTGCGCGGGCGATTCCCCGGGCGCTACGTGGTGAGAAAGTCGATCCGTTCGTTTACCACTCCAAGGGCACCTTGGTGTCGCTGGGCGTTCGACAGGCGACGGGCGAAGTGCCGTCGGGTGGCAAGGGGCGTTCGGTGATTCCGATGCGGGGGTGGTTTGCGAAGATGCTTTATGTGTCGCTTCAGCATATGCATCGGGCCACGTTGCATGGGTGGCCGCGAGCGATGGCGTTGTGGCTGGCGGATTGGTTGCGGAATACGACGTTGCCGCCGGTGAAGTTGCATTGATGTTGTTGCGCGGGGTGAAGAGCCGATGGGGTTTCTTCGCGATAACCGGGTATCGGCGCGCTGGATTCCTGCGTTCGCAGGAATGACGGGGCGGTAGGTGGTGGCACGTACCAGGATTCCTCTCGTCGCTCCTGCGAAAGCAGGAGCCTAGCGCCTTGTATATGGGCGAAGCGAAGAACCGATGCGGCGCTTTTGCGACAACCCACCACTGAGGCGCTGGATTCCTGCGTTCGCAGGAATGACGGGGGTGTGGTCAGCTGCGTTCGCGTATGCGGCGCAGGCCCTGGTACATCCATCGCGCCGGGCCGTACATGTGGAACCCCATCGTGGCCGGGCCGATGCGTACGACGTAGAGCGATCCGCAGGGCTCGCCGCGACTGGCGAGGAGGCGTTTGTACTGGTTGTCGCCGTAGCCGAAGCTGATGCGCTCACCGGGGTACGTGTCCATGATGCCGCGAATGGCCTGAAACACGGCGACGGAGCCGATGCCGACTTTCGCCACGTCTTCGTCGTAGCCGAGGTCTTCTACCAGGTAGGTGCCACCTAGCCGGTAGCCATGCACGTAGGCGAGCGGCCTGCCCTCGCGGAGGACGATGTGGCCGACGATCTGTCCGGCGGCCGCGAGGCGTTCGAACAGTGCGACGCGTGCGGGTGCCTGCCAGTGGATCGGTAGCTCGGCGTGATGCCAGGTGCGGGCGTAGGCTTCGTCGAGCAGGCGGCAATAGTCGGCCATCTGGTCGGGTCGGGTGTAGACGTGCAGCGCCGCGTCGCCGCCGAGCTTGCGATAGGCACGCCCTACCCGCTGCACCTGGTCGGTGCGCTTCTTCTTGTCCAGCGTGGCGAGCCATGCGTCGGACGACGGCTGCGGATCGATGAGCCAGTGCGTTTGTTCGCGCAGGTGCGCGGCGACGAGGCGGAAACCGCCATGCGTCGCGAGGGCGTTGGCCAGGCTGTCGGGCAGCATGGCTTCCTGGATACGAAGCACACGCAGCGCCCGCTCTGCCGCAAGGTGGGTAGCGATGGCATCACTGACCTGCTTGCGTAGCGATGCCGACGCGACCACGCCTGAACCCAGCAATCGCAGCGCCGCGCCTTTGTATAGATCCAGTCGTCGCCCGGCCAGATCCAGGCGGGCTATGTGGGGCGCGGATAGCAGCGGCGCATAGCCGACGATATCGCCGCCTTCGTCACGCGCCACGACCACGTACGGCTGTGTGCCATCGTCGCGTCCATCGATCTCGTAGGCGATCCAGTCCGGGTGCTGGACAATCGAGGACGCATGACCCTGGCCTTCGGCCAGGGTCGCCATGGCGTCACGCGTGGCACGCAGGTCGTCACGCGTGCGCAGGATGTCGCAAACGAGGCTCATCGCCCGGCGACCTCCACTGTGGCGGGACGCACCACGGCGAGAATGCGCAGCAGCACGCGTCCTGGCGCGCCGAGGCGGCGGCCCAGGCCTTCCATCAATTGCAGGTCATCGCGCGTCCAGTAGCGCACGAGTGCGCTGCCGGGCAGGTACACCGCCAGGAAGGCCATCGCACCCAGGAGGAAACCCCAGCGCGACGGCGTCGCGGCGGTCGCGGCCCACGCGGCGGCCGTGGCGATGAGGCCAACGGCGAACAGGCGCGACATGGCCGCCAGCGGCAGCCCGCCGTTGGTGGCCTTGCGCAGGTAGTGCACGGCCAGGGCCATTTCGACGATGCGGGTGGCGGCGTAGGTCGTCACCGCCCCGGGCAGACCGAAGGGTGGAATCAGTGCCACGCCGAGCACGGCATTGGCGACCAGGGCGACCACGGCGATGCGGATGCGGTCGTCCTGGCGGTCCACCACGGTCTGGAAGGCGGCGATGCCATTGCCGATGAGCAGCAGGCCACCGAGCACCAGCGTGGCTTCGATGGCGGGGATCGCGGCGACATAGCGATCGCCGTACATCAGGCGCACGATCTCGGGCGTGGTGACCACGCCGAGGCCGGCGATGGCCAGGCCCATCGCCCAGTAAAAGCGCGTGGCCTCGGAGAGGAAGCGTGCAGCACGCGCGGTGCCATTCTCGCCGTAGGTACGCGCCATGTACGGCAGCAAGGTGGAGGTGAGACCCACGGAGAACAGCTGCACCGCGCCCCGCGTGAGGGTGCCCGCAATGGCGAAGTAGCCTACGGCCACCGAGCCGCTGAAGGTGTTGAGCAGGAAGACCTCGATGGTGCCGAGGCGGAACGAGCCCATCAGCACGAGCGCGGCCGTAAGTTTGAGATGGCGATCCACCCGGCGGTTCACGTCGGCCGGAATGGCACCCGCCGCGAAGGGACGGCAATGGCGACGGAAGACGATGCGGTTGATGAGGTTCAGCACCAGGCAGGCCACGGCGAACAAGCCGACGAAGGCCAGCAGGCCCGCGTGTGCCCACATCGCGGCGAGCACGAGCAGCATGCCGAGCACGCCGCCGGCGACCGTGGCGACGGCTTCCGGCTCGAAGCGCTCCTGTCCCTTGCCGATGGCGACAAGCATGGCGTAGTTGGCCTTCGCGACCACGGCGACCACCACCAGCCCTGCGACGGCAAGCCCATCGGCGGCCCATTCGGCAGGACGCAAAATGGCGACGCCGAGCAGGAACAGCAGTATCACCGCCAGCGAACTCCAGCCCTGGATGCGCGAAAAGCGCGCCGCGAGGTGCGAAGCCAGTCCCGGGTTGCCCATGCCGTCGGCTTCGGCGATGAACTTGGTAGATGACGTGGTCAACGCGTGGTTGGAGCAGACAATGAGCCAGCCGCACAGCCAGATGGTGAAGGCGTAGCGTCCGAAGTCCTGCGGACCCAGCGCGCGGGCGATCCATACGCTCATCAACAGGCCAAGCGCGTACTCGACATAGGTGGACACCATGACGATGCCCACGCTGCGCAGCACGGCGATACGACGATTCATGGCGTCCGCCCCGCACCGGCAGGCTGCCGGATCAGCCATTGGGCGACGCCGGCACCGCGGTTGTTCCAGTTGAACCGGCGCAAGGTGTCGGAGATGGACGCGCACGACAGGCTATAGGACGAGGCGATGGCGTCGAAACGGTGCTTGAAGGTCGCCGCTTCTTTGGCATCCGTCGCGAAGTAATAGGCCGCCGCGACCGGCAGGCCCAGCTCCACCGTGTGGCCGTCGCTGTACCAGCCTTCGGATTCCTGGATCTTCATCAGGGCGTCGTTGGTCGCCTTCGCGGACGACCAGTACCAGGCGATCTGCCCCTGCACCCCCGAGCAACCATTGCGCCAGTCGTGCGGCGACACGAGCAGCGAGGGTGCGATCCAGCCGTAGCGCTCCAGGTAGCGCCCGAAGCCGAGCACCATGTCGGGGATCCGCGGGTCTTTGGTTACCAGCCACGCGTGCCACAAGCCATCGATGATGTTCTCGCTCATCCATGGCGAGCTGCCACGCACATCGTTCGCACCATGCGGGTCGTTTTCGTGGACGTTCCAGCTGTTGCGCCAGGAGCCGTCATCGCCGAGCCCGTCCGGATTGTGCGACTGGTGCTCGCGCAGCCAGCCGATGCGCGCGTCGACACGATCGCGCCAATGGCTGTCGCCGGTCAGCTCATAGGCAGCCACCGTTTCCAGCAAGCCGAGCCCCGCCAAACGCTCGGTGAAGTAGTCGTCGGGGCGGTGGTACGGACCCGGCGCACCGTTCCAGCCGCCGTTGTCCCACAGCGTCGCCATCATCTTCACCAGCGACGCGTCGTGCATGCTGTCGTCGCCGGAGAGGGCCACGGCGAGCAGGATCGACTCGATGTAGACATATTTCACATCGCAGGGCTTGCCGTCGGTGACCCAACCGCCAGGGCAGCGTCCTTCACGGCCGATGCCTTTCATATACCAGCGGTAGCTTTCCTCGGCGGCGGCGAGGTAGTCCGCCCTGCCCGTGCGTACATAAGCTTTGAACAGCGTCGAGGGCCGGTCGAACAACCACGCGGTGGTGTCCTTTACCGGCAGCTCGCGCGCCCAGTGGAACTGGCCGTCCACGTACTTCGCATAGGCCTCGTCACGTGCTGCCACCCGTTGCGGGCCGGCGATCAGCGATGCGGTGAGCCATTCGGGCGTCAGCGTCGCCAACGCCGCTGGCTTGCCATCCACAAGGCCCTGGGCATATGGCCAACCGTCGATGTTCTCCGCACGACGCGTGCCGATGTCGAACGCATAGGAACCTGGCGGGCCATGGAACTGCACGCGCACCGCGCGCAGGCTGCCATCGCGGAAGTGCCAGGTCAGCATGGGTTTCACGCTGGCCGGCACTTCCTTGCCCTTCGCATCGAAGACGCGGATAAGGGCCGGATCGCGAAGCCGTCCCGGTGGCAGTGGGATGCCGACCGAGACGGGGAGATCGCCGCGGGCCCCTGCGAGGCGGGTGACCTCGATGCGATGCTCTGCAGGTGTCTTTTCCTGCGCATGGACCGGCCACGCCCAGGTCGCCAACCCCAGCAGGCAGGCCAGCAGGAAGAGCACATGGCGCGCCGCGGGCGTCGATGGAACGCTCGCCAGTTCCCGGCAAGGGCGGCGCACAGGCCTCATGCGACGGACACGAGCGGTGCGGCCATCCCTGCCAGGTGGTATTCCCAGTCCAGCGCCGTGCGGACGATCACGTCGAGATCGTCGTAGCGCGGATGCCAGCCGAAGCGGCGACGCAGCATGTCGCTGCGCGCGATCAGCATCGAGATATCCCCCGCGCGACGCGGCAGCTCCACCACGTTGAGCGCGTGGCCGCAGACCCTGGCAACGGTGTTGGCCACCTCGCGCACGCTGTAGCCATGTCCGTAGCCGCAATTGAGGGTCAACGACTCGCCCCCCTGACGGAGGTGGTCGAGGGCATGCAGGTGCGCCGACGCCAGGTCTTCCACATGGATGAAATCGCGCACACCCGTACCGTCCGGCGTGTCGTAGTCGGTGCCGTAGATCGACAGGCAGTGGCGCTTGCCGACGGCATGCTCGCAGGCCACCTTGATAAGCAACGTCGCGTGCGGCGTGGAGTGCCCGATGCGTCCCTTCGGATCGCAACCGGCCACATTGAAGTAGCGCAGGATCACGTGGCGCATGGCCCCAGTCTCGCACCAATCCTTGAGCATGGTTTCGGACATGAGCTTCGAGCGGCCGTAGGGATTCGCCGGGGACGTCGGCGTGTTCTCGTCGGCGATGCCGTCCGCCGTGTTGCCGTAGACCGCTGCCGTGGACGAGAAGATGAACTTGTCCACGCCGAAGCGCGCGCAGCATTCCAAAAGACTGCGGGTATTGGCCGTGTTGTTGCCGTAGTAACGCAGCGGATCGGTGACGGACTCGGGCACCACCGTATGCGCCGCGAAATGCAGCACGGCGTCGATGGGCCAGCGCTTCATGACGCGGTTCATCAGCTTGCGGTCGCCGACATCGCCCCAGACGAAGACGGCGCGACGGTCCACCGCTTCGTGGAAGCCCGTGGACAAGTTGTCGACCACCACGACCCGGTCGCCCCGCTCCACCAGTTGCTGCACTGTGTGGCTACCGATGTAGCCGGCGCCTCCCGTGACAAGTACCGTGCTCATGCGATCCTCCTTGCATCCTTGCCGGGGAAATTGCCCACCAGCCAGTCGCGGATGCCATCGAGCAGGCGCTCGCGATCGCCGGTGAGAATGTAGGTGTGATCGGTATCGGCGGCGAAGCGCGTGGTGACGGAAGGATGGTCCATGACCCTGCCGAAACACTCGCGGAACTGCCGCTGATGGTTGAAGTGCGTGCTGATGCCACCGGAGTAGACGAGGTAGAGCTTCATGCCGCGCTCCACCATGGCGGTGAAATCGGCGATCACCTCGTCGCGCGGCGCGGGGGCCACGGCAAACACCGGCTCCACGCTTTCGCCGCCCGTCACGCGCCCGCGCCGCCGCAGGCGGCGCATCCAACGTGTCGGGTCGAACAAGCGCGGCAGGTAGTGCCGCAGCTTGTAGCCGAGCGTCCGGTATGCGTAGCCGTCGAGGAACACGGCACCGGCGACGCGCGGATCACTCGCCGCCACCGTATGCGCGTTCTGCGCGCCGGAACACAGGCCCACCAGAACGAAGCGTTCGCAGCCGGCGCGTTCGCCCAGCAGGCGCATGGCGTCGTCGAGGTCCGCCTCCACCTGCTGCGTGCGGGTATGGCGGCCGGGCGCCGCACCGCTATCGCCCAGCGTGGAAAGGTCGAAACGCAGCGTGGCATAACCCGTGGCATTGAGACGGCGGGTCAGTTCGACGTGCAGGCGGAACGGTCCCACGCGATGTACCAGGCCCGCATTGAGCACGATCACGCCGGTGCCGCCGCTAGCGCCGTCCGGCAGGCCGGCGATGCCGACGAGATGATCGGCACGGCCGAAACGATGGGCTTCCTCGCGACTCATGCGGCCTCCTCTAGGTAGTCGCCTACCGCACGGATCAGCGGATGGGAGAGGATCGCCGACTCCAGTCGACGCAGGTCGTTCCAGGGCGTGGGCTGGCCGAGCGGCAGTATGCGCGTGGTTCCCTCGGTCCGGGGCGTGGTGGCGGTGGAGTCGATCGCCAGCGAGGGTGCGCGCAAGGCCTCCGGACGCAGCGCGGCGAGTTGCCGGCGCAGTGGATCGCCTACGGCGAAACCCAGCCACTGGGCCGCGACATCGGCGTGCGCGCGCGGTCGCGTGAAGCGCCCCGCATCCTCGCGCAAGGCCGCCTGCAAGGCATCGAGCGACGCCATGTATCCCTGGCCGTCGAGCACGGCGTCCCAGGCGATCACGTCGGCGAAGCGGGCTTCGCTGGCGGAAAGCGCCACGCTGGCGCCCAGACGCGCGCCGAAGGCGATCACCCGATCCACGCCGGAGCGGGCACGCAATTCGGCGGCAGCGGCAACGGTATCCGCGACACAGCGATCCCATTGAACATCGGCGCTGTCGCCCGCCGAATCCCCGGTGCCGTGGTAGTCGAAGCGCAGCACCGCGAAGCCACGGGCAGCGACGGCCTGGGCCAGTTGCCGGTACAAGCGATGGCAGCGGATGAGATCCTGCCCGAGCGGCGGACACATGAGCAACGCGCTGCGCTTTTGCCCTTCCGGCGCGTGATACATGCCGAAAAGACCTGAGCGCGCGCCGAAGAAGAACGGCGATTCGGAACCGGCTCGCATGTCTACCTCCTGTAAACCACGCCGACGAAGAACTGCGTTTCGCGATAACTCTGTCCGACGGCGTCGCTGTTCCGCCTCTCCCTGGCGGCTGATACGTGCCAGCTCCAGTGGCGGTTCCATTGCTGGCCGAGGTCGAGCCCCACGCGAACGGTGTTGTCCTTGCGGTCGATGGTGTCGTATTTGAGTTTTTCGGCCGTGACGAAACCCGTCAGGGTCAACGTCGGCCGGATCCGGTAACCGAGACCCACGCTGATGTCGTGGGCGGTCTGGTCGAAGGTGCGGTCGTCGATGTAGCGCAGACGGTTGAACGACGGCGACACCGTCAGGTTGATGCGCTCCGAGCGCCAGTTCCACGACGCCTCGACGCGCTGCTCCTTGTAGACCTGCGAGCCGATCACCGCGCTGCCCACGCCGATGCCCGAGGTGATGCCCCGCCCCAGCCCCGCCGTGTTGGCGAAGGGGTCGATCGACTCGACGCGATCCGCCGCACCGGCGCTGGTGTAGACGCCCGGTGACGTGATGATGTCCTGCGCGGCGTCGGCGTACTGGTAGGTACCGCTCAGGTTGAACGCGTTGCGCGGCGTGGGCTGCCAGCCCAGTCGTGCACGGAACAGCGGCGCGGAGGTGTCCCTTCCGCCATCGAACGAAAGCTGCGTGCCGCCCAGCACCACGTCCGCGTCGAAGCGCGCCAGCGTGCTGGTGTAGCGCAGGAAGGCCTCCCGGCGATCGTAGTCGGCGGTGGACGGCTGGTTATCGAAATGGATGCGCTGCAACTCGACGTTCGCCGAGACCTGGTCGGTGGGATTCAGGTCGCGAAAAAGCCGCAAGGCGAGCAAGCCGCGTTTCGAGTCGAAATCGTCCACCTTGGACGCGTAGCTATCGATGTAGCGCAACTCCACCTGACCCCGCGCCGCATCGCCAAAGCGCATGCGCCATGTCGGGCCCAGGACCAGTACGTTGGTCTGTTGCTGGTTGTTCGGCGAGTTGCTGGCGAGCTGGTCCACCGGCTGCACGCCGGCGTAGTCTTCAACGGAAAAATCCAGCCGCTGAGGCACGATCGTCCAGTTCGCCTGGCCGGCGAGCTGGGTCTGCGCCTGGGAATCGAAATGGTTATCGAGGTATTTCCGGTACTCCAAGGTGCCGGCGATATTCGCCTGGAAGGTGGAACCCTGCTGGATGAACTGGAACGTGGCGCCCGGGGTCAGCACGTTCTCGCTGATCGGGTTGTTCGACGACAGCGCGATATTGTTGCTGTGTTCCAGTCCGGTGTAGAGCGTGTAGTCCAGCGTGCCCGCCGTCGCCAGGGCGGGTGTCGCGGCCAGCGCGAGGACGACCGCGCGGGCTAGCCTGTACGAAGCCATGTTCCCTCCCCGGGCCCCTGCCAAGGCACGGACCGCTTTCACGGTGTCTGGTTGAACACCACGCCGGCGAACTTGGCGGGATCGAAATTGGCGACGGCCTGGCTGATCGCGGCGGGGGTGTCGCGGCCGTAGCCGGCCACCAGCACCACCACATCGGCCAGGTCGGCCAGGATGCGGGCGTCCGGCGATCCCTTCACCGGCGGTCCGTCGAGAAACAGGTAGCGATCCGAGTAGCGGCAACGCAAGGAGTCCAGCGCGGCGCGCATGCGGAAGGACGAGAAGTACTCGCCGCCGTTCTCGCGCGACTTGCCGGCGGGAATCAGGCGCAGGCGCGGCACCCCGGTGTGGTACATGATCGAGGCGATGCCGCGCGACGGGTGTTCCAGAAAATCGATGAGGCCACCCGTGGACGGTTCGACGCCGAACGCCTTGTGCTGGTTGGGATAACGCAGGTTGCAGTCCACCAGCAGGCTGGTCTTGGCTTCGTCGAAAGCGAACGCGGTAGCGAGGTTGCGCGCGACGAAGCTCGCCCCCGAGCGCGGACTGACCGCGACCACCAGGGTCACGAAGTTGCCCTCGCCGCCCATCTCCAACAAGCGTGTACGTATGCCGCGGAACGCATCGGACTGCTGGCGAACGGAGTCCTCGCGATGGATCAGCCGCTTGCGCTCGCACTCCAGCGGTACCAGCGCGTGCGCCTCGTCGCGCATGCGCGCGATGGAGTGGCCCGGCGGCACGACATCGTCGGTGTGCGCGGCATAGTCGGCGGTATCGACGGCGATCTTGGTCATGGCTCAGCCCTTCATCCGGATCAGGAACAGCAGCAGGTACACCGCCGCCACGCCGACAACGATGAGCACCAGGGTCACGTTGCGCACATGGTCGCGACGACGGTCGCCCGGCGTGGGATAGAACGGCACCGTGGCTAGCACCGGGAAGCCGGTGGCCTTTTCGACCTGCGACGCTGAACGTACGCGGGGATCGAAACGGGCCACGGCGAACAGCAGGCCGAACGGTATGGCCACCGAGAGCGCGAGGCCGGCGAGGCCGAAATGCATGAAGCGCAGGCCCGAGGGCACCAGCGGCAGCATGGCCGGGTTTTGCACGAGGAAGGTGAGGCCCCGCTGCTCGGCGTCGAGGTTCATCGACACGCGGGCGTTTTCGCGACGCTTCAGAAGATCCTGATACACATCGCGGTTGACCGTGTAGTCACGGGTGAGTTCGGCCGTGACGTTCTCGGAGTTGGCGATGCGCTTGCTGCGCTCCAGCTCCGACTGCAGCATCGATTCGCTGGCGGAGACCCGTGCGGCACTCGCGGCGGCATCGCCGCGCACGCCGGCTAGTTGTACGCGCATCTGCTGGTAGACCGGGTTGAGCGTGGTCGCGTGGTCCACCGGCATCGGCGCGCCGGCGGCACGACGCGCATCGGCGACTTGCATCTGGTTGCGCACGTCGTCCATCTGGTGGCGGATGCGCACCACGTCCGGATAGTCCTCGGTGTAGTTGAGCAGCAGCTTGTCGAGCTGGCCTTGCAGGTCGGCCAACTGCGACTGGTAGATGCCGCCGACGGTCTGCACCGCGTTCACTTCGGACTCGCCGGTTAACTGCGACGAAAGCGCGGCGGC
The DNA here is from genome assembly GCF_009912395.1 of Luteibacter sp. GTDB lineage: Bacteria > Pseudomonadota > Gammaproteobacteria > Xanthomonadales > Rhodanobacteraceae > Luteibacter. The sequence continues at coordinate 334,670 of NZ_WNDO01000002.1, read as the reverse complement.
CTGCGACTGCTTCTGCATGTAGTCCATGCGATTGGTTTCGATCTGCGTGCGCAGCTGGCTGATCCGCGAATTGGTGTCGATCTCGCTGCCCGGACGGGCGTCGGGATTGGCATCGCGGTAGGTCTTCAGCTTGTCCTCGGCGTCCGTGAGCTTGGCCCGGTAGGCCTCGACCTGGCTGTTGATGAACTCATAGGCCTCGCGGCTTTCCTGCTGCTTGGAAGCCAGGCTTTCGCTGATGAACAGCTGACCGAACGAGCGGGTAACCGTGAAGGCCCGCCGCGGATCGGAGTCGAAATAGCTGATGGTGATGATGTTGTCGCGGGTGTTGACGATCTTCGTGCGCGACTTGATGCCTTCGATGATCTTGTCGCGCTCCAGCGGCGACGGCTTGGTGGCGTCCCACCCACCGGCCGCCATCACCTCGTCCATCACCTTGCGGCTGAAGATCACATCGCGCGCGATGCCGGCGCGGTTCTTGTTGCCGGTGGCGGAGGCGGCGCCTTCCATCAGCGGCGTGATGATGCTCGACTCCTGCGCCAGGATGGTGACCGAGGCTTCGTATTTCTTCGGCCATGCCAGGCCGAGCGCGAGCGCGAGCAGCGCGATGACCGCGAAGGTCACGCCCATCGCCATGCGTCGCCGGCGTGCCTCGCCGAGCAGGGCGGGCAGCATGCCCGCGAACGGAACCAGTTCACCACTCATCGATGACCCCTTGCACCCGGATTCACGGGTTTGTTCAGAAGGCGCGCTGCGGCACCGTGATCACGTCGCCCGGCTGCACCGGGTAATTGCTGGCGAGGTCGCCTTGCTGGAGGATCTTTTCCAGGCGCACCGAATACGACTGCGTGGAGCCACCGTCGTTGCGCCGGTAAAGCTCCGTACGGTCGGGCGCCGCGAATTCGGTGGTGCCGCCGGCGGCAAGCACCGCATCGAGCACCGTCATACCCTGCCGGTACGGGATGGAAATGGGGCTGCGCACGGCGCCGGTGACGCGCACGCGGGATAGATACTCATGGCTTCGCAACGCGGTGAGGATCACCGCCACCTGCGGATCGCGAATGTATTGCGCGAGTTTCTGCTGGATCTCCGCCGCGACCTGGTCGGTGCTGCGCCCGCCTGCGGCGACATCGCCCACCAGTGGCACGGTGACCTTGCCATCGGGCCTCACGGGCACGCTAACGCTGAGATCCGGGTTGTGCCAGACGGTGACCTGCAACTGGTCGTCGACGCCGATCAGGTAGGCGTCGACCATCGTGTTGCTGGCCTCCTGTTTCGGTGGCGGCAAGCTGCTTCCACCCGTGGCGCAAGCACCCAGCATGACGGCCGCGATGAGTACGGCGACGCGATTCCAACGCTTCATGACGACCACCCACCCCTGTGACTTCGCTCGGTCGGTATCGTCTTGCCGATGGGCCATGGCGTCCATTCGACAGCCCGCCTATGCCGTTTGACCGAAGGCGGAACAAAGGTGATTGCGCCACCCTGTCGCCCATCCACCCACGGGCATTACAACTTTCGTCTTGGACTACGCGAGCCGCCTCCTCCATCCCGCCGTCCAGTCACTAGTGCTGGGCATCCTGGCGCTGGCCTTCATCGCCTGGCGCCGGCCTCGCGTGGGCACCGCTTTGGCGGTGATCGCCGTGGCATGGATATGGCTTGCCTCGACGCCGGCCTTCGCCCTCTGGCTGCGCGACGGGCTGCTGCCGGGCTGGTCACCGGAACCGGCACGGGTCCAGGCGATCGTCGTGCTGGGCGGCGGCAAGCTGCCGGACGAGGGCATGCCGCCGGATAGCCGCGCAGGCACCGCGCTGAGGCTGTGGAACGACGGCGAGGCGCCCTTGCTGTTGGCGTCAGGGCGGGACCAGGCGGACGACCTCATGCGTCGACTCATCCTTGCCGGCGTGCCGGCCTCGGTCTTGCGTACCGAGGCCGGCAGCGCCAACACCCACGAGAATGCGCTGGCCTCCGCCGCCGTGCTGCGCGCCAACGGGGTGCAGGCGATCGCCCTGGTCAGCTCGGATATCCACCTGCGCCGCGCCATGGGCTGTTTTCGCGCCGCTGGCCTGGCCGTGCGCCCGGTGGCGGCGGATGAAGGGCATGCGTTGCTGGCCCGTGCACCGGCGTGGTGGCCACGGCGGGACGCGCTTACGCTGACGGCGCGGAGCTTGCGGGAATATGTGGCGCTATGGGTGTATCACCGTCGCGGGTGGCTGTAGCGCGCTTGTGTCGCGGTGGTTACCCAGGCTGTTCTTGTAGGAGCGCGCTTGCGCGCGATCCCGCGGCAGCGGGCCAGACTGCCGCTGCCGCGGGATCGCGCGCAAGCGCGCTCCTACAAGGCATCGGGGCGGCATTCGGGCGCGCGAAAGAAGGTATCGGCGCCCGGAGGGGACGCAGGGCTAGTTGCCGTCGGTCTCGATCTGCAGCGTGGTCTTGCCGTCGCGGCGGATCAGGCCGGGGCCGAATTGGGTGACCTTCTCGTCCTTCAGGACCACGGTGTAGTCCTGATGGCTGAAGGAGAAACGCGAGGGGCGGCGGTCAAGCCAGCTCAGCACCTCGTAGCCGATCATGGAGCGATCGGAGTCCGGCTTGCCGAGGCGATCGATGACCTCGTCACGGCCGGTGCCGACGTCGAGCTTCGACATCTTGCTGGCCATCCCCTGGCACCCACTGAGGGCGAGGGCCACGACGGCCAGGACGATCGCACGTTTCATCCCAACTCCCGGCTGAATACGATATTCAGGCGATGTTAGCCCAGGGCACCGGACCGCGCGACCCCAGACCGGGGGAATCACCGCGATGACGTGGGCGCCGGAGACTGTCCGACGGGCTTTCCATGCGGATCGAGCGTGTGACCCTGGGCATCCACGTCGTGGTTGCCGGCCTCTTCCACGCGGCGCGTCACGCCCGGAGCGGGCTGCACGGGCGCCATGCCGCGTTCGGTCGCCCCCGCGCTGGACACCGGATGCACGGGCGCGGCGGCCGGATTGGGCTGGACGGGATCGACCGGGCGTGCCGCCGTAGCGGGTCGCGCGGCGTCCTGGGCCATGGCCGAGGTGGCGACGAGGCCGGCAGACAGCAAAAACGTGAGGATACGCATGGGCGTGCTCCTTGCGTCACGACGGCGACGCTTGACGTGACGACCGTAGTGGCGACCATGTGAACTCCCCGCCTGTCCGGCGTACCCGACCTGGAGACATTCGCATGCTGCTGGCCCTTGCCCTGGCCCTCGCCACCGACCTTGGATTCGACCAGCGTATGCACATCGCGAAAGCGCTGGAGGCCAAGCCCGACGGCAAGGCCTGGCAGGGCGCGATGTGGGATCACTTCGGCAATCCCGCCACCGACGCCCTGCGCGACTGCATCGCCAGCAACGCACCGGCGGACAAGCGGCCGTTCACCCTGGTGGCGAATGTCGGTTCGGATGGGCGCAGCACCGATGTCGTGGTGAGTCCGGCGACGCCGGTGGCGAGCTGTTTTGCCGGACAGTTCGCGACGTGGACCTTGCCGACGCCGCCCAAGTCGCCAGCGCCCTATCCCATCGAGGTGGATGTTTCGATGGACAAGTAGGAGCGCGCAAGCGCGCTCCTACACGTCTCAGTTCAACTCATCGGGATGCGGGCCCATGCGCTTGCCCGCGTCGAGCTTCGCGATGGCAGCCATGTCGTCATCCCCGAGCTGGAAATCGAACACCTCGATGTTCGAGCGGATGCGCTCCGGCGTCGCCGATTTCGGAATCACCATGTGACCCAGCTGGACGTGCCAGTGCAGCACGACCTGTGCCGGGCTCTTGCCGTGCTTCTTGCCCAGCGCCACCAGGGTTTCGTTCTTCAGCAGGTCACCGCCCTGCCCCAGCGGACTCCACGCCTCGGTGATCACCTTGTGCTTGCGATTGGCCGCGACCACGTCGTTCTGGACGAAATCCGGATGCACCTCGATCTGGTTCACCACAGGCGTCACGCCCGTCTCTCGAACGATCCGGTCCAGATGGTCGGGCTGGAAGTTGGACACGCCGATGGAGCGGATGCGGCCTTCCTCGCGAAGGCGAATGAAGGCCTTCCAGGTGTCCACGTAGCGATCGTGCTTTGGCGTCGGCCAGTGGACGAGGTAAAGGTCGAGGTAGTCGGTGCCGAGCTTCTTCAGGCTGGCGTCGAAAGCGCGTAGCGTCGCGTCGAAACCCTGCTCGCTGTTCCACAGCTTGGTGGTGAGGAAGATGTCCTTGCGTGCGACACCGGAGCGCTCGATGCCCTGGCGCACGCCTTCCTCATTCTTGTAGATCGCCGCGGTGTCCAGGGAGCGATAGCCGGATTTGAGCGCAGCCTCGACGGCCTTCGCGGTCTCGTCGTTGGGGATCTGGAATACGCCGAAGCCCAGCTGCGGTGCCTTGCGACCGTCGTTGAGGTCGAGAAGCGGAACGGAATGCGTCATGCCGATGTCCTGCGTGGAATGCCGTTCGTCATCGTGGGCGCAACGGCGTGACGAGAACATGTACGGTCCCGCAGCAGCAATCTGGTCCGCTGCCGCGGGATCGCGCGCAAGCGCGCTCCTACAGGGACAATCCAAGGATCAATCGTGGCGAACCGCGTAGTGGGTTTCCACGTAGTTGTCGAGAATGGCCACGAACTCGTCGGCGATGTTGTCGCCGCGCAGCGTCATCGCCTTCTCGCCGTCGATGAACACCGGTGCAGACGGCGCTTCACCGTTGCCCGGCAGCGATATACCGATGTTGGCGTGCTTGGATTCGCCCGGACCGTTCACCACGCAGCCCATGACGGCCAGCGTGAGGTTTTCGACACCGTCGTACTTCACGCGCCATTCCGGCATGCGCTCGCGCACATGGCCCTGCACCGTCTTGGCCAGTTCCTGGAAGAACTCGCTGGTGGTGCGGCCGCACCCCGGGCATGCCGTGACCAGCGGCGTGAACGCGCGCAGGCCCATGGTCTGGAGCAGCTCCTGCGCCACGATAACCTCGCCGGTGCGCGACTGGCCCGGCTCCGGCGTGAGCGAGATGCGGATGGTGTCGCCGATGCCTTCCTGCAGCAGCACGGCCAGCGCGGCGCTGGAGGCGGTGATGCCCTTGGAGCCCATGCCGGCCTCGGTCAGGCCCAGATGCAGCGCGTAGTCGCCACGGCGGGCCAGATCGCGATACACGGCGATGAGTTCCTGTACGCCGGAGACCTTGCAGGACAGGATGATGCGATCGCGCGCCAGGCCGAGATCCTCGGCGCGTGCGGCGGAGTCGAGCGCAGAACGGATCAGGGCTTCACGGGCAACATGGCCGGCGTCCCAGGGATCGGCGCGGCGGGAGTTCTCGTCCATCAGCGCGGCGACCATCGACTGGTCGAGCGAACCCCAGTTGGCACCGATGCGCACCGGCTTGTCGTAGCGGATCGCCATCTCGATGATCGAGGCGAACTGGCTGTCTTTCTTCTTGCCGAAGCCGACGTTGCCCGGGTTGATCCGGTACTTCGCCAGGGCCTCGGCGCACGCTGGCTCGCCTTCGAGCAGTTGGTGGCCGTTGTAGTGGAAGTCGCCGATGAGGGGCACAGAAACGCCCATCATGTCCAGGCGCTCACGGATACGCGGCACCGCGGCGGCGGCGGCCGGGGTGTTGACCGTGATGCGGACCATCTCCGAGCTGGCACGGGCCAGTTCGGCCACCTGCTTCGCGGTGGATACCGGGTCTTCGGTATCCGTGTTGGTCATCGACTGGACGACGATGGGTGCGCCACCGCCGACCTGCACGCGGTCGATGTGGACACCCGTGCTGGGACGGCGGGCACCGGCTTCCGCGGGACGCGGGCGGCTGGAAAGGTCTTCGGTCATAGCCGGGTATTTTAGCGCATCGGCGTGACCGGCCGGCGACTGCCTCGGGCGCCGTTCAGCCCCTTTCGTAGAGTTCCAGCGGCAGGTCGTCGGGATCGGCGAAGAAGGTGAACCGCCGGTCGGTGTATTCGTCGACCCGGATCGGCTCACAGGCCACGCCGCAGGCCGTCAGCCGGGCCACGGCCGCATCGATGTCGTCCACGGCGAAGGCCAGGTGACGCAGGCCCTGGGCCTCCGGCCGGGAGACCCGAGGCGGCGGCGACGGAAACGAGAACAGCTCGATCTGCACTCCCGGAGACACCTCCAGGTCGAGCTTCCAGGAGTCCCGCGCCTCGCGATAGACCTCGTGGACGACCTTCAGGCCCAGGGTCTCGGTGTAGAACGCCTTCGACCGCGCGTAGTCGGAGCAGATGATGGCGACGTGGTGGATGGCACGAATCATGGTCAAGCCTCGGAAAACGGAAAGGCCAGCACGTCGGCGATGGCGTCGGTATCGGCCAGCACCATGAGCAGGCGCTCCACGCCCAGCGCCACGCCGGCGCAATCGGGCATGTTGTCAAGCACGGCGAGCAGGTTCTCATCGAGCGGCACCTCGATGGCGCCGCGCTCGCGACGGACGGCGTTGTCGCGCTCGAAGCGTGCCCGCTGTTCCTTCGCGTCGTTGAGTTCGTGGTAGCCGTTGGCTACCTCGTAGCGGCCTACATAGGCCTCGAAGCGCTCGGCCACCGGCGGATCGTCGTGGCGGATGCGCGCCAGCGCGCACTGGCTGGCGGGAAAATCGTAGACGATGGTGACGCGGTCGCGCGGGAATGCGGGCTGGATGCGATGGGTCATCAACAGGTCGAGCCAGTCGTCGCGACCGAGCCCGTCGCCATCGATGCCGATATCGCCAAGGGCCTCGCGCAGGCGCTCGACCGGATCGGTGAGCGCGTCCACGGCCAACGTATCGTGAAACAAACCGCGATAGGTGGTCTCCACGATGTCGAAGGTGCGCCCCGCCTCGAGCAACAGGTGCTCCAGCAGGTTGATGACCTCGCGCGCCAGCCGCGTATCGTCCCAGCCCACGCGGTACCACTCCAACATGGTGAACTCGGGATTGTGTCGGCCACCCGCCTCGCCATCACGGAACACGCGACCCAGCTCGTAGCAATCGCCCACGCCTGCGGCAAGCAGGCGCTTCAGCGGAAACTCCGGCGAGGTGCGCAGCCAGCGCTGCGGCGAACCCGCGTCCACATGACCGAAGAACCGCGTGCTGAAGCTCTGGATGTTGGGATCGGTGTTGCCGGCGGCGGAAAGGATCGGCGTTTCCACTTCCAGCACGCCGCGATCGGCGAAGAACCGGCGGATGCGGGCGTAGGTTTCCGCGCGCAGGCGCAAGTGTTTCACGGCGCGACTCCATGCTCGGTCAACAGGGCCAACAGGTCGTCCTCGGTCATCACCGGGATGCCCAATTCGTTGGCCTTGTCCAGCTTGGAACCGGCCGCTTCGCCCGCAAACACGGCCGTGGTCTTCTTCGACACCGAGCCGGCGACCTTGGCGCCAAGCGATTCCAGGCGTTCGGTCACGTCGTCGCGCTTGAGCGTGGCCATGGTGCCGGTGATGACGTAGGTGTGGCCTTCGAGCGGCGCCGCCGAGGCGGACTTCGCAGGCAGCGCGTCGAGCAGCGTGCGCATGGCGCTGTCGTTCGCCTGCATCGTCGCCGCATGCGTCGCGAGATAGGCCGACAGGTTGGAGGCGGCGGCCTGCGGCACGCCCGCGACGATCCACTGGTGCTCGCCGGCCTTGATCAGCGCATCGAGGCTGGCGTAGTTCTTCGCGAGGATGGCTGTGCTTTTCGGCCCCAGCTTGGACACACGCGCGGCATCGAGCAGCACATCCAGGCCAAGCCGCTCGCGCAGCTTCGGCGAGGGCGCGCCTTCGTCGGAGAAGACGATACCGGCGGCGAGCAGGTCATCCACCACCTTCTCGTTGCCTGCCTGCTGGAAGAACGCCGCGATGGACTTCGCCACCTCGTCGCCGATATCCGGCAGCACGCGCAACACGGGTTCCGGCGTGCGACGAACCACCTCGAGCGAGCCCAGCCAGAGGGCCAGCGTCTTCGCCGTGCTTTCGCCGATATGCATGATGCCCAGGCCGAAGAGGAAACGCGGCAGCGTGGTTTTCTTGCTGGCCGCGATGGCGTCCACGAGGTTCTCAGCCCACTTGGTGGCGACCTTGCCTTGCTTCACCGTCTCGGGCGTGGTGCCGTCGCGCTCATCCGCATGGCGCTTCATCTCGACGAAGCGCTCGACGGTAAGCCCGTAGAGATCGGCCGGCGTCTTCACCATGTCGAACTCGACCAGCGCGTCCACGAAGCGGTCGCCGAGACCGTCGATATCCATCGCGCGACGCGAGGCGAAGTGGATCAGGGCTTCCTTGCGCTGCGCGGCGCAGATCAATCCACCGGAACACCGGTAGGCCGCCGCACCCTCTTCGCGCACCAGCGCGGAACCGCACACCGGGCACGTGGACGGCATCGTCCACGGCACCGTCCTCGCCGGGCGGTTGTCCTCCACTACGCGAGCCACTTCGGGAATGACATCGCCCGCGCGACGCACGATGACGGTGTCGCCGACGCGCACGTCCAGGCGTGCCACCTGGTCGGCGTTGTGCAGCGTCGCATTGGTGACGGTGACGCCACCGACCTGCACCGGTGTCAGGCGCGCCACGGGCGTGGCGGCGCCGGTACGGCCGATCTGGATCTCGATGGCCTCGACCGTGGTCATCTGTTCCTGCGCGGGATACTTGTGCGCAATGGCCCAGCGCGGCGCACGCGAGACGAAGCCCATCTCACGCTGGCCTTCGTAGTCGTCGAGCTTGTAGACCACGCCATCGATGTCATACGGCAGGCTGTCGCGCTTGTCGCCGATCTTGCGGAAATACTGCAGCAGGCCTTCGAAACCCTTGGCCGTGGATACTTCGGGCGATACCGGAAACCCCCAGTCGCGCAGCTTCGCGAGCGTGGCCGAGTGAGTATCGGGCAGTTCGCCACCTTCGACACGACCCACGGCGTACGCGAAGAAGGCGAGCGGCCGCTTCGCAGTGATCGCAGGATCCAGCTGGCGCAGCGAGCCGGCGGCGCCATTGCGGGGATTCGCCAGCGGCTTCTCGCCCGCTTCGCGGGCCCGCTCGTTGAAGGACTCGAAGGCGGCACGCGGCATGATGACCTCGCCGCGCACTTCCAGCACGCGCGGCCAATCGTCGCCGCGCAGGCGCAGCGGCACGGCCTTCACCGTGCGCAGGTTGGCGGTGACATCCTCGCCCACCGATCCATCGCCACGCGTGGCGCCTTGCACGAAGACGCCGTTCTCATAGACGAGGCTGATGGCCAGGCCGTCCAGCTTCGGTTCGACCGAGAACACGGGTTGCGCGCGACCCAGCGTCTGCTCGATGCGTCGCTCGAAATCGGCGACTTCGCGATATTTTTCGCGATCGGTGCCGCCGTCCTGCTCGAAGGCGTTGCCCAGCGACAGCATCGGCACCGCGTGGGTCACTTCGGCGAAACCACCGTGCGCCCTGGCGCCGACACGACGTGTCGGCGAATCCACGACGGCGAGTTCGGCGTACTGGTTTTCCAGTGCCTCCAGTTCGCGCATGAGGCGATCGTACTCGGCGTCGCTGATCGTGGGATCGTCGAGCACGTGGTAGCGATAGTTCGCGTCCTCGATGCGGCGACGCAGGTCGGCGGCGCGTTCGACGTCTTCGACGGTAGCGATGGCTTGGGTCATGTGGAGGATCCGTGAGGGCGCGTTCGATCGGGACAACCGACAACTTTCGGCCGATGCCGCTCCAATTGCAAGGAGCCGATTGGCTGGCTGGGCTATAATGCCCGTTACCATGCCCCTCGACGACGTCATCGATAAACCTTCACAAGCCGACGCACACCCGCTTCCCACTGATCGACCGGCCCTGGCGCCTGCCGCACCTTCCAGCCGTGCCCGTTATCGGGGCCTCATCTGGCTGGTCTCGGCCGCGTTCTTCATGCAGGCGCTGGACTCGACCATCGTCAACACCGCCGTACCGGCCATCGCGGGCGCGCTGGACGTCACGCCGCTGAGCATGCGTACCGCCCTCACCTGCTACGTGCTCACGCTGGCGATCTTCATCCCGATGAGCCCCTGGCTGTGCGACCGCTTCGGCACGCGCCGCGTGTTCGGCGGGGCCATTCTCGTGTTTTCGTTCGGTTCGCTGCTGTGCGGGCTCGCGCAGAGCCTGCCGCAACTGGTCATGGCGCGCGTGGTGCAGGGCCTGGGCGGCGCCGCGCTGATGCCCGTGGGCCGCTATGTGCTGGTGCGCAGCATTGATCGCCGCGAATTCGTGACCGCCATGACCACCGTCGCCACCTTCGGCCTGCTCGGCTCGGTGTTCGGCCCCTTGCTTGGCGGCGCGCTGGTGGAATTCACCAACTGGCGGCTGATCTTCCTGATCAACGTGCCGGTAGGCATCGGCGGCCTGCTGTTGAACCGGCGCGAGATGCCCGACTACCGCCTGGACGAGGCCAATCGCTTCGACACCTTCGGTTTCGTGCTGTTCGCCGGCGCTTCGGCCTTGATGCTCATGGCGGCGGAAACGGCAGGAAGCGACGGCCACTGGCTGCATGTGGCCGGTTATGCGCTGGCCGCCGTCGGCCTGGGCGCGCTGTATGCCCGGCATAGCCGTCGCGTGGCCCATCCCGTCAGCGACCTCTCACTGCTGCGCGTGCGTAGCGTGTGGGTGTCCCTCGCCGGCAACCTGTTCACCCGGCTGGGCGTGTCGGGCATGTACCTGCTGCTGGTGCTGTTCCTGCAAATCGGCTGCGGATGGTCGCCACTGGCGGCGGGCATGATGATGGTGCCGCAGGCGCTCGGCTCCATCGCGGTAAAACCCTTCATCGACCGCCTGCTTACCCGCTTCGGGTACCGCCGACTGTTACTGGGCAACACCATTGGCGTCGCCATCGTGCTCTGCGGCTTCGCGCTGCTGTCACCCGCGACGCCAACCTGGGCGATCGCCGCCTACGTCGGAGTGTATGGCGCGATCATGTCGATCCAGTACACCTCGATGAACACGCTGGCCTATGTGGACCTCGACGTGCGCTACGCCTCACAGGCCTCGTCCATGGCCTCCACAGCGCAGTACCTGTCCATGAGCTTTGGCATCGCGCTGGCGTCGTTGATGATGGCGGGCTTTCTCAACGACCGCGCGGCCGGTTCGTATGTCCATGCCTTCCGCGGGTCCGTGATCGTGCTGGGCATGATCACCCTCGCCGCCAGCTGGATCTTCAGCCGTCTGCGCGACACGCGGCCAGGGACGACTCCCGGAACCGGGGCCTGAGGGGTTACCCTCGGACCCGGCGCGCTTCCTGCGCCGCTGTACCGGGACCACCTCCATGCACGACTCCGCGGGCATCCTGCTCACCCTGTTCATCATCTTCGTCGCCGCGCAAATCGGCGGCGAGATCGCGCAGCGCCTGCGCCTGCCGTCCGTCGTGGGCGAAATCGCCGCCGGTTGCGCCATCGGCCCTTCCGCGCTCGGATGGGTCGCCCTGCCCGACATCGCCACGGGTACGCCGCTCGACGTGCTGGCCGAAATCGGCGTCATCCTCCTCCTTTTCTCAGTCGGCCTCGAAACCCGGCTCGACGATCTCAAGCGCGTGGGCACCAGCGCCTTCCTGGTCGGCGTGCTCGGCGTATTGGTTCCGTTCGCGCTCGGTGCGATCTGGGCCCATGGCTCCGGCTTCGACTGGATCCGCTCGATGTTCGTGGCCGCCGCCTTTGTCGCCACCTCCGCCGGCATCACGGCGCGCGTGCTCCAGGAACTGGGCGTGCTGCAACGGCAGGAGGCCCGGATCATCCTCGGTGCCGCCGTCATCGACGACATCCTCGCCATGTTGCTGCTGGGCGTCGTCTCCTCGTTGCAAGGGGGCGGCTCGGTCGATATCGGCAGCCTCGCCGGCACCCTGCTAGGCGCCGTGGGCTTCGTGGCGGTGATCGGCTGGGGCGGCACCCGCGTCATGCGTCGTGGCTCCGGCTGGCTCGACAAACCCAGCAGCCCGATGTCGGCGCTCGGCATCGTCCTCGCGCTGTGCCTGGGCCTGGCCTATCTGTCGATGAAGTTCCACCTCGCGGCGATCATCGGCGCCTTCCTCGCCGGCATGATCGCCTCGGAAACCCGTCAGCGACACCAGCTCGAGGAACAGACGGCGCCGCTGCTGGCCTTCCTCACCCCGTTCTTCTTCGTGGTCACCGGCGCCAAGGTCAATCTCGCCGAGCTGGGCAGCGCGAGCGCGCTGTGGATGCTGGCAGTGGTCACGGCGATCGCCGTGGTGTCGAAGCTCGCCGGCGGCTTCCTGGGTGCCATCCGCCTCGGACGGCGCGGCGCGACCATCGTCGGTTTCGGCATGGTGCCGCGCGGCGAGGTGGGCGTGGTGATCGCCAGCCTGGGCCTCGCGGCCGGGGTGTTCGACGAGCGTATCTACGCGGTGATCGTGGCGATGTCGTTACTCACCGCCATGATCACGCCGCCCGTGCTCGCCCTGCTGCTCAAGGACAGGAACGCAGGGACTGGTACGCCGTAAGCGCCGCCTCGCGCGTCGTCTTCAGGTCGACCAGCGGCGCGGGATACCCCGAGCGCTTGAGGAAGGCCTCGTCCTCCCAAGGCGCATGGACGAGGCGCCCCGGCGCCTTGGCCAGCTCGGGTACCCAGCGACGGATGTAGGCGCCGTCAGGGTCGAACTTCTCGGACTGGGTCACCGGATTGAAGATACGGAAATACGGCGCGGCATCCGCGCCACTGCCAGCCACCCACTGCCAGCCCATCGCGTTGTTGGCGAGGTCCGCGTCCACCAGCGTGTCCCAGAACCACTTCTCGCCCAAGAGCCAGTGCTGGCGAAGGTTCTTGGTGAGCAGGCTGGCCACCAGCATGCGCACGCGGTTGTGCATCCATCCCGTGGCCCAAAGCTCGCGCATGCCCGCGTCGACGATGGGGATGCCGGTAAGGCCCTGCTTCCATCGACGCAACGCGTGAGCGTCACGCTTCGCCCAACGGAACCCATCGAAACGTGGGTTAAAGTTTTTTGTAGGCGTTTTCGGAAAATGGTAGAGCAGATGGTGCGCGAATTCGCGCCAGCCCAACTGCCGCAGATAAGGCTCGATGTCCGCGCCGTTACGCCGACGCCCGAGGCGTTCGCGCAGACCGGCGGCGATCTGGCGGGGCGTGATCTCGCCCCAGTGCAGGTGTGGTGACAGGCGCGAGGTGCCATGTCGGGCCGGCAGGTCGCGACCTTCCACGTAGTGGCCCACGGCGTCGTCGGCGAACAGGTCCAGCATCTCGGTGGCACCCGTTTCGCCGGGCGTCCATTCGTCGAAGCCCTTCGCCCAGTCCAGTGTGGGCAACAAGCCGAGGTCGGCGACCGGCACCGAGCGCGGCAATGCTGCGAGGCGTAGTGGTGAGGGCACGGGCAGCGGATGCGCGTCGTCGATGCGCGGCCGCAGGTTGCGCCAGAACGGGGTGAACACCTTGTAGGGCTCGTTCTGCTTCGTCGCCAGTTCCCAGGGTTCGCACCAGAGCGAGCCGTTGAGGATGTTGACCTCGATGCCGTCGTCTTCCAGCGCCCGGCGGACGGCTTCGTCGCGACGAAGCGCCAGCGGCTCGTACAGGCGATGGAAGTAGACCGTGGTCGCCCCCGTCGCTTCGATGGCGGCGCGCAGCGCGTCCAGGCTCGGGCCATGGAGCACCTGCAAGCCGCCGCGATGGCGGCGCAGCGAGGCGTCGAGCGCCTCAAGGGCATGATGTTGCCACCAGCGGCTGGCGGCACCCGGAGCCCAGGCGCCCTCCTCGTCCGGTGCATGGATATAGAGCGGCAGCACGCGATCGTGCGCCGAGGCGGCGGCGTCGAGGGCCGGATGGTCGGCGAGGCGGAGGTCGCGGCGGAACCAGACGATGGCGGTAGTCATCGGCGTAGTATCCCCCTGGGTACATGCTTTTGAGAAATCTGCTCGCTTTCCGTTCAGTCACGTTGTTTAGACTTGGACGCACACGGCAGATCCCCTTACAGACCGTGCGATAGGAGAGTTTTAATGAACCTGAAGACCGTCCTCGGCATCCCCATGGCCGCCCTTCTCGCCACGGCGGTCGTCGCTCCGGCGTCGGCGGCCGTCCTCAACCGTCCCGATGGCATCTACGTTCGCTGCGACCAGTGCGGCGTGGTGCAGAGCATCGAACACAACATCACCCAGGGCCGTGACCACGGCACCGCGGGCGCGGTCATCGGCGCCATCGCCGGTGGCGTGCTGGGCAACCAGGTGGGTCGCGGCAATGGCCGCAAGCTGGCGACCGTGGCCGGCGCCGTCGGTGGCGGCTTTGCCGGCAACGCCGTCGGCAAAGGCGGTGGCAGCGAGAGCTACACCCTGCGTCTGAAGATGGGCACCGGCGGCTACACCAATGTCGAAGTCAAGGACGCCTCCGCGATCCGCAACGGCGACGTCGTAGTGGTCGACGAACAGGGCAACGTGAGCCGCGTGCAGTAAGGCAGCGGTTCGCGTTTTACCCGAAGCCCCCGCTTGTCGGGGGCTTTTTCATGGGCGCCAGGGATCAGACCAGGGCCATCACGAAATCGAGCAGCGCGCGGGTCTTGGCGGGCACGTGGTGGCGAGAGGGGTAATAGGCGTACAGGGGAAAACGCAGGTCGGACCAGTCGGGAAACAGGCGGACCAGGCGCTTCGTCGCCAGATCGTCCTCGATGCCCAGCTCGAACAATTGCCCGATGCCAAGGCCGGCCTTGCAGATGCTGTGCAGGGTGCCCGGGTCGTTGACCGTGAGCGTGCCTTCCGGTTTCACGACCAGCTTCTTTCGCCGCTGTTGGAATTCCCACGGGAACGGTCGGCCCGTCACCGGCTCGCGGTACTGGATGCAGCGGTGCCCGGCCCCTTCCAGGTCGTGCGGATCCTTCGGCGCACCGAAACGCTTGAGGTACGCCGGCGAGGCGACGGCGAAGACGTGCGTGTCGAGGAGTTTCCTGGCGACCAGCGTGGAGGGCTGCGGATGCCCGAAGCGGATCGCCACGTCGAAACCGTCGGCGACGAGGTCGCCCAGTTCGTCCTTGCTGCGCAGTTCGATCTCCAGTTCGGGGTGGCTGTCCATGAACGCGCCAAGACGCGGCCCCAGCACGAGTTGTGCGAACAACGGATCAACGTTCACGCGCAGGCGTCCACGCACCTTCCGTGCGCCGTCCGCCGCATTAACCGTGGCGTCGGCGAGCGCGGCGATCAGCGGCATCACCTCTTCGTAGAAGCGCTTGCCCTCGTCCGTCAACCGGACCGAGCGCGTCGTGCGCTCGAAGACACGAATCCCCAGGCGGGATTCCAACCGGGAGATCGCCTTGCTCACGCCCGACGGCGACATGTCGAGCACCTCGGAGGCCCCGCCGAAACTACCCGTATCGACCACCGCGGACAGGACATCCACGCCTTCCAGCAACTGGGTGCTCAGCTCGCGCATTGGTGAATACCAGGCATGAATGATGTGCCTTTGATGATATCGCATTCGGCCCTGGGGCAAACCGACAATGCCGGCCTCCCCTCCCCACGGATCGATCATGGATACCCTCGCTCCCTCTGTCGAAGCGCCCCTGGCGCTTCCGAAGGCCCGCAGCGCCGCCGCCATCCTGGCGTTGACGCTGGGGTGCTTCTGCTTTGTCAGCACCGAACTGATGCCCGTCGGTGTACTGCCCTCGATGGCGGCCGGCCTGCATGTCTCGCTCGGCGAGGCCGGCTACCTCGTCACCTGTTTCTCCTTCGTGGTCGCCCTCACCGCCACGCCGTTGACCGGCCTGCTCGGCGCGATCAACCGCAAGCTGCTGATGTCCGCCCTGCTCGCCGTGTGCTGCGTGGGCAACGTGGTCACCTACCTCGCCCCGGATTACCTCGCAGTGCTACTGGGCCGCGTGCTGGTCGCCGCCGCCATCGGCGTGTTCTGGTCGACGGCGGTGGTGACGGCCGTGCACATGGTGGCGCCGCGCCATGCCATACGCGCGACCTCGATCGTCTTCGGTGGCGTGTCGCTGGCCACCGTGCTGGGCGTACCCGCCGGCACCATCATCGGCGAGCACTCGGGATGGCGCGCCGTGTTCGCCGCGCTGGGCCTGCTCAGCCTGTTCGTGTTCGGGGCCCTGGCCTGGTCCATTCCTGCCGTGCGCCTGCCGCATGCCTCGATTCGCGGCGCACTGGGCGCCATCGCGCGCCACCGTCCGCTGATGTTGATCTTCGCCATCACGGCCTCGATCGTGACGGGCAATTTCCTCGCCTACACCTACGTCACTCCGTATCTCGGAAGCGTTGCCGGGCTGACACCGGACCAGGTGGGCGCCATGCTGCTCGTGTACGGCGCGGCCGGCGTGGTGCTGAACTTCGCCATCGGTCCCTTCGCCGCCAGGTCGTTGAACGCGTGCCTCGGTATCGTGACCGCCCTGATGGCGATCAGCCTCATCGCGCTGAACCAGGTCACGGGACCGTTCGCGACGATCGTTGTCCTCGCGCTATGGGGAGCATCCTACGGTGCGCTGCCCGTACTCCTGCAGACCTCGGTGTTCAAGGAAGCAGCGACCATCGCCGGCGGCGAAGATGCTGCGACATCGATCAACGTGGCCGTGTTCAATGCCGCCATCGGCCTGGGCGCCTTGATCGGCGGACTCATCGTCAACGCCATGGGGCCGGCGCATATTCCCGCCGTGGCGGCGGCGTTCGTGGTGATGGGGCTATTGCTGGTGTTCGCCGCGCGACGTCAGGGCGCACGGGCAAGCTGACGCAAGCGTTCCGCGATACCGTCGTAGAACGATGCCGGCAACACGGCGCGCACAGGCACGCGCCACCAGTTCGCCCGGGCAAAGGCTCGGCACTTCACCGCGTCCTTGTCCGTCATGAGTACGGGGCAGCCATCGGCGAAGAGAAAATCGTCGCGGGTGAACGCGTGGTGGTCGGCAAACGGATGTCCGTCCACCGCGATGCCCTGGGCGGCAAGGCTCGCAAAGAAACGCGACGGATTGCCGATGCCCGCCACCGCGTGCGCAGGGCGTCCGGCGAAATCCGACAGCGGCGCGCTAAGGGTCGGATCGTCCATGTTCACTGCGACCCCGCCTTCGAGGGTCATTGGCACTTCGCCTTCCCCCGGCACGCCGCCGTTGACCACGACGTGATCCACTTCGCGCAGGCGATCGGCCGGTTCGCGCAACGGCCCTGCCGGAAGCAGGTGACCGTTGCCAAGGCGACGTTCGCCATCGAGCACGCAGATCTCCACGTCGCGACCCAGCCGGTGATGTTGCAGGCCATCGTCGGCGAGCACGAGGTCGCAACCCGCGGCCACCAGCAACTGCGCCGCCGCGGGCCGCTCGCGGCCGATAGCCACGGGAATACCGTTCTGGCGGATGAGGCAAGGCTCGTCGCCCACCTTTGACGGCAGGTCGTCCTCGCCAAGCAGGTAGGGGCCGCGCTCACTACCGCCATACCCACGACTGACGACACCCGGCGTGAAACCGCGCGCGGCCATCGCCTGCGCAAGCGCCACGATCAGCGGCGTCTTGCCGGTACCGCCCAGGGTGATGTTGCCGACCACGACGACGGGAACCGGAAGACGCACGATCCGCGAAGGATCGTCACGGTAATCCTGCGCGCGGCGCTTCACCACGTGCCGGTAGAGGACTTCGAGCGGTCGCGCCCACAGAGGCGGCGAGCCCGTGCCATACCAGCGTCGTGTCAGCGAATCGCCAAGCGCCACGGGGTCAGCCCCCCGTGGCCTGCTCGTGGAACTGCATGCGATGCAGGGCCGCGTACTGCCCGCCGATATCCAGCAACTGGCGGTGCGCGCCCAACTCGATGATGCGCCCCTGCTCCATCACGGCGATCTGGTCCGCGTGTTCGATGGTGGACAGGCGATGCGCGATCACCAGCGTGGTGCGGTCGCGCATGAGGCGGGTCAACGCATCCTGGATGAGTCGCTCGGACTCGGTATCCAGCGCGCTGGTCGCCTCGTCGAGCACGAGGATGGGCGCGTTCTTCAGGATCGCGCGCGCGATGGCGATACGCTGGCGCTGGCCACCGGAGAGCGAGTTACCGCCCTGCCCGATCGGCGTCTGCAAGCCCAGCGGCAGGCGCTCGATGAATTCCATGGCGTTGGCGGCCTTGGCCGCCTCGATGATGTCCGCCTCGGACGCACCAGCCATTTCGCCGTAGGCGATATTGGCGGCCACGGTGTCGTCGAACAACACCACGTGCTGTCCTACCCAGGCAATCTGGCGTCGCAGCGAGGCCAGCGTGTACTGGGCGTAGTCGCGACCGTCGATGAGGATCTGGCCACCCGACGGCTCGTAGAAGCGCGGCAGCAGGCTCACGAGGCTGGATTTGCCGCTGCCCGAACGTCCTACCAGGGCGGTGACCGTGCCCGGCGCGCAGACCAGGTCCACACCGCGCAAGGCTACGTGTTCGTTGCGCTCGTAGACCAGGCGCACGCCTTCGAAACGGATGTCGCCACGGGTACGGACCAGTTCCTCGGTGCCGTGGTCGACTTCCGGCGGTTCGTCGATGATGGCGAACAGGTCTTCGGCCGCCGTCACGCCACGCTGAAGGCTCGACTGGATACTGGCGAGGCGCTTGAGCGAAGGCAACATGGCACCCATGGCCGTGAGCACGGCGGTGAAAACACCGGGGGTGATGTTGTTGAGCACGTCCGGGCGCGTGCCGAGGAAGACCAGCATCGCCAGCGCCACGGCGCCGGTGGTCTGGATCGTCGCGCTCGACATGGCGCTGGTGGAACTCACCTTGAGGTTCAGGCGACGCTGACGCTCGGCCACTTCGGCGAAGCGCTCGGCCTCATGCTGCTGGCCACCGTAGATGCGCACTTCGCGGTTGGCCGCGACCGCTTCCTCCACCGCACTGGTGACGGTGCCCATGTTGCCCTGGATGCGCTTGCTGATCTTGCGGTAGCGCCGGCTGATGACGGTGACGATCACCACCACGCACGGCACCAGCACAAGCAGCGCCATCGCAAGATAGGCGCTGTGGTAGAGTATCACGCAAAGCATGCCAACGACCGTGAGGCCTTCGGTAATCGCCACCTTCAACGAATCGGCGGACGCGGACGCCACCTGCTCGCTGGTGTAGGTGATGCGGGAGATCTGCTGGCCCGAAGGTTCCTTCGCGAAGAAGGTGGACGGCAGGCGCAGGTAGGCCGCGAACACGTCGATGCGCATGGCCTGCACCACGTTGCGGCCGACATAGGCGATGCCGTAGTCGGTCGCGTAGGAGGCGAAGCCGCGCACGAGGAAGATGCAGACGATCCAGATCGGCATCCAGAAGATCGTGTACGGATCCTTGTCGACGAACAGGTTGTCGATCAGCGGCTTCAGCATGCCGGTGAACACCGACAGGCAGATCGGGTCGATGATCATGCCCACGATGGCGATGTACGCCGCCGTGCGAAAACGGCGGGTGTAGGTCAGCAGACGCTTGTACGTCAGCCAGGTCTGGCGATCCCAGACCGACACTTTCTTGGTGCTGCTCACTTGCCCGAAGCCTCGCTCGGTGTCGTCGCGATCGACAGACGGGTAAAGCCCAGTTGGCCCAGCGCGTCCATGGCACGGACGACATTCTGGTGTGGGGTCATGGCGTCCGCACGGATCACGACCAGGCGGTTGCGGTCGCTACCGGCCACGCGCTCGATGGAGGTCTTGAGCGACTCCACGCCCTCGCCCGGCACCTCGTCGCTGCCCACGGCGTAATGGCCATCGCGATCCACCACGAGGGTCAACGCGTTGTCCGTGGATTCGCGAGCCTCGGCGTCAGCCTTCGGCAGCGTCACCTTGAGCCGGGAGTGCTCGATGAAGGTGGTGCTGAGCACGAAGAACATCAGCAGGGTCAGCAGCACGTCGATCAACGAAATGACGTTGATCTCGAAGTCGTCTTCACGACGGGAACCGATACGCATGGATCAATCGGCCTGCGTGGCGGCGACGTCGGCGGTGGGCGCACGGCGACGCGGCGCGGCGCGCGGCGCCGAGAGATCGTCGAGCAGGGCCGTGGCTTCCTTTTCCATCTGCACCACGTAGCCGCCGACCTTGGAACGGAAATAGCGGTGCAGCACATAGGCGGGAATGGACACGATCAGGCCGAAGGCCGTGCAGATCAGTGCCTCGCCGATGCCGCCGGCCATCTTGGTGGGATCGCCGATGCCGCCCGCCATGACGTTGAGGAACATGCGAATCAGGCCCACGACGGTGCCCAGCAGGCCGAGCAGCGGCCCGATCAGGGCGATGGTGCCCAGCGTATTGAGGTAGCGCTCCATGCGGTGGACCACATGGCGGCCGGTGTCCTCGATACGCTCCTTGATGATGTCGCGAGGGCGATCGCGCACGGCCAGGGCGCCCGCGAAAAGCTCGCCCAGCGGCGAACCCTTCTGCAGCGCCTCGAGATGGGCGGCGTCGAGCTGGGCGGAACGCGCCCACTGGCGCACTTCGGCGCCCAGGCCGGGAGGAAGCACGGCCGCGCGGCGTAGCGCCCAGAAACGTTCGAACACGATCGCCAGGGCGACCAGGGAGCAGACGAGGATGGGCAACAAGGCCCAGCCACCAGCCAGAAGGATCTCGAGCACGTGAACCCCGGAGGTACCAAATCAGGCGGGCATGATAGCAGGGCCGGCCCCGGGGACTGAGGCGGTCTTCACAGTGAGGCAAGCCGGCCAGCCCCACCCCCCGCGGCCGCGGGCCCGATGGCCGTTACCTAGGCTGTTCTTGTAGGAGCGCGCTTGCGCGCGATCCGCGGCAGCGGGCCAGACTGCCGCTGCCGCGGATCGCGCGCAAGCGCGCTCCTACAAGAGGGATCAGCGGCTCAGGAGCTCCAGCTCTGCCACGGCGGTCGGCGCTTTCCCGTCGAAGCTCCACCGGTAATACGCATAAGACGCCGGATGGGCCACGGTGAAGGCGCGCGTCTGGCGGTGCCACGGGAAGGTCTCGCCCTGGCGCGCATCCAGCACCGTCCAGCGCTTGCCGTCAGCCGACCCTTCGAGCTTCCACGCCGCCGGGGCGGCAGCCTGAGCCGCCGAGGTGATGGTGTACATCGACACGGTGGCGGGAGCGGCCGGGTGATCCACGAAGACCGCCTTGCCCGTGGGCAGGGCCAGTTCGGTCGACGAATCGTTGTCCACGGCGGCGCCGAGGGTCTGCGGGGTCTTGCCGTCGAGCGTGAGATCTTCCTTACGCAGGATGTCGTGCAGCGGCGAGGGCTTCGCCCCTTCCGACGTGATCGACGGCGGCAGCGCGTCCGCGCCGGTACCCCACGACGAGGGCTTGGGACCCATCGTGAAGTCCAGCGTCGCGCCCTTGGCGAGCAGTTCGTGCGGCAACGTGAGGCGGTTCCACGGCTTGCCGTTCACCGTGAGCGACTGCACGTAGCGATTGGTGTCGCTGACACCAGGCGCGCGGATGTCGATCGTGGCGCCGTTGTCCGTGCGCAGGGTCATGTGCGGGAAATGCGGCGCGCCGATCACGTATTCCGGCGTGCCCATGCGCAGCGGGTAGAAACCGGCGGCGCCGAAGATCCACCACGCCGACATCTCGCCGTTGTCCTCGTCACCGGGATACCCCTGGCCAATCTCGCTACCGACGTACAGGCGCGACACCGCATCGCGCAGCTTGTCCTGGGTCTTCCAGGGCTGGCCCGCCTCGTCGTACATCCAGATGATGTGGTGCGAGGGCTGGTTGGAATGACCGTACTGACCCATGCGCACGTCGCGCGCTTCCAGCATCTCGTGGATCACGTCGCCGTAGTCACCCACGTCGAACTTGCCCGGCGTGGAGAAGAAGGCATCGAGCTTCGCGCCCAGCGCCTCGCGGCCACCGTAAAGACCGGCCAGGCCCGCGCCGTCCTGCGGCGCGTGGAAGGCCATGTTCCAGGCGTTGGTCTCGGTGTAGTCGCCACCCCAGCGCAGCGGATTGAAATCCTTCGCGTTCCAGCGCCACGTGCCGGCCGGGTCGCGGGCGACAAAGAAGCCGACATCGGGGTCGAACAAGTTGGCGTAGCCGAGCGCCCGCGCGCGGTACCACGATGCGTCGTCGGCGTAGGACGCGTAGTGGTCGCCGGTCGGCTTGTCCTTTGCCAGCGCCGAGGCAAGATTGCCGATGGCGAAGTCGTTGATGTAGCCGTCCATCGACCAGGACAGGCCCTCGGCCACCTTGTCATCGGTATAGCCGTTGAACAGCGAACGCTCGATGCCCTTGCGGCCGGTGCCCTTGATATCGCTCACCGTCGAGGCGTTGCGGATCGCCGACTGGTAGAACGCCGACACGTCGAAGTCGTGGATGCCCTTCAACCAGGCGTCCGCGAAGGCCACGTCGGAACTGGTGCCGACCATGAGATCGGCGTAGCCCGGCGACGACCAGCGCGCGATCCAGCCACCGTCGCGGTACTGCTGCACGAAGCCATCGATCATCCGACCGGCCTCCTTCGGCGTCAGCAGTACATACGCGGGCCACGCGGTGCGGTAGGTGTCCCAGAAACCGTTGTTGACGTAGGGCTTGCCGTCGAGGACACGGGCACCCGTTTGCGTCGGCGTGTTCTCGCCGACCGGCGCCGAGAACGGGCTCGCGTAGCGCCACGACGGCGCCTCGTTCGTGCCGCCGGCGTTCTCGTAGGCGTGGTTCGGGTAGAGGAACAGGCGATAGAGGTTGGAGTACAGCGTGGTCAGTTCGTCGGGCGAGGCGCCCTCCACCTTCACGATGCCAAGCTGGTCGTCCCAAGCCTGACGGGCGCGCTCGCGCACCGTGTCGAAGGTGTCGGAGGCGGCGATTTCCTGGGCCAGGTTGGCCTTCGCCTGCTCGACGCCGATCAACGACGTGGCGATGCGCATCGTCACGGTCTTGCCGTCGCGCCCGGCGGTATCGAAACCGAACCAGGCGGAAGCCGCGTCGCGCTTCTCGCCGGTCAGACGGCCGCTATCCTTCACCGGACGGTCGAAGGTCGCGTAGAAATACAGGCGTGTGGCGCCGGTGGACAGGCGGCTCTTCACGTCCGACCAGCCCTGGATGGCACGGCCGGCGGGATCCAACGTCACCGCGGCCTGGTCGTCGAGGTTGTCGAAGACCAGCTGCGCGCGCTTGCCGGTAAAGGTGAAGCGGAACATCGCCGCGTGGTCGGTCGGCGTCATCTCGGTGACGATGCCGTTGTCGAATCGGACGCGGTAGTAGTCCGGGTGCGCCAGTTCGGCATCGTGGCCGAACGACAGCGCGCGGGTCTCGCGCTTCAGCGGGGGCGCGCCGTCGGCAACCTGGGCGGGCATCACCTGGAAGGTCTGGCGCTCACCCATCCACGGGCTAGGTTCGTGCGAAAGCTGGAACGCCTCGATGCGCGGACGGTTATCCGGGCCGTTGCGGTCCTGGTACTGGTAAAGCCAGTTGGAGCCGGCGTTGGTTACCGGCGTCCAGAAATTGAAGCCGTGCGGCACGGCCACGGCCGGGAAGTTGTTGCCGCGCGAGAAGTTCGCGTTGGCGTTCGAGCCGCGACGCGTGTCCACGTGGTCGGTAGGTCGGTCGCTTGCCACGGTCGTCGCCGCGCCGATATGCACGTCGTCGAGCCAGCCCTCGAAGACCTTGCCCGCCGGCGCGTCGGTGACGACCTCGATGGCGCGCACGCGGCGACCCTTCGCGGCGGAAAGATCCACGCTCACGTAGTTCCACTGGTCGGGGTAGAGCACGCGCCCCGCACCCTGCCCGGCCGCCGTGGCCGGTACGCGATGCTGGTCAGGCAGCTTCAGCGCCGACAGGCGCGAACCATCGTCGAAGACGAGGTCGATGGACACGTAGTTGGCGGGGTTGGACAGGTCGTCCTTCACCGAGCGCGGGAAGACCAGCCACGAAAGCTGGGTGCCCGCATCCACGCGAAGGTCTACGTCGAACAGCTTCGCCGTCTGCGGCGAGCCGCTGGCGGTCGCCGCGTAGCGAAGGGAGTGCGTGCCGGTGAAGCCGACATCGGCCTTGGCGGTCAGCACGGCCTCCTTGGGCGGGCCGCCGACCACGCGCAGGTCGAGGCCACCCTGCCCCGGCTTCGCCGGCTGCGGATCGCCCTTCTCGAACGACGAGGCAAAGCCGCGTTCCGCGGACCAGGCCACCGACGGCAGCAACGCGGTCGCCACTGCCAGGGCGAGCGCCGCCCGGCCCCACACGTGTTTCGATGCCTTCACCCTTTATCCCCTGCGCTTGGTCGATCCCCGATTTAAATCGTTCTAAATTCCACATGTCAAACCGCGCCGCAACACGAAACGGATTACTCCCGCCAATATCGATCCTTTGGCGCGCGCCACTCGCGCAGGATCGACGGCGGCGCATCGGCCGGAAAGTCGATGGCCACCGCCCCGCTGCTCGCCGTGACCCGCCACTGCACGCCCACCGCCTCGTGACGTGCGACCACGTCGGGATGCGGATGGCCGAAGCGGTTGCGCCAGCCGGCCGACGCGACGGCGATCACCGGTCGCGTGGTCGCCAGCCAGCCGGTGTCCGAGGAGTGCCGGCTGCCGTGATGGGCCACGGTGGTGACCGTCGGCAAGGGCGATCGCAAGTCGTCCCGCGCCATCTGGCGCTCGCTGCGCACGCCGATGTCGCCCGTGAGCAGGAGACGGCCCGCCGCACCCTCGACGAGCAGTACGCACGAGCGTTCGTT
Source organism: Luteibacter sp. (assembly GCF_009912395.1). Taxonomy (GTDB): domain Bacteria; phylum Pseudomonadota; class Gammaproteobacteria; order Xanthomonadales; family Rhodanobacteraceae; genus Luteibacter. Next base: position 310,134 of record NZ_WNDO01000002.1, on the reverse strand, counting down.
GCTCTTGGTCGCGTCACGCACACCCGTATCGACGAAACGGAAGTCGACACCATCCCAGCGCCAGTGCCGGGGCGGATCACAAGGCTGCGCCGCGAACGGCAGGCGGCCGGGCTCCCCGGACCACCGCGCCGCGTCCGGATAGCGCGTCGCGACGGCTGCCGCACCGCCTGCGTGGTCATTGTCGCCATGGCTCACCACGAGGGCGTCGACGGGGGCGATGCCGAGTGCTGTCACGGACGGCAGGACCACCGCCTGCCCCGCATCACCACCGGGATACGCCGGACCGGCGTCGTACACGAGGGTATGCCCGTGCGTGCGGACAAGCACCGCGAGCCCCTGCCCCACATCGAGCACCCAGGCACGGAAACCACCCGGTGGCGGGTCGCTATGACGAGGCATCGCCAACGGCAAGAACAACAGGCATCCGTACACACGCAACGGCACGCCACGCGGCACGAACAGCCATGCCGCACCCAGCGTTGCCAGCACGACGGGAAGGACACCGCCGTCGGCGACCGCCCAACGGGCGCCAGGCCACTGCGCCATGGCGGCAAGCGGCCAGGTCATGCCTGTCATTGCCAACGCGGCGAGTTTCCACGGCACAGTCGCCAGCCAGGGCCACGGCGACAGCAGGCAACCCAGCAGCGCCAGCGGCACCACCACGAAGCTCACCACGGGCGCCGCGACGAGATTCGCGGGAAACGCCACCAACGACGCACTGCCGAAGAACCACAACGACAACGGCAGCAAGGCGATGCTCATCGCCGCCTGCGCACGCAGCGTCACGAGTACGCGCGAGCGCCAGTTGCCGACGCCGCCGGACACGCACAGCATCAAGAACGCCACACCCGCGAACGACAGCCAGAATCCGGCGGACAACATCGCCAGCGGATCGACCGCCAGCATCGCCAGCGCCGCGAGAGCAAGTAGGTGAAAACCCCGCCCCCGTCGCCGTGCCACACCTGCGAGCACGATGGCGAACGCCATCAGCAGGCTGCGCACGGTTGGCAGGCCCAGCCCCGCGAGCACGCCGTAGGCGCCTGCCACCGACAGGCCAGCCAACGCCTCGGCGAGTTGCCGGGGCACGCGCGACGCGATCAGGGGAAACAGCAGGTATAACCAGCGTGCCAGGACGATGCCTCCTCCTGCGGCGACGCCCACATGGAAACCCGAGATCGCGATCAGGTGCGAGGTACCGGTGGCACGGGCGATATCCCAGTCCGTCGCGTCCAGTCCACGTGTATCGCCGATGGCGAGGGCCTTCAGCATCCGCGCGTCGCGGGCGCCGATGGCGCGATCGAAGCGCTCCGCGAGCGTCTCGCGCCAGCCGTCCACGCAGGTCGGCGTCGCCAGCCGGGCGTTGCCCGGGGAATCGCGCACGTAACCCACGGCGATCGTATTCCGCTGCAGGGCACTGCGCTCGCTGTCGGCACCGCCGGGATTCACGCCGCCGCGCGGGCGTCGCAGGCGGAGCGTCAGTCGCCAGTGCTCGCAAGCCCGTGGCGACACGAGCTTCGTGCGGAACCAGGTCACTCGGATGTCGCCGCGCAGGCGGAGGCCGGATGTCTGTTGTGTATCGGGGCGGAAGACGAACACGACATCGGCGCCGCGACGACGCGGAAGATCCATCACGCGTCCTTCGACCAAGATATCCTGCCCTTCGCGGTCGACAGGCCATCGCGCCTCCATCGCTCGCTGACCATGAAACGCTGTCCACGCCGCGAAGGCGACCCACCATGCGCCATGACGGTACGCCGGGTGACGCCACAAGAACATCGACGCAAGCGCCAGCGCACACGCGACCAATGCCATGGGGCGCGACGGCAGCGCAGGCAAGATCTGCACCGCCGCGCATCCCAGCAGGGCCAGGAGCGCGGCGGACGGCAGGGAAAAACCCGGACAACGGATCACATGAGACAACACGAAGGACGACGGCCACTCAGGCTAATGTCGTCTTCGCGCGCGAGCGCCCTCGGTCGAAGGTAGGCCAAGCCCGCAGGACCTGACGATCACCGGTCGTGATGCCAGCCACCCGACGGGGGTGAATGGTGTCCACCATCACCGCCGTGCCAGCCGCCAGATGGCGGACGGCCCCCGCCGCCATGCCACCCGCCCGGTGGCGGACGATGATCGCCACCGCCCTGCCAACCGCCCGGCGGTGGACGGCCACCACCATGCCAGCCACCCGGCGGACCGCCGTGCCATGGGCCACCCGGAGGCGGACGACCATGCCAGTCGCGGTCGCGATAGTACCCGCCGCGGTAGTAGCGATCGTGATACCAGACGGTACCGACGCCGATACCCGAATAGCAGCAACCTGGACCGTAGCCACCGTAGTCATCGTAATAACCGAACCCCGGATCGACGTAACCCGGCGACACGACGGTCGTGGTCTCGGTGCCGTAGTAAATGTCCGCGCCTGTGCCGTTGCGTACGTATCCGTAGTCTGGATCGTAGTAACAGCCCGCGAGCGGCAACGTAGCCGCCAGGGCGAACAACCATAGAGATAGCCGGCGCATGGGCGAAACCCACAATGCAGGGGAATGATTCCTACGCTGCTCCCCGCCGGTTGAACGGTCCATAAAAGGACAGGGGCGCCTTCGCGCCCCTGTCCCTGGCGTTCAGAACGGGACGATCGTCAGCCCTTGTTCTTCTGCTGATCGCCGCGCTCGTGCGAGGCGTTGGCGTAGCCGGCTTCCGGGGAAACGCTGCGTGGGCCCGGACCGGCATCGTTGTCGGGTGCCGCCCCCGGTTTCCCATGTTCGTCCGCGCCAGGCCAGGACGGCGGCTGCCGGTCGCGCTCGCGCTTCGCGTCGAGCAGGGCCTGGATATGGGCGACGGCTTCTTCCTGCGTGATATGCGGGACCGGTGCATCGACCGGCTTGGGACGAGCACGCGTGCGCGGCGTTGACGGGACGACGGGTGAGGCCTTCCGCTTCGTCACCGCCGTTGTCGGCGCCACTTTCTTTGTGCTGGCTTTCCTGGCGACGGTTTTCTTCGGCGCGGCCTTCTTCGCGACGGATTTCGTCACTGCCGCCTTCTTCGCCACGGCTTTCTTCGCGGCCGATTTCTTCACAGCCGTCTTGCGTGCGGGCGTCTTCTTGGCCGCCACCTTGCGAGTGGACGTCTTCTTCGCCGCGGTCTTACGTGCCGGTGCCTTCTTCGCGACGACCTTGCGAGTCGCGGCTTTCTTCGTCGCCTTGCGCACGGCGACCTTGCGCGTGCTTGCCTTGCGCGCGGCCGTCTTCTTCACCGCCTTGCGGACCGCAACCTTGCGGGCGGTCTTCTTCGCGGCCACCTTGCGCGGAGCGGCTTTTTTCACGGCGGCCTTCTTGGCTGCCGTCTTGCGGGTGGCGGTCTTCTTCGTTGCCGTCTTGCGTGCCGCGGATGTTTTCGCAGCGGACTTTCGGGTCGTTGCCATGCGCTCATTCCTCCTGCGGTAGGTGCGGACGCGAACCACCCCTCCGGGGAAACCCGCGTGCATGCCGGACGAACGCGACGAGCCACGTTACGTGCCGGTCGGGTGAATGATGTAACAGCTGTCGCCCGAAGTCACATAAAAGTGTCGGAAAAATTCAGGAAAGGGCTCAAAAGAGTTGCGGTTGCGAGATCAGCGACAGGAAACGCGGAAGCACGGCGGGGTTCATCGCCACGGTGAAGATCACGCCGTAGGCCGCGCCCCACAGGTGCGCGCTATGGTTCACGTTATCGCCGCCACGCTTGTCCATGTAGACCGAATACACCACAAAAAGAATGGCGTAGAGGATCGCTGGCATCGGGATGATGAGCAGGTAGATCTTCGCCCACGGGCTCAGGATGATGAAGGCGAACAGGATCGCCGACACCGCACCGGAGGCGCCCAGGCTGCGATAGCCCGCGTTGCGCCGGTTCGCCAGGTAGGACGGCAGGATCGAGAAGACCAGCGCGCCGATGTAGAAGGTCAGGAAGCCCAGCGGCCCCATGACGGAAGTGAAGAAGCCTTCCATGATCCGCCCGGCGAAATAGAGCGAGAACATATTGAAGAACAGGTGTCCGCCATCGGCGTGCACCAGGCCATAGCTGACCAGGCGGTAGTACTCGCGGCTGCGGCTCAGCGCAGGCGGCCAGAGGATGAGGTCGTCCATCAGGCGCCGGTTGCGGAAAGCGACGATCGAGACCACACAGGTCAGGAGGATGATGAGCAGCGTGATCATGCGATGAAACAGCGTCCTTACGCGTCGAGCCAGCGCGCATCTTGGCGGCTGCGCGGGCGGATGTCGATTCCCCGTGTCGGTGCCGTTTGGCGTACGGACGGCTATCATGCCCCGCTATCCCCCGCTCCTGGCGTCCCCCGATGTCCTCCATCCGCTACAAGCAGCTCGATGTCTTCGCCGCCCGTCACGGCGGTGGCAATCCCCTCGGCGTGGTCGTCGAGGCCGATGGCTGGTCCGACGCGCGCATGCAGCGCTTCGCCCACTGGACCAACCTGGTCGAGACCACCTTCCTGCTTCCCCCGCGCGAGGCAAAGGCCGACTACCGCGTACGTATCTTCACGCCCAGCAAGGAAATTCCGTTCGCCGGACACCCCACGATCGGCAGCGCCCATGCGGCGCTGGACGCGGGCCTGGTCCGTCCCGGGGCCGACGGCATCGTCTGGCAGGAATGCGGCGCCGGCGTGCTGCCTATTCTGGTCGAGGGCGAAGGCGCGGCGCGCGAGCTGTTCGTGCAGTCGCCCAAGGCCCGGATCGTCGGCGATGGCACCTGCGGCGGCGAGGCCCTGTCCTCGGTGCTCTACGGCGTGCGCCTGGGCGCCCTGCCCCCGGCCTGCGTCGAGGGCGGCCGCCGCTGGTGGGTGGCCGAGTTCGCGGATGAGTCCGAACTGCGCGCCTGGCGCCCGGACCACGCGGCCATCCGCGCCCTGGCGCTGGCCACGGATACCCTGGGCTTGTGCGTGTTCGCCCGCTCGGCCGAAGGCCTGGCCGTGCGCGCCTTCCCGGCGGGTGTGGGCATCGTGGAAGACCCGGCCTCGGGCGCCGCCAACGGCCTCATCGCTGCCTACGTGGCCGCCCGCGACACCACCGGCACGCTCTCGCGTGGCTACATCGTGAGCCAGGGCCGCGAAGTGGGCCACGACGCCCGCATCATCATCCGTCTCGACGGCGAGGCCGTATGGGTGGGTGGTCGCACCAACACGATTATCGACGGCATGGTGGACTGGCAGGATCTCTGAGCATCCTGCGCCTAGCACTGGGTTCCTCAACACGATGGAGAAACCGTCGTTCCTGTAAAAACAGGAACCTGGCGCATCGGTTCGCCAGTAGGGCGAGGGCGTCACATCGGCTTTTGCGTAGGAGGCCGCGAGGCGATAACCGATCGCCCTGCGCTGGGTTCCAGCGTTCGCTGGAACGACGGTCTCCCAGCCCCGTCGTTCCTGTGAAAACAGGAACCCAGCGCCTCGGTTTGCCAGCACGGCGAGGGCGTTGCATCGGCTTTACGTAGGAGGCTGCGAGGCGATAACCGATCGCCCCGCGCTGGGTTCCAGCGTTCGCTGGAACGACGGATCGCCAGCCTCGTCGGCTCATGGCGTTCCTACGCGCCCACCGCCTCATCCAGCCGCAACGTCAGGCATTTCGCCGCACCGCCCGACTTCATGAACTCGTCGAGGGCCACTTCGATAAGCATGAAGCCCGCGCCCTCCAGCCGCGAACGCAGCCCCTCGCTCGCACGGTTGAGGATCACGACGCGCCCCAGGTTCACGGCGTTGCAGGCAAATTCGACGGCGTCGTGCTCCTGCACCGCGATACGCAACCCTGGCGGCACGTGCCGCTCGATGCGTGCCAGCGACTCCGCGTCGAACGCGGCCGGGAAATACAGCGTGTAACCGTTGGCTAGCGGGCAGAAGCAGGTATCGAGATGGTAGAACCGCGGATCCGCCAGCTTCAGCGGCAGCACCTCGATATCCAGTCTCTTCGCCAGTTCGGTCGCCGCGGCGAGATCGGAGCGATGCCCATGCCCCATCCACAGGCGCCGCCCCGTACCGCGATCGAACAACGCATCGCCTGCCCCTTCGAAAAACACGCCCTCGGAGAGGTCGACGATGTCGAAGCCGTGTCGATGGAAGAAGGCTCGCGCATGCGCCTCCTCACCCTGCCGCTGCGGATAACGGAAACGGCTGGTCACGAAGGAGTTGCCGAAAACGAGGCCTGCGTTGGCCGCGAAGGTCATGTCCGGCAGGCCTTCGGCCGGCGGCTGGAGCACCACGTCGGCGTATCGCGCGACGGTTTCCCGTAGCGCGTCCCACTGAAGGCGGGAGCGCTCCGAGGTGGTGTCGTGGACATGGTCGGTCATCCACGGATTGATGACGTAGCTCACCTCGAAGAACGTCGGTGCGCACATCAGCACGCGAGGTACGGTGCGCTCGTAGGTCGGGGTGTTCGGTTCAGCCATGGACGCCAGCGCCTTGATGGGGAACGAAACCCCATCATGGCAGAAACACGGCGCAGGTCGTCAGTGCAGGTGGTCGACGATGGCCGACACGGTAGCGGAGGAAAAATGCAGTTCCTTCAAGGCTTCGCGCAGGGCGTCACGGGAAGTGACTTCGCTTTCCACCTGTTCCCCGACGCTACTGGGCGAGACGTGCACAAAGGTCTTTCCGTCTTGGTAGGCGATGCCTTCGTCGTGGACGTTCTGCTGGGTCAGCACCTTGAACGTGCCGTCGCCCGACTCCCTTACGGTGATCGAACGCCCTTCATGCTGTCCTTCGTACACGGTTTTCCAGCTTGCGGACATGTGTTCCACCTGCGCAACCGCACGACATCGTGCAACGGGGATTCTGGACAAGCGAAGCGAAGACCGATGTGAAGGCGCCCGATCCGTCAGGCGGCCAGGCCTGCGGCGTGGCCCGAAGCCCAGGCCCATTGGAAGTTGTAGCCGCCGAGGTGGCCCGTGACATCGAGCACCTCGCCGACGAAGTACAGGCCCGGCTGACGCTTCGACATCATCGTGGACGACGACACCTCATCGGTGTCCACGCCGCCGAGCGTGACCTCCGCCGTGCGGTAGCCCTCGGTGCCGCTCGCCACCAGGGGCCAGTCCGCCAGCTGCGCGCCGATGTCCTTCAATTCCGCGTCACGGTACTGGCGCATGGGTCGGTTCGGTAGCCAGACCTCGCACAGGCGCTCCGCGAGACGACGCGGCAACAGGCCCGACAACACCGTCTTCAGTTCGGCGGCGGGGCGTTCGGCGCGCCCGGCCAGCAGCGTCTCGGCCGCGTCCATGCCCGGCAGGAGGTCCAGGCGGAGGTCGGCGCCCGGTTCCCAATACGACGAAATCTGCAGGATCGCCGGACCGCTGACCCCGCGATGGGTGACCAGCATGGCGTCGCGGAAGGCGATGTCGCCCACGCGGGCCTCCACAGGCAGAGCCACACCGGACAGGCCCTCGAAGCGCTCCTGGTGCTTCCCGCTGAGGGTTAAGGGCACGAGCCCGGCCCGGACAGGCAGCACGGCGTGACCGAACTGCTTCGCGACCTCATAGCCGAAGCCTGTCGCGCCAAGGCTCGGAATGGACAGGCCGCCTGTGGCGACCACCAGGGAGGCCACGCGGACGTGGCCCTGGGCGGTATCGACAGAGAAACCACTCTCCGTCGCACGCAGCCGCGATACGGCGCAGTCCGTCTCCACACGCACGCCGGCAGAGGCGCATTCGTCGAGCAGCATGCGCACGATCAGCTTGGAGGATTCGTCGCAAAACAGCTGGCCAGGGGACTTTTCATGCCATTTGATCCGGTGGCGGTCCACCATGGCGATGAAATCCCAGGGCGTGTAGCGAGCCAGGGCCGACTTGCAGAAATGCCGGTTTCCGGAGAGAAAATTGGCTGGCGTGGTGTTGGTATTGGTGAAATTGCAGCGGCCACCGCCGGACATCAGGATCTTCTTCCCCGCCCGGTTCGCGTGGTCCACCACCAGCACGCGCCGGCCACGACGGCCGGCGACGATGGCCGTCATCAGGCCCGCCGCGCCGGCGCCGATGACGAGGACGTCGTATTCCATGGGGAAATCCCGAAACGCAAACGCACATGGTACCGCCGTCGCGTAGACTTGTCGGCCGGCCCACTCCAAGGAATCGATCCCATGCCCTCCTTCGACATCGTCTCGGAAGTCGACAAGCACGAGCTGACCAACGCGGTCGACCAGGCCAATCGCGAGCTCTCCAACCGTTTCGACCTTCGCGGCACCGGCGCCAAGTTCGAACTGGAAGAAAACGTCATCACGCAGAAGGCCGAGACCGAATTCCACCTGACGCAGATGCTACCCATCCTGCGTGCCCGCCTCTCCGCCCGCCACATCGACCTGCGCGCGCTGGACGAAGGCAAGGTCGAGACCAACCTCGCCGAGGCCCGCCAGAAGATCACCGTCAAGCAGGGCATCGAGCAGGCCGTGGCCAAGAAGATCATCGCGAAGATCAAGGAAGCCAAGCTCAAGGTCGAGGCGCAGATCAACGGCGAGAAGGTACGCGTCACCGGCAAGAAGCGCGACGACCTCCAGGACGCCATCGCCATGCTGCGCAAGGCTGACGTCGAGGTGCCGCTGCAGTTCGAGAACTTCCGCGACTGATCGAGGCTTCCGTAGGAGCGCGCTTGCGCGCGATGGGGGCCGCGATACCCGGATCGCGCGCAAGCGCGCTCCTACAGGCCGGCCAGTCGGCTCTGGTTGCGGCCTTCGTTCTTGGCCTCGTACAGCGCCTCGTCCGCGCGGCCCAGCAAAGAGTTCAACGACTCCGGGCCGCGCCACATCGCGACACCCGCGCTCACGGTGATGCGGATGCGGTAGTCGCCGTGAACGATCACCAGCGAGCCCAGCGCATGACGCACGCGCTCGGTGATGTCCAGCGCGTGTTCCGCCAGGGCGCCCGGCAGGCAGAGGATGAACTCCTCGCCACCGAAACGACCCGCGAGGTCATCCGCCCGGCACATGGAGGAGATCACGCGCATGGTCTCGCGGATCACCGTGTCGCCGGCCAGGTGGCCGAAGGTGTCGTTCACCGACTTGAAGTCGTCGATATCCAGCAGGACGAGGCTGAAGGGAATGCCGTCGTTCGCGGCGCCCTGGCGTACCCGCTCCGCCTGCTCGAGGAAGCGGCGACGATTGAGCGATCCGGTCAACTCGTCGGTGCCTGCCAGGTGCGCCAACCGTTCGTTGGCCGCCTTGAGGTCACGCGTCCGCGCATCGACCTGGATCTGCAGGAGCTGGGCACGGCGGCGCAGGTAGAGCGTGCGCAGGTAGACGAGGCCGAAGAAGGCCCCGACGCAAAGCAGGATGCCGGCAAGCTGGGTCCACACGCTTTCGTACCAGCGCGGCGTCACCGTTACCCGCACTGTCGATTCAATCGTGCGGGCATCGAGTCCGCGCGTGGTCGCGCGCAGCCGCAGCGTATAGGTGCCGCTGGACAGGTTAGTGTAGATCGCACTCGGCGGAATATTGTGGGCCACCTCGTTCCATGCGCTGTCGGTTTCCTCCATGCGATACGCGTAATGCGTCTCCGCCGCCGCCCGGTAGTCGAGCAGCGCGAAATCGACACGCAGGTTGCGACCATCGCTGTCGAGCTTGATGCGCCCGCCATCCTCCGGCACCTGGCTGAGTGGCAACGGCTTATCGTTGATCGCGACATGGGTGATCTCGAGCCTCGCCGGCGCCGCCTGCGGTGCCGTCCAGTAGGGACGCACGACGGTCAGGCCACCCAGGCCGCCGAACATGAGTTCGCCGCCGGGCGCTTCCGCCGCGGAACGATGGATGTAGCTGGGAATGCGCAGGCCATCGCGGACACCCAGGTCGAAGACCCGGTGGCTGCCCGCCTCCACCATCGCCACGCCATTGGCCATCGACGCCCAGATGCGGTCGTCATGATCGATCAGCAGCGCATTGATCTTGGTGTTGGCGAGCCCTTCGCGCGCACCGATGACACCGAAACGGAAGGGACCGCGCGGGTTGAATTTCTCGAGATAGGCGATGCCACCGAAGGTACCGAGCCAGAGCCGATGGTGTGAATCGAAGACCATCGAGCCGGTGTAGTCCTGCGGCAGGCTGTTCGGGTTCGCGGGATCGTGGCGAAGGTTCGTAAAGCCCGGCTCGCCGTCATAGGCGATGCTGATGCCGCTTATCGTGGCGTACCACCATGCTCCCGACATGCGCACGATGTGACGCACCTGGTCGCCCACCAGGCTCTTGGGATCGGCATCGTCATGGCGCATCTGGCGCAAGACACCGGTAACCGTGTCGTAGCGGAACAGGCCGTCGTAGGTGCCGATCAGAATGTCCTGCCCATCCCGCTGCATCGACAGGATCAGGCGGCTGTCCAGCGCCGGGACCATGGAGCTGCGCAGCGCGAAGGTATCCGGGTCGATACGCGAGACACCTTGCGCACCGGCCCAGATCGAGCCGTCGGGCGCCACGACGAAGGCCTGCACGTCGCGCTCCGCCTGTTCGCCATCCAACTGCAGATGACGCATCGTGCCCTTGGAAAGGTCGAGCACGTCGATGCGACCCATGCCCAGGCCAAGCCACACCCGTCCGCGCGGATCGACGAACACACCATGGACGTTCGCGTTGGAAAGCGTATGTGTCTCCAGCGGCGACGGCAGCACGGAGAACACCTTGCGCCCGTTGGGGTCGTAGCGCGCGGCGCCGAGCTCGGTAGCTACCCAGATGTTGCCGGTGGTGTCCTGGTAGATGTCGCGCGTGATGTCGCCGGGCAACGACGATGGCATCGCGGCGTCATGACTCAGCGTGCGCAGGCTGCCCGTATTGAAGTCGTAGGTGACCACGCCCGCGCCATCGGTAGCCGCCCAAAGCACGCCCCCGGGCGTCTCGTGGAATGCACGGATTGTACGGCGACGTGCCATGCCACCCTTGCCGGACAGTCCCGGCACCTGATGGCCCTGCCCCTGCGCGTCGATATAGAACGCACCCAACTGGCCGGTGCCGATCCAGACCCGTTCCTTGCTGTCCTGGCGGATCGCCCAGACCTGGTCGTGCAGCATCTCGTCGACCGCCGGATCGGTCGACACCACTCGCTCGAAATGCCCACCCGGGTGGCGGACGAACAGGCCGTTGTTGGCACCCGCCCAAAGATTGCCGACCTTGTCCTCGGCCACCACGAAGGTGCGGGCCAGCATGTCGTGGGCGTCGCCGGGGCGGCCCGACTCGCGCGTGATGGTGTCGTTGCCCACGTCGATGCGGTCGATACCGCCCTCGGTGGCGATCCAGTACACGTTCGGCTGATGCGATCGCGCGATGGCGAAAATCTTGCCGTTGGACGTGCCGCCCGGACCGATCGGATACACATGGAAGCGGCTGGTGGTCGGATCGAAGCGCACCAGTCCACCGGCATTGGTACCGATGAGCAGACTACCGTCGTCCAGCGGCATCAACGCGCGCACGTAGGAATCCGGCAGCACGGCACCCGCGTAGGAGTCCGGCTCCTGCCCGAAGACCTGCATGCGGTAGCCGTCGAATCGGGCCAGGCCGCCGAAGGTACCGATCCAGATCAGCCCGCGTTTGTCCTGCACGATGGCCGTGGTCGTCGAATGCGGCAGGCCATCGGTGACGCCCACGGTATCGAACCAGGCCGTCTCGAACACGGCCCATGGGTCCACCCCCGCGGCAGGCGCTTGCTGCGCATGCACGGCGAAACCAACCACCAGGCAGAGGCAGGTCAACAGGAAGGCGAGACGGGCGCGCGTGGAAGAAAGGCGACGAGGCCGCGTCGGGCGGTCAACCGGCATAGGCGGTGGTCGGATCGAGGTAGCGGCTGAACGCAGCCGCGGTCATGGGACGGGCGAAGAAGAAGCCCTGTCCGATGTCGCACCCCAGGTTGCGCAGCCAGTCGGCCTGGGCCTCGGTCTCCACGCCTTCGGCGATGGTCTGCATGTTGAGTTTCTTGGCCAGCCCCACGATCGCCTCTGTGATCTCCCGATCGGCCAGGTTCGACTGGCTGCCGCGTACGAAGGACTGGTCGATCTTGATGGTGCCCACCGGCAGTTCACGCAGGTGCCCGAGGTTCCAGTAGCCCGCACCGAAATCGTCAATCAGCAGGTCGAAACCGTGCGAGCGCAGCTTCACGAGCTGGCGCAGGGTTTCCTCTGGCTGGCGCATGGCCGTGGATTCCGTGAGTTCGAAGCGGATGCGCGTCGGGTCCACCCCGTACGAGCGCACGGCGCGATGCAGCGTCTCGACGAAGGCCGGGCGGCTCAGCTCGTGCATGGACAGGTTGATGGCGATGTAGTCGATGCGCTGGCCGGCATCGTCCCAGGCACGCAACTGGTTGAGCACCGAACGCAGCACGTATTCGCCCAGCGCGTGGATGAGGCCCGAGCGCTCGGCGATGGCGACGAAGATTGTGGGCGGCACGTCACCGCGCGTCGGATGGTGCCAGCGCGCCAGCGCCTCCACGCCGGCCAGCGAGCCGTCCTGGAGGTTGCGCTTGGGCTGGTATTCCACGTCCAACTCGCCGCGCTGGAGCGCTTCGCGCAGCTCCACCGTAAGGGCCAGCCGCTCGCGTGCCTGCTCGAGCATGCCGTCTTCGTAGAAGCGGAAATCGGCCTTGCCGGTCTCCTTCACGGCGTACATGGCGGCGTCGGCGTTGCGGATCAGGGCCTCGGCGACCTGCCCGTCCTGGGGCGCCACGGCGACACCGATGCTCGGACTGACGGCGACGAACTGGCCGGAAACGTTCACGGGCTGGGAGACGAGATCGAGCACCTTGCGGCAGACCCGTACCAGGTTTTCCATGCCGCCATAGGACTGCACGACGACCACGAACTCGTCGCCACCGAAGCGGGACACGGTATCGCGCTCACGCACGCTGCTGCGCAAGGAGCTGGCCACCGCACGAAGGAAGGCATCGCCCGCCTCATGACCCAGCGTGTCGTTGATCGACTTGAAGCCATCCAGGTCGATGAACATCACCGCCAGCGAACCGGCGTCCGGCCCCGCGAGGGCGTGCTCGAGCTCCTGCATGAGATAGGCGCGGTTGGGCAGACCGGTCAGGGTGTCGTGGTAAGCATGGAACGCCAGCGCATGACGGGCCTGCTCACGAGGGTCCTTGAGCCTGGCGGCGAGCCGGCGGCGCTGGCCCATGAGCCACACGATGACGACGGCGGCCACGGCGCAGACCACGATCAGCGAAATGAGCCAGCCGAACCCGGCACCCACGGTGCTGAAACCGCCGCAATGGGCGGTCTCGGGGCCGATCATCGGCCAACGGACGCATTTGTTCAGGGCCAGGTCCAGGCCGCCTTCGACGTTACGATTTGTCAGCACGCCACGCTCCGGCCTTGCCTGCGGGATACGTCGCAAGCCGGAACGCGCATGTCCCTGCCCACGGATCGACCCAGATTCCAAACGACCGCGCCGTGGGAACTGGCGGCAAGCCAGCCGCGGAACGCGAGATATCCCATGGAGTATCGGCCACTACCGCCTCCGGCTTTAGCGCCTCGTGACGCGTATTCCGACCCGCTTCCCGAGGAAGCGGGTCGACCCAGGCACGAATGATGATTGGTCGGAGAAAAAACGCAATCCGTGACGTCCTGCCATCCGCGTGCGGATGGACTCAGTGGGCGCCTCCGGCAGACAGGTAACGATCGAACCAGGCCAGCGCGCGGGCCAGGACATCCTTGCGGTGGGCATCCTGGGCGAAGCCATGGCCCTCGCCCGGATAGACCACCAGCGAGGTCGGCGTGCCCTGGGCGCGCAGCGCGTGCCAGAACTCGAAGGACTGCGGCGCCGGGGTTTCCGCGTCGCGCTCGCCCACCACGACCAGGGTCGGGGTCTTCGCACTCTTGATGAAATTGATTGCGGAGCTCTTGGCGTAGACCTGGGGATCGTCGTAGACGGAGGCACCGAAGTACGGGGTCATCCACTGGTCGATCAGGTTCTGGCCGTAGTAGCTCTGCCAGTTCGAGATGCCCGCACCGGCCACCGCGGCGCGGAAGCGCTGGGTCTGGGTCACGCTGAACATGGTCATGAAGCCGCCGTAGCTCCAGCCGGTGAGGCCCAGGCGGTTGTCGTCGACCGGATGCGACTTCTCGATGGCGTCGACGCCAGCAAGCACGTCACGCAGGTCGCCGTAGCCGAAGTCCTTGCGGTTGGCCTGGACGAAGGCTTCGCCCTGCCCGTAGCTGCCACGGGGGTTGGGCATGAAGACGAAGTAGCCCAGCGCGGAGAGCGGCGCCGGGCCGTAGCCCACGCCCGGCCAGCGCGGCAGTACCGAGGCGGCGGGACCGCCGTGGATGGAGACGATCATGCCGTAGCGCTTCGAGGCGTCGTAGTTGGCCGGATACAGCAGCCAACCCTGCACGTCGTGGCCTTCGTTGCTCCAGGTGATGGACTCCGCCTTGCCCCACGACGGCTTCAGGCCCGTGTTGAAGCTGGTCACGGCGCGCGGTGCGGTCTTGCCGTCCAGGTCGGCGACGTGAACCTCGTAGGCCTTGTCGAACGAGCTGGCAGTAAAGGCGGCCTTGTCGGCCGCGGTGTCCAGCGACAGGGACATCGACAGACGTCCGTCGCCGATCGTCATCGGCAGTTCGAACAGGGTCGTGGCCGTCGCGGCGCCCTGCGCGGGAAGGCTGTAGGACGAAACCCGGCTCGCACCGGCCACGGCCTCGGAGACGATCAGGCGATCGGCGCCAGCCCAGGCCATCCAGGCCGGCGTGGTGCGCACGCCCGGCGTGACGTCCACCGGTGCCGCCGAGCCATCGGAGGACACCGTCCAGATGTCACCGCCCGTGGAGCCCTGGTCGCTCATCAGGCCGCCGATGAAGGCGATCCGCGAGCCATCGGGCGAGAAGCGCGGCACGGCCACCTGAAGACCCTTGAGTGGGCCGTCGAGACGGGCCGTGTCGACGACGGTCACCGGCTTCGCATCACCGGCCAGCGCCTGGGCGTAGAGGCGCGCCACCCACCAGTTGTTGTCGCCCGGCGGCGGCGCGGCCACGTAGGCGATGCGACCGCTATCCGCGGAGAAGCTGAATTCGTACACATGCAGGCCGTTCGGGGTGACCGACTTCGTGGCGCCGCCGGCGGCGTCGACCATGGCCACCTGCTGCACCTCGACGTTGTCCACGCCGATCTCGCCCACCTGCGGGCCCGCCGCCGCCGTGGCGCTGGCGCGACGCGTGGCATTGGGTACGTAGAGGAAGGCCAGCGCCTTGCCGTCGGGACGCCATTCGAGGCCGTCGATATAGCCGTTGAGCTTGGTCAGGCGCTTCGGCGCCGCCTTGGCATCGATGTCCACCACGTAGACGTCGTTCTGTTTGCCCTCCTCCACGCCCGGCTTTCCGCCTGCGCAATCGGAAATGAAGGCCAGGTGGCGGGAGTCGGACGACCACGATGCGGACAGCTCGCGGCAGCCCTTGCTGGTCGTCACGCGATGGGCGTTGTGTCCGTCCGCATCGGCGACTTCAAGCACGGGCTTGCCGTCGGTCTTCACCGTCCATGCGAGGTGCTTGCCATCGGGCGAGAGGGCCACCGATTCGATCGGACGCACCTTGCCGAGGTTGTCGAGGATGGCCGCGATCCGCGGATCGGCGACGGCCTTGGCGGTCTCGGCATGGACAGCGCCGGCGCAGGTGAGCGCGACGGCGGCGGCGATCCAGTTCATTCGCATCGGGGGTGGCTCCGGGTGTGCATAAAACGTGAAGCTAGCACACCCGATAGCACCTCAGGCGAGCAGGTGCGCGTATTCCTCGTTACGCTTGAACCAGGTGGCGGCGTACGAACATGCGGGCCGTATTTTCCAGCCTTTCGCCTCGGCGACCTGGACGGCAAACCGGGTCAAAAGATGGGCGATGCCACGCCCGCCGACGGCATCGGGAACGCCCGTGTGCGTGATGGTCATGACCGAGCCTTCCAGCCGGTAGTCCAGCTCGCAGGTGTGGCCATCCACCACCGCCTCGAACGTGTGCCGCTTTTCGTCGTGGATGATGTCCAGCGGACGGGCCTGATCGTTCATCGCTACGCTCCGGTTTGGGTATTCGCATTTTCTGGATGCGGGTGGGGTTAGGGTCAAGGGGTAGCCACTTCATCCACCACCACGCGGGAGTCACCATCATGCAGAAATGGGGATCGGCGGTATGGAAAGGCGGCATCAAGGACGGCCAGGGCGTCATTTCGACGCAGACGGCGGCGCTCCGTGAAGCGCCCTACGGTTTCAAGTCACGCTTCGAGGACGGTCCAGGCACCAACCCCGAGGAACTGATCGGCGCGGCGCACGCGGGCTGCTTCAGCATGGCCCTCTCGCTGATGCTCGGCAATGCGGGACTCACCGCCGATCGCATCCAAACCAAGGCGAGCGTCACCCTCGACAAGGACGGCGACGGCTTCTCGATCACGAAGGTGCACCTCACCGTGAAGGCGGTCGTTCCTGGCACCGACCAGGCCGGCTTCGAGAAGATCGCGAACCAGGCGAAGGAAGGTTGCCCCGTGTCCAAGGTGCTGAACGCGGCGATCAGCATGGACGCCACGCTGGAGGCGTAAACTGCGCGCGCCGCCGGATTCCCGGCGGCGCGTTCAAAAGCCGGCGAGGACACCCCCACACGTGTTCATCATCCACGAACACGGCCACCCGACACCGGAGCGATGGTCGCCCGGCATGGACAAGCCGCACGCTCCCATCTGGATCGACCTGTACGACCCTACCGACGAAGAGCGCCATTGCGCCGCGGAGCTCACCGGCCTACGCGTCCCCGAGCGCAGCGATGTCGTGAACCTGGCGCTGTCCAGCCGCATCCGCACCGACGACGATGCGATGTACCTGTCCATCCCGTACTTCGCCGACGCCGTCGAAGGCCATGCGCCGGGCCCCGTGGGCCTGGTCGTCACGGGCCGCGTGCTGATGACGCTGCGCTTCGCCGACTCTCCCGCCTTCCGGCTCGCCAGCGACAGCTGCGCGGAGCATCGCTGGGAGTCCAGCGCCGATGTCCTGGCGACCCTGATCGAGGCGATCGTGAATTTCGCCGCGAAGCGGATGGAAGACGTATCGGCCGAACTGAAAAAACTCTCCGACCGCATCTTCACGCCGGACCGGCTGGGCACCCCGGTGCTGCGTGCCTGCATGCTGGAGGTGGGCCGGCTCGAAGGGCTCCAGGCGCGCAATCGTTCGTCGATGCTGGGCGTGCAGCGCATCGTGTCCTTCGTTCGCGCCAAGCAGCCGGAGTGGATGTCCGACGACGTGGAGGTGCGGCTGCGCGTGGTGGACCACGACCTGCGCACGCTCGACGAATTCGACGACCAGCTCACGAACAAGCTGCAATTCCTGCTCGACGCCGCCCTGGGCTTCATCAGCACCGACCAGAACCACGTGATGAAGGTGCTCACGGTCACCTCGGTGGCGACCATCCCGCCGGTCATCCTCGCAGGCATCTGGGGCATGAATTTCAAGGACATGCCCGAACTCGACCTGCCCTACGCCTATCCGGTGGCGCTGGGCATCATCCTCCTGAGCATGGTCCTGCCGGTGCTGTTCTTCAAATGGCGGGGCTGGTGGTCGGGGGATTGAACCCCTCTCGCATTACAGAAAGCCCCGCGACTTGTGAAGACCTGTAAACCTGAACTGGTTCACATTTTTTACAATCAGGCGCCATTTTGCCCTAAAGTTGGCGCTCCCGCGGCCGCTAGCTCGGGCAAGCCCGGCGAGCCGGGCGATCGATTGACGCGAACATGGGGCCGCACGGTGCGGCCCTGCTCGAGGGGAGTAAGGGTGAGTTCGGTGCCTGTCAGTAGCCAACGTCACGTCGCAGGGAAGGCACGTCCATGAGAGCCTCCTGGCATTCCCCGTCAGGCACCCTGCCCGACTCCCGCCTGCTCGCCTCCGTCGCGGAGTTCACCCATCACCGCGACATCGACGCGCTCGACCACAGCCTGGTGCTCTCCCTCGCCGAGCTGGTGAAGGTGCGCAGCGTCACGCTGTGCAAGCGCGGCGAAAGCGCCCAGTTTCCGGTCGATTCCCTCGTGCTGTGCTCCCGCGACGCCGAAGGCGCCTTCGTGGTGGAAGCCGTGGACCCGTCCCGTGAGGGCGATCCCATCGACACCATCGTCTGCGCGATGGAGATGCTGGAAGCCATCAGCGACGTCACGGCCGAAGGCGCGAACCGCCTGGTCATCCCGATCCTGCGCGAGCAGGCCGCCATCGGCGCGCTGATGCTCGAATCGGACGAATCGCTGGACAGCGTGCGCGGCCTGGTGGAGGGCTTCGCCCGGATCTACGGCAACTACATCGCCCTGCTCAACGAGAGCGAGCGCGACAAGCTCACCGGCCTGTACAACCGGCGCAGCTTCGACCGCCGCCTCCAGCGCATGCTCAAGCATCGTCGCCAGCGCGCCCGGGCCATGGCCGAGGGCAAGGAAGACCGCCGCCTGGTTCGCGAGGAAGGCGCGCATATCTTCCTCGCCATTCTCGATATCGACCATTTCAAGCGCATCAACGACACCTATGGCCATGTCTACGGCGACGAGGTCATCCTCATGCTGGCCCAGCAGATGCGGACCAATTTCCGCCAGGGCGACGTGTTGTTCCGCTTCGGCGGCGAGGAATTCGTGATGCTGCTGGCTGCGCACGACGAGCGCACGGCCTATACCGCGCTGGACCGTTTCCGCCAGTACATCGCCTCGCATGCCTTCCCGCAGGTAGGCCACGTCACGGTGAGCATCGGCTACGCGCGAATCACCGAGAACGATTACCCCGAAATCGTGCTGGATCGCGCCGACAAGGCGCTGTATTTCGCCAAGCAGAACGGGCGGGACGCGGTGCATGGGTATGAGACGCTGGCGCAGACGGGGGATTTGGCGCCGGTGACTTTGGGTAGTATCGACCTGTTCTGATACCCCGATCGCGTGCAAGCACGCTCCTACTGTAGGAGCGCGCTTGCGCGCGATGCTTTTATTTCACCACGCCGCAGGCGATGCGTGCTCCGCCGCCGCCGAGCGGCTCGGGCTGGTCGGAATAGTTGTCGCCGCCCGCGTGGATCATCAGGGCGTGGCCCTTCAGCGTCGCGAGGCTCTTCAGGCGCGGCGCGGTGACTGCCGTGGTGTCGGTGCCGTCGGCGCCGATCTCGATCTTTGGCAGGTCGCCCTCGTGCCCCATGGCGTCCGGGCCTTCGTGCTTGCCGGTGTGCTCGGGGTCGTAGTGGCCGCCCGCCGCCAGGGCGGCGCCCATCTTGCCGTCCTTCTCGCCGGGTGCGCAGCTCGGCTTCTCATGCAGGTGGAAGCCGTGCGTACCCTGCGGCAGGCCCTTGAGGTCCGGCGTGAACACCAGGCCCTGCGCGCTCTCGGTCACGGTGACCTTGCCCACCGAGGCACCCACGCCATTGGCGGTGACCAGGGTCATCGGAACCACCACGCTCTTCTCGGCAGCCTGCGCGGCCGCACACACGAACAAACCTGCCGCGACGATCGCGAAACTTCTTCATCGTGCCACTCCTCCGGGTCTAGGAAACCCCGGGATACTGCACCCGCCGTGGACAGCGCGTCCATACCGCACGTGCTTAGCCGAAAATACCGCGCACGTCGTCGGGCGACAGCGCCCGCCATTCGCCGGAGGGCAGGCCATCCAGCGATAGGCCACCCAGCGCCGTGCGCCGCAACGTCTCCACGTGGTTGCCTACGGCGGCGAACATGCGGCGAACCTGGTGGTAACGGCCCTCGGTGAGGGTCAGGCGCACCTGTCGCGGCCCGAGCACCTCGAGCGTCGCCGGCTCCAGGGGATCCGTCTCGCCGTCGAGCATCAGGGTACCGGCCGCGAAAAGGGCGCCTTCGTCGCCGCGCAGGTCCTGCGCGAGCGTCGCTTCGTAGACCTTCGCCACCGATGCGCGCGGTGAGATGATCCGGTGCAGCAGGCCGCCATCGTCGGTGAACAGCAACAGGCCCGACGTATCCCGATCGAGCCGGCCTACCGTGGACAGCACGGGATTGCGCAGGCCGAACCGCGGCGGCAGCAGGTCGTAGACCAGGCGCCCCACGTCCTTGCGCGAGCAGGTGTACCCCGTGGGCTTGTGCAGCATCACCACCAGGCCCTGCGGCGGATCGAGCGGCTCGCCGTCGAAGCGCACGTCGGCATGCTCCATCTTGTCGTCCGCGTAAAGCACCTCGCCCGAAGCGTCGGTGACCAGTCCTTCGCGGAACATCGCCGCGACCTGCTTGCGGCTGCCATAGCCGAGGTTCGCCAACAGGCGTAAGAGTTTCATTGGCGGGGCTCCTTTGCTTCGATGACCTTGAATCCATCGCGTTCCACAACCGTACGCACCGCGCCGAAATGCGCGGCAAGCGTGGCCTCGTAGGCCAGGTGGCGGTTGGCCACCATCCAGAACCGTCCGCGCGGCGACAGCGCACGGGCCGCGGAGAGAATGAATGCCCGCCCCAGGTCGGGCTCTCCCGCGTGCCCTTGGTGGAACGGCGGGTTGGACAACACCACGTCGTACGTGGCGGGGACGCCCTGGGTCACGTCATGCCAGTGCACCGCGGTCTCCACGGCGCGGCCGGAACGGGCGACGGCCTCAGCGAGGTTGGCTCGGGCTGGCACCAGCGCGCGCCTCGGCCTCGTACAGGTCGGCGGACACGATGCCCTCGCAACGCGCGATGGCCTCGCAGGCGAGATAACCGAAGCCCGCACCGAGATCGGCCAAGCGGCCGGACAGGTCGTTCGGCAATACCTCCGCGAGCAGCGCCGAGGCGATATCGATCCGATCCCAGGCGAACAGGCCGCGACGGCTGGTGAACCGGTCGTCAGCCACGCAAACCGGCGCGTCGAGCGCCAGCCACGCCTCCATCAGCGACGGATCGGCCACCGCGTCCGATCGCGTCCAAAACACCCGGCACTTGTGTTTGGACAGTGTCGTGACGCCACCTGCGAGCAGGGCCAGATCGGCCTCAGCGGTCTTGGCGCCCTCGGTATTGGGCACCGCCACGAGCACGATGCCGCCCGCGCCGCGCCGCGCCATGGCCTGCGCGAACAAGGCGCGCGTCTCCTCGCGCTGACGCGTCGGCAACACCATCACGATCGTGTAGCGCCCCTCCGGCGGCTCGGCCACTACCTCGAAACCGGACCGCGCCAGCGCGTTGGCGGCCGGCTTGAACGACTGCTGCATCATCCAGCCCGGACGCCGGTGCTCGCGCAGCGCGAAGCCGTCGCGCGCGCGAAGCAAGAGCAGGTCACCCTTGGGCGGCAGCGCGAGTTCGCCCGTGGAAAACGGGACGAACAGCGCCTCGAGGGCGGCATCGGAAGCAGAACCGGCAGACACGGCAGGACGGACTCGCGGGGATCGGGACCGACCATTCTAGCGACAGCGCGCCGTTTTCCCGAGGGCGAAAGGCACCCGATGCCTTTCGCCCTACCCGATCAGCTGCTGCACGAGAGCATCGAGCACCCTACCCGGTCGCGTGCCCACTCGGGACGGCGCCCGGCCAGGTGGTCGCGACCCGGTTGCTCGTCGTAGGGACGGCGCAGCGTGTCCAGCAGGTCATGGACACCGGCATCGTCGCCCCGCTCCGCCCAATCGATCGCCTCCTGGGCGAGGTAGTTGCGCAGTACGTAGCGCGGGTTCGAGGCATGCATCAGCGCGAGGCGCTCGCCCTCCGGCGAGCCTTCTTCCCTGACCCGTGCCGCATACCGACCCAGCCAGCCATCGAGAAGCTCCTGCGTCGCGACGCGGCGGGCCTCCTCGTAGAACGCCGCCCCCACCGTGCCCGCATGCGGCGCGTCGATGTCGAGCAGGGCCAGGTCGCGGAAGAAGATCGTCATGTCCATGCCGCCGGCGGCCAGGACGCCGCGCAGGTCGGCCACCAGCGCCTCATCGCCCGGTCGCGTGTCGAGCAGGCCCAGCTTCCCGAGGGCGAACGCCGCGTCGGTGGCTTCGAAGACCTCCACGTAGCGATCCAGTCCGGCCTGCAAGGCCTCCACGCCGTCGAACAGGGGCGCCAGCGCCTGGGCCAGCCGTTGCAAGTTCCACCAGGCCACGTTCGGCTGCTGGCCGAAACGGTAGCGACGCTGGCGACGATCGGTGGTGTTCGGCGTCCAGTCCGGATCGAAATCGTCGACCCAGCCATAGGGACCGTAGTCGATGGTGAGGCCCAGGATGGACATGTTGTCCGTGTTCATCACGCCATGGACAAAGCCCACGCGCATCCAGTGCGCCATCAGCGTGGCGGTGCGTTCGCAGACCTCGCGGAAAAACGCCGCGAGACGCTCGGCGGCCGGCAACGACTGGATCGCAGGAAAGTGCGTGGCGATGGTGAAATCCACCAGGCGACGCAGCAGGTCGAGGTCGTTGCGCGACGACGGCAGCTCGAACGAGCCGAAGCGGATGAAGCTGGGCGCCACGCGGCAAACGATCGCCCCGGGCTCCGGCGCGGGGTGGCCGTCGTAGAGCACATCGCGCACCACCTCGTCGCCCGTGGCCACTAGTGATAGCGCCCGGGTGGTCGGAACGCCCAGATGATGCATGGCCTCGCTGCACAGGAACTCGCGAATGGACGAGCGCAATACCGCGCGGCCATCGGCCCCACGCGAGTACGGCGTGCGCCCTGCCCCTTTTAGTTGCAGCTCCTGGCGACCCTGGGTCGCCGTCAGCACCTCGCCCAGGCCGATGGCCCGCCCGTCACCGAGCTGGCCGGCCCACTGGCCGAACTGGTGGCCGCCATAGGCCATGGCGTAGCCCGTCATGCTGGGCAGCGCACGGTTGCCGGCGAAAACCTCCGCGAAGCCCGGCGCGGCAGGGTCCAGGCCCAGCATCGCAGCGACCTCCGGGGAGGCTGCCACGAGCCGCGGCGCGGCCACCGGCGTGGGCCGCACGAGCGAATAGGCGGCGCCGGCCACCTGCCTGGGCTCGTTCCCGCCGGAAGGGTCGCCAGGCAGCTCGCGGACGAAGGCGTTGTCGAAATGGAGGTCGGTCATCGGGATCGATCGTGGAACGTTCAGGGAAATATCCGGGCGCCGGGGCGACATGCAAGCCCTGCCGACCTCACTGCCCTCACGTCGCCCCCGAAGTCGTGCACACTAGCGCCCCCGAATCCCTGTCGTCGCGTCCCATGCGCCCGTACCGTCCGCTCGTCGCCCTGATCGCCGCCGCCCTGGCCACGACCGCCGGTGCCCAGCCCGTGGCGGCCATCCAGCGCAGCGACAAGACCTTGGTTGAGCTGATCAACGGCACCATGGCCACGTTGCCCAATGCGATGGACATGCTCTCGCGCAAGCTCCCCGGCGGCCTGCATGCCACCCCGGATGCGCCGCCGCTGATCGTCCGCAGCGAACCCTTCATCACCCGCGACGGCTATCGCGTGAGCGCCTTCGAAGCCCGCGGCTTCGACGAGGGCGGCGACGTGGCGATGGTCCGCTTCACCTCCATCCAGCTCGAACAGCGGCCCTGCTTCTCGCGTGCCGACTTGCCGGCGACCTTTCACGCGACCGGCTCCGATACGCACCTGCCGGCCGCACCGTCGATGTTGCCCAACCGCTACCTGATGATGCAGATGCCGTGGGGGCGACTGTCGTTCGGCACCTCCCAGGAAAGCGGCGACTGCGTGATCGCCATCGTCGGCGACGCCACGGGCGATACACCAGGGCCGCGCATGCCCCTGCCGATGCCGCAACCGACCACCGTCCCCGGCATGCCCGACCTGCGCCACACCTGGCCCATGCCCTATGTGGCCGAGTCCACCGACGGGCAAGGCGTGAACGACGACCTCATGCGCTCGATCCGATCTTCCGGGACGGCAGCGGAGAAAAGGTAGCCCTGGAGTTCGTCGCAGCCCGCGTCCTGCAGAAAACGGCACTGCTCCTCGGTCTCCACCCCTTCGGCCACCACCGTCAGTCCCAGCGCCGCACCCAGGTGTGACACCGCGCGGACGATGGCGGCGGAGTCCTCCGCCAGCGGAGCCATCTGCACGAAGGACCGGTCGATCTTCACCTTGTCCACGTCCAGGTCCTTCAGCAGGGTCAGGCTGGAATAGCCCGTACCGAAGTCGTCGAGCGAAATGCGCACGCCCGCCTTCCGCAACTGCCTCAGCAGGCGTACCGCCGCGCCGTCCGCATGGACGATGGCGGTCTCGGTGATCTCCAGTTCGAGCCGGGCCGCGGGCAGACCCGTTTGCGCGAGGATCGCCAGCACCCTGTCCGCGAACCGATCGTCGCGCAGTTGGACCGCGCTGACATTCACCGCCACGAACAGCTCCGGCAGCCCCACGACGCGAGCGCAGGCGGTGCGCAGCATCCATTCGCCCAGCCGGCCGATCAGGCCGGTTTCCTCGGCGACGGCGACGAACTGCATCGGCGATACCACGCCAAGCGTGGGATGCCGCCAGCGGGCCAAGGCTTCGACGCCGACTACGTGGCCGGACGCGGCATCCACCAGGGGCTGGTAGTGACAGGCAAGCCCTTCCCCGGTAGACAGCGCCTCGTCTAGCGCCACTTCCATTTTGCGGCGATGCGCGACGGCTGCGTCGAGTTCATCGGTATAGACGACATAGCGATTGCGACGCTTCTTCGCTTCGTAAAGCGCGGCGTCGGCCTTGCGCGCCATTTCGCCTGCCGCGACAGCGTCGCGATCCAGTCGAACGATACCGACGGACGTACCCACCAGCGCCTTCGCGGACAATACGTCGAACGGCATGCTCGCCAGATCCAGCACGCGCGAGGCAAGCGCATCAATATCGAGCGTGCCGTCGTCTTCGACCAGCATCGCGAATTCGTCACCGCCGATGCGGGCGACGATGTCTTCCGCGCGCACCGCGCCACGCAGTCGCGTACCGAACTGCAGCAGCAGTTCATCGCCGGCCTGATGTCCGTAAGTATCGTTCACGCGCTTGAACCCATCGAGGTCCAGGTAGAACAGCGCCGCCTCGCCCTGGCCGGCGGCCGCCCTTGCCACCGCGGCATCCAGGCGCGAAAACAGCGACGTCCTGTTCGCCAGCGCGGTCAACGCGTCGTGATAGGCGAGCCAACGCACATGCGCTTCGGATTCACGCAGTTCGGTGATGTCGGTGACCGACGCCAACACATGGGGCTGCCCGTCGAGTTCGATGCAGGTCTTGCGGGTGATCAGCGTACGGACCCGCCCCTGGGGGTCGGTGACCGCTTCTTCGCTTTCCACCACCTCGGCACCGGCGAGCACCGCCTCGTCGCCCCGCGCGAAACGCGCGGCCTGCTCGGGAGGAAACAGGGCTTCGTCGTCCTTGCCCAGCACATCGCCGGGCGACACACCGAAATACTCGCAGCCCATGCGATTGACGAACACCCAGCGGTGCGACGCGTCGCGCACGAACATCGCCGTGGGCATCAGCTCCAACACCCTGGACCAGCTGGCCAGATCGTGGATCACGCATCCTCCCGCACCCTTAAGACCACCCCAATCTGCGGCGGCTCCCGTGATGCCGGTGTATGCGACGTCGTTCAGCCCTCGGGGCGGTAAGGACGCAGCGATTCGAACTTCTGCTGGTACTCGTCCGTGATCCGCTTGGCATCGCTGCCGTCACTGATCACGCGGGGCGTGATCAGCACGATCAGCTCGGTGCGGGTCCGGTCGCGGCTGGTTGTACCGAACAATCTGCCGAAAATGGGTATGCGATTGAGGCCGGGGATACCGGTATTGGAAAGGCTGTCGTTCTGCTTGATGAGGCCGCCCAGCAGCACGGTCTGGCCGCTCTGCACGGCCACCTGGGTGGCCACTTCGCGCTGCTGGATGGGGAAGTTGCCCGTGGTGGCGTCCTTGTCACCCGGCGAACTGACCACCTGATTGACGTTCATGTAGACCAGGCCACCCGGATTCACGCGCGGGCGCACATTGAGGATCACGCCCGTGTCCTTGTACTCCACCTGGCCATAGGTGTTGCCCGCATTGGCGTTGGTGTTGACGAAGGTCTGGGTGATGGGAATCTGGTCGCCGACCTGGATATGCGCCTTCTGGTTGTTCAACACCACGAGAGATGGCGCGGACAGGACCTTCGTGTTGCCATTCTTTTCCATCGCGCGAATGGCGACGGAGATATCCTTGTTGACGAACGAATAGAAGAAGCTGTCGGTCTTCGGGTTGTAGACATTGCCGCCGTTGCCCAGCGCCCACTGCTGCTGGTTACCCGGCTGACCGACGGACCCGTTGGTGCCACCGACCAGGCCTTCGAGATACCACTGCACACCGAACTGGAAGCTGCCGGTCAGTGCGACCTCGAGGATGCGTGTTTCGATCTGCACCTGCAACGGCACGGTATCGAGGCGCTTGATGGCCTGCTCGATCTCGTTCCACTGCGACGGACGACAACGCACCATGACCTGGTTGCTGCCGTCCACGGACGCGATGCGCACGCCGTCTTCCGTGGTGCTGGACGAATGGCGCGCCGAGCTGCCGCCGGCGCCCGAGCCGGATGCCGAACCACTGTCACCCAGCGCGCTCGTTACCAGTCCGCCGGACGCGCCACCGCTGGCACCATTCGAACCTGCGGAGGCCGACGCACCGCTCGACGACGACGACGGTGAAGGGGTATTGCCGAACGCGCCGGTGGTGCTGCCCAGCCCCGAGCCACCTCGATTGCCCAGATCGCTGTTGCCACCGCCCAGCGTGCCCGAGCTGAGGCCTGGCCCCACGCGACCGCCACGATCGCCAGAACGACCGCCACTCGCGCTGCCATAGATGTCCGACAGGTAATCGGCGAGGTCGGCCGCCTGCACGTTGCGCACGTCGTACACGTAGAGCTGCGGCTCGTTGCCGCCACCACTGTCGATGCGGTCGATCCAGCCCTTCACTTCTTCCAGATACGCCGACTGCGGACTGATGACCACCAGCGAGTTGGTACGCTCGATCGGGATGAAGCGCAGCAGGCCCGCCATGGGCGTGTTGCCCTTCTCGCCGAACAGCTTGTCGAGCGTCGGCGTGAGCTCTTTGACCTGCGCGCGCTGCATGCTGAAGACGCCGACGGACATGCCCTTGAGCCAGTCCACGTCGAAGGTCTTCACCGTGCGCCCGTAGTTTTCCAGCTCGCTCGTGGTGCCCGCCATCACGAGCACGTTGCGCGTAGGATCGGCGAGCAGGATCGAATCGGCCCGGGCAAAGGGCTTGATGAGTTTCTGCATCTCGGCGGCCGAGATGTAGTGCAGCGGATACAGCCGTGCCTGGAGACCTCCGACCGGTGCCGTCGCGCCAATGCTGGGCACCACGTTACCCGGCACGGCATCCTTGGTCGGCATCACCACGTAGCGACCGTTGGTACGCACCAGCGCATTGCCTGTCCACGACAACAAGGTCTCGAGGATGGGCAGCGCGTCACCCGCGGTGACCGGTTGCGAGGTGGAGAACGAGACGTTGCCCTGCACGCCCGGCACGATCGAGTAGTTCTCGTGCAGCAAGTCGCCAAGGATCGCCTTCACGACCGCTTCGACCGGTTGGTTTTCGAAATTGAAAGTGACGGTGCCCTCGCCTTGCGCGACGGGTCGCGGCTTGGCCAGGCCCACCAGCTTCACGAACTGGCCCGTGCCGCGCTCTATCGACGGTGAAGGCAGGCGAGAGGTGGTCGGATTGGCGTTGTCGATCGTCGTCGGCACCGGCGCGGCTTTCTCCGTGCCCGCCATCGCCTCTCGCTGCAATGCACCATCATCGCTGGGTTGCGGCAGCGAAGCGCATCCGGAAAGGCCGACAAGTAGCGCCGTGGCGCCGATTTTCGTAAATCGGGTCATTCAGGAAACCTTTGCGGCAATGGGAGGCCCTGCCGTCCGTGTTCAGGTATCGCCCGAAGGTGATACCTCGCGCCAGCGGACAACGCGATAAGCCCGAGGATCGCCGGGTTCGCTCTTCAGGATCAAGGTCACATCGAGGGTAAAGCCGGGGCCCTTATCCCCTTTTACAACGGAAACGATGTTCACCACCCCACTGGCGCCCACCGAAGCACTCCCCGGCATCGTACCCGGCATCGGGGGAAGGTTGGAACTTCCGGCTTGCAGCTCATGCACCTTGGCGACATACGCCTGCGCGGCGACGGCGTCCGCCCCCGTCACCGCGGAGACGACGAGCGGCGACGCGTGCGCGAGATTGGGATTCTCACCGGACCACAGCGTCAGGGCCGGCGAAATGCGATCGACGATATCGGCGCGCAGCCCCGGCACGCGATACAGTTCCTCCAGGCTGGCGAAACCACCCTTCGCCAGCAGCATGGAGGCATCCATGTGGCCGCGCTTGCCCCATCCCACGATCGCGGCGCTCGCACCCGGGATGCCGCTGGCCTCCACGCCCGACGCCGCGAGCAAGCGACCGATCACCTCGGGCGATGCCGTATTGAGATTGATTTTACCGTCCTCGTCGCGAATCGATACCTCGACATCGGAATCTCCTATTTTCAGGCGGTACGGTCTGCCGTCCGCCAACCAGCGTTGCGCGTCCTCGCTGGCGTTCAGGCGAAAGACCGCCTGCTCGATCCCCGCCTGTGCTGCATAGAACGCCTGCATCCTCAGCGACTGCCCACGGGCCTGCGTACTTTCGACACGCGCGTTGGTCGCGAGCGCACCCAGCGTGATCGCAGCCAGGGTGCATCCCCACAGCACGATCAACAGCGCGACTCCGCGCTGTCGAACGGACGGTCGCTCGACGGCGCGCATCATGCCCCCTTCGCCGTCTGTAACCGCGCCAACGCTTCGCGGGCATTCGTCGCCGCCGGATCCATGCGCAGAGGCACCGTCAGTGTCGGCCAGTGAACGCCACCGGCGATCACCAGCTCCACGCCGACCATCGTCGGAAGACGATTCGGAAAGGGCCACGTCGATTGCCAGGCGACGGGATTGCCTTCGTTGTCCAGGCCGCTATAGACGAAATGCCCGGAGACCACGTGATCGATGAGGACTTCCGGCTCCGAAGGCACGATTTGCGCCGCATTGCGCGCAGCGAGCGGTGCGAACGCCACCTCGACACGCTTGTCGCCCTCCTCGCCCACGATGGCGAGCCGTTGCAACTGAAGGCCGCTGCGGGCCAGATAACCGGGTCCGGACGCCACGAAGGACACCTCGTCGGCGGCTCCCTTCAGTACCACCGGACGTCGTTCCTGCAAGGCCCAGGGATACGCCATCGCCTCGGACAAGGCACGCCGCATGTACATCTGCGCCGCACGCACCTGGTCCAGCCGTTCGGTCGACGCCATGCCCGCACGGGTCGAACGAGCCATCGTCTGCAACGACGCGGTAACGCCCAGCAGAAGCAGCGCGAGCAGCGCCAGCGCGCCCAGCGTCTCCATCAGGCTGAAACCCGCCGCGCGTTTCATGAATCGCCCCGCGCGTAGAAGGGCAACTCCTGCGCGCGCGGACGCTCCGATACGGTGCGCAACGTCTCGAAGTGGGAGGAAAGGGTCTTGCCGCCTTCGTTCCACTCGACCGTGAGTTCGACGCGATAGAGATGAATCGGCACCTTCGTACGCAAGGCCAACGATTCCGGCGGCGTGCTTACCTTCATCGTCCAGCGATAGGTGTCGTCGAAGCGACCGTTACGCGTGCCCTCTTCCGGAAATTCCGCGACGAAGGTCCTGTCGAGGAGACCGCTCGCCCAGAGCGATGCCTGCGTGTACTCGGAAGCCCGGGAGTTGAGCGCCACCGACGCACCCGTGGCCCGCATCAGCGCACCGAAGCACAGCGCCAGGAGGAACATCGCCGCCAGTGTTTCGAGCAGGCTGAAACCGTCGTTCCGTATGCGTCGCATCATCCCCTCCTGGTCGCGGTGAGCATAGTCACGTGTTGGTTTCGGAGCGATGACGACATACGCCACGAACACATAAAAAAGGAGGGGTCCGAAGACCCCTCCCTGCGTTCTTCCATGAATCCTGATCGGAGTTCGATCAGATATTGACGCAGGCGTTGATCGCGGACTGAGCGATGGCCGGAACCGGCTTCACGAAAGCGAAGCCCGTGCCCTGACCGATCGAGGTGACGCCAGCCGAAGGAGCGTAGGCCGAGCCGATGAGGCCCTGGACGGCGGCGGCGTCGGTGCCGTTGCCCTTGTTGTTGGCGATCAGGTACGAGACGGCGACGATCGGGTAACGCGTGGTGCTGTTGGCATAGTTCGCCGGATCGACGATCTTCATGCAACCGGTCTGACCGAGCGGGGTCAGCGCGCCAAGGGTCGGACGACCCGTGGTGGCGTCGACGCCGGTGATGGCGCGGTCGTTGGAAGTGGCGACGTTGATCGAGTTGGCGGTCGTGTTGCCACCCGTGTTCGGGCTCGTACCGACGGGCACGCCGCCAGCGACCGGGAAGTCGGAGTACGGGTCGAAGCCGTTGACCTTGCTGGCCTTCACGTTCGGGTTGAGCGAAGCGGCGGCCTTGAGGTTCGCCGACTCGGCGTAGCCGATGGCACCGTCGTTGCTGTTCACGGCCGTGACGACAGCCGGGTTACCGCTGGCACCGATCGAGCCCGACAGGGCCGGGAACTTGCTGATGACCGTGCTGAAGGCCTGGTCAACGACGAAGTGCTGGCTGGCCGTGCCGGAGCAGACGGTGGCGAGGTGGTTGGCGAGCGAGAACGTCGTGCCGCTGCCGTCCGAACGGAAGGCGACCTTGATGGGCTTGGACGGGAAACCGAACGCCGACCAGTTGGTGGTCGTGCCGTTGAACACGCTGCAGATCTGCGCGTCGGTCAGGTTCAGCTGGGTGGTGACGTCGCCGTTGTTGTAGATGATGGCGATCGAACCGGCGACGGCCGGGAACTGGGTCGGCTCACCATAGGTGGCGGTCTTGCCACCGGTGTTGAACCAGCTGTATTCCGTCGTCGACATCGGGGCATCGCTACCCGCGAAGTGCGGGTTGACGAGCACGCCGGCCGGGGCATTGAAACCAGCGGTGGTACCGTCGCAGGCGCCCACGGCGGTCAGGTGGTTGGTGCCGTCGGAGTTGTCGAAGATCTTCTTGCCGTTGCCGCTACCGGTCTGGCAGTAGGAGACCTTGTTGCTGCTGGCAGCAGCCCACGCGCCGAACAGCGAGCCGCCCGAAACCGTCGCCGCGCCCGTGGCGTTGACGGACGTGTTGGCGGACTGCTTCTGGCCGCCGCTGAGGAAATCGAAACCAACGTAAGCGCCGGCGGGCAGCGTAGCGCCACCGCCGAACGTGTCCGTGCTCATCGCCGAGCCGGCGGCCGTGAGGCCGAGGGTGAGAAGTACCGCTCCCGCGACGAGCTTCGTGCGGGTGTTCCCCATAGCGTTACGCTTGAACATGGTATTACCCCTAATCGATGGACCTCCTTCTGGAGGCCGCACGATTATTCGATAGCCAGTTGTCCTGCGAATGACGCAGGCATGTCGCGCAACATGCCAGGACGATGACAGGTTTAACGCGCGGTTCTCGTCACTCGACATGACATGCGAGATGACAGTGACAGAAAAAAAGACGCGAGGGTGACGACGATCGTCACCCTCGCGCGAACAAACGATAGCTATCGATTGTTTCAGCGCAACCGCGAGCGCTCCGCGTCGGTCAAGCCATCGCCATAGCCCGCGCGCCGCACGACTTGTACGGCACTATCGCTGTCGTACGCGCCGGCCGCCTTCGACGGGCTCACGCTTGCCCCGCTGTTTCCCCCGATCACCTGCACCGAAATGATCGACGGTATGCGGTCGCGGCTATCGGACTGTTGTTGGCGAACCACATCCTCGGCGGCTTTGCTGGCGGCGTTCGCCGCAGCGCTGGCCGCGTTCAATGCGCCCACGTTCACGCTTTGCACGACGGGCAGTCCGACCGACTCCCCCTTCACCTGCACATTATCGGCATTGGCGACACGCGCCGCAGCGACGACGAGATTTCCCGAAACACGAATTCCCGCATCGCCCGCATCGACCGTACCACGCGGAGCCATGAGGTAGACCGAGCCTTCCGGAGCCCCCGGCACGGTCTGCAGCGTGGCGATACCCGCACCGGCGACCTGACCGGAAGGGTCTTGCGCGCACCACGCATCGACCGTGCAGAGATAGCGCACCGGCGGAATTTCGCTGTTCGTCTTCGCGCCCTTGCCCGCGTTGATATCTCCGTTGGAACTCCACATCACGATGTCGCCGCCCTGTTCCGTGAAAATACGGCTTTGCGCCAGAAGCGTGCTGCGGTCCGTAACGAAGGTGATGTCGCCCTCCTGCAGGGTAAGCACGCCTTGCGTGTTCGGGCCGGCCAGCACCACGCCAGCAGACGACACGATGATTGGCGGAGCCGAGACGCTACCAAGAAGCGCCTGTCCACCCGGCGCGATGATGGAAATGTCACCGCCACGCTGGGTCTGGATGGTGCTGCCACGGATATCCAGGTCACCGGTATGGACGGTGGTGCCGGCGCCATTGAGCCCGCCTTCCAGGCCGTTTGCCGTGTAGCCCAGCGATGCGGGGAACAATGCATTGATGGCCGCGAAGCCTCGGGCGTATTTGCCGGCGAACGGGCTGCCGGCATCGTTGTAGTCCTTGCCTACTTGGGCCAGTACTCGGGACAGCGTCTTCTGGATGAAGATGTTCCGGGCTTCCTCGGGCAGCTGCTGGAAGCGCGTCCAGGCCTGTTCGGTCGTATAGACGGGCGTCGATGCGTTCGCTACAAGACCGGTGTCGACCTGCAGGCCGGCGTCGTATGACTGCACGAAATCAACCAGCGATTTCGCTCCGTCGTCCAGGCCCGGCGGCTTCGATGTCGATGGGTCGATATACGCGCTGACAAAGGCCTTGCTGTCCATGCCCGGCGCGATGCCGTATGCGATCGAGATCGACGCGCCCGTCGGGGACAGGTAGGGATTGTAGAGATTGCCGATCGTGTCGATACCCGTCATGAATGCGCTGCTGCCCGGCTGGGCTGCGACCATGTATTGTGTCTGCACGTACGGCAATAACGCGTAGTACTCCGACTGGGACGCCAGCCGCCCGATATCGCGGCCCGCGGTCACATAGAAGTAGCCGGGACCACCCTGGAGCAGGCTCGGGAAGACCGCCCGCGGAGACAACTGGGTGGCCGCCGTCGTCGTCAACGGCGTATCGTAGATATCGCGCCCGGCCTCGATCGACGATATGTCGGCGCCGCGCAGCTGCTGCCCTACATAGGCGAGATCGACGATATCCCGGCCCGCCTTGATCTTCGTCGCCTTTGACGTAACCAGGTAGACGCCTCCCACGCCGCCACCGGTGCCATTGACGATATCGCCCGTCTGCGCGTAGATCCGCACCGGCTGGGTATCGTCGGCGTGCCACGGCGTCGACGCGTGGACGAAGTTCGACGTGCCGACTGTCGGGAAATTCCCGATGTCGAGGTAACCGTACTGGCGAAGATGATTGATGATCGTCGCGCTCTGGTCGGTCAGCGGCGGAAGATTGAGCGGGGAAACCATCGAAGACAACGGCGCGTCGATCAAGCCCCAACCATAACGCCAGCCCAGCCCGATCGCCGGCATGTCGAAGGTGATCGAGTCCTTGGCCAGCAGACTCAGGTTGCCATTGGACGACAGAAAAAGTTCGCCCGATCCTTCGAGGTCGATACTGCCCGACACCGCCGCGAAGTTCACCGTGGCGGGGAGTATGTCTCCCGCGGTATCGCTACCGGCGTCCTGGATACTACGTATACCTGGTGCGAACAACTGCACTGGTGCGGCCAGGTCGCCGTATACAATGTTTCCACCCAGCGCCGTCACGTCGATGCGGGACGACTGCGAATACGACTGGCCATCCGCGTGACCTGCAGGAATCAGCGCGTTCACGGCGGACGAATCCAGCCACGATGGATTGAAGATGCCGCCCAGGCTCACGCTGCCGCCTGCCTGCACGTCCAGGCGACTATCCTGCATGCCCAGCAGGGTGGACACGGGACCGGTTGCCTGGCTCCTATCCGGCATGCGATAGGTGGTCGAGAAATCCGAGCCGATGTTGCCACCCGCACGGATCGTGCCCTGACCACGAGACACGAAGTAGCTTCCGCTGAGGATGTCGCCTCCGGCCTTCACGTCGAGATCGCCCCCGCCGTAGGTCGTCAAGGATCGCGTACCGTCGGCTGCCGTATTGATCGACCAGGTCGTCGGCAGCGACACCGACAGCTGACGGATATCGCCGCCTGCCGACACCGCCACATTACCGCCGGCACTCATCACACCTTGATCGAACGCGCCGAAGTTGATCGACGAACGCGCTTCCGTATTCGTCGTCTGCAACCACTGCCACCAATACTGGGCCAGCGGCGTGCCCACCGTGCCCGTCAACGTGCCGTCGACGTCAGTGATGTCCTGTTTTCCGAGAATGTCGCGACCCGCGCTCAGGCCGACATGGCCCGCGTTGATCGGATTCACCGCGCCGGACAGGACCAGCTCGGGCGTCGCTTGCCGATCGAGCAAACCGGCCTGTGATGGCTGCAGGATCGATGCGCCGGTGCCGACTTGCGTCCCCGGTGCCGGTTCGCCTGCCGTATACACCGCCGCCGGCGCCTTTTCGTCATCCCAGGTCAGGTCGCCGGAGGCCACGATATCGATATCGCCGGTGCCTGTGCGCACCACCGTGGGGGCCGCGAGCACGCGACCGCCGACCGTATCGTTGAATTCCGTATGACCGGCCAGATGGAGATTGGCCACCGTGACGGCGGACGTCGCGAGGGGATCGGAGGACGACAGATCCGCGCCGGCGACAAACCGATAGGAGCTGCTCGAGCCACCGGTCAGGCCGGCGCTGAGGAAAGGTAGCGGATTGGAGGACAACGCAAGCGGCGACGGGCTGTTGTCGACCGGCGCACTGGTGTCGATCGGAGTCGTCGTCGCCAGTGGCGCGTAGAGCTTCTGGAAGCCTTCCGGCACGGACAGCGAGTCCGCGAATCCCGACTTGGTCGCGGAGTCCTTCAGGTACGCCGGATACACCGCCATGTACGCAAGATAGGACGTCAACGTCGTCGGTGGCGCGGGCGGCGGTGGTGCATTCGGCACCGGAACAGTCATCTGATAACCAAGCCCGTACAGGATGATCTGGGCGGCTTGGTAACCAGCCAGGTCCGGGATCGGCGCGGCAAGATACTTCGCATAAGCGACGTA
The DNA here is from genome assembly GCF_009912395.1 of Luteibacter sp. Lineage (GTDB taxonomy): Bacteria > Pseudomonadota > Gammaproteobacteria > Xanthomonadales > Rhodanobacteraceae > Luteibacter. Next base: position 275,126 of record NZ_WNDO01000002.1, on the reverse strand, counting down.
CTGGCCGTAATAGTCGAACAGCTGGGTGGGGTCGCTCGTCAACTGCGTCGGCTGCTCAAAGAGATCCGGGTATTGTTCGACGCCCAGGCCCAGGTCGAACAACGCCTGCCATGCGGCGACCGCGGCGTCGTAGCTGGCGGGCGGCGGTGGCGTTCCCGCGCTGCCTCCCGCGTTGCCATCCTGGAAGAAGCCGTCGCTAATGCTGGCTCTCACGTTCAGGTCTCCGCTGGCGAGCAGCGAAAGCACGGGAGCCTGTCCCTTGTAACGATAGTCGAGCTGCAGCGAGCCGTCCGCGTTCCGTGTACCCGCCCCCAGGTTCCACGGCGTCATGACACTGATCGCGCCCTTGTCGACATTCGGGTCGCCATTGCGCAGTTCGATACCGGGACGGACCGCCAGGCCTGCGACACCGGCCAGGCGCGACTCGAAGGTGAAGCCGGGCGACTGCACGAAGCCCATCAGCGCGCCCGGACCTTGCGACGAATCGCCGTTCAGGAATCCGTAGAAGCTTTGATGATCGGTGTTGGCGTTATCCGGCGTGAAGGTGTAACGAGCGAGGAAATCCGTGACCTTGGCCATGTCGGTCGGATCCGGACCGGCGACCGCGTTGCCATTGCTGTCGGTGAACGTGCCCGCGACCAGCACCGGGCGACCGGTGGCGTCGTCCATGCGGAACCAGCCCGCCGGATCCACCAGGCCATCGAAGTGCTTCGACGGATCGGTCTTCGCATCCTGCGTATCCCAGATGGCGTACACCTCGAGCGTACGGTTCCTGGTATGCGCCATCGACGCGGACGAAGCGATATCGACCGGCGTATCGCCATTGGCGAGCAATGGCGCGCGCAGATAGAGGTTGCCGTTCGCCGTGTCGCCGCCCTGCTCGATGCGGGCGCCCTGCCCGATGCGGATATGCCCGGCGTTGTCGGCGGTCACTTCCTCATAGCCGTACTGGCTATTCAGCGTGCCATTGCCCGTTCCGGACGTCGCCAGCGTGATGTCGGCGCCGTAACGGCCCTTGGCGGACGCGCTGGTATCGAACGTGCCGTCGATGTCCACGCCATGCGCACCACTCAGGGCGATCGTGCCGCCAAACGTGCCCGACGCGTCGACGGTACCGCCGACGTTCACGGCGCCGCCATCGGCCGTCAACGTGACCAGGTGCGCCCGCAAGGTGTGGCCCGCGTCGACCGCAAGGTCGCCCTGCCGCGTATGCACCTTGACGCGACCGTCCACGCTGCCGGACGCGAGCTTGTCGGTCAGCGAACCGAGGTCCACCGCACCAAGGGAATCGAGGGAGAACAAGGAGCCGAAGTACCCGGTCGCGACGGATCCGGCGATGTTGCCCGCCACGTCGACACGACCCGCATCCGCGCGCAGGTCGAGACTGCCGCCATTGCCACCCGCGACATCGCCACGGATGTCGATGACCGCCGTCGGCGCGATGCGGATATTGCCCTGCTCCGCCCGCAGGGAAACGGAGCCTCCCGACACATGCACAGAGGTATCGTTGAAGGCCTGCGACAGTCCGGACACGTCGAGCGTCGCGCCATCTTCGATGACGATACCGCCCGTGGTCGCATCCAGATTGACCGTGCCTCCCTTCGCCAGCAGGTTGCTACCCAGGTCGATGGAGGCACCCTTGATTCCGAGCTGCCCTGCGCTGGCCGTCGTCGATATGCCTGCTCCCGTTCCGGTCGCGGCGATAAGGATGGCGCCCGTACCCTGCCAGTGCGCGTTGGCACCGTGATCCACCACGACGACCGGTGTCGTCGCGTTGAGCGCAGCAGCGCCCAGGTCCAGCGTGCCGACGCCGGACGCGTACATCCCCGCGGACGCCCGCAGGTTGACGGTGTCGAGACCGCCCAGCGAGAGATTGCCGTTACCCGTATGCCACTCACGGACGTCGATCCCGAGCGACCCGTGACCCGCCTGGACCGGCGCGGAGGTGTTACCGGTATCGTTGGACAGGGTGAGAATGTCGGCCTTCAGTGTCGTCTTTCCGCCGTCGCTCACGATCTGCGGCGCACTGAGCGTGAGCGCATGGGCGACACCAAGGTTCACGTCGCCGAGCAGGTCGATGCCCGAACGGCCGCGCAGCACGGTCGCATCGAGCCCGGCCAATTGGGCCAGGATGCGAGGGCCGACGAGCAGCCGCCCCGACGCATCCGCGGCCGAGGCGTCGACGCCGGAGAGCGCGATGCGATTGGCCGTCACGTCGATCGCCGAGGCCTTCAGGTGCGCATCGTCGGCCAGCGTCGTGGCACCCGTCGCATCCATGCTGATGGAGCCCGTGGAGCCGATCGAGGCACCGGAACCGATGGAGAGGGAACCGCCTGCCAGGCCGGCCACACCGTCGAGGCCGGTGATGTTGGCGCGCAAGACGCGCCCCACGTCACCACCCGACACCCGCAACAGCGAGCCATCGCCGACCACGGCGCTCCCCGTCTTGTCGGCCACGCGGCCGATGAGAAGCGGCGTCGTCGAACCGCTCGTCGCCCCGTTGGCGAGCAGTGAACTGCCCGCATCGAGCGTCACCCCGCCCTGGCCGTTCGCCACGAGGATGACTTCCGAACCTTGCAAGGGATGCGCCGCGTCATTGGACAACAGGACGTTATCGGCGAGCACGTCTACCCGGTCGCCGCCGCTCTCGCGCGAGCGCTTGCCGCCGATCAGCAGGCTGCCCGCGCCAAGCCGGGACAGGCCGTCCGCGTCCACGTGCAGGTAACCGTCACGCGCCTGGCCGCTTCCGCCCAGGATCTGGATGGCGTCACCGGCGATATCCACCTGCGATCCGCGACCGCCCGTACCCGGTTGCGCATTGAGTGTCGCGCCGAGGGTCAGCGCCGCCGAGGCGGCTAGCGTCAGGCGACCCGCATCCGCGCCGAGCTGCGGCACCACCGAGCCCGAGCGGGCAGCGGCGTCCGTGAAGAACGTGTCCGCGGACGTGATGCTGTATTCCGAGTACTGCCCCCAGACCTTCGCGGACTGTACGAGGAAGTTGCTCGCCTGTGCATCGTGGGCACCGGTCAGCGTGTCAGCGAAGTAACCGGACGCCACCACCGTGCCGTCGGGCATCGTCGTGCTTCGTCCCAGCACCGCGTTGCTCGACGACGTATCCTGGACGACGCGATAGGCACCGGGCAGCGTCGCATAACGTGCGGGAAGCAGGGTATACACGCCATCCGGCAGACCAGGCACGCCGGACAGGTAGACGCCCTGGCCCACCGCCGGCCCGGCGCCGGCGCCCTTTTCCAGCGCCGCGTCATGCGCCGCCAACGGCGCGTCGTAACCCGGGACGATGGCATAGATAGCCCGACCATCCGCATAAAGCGGCACTTGCTGGCCCTGCGTCGAATTCGCATAGCTGAGGTTGTACTGCGAAAGCACGTCGCGCGAGCCACCGGTTCCCGGCACCCACTCCACGGCCTGCACATGGCCACCGCCGCTCAGGTCCACGTTTGCGCCGGCGTCGACGGCCACGGTTCCGCCCGCGATGGACAGCGTCTTCTCGGGCGGGGCGGTCACGATCCGACCGGGTAGCACATTGCTGGCATCGTAACGCCAGTCCTTGCCATCGACCGTGGTGCCATAGGGCACGATCGCGTTGTCCAGCGATACCGAGGTCACACTGCCCGGCGCCAGATGCACGGCACTCGTGATACCCAACGGCATCGACGATGCCAGTCCGAGCGCAGCCAGTGTCGCCGCGGGATTGTCGGTACCCAGCGCCAGGGCACCCGACGGCACCCACACCGTACCGCGTTGCTCGATAGTGTCGGCGCCGACCGCGAGAACACCGCCCGCGGACAACGGTGTCGACGTGTCGCGAACCGCCGCCTGATGGAAGCTGACCGTCGTCTTGCGGACAGGATTCGTGGCATCGATGAGAAAGCGATAGTCGGTCGCCGGATAGACACGCGAACCGGTGAAGTCGAGGTCTCCCGTGGTGTAGAGCCATCCCGTCGCTGGACCACTCGCACTGTATGCCGAGTTCGCGGGCAAGGAGAAACGAATGTCTCCCGTCGAAGTGAACGCCGTGTCGGCCATGCCGGCCAGGGAAAGACGCCCCCCAATATCGATGAAATCCGCATTCACCGAAAGCGAGCCGCTACCACTCGCCGTCAGGATCGAGTCGGCGATACGGGGGTTGCTGAAGGACACGTAGGGGGCCGAGATCGTCACCCTTCCGCCGCCGACGCCTGTCGCGCCATTCGAAGGCAGCGCGCGGGCATCGGGCGCGACGGCGGCTACCGCGGCTGCGCTGACCTGTACGCTACGTCCGGTGGCGAGATTCACGTCGCCGGCAAAGGCCATATTGGTGGTCGGAACGGACGGGTCGTCATCGCTAAAGGTCTTGCCGATCAGGACATCGTCCAGTCCCGCGTCCTGGAGCCGATCGACGGCGAATCGCAGGTTGCCCGTCAGGCCTTGGCCTGGCTCGACGGAAGCCAGCGGATCGACCGGCTGGGCCAACCAGCCGCTTTGCTGGATGAACAGCGTCGTCACGGTCCCGGCGGTGCCCTTGGCGGGGAAACGCGTCGCGACACTGAAGCGCCCACCCCGGGCGGAGGGGCCACCGCCGTGACCATCGATCGTGCCATCGAACTGGAGCGTCTTGGCGGCTTGCAGGCTAAGGCTGCCGCCATCGCTCCACACCGGCGTATCGACGAAAGGCGTCGACGAGAGGCCCGCCTGGCGCCCCTCGGCCGCCAGGTCGAAATGATCCGACGCGCCCGAAAAGAGAACCGTCGCGCCACGCTCGGCGACGAGACTGGCATCGGACTGGAGTTCAACGGTGCCGCCCCCCAGAAGCACACCATCGCGCCGGATCGTCGTTCCCGTACCGGGAAGCGCGCCCGCCGAAGGGTCCAATAGTGTCGTGCCCCGAGCATCGAGGATGCTGTTGGATCCCAGCCAGATTTGCCGACCCACGGGGTCCGTATTGATCGCGACGCCGATATCGTGCAACAGGATGCTGCCGCCACGCGCCGTCAACGCACCGCCGACGACGATGCGACCTGCGCTATTGAGTGCGATGGTCTCGCCCGCCCCGACATCGATCGAAGCGCCGTCGCCCACGATCACCGAGCCGGTCAAGGCGTCGTAGGAAGGCGTCTGCGTTCCGGCATTCCATCCCTGATACAGACCGGCCTGCATCGAAATGCCATCGCCCTGACGAAGATGGCGGTACCGGTCGTAGGCGGCCACGCTGCCAGCATGAATCATCGCGGCGCCGGAATCGCCGAACAGCGACGTGCGGCTACCCAGCGTCAGCAACGCGGTACGGTCGCCCACCATGTAGGACGGCCGGACCTGCAGTTGCACCCCAGGGGCCGTCACGACATTTGTATCTGCGATCAGGTTGTAACGGGAAAAGCCCTGACCGACGAAGAAATCGGGCGTGAGATAGAGGGCGGCTACGCTGTCATCGTCGATGGCTTCGCCACCGATCTGGATATACGGCGCATGCAAGGTCAACGTGCCGCCACCGGAGAACCCATCCGCCAGCAATGTGCCGTCGAGCGTGATCTTTCCACCCGCCAGGTCATTGGGGCGGGTCACATTCGTGAATGTATTGAGGCCGCCATCCGTATGGCTCTGGATCGTGACATCGCCGCCCCGTCCGAGCGGCAGGTTGCCATCCATCGCCAGCCTGCCATCGGTGCCGACATAACCACCGCCGCTCACGTCGACGACACTGCCCTTGAGCACACTGATATCCGGCGTGAGATCGCCGGCCGTGGACCGGCCACCCTTCCAGGCCGACAGCGTCACCGAGCCGCCGTTGATGAACGCTCGACCTTGAGCGGCATCCGCCGCTCGACCCGAATCGTTGACCCAAAGACCGCTGGCATCCAGGCGGCCGTGTTCGCCGATCACCAGGGAAGTGGCGACATTGGTGGGCAAATTATCGGATTGGCCACGCACGCCAAGGGTGATGCTGCCGCCGTGGGTGACGATGTCGCCCTGGACGTCGATGCTCGTACCGGCGATATCGACCGAGCCGCCGTCGGCGAGACGCAGGGTGGCACCGTCCTTGATCAACACGGTACCCGGTGTACTCAGCTTCAGGCGACGAAAGCCCGCATTGTCGATCATTGCCGTCGACAAGGTATGCCAGTACAGAGGGTTGCTCGGATCGGAAGGATCGCCACCGCGGGCCGGGAACGTGCTGTTCTCGTCGAAATCCGGCGCATAGGTCTGCAACGGCACGGGATCGTTTTGTATGACGTAGTTGACCGACCCGGCCAGGCTGACGTTGACCGATTCGCCTAACGAGGCCAGGTCGCGGGACCGGATATCCAGGATGCCGGCCAACGGTAGCGAACCGCTACGCACCTGCTCGCGGCCCGCGTATGCATGTGCCGTAATGTCGCCATCGATAACGTAGCGGTACGCCTGGCCATTGTCCGTGCTCTTGCCAAACGAAAGCGTTCCCGCATTACCCCCGTTGATAAAACCGGGATCCCATCTCCCCATGTTTGCCAACAACGGACTCGTGACGTATGTTTCGGTAACCCCCCACCGTGCGTGATCGTTGCTGTATACGCCAGCAAAGCCCGTATAGGATACCTGCGGGTCGGCGGAAGCCAGGTTGTAGATCAAGCCATTGGCGCCCTGAAGCCTGGGCGTCTGGATGTACCCGGGTAGATAGTTGATAAACCCGCCGTCCAGACGAATCTGCGCCCCCGAACGAATCACCGCGCTGTCCTGAAACGCGATGTTGCCCGAATTGATCATTAACTGATCAACGGTCCGCGGTATGTTCGAGACGTAACCGGCGGCATTGAGAACAGGGCTACCCACCCAACTCAGCCCATCCGTGCGCGTTCCGGATTGCGAACTGTCTACGGCTACGTTCTTCTGCGTAAAAAGAAAGCTGTTTCTAAGTAGCGGAGAGTCGGCCAGTTCGTTCTGGCCAATACGGGGAATCGTGACCAACAAGGACGATACCGGAAGAGTGACATTGGCAAGGCCGGAGACGTCTACTGTCGCCCCCGTATCGACATAGGTCGAGAAACCGAACGTCACATTGCCGGAGGGCACTTCGATAAGCGATCCTTTGCGAAGTACCGCATTCAAGCCGACATCGACCCGGCTGGTGACGAAGGCGGCATTCGCGGCGGCTGACGACGTCGTTGTCTCGCCATCCTTCTCCGGGAGCACGGTGGTCACCGACGACGTATCGAACACCAGTTTATTGTCGCCGCTATGCAACGGATCGAAAGCGATCCGCCCCGGATGACTGAGACTTGTGGACGCGACGAGAACGCCGCCTTGCGTCATGTGGTCGCCAAAAAGGTGAATACCGCCGCGCCTCGCTTGCACCAGGCCGGTATTGGTGACGTTCCAACCGGGTCCGTTCGTCGACTGATTGAAGCTTGACGCCTGAATGTCGGAGACGCCCCCGTTACCCATGATGAGTCCAGGTGTCGCTGCGATCGCCACCTGGCCGTCATCCGCGACGATGGAACCGGCGTTCGAAACGTCCTGTGCCGCCACGATGACGAAACCGTCCTTCGTCGCGTTGATCGAAGCACCCTTCTGAATCGTGACCGCACCGCGTGCATCCCCGGCTACGCCTGTCAGCAATCCGCTGACAAGGAAGCCCCTGATACTCGCACCCGCACCGTTGCCGAGGATGTTCTCCGAGTCCGTGTTGGTACCGATACCGTACTTCAGGAAGAACGCATTGCTCTTCTTCACGTCGGTGCTGAACAGGTCCAGCGAGCTGGCGGTCAGCGAATGCGTGTCGACCTGCGCGCCGCCGCCGAAGATCATGCCGTTGCGGTTGAGCAGGTAGACCGTGCCTTCGGCCTTGATCTGGCCGAGGATCTGGCTGGGCTTGCCCGAGGGGTCGTTGATCCGGTTCAGCGCGATCCACTGGTTACCGCCGCCGGTCTGGTTGCCGCCGGTCTGGTCGAAGTGCACCGTGGTCTGGTTGCCGACGTTGAACGACTCCCAGGTCATGATCGCCTTGCCGGCGGTCTGCTTGATCTCGACGTTGGTACGGCCGTTGGCGACGGTCTGCGTCGGCTGGTTGGCGTTCTGCCACAGCGACGGATCGGTACCGACGTTGCGATCGACCTTGAGGCCGCCGTCACCGATGCCATTGGGCACGTTGGATATCAGCTGCTGCGCGGCGGACTGCGCCCCCTTTTGCGCCGCCATCTGCGCGGCCACCGCCTGGGCGGCCGCGTCGAGGTTCGCGATCGACTGCTGCACACGCTGCTGCAACATCACGTTACCCGGTGTGAAGACATTGCCTCCCGCGTTGCCCGCACCCTGCCCCGGCGGCGGTGCCTGCGTGGCCGCGTTGGCCTGCTTGTTCGCGAACCATGCCGGGCTGAACGCTGGCGGCGTGGCCGCGTGAGCGACACCACCGAACAGCGCGAGCGCGATGAACTGGCACATGGTGCGTCGGCGCAACGTGGGGCGTGCGACGGCGATCGCCGGGCGGCGGGATTCGGGAGACTGGGTACGTACGATCATGACTGACCTCGGGATACGGAATGCGGCGACGCGAGGCCGCCCTGTCGTGTGGCGCCGGTCACGGCGAGCTTCCGCCCGCGAAGTCACCGGTCATCGACGCCACCTCGTCGTTCAATTCGGGAAGCGCGGCAAGCTCTCTCAGCTCGTCCGCGCTCAGTTCGCGCAGCACATTGCGAATCGCCAGCCGGCGCCCGTCATGCAGCCACGCGTTGAGCACACTGGCGATGGCCCGGATCGTGGGCATCGCCGTATCGTCCAACTGGGGTTTACGGTGACGCAGTCGGTCGGACACCGCATAGCGCACCCTGGCCCCCAGGAAAGCGGACGATTCGCCCAGGAGCTTCTCCAGCGCGGCGCTGGAGCAACGGTCCATGAGCAGGTCCGCCTGCTTGCCCTGGCGTGCCGCATAGAGCTGGCGAAGCATTTCCGACAGCGCATGCAGGCAACTCATGCCACCCATCCGTACATCGACCTCGGCGCGGGCCCGCGAGTGTCGCGGCCGCTGCGCGCGGTATTCGGGCGTACAGGCGATGTCATGGTCCGGATACATGGTTTGCCTCGCTACACCACGCCGACGGAAGGGGACGTCCCTGTCCATTGCGGTTTCCTTTACATTCCATTGCGCCCAACCACTGGGCTGAAGGGTCCTGGTTCATGGGGAGGCGGAAGCCTGCCCCGCACGCGGATCGAAACGCTGCTCGTAGAGCCGGTCGCCGAAGGACTGCGCGGCGTTTTCCAGCTTCACCCGAGCCTTGGCGGCGAACGGCTGGCGAGAAGCCAACACGTCGCTCGCGTCCAGGTTTTCGTAGGCCGAGATCACCTCCTGGCCCACGCGGTACATCTGCACGTTGCGCGCGGTGCAGGCATCGACCTGCCCGTGCGCCGTATCCAGTTCCTTGGCCAGGCGCACGCGTTCGGTCTCCGCCGTGCGCAGCGCCATTGCGGACGACTCCGCGTCCGCCTTCCCTTTTTGTAGACCGGCCTCCGCCGCCTCCCTGCGTTGACGCTCCTCGGCGAGCACCCTGCTCGCCTCCGGCGACATACCTGTCGACTTTTTGACCCCCGCGCGGGCTGTCTCGGCATCCTGCTTCGCGGCATCGCGTTCCTTCTCGAGCGCGGCCTTCTCGGCCGCCCACTGCGATTGTTCGGCCTGCAACGACTGCAGCTGCGAGCGCGTCTCGCGCAGCTGGTCTCGCAAGCGGCTTTCCAGGCTCGCGGTCTGGGCGAACGCGCCCGGTACGATCGACAGCAGCGCGAGGGCGATGAGCGTGCGTTTCATGCGAATCCTCCTCAGAACCGTGCGTTCATTTCGAGCTGGAACACGTCGATCGCCAGCGGCGCGCCGAAGACCTGGCGTGCGTTGAGGTAGCGCGTGGTCAACCATGCGAACTTCGACAGGCCGTAGCTACCGCTCAGGACGAAGCCCTTGGCATTGGTACCGCCCAGGCGGAAGTCGGGATCGTTGAGGCCGTCGACCGTCGCATCCGGTTGCAGGTACTTGTAGGCCACGCTCGCGTTCCAGTCGCCGGCAGCGTCCGGGTTCGGATTGCCGAGCGTCGCGCGCAGCATCCAGCCGACCGGGCCGCTCTTGTAGTTGTCGGCCGTGAAATCGCCCGCGCCGAAGTTGTTCACCAGGCGCGAGAGACCCACGTTCGGGGCGAAGGCGTCTTTACGGTGATAGGCCATGTTGCGGATGTAGTCGCCTTCCAGGCGCAGCGGCGTATCGGCCACCTTCAGGTCGAGCTGGGTCGTGGCGTTGGCGACGTGATAGTCGTACACGAGCCCGACGAACTGCGGCTGCGCGTAGTTGGTCGGATTGTTCGGATCCGGGATGATGTCGCGGATCAGGAACAGCGAGTTGCCCTTCTGCATGAAGGTCGGACGGCTGGCGTCCGTGCTGCAGTAGTTCACGCCGAGGTACAGTGCGCACGGCGACGAAAGCTGGCCGCGCAGCTTGTCGAAACGATAATAGGCCAGCGCCAGCTTCCACTCCGCATCTTCGCTGAACTTCCAGGACGCACCGATCTGCGCCGCGGTGAGCCACTTGTCGCGGCTGGCGTTCTTGACTGCCGCCGACGACGGGAAGTCGTCGCCCTGGTAGTCGATGGGGAACATGCCCGCCGTGGCGAAACCACGGAAGCCGTCGGCGATCGGCAGGTCGAACTTGCCGGCGACGCCGTCGAAGTTCAGGTGGTCCGCGAAGACGAGGTTCGTGCTCATGAAGGGATTAGGCATGCGGCCGCCGATCACCTTCGCCCAGTCGGTCGGCTGCCATGCCATCCAGACCTGGTCGAGCCAGATGTTCTTCTTGGTCAGGCCGCCACCCAGGGTCTGCGTGGTCGACACCGGATCGTTGATGTTGCCCGTGCCCAGGCGGATGCCCGCCGTCACGTTCTCACCGAGGTTCAGCAGCATGCCGAAGCGCGCGCTGATACGCAGGGAATTGGTACGGTTTTCACGCGTATTCAACAGCGGCGGCGCATTGACGCCGTTCAGATCGTACGGACCGGTACGGTTGAGCGAGGCGAAGTCCACCACGGGGAACGCGTTGCCCTTGTCGTAGTAATGGAATTCGTCGCGTACGCGTAGGTCGCCCGTCCAGGTGACGCGGTCGAGCCATTCGGGCAGCTTGCCCGGCTCAGCCCAATGCTCGTTCTTGGCCTGTGCCACGACTTCCTGGCGCAGTTCGTCCTTGATCTGGTTGCGCACCACCTCGGGCACGTAGGTGACACGCACCTGGCCCGGCGTAGCAGGCACCGCGTTGGCGGTACCGGCGAGCTTCTGTGCCTGGGTGGCGTCCGCGTTGGCCTGGGCGATGAGGCCATCGGCATCGGCCTGGGTCAGCACGCCCCGCTTCACCAGCAGGCGCACGAGGTTGATGGTGGCGTTTTCCGACGGAGCGCTCTGTGCGTGCGTCGTGCCGGCGCACAGGGCCAGGCCGATGGCCAGGGCCATGATGGCTCGCGCGGGACGTTGGCGGGCCTTTCCGATGGTCATGCGAACTCTCCGGGTATACGAATGATTTGGCGTGGCGGTCGTCATGCGGGGCGCTTCCCGCGGATGGCGACGCGCAGGGGGAAGCGCAGCGAGGACGGAGGCGCGACGTCGATGCGTGGCATCGACCGCAGAGTGTCCAGCAGCGCTTCGTCGGTTCGTGTGTTGCCGCTGGTGCCGACCAGTTCGGCGCGGGTCAGCTTGCCGTCGGCGTCCAGCCAGATGTCGGCGCGTACTTCGAAGACGAGCCGATTGACCCGCTCGTCGCGCTGGATGGCCTGCTGGATCGCGTAGCCCAGGTACTGGTCGTAGCTACCGGTGCCGGTACCGGTGCCACCACCGGAGCCGACCATGCCGCCGCCCGAGCCAGCGCCGATGTTGAAGGCGTCGCTGCCCGCCTGCGCATCGCCGTTGATCGTCACCTGCTTGGCGACGTCGTTGCTCGGCTTCGGTGCGTCGACCGGCTTTTGCGGGACTTCCGTCGGCTTTTCGTCGACGGGTTTGGGCTCATCCGTCTTCTTTGGCTCCGGCGGCTTTTCCTTGGGTGGCGGCGGAGGCGGAGGAAGCGGCGTGATCGTCGCCACCCGGGGTGCCTCGCGACGCACGCCCACGCGGTTGCCGGAGAAGTGCCATACCAGCGCACCCACCAGCAACAGCGCGACGATGCCGATCGCCGGACCGAGCCAACGACGGGGCGAACCGCGACGGGAATCGTTCTGGCTCACGCGCTCATCCCTTCGCCGGCTTGCCGGTGACCAGGCCGACTTGCGGCAGGTCGACGCGGCGCAACAGGTCGAGGATGTCCATCACCTTCTGGTACTGGACCGTCGAATCGCCCTTCACCACCACGGGGAAATCCGGGTTCAGCGCCTTCAGGGCGCGAAGACGGTCTTCCAGTTCCGTCAGCGTGACGGGATAGGCATCGAGGAAGATCTGCCCGGAGTCGGAGATGGTGATCGCCTTGGTCTGCGGCTTGGCCATGCTCACCGCCGCGCTGGCCTTGGGCAGGTTGACCTTGATGCCCTGCACCGACGCGGTGGTCATGATGATGAAGATCACGAGCAGCACATACGCCAGGTCGAGCATCGGCGTGATGTTGATGTCGTCGTACGGCTTGTCGTCGTCTTGAGCGCGCATCGTCCTGGCCTCAGGCCGCCACGGCGGACGGTTGGATGGTGCGCTGCTGCTCGGCCAGGCGGGTCACGAACTCGTCCACGAACACCTGCATGTTCGCGGTGACGTTCTTGTTCCGGATGAGCAGGTAGTTGTAGCCGAACAGCGCGGGGATCGCGACGAACAGGCCGGCCACCGTGGCGAGCAGCGCCGCGGCGATACCCGGAGCGATGGCGTTGACGTTCAGGTCGCCCGCGGCGGCGATGGCCGCGAAGGTGATCATCACGCCGACGACGGTACCGAGCAGACCCAGGAACGGACCGCCCGAGATCGCGATGGTGAGCATCACCATCGACTTGGCCAGGCGCTGGTTCTCGCGGAACAGGGTGGCGTCCATGGTGGCGCGGATGGCTTCGATGGATTCCGGCGCGATATGGTCGTGACCGTCGTCGTCCCGGCGGCTCCACACTTCACCCGCGCCCACCTTGTACAGGCGATACAGCGAAGCGTCCTGGAGGCGCGAGGCGGTCGGATCGCGCGACAGCGCAAGAATGTTGCGACCTTGCTGGCGGAACGCATCCAGGAAGTCGTCGTTGGCGCGGGTCACGCGATTGACGTAGGCGGCGCGCTGCCACATCACGACCCAGGAGATGGCGGCCATCACGAGCAGGATGGCGATGACCACCCAGGCGTCGACGGTCACGGACTTCACGATGACACCGAAGTAGCCGAAGCCGACGCCCGCCTGCTTTTCGTCGGCACCATAGACCAGCAGCCGTGACTCCGCGCCCTGCGTCTGCGCATCGAGCGCGATCAGCGCGGCGGGCCGGGCGACACGCGAAAGGCGCACTTCGTCCATCTGCCCCACGAAGGGCACGAAGGTCTCGGCCTGGCCAGCGGCATCGCCACCGAGCGTGGCCTGGCTGGTCAGCGCGGGAAGCTTCGCATCGAGCGTCGCATACGGGCGTCCGTCGATGTACAACTGGACCTTGCCGTCGGCGGCCGTCACCGCCAGGTGCGTCCAGGCACCAGCCTTCACCGGCTCACCGGCAGCGCTGGTGGCGTCATCGACCTGCACGAACGGCACGCCGTTGTCGAAACCGACCAGCAGCTTGTGCTCCGCCTGACGGCGGGCGTAGACGATGGCGCGGCCTGCCGGCAGCGCGTCGAGCTTGAGCCAGGTGCTGAAGGAGAAGGCGCCACCTTCGGCGACGTTCATCGAGACGCTGCCCGGCAGGTTGACCACCTTGCTGCCGTCGAAGCGGGCCGACTTGCCGATCACGCCATCGACCGTGACGATGTCGTTACCGACGGCGTTGTTGCCATAGGCGGTAGCATCGCGCGGCGGCGTACCGGCGGCATCCTCGAAGTGGTACACGGCGGCATAGTCGGCGTCGTACACCGCGGCGCCCTTGTCACCGCCCTGCGCTTTCTGGTTGCCGTAGTACATCCAGATCTGCTGCTGCGCGTCGGCGCCCAGCTGCGGCACGTCGACCCAGATCAGGGCGACACCCAGCACCGGATCGAAGCTTTCGATCTGGTAGTTGAGCGGGGTCTTGTCGTCGGCCGCGACGAAGCGCACGTCGGCGCCCGTCTCCGACACGCCGTCAAAGGTGAAGTTGCCCGAGTGCAGGCGAACCAGTACCGGCGTGCGTCCCGGCGCGGCCGTGACGGCGGCACCCTTCGCCGTGGTGTCGAGGGTGATGGCCTTGCGGAAGGAGAAGTCCTGGTTCCACCACGAGGCGTCGGCGTGCGCCATCGGCACGAGGCCGAGGAACAGCAAGCAGGTCAGGAACAAAAATCGATTCACGGTGATACCCCTGGATGTCTGTGGTCCGACCTGCCGGTCAGAGGTCTGCCTTGAGAGAGAAATGAATGCGTGTGTCGTGCGCGCGAGTGGCCTGGCTGCTCTGGAACGGATAGGCCACTTCGATCGCGCCGGTGGCGATGTTGAAGATCTGGAAGCGCGTGCCAATGCCCGCGCTGGAAAGGTCGTAGCTGGTCTTGCGCACGCTGCCGGCGGACGGGTTCTTGGGGTCGACGAGGGCCGGCAACGCGTTCATCAGCACCAGGTGCGCGCCGTCCAGGAAGGCATGGAAGCGCCAGTCGTTGACCCACTGCCCGATGTGCGAGGCGATGGATGGCGTACGCAGTTCGAGCGAACCAATGACGCCGTGGTCGGCGGTCTGCTCCGCTTCGAGATAGCCGCGCACCGTACTCTCGCCACCGGCCGCGAACTGCTCGCTGGAGACCAGCGACGACGTGGACACTTGCAGCGCCAGACGGCCGGCAAGGCTGAAGCCGTCGGCGAACGTGCGCACGTGCCCGCCTTCGGCTTTCACGTACAGGAAGTTCGCATTGGCCCGGTAGCGCTGATTGTCGAAGGCCTGGGCATCGCTGCCACCAGCCCGGAAACCCGCCGTGGCGCCCAGCGAGATCGTGCTGCTCGCTTTCTCGCCGATGGACTGCCCCTGATAGGTGACCGACAGCGGGATATAGGTCACCGGTGCCTTCGACGTCTCCGCACCGAAGGTGATGTTCTGGTCGAAGTGTTTGCGGGTGATCGCGAAGGCGAGCGACTGCGAATATTCGCCGTGGCTCGGCAGCGTGCGCAGGAAAGTGAAGCCATAGGCATTGCCCTTGCCGAGCACCGTGCTCCCGCCGACCGCGTTGGCATTGCTGTTGGACTTGTAGCCCGATGTCAGCACGCTCCAGTCCGCGTTCAACGGCACCAGGTACGAGCCCGCCCAGACTTCGGCCGCATTGCGATCCTGCGGCGCCACGATGTAGGTCAGCGACGCGGCGTGTCCCTTCTGGAACAGGTTGTCGTCGCGCACGCTGG
This sequence comes from Luteibacter sp., assembly GCF_009912395.1. Lineage (GTDB taxonomy): Bacteria > Pseudomonadota > Gammaproteobacteria > Xanthomonadales > Rhodanobacteraceae > Luteibacter. The sequence goes on along the minus strand of NZ_WNDO01000002.1, from coordinate 259,684 downwards.
CGATGGTGCGCAGCTCGGGCGTGTTGACGCTATGGTCGTTGTTCACTTCGAGGCTGGCGTGCAGCGGCAAGGTATCGTTGACCTTGAGCGTCACGTCCATCGTCTGTGGCAGCTTGCCCGGGGTGAGCACGGGCACGACCTGGCTACCGCCCTTGCGGTTAACGTCCGTGAGCTCCTTCTGCGCTTGGGTGAAGTTCGGCACCTCGCCTTCCTTGAGCGCCGGCACGGCGTCGCGGATGTCCTTGGGCGAGCGATAGGTGGCGCCTTCCACGCGAACACGGCCGATCGCGTTCTCCGTCACCTGGAAGCGGATCACGCCGCCTTTCACCTGCTGCTGGGGAATATCCACCACGACGGACTGGAATCCATGGGCCTGGTAGACCTTCTGCAACGCGTCGCGCGCGGCGCCCACGTCGTTCATGGACTTGCCGGGGCCGAGGAAGGGATAGACGGCCGTCTCGATGTCGAGCGGCTGCAGCGTGGTGTTACCGTCGACGACGTATTCGTTCACGTCGAAGGACGTCGGCGCTTCCTGGGCGGACACATCGGCCCATAGGGCGAAGGCGATGGCCAGCGCGAGAGCGCGCGCGCTCCGCGAGGTCGTGACACGCATCATGCGCTCACCCGTACTGCACGTGTAGCCACTTGAGAACTTCCCCTGTCGATCCGTTTGCCCACAAGACGCCTGGGCCCGGGTGGCACTGAACCGCTGTCACGAAAAATTCATCGTTCCGACGGTTCCTATCGTGCGGTCAGCTCAGCAGCACCCAGTCACCGGGCAGGTGTGTCACGTGCGCGCCATACGCGTCGTGGATCAGCGTGGCGACATCGGCCATCTGGTCCAGCGTGAAACGCGCATGCACGCGTCGTTCGCCCAGGGCGCGATCGGTGATGACGATGCGACCCGGCCTGTATCGATTGATATCGGCGACGACCTCGGCCAGGGCCTGGTTGTCGTAGATCAGCACGCGTTCGCGCCAGGCGAACGCGGTGTCGGGATTCACCGCGACGGCGGGCGCCACGCCATCGCCTTCCAGGGCGACCTGCTGGGAGGGTTTCACCAGTGTCTTGCCCACGCCGCGTTGCACGACGGTCTGGCCGTCGAGGCAGGTGACGGACGAGACGCCGTCGACACAGCGCACGGCGAACGACGCGCCGGGCGCCGACAGCACGCGCGCGTCTTCGAGTTCGACCAGGAAAGGATCCAGGCGCGCGGGATCGATGCGTACCACCGCCTCGCCCTCGCGCAGGCGCATGCCCGTGACATGACCGGAGGCGGAACGCAGGCCGATATCGGTATCGGTATTGAGTTCCACGGCCACGCCGTGGCTGACCTGCACCCGCTTCTGCTCGCCCACCGCGGTGCGCAGGCTGGGGCCCCGGTCGGCAAGGCCGACGCCGAGGCCGTAGCGTGCGAAGACCACGGCGGCGACCGATGCCGTCACCGCGCTGGCGATGAACATGCGACGTCCCATGCGTACGCCATGCCGGGGCGCGGGACGATCACCCCGGGCGCGGGCGTCACGCCGATGCTCGATGGCCGGACGGAGGTCGTCCCACATGCGTCGCGTCCGGGCGAAGGCTTCCGCATGAAGCGGGCTGGCGTCGCACCAGCGCCGGAACGCTTCGCCATCCTCGCGGATGGCGATACCTGAGGTGAGGCGCACGAGCCATGCCCGGGCCTGCCGTTCGCTCTCGTGGATGCTCGTCGTGTCCATATCGGTCATGACGATTCTCCTGCGCCCGGACCGAACCGCTGAACGGACTTACGTCCCACTTTTTCGGCACAGATATCGAGCGCCTTCTTCAACTCCTTGCCGACCATGCGTACGGAGATGCCAAAACGGGCCGCGATCTCGGCTTGCGGCTGCTCGTCGATACGGGCCGCGATGAGGATGTCGCGCTGGCGACGGGTCAACGCTTCAAGCGCATCGCCAAGCGCCGCGAGGTCCTGGCGCGAGGCCAGCACGGTTGGCGGGTCGAGATGGTCGTCCGCCGAATGCAGCAGGTCGTCGATCTCTTCCCCGGTAAGCAGGCGGCCGTTCGACCGATGATGGTCGACAGCCATGTTCAGTGCCATCCGGAACAGATAGCCCGTGGGATGCGCGGCGCGTTCTTCGGTCGGATCCAGTTTCTCGACGCGCAGGTAGGTCTCCTGCATCACGTCGTCGACCAGATCGTCCGACCGCAGGCGCCGACGCAGCCGGCGCCGGAAGTCGTCGTAGTTGTCGAGGAACAGTCCGAGCAGCGAGGTCTCCACGTTACGCGTCCTCGCCGCAGGAGGCCGTCATGCTGGACGACGGCGTGAGCAAAACTGTCACAGGGCTGAAACGACTTGTCATCGACGGCACGTGGAGCCCGTCGAGCGCCTGGACGACACGACGATCGCGCATATCGTCACCGGAGGATCCCAGCGGGGACACTCTCCGGACGCTTCCGCCGTCGTCCATCCAGACCTGCATCGCCAGGCGATAGGTACCCGGACGGGTCAGTACGTCAGCGCAAAGCGCGCGCTCGATCGCATGCTGGAGCGTGGCGGCCCGACGATCGTCGAGCACCGGACGCGATGCATCGACGGGCGCTGGAGGTGGCACGCTTTCGCGCTCCTCGCGGGATGTCGATCGGGCAGTGACGGTGAACGCGCTCATCGAGGCGAAATGCGCTTCGAGCGCCGTGTCCAGGAGCAGGATGCGCAAGGCATCGCGTGGCTCGACCATGCCGTGGACACCGTGGGTGGAGAGCGACGCGACCAGGTCGTCATCGAAAAGCACAGCGATGCCCGTCGCCTCGCTGAAGGCGCGGAGTGCCTTCGCCAGCGGCTGTGCGTCGATATCGAAGCGCGTTGGCGCATGCGTTTCATCCGACCCCTGTGGCTTCGTCGTTGCCCACTCCTGCGCCACGCACGGATGCGCGGCGGTGAGGAACAGGCACGCGACAAGCGCGATGACGCTGCGTGCCACGATGATTCCTCGTGCAGAGACTTACGGGACTCGTTCGGCCGGAAGGCTAGGCGCGCCAAATGACACAACGGCGCATGTTTCGTGACAGAAATGACTACGGGAACATGACAGCTCGACTGTCACTTCCACATGTCATGGGGCGCGCCATAATCGGCACATCGAGCCGTCAGGGAAACGACTATGCGTATTCGGCAAGTGTGGTGGGGTGCACTCGTGGTCGTCGCGTTTGCGGCTCACGGACAGCAGGTGGTCGAGCTACCCGGGGTGCGGGCTTCGGCCACGCCGGAAGGATGCGTGGCGTCTGCCGAGGCCGGTGGAGCGACGTTGTCTTACGCCTGCCTCACCCGAATGGTCACAGCGGACCAGACACCCAAGGCACCCGATCTATCGGGTGCCGATGTAGCCAGGCGCCCCAGCAACACGTTGGGGCTCTACAACGCCAGCGGCCTGCAAAACCGCATGGGTCCCAACCTGGGCGTATCCGCCCAGCCCTACCGACCGAAGCTGGTTTACCCGAACCCGCTCGGTCGGTAGCCCCCTCAGTGCATGGGGGCGGTGACGGTCGGCTGACCGCTGCCCAGCCTGGCCGGTACGGGCGTGGTCGTCGCCTGGCCCTTGTACGGACGCAGCGATTCGAACTTCTGCTGGTACTCGTCAGTGACCTGCTTGGCCTCTTCACCGCTGGTGATGACGCGCGGCGTGATGAGCACGATCAGCTCGGTACGATTGCGGCTGCGCGCCGTCGTGCCGAACAGGCGACCAAAGACCGGAATGCGGTTGAGACCGGGAATGCCGGTATCGGAAGTGCCTTCGTCCTGCTTGATGAGGCCGCCCAGCAGCACGGTCTGGCCGCTCTGCACCGCCACCTGCGTGGCCACCTCGCGCTGCTGGATCGGGAAGTTGCCCGTGGTGGCATCCTTGGGGCCCGGCGTGCTGACCACCTGGTTGACGTTCATGTAGACAAGACCGCCCGGATTCACGCGCGGACGCACGTTGAGGATCACGCCCGTGTCCTTGTACTCCACCTGGCCATAGGTGTTGTCGGTATTGGAGTTGGTGTTGACGAAGGTCTGCGTGATCGGAATCTGATCGCCGATCTGGATGTGCGCCTTCTGGTTGTTCAACACCACCAGCGACGGCGCCGAGAGCGTCTTGGTGTTGCCACTGGTTTCCATCGCCCTCAGGGCGACGGCGACGTTATGGTTGACGAACGAGTAATAGAACGAATCGCCCGCGCCCGCCGCGCTATCCGGCGTATAGGTGAGGCCGCCGTTGCCCAGGGCGATCTGTCGCTGGCTGGCCTGGCCCGGCTTGGACGCGGTACCACCCGCCAAGCCTTCGAGGTACCACTGCACGCCGAAGCGGAAGTTGCCGGTGAGTGCGACCTCGAGGATGCGCGTTTCGATCTGCACCTGCATCGGCGCGGTATCGAGGCGCTTGATGGCCTGCTCGATCTCGTTCCACTGCGATGGACGGCAACGCACCATCAACTGGTTGCTGCCATCGACGGCGGTGATGCGGATACCGTCTTCCGTGGTGATCGGGCCGGTGCGCTGGCGACGGTTCGAATCGAGCTCGTCGAAGCCGCTGCCGGCGAAACCGCCGCCACCGCCGAAGGAGGAGCCGCTACCGTTCGACGAGCTGCCATAGCTGCCGTTGCTGGAGTTGCCGAACGAACCCGACCCTAATGACGAACCGGAGGACGAGCCGAACGACGAACCGGACGAGCTATTGCCGAAGGCACCGGTATTGCTACCCAGGCCGGAACCGCCGCGATTACCCAGATCGCTGTCGCCGCCCTGCGTACCCGACGCAAGCCCCGGCCCGACGCGACCGCCACGGTCACTGGAACCGCCGCCACCCGAACCACCGCCATAGATGGCGCCCAGGCTGTCAGTCACATCGGCGGCCGCGACGTTGCGCAGGTCGTACACGTAAAGCTGCGGCTCGTTACCACCACCGCTGTCGATGCGGTCGATCCAGCCCTTCACCTCGTCGAGGTACTCGGACTGGGGGCTGATCACCACCAGCGAGTTGGTGCGCTCGATCGGGATGAAACGCAGCAGCCCCGCCATGGGCGTGTTGCCCTTGTCACCGAACAGCTTGTCGAGCGTCGGCGTAAGGTCCTTGACCTCCGCGCGCTTGAGGCTGAACACCCCCACCGACATGCCCTTGAGCCAGTCGACGTCGAAGGTCTTGATGGTGCGGTCGTAGTTGTCCAGTTCGCTAGTCGTGCCAGCCATCACCAGCACGTTGCGGGTGGAGTCGGCGAGCAGCGTCGCGTCCGCCCTGGCGAACGGCTTGATGAGCTTCTGCATCTCGGTGGCCGAGATGTAGTGCAGCGGATACAGGCGGGCCTGGAGGCCGCCCACCGGCGCGGTGGCGCCGATGCTGGGCACGACGTTGCCCGGCACCGCGTCCTTCGCCGGCATGACGACATAGCGTCCGTCCGTGCGGACCAGCGCGTTGCTCGTCCACGACAGCAAGGTCTCGAGGATCGGCAGGGCCTGGTCCTCGGTGACGGGCTGCGAGGTGGAGAACGAGACGTTGCCCTGCACGCCCGGCACGATCGAGTAGTTCTCGTGCAGCAGGTCGCCAAGGATGGCCTTGACCACCGACTCCACCGGCTGGTTCTCGAAATTGAAGGTTACCGTGCCGGCCCCCTGTGCCGCCGGCTTGGGCTGCGCCAGGCCCACCGGCTTGACGAATTCGCCCGTGCCGTTGGAAATCTGGGGCTGGACCACACCGGAGACGGTCGGATTGGTGTTGGGCATGATGCGCGACTTGGGCACCGCTTTCTCGGTACCCGCCATGGCCTCACGCTGCAGCGCGCCATCGTCACTTGGCTGCGGCAGCGTCGAGCATCCGGCAAGCGCCACCGCCAGCGCCGTGGCGCCAATCAGCGAACTTCTGAGCATGGAACAACGTTCTCCCTCGTTGACGCGGCCCCGTCGCCGCTCCTTTCGGCGAAAGGCCGAATTCCCCAACTCTATAGGGAGGTTTGCTACCAGCGCTAGCACCATGCTGCGCAAGCGCGACGCAATTCCGCCCAAACGTGCTCCCAGGCGGCGCGCGGCACGCGCCGCCCGGAGGATTCACGCCTGGGGATCGGACCATTCCAGGTGGAAACTGCCCTTCTCGTCCACCCGCTCGAAGGTGTGGGCACCGAAGAAGTCACGCTGCGCCTGGATGAGATTCGCAGGCAAGACCGCCGCGCGGTAGCTGTCGTAATACGCAATAGCGGCGGAAAACCCCGGCACCGGCACCCCGGCCTTCACGGCGGCGGCCACCACCTCGCGCAACGCCGACTGGTACTCCAAAGCGATATCGCGGAAATACGGGTCCAGCAGCAAGTTCTTGAGCGCACCCTCGCGGCCATAGGCGTCGGTGATCTTCTGCAGGAAACGCGCCCGGATGATGCAACCCGCGCGGAAGATCTTCGCGATGGCACCGTAGTCGAGATGCCAGTCGTTTTCGTCCGAGGCCGCCCGCAACTGCGCAAAACCTTGCGCATAGGAAATGATCTTGCTCATGTAGAGCGCACGGCGCACGGCCTCGACGAAGGCCTTGCGATCGCCCTCGAAGGCCGCCTCCTTCGGCCCCGAAAGCACCTTGGCCGCCGCCACGCGCTCGTCCTTCATCGAAGAAAGCACGCGCGCGAACACCGATTCGGTAATAAGGGTGAGCGGCACGCCCAGGTCCAGGGCGCTCTGACTGGTCCACTTGCCCGTGCCCTTCTGCGCCGCCCGGTCGAGGATCATGTCCACCATGGCCTTGCCGGTGCGGTCGTCCTTGCGCGTGAAGATCTTCGCGGTGATCTCGATCAGGAAACTGTCCAGCTCACCTTCGTTCCAGTCGCGATACACCGCCGCCAGGTCGTCGTTGGACAACCCCGCCACATGCTTGAGCACGGCATAGCTCTCGGCGATGAGCTGCATGTCGCCGTACTCGATGCCGTTGTGCACCATTTTCACGTAGTGACCCGCCCCATCCGGGCCGATCCAGGTGACGCAGGGTTCGCCGTCAGGCGCCCGTGCCGCGATCTCGGTGAGGATCGGCGCGACCAGGTCGTAGGCATCGCGCGGGCCACCCGGCATGATCGAGGGCCCCTTGAGCGCGCCCTCCTCGCCACCCGACACGCCGGTGCCAATGAAGTGGAAGCCGTCCTTCGCCAGCTCCTCACCGCGACGGATCGTGTCCTTGTAGAAGGTGTTGCCGCCGTCGATCAGGATGTCGCCCTTGTCCAGCAACGGGCGCAATTCGTCGATGACCGCATCGGTGCCCTTGCCGGCCTGCACCATGAGCAGGATGCGTCGCGGTTTCTCCAGCGAATCCACGAACTCCATCAGGCTGGACGTCGGCACGAGCTTGCGACCTTCGCTCAAGGCCATCACCTCGTCCGTCTTCGCCTGGGTGCGGTTGTAGATGGACACCGCATGGCCGCGGCTCTCGATGTTCCAGGCCAGGTTGCGGCCCATCACGGCCATGCCGACCACGCCGATCTTCTGCTTGCCCACGTCGCTACCTCCGGGTTTTCAGGAAGAAATGGATGCCAACCATCATCCGACCATGCACCAGCAGACCGCCACGGAATGTGACGACGGTCGGCTATGATGGCCGGCGAACCGGCGGCCGGACCGCCCGGATTGGACTGGAAGAACGCATGAACCAGGTGAAGTCGCACAAGCGCGACAAGCGTGTCGCCTCCGCCCAGGAGGCACTGGCGGGCCTCGTGGCCGATGGACAGACGATCGCCGTGGGTGGCTTCGGCCTCTGTGGTATCCCCGAACTGCTGATCGAGGCGCTGCGCGACTCCGGCGTGAAGGGCCTCACCGCCGTGTCCAACAACGCCGGCATCGACGGCGTGGGACTGGGCCTGCTGCTGGAAACCCGCCAGATCCGCAAGATGGTCTCGTCGTACGTCGGCGAAAACAAGGAATTCGAACGCCAGTTCCTAGCCGGCGAACTCGAGGTCGAGTTCACGCCGCAGGGCACCCTCGCCGAGAAGCTGCACGCCGGCGGCGCCGGTATCCCCGCGTTCTTCACCCGAACGGGCTATGGCACCCAGGTAGCCGAAGGCAAGGAAACCCGCGAGTTCGACGGCGGCATGTACGTGATGGAGCGCTCCATCGTCGCCGACGTGGCACTGGTGAAGGCGTGGAAGGCCGACCCCTCGGGCAACCTCGTGTTCCGCAAGACCGCGCGCAACTTCAACCCCATGGTCGCCACCGCCGGCAAGGTCTGCGTGGCCGAGGTCGAGATCATGGTCGAGGTGGGCGAACTGGACCCGGACCAGATCCACACCCCGGGCATCTACGTCGACCGCATCGTGCACAACCCCGCGCCGTCCAAGCGCATCGAACAGCGCACCGTGCGCGCCTGAAGGAGAGACCACCATGGCTTGGAACCGTGAACAGATGGCGCAGCGCGCCGCCCTGGAACTCTCCGACGGCGATTACGTGAACCTTGGCATCGGCCTGCCCACGCTGGTCGCCAACCACCTGCCGGACGGTGTCGACGTGTGGCTGCAGTCCGAAAACGGCTTGCTCGGCATCGGCCCCTTCCCGACGGAAGACGAAGTCGACGCCGACCTGATCAACGCCGGCAAGCAGACCGTCACCGCCCGCCCCGGCGCCTCCTACTTCTCCAGTGCCGACTCCTTCGCGATGATCCGTGGCGGCCACGTCGATATTTCGATCCTGGGTGCCATGCAGGTCACCCACGAAGGCGACATCGCCAACTGGATGGTGCCCGGCAAGATGGTCAAGGGCATGGGTGGCGCGATGGACCTCGTGGCCGGCGTGAAGCGCGTGGTCGTGGTGATGGAACACACCGCGAAGGACGGCTCGCCGAAGATCCTGCGCGAATGCTCCCTGCCCCTCACCGGCAAGGGCGTGGTCGATCGCATCATCACCGACCTGGCGGTGTTCGACGTCACCCCGAACGGCCTCGAACTGATCGAACTGGCCCCCGACGTGGACGAAAACCACGTGCGCGCCAGCACCGAGTGCGATTTCACCATCAAGCTCTGACACGTATCGCGCGCAAGCCCGCTCCTGTAGGAGCGCGCTTGCGCGCGATGGCCTTTCGCGACAAGGCAACAAAAAAGGCTCCGGTCAATCGACCGGGGCCCGGAAAGGAAGTCGCCCTGCGGGAGATGCCTCGGCATGGGCCTCGGGGGGGGAGGTAGGCCAGATGCCGGATGTTAGCGTCGCCGCAGGGCGAGGGACCTACCGACCCAGGGGGAGGGGTTGGTGGTAGGTCGAGGTGAATCATAGATTTCCTAGGAAATGTTCGCCAATATATCTTTCAGCGACCACTTATACGAAATTCGACTATGTTCGACCTGCGCCAACTGCGCTACTTCGTGGAAGTGGCGGAAACCCTGAGCTTTACCCAGGCAGCCCAGCGCCTGCATATCTCACAATCGCCGCTTTCCCAGCAAATTCTGGCCCTCGAGGCCGACCTCGGCGTGCGCCTGCTCGACCGCAATCGCCGCCGCGTGGCCCTTACCGAGCCCGGGCGCCTGTTCCTCATGGAGGCCAAGGCCATCCTGGCGCGGGCCGAGACGGCGCGCACCGTGGTCACCGAAGCGGCGGCCGGGTTCACCGGCCAGCTCAAGCTGGCCTATGCGACCTCGGTATCTTTCCATCCGGCGCTGCCGGAAACCTTGCTGCGCTTCACGCAAACCGCACCCGGCGTGAGCCTGCACCTGGGCGAGATGCCCACCAAGGCTCAGTACGACGCCATCCTCAGCGGCCAGATCGACCTGGGCCTGCTGCGCGCCCATCCCGAGGGCATCGCCAACGCCCGGCAGCTCAACGTCGAGGTGATCGACCACGAGCCCCTGGTGGTCGCCCTGCCCGCGCGCCACCGCCTGTCGGGGCGCGAATCGCTACACATGGAGGAACTGGCGGCAGAGCGTTTCGTCGCCCCGCCACGCAGCCAGGCTGCCACGCTGATCGATCGCCTGACCCTGCTCGCCGACAAGGCCCGCTTCCGTCCCAATGTCCGCCAGGAGGCCCAGCAGATTCCGTCGCTGCTTCCCCTGGTGGCGGCTGGCCTGGGCATCGCCCTGGTACCCGCGTCCCTGCGCGCCGTGAGACTGGAAGGCATCACCTTCGCCGGCCTGGACGACCCGGAGGCCTACCTGTTGCTCGCGGTCGCCAGTCGCGTGGACAATACGTCCCCCGTGCTGGAAAGCTTCCTGCGCACGGTGCGCGAAGCGCGGAGCGCTCTCGGCACCTCATGAAAGACGAATCAATCCCGGGGGTTGCGTGATCCTCCACGGATCGCTACAATTTCGTTTTTCCTTGTCTGCAATATCTCAGGAGCTGGCCGTGAAGGTGCTTTCCTCTTTGAAGTCCGCGAAGTCGCGTCACCGTGACTGCAAAGTCGTGCGCCGTCGCGGCAAAGTGTTCGTGATCTGCAAGAGCAACCCGCGTTTCAAGGCTCGTCAGCGCTAATTTCAGCTGCGATGGGTTGATAAGAAAGGCCGCGAAAGCGGCCTTTTTTTATGCCCGCTGTTGTAGGAGCGCGCTTGCGCGCGATCAAGGTCGCCGCGAGCACCCATCGCGCGCAAGCGCGCTCCTACAAGAGCGAGGCTTAGCCTCGCGCTTCGCTGGCGAGGTACGGCGAATCGGGAATGTCGCCCGTGTCGCCTACCATCACGCAATTGCGCCCTGCCCGCTTGGCGCGATACAGCGCCGCATCCGCCACCACCAGCAGGCGATGCAGCTCGAAACCGCATTGCAACGTGGACCCCACGCCGAAACTCGCCGTGACATGCAGGTGCGGCAGCGATTGCGTTGCCGAGGTCGCCGCGATCGACAGTCGCAATTGCTCGGCGCGCGCACGCGCCTGCGCAGGGCTGCAATCGGACAAAAGCACCGCGAACTCCTCGCCACCCAGGCGACCAAAAACGTCGCAGGCATGCAACGCGCGACGACAGACATCCACCGCACGCTTGAGCGTTTCGTCACCTACGGCGTGGCCGTAGGTGTCGTTGACGTTCTTGAAGTGATCGAGGTCGAAGAGGATCAGGCACGCGCCGCGATCGGATCGCGCGCCATAGGCAAGCACGCGTTCGGACTGGTCCACGAAGTGCTCGCGATTGCAGATGCCCGTCAGGCCGTCACGTCGCGCCAGCTTCATGAAGCGCAACTGCGATCGACGCAGCCACAACAGCAACCACGCGATGGCAACCAGGCAGACCAGCAGTACGAAGATGTAGAGGCGCCCCGTTTCCACGTCCTTGCGCGCGAGTGCGCCGGTGAGGCGAAGGATCTCGTTCTGCTTGTTCAGCGCATCGACCTCCGCCTTGCGCGCCAGCAGCTGCTGATTGACGATCTGGAAGGCCAGGCTTCGGGCACTGATGTCGTCGAGATAGGCCTTGTCGGCCAGCATGAACTGCTCGTGGTAACTCAGCGCGGCACCGACGTTGCCGAGCTGCTGCTCCACCTGGTACAGCACATCGTAGGCGGTACGACGCGAATCGGTGAATTCATTGCGGATCGCCACCGATGCCGCCGACAACGCGGAACGTCGCGCATCGGCCAACTGACCCAGCTTGAGGTACGACTGCGCCAGCGTCGCATCGAACTCGGCCAGCAACACCGGGTAATTGAGCGCGCGCATGGGCTCGCGATACATGGTCAGCAGCTTGACCGCATCCGCCGGACGCCCGTGCGTGAGGTAGAACGACGCGATATCGGAACGTATGGCGTGCGCGAACACTTCGTCGCTGGGGCCCGTGCAGCTTGCCAGGGCCTGGAAGAATATCGGGTCGAGCACGTCCAGGTGACCACCTTCGCGACGCGCGCGGATCAGGTGCTGGGCGCCCTTGCATATCGACTCCCCAGGCGGCGGATCGGCCATCATGTCGCGCGCATAGGCTTCGGCCTGCTCGTCCTGCCCTGCCGAACTCAGCAGCTGGGAGGCCTCACCCTGCCCCTGGAAACGCGCCTTGTGGTCGCGAATGGAGGGAAGCATCTCCTGCAGCTTCGCCAGCCGCTGGAAGGCCTGCTCATAGCGATGCCCATTGCCCAGCAGGTTGATGAGCGTTGCCGTGGCGCGAAAACGCAGCACCGTATCAGGCGAGTTGTCCGCGACGCCTTCCAGCAAGGCGCGACCGCTTTCGTAGTCACCGATCCACGTGGCACGCCAGCCACGAAGGAAATGCAGCATCGACAGGTCACGCGGGGAAAGGCTCTTCTCTACCGCACCAAGGTCCTGCAGCAACCGGGTGAAGCGCCCCTCGTCACGGGCCTTGATGGCATCGGCCTCGGCGAGCATCGCTGCCGGCGTGGCAGGTGCGGGCACCGCATGAGCGACGACGGCGAACGCCAGCCACCCCGCCAGCACGAGACCGCAAAGGCGAGCCATTCGCCTCACGGCGTCACTGGGGCGATTCCGCCGGCTCGGAATCATCGTGATCTGGCTCATTCCCTGACTCCTCGTCCTCGGATGGCGACTCCTCTCCCATCTGTGTATCGAATGTGGGGGGACTTATAGGTTGATGAATATGGGATCAGCCCGGAAATAGCGGGACAGATCGGGACGAACTCAAGCGCGGAGCGGGTTGCGGCGCATCAGAGCGCCCGGCAAAGCTACTTTTATTGAGTCTGCAAAGTGAGCGCGATCCGGCCTGATCGATGCTATCAAGACACTTGATCCGCAAAATGAAGCCGGTCCTGCCACCGGCTTCTACTCGCCTTCAAATGGCGTTTAATCGTCTACCGAGCGGGCGGCAACTCCGGCGGATCGCAGCCCACGTCGAGCCGCGCACCCAGGCCCCTCAGTTTCGAGACAACGACCTCCAGCTCATCGAGGTTCAGGCCCGTCAACGCCTCGCAACCCGCTGCATAAACCATTTCGTCCAGCCTGTCGCCGAGGCTGTATCGCGACGCCAGCAGCTTTGCCTCCTGGATGAGGTGCTTCCTCTTTACTGTCCCGATCGGACCGTTCCGGTGCAGCCGGGGCCCGGATCCTTCGCAGCGCTTGGCCTCAGTTAGAAGGCGCCGTATCGTCGTCACTCGTGCCTCAATCACTTCTACCCCCTGTGGTAGGCGGGCATTCCTCCGTGTGAGCGGCCGCTTTGAATGCCCTTTAAGTGGCGGCGCGGTGGGCAAAATGCAGGATTTTGGCCTCGGGAAGCCCTTCCTGCAGCAGTTCATAGATCAACATCACCAACTGAGCATGCTTTTCAGGTGGCAGCACCCTGCCAGCCAGTGTTTCACCAGCAAGCTCCAGAGCCATCCTGAGTTCGTCGTGTCTCAGAACCTGCGAATCAGGGAAGCCTCCTAACGGCACCTGATCCACGAAGACGTCCCCCTCACCCGTCGCCAGCCAGTCCAGGCGCGCTTTGGCGGCCACGCACAGCCGCACGGCCACGTCGAAGGGCGGCATGTTCTCCTCCCGGATGTAACGCTGAAGCGAATCTGCGGACACACCCATGCAGGCTGCCGCAGTTTTTCTAGTACCCACAGCATCAGCCAGCGTCGCTATGCGCGTTCCGATTCCCATAAGGCGAATCGGAACGTCGCCTTCCGGCGCGCTTGCGGCTTCCGATTTGCCGTAACTCTTTGTCATAGAAAGGAATCACTCCGTTTACGCAAATGTGCGGCGATCAACCCAATCGGAAATAGAACTTCTGCTTGACGATGCCGCAGAAGTGCGTACTATTTGCGTCGTAGATACCGCCAACCGATAGGGTCAAACATGTCACTCCCAACCGCTCAAAAAAAGCCAGCCACGGGGGACTGGCATCGCGCTGATGTCATCGCCGCCCTCCGAAAGAAGGGCTGGTCGCTGCAGCAGTTGGCGCTTGAGAACGGGTACAATCAGCGAAGCTCGCTGTCCAAGGCGCTCGGCTCACCATCGCCGAAAGGCGAAGCAATCATCGCGGCCGCCCTGGGCGTGCAACCCCAGGTCATCTGGCCGAGCCGCTACAACTCCGATGGCACGCCTAACCGGACGCGCGGGCCTAAGCCCATGCGGCCAGATCTGCGCGTGGTCAAGGCTACCACCTCGGTGGCCCAAGACAATCTGCGGAACGGCAGGGGTTAATAGACATGCCGTCCCTCTACGACAGCCTGGCCCGGGCCACAGGGCGAGGATCAGCCGGACAGTGCCTCGCGTCCTCTCGCGCGAAAAGCTCGGCAGTGCGGGAGCCGCTTTGCCGCGTCGCGGCGGTCACGCCTAAGCGCGTGATGACGAACCTCGCGTGTGGGACCGCACACCCCTCGGAGGCCTCCGTATGAGGCGCCGCATCGAGAAACCCTGCCTGTACACCGGCGACCTCTTCGAAATTCCCCAGCCGCCCAAACCCGTGCCGGGAACCATGGATTATCGCCCCCTGGTAAGTGAACTCGCGTCGACCATGTTTGAGGACGCGGCACGCCTCGGCCTCGACCGCCACGCCATCGCGGCCGAAGCAAGCCGCCTGACCGGCAAGGACGTCTCCAAAAGCATGCTCGACGGTTACACCGCGCCGGCCCGCGATGCTTTCAATCTGCCGCTCTGGCTCGCACCCGTTCTCGAAACGATCTGCCAAAGCACGACCCTGGGTAACTGGCACGCCCATATGCGCGGCGGACGTCTGCTCGTGGGCGCCGACACTCTGGATGCCGAAATCGGAAGGGCCATCCGTGAGCGGGCTACCGCTGACGCGCGGCTGCGCGAGCTCGCCGCCATTCGGAAGAGGATGGGTTGATGGCTGACGGTTCGGTCTACGAAAAGTGGTTTTGCGTAGCCGACCTGGCCGGCCTGCCGGGCCTTCCGGGTACGGAACGAGGAATACACATGCGTGCCGAGCGCGACGCCTGGTCTCGCCGTGATCGCGAGCATGGCAAAGGCTGGGAATACGCATTCAGCAGCCTTCCCGCGGCCGCGCAGGCAGCCATCCTGCTGCGCAGTCGCCCCGCGATCGATCGCATCACGCCGGCAGCGCCGTCCAGCGACGCCATCGCGTCTGCCTGGCATCGCTTTGAGCGTGCGAAGAAGAAGCTCAGGGACGTGGCGGCCATGCGCCTCCAAGCCATCGAAACGGTCGACGCCCTGTGCCGCAACGGGACGCCGCTAATGGTTGCGCGCGAGCACGTGGCACGGCGCCTGGCCGAGGCCGGCGGCAAGGGCTGCAGCGCGCCCAACATCGCGCGTTGGCAGAAGGCTATCGCCCATGCTGCCCCGGCCGATCATCTGGCGCTACTGTTGCCCCACTACTCCGGGCGCATCGACACCGCCCAGATCGATCCGGAAGCATGGCAGCTGTTCAAGGCGGACTACCTCCGGCTCGAGGCGCCGACGGCAAGCAGCTGCTACGAGCGTCTCAAGCGCATCAGCCTAGGCAAGGCGTGGGCCTTGCCGAGCCTGAAGACCCTGCAGCGCCGGATCAAGCGCGAACTGCCGCGCGCTGTCATCACTCTCGCCCGCCAGGGCGATGAGGCGCTCATGCGCTCGTTCCCCGCCCAGGAGCGCGACCGCACGATGTTCAGGGCGCTGGACGCGGTCAACGCGGACGGACATCGCTGGGATCTCCGCGTCCGTTTTCCGGATGGTACCGAAGGCCGTCCATGCATCCTTGGATGGCAAGATCTTTACTCGGGCAAGCTGCTCGCGTGGCGCCTGGGCGACCACGAAAACAGCGATATGGTCAGGCTTAGCTTTGGCGACATGTGCCGTGGCTACGGCGTCCCGGGCGCTGTGTGGCTCGACAACGGCCGTGCGTTTGCCAGCAAGTGGATGACAGGCGGCACGCCAAATCGCTACCGCTTCAAGGTGCGTGAAGATGATCCGACGGGCCTCATCACGTCGCTGGTCGGTGCGACCAATGTGCACTGGGTCACGCCCTACCACGGTCAGGCCAAGCCGATCGAGCGCATGTGGCGCGACCTCTGCGAGGCCATTGCAAAGCACCCAGCGTTCTCCGGCGCCTACGTGGGCAACAACCCGACGAACAAGCCTGCCAACTATGGCAGCCGCGTGATCGCGTGGGCCGATTTTGAGAGCGTGGTGACGTCAGAGATCCATGCGCATAACGCTCGCCTCGGGCGCCGTACGAAGGTCTGCGCTGGCCGCAGCTTCGACCAGGTGTTCACCGACAGCTTCCAGCAGATCACGGTTCGCAAGGTCAGCGAAGAGCAGCTACGCCTGCTCCTGCTTGCCACCGAGGCAGTCACTGCCAGCTCTATCGATGGAAGTGTGCGTCTCGCCGGCAACCGCTACTGGACCGAGGCGCTCAGCGAATACGCGGGTCGCAAGGTGGTCCTGCGCGTCGATCCGTACCACCTACAGGGGAGCGCCCACGTCTATGCCCTGGACGGCTCCTACATTGCCGAGGCGCAGTGCGTGGCGAATGTTGGCTTCGCCGACGTAAACGCGGCACGTGAGCACGCCCGAGGCAGGAAACAGTACAAGCGCGCCGCCAAGGACATGCTCGCGGCCGAGCGCCTCATGGATGCGGCTGAAGTCGCGGCGCAGATCCCTTCGATGGAACCGCCCAGGTCGCCGGACGCGGCGGTCATCGCGCCCGTCTTCGGCCTGCATGGCAAGAAGCCGGCGGCGTCCCAGGAACAGCCTGCGGCTACGGGAACGAACGGTCCCACGAAACTCGATCTTCTGATGTTCGAACAGGCCAAACGACAGAAAGAAAACAGCTTCTAAAGGCGCCGCGACGGTGGGCCAACACCGTCGCGACTAGGCAACAACCCATCCACCACTCCCGAAGGAAAGAGCATGAATGACACCGCTACCGTGACCCAAATCTATCAGGGTGATGCTGCACTGCGCGAGCAGTTCCGCAACCTGCTCGCTGGCGACCGCCGCCTGAGCCAGGCCACCCTCGCCAAAGAGGTCGGCATCAGCCCGACCACCCTGAACCAGTGGCTCAACGGCAAGTACGCCGGCGACAACGAGGGCGTCGAGGTCAAGCTGCGCATCTGGATCGAGGCCGATACGCACCGCCGCGAGTCGAGCAGCCAGATGCCCGAAGCGCCGAGCTTCGTGCCCACGCAGACCGCCATGCGGGTATTGGGCGCACTCAGTTACGCCAAGATTGCCAGCGACATCGCGGTGATCTACGGCGGCGCCGGCCTTGGCAAGAGCAGCGCGTGCGTGCAGTTCCGCGAGCAGATGCCCAACGTCTGGATCGCCACCATGGCGCCGAGCACGGCCGGTGTTGTGACTGCCCTGGAAGAGATTTGCGACGCCCTCAGTCTCACGCCCGGCGGCGGTGCGCGCCGTATGTCTCGGGCGATCGCCAAGCGCGTCCGCGACACGCGTGGCCTGCTGATCATCGACGAAGCCCAGCACCTCTCCGTGGCGGCGCTGGACGAGATTCGCAGCATCCACGACGCCACCGAGATTGGCGTCGCCCTGGTGGGAAACGACGGCGTCTTCGCCCGCATGGCCGGCGGTCGCAATGCCCAGCAGCTCGACCGCCTCTACAGCCGCGTTGGCAAGAAGCTGCGCCTCGCAGCCAGCAGCGAGCAGGACGTGACCGAGATCATCAAGGCCTGGGGCGTCGATGACATCAAATGTCGTGCCGCCCTGGTTGCTGTGGCCCGCGAAGGCGGCCATCTGCGCCGCCTCACCAAAACGCTGCGCCTCGCCAGCATGCATGCCGCCGCTGATGGTGGCCGGCCCATTTGCTGCGAGGACGTCCGTGCCGCGATCAACGAGCTGATGGAGGGTGCACGATGAAAGCCATGCAGTATTTCTCGGGCGAAGCGGCCCATCTGATCGCACGCGGTGGAACGACGCTTGGTTGCCTGTTAGGCGGCACATCCACGACTAACCGATCAATTGCCGGTCCAAACGAAGGGGCGTTTGCCGAGGTCATTCGCCTGCCCGTC
The DNA here is from genome assembly GCF_009912395.1 of Luteibacter sp. Classification (GTDB taxonomy): domain Bacteria; phylum Pseudomonadota; class Gammaproteobacteria; order Xanthomonadales; family Rhodanobacteraceae; genus Luteibacter. The sequence continues at coordinate 241,872 of NZ_WNDO01000002.1, read as the reverse complement.
GATCATCCCTTGCTGGCGGTCTATTTCCCGTCCGCGAACGAGCTGATCACGCTGCCCATCCGCAGCGTGGTCGACCTCGCCAACGCCGAACGCCTGCGTCTGATGGCCGAAGACGCGAAGAACGGTAAGGCCGGCCCGTATCCCGACGACTGACCATGATCCGGCGCCCATCGCGCCGTCCAGGAGAGAACGCCATGAAAACGCTCGAACGTGTTCGCCATGCCATCACCATGCGCCTCGCCAAGCACAGCGAGGAAACGCTGCTGGGAGTAAAGAAGGCCCAGGCCTGCATCTACCACCTGCACGCCCTGGGCTGCACCGTCACCCAGGTCACCGTACGCCACCACAACGTCTGCATCGACGTGGAGCCGCCGAAGGGTCGCCTCACCGGCGTGCGCAGCGTGCAGCGCGTCAATGGCCCCTACCAGGAGCGCGTAATGGTTACCCGTTGCCTGGGTTGCCAGGTGCAGTGGGTGGAGCGCTATGACCTGCGCCCGGCATCAGTGAGGGCCTGACCGTGGAAGCGTCCATCGAACGCCAGATCCTGGTCTACCTGCATCGCGTCGGCGAGGCGCAATCTCTCGCCGCGATCGCCGACGGCGTCGGCTGTTCCCAGGCCGAAGCGACCAACGTCGTGCGCGATCTGATCCGCCGCCGTCGTGCCGCACGTCACCATGTCGGCCCGGGCGAGCTGCGCTACACTCTGCTCGATGACGTCATTCCGCAGGCCTGCCGCGTGAGCCGGCCTGCGCCGCGCAAGCGGATCGTCAGGGCGTCGCCCAAGCAGGACCGCATCCTTGCCGTGCTGGGCGATCGCGCCATGACCGTCGCGATGATCGTGGCCGCCAGCGGGGACTTCACCAAGGACCAGGTACGCAACCTCCTGAGCTGCCTGCAGGCGGCTGGACGGGTGACGCACGGCGAAGGCCGGGCACCGTATTGGCAGGCCGTGAAGGTGCCTACGACCGTTGATGACGACGAGCTGCCGCCCTGCGTCGGCGAAGCCATGCGCGACACCACCCATGCCATTTACCACGCCGCCGCACAGGCCGCGCACGAGGATTCCCACCATGCATGACACGACCCTTCCCGCCGGCCACCGTCGCGATGCCCAGGGGCGCCTGGTGCCCGTGAGCAAGATCAAGGCGATCGACCGCCTGCGCGACGAACTCGTGCGCGAGCTGTTCGCCGAAGCCGAGCAGGCGCAGGCGCAGCTCGCCGCTTTCAAGCGCAAAGCGATGGAGACGATCGATACCTTCGTTCAGATGTCCGCCGAGCAGTACGGTGTGTCGCTGGGCGGCCGCAAGGGCAACGTCACCCTGCTGAGCTTCGACGGCGAGATCCGCGTGCTTCGCGCTATCGCCGAGTCGATCCAGTTTGACGAGCGGCTGCAGGCGGCCAAGGCGCTTATTGACGAGTGCCTGGCGGAGTGGACGGTGGGTGCCCGTCCGCAGATCGCTACGCTGATCCAGGACGCGTTCCGGGTCGATGCAACGGGCAAGCTCCGCACTGGCTCGATCCTGACCCTGCGCCGGCTGGACATTACTGACGAGCGCTGGCAGCGCGCCATGCAGGCCATTGCCGATGCGGTCCAGGTGATCGGCAGCAAGAGCTACGTGCGCTTCCAGCGGCGCGACGAACACGGTGATTACCAGCACCTCAGCCTCGACTTCGCGGGGGTATGACCATGATCGCCTATTGCTATGCCAATGGAGTGATTTACTTCGGGACGAAGGTGCCCCATGGAGCAATCGCGATTGCCAGCGGTCCCGAGCTGCCGCTGCGTGAACATATTGCCGCGACTGCCCGCCTGGCCTACGACAACACAACGCTCCTGGTGCCGGGCGTGCCGGAAGCCGAAGACCAGGAAGCCAAGCTGGACGCGCTGATCACTCACCTGCACTGGCTGAGCAAGCGCGACTGGCCGGGCATCACCGTGTGGGGAAAGGCGGCATGAACCGCATGATCACGCTGCAGGTGAACACGGCGGGCGCCTGGCGCAACGTGCTCACATTTGCGTCGCACCGCGCCCCCGCCATTCGCGAGGCGGTGAAAGGACTCCAGTCTGCCGCTGGCCCCGCCGTGAAATGGTGCTTCCTCGATGACGGCCACCGGGAGTGGCTGCCGGAGCCGCTCGCCACCACCTTTGCACAGGAGAAAACGCCGTGAGCCTGGCCTACATTCGTCAGCAATACGGAGTGCCAGCCCATCGTGGCCGCCGCGTCGTCGTCCACGGAAAGCGCGCTGTCATTGCAGGTGCGACCGGCGCGCTCCTGCGCGTTCGTATCGACGGTGACACGGTCACCCGGCTTTACCATCCGGCCGACGACGTCCATTACGAGCCGAACAAGCGCGGGGCACTGGAATGGAAGCCCGTCACCGCGGCGCAGCCCGAGCCTCTCGTCGATGTGCTGCTCAGCGCCATCGTACCCGGTGAGACGGAACCCTCCGTCTTCTACGGCTGGCGTCGCGCGACCAATCTCAGCCAGTTCCTCATCAGCGGTAGTGAGACCGATACCGTGCCCGGTGTCGTGTACGCCTTTGCGGAGGAACCTGCGGCTGCCGTAGTCCCGCCGCAACTCGCCGGTGCGTTGCGCCAGGCGGCGGCGATCACGGCACGGACGGAAAGCCTGGGAGAACCCGCATGAACACCATGACGCTGGAACGTGTCGCTTACTGCTTCGCCAAGCATGGCCGCATCACCCGTGACGAACCCAGGCCGGAAGAGCTCGCTTCGATCATCGCGGATATTCGACAGCTCACCGTGCGAGAGGCCAAGGGGACGTTGGTGTCCGTGCCTGATGGATGGAAGCTCGTACCGGTCAAGCCGGACAGGCTGATGATGGATGCGGCAGTGGCCGCCGGAACGCAGGATCAGACCGGCCGCCGCGAGCAAGCTCTCTGGGATCGGATGATTTCTGCCACCCCCGCCGCGCCGGTAGCCGCCCAGCCGAGGGATGACGACGCCAAGGACGCGGCACGCTATCGCTGGCTCCGTGACGCAGCTGTTTTCCATGAGGATGGTGAAAACCCCACACCGTGGGTCATCAACGGCGTAAACGTCGACAGCTTCGACCGTGCTCCCGTGTATGGCCCTGAGCTCGACGCCGTGATCGATAGCATTCTTGCTGCACCGAAGCTCGCCGCCACACAGAACGGGGGTGCGGCATGAATCGCGAACAGTGGAAGGATATCGAGCAGCGCCTGTCCTTTCCGGGCGCTATGGTCACGCTGGAGTGCGACACCTACACCGTCCAGCTCGTCGTCGGGCGGCGGAAGATGCGTATGGAGATTTGGGTTTACGTCAATGGTGAGGTGAAGCGCGACTATCTGCTCAACGACTGCGACATCCGCCGTCGATTCATGCGGCCCGAGGTTAAGAAACCGAGGATCACAGACAAGCAGCTGCGTGCCCACGGAAAGCGCGTCTGCGCCCGTTTCGTGAAGGAGCACACGTTCACGACCTACGACTGCGCGTGGCCCTCTATCACGGCCTTGCGAAGGCACTTCACCAAGCACAACAGCCGGATCGAGCGCATGGATGACGATGCGCGGTCGTTCACTATGGCCCACCAGGAGATGGCCGAGGATGGTAACAGCGCGTCGCTCGTGGTCACCCATCTCCACCGCGCGAAGAACGATGCCGGCAATCCCGGCGATACGAATGTCGGCCCTTCGGCCGCTGCAGAGACGGATCATGCGTAAGACGATACAAGTAACCGGCGCAGCGCAGCGTCGGACCGCCCAGCTCGCCGCCATCCACGTGCTGGCAAACAAGCAACTCGGCCTGGACCGTGAGACCTACGTCGCGCTCCTGTCGCGCGTGTCGGGCGTCACCAGTTCGGCCGATCTGGACGGTAAAGGACGCCAGAAGGTGCTGGATGAGCTTCGCCGCCTCAGCGGTGATACGGCGCGGCGCCGCGCCCACGCCGAGATGCCTGATACGCCAGACAGCCCGCGAGCAGACATCGCGCCGATGATCGGCAAGATCAGCGCCATGCTAGCTGAGGCGAGCCGAACGTGGGAGTACGCGCACGGCATCGCGCGCAAGATGTTCAAGGTGGAACGGGTGGAATGGCTTAACCCTGACCAAATACATCGTCTGGTCGCCGCACTGTCTTACGACCAGCAGCGGCGCGGGAGGAAGGCATGACGAGTTCGCTGGGGATTCAGCAGGCACGTTTCGACGAAGCCAAAGCGGAAGGTACCCGCTTGGGCCTCGAGGCCGTCCGGATCATGGGCGAGCGTTACCACGGCGAGGCCGACTGCACGGCCGTGTTCGTTGCCATGGTTCTCGGATTGGTGCTCGGCGGCGCGCTGGGTGAGCTTGGCCTCGATGACGCCATGTTGATATGGGCATCGCTAGCTGACCAGGTGCGCAACGCCCGCGTTGCCGATCCTACACAGACAAGAACGCACTGAGACGGCATAGACACCGCGCAGTGGAGGAATCCATGACCAGCGAATCCATCGACATGTTCCAAGACGCGCCGATCGATCCGAGCAAAGTCACGATGACGCTGCCGGAGGATCGCTGGCCGACCACGCTGGCCGAGCTGGTCGACGTGCTGCGCGCCACCTTCGTGCGTCGTGGCCAGTCCGACGCCACCGCGTTGGACGCGGCACAGTCGGTGGTCCTGGCCATTAGCCAGCACTTGGGTGGCAAGCAGATCTATCTGCCGACCGGTGAGCGCCTGCGCGCTGCAGTGCGGGATCGACGGATCTTCCTGGAATACAACGGGCGCAATCGCGAAGAGCTGGCCCGGCGCTACCAGCTCACCACGCGCCGCATCGAGACCATCGCCGCTGAGCAGCGGGCTATTTACGTCCGCCGTTTGCAGCCGGATTTGTTCGGCCCTGCTGGCAGTAGTTGATCCGCCGCGCCATCCGCGTCATCGTATCGCCCTCAACGCCCCGCCTCATGCGGGGCGTTTTCGTTAGGGCGACGCATTTCGCTCCTGACGCTTTCCCCCCCTTGGGCATGCTGCTCTCACACGAGCTCACCGGCTCAGCCACCCGTCGTTGCATCGGCGGGTCCTTTTCATGCCAAGGGGCATTCCATGCAACTGAACACTCGTTTGCTCGACCTTTATCGGCGCGTGGCCGAGCGCATCAACGAAGCGGGCCTGATGGCCTTGTGGGCGCTGCTGTCGCTGCTGCTACTCGTGATCATTGCGTGCTTCCTCAACCCGGCCAAGTTCGGATCCTACCTGTGGATCGTCAGTAAGCTGTCGTTGGCGGCCGTGCTGGGCTTTGGCTTCGATCGCGCCGCGTCGCCCAAGGACGCGCCGGCCGGCCTGGATGGCATCGAGCGTTCCATGGCGCAGACCCGCCGCGCGACGCTGATGGCGGCCGCGATCATCGCCGCCGGTTTGATGCCGTGATCTACGGCCTCGTGCTAGCGCTCGGCGGCGTCCTATGGATGCAGCGGGTCAGCCATCTAGACCAGCTCGGCTACCGTCGTGCGCTGTGGCCGGGCGCCTTGCTGTGTGCGATCGGGTTGGTCGTGCTCAGCGTGGCGCCGGTCCACGCCACGCAGGCGCCCGCCATCCCCGATGCCAGCGCGATGTATCGACGGTGGGTCGAACAGGCGGTGGCCGAAGAATGGGGTGTGGAAGGCTCCACCGCCCGCCTGGCCGCGCAGATCCATCAAGAATCCAGCTGGAACGCCAAGGCGCACTCGTCCGTCGGTGCCGAGGGCCTCGCGCAGTTCATGCCGTCTACCTCGCGATGGATCGCCACGCAGTTTCCCGACAAGCTCGGCACGTTCGATCCGTGGGACGCGCAGCAAGCGGCGTTGGCCGCCGCCGTGTATGACGCGTGGCTGGTGAATCGCAATCCCGGGCACGGCGAATGCGACACCTGGTCATTCGCCTTGTCGGCGTACAACGGCGGCGAGAAGCAACTGCGTAAAGAGCAGGCCGTCGCGCGCGCGAAGGGTCTTCGGCCGGATGTATGGCCCGGCCAGGTGGCGACGATGCGCACGCGATCGATGGCGGCATGGACGGAGAATCGTGGTTACGTGCGGCGTATCCTGGGCGTGCTGGAACCAGCCTATCTGGCCGCCGGCTGGTCTGGCCGGAAGGCCTGCCCATGATGACCGGAGGACGCAATATCGCCATCGCCATCGGGGCTGCGATCGCCTTGGTGTTGATGGGGTTCTTTGTCGGCGAGCTGCGCGCCACGCATCACGCGCAAGCGCGTATCGAAGCGTCGGTCAAAGCCGAAGCCGACGCCACCAGCGACCGCGACGCGGCGCGTGCCACGCTCACGGAGCTGCGTCGTCGCCTGGATCGCCAGGCCGACGAGTTGGACGCGGCCCAGCGTGCCGCTACCGAAGCGTTGGCCCATCGCGACGCCGCGACGGCTCGTGCGCAAGCCGCCGAACGCGCAGCACAAACCCTGCTGAGGAATCGCGCCCATGCATCACCGGAGTGTGCCGAACTGGCTCGCTTGCCTGTGTGTCCTGTCGTCTCTGACAGCTTGTGGGGTCGCCCGACCGGTGACCCCGCGACCGGAGGCGATCGTTGAAGTGCCTAAACCCGTGTATGTCGCCGTCGATCGGCGTCTCACCGATCCGCTGCCCGAACCCGAGCCGCCGGACGCGCGATGTCAGCGCGACGGTGAGCCGGCCGTCTGTGCGCTGGACGGCCTGCTGCAAATCGATCAATGGAAAGGGGTGCTAAGGCAATGCAATCTGGATCGAAGCACCGTCGCTCGGGTGACGCGTGGAGCCGCGTCAGCGTCCACGCCAACGACGACACCGTGGTGGTCGTCTTTCGCCGGCTCGATGGGCTTATCAAGCAATGGCGCACGCGCGGCCTCGAGCAGCGCGACCTCTCCCGGCAAGTAGCCGGGCGTGCCGCGATCCAGGCCGAGACGCACGCGCGTGTGCTCAACGCCCTCGCCGATGAAGTTCGCCGCGTTCTTGTCGACTGCGGCTTGGAAGCGGGCGTACCCGCCAAACCCCCACGGAGCAACGCCCGGTGAGTGATGATGTCGACCGTGGCCAGGAGGCCGAAGCCCGCGATCGCGACCTAGCGCTCCAGCATGCTCAGTGGCGTATCGCTCAGGAAGCCGCGAAGGACGCGCCCTCAGCCACGGGTCTATGCATCGATTGCGGTGCGGTCATCGAGGCTGCCCGCCTGCGTGTGCTGGGTGGGCGGACCTCGCGCTGCGCCAGTTGCGCGCACGACGCCGAACGCGCGCAGCGGAGGTGGCTGTGAACGAGCCACTGGCGATCGCCGCCTTGACGCTGCTGGTGGTGATCCTGTTCGCCGTCGTCGTGGTGGGTCTGCGGGTGAACCGTCGGCCGGAAGTGCATGTGGATACCCACGATGTCGAGCGGCGTCTGACGCGCCTTGAAGCGCGGGTAGACAACCTGCCCACGCATGGCGACCTGCGCCGCGTGCACGAAAGCATCAGCGAGCTGGCGGAGAACACCGCCGAGCTGACCGGCCAGACGGCCACCGTGACCCAACTGCTACGCACCATTCAAGAGCATTTGCTCGATAAGGACCGCTGATGAAAACCTTCGCCGACAAGATCCGCGAGGACCGCCGCCTGGTCATGCTCCGCCTTCTGGCCGAGCAGCCGGGCTATCGCATGAACAGCTCGGTGTTGCATGCCGGCCTGCATCACCTGGCCGTGCACGCGACCCGCGACGACGTCGCCACCGACCTGTGCTGGCTCAAGGAGCAAGGGCTGGTCGTGCTGGACGACGTGCCCGAAGCCCCGGGCCTGCGTATCGCCGCGCTCACAGGGCGCGGTAGCGATGTCGTGGGCGGCCTATCCACCGTCCCCGGCGTCTCGCGACCGACGGCGCGTTGAGCCATGGCGCGCCCGTCCTCTATCAAGCGGCTACCCGCCGAGCAGCGCGCCTTCCTCGAGCGTCTGTTACGCGAGGATCGCCATACCCTGGATGAAATCATCGTCCAGGTGCGCGCGACGTTTCCTGACTCCGCGCTGCCCAGCCGTAGCGCCGTCGGTCGCTACTCCCAGCAGTTCACCGAGCTGGCCGGACGCATGCGCGACATCCAGGCGGCAGGCACCGCCCTGGTGGCCGAGCTGGGCGAGGATCCCAACGATCGCGCGGGCCAGCTGTTGGTGCAGGCGGTAACCACGCTGGCGGCGGATGCGGCGTTGAAAGCGACCAATGCCGAGAACCCGCTGTCGATCAAGGACATCACGCAGCTCGCTCGCGGCGCGCGCTCGGTGATGGAGGCCCGCAAGATGAGTCTGGCCGAACGTCAGGAGATTGCCCGCATCGCCCGCGAGCAGCTGCAGGCCGAGCAGGCTGAGGCGTTGAAGGCGGTGGCTCATACCAATGGCATCTCGTCCGATACCGTGTCGCTGATTCGCAAGCAGATCCTGGGCATTCCCACGTGAACCCGTCAGGCACGCTCACCGGCGCACTGCGCCAGGCGCTTCCCAATACCGCCGCCGCTGACGTGCCGGCGGCGTTTCTGCCGTATCAGCAGGCTTGGGTGGCCGACACGGCCGATTTGAAAGTGGCAGAGAAGAGCCGGCGCACCGGCCTGACCTGGGCCGAAGCCGGCGACAACGTGCTGATCGCCGGCGCGGACCGGGCCGCCGGTGGGATGAACGTCTACTACATCGGCTACAACATGGATATGGCCATCGAGTACATCGAAGCCTGCGCCATGTGGGCCCGCATCTTCGGCCAGGTCAGCGAGGCGATCGAAGAAGGTCAAGAGCTGTTCGCCGATGGCAAAGACGAGAAAGCGATCAAGACCTACACCATCCGTTTCGCTTCGGGATTTCGTATCGTCGCCCTGTCCAGCCGCCCGGCCAACCTGCGCGGTAAGCAGGGTGTCGTCGTCATTGACGAAGCGGCCTTCCATGGCGCGCTCGATGAGTTGCTTAAGGCCGCCATCGCGTTGCTCATGTGGGGCGGCAAGGTCCGCATCATTTCCACCCACGACGGCGTGGACAATCCGTTCAACCAGTTGATTGAGGATATTCGCTCGGGGAAACGATCAGGAAGCATCCACCGGATCACCTTCGAGGATGCATGCACCCAGGGGCTCTACCGGCGCGTCTGCTTGCGCTCGGGTTTGGCCTGGTCGCCTGAAACTGAGGCGGCGTGGAAAGCGACGATTCGTAAGACCTACGCCGACGCGGCCGAGGAAGAGCTGGACGTCGTGCCCTCGCAAGGTTCCGGCGCGTGGCTGACCGGCACGTTGATCGAAGCGCGCATGTTCGATGCGCCGGTGCTGCGTTATGCGTGCCCGCCCGGCTTCGAGCGCGAACCCGATGCGCTGCGCTATGCGGTCATCCAACAGTGGTTGGAGGAAGAGGTTGCGTCGCTACTTGCCGTGCTGGACCCGGCGCTGCAAAGCGTCTTGGGCCAGGACTTTGGCCGCACGGGTGACCTCACCGTGATCACGCCGGGGCAGATCGAACAGAACCTGCGCCGACGCGTGCCCTTCATGTTGGAGCTGCGCAACATGCCGCACCGGCAGCAAGAGCAAATCCTGTTCTTCCTGTGCGATCGCTTGCCGAACTTCGTCAAGGCCGCCGTGGATGCGCGTGGTAACGGTAACGCCGTGGCCAAGTTCCTCGCGCAGAAGTACGGCTACGACCGCGTCGAGTTGATCATGGCCAGCGAGAGCTGGTATCGCGAGCACATGCCGCCGCTGAAGGCGGCTTTCCAGGACGACATGATCGCGCTGCCCCGCGACGTGTACGTCGCCTCGGATCTTCGGATGTTGAAGTTGATCGGCGGTGTCGCACGGTTGCCTCAGCAACGTGCGGACGACAAGGATGGCGCCAAGCGCCACGGCGATGCGGCCATCTCCATCGCGCTGATGCACTACGCCAGCCGTCATCCGGGCGCGCCGATCGCGTTCGATTCCCTGCCGCGCCATCCTCGCGGCTTCGACAATGTCACCGCCTACCGTCTGAGCGATCGCGCGGATGAGCAGGACGACCTGGCCCTACCGGAACATAAAGCATGGTGACGCCAACCATCCTCGGCCCCAACGGCGAGCCGATCGCCAAGGCGGACCTCGCCCAGCCGCAAACCAGCCGTACCGGTCAGTTGCGCAACGAATGGCAAGGCCACCCCAGCCGAGGCCTTACGCCCTCGCGTTTGGCCGGCATTCTCGAAATGGCCGAGCAGGGCAACCTGGTCGGGCAGGCCGAGTTGTTCGAAGACATGGAGGAAAAAGACGGCCACCTGGCCAGCGAGATGTTGAAGCGCCGAGGCGCGATCAAGCAGCTGGAGTGGGACATCGTGCCGCCGCCCAATCCGAGCGCGGCCGAGAAGGCGGCCGCTAAGACGCTCAAGGAACTGATCGCGGAGATTCCTGATATCGAAGAGCTGATCTTCGACGTCACCGACGCGATCGGTAAGGGGTACGCATGTCTGGAAATCGAATGGGCCCAGGTTGGCGCCACCTGGATTCCGGCGTCGGTCACCCACCGCCCACAAAGCTGGTTCATGATCCATCGTGGCTATCGCGAGGAACTGCGTCTTCGCGATGGCACGCCCGAGGGCGAGCCGCTGCAACCCTTCGGCTGGATCACCCACACGCATCGGGCGAAGTCCGGCTACCTGGCGCGCTCGTCCATGTATCGGGTGTTGGCCTGGCCGTACCTGTTCAAGAACTACTCCGTGGCCGACCTGGCCGAGTTCTTGGAGATTTACGGCATCCCCATCCGCATCGGCAAGTACCCGCCCGGTTCCAGTCAGCAGGACAAGCTGACCTTGCTGCGCGCGCTGGCCGAAGTAGGGCACAACGCCGCCGGCATCATTCCCAACGGCATGGAACTGGATTTCAAGGACGCCGCCACGGGCGATCCGGACGCCTTCAAGGCTATGATCGACTGGTGCGAACGCACGCAATCGAAGGTCATCCTGGGCGGTACGCTAACCAGCCAGGCCGATGGCAAAAGCAGCACCAACGCGCTGGGTAAGGTCCACAACGAGGTTCGCAAGGATCTGCGTGATGGCGATGCGCGCCAGGTGGCCGCCACCATATGGCACGACCTGATCTATCCCATCGCTGTGCTTAACGGGCTGGCCACCGACCTGCGTCGTTGCCCCCGCTTCAAGTTCATCACCGAAGAGCCGGACGATCTGGCAGCGATGGCCGAATCGTTGCCGACCCTGGTCGGCATGGGCTTTCGTGTGTCGCGTCAATGGGCGCAGGAGCGCGTCGGCATACCCGAGCCGGAGGCGGACGAAACCGATCTTCTGGTCGCCCCGCCTAAGGCGGTCACGCCGCCCTCGCCGATCACCGACCTCGTGCACGCGCAGGCATCAGCATCTTCCGTTCGCCCGACCGGTCCGCAGGATCCGCCGGCGCGCATGGTCAATCAGCTAGCCACGGCGGTCTCGCCCGCGCTGGACGGCTGGCTCGAGCAGATCCGCGCGGCGGCGGCGGCCGCGACGTCGTTGGCCGAGCTGCGCGACCAGCTCATGGCCCTGGTGCCGGACATGACGCTGGAGGATTACACACAGGCCATGCGCGAAGGCCTGGCGGCGGCCGCGCTGGCCGGGCGCTATGAGATCCTGCGCGAAGCGGGGAGCGTGTAGTGCTGCTCCAGGCCGACCTGTCCGCCGATGAGTTGACCGCCGTGGAGGTCATCGAGGTCACCGCCCATGATCTCATCGTGTCGTTCGGCGCGCAGCTGGAGGTCACGCTGACCTTCGACCAGCTCCAGGCCCTGTACCTGGCCGTCGCGCCGTGGAGCGGGCGTGGCTGACGGTTCGGTCGCCTACGGCTCGCTCCCGTTCAAGGAGCAGATCGCGTTCTTCCGCGCCAAGAAGAACGTGCTCACCGATCGATGGACGGACGTGTGGGAAGAGGCCCATGACCAGTCGTTCATGGTGGCCGGCGCCAACCGGATCGACCTGCTGGCCGATATGCGCGCGGCGGTCGACAAGGCGATCGCGCAGGGGACGACGCTGGCCGAGTTCCGCAAGGACTTCGACACCATCGTCGCACGCTACGGCTGGGACTACACCGGCGGTCGGAACTGGCGATCGCGGGTCATCTACGAGACCAACCTGCGCACCTCCTACGCGGCCGGCCGGTGGTCGCAGCTGCAGGCCCTGGTCAAGGTGCGTCCGTTCTGGCGGTACGTGCACAGCGACAGCGTGCAGCACCCACGCCCGATGCACCTGGCGTGGAATGGTTTGGTGCTCCCGGCGAACCACCCGTGGTGGATGCGGCACTTCCCGCCCAACGGCTGGGGTTGCCAATGCACGATCCAGGCGTTGAACCTGCGTGACTTAAAGCGCCTGGGCAAGGAGGGGCCCGATCAACCGCCGCCGGACGATATGCAGCCAACCGTGGTGGGTCAGCGAGGCCCGGCACCGATGATCGTGGACACTCCGGCTGGTGTAGATCCCGGTTTCGGCTATGCGCCCGGACGCGCCGCCTTCGACTCCCAGGTACAAAACCTAGCCAGCAAAGCACAGGCGCTGCCCACGCAGGCGGCCGCGCAGGCCTTGGCCGAGCCACTGGCCTTGCCGCGTGCGCAGGCGTCGCTCGATCGCGGCTTGCAGCGCCTGGTCGATGACGTCGTTACGGGTCGCTCCCCGGACCAACCCTCACGCACGATCGGCGCCTTGACCCCAGACCTGGTCCGCGCGCTGGCCAGCCACGAGATCCGGCCGGCCGTGGCCACGCTGGAGGCCACGGCCGAACGCCTGGGTCACGCATTGGCGAGCGCCGCGCCGGCACAGGTCAGCAAGCTGGTCCAGGCCTCGGCGATCCTGCGCGATCCGCAGGCCGTGTTGCTCGCCGGCGCAGACGCCCGGCTGCTCTACGTGGGCGGCGCGCAGGCCGACGGGAGCCCGCTGACCGTCAACATGGCCGTCGATGGCGGCATCGTTCTCGATAACGTGACCGACGCCGACCTGACCTCGCTACGTGAGGCCATGGCGGCCGGGCGGCTTATCCTCCTGAAGGGAACCCTCAACTGATGGCCGGTGCCCATTTCACCCTGGACCTCCAGGCACAGCAGGCAATCGATGCCCTGGCCTCGCTCGCCCGCCAGCTGGCCCCCGAGGGTCAGACGCTGCTGCTCCAGGACATTGGCGAGTACCTCATGCGCGCCACACCAGCGCGAGCGGCTCGCCAGGTGTCGCCCGACGGCATCCCCTGGGCGCCCTTGAAGCCACGGTATGCGAAGGCCAAGGCGAAAGTGCGGCCGGGCGTAGCGATGCTGCGCTTCGACAACCACATGCTCGGCGATCAGTTGAGCAGCCAGGTCGAGGGCGACACGCTCTATCACGGCACGAATGCGCCCTACGGCGCTCTCCAGCAGTTCGGTGGCGACGTCACCCACGCGGCTCGCCCGACCTCGCTCTACTTCCACCACAAGGACGGCGAGGTGTCGCCGCAGTTCGTCAACCGGCGTAAGGCCAATTTCGTCCAGGCGGCGACCGTGCCCGAGCATACCGTGACGATCCCCGCACGCCCCTGGCTGGGCGTGGACGCCGAAGACGAGGCGGAGATCGTCCAGCTCACCCTCGACCACCTCACCCAGGACTTCCCGAACGCCTCCACCTAAAACGCGCCGTAAGGCGCGTGGAGACCCCCGGGGGGCGGCAAGGGTCCGGACAACCACCCCCTCGACGTTTTTAAACGGGGTTTAAAGGGTGTCAAACGGGTGCCACGCCCCTTGCTGCCACCGTAAGGACAGGCGTAGGGTAAAAATGCGCTGGGATCACCGGCGTCGAGGCGGCATCGAATCGACGTGATATGGGGCGAAGGGCTTCGTTCCTGGTCGCCATCGGGCGATCGCCACCATGGCGCCATGCCTCGCCTTCGCTCCCAACCCCGCATTGCCGCCCTGGCCGCCTGCTCGGCCGGCCGCGTCCCCCGCGTTGCGATCGCTGCGTGGGTATCCAAGGTCGATGCGCAAGCCGGTGATGGCCCTCGCCGCATCCAGCTCACCCCGGGTGGCCCCTTCAAGCCCTCCGATGGGCGTACCGACTTGCCCGCCTCCGGCCAGTGGGTCATCGACGGCACCATCGCGCAGCGTGTCATCGCCCGCTTCGCCGCGCGGAAGAACCCCGCGGTGCTCGACTACGAGCATCAGACCCTAAACAAGGAAGAAAACGGTCAGCCGGCGCCGGCCGCTGGCTGGATCAAATCCCTGGAATGGGTGGACGGCCAGGGCCTCTACGGCGTGGCCGACATGACGGCACGGGCCCAGCAGCTCATCGACGGCCTCGAGTACCAGTACGTCAGCCCGGTGTTCACCTATGACCCGGTGTCGGGCGAGGTGCTCGACATCCGGATGGCTGCCATCACCAACGACCCGGCGATTCACGGCATGGAGCCGCTGGCTCGCCAGGCCGCCGCCACTTTCGGACTTACCACTGAGGACGACCTCATGAATCCGCTTCTCAAAGCCCTCCTGGCCGCCCTCGGCCTGCCCGAATCCACGCCCGAGGTGGATGCCCTCGCGGCCCTCACCGCCCGCCTGAAGGCGGCCGTGCCGGCCGACCTGGAGAAGGCGCGCGCCGCGCTGGGCATCGGCGCCACCGACGATCTGGTCGCCGCCTGCAGCTCACTCAAACAGCGCGCCGACTCGGCCCACACCCCGGACCCGAGCAAGTTCGTCTCTGTGGCCGTGGTGGAGGATCTGAAGAACACCGTCGCGGCGCTGACCGCCCGCCAGGTCGACAAGGACGTCGACGAACTGGTCAAGGCCGGTCTGGCCGATGGTCGTCTGCTGCCGGCCCAGGAAGGTTGGGCCCGCGACCTGGGCAAGTCCAATTTGGCCTCGCTTAGCGCGTACCTGGAAAAGGCCGTACCCATCGCTGCGCTGACCCGCACGCAGACGCGCGGCGACCAGCGCGTGACGCAAAACGAACACGGCCTCACCGCCGACGAACTGGCGGTGTGCACGGCCTTGGGGACCGATCCCAAGGACTTCATCGCGGCCCGTCCGGCCTGACGCGCTTCCATCCCTTGACCAGGACTGTTCTATGACCGCCGCCACCGAAGGTCGCAACACCAAACGCCGCAACGCCGAGAGCGTGGGGCATCCCGTCAACGCCGGTAACACCGTGTTTGCCGGCACGCTGGTCGCCCTGCTCACCGCTGGCGGCAATGCGGTGCCCGCCGGCACCGCCGCGTCCGGCGATGCCGTCGGTGTCGCTGAGTCGACCGTCCTGGGTGACGGCGTGCAGATCGTAGAAGCACGGCGCGGCTGCTTTCTGTTCGCCAACAGCCTGGCCGGTGACCAGATCGCCCGCGCCGACATCCATGGCACCGCATATGTGGTCGATGACCAGACCGTCGCCAAGACCGACAACACGGGCGTCCGAAAGGTCGCCGGCAAGATCATCGACGTGGACGCCACGGGCGTCTGGGTCCTGGTCGGTTAAACCCACCCACCTCGCTCACGCGATGGCGTAGTCCATCGCTATAGGACCCCGACATGTTCATCAATGCTACCAACCTGCGTACGCTCTACACCGCGTTCAACGCAGCGTTTCGCGGCGGTCTCGGCATGGCCGAGTCGCAATACGCTCAGATCGCCACGACGGTGTCGTCCAGTACCGGCTCGGAAGAGTATGCATGGTTGGGTAACTTCCCCGGCATGCGCGAATGGATCGGTGATCGCGTCATCAACGGCGTGAAGGAGCACGGCTACACCATTAAGAACAAGCCGTATGAGCTGACCATCGGTGTCCCGCGCACCGCCATCGAAGATGACCAGTACGGCGTCTTCCAGCCGATGTTCCAGGAAATGGGCCGTTCCGTGAATGCTCAGCCGGACGAGATGTGCTTCGGCCTGCTCAAGAACGGCAACACGTCGCTGTGCTACGACGGCCAGTACTTCTTCGACACCGATCACCCGGTCATCGGCCCCGATGGCATGGCGCAGTCCCAATCCAACTGGGATGACAATGGTGGCGCGGGCTCTGCGTGGTATCTGCTCGACACCAGTCGTGCGCTCAAGCCGATCATCTTCCAGAACCGCAAGGACCCGCAGTTCGTTGCCAAGACCAACGAGAACGACGACAACGTCTTCTTCCGTAGCGAATACGTCTACGGCGTGGATGCGCGTCGCAACGTGGGGTATGGCTTCTGGCAGATGGCCTACGGAAGCCGCAAGCCGCTGACCGAAGAAAACCTCATCGCGGCCTATACGGCCATGGCCGAGCGTAAGGGAGATAACGGTCGGACGCTGGCGATCCGGCCGACGCTGTTGGTGGTTCGTCCGGGACTGAAGTTTGCGGCCGCGAAGCTGGTCAATGCGACCACGCTGGCCAACGGCGCGGAGAACGTCTTGAAGGGCATGGTCCAGGTCCTGGACTCGCCCTGGATCGTCTAACCCGGCCGCTGCCCAACCGGCGATGCCGCTGTACGCAGCCTCGTCGGCCTTTCACCCGTCAGGAATGACCATGTCCACCCTTATCCTTTACCGATCGCGCGGCAAGTCGCTTCGCCGCGCGGGGATCGAGTTCACTCGTCACGGGGTGACACTGGATCTATCGACCTTGACGACCGAGCAACAGCGCGCCATCGAAGACGATCCCGGTCTGATCGGTGTGCCAGTAGCGCTCGCCGACCGACAGAACGAAGGTGAACTCACGGTCGGCGATCGGTCGGCAGCTCCCTACGGGACTCTGGAGGATCATCGTATCGACGCAGCCACCGGGACCACTCAACCGGCCGGCGATGCGAGCGGTGTGGTTTCCGGTGATCCCTCGTCGCTCAAGACGAGCGGCGACGATCGGGTAGATGGCGCTATCGACGACCAAAGCAGCACCGGCCAGGACGAGCAGCACCCGGATGCGCCGCCCGCGACCGCCACGGATGCTCCCGTTCTCACGCGCGCGCAGCGGCGTGCTGCCGCCCGCGCGGCGCGGGACGCATCGACCACCGAGCGTGCCCAGTAATGTCGATGGATACTGCCTTGTACGTGACGCCCGCCCAGTTGGCCGAGAAGCCTGGCGCGCGCGAATTAGCGCAGGTCGCCACGCGCACCCGGGATGCCATCGTGCCCGACGCGCTGATGGACGCGACCTTGCGTGGCTCCGATCGCTCGGCATGGACGGTCGCGCAGCTAGCCACGGCTGACGAGGCCCTTGCACGCATCATGGAAGCGATCCAGGGGGCG
Source organism: Luteibacter sp. (assembly GCF_009912395.1). Classification (GTDB taxonomy): domain Bacteria; phylum Pseudomonadota; class Gammaproteobacteria; order Xanthomonadales; family Rhodanobacteraceae; genus Luteibacter. Next base: position 224,754 of record NZ_WNDO01000002.1, on the reverse strand, counting down.
CAAGGCATCATCGACGGCTTTCTGGCCCGTACGCGCCCGTTGCCGCTACCGAAGGTGCCCAGCGTCGTCACCGTGTGGGCGCGGGCCATCACGCGCTATCAGTTGCACGGCGATCGCAGCGCGTCGGAAACCGACGATCCGATCGTGCGCGACTACAAGGACGCGCTCAAATTCCTGCAGCTGACGGCTGATGGCAAGTTTAGCCTGGGCTTGGACGATCCGGTCCTGACCGATCCGCAGCTGCTCGACGTGCGTTTCAAAGACGATGAACGGGTGTTCGATCGCGCTCAGATGCGACATTTCCGATGAGCACCGCACCGTTCGATGTCAACGTCGTGGTGGAGCGACTTCGGGAAAGCGAGCTGCAGGACGTCGGCCCCGACAGCCGCTTGCGTGAGATTGGCATGGCGGCCGACTACGCGGCCGTGAAGAACCTCCGTGATTTCGTGACACCCAGCGCGTTTGTGTTGCTTGCCCGCGAGCAGTTCGATCCGCAACCACCCTCGTTTGGACTACCAGGACAACAGGTCACCAGTGTCCAGTCCGGCACGGTCACGATTGGCGTGGTCATCGCCGCGCGCAATTACCGCGAACAGGGCGGCGCGCAGCTCAGTGGGGAGTTCGAGTTACTTCTGGGCAGCGTGCGCGCCCGCCTGCTGGGTTGGGTACCTCCCATTGCCGGTGCCCGGCCGCTGCAACTTCGCCAAGGCGAGTTGTTGCAGTACGACAACGCCACCGCGCTTTGGTGCGACGTGTGGTCCACCACCATTCACCTCTCCGCTTGAGGACGTCATGAAAGTCAAATTGAAAGCTCCCCACACCCACAACGGCGTCGCCTACGTCGCCGGCGACGAGATCGAGGTCAACGCGTCGCAGGCGGCGTGGCTGGCCGAGATGCAGGTCATCGATCCGGTACTTGACGGCGCCGGCGGCAAGTCGGCGGCGCCGAAGATGCCCGCCATCACGGAGAATCTGGCATGAGCACTTACTACTCGCTCCAGGGCAGGGTCATGCTGGCCGACCGTCTGCTCACCGGCCGTCCCGGCGCGCTGGCGTGGGCAGGCGATGCGCCCGACCTGACCCTGAAGTTCTCGCAGGACAAGGACGAAATCAGTGAGAACTACACGGGCAATCGCGGCACGGCGTCGAGCATGCGCAAGGCGCTCAAGGCGACCTTCGAGCTGAGCCTGCGCTACTTCGACGCCAAGACGCTGGCCCTGGCGCTCGCCGGTACCGTGATCGATGTGCCGGCCGGCACGGTGACGGCCGAGAAGCTGCCCCCCGCGCTCGCCGGCGATACCTTCATGCTCGACCATCGTGATCTGAGCACGCTCGCGTTGACCGACAGCACCGACGCGCAGCCCAAGCCGCTGGTCCTGAACCAGGACTATGTGATCGACTCGCCGGAAGCCAGCCTGGTCAAGATCCTGAAGGTGGATGGCTTCAAGCAGCCGTTCCTGGGCAACTACGCGTACGGCGCAAGCACCAACGTGGCGGCCTTCACGATCCCGTCCATCGAGAAATACGGCGTATTCGACGGCATCAACACGATCGACAACTCGCGGATGCGTGCGCAGATGTACCGCATGCAGTTCGATCCGGTCAGCGACATCGGCCTTATCCAAGACAGCCACGGCCTGCTGAAGCTCTCCGGCTCCCTGCTGCTGGACGTGGTCAACGCCAGCAAGGCCGAGTACGGCGGCTATTGGCGGGCGGAGCTACCCAAGGTCGCGTGAGTCCATGTCGCGCGCGCCGCGTCCACGCCATATCGCGGACCGTCATTCGGCCCGCGATGTGCTTTTCCTGGCCCCGGCGACATGTTGCATCCCGATGACGCCGGCCTATCCCGCGCCGCGATCTATTCGTCGCGAGACCGTCCAACACCTTCTCGCCTTTCGTCTTCGCTGGCATCACCCATGCCCGCCCCAAGGAGTCTCGCACCATGGCCCGTAAAGTCGATCCCAGTGACATCGCCGCCGCTGTCGCGTCTGCCGCACCCGAAGCGGCCGTGGGCCAGGACGATCTGAGCGTCCTCCATCCCGACATCACCCTGCCCATCGCCGGGGAGTCGATCACGGTTCGTGAATACGGTTTCATCGAAGGCATGCGCCTGCGCCCGGTGGTCGCGCCACTGATCGCCGACTTGTGCACCTTGATCGTCACCAAGCCGCTGGCCGAAGACGTCTACGACGTGCTGGGTACCCATGTGGACCTGATGCGCCAAGCGATCGCAGTCAGTGTGGATCGCGATCCGGCGTGGGTGGCGGCGCTGAACGACCGTGACGGCGACGACCTGGTCCAAGCCTGGTGGACAGTGTGCGGCCCTTTTTTTCTTCGGCAAGTCGTTCGGCGGTGGCAGGAACGCAGCGCACGGGACGCGATGCCCAGCGCTGGGCCGACGTCTACGACGCTCTCATCGACGCAGGGTACGGACCCGTCGAGCGACTCGGTCGCTACACCGAGCACCAACTGATTTTGTTCTATGAGCGCGCGCAGGTGCGTCGCGCTCGCCAGCGCGCGGACCTGGTGGAGACCGCCACGATGGCCTTCGCCGGATCGCAAAGCAAGGAAGGCTTCGAGGCCATGACCCGCTTCGTCAACACGCTTCGCCGCCTTCGTTAATCCACCCTTTCGCCGGAATGCCCTGTGACCGATCGCACGCTCGACATCGCGCTACGCATTAAGGCCGACCTGGCCTCGGCGGCGGCCGGGGTGGAGAAGTTGCAGGGTTCGCTAAGTGGTACCGCCCAGCAGGCGGACACCACGGGCACCGCCGTCGGCCGCGCTGGCCAGCGCATGGATGCGTTGCTGGTCAGCGTTAGCCAAATGGTCCAGGTGCTGCAAAGCATGGATCAGCGATTGGCCGCCACCGCGAGTCACTCGGGCGAAGCGGCCGCAGCCACCGAGCAGGTCGCCAGGGCGAGCCAGGACGCGGCGCAAAGCGTTCAGCAGCTCGCTACCGCCGAGACCGCCGTGGCCGCTCAGGCCGAGGGCGTGGTGGCGACTACCCGCGAGCAGGCGGCCGCCGAACAGGCCGCCGCCTCCGCGTCGAAGACTGCCGCCTCGTCAGCGCAGGCCCTCGGCCAGGCCGAGAGTCAGGTCGCATCACAGCGCCGTGATGCGGCCGCCGCCGCGCGCGAGAAGGCCTCCGGCGAACAGGGTGCGGCGGCCTCGGCCAAGGCGACGTCAGCGGCGCTCCAGGCACAGGGTGAAAGCGAAGCGCAGGCGGCGGTACGTATTCGTGACATGGTGGCCGCGAGCGTCGCGCAGCAACGCGCGCTCGATGACGCCGTGGCTGCGTCAACGCGTGCGGCATCGGCCTCTCAGACCAGCGAGCAGGCCACGCAGCGCGATGCTGCCGCGCGGGCCGCTTCGGCCGCGCAGTATCAGCGGCAGCGCGATGCAGTGGTCGAGTTCATGGCCGAAGCCAGTCGGGCGCAGGCGATTTTGGAAACCCAGGCCGCTTCGCTGGCCGATGTAGCCAGCCGCCAGGCAACGCTCGATACCGCGCTTGAGCGTGGCGCGATCACCGAAGACGAATACGCCCAGGGCACGGTCTCTCTTGTCCAGCAGCAACAGCGCCTGCGCGCCGAAATGGATCAGTTGCTCGCGCGGTATGCGCCGGCGCAAACCGCGTTGGAGCGGCTCAATGCTGATCAGGGAAAACTCGAAGCCGCGCAGCGCAGCGGGGCCATCAGCGCCGACCAGTTCGCCAAGGCCATGGTGGGCATCCAGGACAAGCGCGACGCCCTGGAAGGGCCGGCGGAGTCTGCGCACAAGCTGTCGCTCAACTCGTCCATGGCGCGTCGTGAGATGGGCTTGCTCGCCAAGGACATCGCGACCGGCCAGTGGGGTCGATTCGAACAATCCGCGTTGACCTTGGCCAACGCGACAGGCTTGATCGGCGCCGCGTTCACGCCGATGGGCGCTGGCATCGCGCTGGGCGTGGCGGCCGTGGGCATGTTGGTCGCGGCCGTCGTCAAGGGGTACACCGAAGAGCACGAACTCAATCGCGCGATCGAGGCGACGGGAAACTACGCCAGTACGTCCTCGGCCAACCTGCAATCGCTCATCGGCACCTTGGGCGCGACCAGCGGCTCATTCTCGACCGCACGTTCGGCCGTCACCCAGCTGGCCGCCTCCGGACGCGTCGGCGCCGATAGCCTGGGCGATGCGGCGCGTGCGGCTGTTGCCATGGCGCAGTTGACCGATCAAAGCATCGATCAGGCCGTGCAGCATATCGTCCGCTTACAGGAGGACCCGGTGCGCGCGATTCAGGAGCTGGATAAGCAGTACCACTTCCTGCAAACGACCACGTATCAGCAGATCGCTGTGCTCCAACGGCAAGGTCAGGAAAGCGAAGCGGCCGCGTTGGCACAGCGTACCCTGGCCAATGCACTTGAACAGCGCCGGCAACGCGACGTGGAGAACCTGGGCACGATCGAGCGTGCATGGCGCTCGGTATCCACAGCGGTACAGGACTATTGGGAGAAGCTTAAAAATCTAGGCCGTACCGACAACGCGGCACAGCTGTCGTACTACGAAGGCAAGCGCAACGAAATCCAGTCCGATGACGTCCATCCCAACGGATACCAGTACGTCGATGGCAAGGCCTTCAAGGGCCAACAGGCGGCCATCGCTTACATCGACCAGCAGGTCGGGTCGCTCAAGAACCTGCAAGCCGCCTCCGATAACGCGGCGGCGGCCGAACGCGTGCGCAACCGGGTTCAGTCCGAAGGCAATGAAGGCGCCGCCTACATCGATGCCTTGGTTGGCAGTCTGGATAAGGCCGTGGAGCGGCAAAACGCGCTCAACAAGGCCGCCACCGCGCTTTACAACACGCACCTGGCGGGCGGCAAGCTGCCCGACGGGGTGAACTTCAACGGTCCAGTGGCCGATGAGCCGCAAGGCCCCGGCTGGGACCGCATCCGTACCGAGATCAACAAACGCTACGCCGACCCGAAGGTCAAGGACACCTCCAACGCCCTGGCCGAGGCGCAAAAGCAGCTGCAAGAACAGATTCTCGGCTTGGGCAATACGGCGCTGGGTCCGGTCACTGCGATTTGGGACAAGTACACCAAGGCGATGATCGATGCCAGCGCGGCCGGCGGCAAAGCGATCAAGGCCGGTGGTGACATCGCGCAGGTCCAGGAGCAGGTGTCTAAGATTCAGGAACTGGCGGCCACGGCGCGCGACAAGGCGTTGGCGGACCAGCAGCAGAAAGTGCAGATCGGTCTTATGCAGGCCACCGGTGATCAGGCCGGTGCAGCGAAGCTGCAATTCCAGGCGCAATACGGTGACCTGCTGGCCGACCTGGAGCGTCGTAGCGATACCGCTGGCGTCGCCCTGGTCAAGAAGCTCATCAACGTCAGCGAGGCGCAGTCGCAGCTGCAGGCGTTGCAGCAGCAGGTGCAGGCCATCCTGGCCGACCAGTCGCGTCAGGAACAGAACATCCAGGCGGAGCAGGCTGCCGGACTCATCAGCGAATACACCGCGCGGCAGCGGATTCTCGATCTGCACCTGGCTACCGGTAATGCGCTCGACGGCCTGATTCCGAAGTATCGCGAGCTGACCGACGTCAGCGGCAATCCGCGCGACGTCGAAGCGCTGCGCAACGTCGAAGCCGAAGTGGCCCGGCTGAAGCTGCAGACCAATGACGCGAAGGCCGCCTTCGATAGCGGTCTGACCTCGGGCCTGGAGCAGTCGTTGGAAGGCTTGGCCAACCGAACGATGACGGTGGGTCAGGCGTTCCGCAATCTGGCCACGACGGTCACGGCGAGCCTTGCTCAGGTCGCCGCGCGCGCGATCGCGACACAGGCGATCAACGGCCTGAAGTCGCTCGCCGGTGGCGGCGATCAGACCAACGACGTCGGTCAGGGTGCGGCCAAGCTCGCCGTCGCCGGTGGGGCGGTCGGTGCGGCGGCCGTGGCGATCGGCGTGAACGCTGCGGCGTTGCAGGCGGCGGCCACTACCTTACTGATCGCCAACACGGCCAAGAGCGCCTCTCTCTTTGCGGAAGGCGGTTTCACCGGGCCAGGCGGCAAGTACGACGTCGCCGGCGTGGTGCATGCCGGCGAGTACGTGCAGCCGGCCTTCCGGTTGGCCCAGCCCGGAGCGTTGGCCTTCATGCGTGACTTCCACACCCAGGGTATGGATGCGATCGATCGCTGGGCCATGCGGGGCTATGCCAACGGCGGCCTGGTGAGCGGTCTGTCCGGCGTGCCGGCCCCGTCGCGTTTGCCCTCGCCGTCGCTGCCTCGCTTCAATGCCCCGGCCCTGGCCGGCGGCGTGCCGCAGATCTCGTTCCGCGCAGTCAACCAGGTCGATCCCGCGCTGTTCGGCGACTACCTGGACAGTGCGGACGGCGAGGCTGTGTTCTTGAACCTCATTTCGCGCAACGGCGCGACCATCAAACAGCGAATCGGAGGTTAAGCCGGTGGCATTCAAGGTAGGGTTTGTCGACAACACCGGCAGCGAGGGCATCGCGCACTGGCAGATGCTGCTCGAGATCAAGGCCCTCGCGGAGGCCAATGGCTGGGAGACGCTGCGCTATCGCAACCCCGGTCCGTATACCGATAACACCGTGATGCGCGAGCTGATCCTGCGCGGCTCTGGCCTGTCGGGCGATCAGCAGATCTACTGCGGCTTTCGGACGTACCAGAACGTCAATGCCGACTATTACAACCTCACCTGCGCGGCATTCACCGGTTACGTCGCCGGCAACGCGTTCGATGCGCAGCCCGGCTACAACGAGATGGGCGTGCCGGCGCATAACCGCCGCATCGATTACTGGCTGGTCGCCAACGCTCAGCGCGTCACGTTCGGCCTAAAGGTCGGCACACCGGTGTACGTGCCCGGCTACGGCGGCTACTTCTTCCCACAGGCACGGCCTGACCAGTACCCATACCCGATCTGCGTGGGCGGTCTGTTCAAGGGGCCGCAGCCGATCCGCTTCAGCGATCCCTCGCTATCGATGCCCTACAAGGGCACGCGCCCGGGGTTTGCGATCCGCTTTGTCGACGGCAGCTGGCGGAATGTGGACTGCTGGCCGTGGAACAACCTGTATCTCACGACCACCAACCAGATCCGCGACAACAACGGCACGTACGTGCCGCTTGCGGTGAGCCTCAATGACGCCGGTCCCAACATCTACGGCACGCTGGACGGCATCCACGCCATCAGCGGCTACGACAACGCCACCGAGAACACCACCGTGATCAACGGCGACACCTACGTCGTCCTGCAGGACGGCACGCGCAACGGTTTCAATGACTACATGCTCCTGAGGCTCGCCTGATGCCGTACACCACGGGCATTGTCAACGACATGGCGAGCATCCGCTCGGCGATCGTCAACACGCTCACCGCCAAGGGCTGGACGCTGACCGGCGCGACCCTCAGCAAGGGCGCGTGCAACGCCCTGCTGGCCGTCGAGGGGGCGGCGCTGACCCTGCGCCTGGGTCGCAGCGTCGATCCAGATAAGGGGAAGTTGCTGAACCCTAGCCCGAACAAGGCCTACATCCGCGAGATCGGCAACGTCGGCCTGGTCTGGCCGGTGACCTATGAGCTGTTCTATTTCGATGATCCGATCGAGGTGTACGCCGTCATCAACTACGCCGTGGACTGCTACCTGTGGCTGGCCTTCGGCGTCGCCACCTCCACGGGCACCCGAGGCGGTGCATGGGCCGGTGGTAACACCGGCGCGGTCGGTGACAACCCGGCGCCTGGTCCGCCCCGGGGCACGACCATCGGCGTCCGCGATGCCGGGGCGGATTTTTCCAACGACGGCAGCACGGGCACGTGGTTCACCCCGGCCGGTTTGTTCTGGCAGAACTACGCCAACGAACAGGACTGGCGCCGGCCGTCGTTCATCGATGTGGGCGACGCCTGGGTCGCGCCCAACGCGGTCAACCCGATCGACACGTTGATCACTCGCCAGCCGAACGTATGGAACGGTGAGACCGTGCCGATCCCAATCCAGCCGTATCGTCAGTTGCCCGAAACCAAGGTGGCGATGGTGGCGGATCTGAAAAACGCCCGGTACATGCGCATCACGAACTACACGCCGGGCCAGATCATCACCCTGGGTCCGGACCGCTGGAAGGTGTTCCCGTTCTTCCGCAAGAACGCCAGCTCGGCCGACCAGTCCAACAGTGCACAGGACACCGGCACCTTCGGCTGGATGATTCGGTACGACGGTCCGTAAGCGATGGCCGCGCTAACCGCCATCCTGCCGCAAGCCCTTCAAGGCGGCTTGCTCAATCCAGCGCTGTCGCCGGCGATGCATGGCTTTGCCACCGACTACTGGCCGCCGCACGAGTCGTCCTTGCCGACGCCGTCGCCGACCACCGTGACCTCGCAGCTGCCGGTCTCGGCGGCGCCGCGCGCGCTGACCTCGGTCCCGGTGTCGCACTACCTGACCGATTACTACGACCGCGTCCACGTGGCGCCGGCGGTGCTGGACGTGGGCAACCTGGCTACCACGCAAACCCGTTCGCTCTACGTGTGGAATGCCTGGCGCGATCGGCCGCTGACCTTGCGCCAGGTCGACGCGCAGAACGCGGACGGCATCGACATCGCCGCGCCCTCAGCGTTGCCAATCGCGTTCGCGCCTTTGCAGTCGCGGACCTGGACGGTGGCGGTCGGCCCTAACGGCCCTCCGACCATCAACGCGCGGTTGCGTTACACCTTCGATGATGGCGAGGTGCCAGTCGCCTCCGTCGTTGGAGTGCGCCTGATCGCGTGGATGATTCCGCCGGATTGGTCCGATGGCATCACCGAAACGCTGTCCTGGTTGAACGACGTGCAAACCGCCTACGACGGCACGCAAACACGCCTGGCTTGCCGTGAGACCCCGCGCCGGCAGTGGGAGTTCTCGGTAATTGGCGACGATGCGGGACGCCAGATCCTCGAGGCCGCGCTCTACGCCTGGACGGCACGCACCTGGGCGCTGCCGGTGTGGACGGATCTGCACTGGCTGCGCCAGGTGGTGCCGGCCGACACGAGCGTGATCGCAGTGGACACCACCGGCCGCGATTACGTCATCGACGGTCTGGCGGCAATCTGGGCAAGCCCATCCGAGTACGAGGTGATCGAGGTAGCCGAGGTCACCGCGCAAGGCATCGTCTTGAAGCACCCTACGCAGCGCGAGTGGCCCGTCGCCAGTCGCCTGTATCCGTGCCGCCCCGCCCAGCTCACCGAAGCCCCGTCGTTGTCGCGGCACACCAGTACGATCAGCGCTGCCCGCGTGCGCTTTCAGGCGGCGGCCCCCTGCGATTGGCCAGCTATCGCGCCAACGGCGCGCTACCTGGGATATCCCGTGCTCGAGGACCGGCCCAACGAAACTGGCGATCGCCCGGCCGGCTACGGCCGCCAGATGACGTGGATCGACAACGATGCCAGCACGCCATTGCTCTACGACACCACGAAGCTGCCGTGGATGACCCAGCGGCAGGATTGGGTGGTCAACGGCATCACTCGACGCACCGCGCACCGCAGCTTGCTGTACTGGCTCGCTGGGCGGGCGCAGGCGGTCTGGGTGCCGAGCTGGGCCGACGATCTCACCCTGACCACCGATGTGCTCGCCACCTCGACCGCGTTGACGGTGCGCTGGGTGGGTTACACGCGGTATCTGCAGGGTGGCCCCGGACGGCGTCACCTGCGCCTGGAGCTGGTCGACGGCACGGTGTACTACCGCCGCGTCACCGCCTGGAGCGAGGCCGTCGACGGCACCGAGCAGTTGGCGATCGATACGCCGTTCGGCGTGGCGATCGACCGGCGTCGGGTACGCCAAGTCAGCTGGATGATGCTGGCGACCTTGAGCAGCGACGTCGTCGAGATCCAGCACACCCACGACATCGAAGGCACGGCCAAGGCGGCGGCCACGTTTGCCGCCGTGCCGCGCGAGGAACCGTAAATGAGCCTGTTTTCCCGCTACAGCGAGTGGTACCACTTCGCCCGAGGCCCGCAGATCTGGGGCTACACCTCCGACAGCACGCCGATCGTCTACGGCGGCGTGGCCTATCAGTCGGCGCCGATCAAGCGCGGCAAGCTGAGCGAAAGCACCGACGCGGGGCGCAACACGCTGGATCTGGACGTGCCCACGGCGTTGCCGGTGCTGGATCAGTTTCGCGGCACCTCGCCGATGGGCCACGTCCACCTGCTGCTCTACCGTCGGCGCAAAGGCGCCGAGGCAGTGGAGATCCGTTGGCAGGGCGCGATCGGCAGCGTCCAGTTCAAGCCCAAAGGCATCACCATGATCCATTGCCTGCCGCCGACCGCGCTGCTGTCGACCAACGGCCTCAACCGGCGCTGGACCAAGCAATGCGATCGCGTGCTGGGCAGCGCCGGCCTGGGCGAGTGCAACGTCGATCTGGAACGGTTCCGCATCGACGCCACGATCATCGACGTCGCCGGCCGCGTGGTCACGGCGGCCGCCTTTGGAAGCAAGCCCGACGGCTGGTTCACCGCCGGCGAGCTGGTCTGGACGACGCCCAACGGCGGCCAGGAACGGCGTTTCATCACCGAGCACAAAGGCACCTCGCTCACCCTGCTGACGCCGGCGTTGCTGGCCACGGGCACGGTGGTCGCCAGCTACCCGGGCTGCGACCACACGATGGCCACTTGCGACACCACTTTCGGCAACAGCCCCAACTACGGCGGCCAGCTCAACAAGCCCACCAAGAATCCCTACGGCAACGAGCCAATCTACTGAGGCAATACGAATATGTGGGTCTATTGGGTCCTTCTCATCCTCGTCACCGTTTTGTCCATCGCGATGGCGCCCAGGCCGAAGAACGCCAAGCCGCCGTCATTGGAGGATTTCAGCGACATGCCTGGCGTGGAGGATGGTGTAGAAATCACCGACGTTGGCGGTATGGCCTGGATCCCGAACAGCAACATGCTGTGGTACGGCAACCTGCGCACCACACCGATCAAGGCCAAGGGGGGCAAATGACCATCCGCGTCACCGTCGCGCACGCGCGTCAGGCCAAGCTGGGCGGCCCCGGGGTGCTGTGTGCCCCGGGTATTCGCGGTTGGTGCGAGCAGCATGGCATCGACCTGCAGGCGTTTCTGGACGAAGGGCTGCCGATTGAGCAACTCGAGGCGATTGACGACGCCTACGCGCAGCGCGTCGCCGCGATCGCACGCGCGGATGCGGAGGTGAGCTGTGGGTAAGAGCAGCAAGCCGACCATCGGCTACTGGTACTGGATGACCGAGCATTTCGGCGTCTGTTATGGGCCGGTCGACGGGATTTACGAGATCAAGGGCGGCGGCCGCACGGCGTGGACGGGTGAGGTGACGACGAGCCAGGCCGTCCGTATCAACGCCAGCAACCTGTACGGCGGCGAGAAGAAAGAGGGCGGCGTCAATGGCCGCCTGGCGATCTACATGGGCGAGCCGGACCAGGCGCCCCCGCCCGAGCTGGTCGGCCTCTTGGGGGCGCCGCAGCCGGCCTATCGCGGTCTGTTAACCCTGGTCTTCGACGGCATCGTCGGCGCCATGAATCCTTACATCAAGCCGCTGAGTTTTAGGGTCGGCCGCTGGCTGAAGGGGTGGCGCACGCCGGTGTGGGAACCCGATCTGTGCCGCATCGACAAGGGCATGAATCCCGCGCACTACATCTATCGCATGTACACCGATCCGGTGACTGGCATGGGTCAGGACGCAGCGGTGCTGGATCTGGACCGCATGCGCGAAGCGGCGGTCATTTTGAAGAATGAGGGCTTGGGTCTGGTGCTTAAGTGGACCCGCCGCGATGTGCTCAACGGCATGGTGAATGAGATTTGCAACCACGTCGGCGGGGAGATGTCCTACGACCCACGCACCGGCAAGCAGTTCCTCCGCCTCTATCGCGGTGGCTACGACGCCACGGCCCTGCCACTGCTCGACGAAAGCAACATCCTGGAGCTGACCAGCCACGAGCAGTCCACGATCTACGGCGCCGTCAACTCGATCACGATGACGTATCACAACGCCGACACCGACAAGGACGAGTCGAGGACGGTGACCAACCCGGCCAATATCCGAGCGCAGGGCCAGACGATCGACAAGCCGCTCAACTACCCTGGCCTGTGGTCGTCTGCGCTCGCTATCCAGGTCGCGATGCGCGAACTGAACGCGGTCAGTAGCCTGCCGGCGCGCGGCAAGCTCAAGCTGCCCGCGCCGATGCTGGCGGTGGTTAATGGCCAGCTGCAGGAGATCGACCTCATCAAGGGCGACGTGGTCGCCTTCAGCTGGAAAGAGCTGAACCTGGTCCGGTTGCCGATTCGTGTGCTCGAGATCGAGCGCGGCACCTGGAGCGACAACGCGATCATCGTCAGCTACACCACAGACGTGAACGCGATGCCGACGCAGAGCTACGTCGGCGATCAGCCAACGCAGTGGGTCGAGCCGGACACTCGTCCGCAGCCAGTGCCTGCGCAGCGTCTGGTCGAGGCCAGCTACCGCGACCTGGCCGGCACGCTGCGCGATGCCGACCTCGCCGCGCTAAGCGCCAACAGCGGCCACGTCGGCAGCCTGGGCGTCCGGGCCAGCGGGGTGGCCTACAACTACACCCTCACCACGCGCGTGGGCGACAACGGCGCCTTTGTCGAACAGGGTTCGGGCGATTTCGCCCCCACCGGGCTGTTGCCGGCCATCGTGCCGGCGTCGGTGGAACCCATCGTCGCCGTGCTGACCTCAACCCGCGATCTGGATCAGGTCGCGGTCGGTACCGAGGCGCTCATCGATGACGAGGTGTTGCGAGTGGACGCCATCGACGCCACCACGGGCGCGGTCACACTGGCTCGCGGTTGTGGCGATACGTTGCCCGCCGCGCACAACGCCAATGCGCGGGTCTGGTTTACGGACTTCTTTACCGGCGCGGACGCGACCGAGTACCTGGCTGGCGAAACCATCCAGGCCAAGCTGCTGACCCGCACGGGCCAGGGCGAGCTGGATGAGGCCCTGGCGCCAATCGCGTCGCTGACGCTGGCACGCCGCCAGGCACGGCCGTATCCGCCAGCGGACCTCAAGGTAGGCGGCCAACGCTCCGTGCTTCAGGTGATCGGTCCCATCGACCTGAGTTGGTCGCACCGTGACCGCAAGGCGCAGCGGGATCAGCTCGTCGACGCGACGCAGCCATCGATCGGCCCCGAGCCTGGCACGACCTACACCGTACGCACCTACCTCGGCAGCATCTTGGTGCACACGCGTGAAGGCATTGCCGGTGCAAGCTATTCGGCGAACCTGGCGACCAATGGCCCGGCGCGGGTCGAAGTGGTATCGGTGCGTGACGGGTTGTCGTGCATGCAGGTGGCGACCACTTCGTTCGTTTACGTCGCCGTCCTCCACGTCACCGGCCGCGCGCCGAGCGGTCGAGTGGGCTACGCCTACAGCTACCGCTACACGGCGGCCGGTGGCGTTGCCCCCTATCGCTGGTCGATTGCGTCCGGGCAGCTGCCGGCCGGCCTCACACTGGATGTGGATACCGGACGCCTCTCCGGGACACCCACGGCGGAGTCGCAGGCCTCGTTTGTGATCTCGGTGACCGATGGATCGGACCAGGTGGTGACGCTCGCCGACACGATAAGCATCGCCTCGTCCACGGCCTCGATCGGCCGCTATTGGCGCGTGCTGGTGCTCGCAAACAACGGCGATCAGTACACCTCCATCTGCAAGCTCCGGTTCCTGGATGTCGCCGGCAACAGCCTTACGTCTCCAGCGGACGCCGACGCACGAGCGTCCGCCGACAGCACCGCGAACACCCAGAACCCCGCCGCCAATGCCTTCGGCACGGACCTTGGCAAGAAGTGGACAGCCCAGCCCGTGGCCCCGCCGCATTGGCTGCAATGGGACTTCGGTGTGTCGACGCCCGTGTACGGCATCGAGATCGTCGGCCAGTACAGCGGTGGTGACCTGGCCGACGCCGCCGTGCGGGACTTCGTCTTGCAGGTCAGCGACGATGCGCAACGATGGACCGACGTCATCAGCGTCAAGGGCCAGACCGGCTGGGGCGCGGCAGAAGCGCGGCGGTTCAATGCGGCCCGTCCAGCGCTTACGCCGTATGAGCAGGCGGTCCTGTCGCAGTCGCCCCTTGTATTCATCCCCTGCAACGACCCAGAGGGCAGCGTCGCGTCCGATATCAGCGGCTACGAGCGGCATGGTGCCTATCCGGCGAATGCCCAGCTGGCAGCGCCTAGCCTCTTCGCTGGCGGTGCCCGCTCGGTGCGCTTGCCTGGTGGCGCGCTGACCATCCCGTATGGCGCGTGGCAGGACTTGACGGGTGACTTCACGCTCATCATTGGCGCGTCGATCGCGGCGCCAGGCGCGGACACCGGTAACTATCCCAAGCTGATCGCGAAGTTCGTCGCGGCCAGCAACGGCCTGGCGACCTATCTGCTCCAGGCCCAGAAGAGCGACGGCCACCTGGTAGGCCGTGTCAGCACGCCGTCGACGTCTTACAACGACGTGTCGACCGCCGTATCGGTGATGGACGCCCAGGCGCGGCTGATCGTGTTGCGGCGGGCAGGTAACGATCTGTCGTTGCTCGTGGACAACGTCAAGGTCTCGTCGGTGGCGGTGTCGGGACCTGTATCCGTGGCACCCAATGGCATCCAGATCGGCGGCAGCGGCACGACCGATGGTATCGACGCCAGCGTGATGTGGTTCTCGCTGCATGCGGCCGCACTGTCGGATCGCGTACTGACTGGACTCGCACAGTTGACCGCGCCTCCCCAGACCGGCCACCGGTATTGGCGAGTGATGGTCGAAGCGACCGCCGGCGCCAACGTCAGCCTGGCGCAGGTCGAATTTCTTGGCGCCAGGAACGCCCCGATCGTTGCGCTGGGCGGCACGCCCACGGCCAGCGCGGCACTCTCTGGCTACGGCGCCGACAAGGCGTTCGACGGATCAGGGTCAGGCAAATGGGCCTCGGGCAAGTCCGCGCCGCAATGGGTGCAGTACGACTTCGGCGAGGGCGTCAAACCGGATGTGCAGGGCGTGGCGATCACAGCGCCGCGCGAAGGCGGCGCCGACGAAGCGCCGGCTGCGCTCCGGGTGCAGTGGAGTGACGACGGTGATCAATGGACCGACCTGGTCTCGACGTCAGGCATCGCGTCCTGGAGCCTGGGTGAGCGACGTGCATTCTGCAAGGACGGTCACCGCTATTGGCGTTTGTACGTCACCAAGATCGGCAACATGGGACAGCGGTACTTCGCGCTGGGTGCGGCGGGCCTTCTGTTGCAGGCCGGCGAGGCCGAAGATGCTGCGATGACCCGTGGTGACAAGCCCTACGCCGCATCCAATCCGCTGCAGGGCGCGTCTTACGTGTGGCATGACACCAGCGGCGTCGGTTCCAACGCCTTTACGTTCGCGGATGGCGGCATGTCGACCACTGGGCCGTGGTGGTTGTCGGTCGACCTCTTGGCTGGCACCAGGTTCGTGCCCGCCGAGCTGTGGCTGTATGCACAGCCCCACACGCCTGATAACACCGATCGCGCGCCGGTCGACTTCGTGGTGCAGTGGTCCGACGACAACCAGGCGTGGACGGATTACAAGCCTTTCAGCGGCGTGTCGCTGCCCTGGACCGTGGGTACCGCCTACCGGTTCTCGACGACGCTCTAGTAATCGGGGCACCGGGCTGTTGACGCAGCCCGGCCCTAGCTGGGACGTCCAGGCCGAGCCGGCGGGACTGGTTTTATGGGGGGCGGACGGCGGCGATGGCCGGAGCGGCCCTGCTCAACCTCGGCTATGCTGCCGTCCCACGGATGAAATCACACAGGGTGAGCTATGCGACATTCGCGATTCTTGATAGCGGCGTTGATGCTCGGACTCTCGGCGTGCGCCACCGTCGAGACCGGCCATGCCATTGATCCGGCTGCACAGGCCCGCCTGAAGGTCGGGGTCACAACGATCGAAGAAGCGAAGGCTTGGTTTGGCGAGCCATCCCAGGTTCGGCGCCATTCGAACGGTGAAGTCGGGCTGATTTACGTCCATGTGAAGTCCCGCATTAATGGGTTCACGGGGAACGGAGATAGTGGTAGTGAAGGGCTGGCTATGGAGTTCGGGCCTGACGGCAAGCTGGAGCGCTTTCAGACGACCAGCGGCCCTACCTCCGTTCGCGCCAGGTGATATCCAAGGGCAGCCAGGGAGGCCTCTCCGACTGCTGGGAGGTCTTTTCCTGTCTGCCCCTTCCGCGTCGCTTTTTCCGCCTGGGCGGGGTCTTTAACCGCGCTTTGAGCCGCTAATAAAGGGCCGTTAAAGTGGCCGTCCCGCGCCTTCCAGCGCTTCGCAAATCAAGAGGCCCGATTTTGCAGACCAAGTGGCCGCTTACATCGAAGTAGACGCCGTGTCCCATCAACACCCGCAGGGTGTCGCCATCGCGGGCCTTGAGTGCCCGTGTCGTAGACGGATCGAATCCAGCACGCTCCAATGCTTCGTCATACCCATCG
The DNA here is from genome assembly GCF_009912395.1 of Luteibacter sp. Lineage (GTDB taxonomy): Bacteria > Pseudomonadota > Gammaproteobacteria > Xanthomonadales > Rhodanobacteraceae > Luteibacter. Next base: position 208,321 of record NZ_WNDO01000002.1, on the reverse strand, counting down.
CCGCGCGCACGGCGTAGCGACGCGTCACGACCGACGCGGGCCAGAAACTCGATGACATCGCCCATACCCGACACCCCCGGACGACAGCGACCCGGCGCCCAACCGCACGTCGCACCTCCCCTCGAGGACGATCGCAAGTCGATGATATCGCTTGCGCGACGCCCTGGAGTAGTAGGCCTTCTGGCCGGGACCCCAGGAATGTGAAGCCGATCAAGCGTCTGCGTCAAACGAAAGGGCCCGCAAGCGGGCGAGAATGTCCGGGGCTACCCGCAGGCTGGCGCAGGGCGGCACGGCGAGGGTGTAGCCCGTGCCGAAGTCCGCCGCAGGCAGCGCATGGAGCGGCACACGGACGATATGCGGCCCCTCCAACGGCAGGATCGGAGCCCGATACAGGATGACCTCATGCCCTTCGGGAAAGTCACGGCACAACACATCCACCAGGACCTGTCGGTACGCCGCACCGGTCTCCCGCCGCCCCAGGCTCAGATCGCCCACCAACCCGACCTGCCACAGGATGAGCCAGGCGGCGGCATCGATGCGCCGCTCATGCAGCAGGAACTGCGTGGCTTCGTAGTGCTGGCAACCGACACCGCCCGGATCGATGCCCAGGTCGGCATACAGGCAGTCCGATGCGGAAATGCCTGGCTCCATGTGCGCCGAATAGCCCTCGGCGAGCGCCTGGCGGATACACGCATGGGAAGCGGACACGAAGATGCCCGGATGACCGTAGAACACGGCACAGACCCGCCGCCCCGCCCTCACCTCCGCAAGGATGGCGTCCACCATGTGCGCATAGGTTTCCGTGCGCGGCTTGCCTTCGGCATAGAGCGGCTGAAGGCTGCGCACGTCCGGATGCATCGACGCGACCCAGCGTTCGACCATGGCGTCGGATACCGCCACGAAAATGACGTCCGCACCCTCGATTTCGCTGCGCGCCAGCGGTGTCAGATGCGAACCGAGTGTCATGCCGACACCCGCACAGACCAGACTTCCCCCCACCGAAGCACCCTCTCCCCCTACCATCGATGTCCGTTATAGCAGCGCGGCGGCCTTCTGCAAGGCGATCCAGACACCGATCAGGAAAGGTATGCCCACCGCGAGCCACGCAACGAGTCCGAGCGCGCCGAACGGTCCGCGCGCGGCGGCGGCCAGCGCGGCCTCGGAGGCTTGCGCCTCGTGCTGCAGCGAGCGCTCCTTGCGCAGCCGCTCCTCACTCATGTGATGGCGCGGATCCACGGGACGCACCAGCAGGTTGCAGATCAGTCCGACCAGCAGCAGGCCCGCGAGGATGTAGAGCGTGCGGTCATAGACGAGGTTCTTCGCCACGCCGGCGCCAAGCTGCGATTCGCGAATGCTGGCGATCAAGACCGGTCCGATAACACCCGCCACCGACCAGGCCGTGAGCAGGCGTCCGTGGATGGCACCGACCATCTGGGTCCCGAAGATATCCGCCAGATACGCGGGCACGGTGGCGAAGCCGCCGCCGTACATCGACAGGATCACGCAAACGGTGATCACGAACAGTGCCGCCATGCCGTAGTGACCAAGGCTGGGCAAGAGGCAGTAGAGCGAGATGCCGAGGACGAAGAAGATGACGTAGGTGAACTTACGCCCCAGGATGTCGGAGGCCGATGCCCAGAACAGGCGACCGACGCTGTTGAACAGGCTGACCAGGCCCACCAGGCCGGCGGCCGCGGCGGCGATCGCCGCTTTCTGGGCGACGCTTAGCTCGGTAGTCGGGTCCACGCCCAGCAAGCGACCGCCGAAGACATCCTGCAGCATCGGGCTCGCCATCGAGATCACGCCGATACCCGCCGTGACGTTCATGCAAAGCACGCCCCAGATGAGCCAGAACTGCGGTGTTTTCCAGGCCTGGTCGAGGTGCACATGCCCTCGCGTCACCATCGGCGCCGCCTTGGTATGCGTGTCCGGCTGCCAACCGATCGGCTTCCATCCCGCTGGCGGCACGCGGAAGCCGAAGGCGCCCAGCGACATGACCACGAAGTACAGGACACCCATCGTGGCGAGGGTCGCCGCAACGCCAGCCACTTCGCCCTGACGGAACACGTCCATGAGCTTCACGGCGATCGGCGCGCCGATCATGGCGCCGCCGCCGTAGCCCATGATGGCGAAGCCCGTGGCGAGTCCGCGCCGGTCGGGAAACCACTTGATCAGGGTGGAGACCGGCGTGATGTAGCCCAGGCCCTGCCCTATGCCTCCCAGCAGGCCGCAACCGAGGTAGACCAGCCAGAGCTGATGGATCGCCATGCCGATGCCGCCGATCACGAGGCCGCCGCCCCAGCAGCAGGCAGCGATGAAACCGGCCTTGCGCGGGCCCGCATGCTCCAGCCAGCCGCCCCAGATCGCGGCCGCCAGGCCCAGCATGGCGATGAAGGTCTCAAAGACGTGGTTGACCGAGGGCACCGTCCAGTTGCACATGGTCGTGGTGAGCTGGTCGAGGAAGCCTTGCGCGGCGCAGGTCGCGGCGTCCGCGCCTGGCACCAGCTTGGTCATGGGCAGCCAGAAGACCGAGAAGCCGTAGGCCATGCCGATGCAGAGATGAATGGCCAACGCGGCAGGTGGTACCAACCAGCGATTGAAGGATGGTCCCGCGATCGTGCGTTCGCGAGCCAGCGGCCCAGCGACATGTCCGTCCACCCGTCCAGCGCCCATACCCACCCCCGCAGATTGGTTGCCCCGCCTGCATCTTAAACGCCTGACTGCCGATTTCCAGTAGGTCGCCCCAATGTCTGCGAGGGTCGGAAAAGCACGGTCCCGGCGTTTCGCTTCGCCCGGGCTCACCGCGCTAGGCCCCTGCTTTCGCGGGAGCGACGAGCGGGCGAATGCGTTGCCCGCACACGATCCGAAGAAGCGTTATCGCGTTGCGGGTGAACCGATGCGGTGGGTACCGGCCTGCGCCGGTACGACGGGGCACGTCGCACCGGCGCAGGCCGGTGCCTACGGCGAAGCCTGGGGTTATCGCGAATGGCGTGTCACACCGCTTGGTCCAGCTATAGCCGTTGCCTGAGCAAGAACGACGGAGGTTACCCCCCCGCTTGCGACCACCCACCTACCGTCATTCCCGCGAACGCGGGAATCCAGTGCCTCGGTCCGCGGTTATCGCGACACGCTGTCGCCGCAAAAAAAACGCCCCTCAAGGGGGCGTTTTCAGTCACCAGGCGACGCGGCGGAATCAGCTGTACCGCACGCCCTTGATCTCGTAGCTCTTCACGCCGTTCGGCGCCGTGAAGTCGAACTCGTCGCCTTCGCTCTTGCCGATCAGCGCACGCGCGATCGGCGAGGACACCGCGATCAGGTTCTTCTTGATGTCCGCTTCCACGTCGCCCACGATCTGGTAGGTGACTTCGGCCTCGGAGTCCAGGTCCACCAGTTCGACGATCGCACCAAACACGATGCGCGAACCGACCGCAAGACGCTCGGTGTCGATGACCTCGGAGTTCGACAGCGCGGCCTCCAACTCGGCGATGCGACCTTCGTTGAAGCCGTGTTCCTCGCGTGCGGCGTGGTACTCGGCGTTCTCCTTCAGATCGCCATGAGCACGAGCCTCGGCGACCGCGGCGATGATCGCCTGGCGCTTCGGGCCCTTGAGGTGCTCAAGCTCGGTGCGCAGGCGGTCTGCGCCCTTCTGGGTCATGGGTGGACGTGTGCTGCTCATGCATGAAGCTCCTTGTGCAGTTCCTGCAGGCTGTTCACTTCCGGATCGGTATGGAAGTCGAGCGAATGCACGAGGGCACGCGCGCCTGCGACGGTCGTGGAATACGTGACGCGCTGTTGCAAGGCTTCGCGACGGATCGAGAAGGAGTCCGAGATGGCCTGCTTGCCTTCCGTCGTGTTGACGATGTAGACGACTTCGCCGTTCTTGATGAGATCGACGATGTGCGGACGACCTTCGAGCACCTTGTTGATGCGCTCGCAAGCGATGCCGTTGTCCTGGAGGAACGTGGCAGTGCCAGCCGTGGCGACGACGACGTAGCCGCGCGCGGCGACGTCCTTCGCGATCGGCAGCAGGCGGTCCTTGTCGGCGTCACGCACCGACATGAACACCTTGCCCTTCGGCGGCGCCTTGATGCCGGCAGCTTCGTGGCTACGCGCGAACGCGGCACCGAAGGTGCGGCCCACGCCCATCACCTCGCCGGTGGAGCGCATCTCGGGACCGAGGATCGGGTCCACGTTCTGGAACTTCAGGAACGGGAAGATCGCTTCCTTCACCGAGTAGTACGACGGGATGATTTCCTTCGTCGCGCCCTGCTTCACCAGCGAGCTGCCGGCCATGGCGCGCGCGGCGATCTTCGCCAGCGACATGCCCGTGGCCTTGCACACGAACGGCACCGTACGCGAGGCGCGCGGGTTCACTTCGAGGATGAACACCTCGTCGCCCTGGATGGCAAACTGGGTGTTCATGAGGCCGATGACCTTCAGCTCCTGCGCCATCAGCTTCACCTGGCGACGCATTTCGTCCTGCACTTCCTGCGAGAGCGAGTACGGCGGCAGCGAGCACGAGGAGTCGCCCGAGTGCACGCCGGCTTCCTCGATGTGCTCCATGATGCCGCCCACGAGCACGTTGCCCTCGGCATCGGCGACGATATCGACGTCCACTTCCACGGCGTGGTCGAGGAAGCGGTCGAGCAGCACCGGCGACTCGTTGGACACCTGCACGGCTTCGCGAATGTAGCGCGAGAGGTCGGCGTCGGCGTAGACGATCTCCATGGCGCGACCGCCAAGCACGTAGCTCGGGCGCACCACCAGCGGGTAGCCGATCTCGCGGGCCAGCGCCAGCGCCTCGTCGGCATTGCGCGCGGTACGGTTCGGCGGCTGCTTGAGATCCAGCTTCTGGATCATCTTCTGGAAGCGCTCACGGTCTTCCGCCAGGTCGATCGAGTCGGCGCTGGTGCCGATGACCGGCACGCCGGCGGCTTCGAGGGCACGGGCAAGCTTGAGCGGGGTCTGGCCGCCGTACTGCACGATGACGCCCTTCGGCTTCTCGAGGTCGACGATCTCCAGCACGTCTTCCAGCGTCAGCGGCTCGAAGTACAGGCGGTCGGAGGTGTCGTAGTCGGTGGAGACGGTTTCCGGATTGCAGTTGACCATGATGGTTTCGAAACCATCCTCGCACAGGGCGAGCGCCGCGTGCACGCAGCAGTAGTCGAACTCGATGCCCTGGCCGATGCGGTTCGGACCGCCACCCAGGACGATGATCTTGTCCTTGTCGGTCGGGTTGGCTTCGCACTCTTCCTCGTACGTGGAATACATGTACGCGGTGGTGGTGGCGAATTCGGCGGCGCAGGAGTCGACGCGCTTGTACACCGGGCGCACGCCCAGCGTGCGACGCAGGTGACGCACCGCGGCTTCGTCGGTACCGACCAGTTCGGCCAGACGCGCGTCGGCAAAGCCCATGCGCTTCAGCTCGCGCATGCGCGGCTCGTCGAGCGCGGTGAGGCCCTGGCGCTGCACTTCGCCTTCGGTCATCACGATGTCTTCGAACGCGGCGAGGAACCACGGATCGATGCGGGTCAGATCGTGCACTTCTTCCAGCGACAGGCCGGCGCGGAAGGCATCGGCGACGTGGAACACGCGATCCGGGCGCGGCTCGCGCAGTTCGCGTTTGAGCGTCTGGAAGCCTTCTTCGCTGCCGATGTCCAGGCCGGTCGGGTTGAGGCCGGTCTTGCCGATCTCCAGGCCACGCAGGGCCTTCTGCATCGACTCGTGGAAGCTGCGGCCCATCGCCATCACTTCGCCCACCGACTTCATCTGGGTGGTGAGGCGCGCGTCGGCGGCCGGGAACTTCTCGAAGGCAAAACGCGGGATCTTGGTGACAACGTAGTCGATGGACGGCTCGAACGACGCCGGGGTGAGGCCACCGGTGATGTCGTTGCGCAGTTCGTCCAGCGTGTAGCCCACGGCGAGTTTGGCGGCGACCTTGGCGATCGGGAAGCCGGTGGCCTTGGACGCCAGCGCCGACGAACGCGACACGCGCGGGTTCATCTCGATGACGACGACGCGGCCATCCTCGGCGTTGATGCCGAACTGCACGTTCGAGCCGCCGGTATCCACGCCGATCTTGCGCAGCACCGCGATGGATGCGTTACGCAGGCGCTGGTATTCCTTGTCCGTGAGGGTCTGCGCCGGGGCGACGGTGATAGAGTCGCCCGTGTGCACGCCCATCGGGTCGAAGTTCTCGATCGAGCAGACGATGATGCAGTTGTCCGCCTTGTCGCGGACCACTTCCATCTCGAATTCCTTCCAACCCAGCACCGACTCTTCCACGAGCACTTCGTGCGTGGGCGAGAGTTCGAGGCCGCGGCCAACGATCTCGACGAATTCTTCCTTGTTGTAGGCGATGCCGCCACCCGAACCGCCCAGCGTGAAGCTGGGGCGGATGATGGTCGGGAAGCCGACGGTGGTCTGGATCTCGAGCGCCTGCTCCATCGAGCGGGCGACAGCGGCCTTCGGACAGTCCAGGCCGATGTCGGCCATGGCCTTGCGGAACAGGTCGCGGTCTTCCGCCATGCGGATGGCTTCGCGCGACGCGCCGATCAGCTCGACGCCGTACTTATCGAGCACGCCATTATCGGCGAGGTCGAGCGCGCAGTTGAGGCCGGTCTGGCCGCCCATCGTCGGCAGCACCGCGTCCGGGCGCTCCTTGGCGATGATGCGTTCGACGGTCTGCCAGTTGATCGGCTCGATGTACACCGCGTCGGCGGTGTCGGGATCGGTCATGATCGTCGCCGGGTTCGAATTGACCAGGACGACGCGGTAACCCTCTTCCTTCAGGGCCTTGCAGGCCTGGGCGCCGGAGTAGTCGAACTCACAGGCCTGGCCGATGACGATCGGGCCGGCGCCGATGATGAGGATGGTCTTGAGGTCGCTGCGCTTTGGCATGGTATGTCTCGCTAATCGAAGGCTGGATGGAAGGTGCGGGCGTGCGGCGTGTTACGCCTGCTTCGCCTTGTGCGCTTCCATCGCGGCGATGAACGTGTCGAACAGATAGCCGACGTCTTCCGGGCCCGGGCTGGCTTCCGGGTGGCCCTGGAAGCAGAACGCCGGGCGGTCGGTCAGGGCAAAGCCCTGGAGCGAGCCGTCGAACAGCGAGGTATGGGTGACGCGTACGTTGGCCGGCAGCGTCGCCGGATCCACCGCGAAACCGTGGTTCTGCGAGCTGATCAGCACGCGGCCGGTGTCGTGGTCCTTCACCGGATGGTTCGCGCCGTGGTGGCCGAACTTCATCTTCAGCGTCTTCGCGCCGATGGCGAGGGCCATGATCTGGTGGCCGAGGCAGATGCCGAACGTCGGGATCTTGGTGTCGAGGATCTGCTTGGTCGCCTCGATCGCGTAGTCGCAGGCGGCCGGGTCGCCCGGGCCGTTGGCGAGGAACACGCCGTCCGGGTTCATGGCGAGCACGTCGGCGGCCGGCGTCTGCGCCGGAACCACGGTGATGTCGACGCCGCGACCGGCGAGCAGGCGCAGGATGTTGCGCTTCACGCCGAAGTCGTAGGCGACCACGCGGAACTTCTTCGGTGCGTTGTAGAACGCCTGCTTGTCGAGGTCGTAGACGCCTTCCGACCACTGGTAGGTCTGCGCGGTGCTGACCACCTTGGCCAGGTCCATGCCGTTGAGGCCCGGGAAACCCTTGGCCTTGGCCACGGCGGCGTCGGCGTCGATGGCGTCGCCGGCCACGATGCAGCCGTTGAGCGCGCCCTTCTCGCGCAGGACGCGGGTCAGGCGACGCGTGTCGATGCCGGCGATGGCGACGATGTTGTGGCGCTCGAGGTAGCTCGGCAGGGATTCCTGGCTGCGCCAGTTGCTCGCCAGGCGGGGAACGTCGCGGACGATCAGGCCCGCCGCGTGGACGCGGTCGGCTTCGACGTCGACGTCGTTGGTACCGGTGTTGCCGATGTGCGGGTACGTCAGGGTGACGATCTGCTGGTTGTACGACGGGTCGGTCAGGATTTCCTGATAACCGGTCATGGCGGTGTTGAACACCACCTCACCGACGGTTTCACCGCGGGCACCGACCGCGTGGCCGTGAAAAACGCTGCCGTCTTCGAGAGCAAGCAGAGCAGGAGTACGCATGGGATGGCCGCCTTCAGGTGCAGCAAAGCCCGCAAGCCAGCGTGTAGCGGCTCGTGGGCCTTGGGGATAAGGAATCGTTGGGCGGGTACGAATGATAGGCCCGAAGGCCCTTTCTGTCCACCGTTTGAAGCGTGAACGAGAGTACACGATTTGTCGCTGGAACAGCGGTCTGACACGATACAATCCCGCTTGAGGTATCAACCGAGAACCGCCCGCCATGCTGCTCGACCCCGCCCGACTGGATCGTCCCGATACCGACATCCGGCACGAGCCGTTCTCGTTCATGATTGCCCACGGCCAGCTGCCCGACGAGGCGCGCTCCGAACTGGAGCGAGATTTCCCTCAGTACTCCAGCGCAGGGTTCTTTCCCTACGACGCCGGCGACTGCGGTCCGTCCGTGAACGAGCTGGTGCAGCAGATGACCTCGCGGGAGTTCTCGGCCGCCATCGGCCGCCACCTGGGCATCCAGGGGCTGGAAAACTACCCCACCCTGGTCACCCTCTGCCGCCTGCTCAACCGCCGCCACGGCACGATCCACACGGACAGCAAGTCGAAGATCGCCACGGCGCTGATCTACCTGAATCCCCTGTGGCCCGACACCAGCGACGGCTGCCTGCGCTTCCTGAACGCGATCGACAACATCGACGACACCGTGGTGCCGGAGCTGAAGCCGCTGTACGGCGAATTCGCCGTGTTCCGCCGCGCCGAGAACTCGTTCCACGGCCACCTGCCCTACGAGGGCGAGCGCCGGGTGATCCAGGTCGCCTGGCTCACCTCCGAGGAAGAGAAGAACCGCAAGACCAAGCGCGGCAAGTTCTCCCGGGTGTTCAAGAAGATTTTCGGCAAGCTCGATCGCCAGATGGGTGCCGATCGCGATCGGAATGCGTCGCATCGGGATTGAGGCGTCGCTTCGAACTGGTCGCGCGCAAGGCGCGCTCCTACAGGTCGGTTTGTGTAGGAGCGCGCCTTGCGCGCGACCGGGCTAAGCGCAATCACCCCCTCCCGAAATACCACCCCACAAACACCGCGAACACGCCATAAAGCAGCCCGATCGGCATCAGCCAACGGGCTTCCACGGCGCCGCGGCGGAACATCGCCCACAGCGCGATCACGGCCACGGCGGTGACGACACCCGCCACGATCAGCGGCGTATCGAATAGCCACGGCGTCGCGAAGAGCGCCAGCGAACTGGGAATGGTCGCCTGGATCATCATCGCGCCCGAGATATTGGCCAGTGCTAGCCGCTCCTTGCCCTGCCGCACCCAGATCAGCGCATTGACCGTTTCCGGCAGCTCCGTCGCCACCGGGCTCAGCACCAGGGCCACGATGTGCGGGGAAAGATGGAAGAACTCGCCGAATGCCTCGAGCTGCCAGACGAAGGTGCGCGACGCGATGGCGATCACGGCCAGGGCCAGGCCCGTTTGCAACATCACCCAGTTCATCGAGGGGTTGGCGTCATGGGGGCGGAAGGTCAGCGGCTCCAGTTCCTCGTCTTCCGGCGCGCTGGTGTCGTCGCGCATCTCGCGCCAGACATACAGGCCGTAGGCCAGCAGGAACAGCACGCCCAGCCACGGTTTCCAGGCGAAGGCGACGAGGCCCAGGCCCACCTTCACGACGAAGATTCCCAGGAACCAGGATTGGTCGCGGGCGAGGCGCTGGTTGTCGACACGCACCCGGGTATCGGGGCGATTCAAGCGCTTGCGGCCCAGATATAAAGCGAATCCGACCACCGCGTAGGCGATGGTGGCCAGCACGAGCGGGCCGCCCAACGCGGCACCCACGCCGATGTCCTTGGCCTCGGGCGTCTTGCCGAACATCACGGCGACGAAGGTCACCGCGCTTTCGGGAAGTGCCGTGCCGAAGGCGGCCAGCACGGTGCCGGTGGCCGTGGCGCCCAGGTTGAGCTTGCGCCCGAACCATTCGACGCCGTTGACGAAGTATTCGCAGGCGAAATAGATAGCCCCGGCGGAAACCAGGAAAAGGAAGCATGTCAGCAGCATGTTTCAAGGCACGGGCCGGGCGAGCGCGAAGAACCGATGGCACAACGACACCGCTCGCCCGGCCGGGTGAGCATGTCGATGGCCAAAGGTCTCGCCGGGCCGGCGACGCACCGCAGGTGCATCGCTACCGTTCGCGCCATGGGGCACAAGGCCGCCAAGTCTGTTGACGCGAACTCCTCAGGGGGAACGAGGATGGCTACTCCCCAATGACATCGCGGCGGATGCTAACACGATTTCAATGTCTGTAGGAGCGCGCTTGCGCGCGATGGGCCGGAGCGAGTGAGTCAGCCGCTGGCGCGGCCTGAAAGTCGCGACGCGCTGTAGGTGGCGCGACTTGCCCCGGGATCGCGCGCAAGCGCGCTCCTACAGGCCGCGATAGCGGCCGACTCACTTACCTCCGTACCGGTCGCGCGCAAGGCGCGCTCCTACACTTTGGCGGCGATCACGTCTTCGATGGTCCAGGCGCCGGGGGCGCGGCCGGCGATCCACGCGGCGGATTCGAGGGCGCCGCGGGCGAAGATCGAGCGATCGGTGGCACGGTGACCGAGTTCGACGCGTTCGCCCTGCCCCATCAGCAAGGCCTGGTGCTCGCCGACGATGTCACCGCCGCGCACGACCGCGAAGCCGATGGTGCCGGCCTTGCGGGCGCCAGGACGCCCCTCGCGGGAATAGACGGCCAGCTCCTCCAGCGTGGCGCCACGCCCGGCGGCGGCCGCATGACCCAGTGCCAGCGCGGTGCCCGAAGGGGCGTCCTCCTTGCGGCTGTGGTGGGCCTCGACGATGTCGAGGTCCCAGCCCGGCAGCGCCGCGGCCGCTTCGCGCAGCAGGCGCGTGAGCACGGCCACGCCAAGGCTGAAGTTGGCCGCACGCAGTACGGCGATGCGCTCGGCGGCGCGGGTCAGGCGGGCTTCCTGTTCGACGGAAAGGCCGGTGGTACCGGTGACCAGCGCCGCACCGCTCGCCTCGCAGTGATCGAGCGCCTGATCGAGACCTTCGGGACCACTGAAGTCGATCACCACGTCGATGCCCGACGCATCGTTCCAGGCGGAGAAGCGCAACGGCGAGACGTCACCGTAGACCGCCTTGCCCAGGCGCACGGATTTCGTCGAAACGATGGCCCGCACCAGTTCGAAACGTCCGTCTTCGCGCAACAGGTTGAGCAGCGCGAGACCCATGCGACCGGAGGCGCCGCTGATGGCAAGACGGATGGGGCGGGTCATGGGGAAAGCCTTCACTTCAATTCGGACGGCTATCGTAATGCCGCTGCACAGGCTTTTGTAGGAGCGCGCTTGCGCGCGATGGGCGGAGAGGTGAGTCGCAGGGCATAACGCGCCATGCTGCAAAGCGTGAACCGTAAACCGTGCGCTCGATGGGATGCCGCCCCACCGGCGCCCAATTCACGACTCCGGAACGGTCGCGCGCAAGCGCGCTCCTACAACAACAGCCGGGGTGCCGGGCGGTGTAGGAGCGCGCTTGCGCGCGATCACGGGTACGGAGTTAGGAGGTGACGCGGGACCAGAAGTCCTTGACGCCGTCCATGAAGCTGTTCGAGCGCGGCGTGTGCTTGGAGGCCTCTTCACCGACAAAGGTCGCTTCCAGCTGCTGCAGCAGTTCGCGCTGCTCCTTCGTGAGGCGAACCGGCGTCTCCACCACCACAGTGCAGATGAGATCGCCCGTGCGACCGCCACGCACCGACTTCACGCCGCGACCGCGCAGACGGAACTGGTGTCCGGTCTGTGTCTCCGGCGGCACGTTCACCGAGACCTCGCCTTCCAGCGTCGGCACCATCAGGTCCGTGCCAAGCGCCGCCTGGGCGAAGCGGATGGGCATCTCGCAGTAGAGGTCGGAACCGTCCCGCTGGAAGATCGCATGCTCGCGCACGCGCACTTCCACGTAGAGATCGCCCGCCGGCGAACCGGCCGGACCGGCTTCACCCTGCCCCGTGAGGCGAATACGGTCGCCGTTGTCGACGCCCGCCGGGATGCGCACCGACAGCGTGCGCTCTTCCTCGATGCGACCCTCGCCATGGCACTTCTTGCAGGGCTTGTCGATCTTCTGCCCCGAACCATGGCAGGTGGGGCACGCCTGCTGGATGGAGAAGATGCCGTTCTGCATGCGCACGCGGCCATGGCCGGCGCAGGTGGAGCACTTGGAAACCTTACCGTCTTCCGAGCCCGAACCATTGCAGTGGTGGCAGTTCACCTGGGTGGGAATCTGGATCTTCTTCTCGACGCCGAACACGGCTTCCTCGAGATCCAGGTCCATCATGTAGCGCAGGTCGGCGCCGCGACGCGCACGCTGACGTCCGCCGCCGCCACCGAAAATATCGCCAAAGATGTCGCCGAAGATGTCGCCGACGTCGCCGAAACCACCGGCGCCACCGCCACGACCGAAGCCACCGCCTTCGAAGGCGGCATGGCCGTACTGATCGTACGCTGCGCGCTTCTGCGCGTCGGAGAGTACGTCGTAGGCCTCCTTGGCTTCCTTGAATTTATCGATCGCCGCCGGATCGTCCGGATTGCGGTCGGGGTGGTACTTCATCGCGACGCGACGAAAAGTGGTCTTGAGGTCACCCTCGGTAACGGTGCGTTCCACACCGAGAATTTCGTAGTAGTCGCGCTTGGTGCTCATGTCACGCTTGCTTTCCCTGGACGGACAAACGCGCCGTCAGCTTTCGCCACGGCGCGTCCGAACCGATTGACCGTTGGTGACGGCGCCGGCATCCACCGGCGCCGCCCTACCCTTCGAGGACGAATTACTTCTTTTCGTCCTTGACTTCGGTGAACTCGGCATCGACCACGTCGTCCGGCTGGGCGGAACCGCCACCCGGGGCCGACTGCTGGGCCGTGTCCGACGCGCCGCCGTTCTGGGCCGCCGCGTAGAGCGACTGGGCGACCTGCTCGAGGTTGGCGATCTTCGACTCGATGGCCATCTTGTCGTCGCTGTCCTTCACCTTCTCAAGGTCGGACACCGCGCCGTCGATCGTGGCCAGCTGCTCGGCCGGGATCTTGCCGCCGTGCTCCTTGAGCTGGCTGCGGGTCGCGTGGACGAGCTGGTCGGCCTTGTTGCGGACCTGCACCAGTTCGTGGAACTTCTTGTCTTCCTCGCGGTTCGCTTCCGCGTCCGCGACCATGCGCTGGATCTCTTCGTCCGAGAGGCCCGAGCCGGCCTTGATCTCGATCTTCTGTTCCTTGCCGGTGTCCTTGTCCTTCGCCGACACGTGCAGGATGCCGTTGGCGTCGATGTCGAAGGTCACTTCGATCTGCGGCGTGCCGCGCGGCGCGGAACGGATACCCGAGAGGTCGAACTTGCCCAGCGACTTGTTGGCGTTGGCGCGCTCGCGCTCACCCTGGAGCACGTGCACGGTCACGGCCGTCTGGTTGTCGTCGGCGGTGGAGAAGGTCTGCGAGGCCTTGGTCGGCACCGTGGTGTTCTTCTCGATGAGCTTGGTCATCACGCCACCCATCGTCTCGATACCGAGCGACAGCGGGGTCACGTCGAGCAGCAGCACGTCCTTCACCGAACCGCCCAGCACGCCACCCTGGATGGCGGCGCCGACGGCGACGGCCTCGTCCGGGTTGACGTCCTTGCGCGCTTCCTTGCCGAAGAAGTCCTTCACCGCTTCCTGCACCTTGGGCATGCGGGTCTGGCCACCGACGAGGATCACCTCGTGGATGTCCGACACGCGCAGGCCGGCGTCGTTGAGCGCGGTGCGGCACGGCTCGATGGTGCCCTTGACCAGGTCTTCCACCAGCGACTCCAGCTTGGCGCGGGTCAGCTTGATGTTCAGGTGCTTCGGGCCCGAGGCGTCGGCGGTGACGTACGGCAGGTTCACGTCGGTCTGGTGCGCCGACGAGAGTTCGATCTTCGCGCGCTCGGCGGCGTCCTTCAGGCGCTGCAGGGCGAGCTGATCCTGGCGCAGGTCGATGCCCTGCTCCTTCTTGAACTCTTCCACGAGGTAGTCGATGACGCGGTTGTCGAAGTCTTCGCCGCCCAGGAAGGTGTTGCCGTTGGTGGCCAGCACTTCGAACTGCTTCTCGCCGTCGACGTTGGCGATCTCGATGATCGACACGTCGAAGGTGCCGCCGCCGAGATCGTACACGGCGATTTTGCGATCGGCCGTGGAGGTCTTGTCGAGGCCATAGGCCAGCGCGGCGGCCGTCGGCTCGTTGATGATGCGCTTGACGTCGAGGCCGGCGATCTTGCCGGCGTCCTTGGTCGCCTGGCGCTGGCTGTCGTTGAAGTAGGCCGGGACGGTGATGACCGCTTCGGTCACCGACTCACCGAGGAAGTCCTCGGCGGTCTTCTTCATCTTCATCAGGACCTTCGAGGAGATCTCCTGCGGGGCCATCTTCTTGCCGTCGGCGGTCTGCACCCAGGCGTCGCCGTTATCGTGGGCGACGATGCCGTAAGGAACGAGCTTGAGGTCCTTCTGCACTTCGGCGTCGGTGAACTTGCGGCCGATGAGGCGCTTCACCGCGTAGAAGGTGTTCTTGGGGTTGGTGACGCTCTGACGCTTGGCCGGCGCGCCGACCAGGACTTCGTTGTCCTTGGTGAACGCGACGATGGACGGCGTGGTGCGATCGCCCTCGGCGTTCTCGATGACGCGCGCGGTCGTACCTTCCATCACTGCAACGCAGCTGTTGGTGGTACCGAGGTCGATGCCGATGATCTTGGCCATGATGAAGTTGCTCCGAAATTCAATGCGGCCCCCGCGGCCGCTGCTGTGATGAAAGTGGGGCTGCGCCCCAACGATTCAATGCCTTGTGAGATCCCGTCGCATGCCGATGAAGCACATGCGGCGGGCTTTCGTTCAGTTGTCGCGCACCACGGCGACGAGCGCCGGACGCAGCAGACGATCGTTCAGCACGAAGCCCTTCTGGACCACGGCCACGACGGTGTTCGGCGCATGCTCGTTCGACTCGACCGAGCTGATCGCCTGATGGTGTTCCGGGTTGAACGGCTGGTGCAGCGGATCGACCAGGGTCAGGCCGTTGGCCTGGGTCACCTTTTCCAGCTGCTTCAGCGTCAGCTCGAGGCCTTCGCGCAGGGTCTTCGCATCCGCGCTCTCGTTCGACAGGCCCAGGGCCAGGCCGTCGTAGACCGGCAGCAGCTCGCCAAGCAGCTTCTCGTTGGCGAAGCGGCGAGCCTGGTCCAGATCGCGCTGGAGGCGACGACGCTGGTTTTCGATCTCCGCCCGCTCGCGCAATACCGTCTCGCGCGCCTGGGACAGGTCGGATTCGAGGGCCGCCAGCTTGGCGGTCAGTGCGTCGAGGTCCGCGTTCACGCCGTAGTCGGCGCCGCTTTCCTGCGCCGGATCCGGCACATGGGGATCGTTGTTCTGCATGATGTCTCCAAATGTCAGCTAACCGGCCCATCCCACGGAGGGGCCGAACATTCGCGGGAAATAGTAAACCCGCCTCCCGGGGCGGTTTATGAGGTCGCCGCGGCGCGATTCAAGGCGTCGCTGAGCAGTCCGGCAGTGGCCTGCACCACCGGAATGACCCGCTCATATGCCATACGCGTCGGTCCAATAACTCCGATCGCGCCCAGCATGCGGCCCTTCGTGCCGTAGGTGGCGGTGACGATGCTGCACCCGTCGAGGGCCGAGAAACCGGACTCCTCGCCGATGAACAGGCGTACGCCCGGGGCTTTGACGCACATTTCCATGAGCTGAAGCAGGTCGCGCTTCTGCTGGAAGGCGTCGAAGAGGTCGCGAAGCCGATCGATGTCGGCCAGCTCGGAATAACCCATCAGGTTGGTCTGGCCACTGACCAACACGTCGTCGGCGTCCTGGTCGCCGAACGAAGCCGTGGCCAGCTCCACCACGCCGGACAGCGTGCGGTTCAGCTCGCCACCGGCCTCGCGCAGCTCCGCCGCCAGGTGGGCGCGGATATCGGCGAGGCGGAAACCGGCGAACTGGGCATTGAGGTAGCTGGCGGCCTGCTCCAGCTCGCCGCTCTCCAGCGGACGGGCCAGCTGGACCACGCGGTTCTGCACCTGGTTGTCCGAGAACACCAGGATGACCAGCACCCGGGCATCCGGCAGGTTCACGAAGTCGATGTGACGCAAGGGAAAGTCACCCTGTCGCGGCACCGTGACCACGCCCGCGAAGTGGGTCATCGCCGAAAGCAGGTTGGACACGTTGCCGAGCAGGTCGCGCGTGGTCGTCTGGTGCGGCGGCAGGCCGCCCTGCAGGCGCGCCATCTCGTCGCGCGGCAGCGGCTTGAGTTCGAGCAGGCTGTCCACGAACAGCCGCAGGCCGCGCGGCGTGGGCACCCGCCCGGCCGAGGTATGCGGCGAGGCCACCAGGCCGGCTTCTTCGAGGTCGGCCATGATGTTGCGGATGGTGGCCGGACTCACTTCCAGCCCGGACGACTTCGCCAGGGTCCGCGAGCCCACGGGCTCGCCGTCCGACAGATACTGGGATATCAGGGTCCGTAGCAGCCGGCGCGCGCGGGCATCGATGTCGTGTCCATGGAACGGATTCATGCGCGTGGGTGGGCCGGAAGTTCATCGGTGCGAAGGCGCTATCAATAAGGTCTGTGCGCCCAGCTTGCAAGTCTCGGCTTCTGCGACACGCCTCCGGCTACAATCGCCGCGATTCCTTTCGCCGCCCTCCGGTGCCCATGCTCACCTCGCTCTACGTCCGTCAGTTCGCCGTCGTCGAAGAAGCCGAGATCGCCTTCGGACCCGGCCTCACCGTGGTCAGCGGCGAGACCGGCGCCGGCAAGTCGTTGCTCGTGGACGCGCTGATGCTCCTCGCAGGCGCCCGCGCCGACAGCGGCATGGTCCGTGCCGGCAGCGATCGCGCCGAACTCGCCGCCGAATTCGACCTGGGCGGCCTGCCCGAGGCGGCCGACTGGTTGCGCCAGGAGGAACTCGACGATGGCGACACCTGCCAGCTTCGCCGCGTGATCCGCGCCGAAGGCGGCACCCGCGGGTGGATCAACGGCCGCCCGGCCAGCCTGGCGCAGATGTCGGCACTGGCCGCGCTCATCGTCGAGATCCACGGCCAGCACGAACACCAGGCCCTGCTCTCCCGCCAGCACCAGATGACACTGCTCGACGCCTACGCTGGCAATGACGAGCGCCTGGCCGCCGTGCGCGACACCGCCAAGGCGTGGCGCGACGCGGTCGCCCGCATCCGCACGCTGTCGGGTGGCGACGATCGCGAACAACAGATCGACCTCCTCCGCCACGAGCTGGAAGACCTCGACCGCTGGGCGCTCGCGCCCGCCGCGCTCGAGGAACTCGAAGCCCTGCATCGCCGCCTTGCCAACGCGGGCCGCCTCGCCGAAGGCGCCAATGGCGTGGTCGAGCTGCTCGACGGCGAAAGCGAATTCGCCATCGGTCGCGCCCTGCTGCGGGCCCACGCCGAACTCTCCCGCCTGGCGGAACTGGACGCCACGCTCGCCCCCACGCTGGAACTGCTGGACAGCGCCCAGATCCAGGTGGGCGAAGCCGTGGACGGCCTGAGCCGCTACGCGCAGGACGTGGAACTGGACCCCGAACGCCTTTCCGAGGTCGACACCCACCTCACCCATCTGCACGACCTCTCGCGCCGCTATCGCCTGCCCATCGAGGATCTCGTCGCCAAGGCGGACGACGTCCGCGAACGGCTGGCTGAGCTCGAAGGTGCCGGCGACGCGCTGGAGCGGCTGGGTCGCGAGCGCGACCGCCTGCACACGGCCTGGAACGACGCCGCGAAGCTGCTCTCGGCCGCTCGCGTCGATGCCGCCAAGCGGCTGGGCAGCACCGTCGCCGCCCTGATGGGCGAGCTGGGCATGTCCGGCGGACGACTGGAAGTCTCGCTGGAGCCGGTCGAGGGCGACGATCCCGATCCGCAGGGTCGCGAGCGTTGCGAGCTGCTGGTCAGCGCCAACCCCGGCCAGCCGCCGCGCCCGCTACGCAAGGTTGCCTCCGGTGGCGAACTGGCACGCATCAGCCTCGCCATCGAAGTCGCCACCCTGGGCAACGACAACATCGGCTGCATGATCTTCGACGAAGTGGACACCGGCATCGGCGGCGCCGTGGCCGAAGTGGTGGGCCAGAAGCTGCGCGCCCTCGGCGAGCGCGTACAGGTGCTTTGCGTCACCCACCTGCCCCAGGTGGCGGCCCAGGGTCATGCGCACTTGCAGGTCTCCAAGGCCAGCGACGGCGAAGCCACCCGCACCCGCATCCAGGCGCTCGACGCCGCCGGTCGCCGCGAGGAAATCTCGCGCATGCTCGGTGGCGTGGAAATCACGAAGGAAACCCGCGCGCACGCGAAGAAGATGCTGGACCGCGCCCAAAGCTAACCGCGCCCGACATGTAGGAGCGCGCTTGCGCGCGATGGGTGCTCGCGGTACGGCAGACATCGCGCGCAAGCGCGCTCCTACACCATCAAGAGCGGATGAGGCCGCGCTCTTGCGCCATGCGGTAGAGATCCAGTTCCGACCCCGCGTTGAGCTTGTTCATCACCGCAGCACGGTGGATGTAGATCGTCTTCTGTCCGATCCCCAGCTCGGCGGCCACCTGCTTGGGCGCACGACCGGCCGCCAGCAACAGGAACACCTCGCGCTCGCGGGCGGTCAGCTTGCTCATGGGGTCGAGGTCGGCCGACGGCCGGGCCAGGCGGCGTTCGCGAAGGTCCGAGCTGAGATACTGCTCACCGGACAGCACCGCGCGAACTGCCTCGACCAGTTCCTCCGGCGCCACCCCTTTCGTGACGTAACCGCGCGCGCCACGACGCAGGGCCTCGGACACATAGGGCTCGCCGTCGTGCATGCTCAGCACCACGATGCGCATGTCCGGGGAGATGCTGCCCAGGTGCTCGATCAGCGGCAGGCCGCTGCCATCGGGCAGGGAAAGATCGACCGCCACGAGATCGGGACGGTGTTGGGTGACGGCGTCTACCGCCTCATCGGCATTGCGGGCTTCGGCGACGACATCCAGGTCGGGTTCCAGCTCGATGAGGCGCTTGAAGCCTTCACGGACGATGGCGTGGTCATCTACGAGGACGATTCTTGGCATTCGCAGAATGTAGCAGGCAACGCCCACACATGCGCGCGACTTTCGCCAGAGGACGGACACGGCCAGCCGACGTGTAACATTCGTCCATGCGACTACACGCGCTCTATCGTTTCGCCGGCCCGCTCTCCGCCATCGGCTACGCCCTGGCGTGGATCCTTGTCTGGCCTACCGAGCAACCCTTCTGGGTCATCCCCTTCGGTCTTCGCTTCGGCGCATTGCTGCTGGCACCCACCCGCAACTGGTTGTGGATCCTGATGGCGGAGGTCGCGGCGAGCGGCTACTGCGAATGGCGAAGCGGACTACCCATCACCGGCGCGGGCTTCGTCCTGGGTGACGTACCCGAACCGCTCATGGTCGCCGCCTGTCTCTGGCTGCTGCGCCGGGCCCATCTGCACGCCAGCCTAAGCACACCGGAAGACGTCGCCCGCCTGCTCTTGTCGGCCATGGTCACCGCCACCGTCGCCACGGTGGGCAATGCCGCCATGATGGCAACCATGCATCCCGCCGCCCCGGTCGAGATGCTCGGCACCACGTTCGGCAGCGACCTGCTGGGCAATTATCTCGGCGTGCTGCTGGTGGTGCCGGTGCTCGTGCTGGTGTTCCGCGAGCGTCCCACCCAGGCGGCCATGGCCGAGCTGCTGCTCGATGGCTTGTTGGTAATGCTGCCCTCCCTGGCCATCCTCATCACCCTGGCCGAGTACTCGCCCCAGCCGCAGTTCGCCCGCGTGCTCTCCCTGGCGCCCGTGCTGTTCTTCGCCTTCCGCCATGGCTGGCGTGGCGCCGGCCTGGCGATGCTCATCACCAGCGTGGGCCTTAACGTCACCGAGGACATGATCGGCCGTGGCGCGCCCACGGCCGCCGCCCACCTGTTCCTCGCCGTGGCCGGCACCGGCACGCTCATGCTCGGCGCGGCCACCGATGCCCTGCGGCGCAGCAGCGAGCGGGTCGCCCAGCAGAACACCCATCTCGCCGCCGCCAACCAGCGCCTCGACCAGCTCGCCCGCCAGCTTCGGGACGCGGCCCGAGGCAACCTGCAGGCGGAGGAAAACCTGCGCCGGCACATGGCCTCCGAGCTGCACGACGAGTTGGGCCAGAACCTCACCGCCATCCAGACCCACCTGAAGCTCGCCCAGAACCGCTTGGGAGACGCCGGCCTGGACGACATCGGCCGCTCCATCAACGGCATCCTCGGCCACATGCGACGGGCCCTGCACAAAATGCTGGACAGCCTGCGCCCCTCGGTACTCGACGAATTCGGCCTGCTCCGCGCCCTGGACGAAGGCCCCATCCGCGACATGCTCGCGGCCGCCGGCATCAGCTACATCACCGACCTGCGGGGCGAGCCGCGACTGCTCGACGAAGACACCCTGACGGCCCTCTACCGCATCGTCCAGGAGAGCGCGACGAACGTGGTCCGTCATTCCGGGGCCCGCGAACTTCGCCTTCGCCTCAGGATCGGCCTCCGGGACAGCGGTCCCGTTGCCGTCCTTGACATACGTGATGACGGCGCAGGCTTACCGTCAACGCCCCGGCCGGTCCGGACCGACGGTGGCGGACGCGGGCTGCAGGGCATGAGCGACCGTGTCACGGCGCTCGGCGGCCTCTTCCGGATCCGCCCAGAGCCCGTAGGACTTCACCTACGCGTGTTGCTTCGCAGCACAAGTATCGGAACCCACATAGGAAATTTTCCAATACCCGGACAGTGAACGCTTCGTTACGATTCTTTCATCGATGTGGGGGAGCCGCCGTCGAGAGACGGCGAGCCCGGGTCGATCGTGGGGACGATCGACCTGATGAGGTGACAGGGTAGTCACCTCACCGGAGGGACGTGACGTAAACGTGAAAGGAGCGAGCAACTCGCATTTCACGTGTCATGGACTCACCGGACAAGCCGCTGGTGGACAGGAGTCCACCGGCGGCGTTTTTTTATGGGCGATCGAAAATCCTCGCGCCCTGCTCCCCGGTGTGGCATCGACCCAACGCGAAGCGATGACGCCCGCGCCTCCCGAGCCCTCTGAACTACCGCACGCGCGTGTCGCCCTTCTCGTGGTCTCCCGACAAGGAACGGCATCGCATTTCGCGTCATCTGCCTGATCCGTCAGCACTTATGCAATTACCCCCTTCAGCGGATCCATCAAGGATTCGTGAAGATCGTCCGACTCGGGGGCTCCTCCGTCCGCTCCGACTTTGGAACGTTCCAATTCGTAACATTTGCCGAATCGCCCGGAATTGCGCTGCTAGCCTCTTTTCGCGCCATCGCCAGGTTGACGAACGGCAACGGGACCATCGCTTCGTTCGAAGACCTGCACGGGGGCAGCGCGTCGAAACATCGCGCGTACCTTCCTTGACCGCCTGAACCCACACCCACGCCGACGCGGGTGACGGGAGAGTCATGCCCGAAGGCGGCAAAGGGCCATGCGCGCCCATCGAGGAGTTCCTCCATGCGGCAAGTCACCTTTGATCGGAGACCACAGATGTCGAAGCAGAGCAGTCAGAAGTTCATTGCACGGAACCGGGCTCCACGCGTGCAGATCGAGTACGACGTCGAGTTGTATGGCGCGCAGAAGAAAGTGCAGATCCCTTTCGTGATGGGCGTCCTGTCCGACCTGTCCGGTGCCAACGCCGACGAGCTTCCCCCCGTCGAGCAGCGCAAGGCGCTGGAGATCGACGTCGATAACTTCGATAGCCGCCTGCAGGCGATGAAGCCCCGGGTCGCGTACTCGGTTCCCAACACGCTGACCGGCGAAGGGAGCCTTGAAATCGACATCACCTTCGAGAACCTCGACGACTTCACGCCCGCCGCTGTCGCGAGCAAGGTCGACGCGGTGGCCCAACTGCTCCAGGCACGCACCCAGTTGGCCAACCTCGGCACCTACCTGGATGGCAAGGCCAGCGCGGAAAAACTGATCGCCCAGGCGATCCGCGACCCGGCGCTGCTCGCCGCCCTTGTCTCCGCCCCCAAACCCGACGCCGCCGGCGCCCAGGAGTAACCCGATGGCCACCAAGCAAGCCGCCGTCCAGGCCCCCGTTGCCGAGACCGCCGAATCGAACGACTTCGCCGCGCTGCTGAGCAAGGAGTTCAAGCCCAAGAGCATCCGGGCCAAGGAGGAAGTCGAATCCGCCGTACGCACCCTGGCCGAACAGGTGCTGGCCAACTCGACCATCGTCTCCGACGACGTCAACCAGACCATCGCCGCCTATGTCGCCGAGATCGACCGCAAGCTGAGCGAGCAGATCAACCAGATCATGCATCACCCGGACTTCCAGGCCCTGGAAGGATCCTGGCGCGGCCTGAGCTACCTGGTGACCAACACCGAGACCGACACGCTGCTCAAGATCCGCGTGATGAACCTCTCGAAGAAGGAGCTAGCCAAGAACCTCAAGCGCTTCAAGGGCACCGCCTGGGACCAGAGCCCGGTGTTCAAGAAGATCTACGAAGAGGAATACGGCCAGTTGGGTGGCGAGCCCTACGGCTGCCTGATCGGCGACTATTACTTCGACCATGGCCCGCAGGACGTGGACTTGTTGCGCAGCATCTCGAAGATCGCCGCCGCCTCGCACGCGCCGTTCATCGCCGCCGCCAACGCGAACATCCTGGGCATGGACAGCTGGAGCGAACTGGCCAACCCGCGCGACCTGGCGAAGATCTTCACCACGCCCGACTACGCCGGCTGGCGTTCGCTGCGCGAAGACGACGACGCCAAGTACCTCGCGCTGACGATGCCGCGCACGCTGGCCCGCCTGCCCTACGGTGCCAAGACCGATCCCGTGGAAGAGTTCGATTTCGAGGAGGACACCGACGGTGCCGACTCGTCGAAGTACACCTGGCAGAACGCCGCCTATGCGATGGCGGTGAACATCAACCGCTCGTTCAAGCACTACGGCTGGTGCACGCGAATCCGTGGCGTCGAATCCGGCGGTGCGGTGGAGAACCTGCCCACGCATACCTTCCCGAGCGACGACGGCGGCGTGGACATGAAGTGTCCCACCGAGATCGCCATCACCGACCGCCGTTCGGCCGAACTGGACAAGATGGGCCTGATGCCCGTGGTCCACCGCAAGAACTCGGACATGGCCGCCTTCATCGGCGCGCAATCCGTGGCCAAGCCCGAGGAATACGACGACCCGGGTGCCAGCGCCAACTCCCAGCTGTCGGCGCGACTGCCGTACATGTTCGCCTGCTCCCGCTTCGCGCATTACCTGAAGTGCATCGTCCGCGACAAGATCGGTTCGTTCAGCACCCGCGAGGACATGGAAGGCTGGCTGAGCAACTGGATCGTCAACTACGTGGACGGCGACCCCGCCAATTCCAGCGAAGAGACCAAGGCACGCAAGCCCCTGGCCGCCGCCAAGGTCGTGGTGGAAGAAGTCGAGGAGAACCCGGGGTACTACACCTCCAAGTTCTACCTCAAGCCGCACTACCAGCTCGAAGGCCTCACCGTGTCGCTCCGGCTGGTTTCCCGCCTGCCCGTCGCCTCCACGACGGCCTGATCACGCACACCACCCAACAGCCCCGGCCCGCCGGGGCCCGGGCGCTCACGCCCTATTGAAACCCAGGAGATCGATCCATGGCTTATGACATGCATATCAAGTTCGTCGGTGGCGACGTCTCGATCGAAGGCGCCTCGAACCACTCCAAGCACAAGAACGAAGTTCCCATCATCGCGTGGTCGTGGGGTGCGACCAACACCGGCAACCTGCACACGGGCGCGGGCTACGCCGCGGGCGGCAAGGCCAACGTGCACGACATCCTCGTCACCAAGTACGTCGACAACGTTTCCAACGCCCTGCTCCAGGCCTGCTGCACCGGCGCCCGCGCGGAAAGCGCCATCCTCTACGTGACCAACGCCACCGGCGAGCAGACCGACTTCCTCAGCATCGAGATGAGCGAGGGCGTCATGGTGACCTCGGTCGCCACGGGCGGCAGCGGCGGCGACGATCGGTTGACCGAGAACATCACCCTGCACTTCGGCAAGTTCAAGTACTCGTTCCAGCCCCAGGACGACAAGGGCCACAAGCAGGGTTCGAAGGACTTCACCTTCGACATGCAGAAGGTCAACAAGGGATAAGCCATCCCGCGGCTGGCGCCCCGGCCCATCGGCGGCGCCAGTGACACCTCCCCTGCCCGATATCGTCCCAGGAGAAGTCCTTCATGGCGGAACTGACCACCCGGGAGCGCCTCCAACCCTCGCTGCTCGACAGGCTTACCGATGACGCCCCATGGGAAAGCAGCGAGAGTCGGGAGCAGCGGATCATCACCGCGGCGCGCTTGCGCGAATGCGTCACGCGCGACATCTCCTGGTTGTTGAACTGCACGCGACACTGGTCGGACGACAGCCTCATGCCGTACGAACACGTGCACGGCTCGGTTCTCAATTACGGCATCCCCGATCTCGCGGGCACCGCGCTCGGCGGGATCGACCCCGACGAACTGGAACGGCGCATCCGCGAAGCGATCCTTCGGTTCGAGCCACGACTTACCGGCGGAACGCTCCATGTCCATGTCGGTGTCGATACGGATCGCATGGACGACCGCTCGCTCACCTTCCGCATCCAGTCGCAGATGTGGGCCCAGCCCATGCCGCTGAACCTCTACCTGAAGACCGAACTCGACCTGGATACCGGCGAGTTCCGTATCGACCCGGGCACGGGCTGATCCCATGGACCCCAGCCTGCTGCGTTACTACAACCGCGAGCTTCAGCACATCCGCGAGATGGGCGGCGAGTTCGCGCGCGACTATCCGAAGATCGCCGGCCGCCTCGGCATGGATGGCCTCGAATGCGCCGATCCTTACGTCGAGCGCCTGCTCGAGGGCTTCGCCTTCCTCGCCGCGCGCGTGCAATTGAAGATCGATGCCCAGCATCCGGCATTCACCCAACACCTGCTGGACATGCTGTATCCCCAGTTCCTCGCGCCCGTACCGTCGATGGCCGTCGTCGAAATGCGGCCCGACGACGACCAGAGCCTCCCCCCGGAGGGACATCGCGTCAGTCGCGACACCGCGCTGCACAGCCTGATTGGCTTCGGCGACCGGACGGCCTGCGAGTACCGGACGGCACACGATGTCGAACTATGGCCGCTGCGGCTCACCGAGGCGCGCTACTTCGAAAGCCCCGCCGCGCTGTCCGCCGCCGGGCTGACACCGCCTGGCGATCGTCCCGTCCGCGCCGCCATCCGCCTGGGGTTCGCGACCACCGGCGGCGTGCAGGCCAGCGCGCTCGCGCTGGACCAGCTCCCCCTGTTTCTTGCGGGGCCGGATGGCCTGCCGCGCATGCTCTACGAACAACTGCTGGGCAACGCCCTGGGCTATTCCGTCTGTGCAAGGGAGGGCGACGAGCGCATCGATATCGCGCTGGATGCCTCGCATATCCACCCCCTGGGCTTTGAGGAGTCGCAGGCCCTGCTTCCCGTGAACGGACGGGCCTTCAGCGGATACCGCCTGCTCCAGGAATACTTCGCCTGCCCCGAACGACTGCTATCCGTCGCCTTCCATGGACTCAGGCGTGCCCTGGCCCGGGTGCCGGGCCAGCGTTTCGAGATCGTCGTCTGGCTCGACCGCGCCATCGACCGCCTGCGTGGCTCGGTCGTCGCCGATCACTTCCGCCTGTTCTGTACGCCGGCGATCAACCTGTTCCCGCGTCGCGCGGATCGACTCCACCTGCGACCCGGGCTCAGCGAGTACCACGTGCTCAGCGATCGCACACGCCCCATGGATTTCGAGATCCACAGCGTCGGCGAGGTGGAAGGATTCGGCGATGCGCAGGAACCCGAGCAGCGCTTCGAGCCCTTCTACGGAAGCACCGCCAGGACGTGGCACAACGATCATGCGGCGTTCTACACCACCCGTCGCGAGCCAAGGCTGCTCTCGTCCCGACAGAAGAAGGAAGGTGCGCGTTCCAGCTACGTGGGCAGCGAAACCTTCATCTCCCTCGTCGACGGCAACGACGCGCCTTATGCCACGACGCTGCGGCAACTGGGCATGCGCCTGCTTTGCACCAACCGCGATCTACCGCTGCATATGCCCGTGGGGAAGTCGCGCACCGATTTCACGCTGCACACGGACGCCCCCGTCGCCTCGATACGCTGCGTCGCGGGGCCAACGCGGCCGCGCGCTTCGATCGCCGGCGACGCCACCGCGTGGCGGCTGGTCAGCCACCTGCAACTGAACTACCTGTCGCTGATCGACGCGGACGGCGGCGATGGTGCCGCGGCGCTGCGCGAAATGCTGAGCATGTACCACGATCCCTTCGACGCGATCGCCAGGCGACAGGTGGAAGGCCTGCGCCAGGTCGTCTCCCGGCAGATCGTCAGGCGACTGCCGCTGCCTGGCCCCATCACCTACGGGCGGGGCCTGGAAATCACGCTCACCTGCGAGGACGCGGCATTCGAAGGCACGGGAAGCTTCCTGTTCGCGTCGGTCATGCAGCACTTCCTCGCACGTTACGTCTCCCTCAACTCATTCACCGAGACCGTGCTGCGCACGCTCGAACGCAATGAGGTGGCGCGCTGGGCCGCCGTTCCGGGCAAACGGAGCGTGCTGTGAACGCCCGCTTGCACGACGCGCTCCACGAGCGACCGGAGGACTTCGATTTCTTCGACGCACTGCGACGCCTGGAATGCGCGCACGACACGTTACCTCGCCTCTCGCGCTCGACCCGCGCGGCGGAAGATCCCGTGCGCCTGGGCCATACGCCCACCCTCGCGTTCCCACCCCGCGCCATCGACCGCTTCGAACCGGGCGATGGCGTGCGTCTGCCTCGCCTGCAAGGTTTCGTACTGGGGCTCTTCGGCCCGCAGGCCCCCTTGCCACTGCACCTGACCGAGTACACCCTCGAACGGCAGCGACACGCCAAGGACGACACGCTGGCCGCCTTCGCGGATGTATTCCATCACCGCATGCTGAGCCTGCTCTACCGCGCCTGGGCGGAGTCGCAGCCCACGGTGCACATGGACCGGCCGGCGGACGACCGTTTCGCGGGCTACGTCGGCGCGCTGATCGGCATCGGCACCCCGCACCTGACGGATCGCGATGCCCTGCCGGACAACTATCGCCGGCACTTCGCCGGTCGCCTGATCCACCAGGCGCGCAATGCCGAAGGTCTTCGCGGATTCATCCAAGGGCTTTTCGGCATCGCCGCCGAGGTGGAGGAGTTCGTCGGCGAATGGATGCCGCTCCCCGACGACGATCGCGTCGCGATGGGCGTCGGCATGGCGTCGCTCGGCCGAACGACCGTCATCGGCACCTGCGTGCGCGGCGCACAGCATCGCTTCCGCATCCGCCTGGGGCCCATGGACCGCGCCCGCTTCGACCGCTTCCTTCCCGGTGGCGAATCCCTCGCCCAGCTCACCGCCGCGATCCGTACCTACGTCGGCGACGAGAAGGTGTGGGACGTCCAGCTTGTCCTCAAGCGCGACGACGTGCCGCTGACCCACATGGGCCGGACAGGACGCCTGGGCCTTTCCTCGTGGATCGGCCGCTACCGCGAGCCGCGCGACGCAGACCAGGTCGTGCTGCGGACGGTGCGCTGACATGCCCCCTTCCTCCCTTTCACGGTTCCCGCAGGAGACCCAGATCGCATGGCACAGATAGGACGCACCGCCCTGTTCGGAAAGCTCAACGCGCTGGCGTATCGAGGCATCGAAAGCGCCACCGTGTTCTGCAAGCTACGGGGTAATCCCTACGTCGAGCTGGTCCACTGGATCCACCAGCTGCTCCAGTTGCAGGACTCCGACCTGCATCGCGTGGTTCGGCATTTCCAGCTCGATCCATCACGCCTTGCCGCCGATGTCACGGACATGCTGGAGCGCCTGCCGCGTGGCGCGAGCGCCATCACCGACCTGTCCGGCGATCTTGAGGATTCGGTCGAGAGAGGCTGGGTGCATGCCACCCTGATGTTCGGCGAAACGCAGGTGCGCACGGGCCATGTGCTCGTGGGCATGCTCCGCACTCGCCACCTCCAGCGGACGCTGGTCGCGGTGTCCGCCCAGTTCGAACGCATTGGCGTGGATGCCCTGAGTGACGGCTTCGCGCAGATCGTCGGTGGCTCTCCCGAAGATGGACTATCCGCTACCGACGGCTTCCGCATGGACGCCGCCTCTCCTGGCGAGTCCAGTGCGGCGCTGCCACCGGAATCGACGGGCAAGTCGCAGGCGCTCGCCCGCTTCACCGTCGATCTCACCGCGCAGGCACGCGAAGGCAAGCTCGATCCGATCGTCGGTCGCGACAACGAGATCCGCCAGGTCGTGGACATCCTCATGCGGCGGCGACAGAACAACCCCATGCTCGTGGGCGAAGCCGGCGTGGGCAAGACCGCCGTCGTCGAAGGCTTCGCGCTGCGGATCGCCGCGGGCGATGTGCCGCCCGCGCTCGCCGACGTGCAATTGCGCACGCTGGATGTCGGCCTGCTCCAGGCAGGTGCAAGCATGAAGGGCGAATTCGAGAATCGCCTTCGCCAGGTCATCGACGAAGTGCAGTCTTCGCCCCTGCCCATCGTGCTGTTCATCGACGAGGCGCACACGCTCGTGGGCGCCGGTGGCGCGGCCGGCACGGGCGATGCCGCGAACCTGCTCAAGCCGGCGCTCGCACGCGGCAACCTGCGGACCATTGGCGCCACCACCTGGGCCGAGTACAAGCAGCATATCGAGAAGGATCCCGCGCTCACGCGGCGCTTCCAGACCGTGCAGGTCGACGAACCCTCGGAGGAACGCAGCATCCTGATGATGCGCGGCCTGGTGAGCGCGATGGAACACCATCATCGGGTACAGGTGCTGGACGAAGCGCTCGAAGCGGCCGTCCGCCTGTCGCGCCGCTACATTCCCGCCCGCCAGTTGCCCGACAAGGCGATCAGTGTGCTCGACACCGCGTGTGCCCGCGTCGCCGTCAGCCAGCACGCGGTACCGCCGCCCGTGGACGACGCGCGCAAGCGCATCGAGGCGCTAGAAACCGAGCGCCGCATCATTGATCGCGAAGCAGCCGTGGGCATCGATGTCACCGTACGGCTGGCACGTGTTGACGAGGCGCTGCGCGACCAGCGCGAGCGCAAGGAAGCACTCGAGCGGGACTGGGCGGCGGAACGGACGCTGGTGGACCGCATCCTCGAGCTGCGGGCCACGCTTCGGGATGCGGACAGTCCCTCGACGGAAGCGGAGGCCACCCGCAAGCAACTCGCCGTGCTGCAGGCTGAGCTGGCGGAACGCCAGGGCGAAACGCCGCTGATCCTGCCCGGTGTCGACCACCAGGCCGTCGCCTCGATTGTCGCCGACTGGACCGGCGTGCCGCTCGGCCGCATGGTTCGCAGCGAACTGGAGACGGTGATGAACCTCGCCGACCTCATGGGGCGCCGTGTCGTCGGCCAGGACCATGCGATGGCCACCATCGCCCGCCGCATCCAGACCGCCCGTGCCGGCCTGGACAACCCCGGCAAGCCGATCGGCGTCTTCCTGCTCGCCGGCACCTCCGGCGTAGGCAAGACCGAGACCGCGCTCGCGCTCGCCGAAACGCTATACGGCGGCGAGCACAACCTCATCACCATCAACATGAGCGAGTTCCAGGAAGCCCACACCGTGTCCACGCTCAAGGGCGCGCCGCCGGGATACGTGGGTTACGGACAAGGCGGTGTATTGACCGAGGCGGTCAGGCGCAAACCCTATTCGGTGCTGCTGCTGGACGAGGTCGAGAAAGCCCATCCGGACGTGCACGAGATCTTCTTCCAGGTGTTCGACAAGGGCACGATGGAGGACGGCGAAGGGCGGCGGATCGACTTCCGCAACACGCTCATCCTGCTGACCACCAATGCCGGCACAGCACAGATCGAACGGCTATGCGCCGACCCCGCACGAATGCCCGACGAGAAAACGCTGGCGACCGCCCTGCGTCCCGCCCTGCTCCAGGTCTTCCCCGCCGCCCTGCTCGGCAGGTTGGTCACCGTGCCCTATTACCCGCTGGGCAAGGACGTACTGGGCAACATCGTCCGCCTCCAGCTCGATCGAATCGCCCGACGCATCGAAGCACGCTACCAGGTGCCGTTCGAATACGACGATGCCGTGGTGTCGCTGGTCGTCGAGCGTTGCACCGAGAGCGAGTCCGGCGGGCGCATGATCGACGCGATCCTGACCAACACCATGCTCCCCGACATCAGCCACGAACTGCTCCGCAGGCTGATCGACGGCACGCCGGTGGGCGCCGTCAGGGCCCATCGAGGCGACAGCGGCTTCCACTACACCTTCGACATGCCGTCCCTTGACGAGGAGATGCGTCGTGCCGGCTGATCGTCTCATGCTGCCTCGCCTGTCCTTCAGCTACGACCAATGGTTGCGCGATACCTCCCGTACCATGCAGGTACGCAGCGCGAACCTGAAGGCGCTGGATATCCTCGTCGATACCTACATCCGCGTACCGTCGCCCAACAACCTCACCTTCCTGCGGCGCGGTTTCGAGCAGTGGAAGGACAGCAAGGGCGACGGCGACGCCTGGCGCGCGTCGAGCCGCAACATGAAGGCCGATGGATTCAACCGCCTCGAAGCCGACCTCAAGGGTACCGGCGACTCCGACGCCACCTATGGCCTGCCGGACTTCATGTCCGAGGGCATGACCAACGCGCGGCTTGGCATGCTTTACCTGTTCGCGAATTTGCGCTGCGACACCGGCCACTTCAGCATCATCACCAGCGGCATCCTCGACCTGACCGGCGCGTCGCTCGATTTCGCGGAAAGCAAGGTCGAAGACAAGAACCTGTCGTATGCGAACAAGGCGTTCGGCGCGCTGAAAGACCAGATCGCCGGCCAAAGCGAACGTGTCGACAAATGGTTGCGAATCCGCAAGGAGACGCGCCGGGTGGTCACCTCGGACCAACTGCAGACGGGTGCGCCACGTGCCAGCGGCGCGAACCTGGCCGCTCAACAACAGATCAGCGACAGCCTGCAACGCGCCGCCAAGGAGATCGCTCGATCGATCGACCTCACGCCGAAGGCTTCCGACCCCATCCCAAATCCGAACCCGCGCACCGC
This sequence comes from Luteibacter sp., assembly GCF_009912395.1. Classification (GTDB taxonomy): domain Bacteria; phylum Pseudomonadota; class Gammaproteobacteria; order Xanthomonadales; family Rhodanobacteraceae; genus Luteibacter. Next base: position 177,208 of record NZ_WNDO01000002.1, on the reverse strand, counting down.
GCCGGAACAATCCTGGCTAGGTGAAAAACTGTGGGAGTACTCGCCTGTCGGGCTGCGTCAGGTCTGCGACTATCTCGGTGGAAAATACCTCGCCGACGCCATGCCCTTCATCGGTGGTGGCCTGGCGACCCTCGGGGGATTGATCGATGCCGTGAGCGCAGGCACCGCGCGCTACATCGAGTTCGCCCACGGCAGGCACGTCAACATCCTATCTGGCCATCCGAGCACCATCGTCAACGAAATCCGCCGGGCGATGGATATCAGCGTCTGTGCGGGCTTGTACAAGACACTCAAGGGCGGCGCGAAGCTGACCGTGGAAGGCGTGACCGCCGGCGCGGCCAGCCCCGTATCCAGCCTGGTCTTTTCCGTGGTGGAGGCCTTGGTCAGCACCACCTGGAAGATCTACGACATCCGCCGCATGGGTCAGTTCTTCGCCGAGGCGCGGTTGCAGTACGCGTTGCGTGAACAGCCATCCGCCCTGCACACGCGCCCCATGGCCTTCAACGCGTGGTATCGCAGCTATGCCCTGGGCACTCCCGTGCTTTCCGTGCTGGCGCTGAACAGCCGGATCTGCGGCGACAAGATGCGGTTCCTGAAGATGTACACCGCATCCAACCAGGTCGTGACGCAAAGCGAATTCGACGCGGGCGTGCGGTACGTGGACGAGCTTCAGATATGGGGCGAAAAGTACCTCAGCGAGGTGGGCTACAAGTTCGACAGCGACGATCCGCTGACCAAGGGGCTGCTCAATCCCGTCCATCCCCACCCCGAGCGGGAGGGTTTCTTCCAGAAAAGGGTGCTGGGATCGGTCAAGGGTTTCATCGGCTGACCTACAGGATTACCCGCTCGTCGATACACGCCACGCTCCAGGAGATGTCGTCATGACCGTCCAACGCACCGGCCTGCCCCGCCTGCCCTTCACCTACCAGGAATGGATCCGGGAAACCTCCAGCCTGTTCCGGATACGCAGCGCCCAACTGCAGGCCCTCGACATCTTCATCGACGGCTACATAAGCGCGCGTTCGGCGAGCGGCCTGCGGAACCTTCGACAGGCGTTCGACACCTGGAAGAAGACGCAAGGCAATGGCGATGCCTGGCGCTCCTCGCATCGCAACAAGACGAGCATCGTCACGCAACTCGAACGGGAGCTCACCACCGGCGACATCGACGACATCCCCGGTGCGCCCGCACAGCTGGTCGACGACATGGCCAACGCCCGGCTTGGCGTGCTCTATCTTTTCTCGGGGCTGAGGTGCGACGACTACTTTGAAGTCATCACCCACGGCGCGCTGGACCTGGCGGGTGGCGTGCTCGGTTACGAAGGCGATGAAACGAAGCAGATCGGCATGCAGGACACCAGCAAGGCCATACCCGCGATCAAAGAGCTTCCCTCCACGATATCGAAGACATCGAAGGCATTGAAGGACATCCGTAGGAAGATCACTTCGCGTCAGCTGCAGGGACAGACGCCACCGATGCCCGCGTCACGGGAATTACGCACCGCGCAAGAAAACGTCAACCAGGCCTTGGGAGCCATCGGCGCGGAGATCACCAAGGACATGGTTGCCAGGGAGGAGAGCGGCAAGACCCCGGACAGTGGCGGTCTCAAGCGCGTGCTATGGGATGGCGCGCCTGGGCCGCTGCGTGTCGCCACCAACATCCTCGGTGCCCATTTTTTTACCAACGCCCTACCGTTCATGAGCGGCGGCATGTCGATTGCCAATGGCTTGGTGGACGCCCTGTATTCGGGCCACGCCCGTTACAAGGCCTATGTCCATGGACGACAGATGCCGATGATGCCCGGCTATGCGACCAGCATCGTCGGCGAGATCCATCGTGCGATGGAGCAACGCACCTGCGCGGGCCTGTATGAAGCGATGAAAGGCTCCACGAAGATCACCGTCGAAGGCCTGAGTGCCGCCGCGGGAAGCGCCGTGACCAGCCTCGTCTTCGCCGTGATCGAGGCGGTGGTGGGTACCGCGTGGAAGCTGTACGACATCCATCGCATGAACCGGTTCTTCGAGGAGGCCCGGCATCATTTCCTGATCCGTGAGCAGCCCATGTCGCTGTACAGGCAACCCGTGGCCTTCAACCGCTGGTTCCGTCGATACGCCGTGGGCACACCGGCCATTTCCATCCTTGCCCTCAACAGCGGCGTATGCGGCGACAAGATGCGCCTGCTCAACCTGTTCGAAGGGGGCGACAGCCAGATCGCTCCGAAAAGCGTCAAGGACATAAGCGATGCCCACAAGGATCGATTCATCGATGCGTCGAACTCCCTGGACAGCCTGAAGCTCTGGGGGCAGCTCTACCTCGAAGAGGTGGGCTACAACTTCCATTGCATCGCCAAGGACGATGTCCGCGAAGGTTTGCTGAACATCGCTCCGACACCCGTGCAGGGCGACTGGACCGGCATGAAACGCAAGCTCGCCCCCTTCCAGAAAATCCTGACCGTGGAGGCGTGACGCGATGCTTCGTGACCCACGTTCCGACCGGAAGCCCGACGGCCACGCGCTCCCGAAAAAAGAAGCGATCGCCCGCCTGCGGCATGCCATGGCCGCGCATCAGGCAGGCGACCTCGACACCGCCGAGCGCCTTTACCGGCCGTTGGCCGGTGTACCGGCTACGCGGACGGATACCTTGCATTACCTGGGCGTGCTGATGCACCAGCGAGGTCGCAGCGAGGTCGGCGTGGCGTTTCTCCGGCAAGCGATATCCCTCCTGCCCACCCAGCCCGACGCGCACAACAACCTGGGCAACATCCACAAGGAATGCGGCGACCTGGAAGACGCCGAAGCGAGCTACCGTCGCGCGGTGACCCTCGCACCCGCTCATCCGCAGGCGCTGGGCAACCTGGCCGTGCTGCTGGAAGCCCGCGGCGCGGACGACGAGGCACGCCTGGTCTACCGGCACTGGCTGCGCACGCATCCGGCCGATGTTCGCGCGCACTACTTCTACGGCCGGTTCCTATGCACCCACCCGGAGCGACGCGAGGACATCGAGTCGGCCGTGGACATATTCCGTTCGGGGCTGGGCATCCAGCCGGATCACGCCGGCCTCCTGGAAGCATTGGGCATGGCCCTGTATGGACTGGAACGCATCGACGAGGCGACCGAGGTCTATCGTGCCTGGTCGACCCGCGATCCGGATCATCCGGTACCGCGCCACATGCTGGCCGCCTGCGGCGCTATCGACGCTCCGGACAGGGCCGACGACGCCTATATCAGGAACCTCTTCGACCGCTTCGCCAACAGCTTCGACGACCAGCTGATCGGCCATCTCGCCTACCGCGCGCCCGACGCGCTGGTCGCCGCGATCGACAACCTGCCACACCGCGATGCCCTGGACGTGCTCGACGCCGGCTGTGGCACCGGCTTGTGCGGACCGCTGCTACGCGCACGGGCACGGCGGCTGGTGGGTGTGGATCTGAGTGCCTCGATGATCGACAAGGCGGCGGCTCGCGGCTGCTACGACGAACTGCACGAAGCCGAGCTGACCCGTCATCTCGACGACGCCTCGCGCTACGACCTCGTCGTGTGCGCGGACACGCTGGTCTATTTTGGCGAACTGAATACCTTCTTCAACGCGACCTATCGCGCGCTGCGCGACCATGGCGTCGTCGCCTTCACCCTTGAGGCACTGGACGACGAGCGGCCCTACCGGCTCACGCCGAGCGGCCGCTACCGCCACTCGGCGACCTACGTCGCCAGGGCGCTCCGCGACGCCGGCTTCGACCATGTGGACATCGCCCCCGACACCTTGCGCCGCGAAGCCGGGCGCTGGGTCGACGGCTGGGTGGTGACGGCGCGACGCATGTCGCCAGGAGAACACTGATGGCCCATGCGATCCAACTCACCTCGTCGCTCGGCGAAACCTTGCTGTTCTCCAACATGACCGCGGCCGAGCAGTTGGGACGCCTGTTTGCCTACGACGTCGAGGCGATTAGTCGGGACGTGTCCATCGACTTGCGCGCCCTGCTGGGTACCCCGATGACGGTCACCCTCACCACGCCACAAGGCTATGTCCGCTACTTCAACGGCATCGTCGCGGAAGCGGAGCAAACGGGCTTCGTGATGGTCGACAACGTGCGCTACGCCGTCTACAAAGTGCACCTCGTTCCCAAGCCCTGGCTGCTGAAACAGACCCTGGACTGCCGTATCTACAAGAACCAGACCGTGCCCGATATCGTTCGCGCACTGCTGGCGGAGTTCGGCTACGGCGACGTAAAACTCAGCCTCAGCGGCAGCTACACCGCCCGCGAGTACTGCGTGCAATACCGGGAAAGCTACTTCGACTTCATCAGTCGGCTGATGGAACAGGAGGGCATCTACTACTACTTCACCCACACCCGCAGCACGCACACCATGGTGCTCTCCGACTCGCTCGGTGCCCACAAGACCGTCTCCACCTTCGAGCAGATCCCCTATGCACCGCCCACCGAGCGCGGCCACCGGGTCAAGGCATCGATCAGCGAGTGGTCCCTCGCCAACACCGTCAATCCCACCCGCGTGCGCCTGGACGATTACGACTATCTGCGGCCCAAGGCGTCGCTGGCCGCCAACGAGGAAGTCACCGACCACGCCCATGCGCACGGCATCTCCAACCTGGACATCTACGACTATCCCTACCAGACCCAGGGCTACGAGCAGCAGGTGAAGGATGGCAACCGCTACGCGCAGGTGCGCGTGGATGCCCTCAGCGTGCGCCAGGCCACCTCCTCCGGAGTGACCGACGCCGCCGGCATGGCCACGGGCATCCTGTTCACGCTGAAGGACTTTCCCCTCGGCGCCGCGAATCGCGAATACCTCGTCATCGAAACCACCATTCGCCTGGTGGAAGTGGACTATCAGACCGGTGGCGGCGCACCGGACATGGACGAGAGCCCCTTCGCCTGCGAGTTCAAGGTGATCGCCAGCCAGCAGCCATTCCGCACCCTCGCCACGACGCCGCATCCGCGTATCGCCGGCTTGCAGACCGCCGTGGTGTACGGCACGACGCCGGAGGACATCGCCGTGGACAAGTACGGGCGCGTGCAGGTCACGTTCTTCTGGAACCCACCGGGCAAGCCGAAGGCCGATCAGTCCTGTCCCGTGCGCGTGGCATCCGGGTGGGCCGGCAAGCGATGGGGCGCGGTGCAGATACCGCGCGTGGGCCAGGAGGTGGTCGTCAGCTTCCTGGAAGGCAACCCGGACCGGCCCCTGATCGTCGGCAGCGTGTACAACGCCGACAACATGCCGCCCTACGACCTTCCGTCCGAGAAGACGCGCAGCGGCGTCAAGAGTCGGAGCCATCCGGGTGGCGGTCCCGCCGACTACAACGAGATCCGTTTTGAAGACAAGGCCGGCAGCGAGGAACTGTTGCTGCACGCCCAGCAGGACATGCGCGAGGAAGCCGAACGCGACCACGACGTGGACACTGGGCGCAACTACCGACTGGTGGCCGGCCAGCAGATCGAACTGGTCACGGGCGCTTCGCGACTGGTGATGAAAAGCACGGGCGAGATCGAGATAAGCGGCCTCTCCCTCCAGCTGAAAGGCTCCGTCTCCGTCGATGTCGAAGCCGGTGCGAACTGCAAGATCAACGCGATGGGCGCCATGGAGGTCATGGCGAACACCTTGCTCACGATCAAGGGCATGCCGGTGCTGATCAACGGGACGCCCGTCCTGATCAACGGCATGCCACCCATGCCGATGCCGGTATGAACGAGGTCCCCATGCATCCCATCCACGACGCCGCCGTACGCATGGCCCTCACCCCCGCCGCGCTGTCCGCTCTGGCACCGACATCCTCGGCCCGCGCGGCGGTGTCGAACCTGCTGGAACACCAGCTTGCGGACGATGCGTTGAAGTTGCAGGCGCACCTGCTCCAACCCGGATACGCAGTGGCGTGGGTATGCGGTCGGGCACGTCGACATATCCTTGATGCCTCCGATCAGCAGGGCCTCGCGCTGGCCGAGGCATGGCTTCGCGATCCGCTCGATACGCATCGGCAGCAGGCGCTCGACTTCGCGGTGAGCCATCGTTGCGCGACGATCGGCGCCTGGCTTGCCGCGACGGCCGCCTGGTCCGCGGAGGACGCCACCCGCGTGCAGGCCGCGCATGCCGTCGTCGCCACCCTTACCCGCCTCGCCGCCATCGCCCCGGAGGGCTTCGTGCCCGCCCGCGATGCGTGCATTCGCGACGCGCTCGGCCTGCTCGACACCGTCGCGCCATCCCCATGAGGTATGCCATGGATACGTCACGCACACTCACCCTGTCGGTCAACGCCGCACATGCCGAACAATTCGGTAGCGACGCGCGCAAGTGCTTCGACAGCGAAGGCGGCCGCATCGGCCGCGCCGAGGACTGCGAGTGGACCCTGCGCGCACCGGGAGTCTCGCGGCTGCACGCGGTCGTCCGCTACGTCGACGACACCTACTTCCTCGAAGATCGCAGTTCCAACGGCATGCTGCTCAACGGCGAACCCTTGCGAAAGGGCCACCCCACGCCATTGAAGGACGGTGACCGTCTGCACGTGGACACCTTCGAGATCGGCGTGGACATCGCCTCCGACGACACCGCCACGGCAGCGCGCCACGATGCGATGGCGACGGCACCCGCGATGCCCACGCCAGCGCTTCCCACGACACCGATTCCCGACGATGCGGAACCGCTGATCCCCGGAACGTCCTCGTTGGGCATGATCGATCCCGCGCTCGATCCCCTCGCCTTCCTCGATGCGGCGCCGGCCATGGCAACGCCGGAACCATCGTTCGAGGACAGCTGGAACCACACGCCCGGCAGCGCGGACCTGTTCCATCCTCCACGGACGACCGGAAGCGGCACATCCGCGCCCACGCTGCCCGAGAACTGGGAACTCACCGGCGTGCCGCCGGCAGAGCCCGAACCGTCCGTCTCCGTCGAACGTGCCACGCCCGAGCCCATCACCGCGCAGCCCACGCCCGATGCACCGCAGGCGGATCTGCATGGCCTGTTCCATGCCGCCATCGACGGCATCATCGATGTCCTGCGGGCACGCAACGAACTGAAGAACACCTTCCGCCTGCCGGTCACGGTCATCCAGCGGTCGGAGAACAATCCGCTGAAGTTCGCGCCGAACGCCCAGGAAGCGGTGAGCAAGCTCCTTTCGCCCGCCAATCCCGCCTTCCTCACCGGCGAGGCCGCGCTCGACGACGCGGTCGAAGACATCCGCCATCACCAGGTGGCGATGCTGTTCGGCATGCGCACCGCCTTCCACGCGATGCTCGAACGCTTCGATCCCGCGGGTTTCGAACCCTCGGCCCCTGTCGGTCGGGCGCCTTTCCGGCGGAAGGAGCAGCCCTGGGACATCTACCGCCGCCAGTTCCAGGCCCTCACCACCAATCCGGACGATTGCTTCCAGCGCCTGTTCGGCGATGTGTTCGCACAGGCCTATGAGGAACAACTCGCGCGCCTGAAGTCCCATCGGCAACACATCTTCGCTCAGGGAGGGACATCGTCATGAGCCAGACCAACAAAGTCGTCTGGAGCGAAGGACTGTTCCTTCGCCCCCAGCACCTGCAACAGCAGGAACGTTACATGGAGCGGCTCGTGGAACTTCGCGCCGGCACCTTGCGTGCGCACGCCTGGGGTTTCCACGACCTGGAGATCGATCGCGACCTCCTGGCGATCGGCAAGCTCGCGATCAGGAGCTGCCGCGGCGTGTTTCCCGATGGCACGCCGTTCGCCATGCCGACGGACGATCCGCTGCCCCCACCGATGGACGTCTCGGCCAACTGTCGCGACCGGACAGTCTTCCTCACCCTCCCCCTACGTTCACCCACCCGCCCGGACAGCGGCTGGCCCGGTGACCCAGCGGAGCGGACGGATGCGCTGCGCCGCTTCCGTGTCCGCGAGACCGAGGTACACGATGCGTCCGGCAGCATGGAGGGAACCACGCCGCTCGAGGTCGGTGGCATGAACGCCCGCCTGCTCACGCAGGACGAACCGTCGGAGGGCTTGCTGCGGATTCCGGTGGCGCAGATTGTCGAATGCCGCGCCGATCGCCATGTGCTCATCGACGACGCCTTCGTGCCAACCGCGCTGGCCTGCCAGGCCTCGCCACGACTCACCAGCTTCCTGTCCGAATTGCTTGGCCTGCTTCACCAGCGCGGCGAAGCGTTGGCCGCGCGCGTCGTGGCGACCGACCGTGGCGCGGCGGCCGAGATCGCCGATTTCCTCATGTTGCAGGTGATCAATCGCTACCAACCCCTGGTCGCCCACCTCGCCGATTCGCCCAGCCTGCATCCGGAAGAGCTCTACCGCGTGCTGGTAATGATCGCCGGCGACCTCGCCACGTTCACCGCGACCGGCAAGCGTGTCGCGGCCTTCCCTGCCTATCGCCACGAATCGCTGAGGGAGAGTTTCGAACCCGTGATCGCCGCCCTTCGCGCCGCGCTGAGCGCGGTGATGGAACAGACCGCCATCGCCATTCCCCTCCAGGAACGCAAGTACGGCGTATGGGTAGGTGTCGTGTCCGATGCGACGCTGCTGGATACGGCCTCCTTCGTGCTGGCGGCGAAGGCCGACCTGCGCGCGGAAGACATGCGCCGGCAGCTCCCGACGCAGTCGAAGATCGGCCCTGTCGAGAAGATCCGCGATCTCGTGAACCTGCAATTGCCCGGCATCGGCGTCTCGCCGATGTCCGTCGCGCCGCGGCAGCTGCCCTATACCTCGGGCTACCTGTATTTCGAGTGCGACAAGCAGTCGCCGATGTGGCGCATGTTGCGTACCTCCGGCGGTATCGCGATGCATTTCGGCAGCGGCTTCGCCGGGCTGGAACTGCAACTGTGGGCGGTGAGGACATGAGCCGATGATGCAAGGCATGCACGACGACGACGCCACGCTGCGCCCCGACGATGACCGTACGGTCATTCGTCCGCGCGCGGATGTTCCCGGCTACGGGGTACTTCCCGTCGACGATCGCATGAGACCGGCCATGCCGACACCGGCACGGGCGGAGCTTGGCGACTTCCTGCGGGGAGGCGCGAATCCGATCGCGCGCGCCGCCAGCCCGCTGTTGATTCTTTCCGTGCAACTGCGGCACAGCGTCGACGTGCCCGATATTCCCCGTCTGCGTGAACAGGCCGTCGCGCAGATCCGACAGTTCGAGAACCACACCCAGTCGCTTGGCGTGCCTGCGCAGACGGTACTCGCGGCGCGATATGTCCTGTGCACCATGATCGACGAGTCCGTGCTGAACACCCCATGGGGCGAGCCGACAGGCTGGTCGCAAAAGACCTTGCTGGTGACCTTTCATGGCGAGACCTACGGCGGCGCGAAGTTCTTCCAGATCCTCGATCGACTGGTGCAGGACTTCTCGCGTCACCTCGACCTGATCGAACTCATGTACACCTGCCTCGCGCTGGGCTTCGGCGGTCGCTACCTCGTCGAACCCGGCGGCCTGGGACGCCTGGCCGATATCCAGGAAGACCTCTATCGGCGCATCCGCGGCCTGCGCGAGGCACCCGCGACCGAACTGGCACCCCACTGGCGAGGCATGGACGACCGGCGCAACCCGTTCCTGCGCCATGTTCCGTCATGGATGATCGTGCTTGCAGCCACCTGTATGCTGCTTGTCGCCTTTCTGTATTTCTCCCATCGCCTGGACGGCCTCGGCGAACCCCTGGGCGGCCGCCTCGCCACCATCGGCGTCGAAAACGCACTGCCGCCCGATGCGCGTCCGCGGACGCCGGTCGCGCGCAAGACACTCAAGCAATTGCTGGCCCCCGAGGAACAGGCGGGCAAGCTCTCGATCGACGAGCAGCCTGACGGGCGCGCGAGCGTACGGCTGGCCGCAGCCGAGATGTTCCCGTCCGGCGGTGCCGATATCGTCGCCGACGAAGTGCCGCTACTGCATCGGATCACCTGGGCGCTCAACCAGGTTCCGGGACGGGTCGTGGTGGTTGGCCACACCGACGACCAGCCCGTGCGCTCGCTGCGCTTCAAGGACAACTTCGACCTTTCCACCCAGCGTGCCCGCAACACGGCGTCCATCCTCGCGACGGGACTGAACGATCCGCGCCGCCTCGACTCCAGCGGCGCGGGGCCGTCCCAACCCGTGGCCACGCCGGTCGACATACCCGCCAATCGGGCACGCAACCGCCGCGTGGAGATCATGTACCTGCCGGAGATCGGCTCGTGAGGGCCCGGTTCGCATGGCTCGCCTCCGCATGGGGCATGTCCCTGATCGGCGTGGCGCTCCTAGGCGTACTCGTCTGGTGGGGCGGTCCCTATCTCGGTCTCGGCGCGAAGCAACCGTTGACCAGCGTCGTCGCGCGCGTGGCCACCATCCTCTTCCTGCTCGTCGTCTGGCTCACCTGCCTGGTCGTAGCGCAATGGCGTGCGCGCCGACGCACGCGCGGATTGACCGAAGCGCTGGCGAAGCAGGACGCACCGAACGCGGCCGACCAGGCCGCGGCAGCAGAGGGCGCGCAACTGCAGGCATTGTTTCGCGAGGCCGTAGATACGCTGCGCAAGACGCGCAAGGGCGGTCGCAACCTGCATGCGCTGCCCTGGTATGCCGTGATCGGACCACCGGGTTCGGGCAAAACCACGTTGCTGCAAAACTCCGGACTCGATTTCCCTCTGTCGTCGAGCAACGGCAAGCGCCCAGTCCGAGGCATCGGAGGCACGCGCCACTGCGACTGGTGGTTCGCCGACGAGGCCGTCTTCCTCGATACCGCCGGGCGCTACACCACACAGGATTCGGAGGCGAGCACCGACGCCGCCGGCTGGGGCGACTTTCTCCGCTTGCTGCGCCGCTATCGACGGCGGCGACCGTTGAACGGCGTGATCGTCAGCATGAGCGTGCCGGACCTGCTGACGCTGGACGAGACGACGCGGCTCTCGCACGTGCGCGCCATCCGTCGCCGACTGGACGAACTGGACGAGCGTCTGAAGATGCGCGTGCCGGTCTATGTCGTGCTGACCAAGTGCGACCTCGTCGCCGGCTTTTCCGAGTTTTTCGACGACCTGGGGCCGGAACTGCGCAGCCAGGTATGGGGCATGACTTTCCCCGTGGCACGTACGGTCGACGGCAGCGCGGCGGCGCACTTCGACGAGGAATTCGAGCTCCTGCTCGCACGCCTGGACACGCGCATCATGGAACGCCTGCACGCCGAACGCAACGATCGCCGTCGCGCCGCGCTGTTGTCGTTCCCCCAGGAAATGGGCGCGCTGCGCGGTCTGGCGACCGCGTTCGTCGGCAGCCTGTTCAACCGCCACCAGTACGGCGCCACGCCGTTGCTGCGCGGCGTGTACTTCACCTCCGGCGTGCAGGAAGGTACGCCCATCGATCGCATGCTCGGCGCCGTGGCGCGGACCTTCGGCGTCGACGCCGCCCGCGTCCCTACACCCGCCGCGCCCCAGCGAAGCTTTTTCGTTGAACGCCTGATCAGGGAGGTGGTGCTGCGCGAATCCGGTTTCGCCGGTGCCGACCCGGCCAGCGAACGACGATCGCTGATTCTGCGCGCGGCCCTCGCCATCGGCATCACCAGCGTGGTGGCGCTCGGCCTGATCGGCCTCGCCACCAGCTATCGACGCAACAGCGCGCATATCGCGGATGTGCGCACGGCGCTCGCGGATTTTCCGCCGGATACGGAAGACCTGTTGCATGCCGCGTCTCTGAAGATCTACCTGGCGCGCAGCCTGCAACGACTGGAAATCCTCAGCGCGGCCCATGACACCGCGATACGCTACGAAGGCGACGTGCCTTGGACGATGCGCTTCGGGCTCTACCGGGGCGCGTCCATGGCGGCGGACATCCAGGATGCCTACCGTCGTGAACTCGGCGCGACCCTGCTACCCGCCGCGGGCGTGCGCTTCCGTGATGGCCTGGCCGCCAGCGCTCGCCAGCCGCAAGAGGTCTACGACTATCTCAAGGGTTACCTGATGCTGGGCGAACCGGCACACCTGGTACCCGCCGAGCTGGCCGCGCTGGCCCGCATCGAATGGCGACGGATCTTTCCCTCCGACCCGGAAGTGCAGAAAGCGCTGGACACCCATTTCACGGCCCTGCTGGAAGCGCCGGTCAAGCCGCGCGCATTGCCGATCGACGACGGACTCGTGGCGCAGGCCCGCGCCACGTTGCAGACGGCCGACGCGTCGGTGCTCGTCTACGACAGCGTGAAGCTACGCGCCGAAGGCTCCGGTGCGCCGCCCCTGCGGCTGGACCAGTCGCTCGGTCTGCTGGGCAACGTGTTCCGCCGCCGCAGCGGGGTGCCACTGTCCACCCCCTTGCCCGCACTGTTCACGCGCCCCCTGTTCGCCGAGGAAGCCGCGCACGGTATCGACGAATCCGTGGACCGCTTCGTCAAGGAAGACTGGGTGTTCGGATCGCACCGGATCGACCCGCTCGCGCGCTCGCGCATCGCCCAGGACGTGATGGCGCTATACCAGCGCGACTACATCAAGGCCTGGGACGACCTGCTCGCCGACCTGGAAGTGCAGCCGGTCACCACGATCCAGGACGCCAGCGCCGCGGCGGCCCGGCTGTCCGGTCCGAGCTCGCCATTGAAGGCGCTGCTGGAACTCGTACGCGACAACACCAGCGACCTGATGCGCGGACCACCCGGCAGTACGGAACCCCACTCGGCGAATGGCGAAAAGGCCGTGGGCGTCGGCAAGCGAATCGCCTCCGATCGCGTCCTCTCGCGCAGCTACCTGCTTCGCGAACTGCACAGCGCGGGTGCCACGATGCCGGGCGAAGGCGGCAAACCCGGGAGTGCTCCCGCCGTCGAGGAACGTCCTGGCGCCATGATCGAAGCGCATTTCGCGGGCCTGAACCAGCTCACCTCGGGCGCCGCCGGCAACGCGCCCATCGATCGCACGATCGGCGTCCTCGATCAGCTGGGCAAGCACCTGCTCACCATGGACAGCTTCGACGACGCCTCCGCGCAAGCCGACCCCGTGCTGCTCGGCGCACGCCAGGAGGCCGGCCAGTTACCGCCGCAAGTCGGCGGCATGTTGTCGAACCTGACCGGCCGTAGCGAAGCGCTGGTGGCCAGCGGCGTGCGGGGCGCGCTCGGCGATGCCTTCCGCCAGGCCGCCGGCAACGACTGCACGCGACTGGTCGACGGCCGCTATCCGTTCCGCCCCGACGGCAGTTCGGACATTCCCGTGCAGAACTTCGCCGAGCTGTTCGGCAATGGCGGACGCTTCGATACGTTCTTCAAGCAGAAGCTCGCATCGCTTATCGATACTGGGGGCGGCACCTGGCGATGGAAGAAGACGGCCGTCGGCGGCCCGCCCGGTCTTCCTGCGCAAGCCCAACTCGCGGACGACATCCGCCAGGCTTACTTTCGTAACGGCCCGCAGCCCGAGGTGGATTTCACGCTGCACGTCGGCCCTCTCCCCGCCGAGCTGGGCAAGTTCACGCTCGTCGTCGACGGACAGCGCCTGGAATCGCCCGGCGAAGACACCGTGGCGATGAAGTGGCCCGGCCCCAAGCCCGGACAAGTGACCCTTTCCGCGCAGGACGCCTCGGGCAACACGTTGCCGGACGTGGACTACCAGGGCGACTGGGCGTGGTTCCATGCGCTCGACGCGGCGAACCTGCAAGCCCAGGGCGACCTGCGGATCGTCGCCCGTTTCCGGGTGGGTGGGCACGTGGTGCCTGTGACCATCCAGCCAGCGAACCTGCGACATCCGTTCGCAGACACCCGCGTTCGCCGCTTCCGGTGCCCTGCATGATCGCCTCCCTTCCGACACGTCTCGGCTTCTTCGGCAAACTGCCTGCGGTGGGCGACTTCGTCCGCCGTGGACTGCCACCCGAATTCCTGCAGGCCTGGGACCCGCATTTCCAGCAGGCCGTCGATACCTCTCGTCGGCGCTTCGGCCAACGCTGGAACGACGCGTGGCGCACGTCCCCGACCTGGCGTTTCCTACTGCCGCCCGGAATGTGCGGCGGCCAGGCCTGGACGGGCGTGATGGGCCCATCGAACGATCGCGTGGGACGCGGATTCCCGATGGTGATGGCGACGCCGTGGCGTGTCGATCCTTCCAGCGTGCGCCAACTGTTACGCGGTGGGCGCTGGTTCGATGCGGTGACCGCGCTGCATCGTCACGCGCAAACCGATCACACGTTCGACGCGGATGCGCTCGCCGAAGCGATCACCCGACTACCCGATTTCTCGCCGCTCGACGCCACGTCCCCTCTCGACCACCTGCCGGGCCACGCCAGCCATTGGCGCCTTCCGCTGCCATCGTCCACCGCGCACGAAGCGACCCTGCACGACGCCTGGCGCCGGCTGGAGGCACGCCCCGGAGGCTGGTGTCTGTGGTGGACCGCCGACCCTACGACAACGCCCACCCTGCTCGCGACGCGAGGCCTGCCTCACGATTACGACGTGTTGCTGGAGTCGGCCCATGCCGCACCGTCAACGCGCAAGACGCACCCATCCCCTCTCCCACGCATCGACGACCCCGGCGAAGACCTTCCCCTTGCGGACATCGATGCTCCCGTCCTGCGCATCGACGAACGTCGCATGACCGTGGTGTGCGCGGACGACGGTGCCGGTCGAGCGGCGCACGCCATCCGGTCGGCGGCGCGCATGCATGCGGGTGTCATCGACGCGCTTCGCGGCGGCCTGCTCGCGTTGCACACCATGCTGCGCCAGCGCGGCGATCACCTCGCCCAACCGCTGGCCGTGGATGGCGCCGTGGTGGCCGCCCAATGGAGCGACGGACAGGCACGACTGCTACGGATCGGCGCCGCCGCCGCATGGCACTGGCGACGGGGGCAGCTGCGCGCCGTGTTCGCCAACGCCCCGGCGCGTAGCGATGGTGGCCTGGACGATCTGCTGTTCGGTCCCGCCGGCTCCATACGCCCGGGGCTGGGCGGCGCGGCGGTGCCGCACGTTGACGAGGCCGTGTGCGCACTGGCGCCGGGCGACCGCCTCATGCTCGTCGCGACGCGCGCGCTCTGCGCCCTGCCCGACGCATGGTTCAGCGATGCCCTCGGCCACGCGGATGCGGAAGGCGCGCGTCGCCGACTGGCAAGCGTCGCGGGCCTGCGTTCGGACGCCACCACCTGGCCCATCGGCGTGATCGACATCCCCCTATGACACCCTCTGTCCGCTCCGCAGGAAAAACCGATACCGGCAAGGTGCGTCGGCGCAACGAAGACGCGATCCTGGTCCGTGACGACCTGGGTCTGTGGGTGGTCGCCGATGGATTGGGCGGCCATGCCGCCGGTGACTTCGCCAGTGGCATCATCGTGCAACGCCTCGGCGCGCTGAACAGGCAAGGCGATATCGACGACTTCATCGAAGCGATCGAAGATACCTTGCAGACGATCAATGCGGACCTGCGCGCCGCAGCGGCATCGCGCAGCGTGGAACTCATTGCATCCACGGTGGTGATGCTGGTCTACGACCGCGACTTCGCGTTGTGCGGCTGGGTGGGCGATAGCCATGCGTATACCTTCCACGACGGCGCCCTGCGCCGGCTCACCCGCGACCATGTGCGCGGCGACGGTGACGGACCGGACGCGGGCGCCCTGACGCGTGCCATCGGCGCCGACGACCACGTGCACGTGGATTGGGTGGTGATGGTGCCCCGCCCCGGCACGCGATTCATCCTTTGCTCGGATGGCGTCAACAAGGAACTGAGCGATGACGAACTCCACGAGGCCTGCCGCCGCCACGACGAGCCGCACCAGTTGCTCGACAACGTGTTCGGCACCGCACTGTCGCGCAGTGCGCGCGACAACATCTCCGCCGTCATCGTGGGGTGGGAACGATGACGCCGGACGATGATGCCACCGTCTTCAAGCCGCTGGCCCGCGATGTCGTGGCCACGGTGGAGCGCGCCAACGAAGGCTTTCTCCTCAACGAGCGTTTCCTGCTGCAGCGTGAACTGGGCCGTGGCGGCATGGGCGTGGTGTACCTCGCCCGCGACGAGCGCAAGGTGGAAGCACGCGATCGCGATCCCTACGTGGCGGTGAAGGTGCTCAACGACGAATTCCGACGGCATCCCGACGCCCTCGTGGCGCTGCAACGCGAAGCGCGGCGCACGCAGCAGCTCGCCCATCCCAACATCGTGCGCGTCTACGATTTCGATCGGCATGGCGACATCGTCTTCATGACGATGGAGTACATCGACGGCAACGACCTGCGCCGGATCATCCGCGAGCAAACCGTCGGCGGCATGTCGCTCGCGCGCGCATGGCCGCTCATCGAAGGCATGGCGCGCGGTCTCCAGCATGCCCACGACAACGGCGTGGTGCACTCGGACTTTAAGCCGGGCAACGTGATGGTGACCCCGGCGGGCATCGCCAAGGTCTTCGACTTCGGCATCGCCCGCGCGGGACGGTCGAGCCACGAGGGGCACGCGGACGATCCGACGGTGTTCGATGCGAGCACGCTCAACGCCATGACGCCTGCCTACGCCAGCCCCGATGTCACGGGTGGCAAACCTCCCATGCCATCCGACGACATTTATGCGCTGGGCTGCGTCATCTTCGAACTGCTGACCGGCACCCATCCGTTCGGCAAGGCCAGCGCCGAGGTCGCGATGCGCGATGGACTGCGTCCGCCGCGGGTGCGTGGACTGCATCGGAGTGCTCGTCGGGCGCTGCGCGACAGCGTGGCGTTCGATCGCTCACGGCGACCGAAGAGCGCGACCGCCCTGATCGAAGCGATGCGCCCGCGCGGCTGGCGCGACCACGCCCGGGGCGGCTTCCTTGCGGCCGCCGCGGTGGCGCTGCTGACGATCGGCATCGCCTGGGCCATCCACCACCAACTCCACCAGCGACGCATGACGATGGCCGTCCAGGCCTTCGCCAGCGAAAGCACGGCCTCGCCGCACGAAGACACCCAAGCGGTGCAGGCGCTGGACCGACTCGACGACGAAGAGCGCGCACGCTTCATCCTCGATCATGGCGAACGCATCGAGCGCTTCCTGCTCGCCCGACTGGACGCCTACCAGCATCCGGCAAGCGGCGGCGAAGACGACGCGGGCATCGACCGGATTTTCGCGCTGCGCGACCGGCTGAAGCTTTTCTCGCCGACCCTCGATGCACGCCGGACCACGATCGAACGCGAACGCAAGGAGCGGCCCAAACCGACGGCGAGCGTCCCCGCCGTCGCCAGTTCGGCACCCGCGCCCGCCTCGCCGCCGGCGACAACCGACGTGGCCGCACTGATCGAAACGGTCCGCCAGGCGGCAGCGGCGGGCGACACGGCCAAAGCCCAGCCCGCACTCGACAAGCTGAGGTCGGCGCAACCGGACAACGGATTCGCCACCGACGAGGGACCGCGCCTGATCGCCGACGCCTATCTCGACAACGCCCACGCGCTGGCACGCCAAGGCCGCTGGCAGGACGCGACCGACATGCTCCGACGGGCCATGAAATGGCCGGGTCGCCGCAACGACGTTCGCGCGGCGGCGGAGCGCTACGACATGGTCGCGACCCTCACCCGTGCGCTGGACGGCACCGACACCGTCATCCAGGACACCGTGGATACCTTGCGGAAGCGCTACGACGCCCTGCGCCGCAGCGATCCGCGCGCGATGCGCCAGCTCGATGCGGATGTCCGCGACACGAAACGACCGGACGCGCCTTCCGTCGACGCCTTGCTGGCGCAACTCCAGACCCGGGCGACCGAAGCCACGCCACCGGCCGTGGTCGGCCAACGGCCTCGCGAAGCTTCAGGGCACGGACTGGCCAAGACGCACGGTGCCGACCCCTGCAATTCCGCCGAGATCGCCGGCACCGGACGCACCTGCGTGGACACCTTGAGCGACGGTGCGCAGGCACCGGCGACCGTCGTCGTCCCGGCCGGCGATGGCATGGCCGCCTTCGCCATTACGCGCGGGCTGGTCTCCACCGCGGCCTTCAACCGCTATTGCGGCGCGACCGAGGGCTGCACGCCGCTTGTCGGCGACACCAACCAGCCCGCCCGGAAGCTGTACCTCGCGCAGGCGCGCATGTACGCCAGCTGGTTGTCGCGCATGTCGGGATACGGCTATCGGCTACCCACCGACGCCGAATGGAAGCGCGCCGTGGCCGAAGGCGCGGACTGCCGCCCGCCGGGCAGTGCGGCTCACGGTCGCGTCCGCAATCCCTGGGGCCTGACCGACGCGGAGGGCCGCTACGGCGAATGGGTGACCGACGCGGCCCATACCGCGGTGCGTGGCGGCGGGGGCGACGCCAGCCTCTGCCGTGCGGCCGCCCGGCAAGACGACCGTGGCTTGCCCCAGGCGGACGTGGGGTTCCGCCTGGTGAGGGTGCTCAAATGAGCGGCGCGGAACAGCGGACCAACCGCGCCCTGCGCCTGCTCGATGGCGACCTGCGCAGCGGACGGACAACACTCGACGACTACCGGCGCCACCGTCGACACCTCCTCGCCCGGCTGCGGGCGAGCCTGGATGCCACGCTCGATATCACCCTGCGCCGTCCGGCGCCGACGGCGCCCTTCGTCATCGACCGCCCCCCGTCACCCGAGCGCCCGGCGCTACGAAACATCGCCGCCTGGACCCTCCTGCTGGTGACGCTAGCAGTCAGCGCGTGGGCCGTCCTTTCGCTGGTCGTCAGCGACTGACCACGCCCCGCCCCTTCTTCCAAGAGACATGGCATGACCGACTTCGACCTCGATACCTTGATGGCCCCGGTGGACGGAGAAACCCCCGCCGGCCCGGACCTGGAATACGACCCCGCCTTCCTCGACCTGGAGCGCGACGCCGCCCCGATGGCCGAGCGCGTCGTCGGCGACAGCGTGAAAGAGGCACGGGACCCCGACTGGGACAAGGTCGCGGCGGAGGCGACCCGTCTGCTCGGACGCTCCAAGGACATCCGCGTGGTGGTGCCACTGATCTGCGCCTGGACCCGAACCGGGGGCCTGTCCGGCTGGGCGGCCGGCCTGGAACTGCTACAGCGCCTGCTCCAGGACTACTGGGCCGAGGTACATCCGCGCCCCGACCCCGAGGACGACAACGACCCCACCGCCCGCGCGAACGCCATCGCCGCCGTGTGCAACCCACAGGCCGCGCTCGGCTATTTCCGGCATGCCACCGTGGTCTCGTCCCCTCGCGTGGGACGGTTCTCGCTACGCGATCTGCGGGTGGCGAACGGCAGCATGAAGATCGATGCGACCGGGGGCGGCTCCGCGCCGAGCCTCGCCGACATCGAGGCCTGCTGCCTGGACTGCCAGGAGGCCGACCTGATCGCCGCCGCGAACGCCGCCGATCGAGCGGCGGTCAACGCCGAGGCCATCGCCTGGGCCGTGGGTGAGCAACTGGGCCTGGCCGCACCCGACCTCCAGCCCCTGCTCCAGGACGCCCGGGAGCTGAAAAGCTTCCTGGACCAGCAGGTGGCCCAACGATGCCCCCAGCCCGCGGCAACCTCGGCAGGCGACGCCCTGCCCGGCGACACCTCCGATCCTGCCCATGCCGGCCGCATCGAGAGCCCGCAGGATGTCTCCCGATGCATCGACCGCATCTGCGACTACTACGCCCGGCACGAACCCTCCAGCCCCGTTCCCATCCTGCTACGCCGGGCCCAGCGCCTGATCGGCCGGGATTTCCTCGCCCTGCTCCAGGACATCGCCCCTGGCGGCATCAACGAATTGCGCGTCCTCGCAGGCGACCCCGACGACTGACCCGCGCCTTACAAGGGCTGGCCCAGACGCGCCTCCAGCAAGGGCCGGTAGGTTCGGCTGACCCGGAACTGCTCCCCGCTGGTCAGGATGACCTTGAACTCCCCATGTGAGATGGGTTCCAGGGCGACGATGCTGTCGAAGTTGACGATCGTCGATCGATGAATCCGGATGAATTGCTGCGGGTCGAGATTGGCCGCAACCTCCTGCATGGACGACCGGTAGATCAACCGGCGATTACCCACATGCAGACTGAGGTAGACACCGGCACTTTCAATGCAATCGACGGCCTCGACCCTGACCAGTTCGGTGCGTTCGAGGGATTTGATGACAAAACGGTCGAGATAACGCGGCGTCGGAGTCGAGGGTGCCATCGATTTATCGGTTCTCGGACGAAAATGGGCGGCCTGGATATCGTTCATTTGTTCCTTCAGTTTTCCGACGGCGAGCGACAAGCACTCGCTACTCAAGGGCTTGAGAACATAATCGAGCGACATCGCCTCCAGGGAGACGATGATCCGCTGATCGCAGGGAGTGAGAAAAAGGGTGGGAGGCATCCGCGCCACCCCGATATGTTCCACGACCAGCATGCCGTCCAGGACGGGCATCTGGGCATCAAGGAAAAGCATGTCCGGCTTGTGCGAGTCGATGAGCTGGATCGCGTCGAAGCCGTCGGTGGCTTCGAATATCTCGCGCACGTCGGGATCCGCACCCAGGTGATCCACGACGCTTCGACGCAGGCAGGCGTCGTTCTCAACGACAAGACATCGCAGCGACCGGTCAATACAGTTATTCAATCAGTGCTCCGTTCCCAGGTTTTACCCCCGATCCCGACCTGCCCATCCTGAGAATCCAGGACATATTCCGGGCCGGACGAGACGAATGACTCACTGCTCCATCTCCTCGATCCAAATTCGCCATTTTTGACGAAATCGAAGCTTAGCGGGTCATTGGACGGGGCAAGGGAATTTGATACGAACCGGTCGGAATGGCGTGTGAAGCGGTCTACGAAGCCACTGAAGCGCAAATAGGCTGAAATAATGTTACGGGCCGCGATGAGAACGTTTACATGACAGGTAAATCGTACGAATCTGCAAGCTGCGTCACATAATTGACCCGGTGGCTTATTGATTTATCCGTTTATGCCCAATTAGCAAAATGCATACGCGTACGCATTGGTACGGATAATCCATTTATATAATCAGCCTAATATCATTCATATTAGTGAAACGCCGATAATCCGACCAGGAGCCGGCGAGGAAGATGAACGGGATTCATCGCATAAGGTGCCGGGGTTGGCACCGCCCTTGCGCCTTGCGCGGCAAGGGTACCTCTTTAAGCGGAGCCGGCGAGGCGCCGGCACCCCGTCAACGCCGCTTCTTGGGGCGGACGTACAGGACCAGGCTGTGGTCTTCGATGACGTAGCCGTGGCGTTCGGCGATCTCGTGCTGGAGGCGCTCGATCTCCTCGCTGACGAACTCAATGACTTTTCCGCTGTCAACGTCGATCATGTGGTCATGATGCTTGCCGCGGTCCAGCTCGTAGACGGCCTGGCCGCCCTCGAAGTTGTGCTTCATCACGATGCCGGCCGCCTCGAACTGGGTCAGCACGCGATACACCGTGGCAAGCCCGATGTCCTCCTGGTGCGCGAGCAGGCGCTTATAGATCTCTTCGGCCGTGAGGTGGCGTTCGTCCGCCTCCTCGAAGACCTGTAGGATCCGCATGCGCGGATGGGTGACTTTAAGGCCCGCCTTGCGGAGCTCTTTGGTTTCCTGGTCCATGGGTTAGACCCCCTCGCGGTGCCATTGGGCGCTTAGTGTATCATCGCAGGCTTCACGAACCGGACGTAACTACGCATGCAAAAGCTGATCCGCACGCTGGGTTTGGCCATGATGGCGACCGCCATCGCAGGCTGCGGCATTGTCTATACCCCCGACGTGCAGCAGGGCAACCTGCTCGACAAGAAAAACGTCGACCAGTTGCAGCCCGGCATGACCAAGCGCCAGGTCCTCGTGCTCCTGGGTACCCCTTCGGTGATCTCGCCCTTCGACAGCAACCGCTGGGACTACGTCTCGACGTTCTCCCACCGCGGCCGCGCGATGACGACCCGCACCCTTACCCTGACCTTCAACAACGACGTGCTCGTGCGTAGCGAAGGCGACTTCTTCGCCCAGGACGCCCAGCAGTTGCTGAAGGATTCGGGCAAGTACAAGACGGACTCGATCAAGGAAACCAAGGGCGACAAGAACACCAGCGCCAACGACAAGAAGTCCGACGACGGTGGCGGATTCAGCGTCGGCGGCAGCGCCTCGTCCGACAAGAACTCCCCGCCGGACAACAACAAGCAGTAAGGCCGACCGCCGCCCCAGGCGGCGCGTCACCCTTCCCGGGAGGCCCTGCGACGGCGGGCCTCCATGGGATCCAGGATCAGGGCACGGTAGATCTCCACCCGGTCGCCCTCCTCCAGCGGCCGATCGGCGGCCACCTTCTTCGAAAACACCCCCAGGCGACCCGGATCGGGCTCGACCCCGGCGGGCAGTCCGGGCAAGGCCCGGGTCACGGCATCCCAGACGGTCGCGCCCACCGGCAACACTAGGGCCACCACCACCTGCCCCTCCGGCCCGGCATAGGCCACCTCCACCGACAACTCAGCCATACTGGCGACGCGCCTCATCGCAGAAGTCGTCCACCATCCGGTTGGCCAGTTGCTGGAACCCCAGCTTCAACACGGAACCACCCAGACCGGCATAATCGAAATCCAGCGCCAGGGAAATCTTGCAACCGGCCCCACCCAGGGCCTGGAAGCTGAACACCCCATCCAGCGAGCGCAGCGGCCCTTCCACGAACTTCATGGTGAGCCGTTCCGGACGCTCCATGGTGTTGCGGGTGGTGAAGTTCTGTTTCATCCCGGCGAACTTGAGATCCAGCCGGGCGACCAGCACCTTGTCGTCCTCCCGCTCGATCACGGTCGCGGCGTCACACCAGCCGAAGCGCTTTGGGTATGCTTCAACGTCGTTGACCAGGTCGAACATCTGCGCGGGCGTGAAAGGCACGATCGCGCTGCGGCGGATTTCAATCACTGGATAGACCTCGTCTTATTTGCCGGCCAACGGACCCGCCGGCCTCGTATCAGGGACCCGATCGACTGATTTTAACGGACATGGCAAAAGCGAAAGCAAAGGACACCGAAAAAGAACGTGGCGGCACGATCGCGCTGAACAAGCGCGCGCGCCACGAGTACCACATCGACCAGCGCTTCGAGGCCGGCATGGCCCTGCAGGGCTGGGAGTTGAAGGCGTTGCGCGCCGGCCGGATCAACTTCGGCGAGGGCTGCTACGCCATCATCGAGCACGGAGAGGTCTTCCTCGTCGGCGCCCAGATCCCGCCCCTCATGAGCGCCTCCACCCACGTGCTGGCCAACGAGCGCCGCACCCGCAAGCTGCTACTCCATCGCGAGGAGATCGACCGGCTCATCGGCGCCGTCGAGCGCAAGGGCTACACCCTGGTGCCCACGGCCATGTACTGGAAGAACAACAAGGTGAAGTGCGAAGTGGGCCTGGCCAAGGGCAAGCAGGAGCACGACAAGCGCAATTCCGACAAGGAACGCGAGTGGGCGATCGACAAGCAGCGCGTCATGCGCTCGCACAACCGCCTGGGCTGACCTGAACGGCCGGACGGCGCCCATTGTGGGCGCCCTGCCCCGGCCATATAATGTGAAGTGTAGATACACCACAGTTTTCCCCGGGGGTGTTTTGGTTTCGACGGGGGTAGTGCGATCTACTGGTGCATGCCGAGGGGGTAGCTTTCCTCGTTAAACCAGCTGCAAAAAACATAGTTGCCAATGACAACTACTACGGTGACAACTCGGTGGCTCTCGCCGCCTAAGCTGTCCGGCCCCTAAAAAAGGCCAAACCCCCGAACCGGTCTTGTGCTCATGCTCGCCGGTGTAGGGTCACTATCATGAGACCGCCGAAAGACCCTCCGTCTGTGGGTCTGACGCTAGATCAATCAGATATGTCCGCCGGTGCGCTTAGCACGCCGTGCTGTCGGCGGACGAGATCTAACGGTGAGCTAAGCATGTAGATCTGGAGATTAAACGCCTTCGGACGCGGGTTCGACTCCCGCCACCTCCACCAATACCGAGAGCCCAAGCATTTGATTGCTTGGGCTTTTTGGTTTTTTGACCCGGCCCGATTGCAGCCCGTTTGGTCCCCAATAGGTCTCCATTGGCCTACACGTGGGCCGGATTTGGGCTGGGTTTTTCGATCACGATCTGTCCTCCAAGCCCTTCGGTTTCCGCGGGGGCAACGGTGGACTTTCCGAGCGCGTGAACCGCCGCCGCGCCTCGGCCAATGCGCGGGGATCGCGTGGCATGTGGTGACGCAGGTAGCGCTCGACAAAGTACTTCGCCCTGGCCTCGCTTCCGGCGTAGCAGCGCATGTCCCGGCGCCAGTCCTCGGTGTGCTTGATCTGCGTGCTCCAGCGACCGTCGCAGGTCTCGTTCACGCAAGCCAGTTCGACGCCGCCGTCGACGGCCTTGGCCCACCACGGCCCGGAGGGTTCGCGATGCGGGCCATACACGGCTTGCTCCCACACGATGGGGAGGTCGAGCGCTGGTGGGTGACTGGGCATGGCGCGCACTCTACGCGCCGGGCGTCTCACCCGAAGCGATGCACCTGGTCAGCGCGGACGAACGGGCGCGGCGGGCTTCGGAAGGGCGGGATGGGGAATGCGCGCAGAAGACATCGCCGCAGCGCCCATAAGGCCGGCGGCGGAAGCGGGCTGCCCTTGCGGCAGCGGCGGGCGCGGGAGAGTGGGAGCGGCGGCCGCGGGGGTCGCCGTGGTGCCGAAGGTCGAGGGGTAGTAAGGGGACGTCGGCATGGTCATCGCTCTGTTAGCGTCATGGGCATGCGTGCACGCGATGCCCTGTTGATTCTGTCGGCGCCGGTACAGGCCGCCGCGGCTGGCCTCGCCGCCGGCGCGCTCGTCTTCGCCGCCGTGCTCGTGCTGACCGCGGGCGTCATCACGTACCCGGCGTGGGCACCGCTTGCTTTCGCTGCTCGTAGACACGCAGGAAAGCACCCATCAGGCCACCGCGCTGATCCTGAAGTTCCTTAAGCACGCGCGTGCGTTCCGCAACCGGTAGCTGGTAGGCCCGCTGGATCTGCCGGTTGTAGTCGGCGACACCGGCCTGAACCTTCTCGCTGAGGCCCGTGTCCTCGTTGCGCTGGCTCAAGCCGCTACTGACTTCGCGATAGGCCGCGTACAGGCTGCCCGGCACCGCGCCGACCTGATACGTGCGGACATCCCCGCGACTGGTGTGCTTCAGGCGCATCGCCGGCGATCCGTCCTGATTCGTCTTCACCGTCATGCCGTCGGCGAATACACCGGCCTCCCTCGCGACGCGCTGCGCGCCCTGGAGGTCACCCTCATCGAGGCGGTCCTGCACCATGGCCTTCACGCGTTCGATCTGGTCGCGGATATCGTAGAACCGATCCGAACGGGCACGGTTGCTGTCAGTCTCCCAGCCGAACGACTTCACGATCGGCAGATCGCGCATCAGCGCTGGCCAGTCGACAGCTACCGACCCGTCCTTCTTCGCCTTGTAATTGCCCGCGAGCATCTTCTCCGCCGACGTCCACGTGCCGCTGGCGAAGCTGCCCAGGCCGCCGAGCATGGTGTTCGACAGGTATTGCAGATCTTCCGGGCTCCAGTCGAGCAAGCCCCGGGCAATCTCCGGCGGACGGTAATCGGGGTCACCACCGCCGGCGCGGTTCAGCGCACGTGCGAGCCACACATAAGGCGCCGCCGTCCCGGTCTTGCCCATCGCCGTGCGCGGCATGTCGTACGGCGCGTAGGGCTGGTCGGCGGTGATGCGTCGACCGAAGTCGTCGCGGTTCTCCGCCAGGTGCAACGGGATCTTGAACAGCTCCGGTGCAAGACCGGTGGGGCCATTGTCCAGTGGGATCGGCGAGAAGGCCTGCAGCATGCCGGCGCCGAGGTCATTGACCAGGTTGCCCTTCGTCGATGGCTCCCGATTGAGGGCGGCTTGCGTGAGGCGCCCGCCGGCGAACACCATGAAGCCGAACTCGTACGGCATCGGCAGCGCGAAGTAGTGGCCCTGGCCAGGCAGCGCGATGATGAGCGATCGCTCCTTCTTCCAGTCAGGGATAGCGTCCCAATCGCTTACACCATCCTCGCCCTTGCGCGACATCAGCAGGGCCGTCTGCGAGCCCTGGAGCGCGGCGATGCTGCCCAAGAAGCCGAGCACTTTCGGATTGCGCATCAGCTGCAAGCTGCGCCGCACACCCTGCGCGCTGGCGTTGTAGAAGAGGTACAGGGTGTTTAGTACGCCTGCCCACTGGCCCTTGCGGTTGAAGTTGACCGTCAGATCCTTGGCATACGCGGCCGCTCGGTCCGCGGACATCCCGCGCTTCCGCAGTGCCACGTACGACGCCAGGCGAAGTGCGTTCTCGGTCGCTTCGTTCGCCAGTTCCACCACGTGCGCGATCGGCTGAAGCGTTTCCAGCGCCTTCCCCGCCGCGGCCAGTGGGCGCAGCTCACCGAGCAGTTCCATGCCGCTGCGGAACTTGTCTTCCAGCGCGCGCGACGTGCTCTCGACGTCGTTGAAATGCACCAGCCCAGTCTTGCCGCCACGTTCGGCGAACTCGCGCGCCCAGTCGTCCATCGACTTCTGCGCGTCGGGCACGCTCGCATCGCCCGGAGCGTGGGCAGCGTCGCGCCACGACGCGCGGAGGGCCGGCAGGTAGTTCGCGGCCGCGTCCGCCGCGGTTGCCGCGCCGTGCTCGGCGGTGAGGCCGGTCATGCCGAGGGTCATGTCGCGCAGGGCGTTGATGGGAGTGAACGCCGGGTTGAACCGCGTGCTCACCGCCGATAGCCACCGATTGAACCGACCCAACGTGTTCACCAGCCACTGTGCTTTTTCCGCGCCGAGGTTCAGCACGGCATCGCGAATGCGCGGATCCTTGAGGCGGACCATGTACGGCTTGCCGTCGTGCATGACCGTCAGCACGTCCTGATCGTTGGTCGGGCGCTTCGGCGCGAGGTATGCCTCACCCGTGGATTCCGAGAACCGCCACTCGAGGTCGACGGGCTCCACCTGCCAGAGATCCGGATTCGGATATTCGGCGGCAAGCTTCAGCACGGCGCGCCCTACCCTCGCCTTCTCCGCCTGGATGATGGCGCGCTGCGCATCACCCACGATTTCGGCGAGGATGTTCGGCGGTGCGACGTTACCGGCGCCGCGGCCCAGGGCGCGCGTCACCGGTTTGCCCTTGATGTTGACGCCGCGGCCGGCGCCCTTCGGCGTTTCCGCTTCCCCTTCCTTGCCCCGCAGAGGCACGTAGTGCTGCCACTGCTTACGCAACTGGGCGGCCAATTGCGGCGTGATCTGGCCCGATCCTTCCAGCGTCGCGATCGTCTGATCCCGCACGCGGTCGACGCGCGCGGCCAGGGCCTGGAGCTTGGGGACATCGGCCGCGCTGATGGTCTGGCCGGAGTACGGACCAGGGGCGCGCCCGGCGAGGATGTCGCGCGCTTCCTGCGTGGTCAGGCCCGAGCCGCCGTCCGGCATGTCCTTGTTGATCGTCGCGATACGCGCATTGCGCTCCGGGGCGTGGCGCGCGTAGAGATAGTCCATGAGCAACTTGGGCGAGACCCCGGCCCCCTTCATGGCCTTCAGCAGTGGCTTCACCGACGTGCGGTCCAGCGCGTCCAGTCGATCCGCCGCGCGGCCGTGCATGAGGTTTTCGAGGCGATACACGTCGGCGTCGTCGGGGATGTCCTGCCCGGTCGTATCTCGGATCGCACCTTCCGCACGCCGCACCGGATCCATCTTGTCGAACAAGCTGGCGATCGCCTTCTGGACCCCAGCGCGCCAGCCCTCGTACTCGGCGGGGTTCCCGCTCCAACCGATCGCGCCCTGGCCATACCCCTGGGCGGCGAGGTGCGACAGGATCGACGTGCGCGCCGCGGCGGCCTGCTGCCGGACCTGCGCCGCGGGTGCGCGCGAGTACCGGATGTCGGGATTGGTCGGATCGTAGGTGCCGCGATTCTCGGTCGCCGACTTGATCTGCCGCGAGTCGAAGGCGATCCACTGACCGGCGTCCTTCACGTGGATGCCGTCATAGCCGTCAGCCTCGAGTCGCCGGCGAACCTGCCGCGCTTCGTCCGGGGAATCGATCGCCTGCAACTGCTCCAGCGTGAACTCGGCGGGCCGCCGGATGGCGAGGTGCGCATCAACCACGCGTTCCTCAGCCGGCACGCCATCGCTCGCGTTTCGCGCGTAGTGCTCGGCCTGCGCGCGGCGCTCGGTGAAGAAGTGCCCGAGCGGCGCCGTGGCATGACCCGTGGCGTGGCCGGAGACATCGTCGCGGAACACCGTGTGGTCCGACGCCGTACCGTGGTACACACGGCGCGGGCGGCCCTCGTCATCGGTCACCCGCGACCCATCGAAGAAGCGGCGGAACGCCTCCGACTCCGGCGGCTCGCTGCGACTGAAGACCGGCACGCCCTCGATGTGCGATGCGCGCCAGTCCTGTACGCCATCCGATTCGACGCGCGCACGCGCGGGGCGTTCGCCGCTGGCAGCCGCGCGAAGCATGTCGCGTGCCGTCCGGCGGATGGCTTCGCTGTCGGACTCCAGCAGGCTTACCGGAATGCCGACACGATTCAGCCCGCGCTTCAGCGCGTCGACGACGCGCGTCACGATGCCGTGGCCAGGCGCGTGCTCCGCGAGATACGCCATCGCTTCCTCATGCAGCGCACGCGCTGGGGTGCCGACGCGCTCCGCATGCTGCCAGGCCTTCACCATTTCCTTGTCGCCCGAAGCGATCGCCCGGTTCACCATGCGGCGGAGGGCCAGGCGATCCGCCTCGGTGGTCAGGCGGTCGTAGCCGTAGTGCAGGCCAGCCTCGTGCAGCACGATGCCGGGAACGTCGGAGAGGTCGCGCACCTGGTCCGCGACGATATAGGCGCGGCCGTCATGGTAGAGACCCTTCACCCCGCGCAGTTCGTCCGCCGATGCCGCCAGGCCTCGGGACACGGCCTCGTCGGTATCGATGACGTGGAGCACCCCTTCCCGTTCGAGTTTGCCGATGAAGCGAGAGCCCCACGCGCGGGTCGCGGCTTGCCGCACCTGGTCGCGCGACGCCGAACCGCCCGCGGCCTCGAGGTCGGCGGAGAACGCTGGGCGCTTCTTGAACGCCTCCCGGAGCTGCGCTATGGTGGGCTCGGACCCCGGCGAACCCTGGGCGTCTGGCGCTCCAGCCAGGCCCCTATCTGCGGCACCGGGGTCTTCCATATCAAAGCCCCGGAAATCATAGAACCGGTGGCCGCCTTCCTGACCCACGCGATAGATCATCTTCACGCCGTAGGTCTTCCCCTCGATCTCCACCGGCACCGCCGCATAAGCGTAGGCGACACCATCGCGCTGGGCGCGATCCGCGGCTTCCTCGATAACGGGAGCGCGTGCCGCGAGTTCCGGCAGCTGACGAATGATGCCCATACGGCGGGGGTCGCGCCGCCCGGTGGAAAGCGACTTCGTGCGTCCCGACGACGAGAACACCACGGGCGTGCCGTTCGGCGCGCTCACCTGCTTGCCCTGCAAGTTGTCGCGGAACCACTGGTTCGCCGCGTGGAACTGCTGGTCGGAGGCTTCCGCCGCGGGTTCCACGTGGAGCGGCGTAATCGGCTCGTTTGCCGGCGGGGGCGGCACGTCGCGGCTGGCAAGGGCGTCGCCACGCGCGACCGGGCTCTCGGCCTCCGGGGCCTGCTCGAGCGATCTCCACCACGGCGCGCCGACGTCCGGCGCGGTGGCCGGCTCGCGAGCGGTAACCGGTGCGGCACTGCCCTCGTCGACGCCGGCGAGCCGGCCGGCGAACTGCCGTAGATCCTCATCGCTATCGATCTTCGACAGGCGGTCCCGCAGCTGACGTGCCTGGTTGTCCGCCGCCATCGCTTGACGATGCGTTTCCTGGGCAGCACGGAGTTCGTTGAGCCGAGCCTCGGCCTGCGCCAGTTCGTTGTCCGTAAGGCTATTGGACTCGGACAGGCGTACGCCCTGCTGACGCTTGGCGTACTCGCCCCGAAGAAGATCTTCCAGTTCACCGGCTTCGTTGCCGTTGGCTTTCGCCGTCGCCTCGTCGAGGCGCTTGCCTGCCAAATCGTCCAACGCGGCGAGACGTCGATCGATAACGGCACCCGCATCCTGCAGTGAAAGTGACTCTGGTCGGACCGCCAGCGGCGTCTCGGGGGGCATGCTTGCTTCGGGAACCGGCGCCACTGCGCCATCTTCCAGCCCCGGTGGGCCTGAACGCGCCGAGCTTTCCCCGGCGGTAGGTGCCGCCGTACCACGCCCTGTGATCGCGTCGTAAGCAGCAATGTCCGCCGCGGCCGCCGAGCGTTCGGCATCGGTGCTCGCGTCTCGCCAGGCTTGCACCAGGTCATCGCGCGTCGCGCCCGTCGGCGCGGGAGGCAGGGCCGGTTCGCGGGGGGCGACGTCGCGCAAGGCGTCCGGCGCGATCGCTGGCGCATCGGCCGCGGCAAGCGGAGGTGCCGACGCAGCGACGGCCTGGTGCGCATCGGCAAGGATCTGGTCGGCGGCCGCGGCACCGGCTTCGGCCGGCCCGCGTGGCGCCCGCAGCAGAGCATCGACGCTGGTGCCATGCTCCTGGGCCACGGCGGCGGCGAGTTGCTGAGCGACGGCATCGGGGACGGCACCGCCGGTCTGCTGCGCGACCTGGCCCATACGCTCGTCGAGATCCTGCCGGGCGACGCCGTCGCGCAGGAAATCCATGCGCTGTCCGAAAGCAATCTGGTCGGCGAGCGATCGCCCCTCGTCCGCCAACGATGCGGTGTGGTGGCCCGGCAACACGCCCAGGGCGGCACCCAAGCCCACAGCCATCGCAGCACCGGTGCCCAAGGGGCGTCCGGTCACGACGTTGTTGGCTTCGTTCGTGGCCTCGCCCACGGCCGCGCCGGATGCTACGCGCGCAGGCAGAGACCAGCGGCCGGCCATGGGCACCAGGTTCGCCGCAGTCGCGGTCGATGCCATCGTGATGAGTTGGTCGGCCGAGACCGGCTTGCCTTCGGCTTCGAGTTGGGCGGCTTCGTTGCCCGCCTGCGTTGCGCCGAGGAATGCAGCAGTGCGTGCCTGCGGGCTGGTAAGCGCAACACGCGCGGCGCCCATGAGGCCGGTGCCGGCCGCCGTCGCCGCCTCTCCCACGCCGCCGCTCAAGGAGCCGAGCGACAGCTGCGACCCGAGGTTGCCGAGGGCCTGCGTGGTGAGCGCGCCGAAACTTGCATCGCTCGCCGGCTGAAGTGCCTGCGTGCGCGCGACTGCCGGTGCCATGACCTCGCGCTGCCACCACTGGCCCGCGTCGGGACTGACGGCCGAGATGCCGCGCCCCATCAATTCGCCAACGCCCGCGTTGACTGCGGCGACGCCCTGGCCAAGCCCG
The DNA here is from genome assembly GCF_009912395.1 of Luteibacter sp. GTDB lineage: Bacteria > Pseudomonadota > Gammaproteobacteria > Xanthomonadales > Rhodanobacteraceae > Luteibacter. The sequence continues at coordinate 146,113 of NZ_WNDO01000002.1, read as the reverse complement.
CGCGTCAGCGGGTTGTCGATGAGGTATCCGGCGCCTTCGCCGTAGCCAGCACCATCACCACCGCCGCCGAGCTGCTGTTTCCACCAGTCGCCGGAAAGGAAGGCAGGGCCAGCCGGCTGCGTCGCGGGGTCGAGATCGATCGTGCCATAGCTCGCCGCCGTGCCCTTGCCGAAGCGCGCGTCGAACGCCTGCGCCGGTGCAGCGGCGAGGGCTTGGCCGATGCGGCTCGGCCCGACGAGCGGGCTATCGACGGCTCCACGGTCGGCATAGGCGATCGCGGCGCTGCCACGCTGCAAGGCCTGTACGTCCTGATCGGTCGGGACGGCGGCCGGCTGACCGCTCGCATCGAGGCGTGGCACGTCGTCGATAGCGCCCACCTGCGTGGCACCAGGAGGCAGCGACCCGGGCGACGGCGCACGCGACGCCCAGCCCCAGTCGCCGGCGGCCATGCTGCCGGCCAGGTCGTTTTCCTGCTGCGCGGCACCTTGCTCCAGTGTCGCCCACCACGGGGCACCAGCCGCGACCGGTGCACCGGGCACGACCGGAGGTGGCGTCGGTGCCGGCGCGGGCGCCACGGCGGCGTCGTACTGATCCCACCAGTTCGCCATGGATCAGGCCCCGGGCATCTGCATGACGCGGCCCGAAGGCAGGCGAACCCACGTGCCCGGCGGCGGCGGTGCCGACGTCGAGGTGGCGTCGAGAGGATTGTCCTGCGATGCACCCGGTGCAGCCGGAGGCGGAGCCGCAGCCGCGCCACCCGATCCCCCCGCAGCAGCGGGGGCACCGAAGGCGCCATTCAGCGCACTGCCCATGCCCGGCGTGCCACCGCGCACGCGCGCGCCGACGCTGCCACCCTGGGTCCAGATGAGATTGCCCTTCTCCGGCGGCGTGTCACCCGGCTTCACCACGACGTTCTGTCCGTCCGGGGTCTGCCAGATCTGCTCACCTCGAGGCTTCGGCGTGGACTCCGCGTCGGAACGGATCTTCGCCGCCTGGATGGTGGCGCCGGCGGAGATACCACTGCGCTTCTCTTCCGAGGCGCGATCCATTGCCTTTTGCTGTGCGTCGAAGGTCTGTTTCTTGTCCTCAAGCTCAGCCTTCGCCTGGTTATCTTGGGCATGCAACTGGCTGTCGGCCGCGAACTGCGCCACCACCTTGTCGTAGTTCGCCTGCGACTGGTACTGGTACTTCATCTGCTCCAGCGCGCGGTCTTCGGCCGCCTTCGCTGCCAGCAGGCGCTGCGAGCGGATCTCCGCCTGTTCCTGCTGCATCTGCTGCTGAAGGCCTCCGAGGAAGCCTTGCGCAGCGCCCATCAACCCGTACCCGACGGCGCGATTCATTGTGCTGCTCCCATGAGGCCACCATCCTGCGGCGCGGCTCCGGGTTGCGCGCCTGCGGGTGCAGCACCAGGCTGACCCTGCGCCTGCGCGAACGGATCGACGCCGTTGCGCTGCCCGATATTCGAGAGCGTCGACTGCGCGTCGTCGAATTCCTGCGGGCTCACCTCCTTCAGTGCTTCCTGCGCCTCTCGCTGAGCGTCGCTTCCGTCCGGCAGGGAGTCCGCGTAGTCGTTCAGCGCTTGCGTGAGGGCCTGCAAGCCCACGGCCTGGGCGTCGAATTGCATGTTCATCGCGGCAGCCATCTTCTCCAGCGATTCGATCAGCTCGGTCGCGACGCCCATCAGCAGATCCATGCTGAAGTCATGCCCAGCCTTGTGGCCCTGGTCCGCACCCTGCTGCACCAACGCGAAGGTGATGTGCCCGATGACCGTGCCCAGCGTGTCCGGCGTGGCCTGCTGGATCTGCCGCTGGATATCGGCCTGTCCCTTCCCCCACACCCAGTCCAGCAGGCCAGCCAGCATCGTTTCGAAGAGTTTGCGTTCGTCCGCCATGGGATCAGTTCCAGTAGATCGGGTTGCCGTTTGCGTCGACCGGGAGGCCCGAATCCATGTCCCAGCCTGCTGCCATGAGCCCACGGTTTCCGTTGGGCGCGGTGCGGTACGCGCTGGCATTCAACTGCGCCGCGGGGTTCGTGTTGTTCGCGCCTCGAATCGGCTGCGTGCCTTGGTCCGGCGAGGTGGCGGGCTGGCCAGTGAGCGTCGTGTTCGGATCGAATGGGCTGGCGACGGCACCGCCGCCGTTGTCATCGCCGCGCGCACCGACACCCCAGTACGACATCGGCTTCTCGCGGTCCCACTGATCGTCGGCAAGCTCCTGCTGCTGCTTGCCCTGCATGTAGCCCGAGATGCCCTGGATGCCTGCGGAAATCAGCGGCGTCGCCAGCTTGCTGTTGAGCATCGTCGACATGAGACCGGGCTGCGATGCCGTCGTCGCCGTTCCGCCGGCAAGGCTCGCTCCGGTAGTGGCACCCGTGCTCGCGCCGATCGCGCCACCCGTACCAGCTGCGCTCGCCGTGGTGCCGGCGAGCGAGCCCGTGGCGCCCGCGTTGGCAAGATAGCCCGCATTCGCGGCCGTCGAGCCCGCGCTGGTATACGTACCAGCCCCGGTCAGCGCGTTGAACGTCCCCGCCCCGCCAGCCGCGCCGCCTGCGGCCGCTCCACCCGCGGAGGCAGCCGCCGGCGCGTACGTCGAGGCCGCAGCGCCGAGGCTCTGCGCGGCCGCACCGGTGCCGAGGGTGAGACCCGCACCACTGGACACGCCGGCCATGACAGGGGCAGAAGCGAACGCACCACCCGCCGTGCTCGCGGTGACGCCGCTGCCGATGCCGACACTTCCGCCGATCGCGGCCGCGCCGGCGACCATCGTGGATCCTGCCGCCGACATGAACCCGGCGAATCCCCCTCCCGCCGTGGCCATGGCGCTACTGAACCCCGCAATGCCCACCGTGGCGATGCCCGCGGTGAACACGATCGCGGCGACGATCAGGATTTGCTTCCAGTACTTTTTTACAAAGCCCGTCGCGCGCTTGAAGTCTTTCTTCACGAAATTCGCGACACCCTTGACTGCTTTCTTCACTGCGCTCACGGCTTCGTCTCCATGGGGATTTTCATCAGGTACATGCCACCGGTGCGCGAGAAACCCTTGCGCTGGTAGAGGTGGTCGACGCGGTCGCCGGGATCGTCCTGCGACACGCTGAGGTCGATGCGGGCGACATGCTTCTTTCGCGCCCATTCGACGAAAGCATCGAGCAGAAGGTCTCCGCCCTGCTCCGCATAGAAGGCGCCGTCCGTGGCGTACTTGCGCGGCGAGAACGGAAACTCGATGGTCATCGCGATCAGGAAGCCGCAAAGGCTTCCGTCGGCGCGCTCGGCGATGAGCACGTCCTGCCCCTTGAGCAGCACGGTGCCCCGGAACATGTCGCGCGTGTGGGCCGCATTGAAGGGAACGTCGCGATAGTTGCTCGCACCGTGAGCGCATCGCCCCAGGATGACGAGGCGGGTCAGATCTTCGAGCCCGGCGAGGCGAACGGAAATCGTCATACGTTCGTGAACACCTGCGGCACGCCCGCATTGAACGTGTTGTTGGTCGCGCTCCACAGGCCCTGGAAGATGGCCTTGGCGTTCTCTGCCGCCTGCTGCTGTTGCGCGGGGGTGAGGTTGGAATTGTTGTAGATCGACGAGAGGATCTGCGACATCTGCTGTTCCCGCTGGAACTGCGAACCAAAGTACTGGTTGGACTGCTGCGCATTGAGATTCTTGTCGAACTGGTACTGCTGCTCGTTGAGCTGCGCCTGGCTCATCAGGCCGCTGTTGATCTGGCCCGCGTTGAACTGGCCCTGCTGATTGGCCTGGCCAGCGTTGAACGCCCCGGCCTGGTTCAGGCTGTTGGCGTTGAACTGGCTGGTGCTGTTCTGCGCGTTGGCGGTGAACTCGTTGGCGCGATTGGTGGCGTCATCGTTCGCCTGCGTCATCTGGTTCTTCTGGCCGGCGTTGAACTGGGAGGCCGTGTTCGTAGCGGTCTGGTTCGCGTCGGCAACCGTTCCGTACCGTGCGGCGTCTGCCTGCGCGATCGGCAGAGCGGCGGCCACGGCCGCGCGCTCCGATGCGCCGGCGGCGATGCTGCTGGTCATCAGGCCGGAGCGTGCAGCCTGCTGCTGGCCCTGCTGGCGGGCCTGCTGGATGTACTTGCTGTCGCCTGCGGTGAGGTCGTTCAGCTGATTGCTGACGAGCTGGTTGCCCTGCACCGTCTGCAGCGTGGGGTCATACGTGGTGCCGGACTTATCGACCTTGGTCGGATCGTAGGTCTGTGCCGTTCCCGTCGTCGCGGTGTAACCGGTGGAGCCCGCGGTGGCGGGGTTGTAGGTCGTGGTCGAGGCCTGGGCCGGTACGAAGCCGGTGTTCGGCGAGGCGGTGGACTTGGCTGCGGCGGTCATCAGGCCGCCCGTGGCCGGAACCGGCGAGGCGGGCTTCGTCGTGGTGGCACCGCCACCACCATAGGTTGCATCTGCGGGGAGCATGGTCAGCCTCGTACATGGCCGCGGGAGTCACCGCGGGGATCAGCGTCCGTGCCGATGGCCTGCAACGTGTGCGGACCTTCGACGTCGGAAAGGGATTCGAATCGCACGGTCACCTCGTACCCCTCGATGGGGGCATCGGCGACGCCACGTGCCGGGAACGTGCCGGCACTGGCCAGCGGGTCGCCGAGGGTGAAGGGGAAGGCCTTGGTGCCATCGGGCACGCCGTAGTTCACGCTCCGGCTCAGCCTGACCTTCGCGTAGCCCTCGGCCTGGCCGAGCACGAACATCCGGTCGAAGCGCTTCAGCATCACGCTGTCGCTGAACGACAGCGGGTTGAGCACGACGTAGGAGAGGTACGGCGCGCCGTCGAAGGTCGTGCCGTGATCCATCTCGAAGACGTAGCCGCGATTGGCGTCCGCGTCGAAGCTGCCGAAGATGCGCTCCCGACCGAGATCGTCGATACCAACGCCCACGGTGGAAATCGGGAACGGCTGGTCCGGCATGTCGGGATCGCCCGCCGTGGCGAAGTACCGTTGCAGCGTGAACTCCGGGGTATCGCCGGAAGCCGCCGTTGGCGTGCCGGTGATGTAGTAGCCATCGCGGAAATACAGGCGGTATTGGTTCTTCGAACGCACCGCGATCGCGCCGACGACCTGCTGCAGCGGCATCGTGCCGTTCGCGACAGCCTGCAACCGTGGTTTCAGCCAGGCCTGCACCTTCATCGACAGATAGGAACGGCTGAGGTCGCCGAACGCTTGAGTGGCGTCCGCTGCGGCGATACCCACGGCATCCGCGACCAGAAGGCGACCGATATCGGCGCCGGTGTATTCGATGCCGCCGCGGTTGTCCGAGACCGTCTGCTGGTCGTAGCTGTCGGCATCGGTGCCGTGGAGGGCGAGCGTCTTCGTCTCGCCGACCACCAGCAGCGCGTCGCCCATCGCCGGCATCAGGTTGGTGAGGTGCTGGCCGATCTCGATGCTGGCCGCGCCATCCTCGCCGCGGAAGTTGAGCGGATCACCGGGCGGGCTGAGGATGTAGGCGCCCTGGTAATAGCCCAGCACCAGCGACGCCCCATGGCGCGCGATATGGCGAGGAAGATCCTGCTGGGGGTCGACCGGGGTGCGAATCCACAAGAGCCGCGAGCCGTCATAGGTGAAGGCAGGCGACGCACCGGAGACACCGTAAACAGCCTCGTAGTCCGCCATGCCGTAGTAGTTCGTGGCCAGGAACCGGTACTGGCTCCGGTTCGCCTGAAGGTCTGGCCAGCCCGGTAGGCGGATCGGCTGGTCCCCGCTGGACACCGTGGCCAGGAGGTCACCGCCGCCAGCCGGCGCCGAGCGGATCTGCATGCCATTGCCGATGGACGGCGCCCAGCTGGCTCCGGGGATATCGAGAACGAGCCACCCCGCCGCGTCACCGTCAACGTAGCTGCCGGTGATGAGCTGCGCGTCGACCAGGTTCACCGGGATGTCGAGCGTGCCGGTCCATACGTAGATCGCCGCGTCGCGCCGGCGGTAGTACACCTGCATCGAGACGCGGTTAATGGCGCCCTGCGGCACGGCATCGACCGCCTGGGTAACGAGACGGAATCCGAAGGCGGCATCCTTCACCGTGCGCGGGGTGAGGTTGTCATTGCCCCAGAGGTCATCCTCACCACCGTAGACCACCTCGGTTTCATCGGTGTCCCACGTCACCTGACGGGCCTTGTTCGTGCTCGTGCCGTCGATGCCGATGAGTTCGGCGATGTAGTCCTCGACCTTGTGGCCCACATCGGCATGGCGCTTGACGCGCACCTCGATGCCCAGAATGGTGGCGGTATCGGGAATCGCAGACAGCTCGCAGCCGGTCACGCGCAACTCGTCGCTGACGTTTCCGGTCAGGGCGGCTCCACTGCCATCATCGGCGGCGACTTCAGCCGTCACGTCGACACCGTCGAGCAAGGCCTTGGAGCCTGCCTTGTAGCCACTCTGCAGCGGTGCCGCGCCGATCCCGATATTGGTGCTGATGAACTGGCCGAACGCGGACGTGCCGGAACTGAACTGCGCCTCGCGCTTGAGGTCGACGGGCTGCCAACCGCTGGCCGTTGCCTTCCACAATCCTGCCGGCGTGCGATACGCGCGCACGCTCAGATCGTCGTTCTCCGGCTGCACGCTCTCGCCGGGGCTGGTCACCGTCGCCTTGCCGTCGCCATAGCTCAGCGGTCCCATCATCGCCGCGGGCAATTCGCCCATGGCGGAGCCGGCCGTATCGAAGCCGAAGTACTGGGACGGGCGCGTGACCTGGTCGCCGGGCCGCGGCGCCACCGTCATGGGCTTGCCGTCCTGGCCAAGGGGCCACAGCACCATGTAGCCGGCGAGGTACGCCTGGCTGGTGTAGTGCACGGCGATCACCACGTACACGCCGCCCGGCATCGTCACCTGGTCGCCGACGCGGAACGGCCACTGCTTCGCCGATTCGAACCAGATCAGCGGGTAGTCACGGATGGCGTACAGGCGGTTCTTGAACCAGAAGACACCGGCCACCGGCGTGTCGGGGTTTCCCGGCACCAATCCGACGAGCGGCCGCGCCGCGTCGGCAAGCGCCTTCCTCGCGGTGTTCACGACCTTCTGCTTGCCCACCGGATCCGGGAGAAGATCCGCCGCGGTTACCAGCGCACTGCCGTCGCGCGACAGGTTGGTGATCGTCGCCGGCAACTCGAGCGGCCACGGGTCGCGGCTGTGACAGAGCATGTAGAGCGCCCAGCCAGCACCGCGCGGACCAGAGGTCACGAAGCCGCTATGCCCCCCAGTGATGACCTCATCACCGGGCAGGAAGCTGCCGCTGACCAACTCCCCCCTCATCCGCACGGAGCGGAATTCGGCGATGCGGAACTGACCGTCGAAACGTTCGAAGCCCGCGATGCGGGTGTAGCCGTCGCGATCGGACACCTCGTAGTTGAGGCAGTCGAGCAGCGTGCCGGGGTTGACCTCCGCCTTCGAGGTGGAAAGGTCAAGCCCTCCCTTGAGCGCGTACGACTGCATCGGTCAGAACCCCAGCTCGGGCAGCTGCTCGCGGTAAAGACGCGCCATCGCCTGGTTCCGTCGGCGCTCCCACTTCTGGTACGACTCCTGCGTCTTCTCCCGCGAGTCAGCGTAGGACATCAGCGCACGCCAGACGATGGCCTGGTGGTGCTGCGGCGGCAGGATGGGTACATCACTGTCCGCCAGCAGCTCGTGCACCGACCGGCGGTAGGCGATGATGATATCGAGCGGTGCGTCCGGCGTCCTGTCGAACCGCAACGCCCCGTCGGGCATCACCGTGAAGTATCCCGGCATGCCCGTGGCCCCCGCCGCCTGCCCGCGCTCGTAGCGGCCGCCGCGCCAGTCCTCCCATTCGATGAACCACACCGGTTGCGAGGCGGAAGGCGCCGTGCCTGTCGGGGCCACCAGGATGTTCCGGTGCCGGAAGTCCGCCGTGAAGGGGCGCAGCGCTTCGTAGTCGTCTGGGAGCAGGAGCGCGTCGACAGTGCGAACCGTGCCGATCGTTACGGTGGCCGATCGCTCCCGGAAGGCCCAATCCCGCTGGTCTTCCTGGATGTCGCGGTACGCGTCCTGTACCCAGTTGATCACCTCGAAGAGGACACCTTCCTGGCCGACCACGGTTTCGGGCGCCGTCCCCGGCGGGTCTTCCCCGATACGGGCGATGCGGTGCACGTCCTTGCACAGTTCCAGGAAGGTCGCCATGGCTTAAGCGTCCGCGTAGATGTCGACGCCGATGAAGGTCAGGAGCTCGTCGCGAATTTCTTCGTCGCTCATCTCCTTCGTGGTGACGTTGGTCTGCGGCCCATGCAGCCACCGCATCACGCGGACGAGGTCGCGGCGGGTCGCCCCGGCGAAATGGCTCGAGGACTTCGCCACCTCCTGCACGTACTCGATCATGGAGCACGGCAGCCCTTCCGTTCCGGGGGTGTCGCCCAGGTCGGAGAACGGGATCACGGGGCGGCGCGTCTCCTTGGTGATGACGCTGCGGCCATCCGCCGAGAGATCCTTGCTCACCTGGATCTCGATCATGTTGCGCAGCGCCTCGTAGTAGGGCCACGGCATGTCCAGCTCGGTATCGAAGTGGAAGTACTTGATCTGGCCTTCCCACGAGATCGGGAAGCCCACGAAGTTCTGGTAGTAGTCCGTCTTGGACAGCCGGACGCGGCGGTAGCGACCGCCCCAGCGGCCGGATGGCCCGAGGTTCGGCGGCGTCGACGACAGCGTGAAACCTGCGGCGGCGGGCTTGGGCGCTGCGGCGGCGATCGCTTCGACGCTCGGAGGCGGCAAGGTGCCTTCGACCGTGCCGATGGCCTCGCGCAGCTTCTTGCGCAGCGTCTCGTTGTTGGTCGTGGGCGCGTACTCGACGCTCAGCATCTCGGCCGCCTTCTTCAGGTCGTCACGCTCGAGGTCGGCGAAGCCGGCGCGCATCCATTCCAGCAGCTGCTTCTTGTCGTTGTCGGTGGGTTGGGTCATGGGAGCCTCGAAAAGAGAGACCCCGCCGAAGCGGGGTCTCGAAGGGTCAGCCGAAGCTGACGGGTGCCGGTCCTACGGCGTTAGGTCGGGTTGGCGGTGACGCCGACTTCGATGCGCTGGATCCACTCTTCCGAGAGGCGCAGCGCCGCGTCGTACCAGGCCGCCGCGATGTACACGCGCTCGTTCGTCGGGTCGGACTTGTCGGGCTGGTCGAGGATGCTGACCTTGACCGCGCCGCGACCGGCCGGGCCGGAGCCGCGCAGGGCGATGCTGCCCAGCGCGTGCTGACCGAAGATCGTCAGCGGGTAGACGTCCACGTTGGTGCCATCGCGCGACTTCATGCCCGTGCTACCCACGGCCGCGCCGGCGCCGTAGAACGGCTCCAGTTCCGGCGAGAGGAAGAACAGGACCGAGCCGAGGGCACCGCGCAGCAGCGGGCTCTTGGCCTCCGCCGGCAGGTTCGACATCTCCGGCACGGTGCGGAAGCCCGGGAGGCGACGCAGGTCCGGCATGAGGTCGGTGTGGCCGAAGGCGAAGTACGCCGGCTCCACGCCCGCCGTACTGACCGCGGTCGACGCGCGGATCATCTGCGTGAAGGTCATCGCCTTGTTCGCTTCCAGCGCACGCGTGGCCACGTCCAGGCGGCCGACGCTGATCGCGCCGTTCACGCCCGCACGGGTGGTCACCGCCGGGCTGTTGTACGACACGGCCGAGCCGGCCTTGGCGGTGTTGTAGCGAACGCGCTCGCGGGTGCGCTGGATCAGGTCGCCCAGCACGTCCGCGGCACCCTTCACGCTGTCCCACACGTCCAGGTCGTAGTTGTAACGCGACTCTTCGAACACCTCCGCGAAGCGGTTGATGGTGGTGTTGTAGTCGTCGTGCGCGAGCGCGCGGGAGGTCGGCGTGACGCCCTCGGCGTTCGGGGTTTCGTTCACCGCCGGGTTCCGCCAGCGGCGGAAGTTGACGGCGTTACCTGCGTTCTTCGGCACCGGCTTCATGTCGGCGGCGAGGTCGAGGCAGATGTGCGGGCCGGCGCGCTCGAGCACCTTGGCTTCGCAATAGATGGGAGCGGACACGCCCGCAATGGGCTGATACTGACGCTGTGCCATGACGGCAATCCTCTAATTAACGGAAATTGGGGTTGTCACCCACAAGCTGCAGGAAGGCGGCATCGTCGTCCGTCAGTGCGGCATCCCGATTCTCGCCCGGCTTGCCGGTGGATTCGGAACCGCGGACGGTAGGAGCCGTGCCACGTTCGAGCGCTTGCGTGCGCCGTTGCTGGATCGCATCGGCGGTGCCGGTCTGGGTAGCCGGCACGGAGGCAGAGACCGCCGCGGGTGCGGCGGCAACACGGTTGCCCTTGTAGAGATTGAGCAGGTGGATCGTGTCGCCGGCGAACATGGATGCGTTGAGCGCCTGGATGCCCGGCGTCTGGCGGTTCAGCCACTCCCAGTAATCGGGACTGGCATGGATTTCGCGCCAATCGGCGTGCTGTTCTTCCAGGGCGCTGACTTCGCGTTCCAGCGCGGCCTGCTGACGTTCGGTCGATAGCGAGCCAAGCTCGGCTCGGGCAGCGTTGAGCTGCCCTTCGAGGGCGGTCACCTTATCCCGCAAAGGATTCACCAGAGCCATAAGCATCTTGGATTCCTCGGGGAACTGATTGGCCCAGTCCTCGAGTCCTTTCAGGGCCTCATCCTTGGCGGCGGACGCGTCCCGTTGCGTCCGCTCGAGCTGCTCCAGTTGCTGGATTCGCGCCGACAGCGCATCGTGCTGCCGGCGCAATTCCGCGTTCTGCCGCTGCGTGGGAGCCATCATCCCGTGCAGCGCCTTGTAATCGTTCTCGAACTTGCGCCGCTCCTTCGACACGTTGTCGAAGGCCTCGCGCACTTCGGGGCTCAGCGACGAGTACCCGGGGAACGGCTCCTCCGCGCCGGTGGCGGCGGCTGGAGTGCCATCGGTGCCAGGCTGGGCAGCCGTGCCATCCCCTGCCCCCTGGCCATCCTGCCCATCGTCGGCGGCCGAGGCGGTGTCACCGCCGGCATCGTCCACCCGCGTATCGGCTCCCTCTTCCGTCACGGTGACATTCGCTGGCGGGCCGCCGGCATTGTTTTCACCGAACAGGGGGTTGCCGGTAGTCATCGCGGCGAACTGCTCGTCTTCGCTGAGGGTCTTGGTTTCGTCGGTCATGGTCTGCTCACGGGGGCTCGATTCCGAAGGCGACTTCGGATTCGGTCGTTGTGGATGTGGCGTTGGGCAGTTCGAGAAGTGCTTTGAGCACCTTGATCTGCGCGCGGAGCGCGAGCGTTTGCTCGTGGTCCGTCGCGTCGCTCTCCAGCGCCGCACGGGCTTTGACCAGGCGGCCGTCGGCCCACCCGGTAACTTCCTTCCAGGTATCGGAACGGATATCGATCTTCATCAGATGCCGGTCCCCGAGACATTGGCGGGATCGACCTTGAGGCTCATCTCCTGCTGGTCCTTCGCGATGGTCGCGGCCTTCAGTCGCGCGTTCATCGTGCCGAGGAACTGCTGGAGGTTGTTGCTGGTCTGGGCGATCTGGAGATCCTTCTCGATCTCGGCGAGCGAGATGTCCTTGTTGGTGGCCAGCTGGGCGGCCATGATTTGCAACTCCATCTGCTTCAGCATCAGGCGCGCACGTCGCTCGTCCGCCTTGTCCTGCAACTCGGCCATGCGCTCCTGGTGGAGCATCGCGCGCTGCTCGGCCGCCTGCTGCTGCTCGATCTGCCACTGCTGTTGCTGTAGTTCGAGCTGCTGCCGCTTCAGGTCGGTCTGGGCTTGTAGGGCCTGCACCTTCGCCTGGTCAGCGGCACCGGCGCCCTGCTGGGCAGCCTGGGCCTGCTGCTGACGGATCTGGTCGGCTTCCTCGTCCGTGCGGAGCAGGACTTCCGACGAGACGTCCGCCGCCTCGAACATCTCGCGGAGGAATTCGCCTTCCTTCAGGTACACGGCGAAGCGCGGGTCGGCGGTGATCTGGGCGATGATCTGGAGGTGCTGGGCCTTGATGTCCTTGTGCAGCAGCACGCTCGTGCCGCGCGCCGACACGGCGAAGTCGCCCTTGATGCTGTCGTCGGTGCCGTGCAGCATTTCCCACACGTAGAACCGCTCGATCATGGGCGAGATGACGTCATCGTCCATAGACTTCGCGCAGCGGCGCTGCACAATATTCGACGCGTTCAGCAGCTGGATGAGGCCGGCTGCAGTAGGCACTGCCTCGTTGGGCTGGCCCTGCGCGATCGACGGAAGCGAGATCTCGTCGTCACCCAGCTTGATGGCGAGGTCGAGAACTTCCATCAGCTGAGGCGCGTTATTCGGGATCGTCTCGGCGCGGAACACCTTGCTGACGTCTTCGACGTCCTCGCTTTCCACCTCCCAGAGCTTCGGCCCTCGGATCTTGTAGACCCCATCCTTGGGCCGGACGATGCCCTTCTTGTAGAACACCTGCGGCCCGCTGCTGACCGCGAGGTTGTGCATCAGCATCAGCCAGATGCTGTCGATGGAGCGCTGCGGATTCCGGTACAGCCAGGGGATGCCGTAGCCGTAGACCGTGTCGTCCGCGCGCTCGTAGCACCAGGTCCAGTACGGCGGTCGACGGTCGGCCTCGAGGACGGACAGCGAGGCGCGGAGCAGTTCACCCTGGGAGAACCAGAGCTCCGCCACCGGGATGGCGTTGACGTCGTCGTGTAGGTCGGCAAGGCCCAGCGCATCGAGCTGTTCCTTGTTCAGGATGACGTGTGCCTCCCACACGGCGTACAGGCCCTCGATCTCTTCCTTGAGGACGCACCGCTGGTTCCACTTCCGCAGGTTGTCGCCCACCTTGCCGAGGTCAGGCGCCTGTTTCAGCAGGAGTTCCGCGGCCGGCTTGTCGATGCCGTCCTGGCCGGCGAGTTCCTTGATCGCTGCCCGGCTCATCAGGTGCAGTTCGAACACCTGCTCGCATTCTTCCATCGTCCGCGCGGCCGCGGGGTAGAAGAACCGGGGATCGACGCGAGCGCACTGCGGCACGCGCTGCTCGGTGACGTCCAGCAAGGCCACCATCTTGCCGGCGGAGTTGCGGCTGAAGCCGAAGCGCTTCCGGCGGACCAGACGGGTGAACGGCCCCTTCATCACGCCCACGCCGATCTTGCAGCCGTCCTCGATCACGCGGCGGCCGTGCTCGGAGTACAGGGAGTCGTCCAGATGGTTCTGGATCTTCTCCCGCATGCCGTCGCATTTGGCCTTGTCGCTATCGGCTGTGGCGGCGCCCGCGGCCACGACCGAGGGGTCTTGCCCCGGAGAGCCCGGCACGGGCATCGCGTTTGGATCGCCACCTGGTGCCGCTTGCGGCGGCTGCCCTGGCATGCCGGGCTGCGGCACGGGCTGTTGCTGCTGGGCCGCGCCGCGCACAGCCTGTCCGATGCGATCGGTAAGCGGCTGAAGATCCCAGTTCCGGTCGTTGGCCGGGAACAGCATGTCGGCGATGCGCGCCGAGGCCATGTTCGTGCGGGCACGCGTCAGGTTCACCTTGGGCTGCGTGTCGCGCTCGCGGTTGTTCCCCTCAGTGGAGTACTCCTTCGACGTCGGAAGCTGAGACTCGCCCTCGTACTGGTTGATGTCGTCGACCCAGCGCTGCTCGACCTCCGCACGGCTGGCAATGATCTTGTCGCGGCTCTTCTCCAACTCCTGGATGAGCGAGCGCGCGGCCACCCGCTGATCGCGAACGAAGCCGATAATCTCGTCGAGAGCCTGGCGCTGCTGCTCAGCAGGCAGTTGCAGCAGCTCCGGATTCTCCTTGACCGTCGCTTTGACGGCGGCTAGTTCGACGGAATCGAGCCCATCGAAGGCGGGGTCAGCGGTAGAGGCCAAAGGTCAATTCCTCGTTCGGCTGCACGGCGGCAACCTGGGGTGTCGTAGCGATCTTCAGGCCGCTCACGACGCCGTAGCGCGTGGCGTCCATCAGGTGGTCATCCTGCTTGCGGATGCGGCCCTGATCGTCGTAGCTGTAGCGGCGGTATTCCTCGAGCCATTTCTGGCAGGTCGAGAACACCTTGAATCGGCCGGTCGCGATGCGGCCCAGGACTTCCTGCAAGCCGGCGTCCACGGACTTCTCGGCAAGGCGCAGCTTCAGGCCTTCCTTCTTGTAGAGCTTGAGGATCTGCTCGCCGTCGCCCTGGTTGATCGCAGCGGCATCGCCGACACCAGGTATCCAGATGCCGCGAGCCTTGATCGCCGTGGCGTGGATCGGAATCTCGACCTCGCCGCGCTTGTACTCGCTGTACAGATAGACAGTGTCCGTGTCCTTGTCGTAGGCCAGCCATACGGCCGCTGTGTTGTACCAGCCACCGTCGAAACCGTAGACGCGCCGATAGTGGTTCGGCAGCGGGATGGGCGGGATGACGAAGTCTTTTTCGTCCACGGTGTAAACCTTGCCTTTGCCGGCGACCGGGGTGCCGTAGCGGCGGGCGTCACGGAGGTAGCCCGGCGTGGCCGCCAGGAGTTCCCGCTTCTCCTGCTCGGTGAGGTGGGGGATGTCGTCCCAGCCGCAGGTGATGAGGCGTTTGGAGCCGCCCTCGGCGAGGGCCTGCTCCCACTTCATGAAGCCGTCGACGACGTCGGTCCAGCCCGACAACGGCGTAAAGGTGAGCGCGATCTTGCCGGCGGTGGTACGGCCGCGCATGACGCACTCGACGTAGATATCGAGCGGCGGTTCCTCGTCGAGCCAGATCCAGGGAATCTCCGTGCCCTGCCAAGCCTTTCGGCCCTGCTCGTAGCTCTTCAGGTTGATGACGGTCCACCCACCATCCTTGTGCCTTACCCGGGCGAAGTCGATCGCGCGGTTGGTGTTCGGCCGGAACCGGATGCCATCGACGTCGATCGCATCGCGCGGGATGAGCCCGGTGCCCAGCAGCTCGGGGTCTTTCGCGACGTTGCCGAACAGCTTCGCCTGCGTGATGTCGCGAACGGTTTCGTTCGTGTCGCCGCCCACCCACATCGGGATCGAGTGGTTGAACTGGTAGCCGGTCCACCAGTCGGGATACCGCCCGGTCGCGTGACAGGCAGTTTCGAAGCCGCCGAGCACCGACTTGCCGACACCGTTGCCGCCCATGAAACACCGCTCGCGCGTGGTCGCGCCGAGGGTGATGAATGACATGTGCTTCGCGTACAACTCCCGCCGGAGCGGCCCGTGGTCCGGGAACATGTACGCCAGCTGGTTGTACCGCTGCTCGGCCTGCAAGAGCTCGAGCAGGCGCGCCGCGGGGTCCGCCATGGGGTCAGGCGGTGCCTCCGCCTCCCGCTGCGATCTGCGCCTGAAGGGCTTCCACCTGGGCGGCCAGCGTCTTCACGGCGCCGATGAGCCGCACCGTGAGCAGTTCGTAGTCCAGGCGCTGGTAACCATCGGCGCCTGACGAGATCAGTTCCGGGATGGCAGCCTGGCTCGCCGCGGTGCCGATCGCCAGGGTTTCCCGCCCGGTCGTCTTATCGAATACACGAAGCGGCGTCAGCGCTTTCACGCACGGGAGGCAGTCCGTCATCTCCCGGAGGTTCGACATCAGGCGTTCATCTGCGATAGGCATGATCGATCAATTCCAGTTAACGCTGAAGTCGACAGCGCCGCTGGTGCGGCCATCGGAGACCGTGACCCGATAAACCGGGCGCAAGCTGTCGGTGTTGGGATTGGCGTTAGTCGCGTGGAAGGTGTACTGGTTTCCGCTTTGCGTGTACCCAATGGTGGAATTCGGGCCGCTCGCACTGCCGCCCACCAGCACGGGACTGCTATAGGTGTAGCTGCCGGTTCCGTCGTGACCGGTCACCGTGACCACGCCGATGACGAATGTGCCCTTGGAGCTTGCGCCACTGCTGATGCTATTTGCAGTAGCCGTGACCGCGACGTAGCGTTGCCACGCGAGCACCCATGCCCCATTGATGCGGCGGTAGATGTTCTGCACATCCGCCCAGGTATTGCCCACGCGCCGGCGGATGATCGTCGGTGCGACCCAGCCGCCGCCGAAGCGCCTACTGAACGTCATGCGTCACCACACCCACAGGTCGCCGTCCTTGATCTTCGGGTCACCGCCCGGATCGGAACCCTGGACGAAGACGAGGCAGCGATTACCGTCGTGGTGGACCACGTAGGCCTTCTGACCCATCGACCATCCACCCACTTTCCACTGGTTATCGGTGTCCAATCCGAAGTACGCACCGAAGACGCCTTCGCGGATAAAACCGATCACTGCCGAAGCGGAGTTGTTGGCGGCGTTGCTGACCTGCAAGGCGACATTTCGGGTATTTCCCGAAGTGTCGATGACCGCTATCGACGGGGGAAGCGGCGACTGCAAGATCGTACCGGGCGAGGTCGTCGAGACTCCCACCTTCACGGGAGTCAGGTTGCCGGTATCCCAAGGGGTCGCCGTTCCGAAGAGGGGTCGCTTTTCCATGGTGACGACGCCAGTCGCGCGATTCACGGACATCGCATTGGCGACAAAGACACCACTGTCGTCGTAGCGCGCGAGGTCGGCCGTGGTATCGCCGAATGCCTGCTGCCACACCATCTTGCCGCCATTGAGCGCCCGAACGTTGCGGCTCCCGCTTGCGGCATCGATCGATACTGGCCCGCTCGTCGTCGCAAGGGAGTTGGCGGTCAGCGCCCCATTCACGGTGAGACCACCCGACAACGTGCCCCCGTCGGTGCTGAGCTTCCCGTTCAGCGCCGCCTGGAGACCGCTGACCATGGCGAAGGTCAGCGCGTTGTCCGCGATCGTTGTATTCAGGGTGAGGTCGAGCGTGCCGTCGAAGGGCACGCCCGATGCGTTGACGACGCCGGTCAGGGAGAAGGTACGCGGCGTGGCCAGCTTCGCTGCGGCGGCGGCGGTGTCGCCGATATCCATTTTGCCCGCCAGAAGTCCAGCGGTAATGCCCTGAAGGGTCGGCGTACCTGCCGTCCACGACTGTGCCGTCGTGCCCTCCTGCGCGCGGGTGACGCCGGTCAATGTCACCTGGTTACCGACGATATTGCGACCGGTGTAGCGCACAATCTCGATCTTCGCCGGTGCGGCTGGCGCGTCCTGCAACACCAGGACGCCCGGCGCGGCCGTGGTTGCCGCCGGCGGATCGCGCAGGGGCGCTGCGGCCTTGGCCAGGACGAGCTGAGTGTCCGCGGCCGTGGCATCGACGGCCAGCACCGACCGGACGAAGTTGTCGAGTGTCGTTGCCATGGGTCGGTTACGCCATCAGGCCCGCGGTCTTGAGCTTGGCCAGCAGCGCGTTGAAGTCGGTGACCAGGCCGGCCACGTCGGTTGCGGTGCTGTTCGCCTGCGTAGCGGCCATTTTCACGAGACCGGCGGCGGCAGTCGTCGCGACGGTCGTCGGTGCGGCGCCGATCGCGGTGCGCGCCGCAGCCGCACTTGCCGAGGTCAAGACGGACTTGCCGGTGGCGGTGGCATCGGTGATGTCGTTGCTCGTGACCGTGCCCGAGCCGCCGCCGGCCGCCACGTCATCGATCAGCTTCTCGAACAGCTGGGTGAGCGCACGCGCCTGGTCGGACGGCAGGCTGTTGAGTCGCAGGGCGACTTCGCTGGGGGTAAGAGCCATGGGGCTACTCCTAGTGGGCGGGGCCACTCGCCACAGTGGCGAACAGCTCGGGATGCTGGGCGGCGAGATTGCGGATCTCGGCTTGACGTTCTTCCGGCGTCATGTCGGCTGCCGGTAGCTGCTGGGACTTGATCGGCCCACCATTCCTGCCGGTCAGCTCGTGGCGGGACACCTGGCCGTATCGTTCGGGCGCTTCGATGGCGCATTGCCACTTCAACGCGTCGACCATGACCCGCGCTGCGCGCGAGTCGATCTTGCCGCGGCGGAGGTCATCCATCACCTCATCCATCGACTCGTACCGCGCATGCGCACGCTCATGCGTGGCGGCCATGTAGGCGACCCGGAAATCCTCGTGCTTCGCCAGCCACTGGAAGATCGCGGCCTTGCTCGGCATGCCTTGCATCGCAGCGATCGCACGCACCGATGCGCCCTCGGATATCAGCGCGCAGACGGCAGCGGAGATTTCCGGGGTGTAGGTGACGTAGGACTCGCCGGCGGGCACGTCCGCCGTGGACTTGCGCGGTGCGCGTGTCGTGGTCTTCGGCGGCGTCTTGGCCGTCTTCTTGGTGGTGGCCTTGGGGGCCTTGCCGCTCTTCTTCGCGGCTGTCTTTCGGGGTGCCATGTCGGTCTCCGGCTGATCCACCCTGCCCGACTCGCGGAAGCGACTCGGTTCGGTGGTTCGGCGGTGCGCCTGGTTGGCGGTGGGAGGGCTACTTCTTGCTCGTGGTGCGTGGCTTCCAGCCACAGAGCCGTGCGCCTGTCTCGTTGTGATCGAGGATCGCCTTGGCGGTCGCGTCGGTCAGCACATCCTTCGTGCTCACGAAGATCGGCTTCCAGGCGCTACAGGGGTCGGAAACGATGACCGGCTTCGGCTCAGTCGCGTGTCCACCCAGCATCGCGCAGCCGACCAGCGGCCGTACCAGCAGGAGCAGCGGCAACGCTCGAAGGAGGCGCATCAGGGAGAGAGGCGGTTTCGGATTCGACGGCATGGCGGACCTCGGCGTTATGCGCCGCAGCCTGCGCCACGGCAGCGTTGGTTTCGGCCTGCTCCGCACGCTGCTGAAGCTGCGCGGTCTTGGTGGCCTCGCTCGAACCACTGCGACGGCCGAAGAAGTAGGCAGCAGCGGCCGCGGCGATCGTGGCGAGTATCGCCAGCGCCCAGTCCTTGCCGCTGCGCAGGAGGGACAGCAACCAAGTCATGCCGAAGCGGCCTTGCGACGGTCAATGAACACGTCGAAGAAACAGGCACCCCAGCGGGTATACACCCACAAGCGGTAACCGGTGCTCGGTGCCCAGACCTGAAGACGCAGCGCCTTGCACGCCAGTTGCCGCCACCATGGCCATGTCTGCGGCCCGTGCAGCGGGCGCAGATCGGAGCGGAAATGGGCGAAGGAGGCGAAGAAGCGGACGCGGGCGACCTTGATGTGCATGTCAGGCTCCCGCCTGGTCGGTGTCGTCGATACGCTGGGCCTTGTCCTGGTCCCAGGCGACGAGCATGGCGCCGACGAGCACGGCAGCGATTTCAGCCACCTGGCCGGCGGTCGAGTCCGTGATGGTCAGGCCGAAGATGGCGGCAACCTTCACTACGAGCCCGATGTAGGTCGTGGGCTGACGCAGGCGCAGCAGCAACCACGGCAGCAGGGCACGCCAGAAGGCACACAGCCGGAGCTTCATGAGGGTCAGGTTCACTTCGTCCACTCCCGGAGGGGCTGCTTGTCGGCCTTCTGGTCGAGCTTCCCCTCGATACGCTCGAGGCGCCCGACGATCTCGGTGCGCATGTTCTGCACGGCGCCGGCATCCTCGGCGCGGCGCTGCTTCAGCATGTCGACGTCGGAGCGCAGCTGCACGATGTCGGTCTTGTTCTGGCCCGACTGGGCGAGGGCTTGGCTTACCTGCGCGGCGGATGCGTCGATGCTGAAGACGCGCCAGGCCATGCTGCCGACAACCGTAAGCAAGGTGATCGTCGCGGTGGCCGCCGAAACGATGTTGCCCAGCGTCCACTGATTGTCGATGACGGGCCGATTCATGCCGCAGCTTCCCTCTGCACGGCGCTGACGGCGATGTCGTAGTTGTGCATGAACTTCCCGGCCAGGATGGTCCGTGTTGCCGCGTTCCCGCGCGTGTAGGCGCCCGGACGCCAGTTGCGCAGGTAGTAGTTCCACATGCCCTCGGCATAGCCCAGGTTCGGCAACGGCGCGGGATCGCTGTACAGCAGCAACCGGGCGAACCCACAAGCCAGGAGGTCATCCCCAGCCAGCGCCAGATACGCGCTGCGTTCGGTCTTCGGCACGCCGCGGCGAGCCAGCAGCTGCCCCGCGAGCTTGGCCGTGGCCTGATGAGTCATCACCCCATGCACGCCGCCACCCTGCTCGAACATCCAGGGACCACGCGCCGGGCCGCTGATCTGCTGGCGATAGGCGATCTGCCCGTCCTTGCCGCCCTCCTGCAGCCCGATGGCCAGGATCGCAACGGCAACCCGGTCATCCCACGGGACGCCGGGCAACAGCGCGCTGGTCGGGTCGATGATCTTGGCCAGCGCGTCGGCCGGACTGATGGGAAGCGGGATGGGCATGGCGAGCAATTGCTCCAACGAAAAAGCCCCGCTCGATGGCGGGGCCTTCAAATGCCAACGGCCGCGCAAGGCGGCCGCTGGAGTTAGTTCTGGATGGTGGGGAATTTAACTGCTTTTCCAGTCCCGTCAAGATGACTACCGCGCGCGAGATGGTCTACACATCGGCGGCGCTTATCCGGGCCCACAGGTAGATGCCCAGATAGACCCCACCGATGATAAGCGCCATCCCCTTAGCCCAGTAAAAGATGAGGCCAGTCCAGTTGATGAAGGGCGGAGCATCGAATATGGCGGCTGGAGACGCCGGATTGATGCCCTGCCCCTGGAGATCCTTTTCCTTGTTGCGTCCGTAGATACCCCAGATCGCCGAGCACGAGAGGTAGTGCAGGAAATCCAGCGCCAGCGATCCACAGAAGAACCCCAAGGCGATCAGGAGCAACTTCGGGAAGGCCAGGACGCGCGAATCTCCATGCAGCAACCACACGACAGCGATACCTCCCAGCGCCAACTGGCGACCGACGTCACCCGCTTTGCCTGTGTGGTAGTCGTAGCAACCACGGACTTCCTTCAGATCCATGCGTTACGGCCTCGGCGGGCCTTTCGGACCGGTGCTGCCGGTGCCAGGTGCCCGGGTTCCGGGATTGCTGGGCCTGTGATCCGGTGTGGGCCGGGGGGTTGGCGTGGGACGCGGAGTTGGTGTGGGGCGCGGGGACGGTGTTGTCGGCCGGGGCTTATCAGACATCCTTTCTTCCTCCTGTTGGTGATGACGCCAGCCGAAGATGCCACTGCCCCGGGGGGCTGGCAAGTTTCCGGACTAGGCAGCCTTCGTCCGGGTCAACGCCCCGAGGAACTTCTCTTCCGCGTCCCCACACAGGCTATCCAGCCAGCCGCCAGCGGACCGCATGGCGTCGTCCAGTCGCTCCCGGCGGACACACAGCAGCCAGGCGTACTCGGCCACCTCGTGCTGGGTCATCTGCGCCCCGGCCAGCCGGCGAACCGCAAGGGCTGCGCCCATACGCAGGACGGCGACCTCGTGCGGCGGCAGCTTCGCCTTGGCCCCCTTGGCATCCTCCCGGACCTTGTGGTCCCACGCACGGCGCAGGGTACGCTCGTGCATCAGCGTGGAGGCGTACCGGGTTTCCAGCGCGGCCACGGCCACCGCCCCCACCTTCCGCTGCGCCATACCCAGGGCCATCTTGATGTCCGCGTCCGAATCGCATGCCAGCGATCGCGGTGCGAAGCCCTGCCGGAAATCCTTGTAGGTGGTCTTGCCCTCCATCTGGGCAATCTTCTCGAGCTTCGCGTTCATCGTAGGGGCCTCGGTATGGTTCGTGCCCGGCTCTTCGGCCGGACCTCTTGCAGGTAGTGAGTCAGGTGCCAGCCGTGGCAGTGGTCGCAGCGGTACGGGCGGACGCGGTGCCCGCGGCGCTTCGTGCCGACCACGGCGGCATGCGCATCGGCGGATGTGAGGTAGCGGCGCTTGCCGGTTTCGGTGCAGCCGTAGTCGGGCGTCATGCTTCCAGCGCCCTCAGCACGATGCGGACGCCGGGAGCGTCCAGGGCTTCCGGATCCTCGCCCGGGTAGACCTTGGCCAGGCGCTCGTACTCCACCAGCCGCGCGTCGTCACGCCAGATACCGGCCTCCGTCAGCGCGTCCTCGGTGCTCCTGGCCAGTTTCGACAGGTCCGGCGTGCGCATGGGCCAGGTACGGCGGCGCTTCGGGGCGCTGGTCGGCTTCGGCAGGGTGAATACCATGCGGCACACCACCGGGGCGTCGATGGGTGTCGCGCCGGCGCGGGCCTCGAGCGCGGCAGCCTTCACGTCCTGGCGCCACGGCTTCACCTTCTTCGACGATTCCACCATCACGCCCCCGCCGAGGTGGCGCTTGCTGCCCTGCGGGCCGGGCGTGCCGTAGGCCACGATCTCGATCACGGCTGCCATTGGTCACTCCATGGCGACACCTGGCGGCGGCGCAGCTGCGTGCGGAACACGCCCTCGGCATGGGCAAGGCGGACATCGGTGTAGGTGTAGCCCGTCGGCGGCGGGAGGCGACCGTCGACGACGTCGTGACAGTAGTGGCATCCCTCGGCGGCCTGCTCGTCGTCCGGCTTCGTAGCCGCGCCGCTGGTATCGTCCAGCCGGTAGTGGCACAGGACGACGGTGTCGCGACAACCAGGGCAACCCGGGATGCGGATGGTGCACCGCTGGTCCCTGGCCTCTTGGCGCAAGGGGGTCGTCTTCGGGCGCGTCATGCCGCCTTCTCGCGCCAGAATGGGCTGGGGTCCGGCACCTCGATGTTGAGCTCGGCGGCGATGCGCTGAACCATGTCGTAGAAGCGAACGAAGGTGCCGCGGTCGATGACGTCGCGCTCCCCGTACTCGTTCGTCGTGGTGGTGCGGCGCGCGCGGGTCACCTTCTCGCCCAGCACCATCACCTCGACCGTCCCGAAGAACTTCCGGCAGAAGGCCGCATGCAGCTTGTCGGCGTCGTAGCCGGTCTCCATGCAGATCGGCGGATAGGCCACGCCCCACAGGGCGCTGTTCTGATCGAGCGATCGCTCCCGGCTCGCCTCGCGGATCTCGATGCGCCATGACTTCGTGTCCGGCAGCTTGTCGACGAAGGCCATCACGTTGGCGAGCACTCGCGGCCTCTCGCGGCCGCCGGCGTTGAGGGTGAAACGGTGAATCACGCGGCATCCTCCCTGCGGTCATGGCTAAGGCGCGCCAGCAGGTCGCCGGCGATGTGCTTCGCGTCGGTGATGCGCAGGGTGGCGCTGGCCGACCCCTGCTCGATCACGCGGACAGCTTTCTCGGGCTCACCGATCAGCACGGGGCGCACCTGGTAGTCCTGGCGCCCGTTGAGCCGGTTCTCGGCTTCGCTCTCACCGATCAGCCGCGGCGGGAATGCCGGCAGTTCTCGGCGGAGGCGGTAGGCGGCGTAGCGGTGCTCGAACTCGCGAGCCTTGAACGGCAAGTCCTCCGCAGCGGCCCGGCACAGCGGCACCCAGCCGCCCATCTCCATCAGCACGACGTGGATGAGCGGGTCATCGAAGGCGACGGAGCGGTAGGCGCCAACGGACTTCACGGCCGTCTCGACCTTCGCCCATGCCCGCATGCCCTGGGTCTGCGTGGAGCCTTCGAGCATCCGCGTGATGTCGGCAAGACGCGGCGGGAACTGGCCACGGTCCGGGTCGCGGGCATGCAACGAGAAGGCGCGCTTCACGTCCTCGAATTCGTGCATGCGGAGGCCAGCCCAGAAGACGTCGATCTGGAACTGCGTGCACTCCTGGCGGTAGTAGGTCATCACGTCCGCCAGCAGCGCGGAGAACGGCGGCTTGTCAGTGGGCTGCATGGAAGTCCTCCGAGTCGATCACGACGCCGGACCAGGCGGCGGCGATGTCGCGGTTGGATTGCCCGAGCTCGGCCTGGCTCGGCTTGCCGCCACCTATGCGTGGCGCCAGCTGGGCGTCCTGCAGTTGGCCGCGAGCCGTGGAAACCACGTAGGCCATGCGGCCCTTGCCGTTCTTCACGGCTTGCGCAGCGATGGCGGCGATCGCTTCGACGCGGCCCCCCTCGGCGATGAACTGGAGCAAGGGCTCGAACTGCGGATGCGCGTCGTGCACCCCGGCCTTGCGCATCGCGATGGCGGCGGCGACATTCGCGGGCAGGTGCGCGGAAGAGCCCTCCCCTACACCCTCAGTGTTCGGGTTCTCCGATGAGTTACCTACGAAGTGAAAGGTCTCTGTCCCTGTCCCTGTCCTTGTCTCTTGCGATCCCGACGGGAATCCCGGTGGGATACCGCCCGCATTCCCGGTGGGAGGCTTTTTCGGTCCCGATGGGACTCCCGATGACCGGCGTTTCATCAACGCACGGGATTGCGGATTGAGTGCCACCAGGAAGCGGCGCGCATCGGCGATATCCGCTTCGATGGGCGAGGCGTCGAAGTCGATGCCCCAGCGCTTGGCGTTGCCGGCGCCGCTGCTCAAGCGCTGCGATAGCTTCTCCAGCCAGGCCTCGAGCGCCTTCTCGCAGACGACAGGGTGGTAGTAGCGCCCGTCGTCGCACAGGCGCCAGCCACGCAGCGCCATCTCCTTCACGCGCTTCCAGCGCCCCATGGCGCCGGAGAACTGCGCGCTGGCGAGGATCCGGTCATCGGACGGCAACGAGCCTGCCGGTCGCTGATACCAGGACTTGCCCCACAAGGTGATGGCGGCCACCTTCTCGGCGTCGTTGGAGAGCGCCCAGGTGTCGCTGCCGAACAGGCGCTGGAAGTCGAACGGCATCCAGTCGAAGTCGGTCAGGTCGACGTTGGCGGGTACGAGCGGGGTGTTCATGCGGCGGCCTGCTGTTCCAGTGCGTCGAACAGGCCCGGCATCGAGAGGCCGCGCTCCGCGCCCGCGCAGTAGCCGCAGGCATCGAGGAAGTACAGGTTCGCCAGTTCGCAGCCGCGGCCGTAGCGGCCCATCTTCACGGCCATGTAGGGCACGGTGCCGAGACCGGCGAAGGGGTCGTAGACCACCTCGTCAGGCATGGAGTACTGCTCGATCGCGCGCTCGACGATGTCGAACTGCAGCGGGCAGAGGTGCTGTTCCTTACCCTTCGCCGCCTGCGTGCTGTTGAGCGTCCGCATGCGCGTGATGTCGGTCCAGACATCGGGGTGCCAGCTTTGGGGCTGCAACAGCATGAAGGTGGTCGGCAGCCAGCCGGAGCGATCAACGGCCTCCGCGATGCGGACGTCGTGGCGGAAGTCGTAGACGCTCTCCAGGCTGTGGCGCTTGAACAGCTTGAAGATGGCGGCCTGATCCAGGCCCTCCAACTCTTCCGGCATGAGCGGGCGGTCCCCGCTGGAGCGCATGAAGCCGTGGGCGTCGAACTGCCAGCGCGGGCGCGTGTACGTCGCCTTGTCCTTCACCACCGGCAGGTCGGCATAGCCGTTGCTGCGGTCGGTCGGCGGCTTGCGGAAGATCAGGAGGTATTCCGGCATGCCGGCGCCCATGCGCGATCCGTCCTTGCACTGCTCGGTCCAGCCCAGGCGATAGGTCTGGTTGTTCTCGCGGACCACGTCGGTAACGATGGTCTTCCTGGCCAGGAAGGCGAAGCCGTGCTTCTGGAAGGCCGCCACGCACTCGTCGCTGAAGGGCTGCACGGTCTGAAAGCCGAACCCGTTGATCCCGCCCGGAGTGATCCGGTCCTTGACGTGGATCGCAGCGACGCGCCCTGGTTGCAGCACGCGCAGCAACTCCGGAATGAGGAAGTCCATCTGCCGCCAGAAGTGGGCGTTGTCGTCCGTGTGGCCGAAGTCGCTGTAGT
Source organism: Luteibacter sp. (assembly GCF_009912395.1). Lineage (GTDB taxonomy): Bacteria > Pseudomonadota > Gammaproteobacteria > Xanthomonadales > Rhodanobacteraceae > Luteibacter. Next base: position 120,744 of record NZ_WNDO01000002.1, on the reverse strand, counting down.
TGGAGCTGTATTCGTACTGCGTCCCGAACGGGATGCTGGTCACGATCAGGTGCACGCTGTCGGCGCCCATACGCCGCGTCTCATCGACGCAGTCGTTGTTCACGACGGTGTAGCGCTCGCCCGAGGCCTCGACGCGCTCCACGCCGAGCGATCGTGCCAGCTTGCTGGCCATGGCGGCATGGGCCAGGCCGAACTCTCGAATGATGTTGCTCATCTTGTCCGCCATGCGGTTGTGCTGGTTCCACTTCCGCTCCAGCTGCTGCCGGACCTCACGCTCCGCCTCGGTGTAGATCAGGTCGATGCGGACGGCCCGGGTCTGGCCGAAGCGCTGGATGCGGTGAATGGCCTGGATGAAGTCGCGGAACTTGAACCCGATGCCGAGGAAGACGGCCCAGGCGCAATGCCGTTGGAAGTTGCAGCCGGCGCCGGCGATGACGGGCTTCGCCGCCAGCTCGCTGAACTTGCCGTCGCTGAAATCGATGATGGTCTGCTCGCGCTCTTCGAGATCCTGAGAACCGTAGACACTGGCCGATGCCACGCGCCGCTCGACAACCGGCACCTCGGCACCGGGAAGTGCCTCCAGGATCACCAGGCCGCGGGTCTTGGATGTTCCGCATTTGCGCCATCCGGCCATCTGAAAGCAGTATCCCGGATTGGAGGACTCGACCTTCTTCGCATTGACGTACGTGTAAAGGCGCTGGCCTGGCCAGCGGAGCCAAGCGATCGCCATGGCCTCACGGATCAATTCAGAGGACAGGACAGGGCCTTCATTCCGAAATACGGCGCAGTTGACGCCCTCCTGACCGGAGTCGTCGATGAACTTCCGCCACACGAACAGCGCCCGGTGGTCAGGAGTCAGCAGGACCGTCTTGTAGCCGGGACCGGCGAAGCGGTCCCGCTCCCGCCCGTCGTTGTAGGGCAACGCGCTGTAATGGCGTTCGAACAACTCGAGGCCGGCGGGATGGCCGTCCTGATACTCCTGCCAATGGCCATAGGTGGCTCGCGGAAGCATGCGTTCCAGCGCCCGGCGTTCGTCCTCGAGGTCGTGCCAGAGGATTCGGTGGGCCGTCAGATCCTCGGCGCGGATCTCCTGCAGCTTGGCCATGCGTGCTGGCAGGCTCTCGCGCTTCTCCCGCGCGGCATCCTGCACACCGATAGCGGCGTTACGGAACAGCCGGCCCTGTCCGTCCTTCTCCGCGCCAGCATCGGCATGGTTGGTCGGGATCTCGTGCCAGCGGACATCCAGTTCGGGCAGCGTGTAGCCCTCGTCGCTGAACCCGAGGTCGGAGGGTCGCTGCACAAACAGTGCCCAGGAGGCGACCCACAGCCAGAATTCCTCTTCCTTGTGCGGGTGCAGCGTCAGGTGGTCGGCCTTCTCGCTGTTGCGCTTGAAGAAGCGCGTCTTCGCGGCCGCGACATCCATGATGCCGAGATAGGCGGCGTAGGCCAGGAGTTCGATGTAGTCGTTGGGGCTCGGCGTCGCCGTGGCGACGAACCGGTAACGGATGCCGTCCGTGCGCACGCCTGCCGCGCGATCGTCGCCGGCGAAGACCGCCATGAACTCGCGGAACGTCTTGCTCCCCCCGAATCCACGCAGGCAATCCGCCTCGTCCAGGCTGGTGGCGTCGAAATGTCGCGGGTCGAGCTTGCCGTCCCGCACGGTCTCGTAATTCGTCAGGTACACGCCGGTCGCGTCGGCTTCCTCGATGCGCCGAATGAACCGCGGCGGCTCGGCCCAGCCCAGACGTTCGACGGCATCGCGGCGGAACTCCTGGCGCACGCCCAGCGGCAGCACGATGAGGCCTCGCCCACCGACGTGGTCGCTGGCCAGGCGCACGGCCTCCAGCTGGATCACGGTCTTGTGCAGGCCGAAGCTGGCGAACAGTGCACGCCGGCCGCCTTGGAGCAGCCACGGCACGATGGCGCGGCAATGCGGCTTCATGCGGGGGTTGACGAGCGCTGGATCGACCTCGAAGCCGTTCTCCGGCGCCGTGCAGACCTTCGCCTCGAGGAATTCCCGATAGGCATCGTTCATGCCGGCGACCTCACGACCATCCGGAACTTGTCGGGGAGGCCTTTCTTCTGGGCGATCCGAATTACGACGCCGCGCTTTTGCATGGCGCGGACGGCGCTCTGCGCGCCCATCTCGTTCATGCGGGCACGGCCGGCGATCTCGCTGACCGTCAGGACGTCGGTGCCTAGAACCTCGGCGATGAGATCCTGGGGGCTCATGCTCGCCTTCATGCCGCCACCGCCATGTCTTCCGGCATGCTGTCGAGGTTCGCCTCGGCGATCGCGCGCAGCGGTGGCGGGCTCACGGAGTTCCCACACATGCCTATGGACTGGTGGACCTTCAGGCGCGTGCCATCGGCGGTCCTATCGATGATGTAACCCTTGGGGAATCCCTGAGCGGCGAACAACTCCGGGGCGTCGAGCATCCGATAGAGGATGTCGATGCGGTACTCAACCAGCACGGGAACCGCTACAGCGAAATCCCCACCCTTTGCCGTCGTGACCGTCGGCAGAGATTCCGAAGCGACGCGCCCGCGGTCAGACCCATTCGAGTTGCACGTCGACACGATCACAGGCTCCGCGACGCTGAACCGTGCCCTGGTGGTTGCAGCCGGCATGGGCCGCGAAACCGGCATTCCAGTCGTACCGCTGCCGCTTCCGTAATAGGGCGTGATGATCGGCTGGAACAGCTGCGGCCGAGCGCAGCCCGGATGGGCCTTGTTGGTCGCTCCACCAGTGGTGAATGTGCCGGCCGGACCGTCGACGGGCTTTGCCGCTGCCGAACCCTGTGTGCCGAGCAACAGAGGCATGAGGGCGGGACGGAACAGATGCGGGGAAGCACCGTTGCCGCCCTTCGTGATCGTCGGACCCGGCGCCTTCGCTCCATGCGCCACGCCACCGCCGCCCACGGCCATCACCATGGCGTCCAGGTCCGGCATCGCGGCGAGGATGTCGCGTGCCTCTTCCTCGTTAAGCAGTAGGCGCGGCTCACGCCCTTCCAACAGCGCCTGCATGGCATCGAGATACGGCTGCGGCCAATGTCCACGCTGTGCGCCGTCAAGGACTCGCAGGATCGTCTTGCGCACGAGCGGGCGCTTCCGACCGAAGATGCTCCGGCCGAGGTTGTTCCAGTTGATGTGTGGCACCATGCCGACGTAAGGATTCGCGCGGCCGGGGCCATGCGTTGGCTCAGGCCAGCGGATCGGAGCACCATCGCAGCGGGCGATCATGAAAAGGCGCTCGCGGGTCGTGCCGGCGCCGAAGTCGCGCGCCCTGATGACTCTCCATTCCACGTCGTACCCGAGCGCCCGCAACGCGGCCACGAACTGATTCCAAGTCCGTCCCATGCGCCGTTTATCCGGCACAAGGAACTGGTTCCGACGAGGAACCTGCTCGCCCTTGCTGGAGACGCGGTTCACCATGACCGGCTTGCCGCGTCGCAGGACGGCCCTGCCGGCCTCGTCCACCTTCGGAACCATATCGAGCGTCACGACGCGACCCGTCGCCTTGTCCCGCTTGGCAACCAGTGGATCCCACTTCAGGATCTGCTTGACGTTCTCGAGGCTGATGATGCGCGGCGCACGTCCCACCTGGGCCAGCTTCCCAGCGACCTTCAGGACAACCCACGACAGGGACCGCGTTGCCTTGCTGCGCGGCTGACCGCCCTTTGCCTGGCTGAAATCGGTGCAGTCCGGCGACGCGTGGAACCAGCCGACGACTCGCCAAGCAACCTCGCCAAGGACATCGACGGTCCAGACATCCGCCGGGAGGTGGCGGGTGAACGGATGGTTCGCCGCATGCATGCCGATGGCGAACGGATCATGGTTCACGGCGATGTCAGGATCACGGCCGAGAGCCTGCTTCAGCGCCTCACTGGCGCCGCCGCCACCGGCGAAGAAATCGATAACGATCTCTCCTGGACGAAGCGCCGACACCAGCTGCTTATGCGGGAAGTTGAATGCGTGCTGCGAGCCGCCGCCGTCAGCCATGGGCCACCGCCAGACGCTCGATGTGGTGCGGGATCGTAAAGACGTGGCACAAGGGCGACTTGAAGAGGTTGACAACGTTGCCCCGCGCGGGCGTCGCTTCCTGCGATACGACGCCGCAGCGATGCTGCATGACCTCGCTATGACACGCGCGGCACCGGCCGAATCGAATACGGCCGTTCACGACGGGAAAAAATTCCGGCGTCGCCGGATGCCATGCATCCTCGCCATACCCCAGTTTTTCGCAGCGCGCGCAGCGGCGGTATTCGCCGTCGGCGCGGGACTGCCACAAGGCAGCGTGGTGGCGCATCAGAAACCCTCCGTAGTGGTGTCGTCGGCGTGGTCGCGGCTGAAGCGCACGACCGAGAGCGCCGGGGCGGCGGTGGTGGTGGGAGTGGGCGACCGGTTGGTCAGCTGCTCGCGTAGCGCCTTGAGGTCGGCGATTTCGCTTAGGACCGTGGCTAAGCGATCGTCGATGCGGGAAAGCAGCTCCTGCTGCCGCTGCTCGCTCGGGATGGGTTCCGTGCGATAGCCGAGGTCATCCGACATCGCGTCGTACAAGGCGTGGTTGCCGCTCTCGCGCATCCAGAGCCACAGTTCCGCGATGCCGAAGCGCTGCCCTCCCCCGTTCTGGGGGTTCAGGCAGTCGCCGACGCGGGCGATGGCGGAGTCGAGGCTGAGCCGCGCAGGGCTCCATAGCCCCGTCTCCAGCATCAGCGAGGCGAACTGCTTGCGCGTCCGCGGCGGGAAGGTGGCCAGCAAGGCCTGATGGCCGCGCTGCAGCCAGGCCGCAAGCTGGTTATCCATGGGCCACCTCCCCTTGCCGCCCCTTGACGCGAGGGCTTTTGGGGGTGGTAACCGGGCGCGTAGCTTGAGCGGAATGAGCCGCCGCCACGTCACCGCCGACCTTCTTCCCCCTCTTCCCCGCCGCCGAGCAAAGCTGCACCCGGTAACCGGTGGCGCGCCCGCTGGCGTCGCGGAGCCAGTCGACGTCGGCGCGGATCTCTTCGCAGCGGACCTGGCCCTCGGTGGCGACCTCGATGCGAGGACAGCGCTCATGGGGGACAGGCCGGGTGCCGGCGAGCCACTGTTGGACTTGCTGGGGAGAGGCGCCGATGGCGTTGGCCAGGGCGGTCTGCGTTCCCAGCAGCTTGATCGCTCGTTCGATAGGGTTCATGGCGCCGATGCTAAACCAATGCTTGATCTAGATACAAGCATTGCTTTAGTTAGAGGTGAAAGCGCCGGTTGCTTGTCCCCCACTGGCGGCCGCCGGGATCATCCCCGCATGGCCAAGCAAGACGACGACCTGAAGCTCCAGCGGCTCCGCGCCCGCCTGAAAACGGCTATCGCCGAGGCTCCGACGCGGCTGACCCAGCGATACATCGCCGAGCAGACCGGGGTGTCGGACCAGGCAGTCGGTGGCTGGCTACGGACAGGGCGGATCGACAAGAAACACTTCCGCACCCTTGCGCGCCTTACAGGCAAGCCCTTGTCGTATTTCCACGGTGAAGATCTGGCCAGCCCTGCCGATGTAGTGGAGGGTGAGGTTCCGTCTGACGAAATGAGACCGTCGACGGATACGTTGCGTGCTGCGCTAGTTGTAACGGAGCGCGTGTTGGACAGAACGAAGGTTGCGGTGCCTGCCGAGCAACGCGCTGAACTGGTTCTCGCTGTCTATGACCTGATCCTCGAGGGCCAGGGCGTGAGTCAGGCGGAGAGAACCGTGTCGCGGATGCTGCGTGTTCTAGGAGGGGCCACCGTTACCGACTGAAAAGGGGATTGAAATGTCGGTTGAGCGGGACGCTGAAGAAAAGCTTGAGTCGCTAATTCGCAAGATGTCGCGGGAGGGGAACGTGGTTCCTTTCCCGAGGCATGAGGGAGCAAAACGGAAGGGAGAGGCCGCGCAAGTGCTGTCGCTGACGGGCAACGGGAGCGCGGCGGTGATCGGGTCGAACAACCAGATCTCGATCAACGTCGTAAAGACCACTCGCAAAGTGGTGGCCGAAGTGAAGCCTGGCGCGGTGCACATCTCGGATCGCGAAGCGGCCACGCTGAAGGAGATGGTGGCCGATATCTGCACCAAGAGCGGTAAGTCCCACCAGTTCGTGTGGAACCAGCTGTTGCGGCACATGGTCGTCCCGCAGTACCGCCTGATTCCGGCCGCGGCCTACCCCGACGCGATCGCATATCTCTCCAAGTGGTTGGCGCGCCTAAGCCCGACCTACGAAAACGAGGAAAGCGAAGCCACGCGGAAGCGGCACCTGGCTTACATCAAGATCACCCAGAAAAAGAAGGGTATGGCGGACAGCCTGATCGTCAGTTTCGTGAAAGAAGTTTTAAAAAAACCAGGGCTTCGCGAATGCTCGAACAAGGATCTCGAGTACGTGCGCGTGTTGGTGAAGACCTGGTCAGGACCGAAGTGACCTAACCGAGGGGGAGCGCGTTATGAAGCGAATCGCAAGCGTGGTGGTTCTTGGGCTCGTAGCCGGTGCGGCGCAGGCGCAGTTCGCCCCTCCCCCACCCCCTACGTCGTACCAGCAAATCGGCAACATCACGTACGGCTCCAACGGCGTGACCGCCCAGCAGATCGGGAACAACACCTACTACAGCAACGGTGTCACCGACACGCAGATCGGCAACAACACCTACGGTAACGACGGCTATTCCACCCAGCGCATCGGCAACACGACGTACGACAACCAGGGCAACTCCTACCAGCAGATTGGGAACACAGTCTACGGGAGCGACGGCACCAGCTGCACCGTCATCGGGAATACGACGTACTGCAACTGACCCGCGCGCCCTAGGCAGCCGGAAGCCCCGCCCCCGTGCGGGGCTTTTCTTTGCCTGCGCGGAAAAGCTGAACGTCAGCTAAACGATTAAAGCGTCGCTTGTACTGCGGACCAACCACTGCTTGTATTTAAACAAGCATTGCTTTACCTTGCACCCATCAACAGCACGGGGGTGCATATGTTTGACCAGCAGGAAATCCAGTTTCAGGCCCAGCCGGCCGGCCGCGACTTCCGCGGCGAGGTGATCGATTCGAAGACCTTCGAGACGATCGCGCGGACCTCCCTCACCTACCCCACGGCCCACATGGCCGAAGTCGGCGCCCGCCGCATGTGGCAGAACCGCGTGCAGCGCATCGCCACGACCATGAACGGCCGCCCGCCTTCGCTGGTGTTTGCGCTTCTGGCAGCCACGACCGTCATGGGCGTTCTCGGCCGCGCGGTGGGACTCGTATGAGCGACAGCCGGTACATCACCGTCACGGCCGAAGCACACCTGACGCCCGACCAACTCGCGGAATGCTTCTGGGAGCTTGACTCGGACGAGCAGGCCCGCTTCATGGCGCGGCTCCATCAGGTCGCAGGTGCTGGCCTCGGATTCCAGGCCATCGCCATTCGCGAGTCCTGCGAAAGGTTGAACAAGCTCGGGGAATACGCCGCGCTTGATGCATTTCAGACCCTTGGCGGGCATGCCTACAAGTTCGGCCTCGTCAATGAACGTCTGGACGAATGGGGCATCCCCGACGTGCCTCGAGTGAGGGCATAGCGATGCATCGCCTCATCACCGGTCACCACCCCTTAGACCTCCCCCCGATTCCGTTCGAACTCGACGGCGCGCAGGTTTCTCTCACGCGCAAGGGTCCGGATGCCATCGCGAAGGAGCACGCGGTTGAACGTCTCGTCGAAACGGCGAAGGTCATCCTCAACCTGATGCCGATTGCCGAGAACCGGGCGCTGCATGCGCGTCTGCGCAGCGATATCGAAGCCCTCCAGCGTTACGGCCTGGGAGAGCAGGCATGAGCCGCTACTCGGAAGACGAATACGAGCAGGCCATCGAGGAAATGATGGGGATGCCGCGCTACGTCGAGGCCTTCATCTTCGATGGCGCTGATACCGACGTGCTGATGCGTCTACTACTATCGCGCGGCCTCCCGCTGCGCGACCGCACACCCGAAGACGATCACCTGATCGACCGCTACGACACGGCAATCGACGCGCTGCGTGCGGCGTTCACCCGGTTCGCCCACCAGGGCAAGACCGCGAAGCACGCCAGCCGCGTGGACGCCTACCTCGACCACATGCACCAGCAACGCCTGGAGGACGCCGCATGACGAGCCACACCCTGCGTCAGCGCGCCGCTCTGCGCTATGCATCCATCAAGCACGACGGCGATCACGAGGTCCGTGCCGAAGCAGAGGCCTCGCCGCCATCGTCGACGCCCACCCTTCAGCGGTTCTTCGAGAGCGCCAAGGGCCTGACGATCCTGCTGACCATCGGCCTCGCCATCCTCGCGCTCGCTGCGAGCGGGAGGCTCCCGTGAGCGGCCTTTGCGACCTCCACGACTACCCCGAACACGAGCGCATCGCCATCGCGATCGCCGTGCGCGATTCCCTTATGCCGGCCCCGGCACCAGTCCTGCCGCTGGTCGCTTTCCCCCCGGAGCACGCCGGGGCCGGCGCCCTTTCGACCGAGGGAGCGACGTGATGCGCAATGCCATCAGCCGTAGCTGCAACCCGCTAACGCCGAAGGAACGCATTGCCGCGTTTCGCGCGGAACTGCACCAGCGTGCCGACTTCGAGCCGCTGGTCTACGACGCCCGCATGGCGCGGGGCCTGGCTTGGCGCGCCGAGCTCGCACGCCGTCCTATCCCGCGCCACCGTGCGCTGGTCCCGGTTTCCCAGTAACCCACACACCGGCCGACGCCGGTAGGAGATTCGATGAACGCCCAGGTAGAACGCGAACTGCCGACGATGGTCGCCGAGCAGGGCATGGCCGCCATGCTCAACAAATCGGAAATCGACCAGCAGATCGCCACGGCACACCGCTTCCCCCGCTCGCTGAAGAAGTTCCGCGACGAGGCCATGCAGATGGTCACCCTTGACCGGTCCATCGCCGAGGAATGCATCTACGCCCTGCCACGCGACGGCAAGGTCATCGAAGGACCGAGCGCTCGCTTCGCCGAGATCATCGCTTCCGCGTGGGGAAACAGCCGCGCCGGCGCCCGCGTCATCAGCGATCAGGGTGATTTCGTCACGGCGCAAGGTGTCTTTCACGACCTCGAACGCAACGTAGCGATCACCTACGAGGTGCAGCGCCGGATCACGAACAGCAAGGGTAAGCGCTATAGCGCGGACATGATCGGCGTCACGGCGAATGCTGCGTGCTCCATCGCCCTGCGCAACGCCATCCTCAAGGGCGTCCCGAAGGCGTTCTGGGCCAGCATGTACGAAGAAGCCCGCAGGGTCATCATGGGCGACATCAAGACGCTGGCGAATCACCGCGCGGCGGCCCTCACCGAGTTCCAGCGCTTCGGCGTCTCGGACAAGCAGATCTTCGACAAGCTCGGGGTGGTCGGCGTCGAAGATATCTCGCTCGACCACCTGGTCACCCTGCGCGGCCTGCTGACCGCGATCAAGGAAGGCGACACCACCCCTGAAGAGGCCTTCGCCGCCGCCAAGGCCGCGGTAGAAATGCCGCGGGAGAAGACGGCCCCGGCAACAAGCGCACCCGCTGCCGAAGCGGCGCCAGCTGGCACCGCCGAGCCCGTGCTGACGGAGACACAGGAGTCCACCATCTCGCCGGCCGCGCCGACGGCTGTCGATCAGGAGCCCGGCATCCACGGCCTCAGCGAAGCGATGGACCGGCTGCTCATGGAAGCCGCACGGCAGGCCGGCATCACGCGGGAGCAATTGGTCGGCCAGTACGTCCGCATCGACCTGACGAACTACAACGATGTCCGCGCCGACCTGAAGTCGATGGCCGAGGGCGGCTGACATGCTGGAACGACTCACCTACGACGACGCTGTACACGAATACCGCTTCGACGGGCGGGTCGTGCCCAGCGTCACCCAGATCCTCGCTCGCCTATCGGCGGAGGAATACCGCGGCGTCGACCGCGAGACGATGGAGCGCGCTGCCACGCTCGGCAAAGCCACCCATAAGGTCATCGAACTCGACCTGCGCGGCACGCTCGACACGGAAAGCCTGTCCGAGGGGCTGGTTCCGTTCTACAGGGCTTGGCGCAACTTCCGCAGCATGAGCGGATTCGAGCCGCTGCTAAGCGAGCAGCGCGTGTACTCCGCACGGTACGCGTATGCCGGAACCCTCGATCTCTTCGGCCGCCTCAATGGCCGGCTGGCGTTGATCGACGCGAAGCGCACCGCGCAGGTGCCGCGCACCGCTGGCCCGCAGACCAGCGCGTACGAGGCCGCCCTGCGTGAAACCCGTCCTGACCTTACCGGCGCGATGCCCATCGACCGGTTCGCCCTTCACCTCCGCGCCGACGGCACGTGGCGCCTGGTGCCCTTCACCGAGCGCGGTGACCTCCGGGTCTTCCTCGCACAGATCACCACCCAGGAATGGCTGAGGAAAGCCGCATGACCGATATCAATTACCCCGAAGTAGCCCAGGCCGGTCAGCTTGCCGAGCGCGCGCACGATATCGCGCTCGCCGTGAAGATCGACTGTCCCGAAATGCTGGCGATTGCCAGCGACGAACTGCGCGGCATCGTCACCCGCAGGAAGGAAATCGAAGACCTTCGTTTCTCGATCACGCGTCCCATGGACGCCGCGAAGCAGAAGGTGATGGATCTCTTCCGCGCACCGCTCGACCGGCTTGGCCAGGCCGAAAGCCTGCTGCGAGACGAGGTGACCCGCTACCAGCGCGCGGAGCGCGAGAAGGCGGATGCGGAACGGCGTGAGGCCGAGGCGCGCAGCTTGGCCGAGCAGGCCGAAGCGGAACGCCGTGAGCAGGAAGCGCTGGAGGCCGCGAAGGCTGCCCAGGCAAGCGGCGATATGGACGGCGTTGTCGCAGCCACCATGGCCGCCGAGGCTGCGCGCGAAGACCGCGATCTTGCCTCGATTGCGCCCCTTCCCGTCGCCACGCGCACCCCCGCCAAGCCGACCGGCGTCGGCACACGCGTCACGTGGAAGGCCGAGGTCACCGACCTGAAGGCCCTTGTGCTCGAGGCGGCGAAGCGCGCGGAGGCGGGCGACGAGTTCCTGCTCACCTTCCTGATGGCCGACGAGAAGGTCATCGGTCAGGCAGCCAAGGCCATGCAGGCCAAGCTCAACGTGCCCGGCATTCGCACCTACGCCGAGGAATCGCTGAGCGTGCGCCGGAAGGCCAGCTAACGGTGGGCTCAGTCGTGGCCGCCGCCCAACTCGCGCTCGATTTCGCACCGCCGCGCCCTCGGCAGGTGGAGACGCCGGCGGCACGACGGACTGACCCAAAGACATCCCATCTTGCCGCTGACCAGATCACCGCGAGCGGCAAGCGTGGACAGCAACAGGCCCAGGCGATCGCGGCGGTTCGCGCCTTCCCCGGGATGACCAGCTTCGAACTCGCGATGAGGACGAACCTGGACCGCTACATGCTCGCCCGCCGCCTTCCGGAATGTGTCACCGCCGGCTCGGTACGCAAGGACGAGCCCCGTACCTGCTCCATCACCGGACGCCTGGCCACCACCTGGTTTCCAACCTGACCACCACGAGGACCCCGTCATGAACTCCGCGAAGCCGTCCCCCAACCGCACCGATTTTTCCGCCCTGCTGGGCGACCTCAACGCCGGCACCTTCGAGCAGCAGGTGAATGCCGCCATCAGCGATGTCGCGGCGAACGTCGTCACCCACGGCAAGAAGGGTGAACTGACCATCAAGCTCACCTTCAAGCAGATCGGTGACTCCAACCAGGTCGCGATGACCCACGCGCTGAAGTTCCTCGTCCCGACGACTCGCGGCCGGATCGTCGAGGAAACCGCCTCCGACACACCGCTCCACGTCAGCAAGGGCGGAAAGCTGACGCTCTATCCCGAGCAGCAGGGCGAGATGTTCAACCGTGACGGCGCGCCGGCCACGGGCTCGACGGCCGCGCACTGACCCACCACCCACCGACACCCGAGCAGCAAGGAACCTACATGGACTCGTCCGCCATCGAAACCATCCAGTCGACCGCCGTGAAGGCCGAACAGCCTCACAACCTCGGCACGCCGACTCCCGCCCTCTTTCACGACGGCAAGATCATCTCCATCGAGCACCTGCAGCAGGGCCGCTCGCGCTTTCGTGGCCTCTACTCCACGAACTCCATCGACGCCTTTGCCACCTACGCGAAGGCACACCCCGGCGGCGAGGGTTTCGTCGACATCGATACGATGCGCGCCAGCATCTACTTCAACCTCGGCTCGCCGGAAGAGCCGGGCCACGGCGACTGGCGGGCCACGCTGACCCTGTCGCCGACCGCTGAATATGCTGCCCTGCTCAACATCGAGGGCAAGAAGCTCGACCAGAAGGCCATCGTCGAGTGGCTCGAGGACTGGGGCGCGTATGTCGTTGCCCTGGACAAGGACATGCAGGCCATCAAGCCCGCGAAGGCCATCGGCGCCATCCGCAACATCTCGATCAAGGCCACTTCGGAATCCAACCATCAGGAGAAGGATTTCGGCGCCCGGCGCTCGTCTGTCGAAGACATCGAGGCATCCGCCGAAGACGGCATCCCGTACGCGATCGGCTTCACGGCCGTCACCTATGACGGTCTGGCGCAGCGCTCTTTCACGTTGCGGCTGTCGGTGTTGACCGCCGGCGACAAGCCCCTGATCGTCCTCCGCCCTATCGGCCTCGACAGCGCGAAGGAAGCGATCGCCAAGGAATTCCAGAAGGTGCTCGAAGACCGCATCGCCAACGCTGCCTCCCTGGTGCTGGGTTCCTTCAACCCGCTTCAGTAACGCATCCCGTAGCTCCCGCGAGGGAGGCGCGCAGGGTGACCAGCCACCCGGTCCCTGCGCGCGGCATGTGGTGGCACGGGGCCGGCGCCAAGCAGCCGGCGGACAGTGCGGAAAGGCGCTCACCTGCTGGCCAAACGAGAGCCGCCAGCTCCGGACGAGAGTAACCGGCAATCCATCAACCTTATTTAGGACTGCGCCATGGGTCAGATCACCATCACCTTCCAGGGTAGCTTCGGCTCGGCCCGCACGAAGGTCTTCTCCGCGATGTCGGGCGGGCACGCACATGCCGTCGGTCAGGCCGTTGCCTACCTCGCCAATGACGAACTGCCCAAGGCCATCAAGAACGACCACGAATGCCATCGCGATGGCATCCAGCCGTCCGACGGCTTCGGATGCCTCGGGAAACTCGAGCCTCTCGAAAAGCCGTAACCACGCATTCGCGTAACCAGTATTTCCCACAGAGGATTCCCATGACCCAGAACTACATCGGCACGAAGATTGTTCTCGCCTGGTCGCAGGAGAAGGACGGTCAATCGGGGTACGGCGTCAAGTACGCCGACGGCTACACCAGCTGGTCGCCCACGGCCGCGTTCGAGGCGGCGTATCTCCCGATCGGCAACGTTTCCCACTTGCCCGACTACCAGCAGCGCGTCATCGGCGAGCGTGCCGAGCTCAACGACAAGATCGCGAAGCTGGACTCCTTCACCAACACCAGCCGCTTCGCCGAGATCGACTCCGGCGACCAGTCTCTCCTGCGCGAGCAGCTGACGCACATGCGCGCGTACGCGGCCGTGCTCAACGCGCGTATCGAGGGTTTCGACCTTCCCCTTTGACGGCCGAAAGGCCGGCATCCCCACCCACTAAGGAATACCCGTGAACGACGAACAGATCGAAGAACAGATCCAGGCCAAGGGCCTGAACGCGCCGCGTGTGACGCCGGATGATATCGAGGCAGAGATCGTCAGCGAGCACTACTTCACCGCCGCCCAGGGCTTCCTGAAGGCGAACGAAGAGAAGGCTCTGCACAACGGCGGCATCATCGACTCCGACACGCACCAGCCGCCGGCATCCCTCGGCTTGTTGACCTTCTGCGTGCTCGAGTTGCGCAACGGCTTCACGGTCACCGGCGAATCGGCCTGCGCCAGCCCCGCGAACTTCGATGCGGAAATCGGGCGGAAGATCGCGCACGCGAACGCAGTGGAGAAGATCTGGCCGCTGCTCGGCTTCCGCCTGCGCGACCAGCTTTGCGCCAGCGTCGCCACCGCGTCGTAACCCGCCGATCAAGCAATCGCGTGCCGCATCACCAGGTGCGGCACGCCTTCGAGGAACCATCCATGTCCGAACGCGACGCCATCGCGGCAGCCATCACCGGCGCCGAATACCCCTTCCGCCTCTCCGCCGGCATGCGCGACCGCGCCAAGGCCGCAGGCGTCGTCATCGTCTACGGGGCCAGCGATGACCTGATGGAGTTCGACGGTGCCTATCGCGATGAAGTCGGTGCCTGGGAAGGGGTAATCGCCTATGTCGACTCGAAGGGTGCGCTCAGCCGCGAAGAGGTCGACGAGGACGATGACGAAGCGATTGCCGACTTCGTGAACCGCCGCCGCACTGCGCGGACCATCGAGGCCGTGTGGGACACCGACGGCTACAGCTGGATCTACCGCACCGATATCCCCCACGCGACGTTCGAAATCACCGACGACGGCGAGCCCTACTGCCGCGGCATCGTCTTCAACGTCGCCGACCTCTAACCACAAGGATCACCCATGCGCGTTCTCGTCTACGACACCGAAACCACCGGCCTACCGGACTGGAAACAGCCCAGCGAATCGGAACACCAGCCGCACATCGTGGAACTGGCCGGCCTGCTCTTCGACACCGACACCCGCGAGCTGGTCGCCAAGCAGCACACGCTCATCAAGCCCGACGGCTGGGTCATCCCCGACGAGGTCGCCGCGATCCACGGCATCACGACCGAGCGCGCGGCTGCGGAAGGCATTCCCGAAGCCGAGGCGCTGGCCGGGTTCCTCGACCTGCATGCCATGGCCGATCTGCGCGTGGCGCACAACGAGAGCTTCGACGCCCGCCTCCTGCGGATCTGCATCAAGCGCTACGGCCAAGGCGACACGCAGGAAGCCCGTGACGTGATCGCCGATGCCTTCAAGGCCGCGCCGGCGTACTGCACCTGCAATTCCGCGAAGCCGATCATGAAGCTGCCGGCGACCGAGGCCATGCGCCGCAGCGGAAAGGGCCACTGGTTCAAGCCGCCGAACATGCAGGAGGCTCACCAGCACTTCCTGGGCGAGACATTCGAGGGTGCCCATAGCGCCCTGGAAGACGCTCACGCGTGCGCCCGCGTGTACTTCGCCATCCAGACGCTGGCCCGGGCCGCCGCATGAATACGCCGGCGATGACGCTCGAAGAGGCCTTACAGATCGCTGACCAGGCCTGTCCGCTGCCCGCGCTCGGTGGCCAGGCGTTGCGCGTCCTGCGGGCGCGCCTGGAACTGCTCGAGGGAGAGGTGGCGGCATACCACGGCAACGCCGCCTCGAAGCCGACCAGCGGCGTCGCGCGCATCGCCGCCGAACGGACCAGGCAGATCCTCACCGAGGGTTGGTCGACCCAGCATGACCGCAAGCACGGCGCCGGCGAACTGGCCTGCGCGGCGTGCGTGTACACCTTGGCCACGGTCGAGGCCGACATCGATTCCGCGGACGTCCTCCGACTCTGGCCGTGGACATCCTGGTGGTGGAAGCCAAGCACCCCGGTCCGCAACCTCGAGAAGGCCGGCGCGCTGATCGCCGCCGAAATCGACCGGCTTACCTTCGGGCAGGAGCAACCGACATGACGCGCCGCGCGATCAGCCAGAAGGAAGCCAGGGCGCTTCAACAGCGGGTGCACGAACTCGAAGTGAAGGAGAACAACCGGCGGAAGCAATGGGTCACGGAATACCCGGACGGCGTGCATATCGGCTCGCTCAGCGTCAGCGACGTTACCTTCGCAAGGGTCCGTACGGCTCGCCTGCTGGGCCACGCCGTTGTCGTCACCGAGGCCAACAACGAAATCAACTTCTACGCCTTGCCTATCGTCTCGGAGCAGCCCGCATGAGAACGGAAGAGACGATGACGTTGTACGCGATGGTGGACAAATCCGGCCATGTTTGCCGCGACGAAGACGGCAAGGTCGTATATGACCGACCGGACCATCCGTCCTTGGACGTGCGAAGGTTCGACATGCACCGGCCGCAGAGCAAGCCGCACAAGGTTGTGCCTTTCGCCTCCCAGCCAGCCGAGCAGCCGAGGGGCGAGCCGGCCCACGTGAAGTTCGTGTACGTCGTAGCCGCCGACGCCGTTTCCGACGGCGGGCACCAGCTCTACACGCTCCACGACGAGCCGGTGCCGATGGCCGACAACTGGCGTCTCGTCGACCCCGTATCGAAGTCCGAGCAGGCGGTAGCGCAGGAGCGGAAGTGCGAGGGCGGTTCCCCGGACTGCGGACCCGTCGAGCTTGAGGACATCGAAGGCGTGCCCTTGTGCCGCCAGTGCTGGGATTCTCTACTCGCAGAAAACGGCTACCCCAAGTCCGTGCGGACCGACCATGTTGCGGACGCGCGCAAGATGGTCGAGCCAGACCCGGTGGTGGGGGATGGCGCGCCGTTGCGGTCGGACTTCCAAAAGGGTTATGACCACGCCGTTCAGCACATGGCGGACATCTGGATGGACCCGTCGGTGCGTGAGCTGCGCCTTGTCGCCGTAGACATGCGCCACTACCTGACGCGCATCGGCGAGACCATGAGTCACGCGATGCGCGAGAAATGGAGAGAGACCATCGAGCAGGCGGACAAGCGCGTGTCCTCTGCCCTTGCTGGGCTCCGCGAAGCGATCGCCACCCCGCGCCCGGCTGTCGCCACGCCTGCCGAGGTGACGGAAAAGAACGCCGTTGCGTATCGCTGGCGGAGGCATGGTCGTGATCCTTGGAAGTACGAGGACAACGCCGCAGGATGCGATCCGCTCGTCGTGCGCGAGATGCTGGATCGGGGATGGGACGCCGAATGGTTGACCAATGCCGCCCTCGCCTCGCCCAGCGCCGGGGCGGTGCCGGAGGGGTGGATCGTCGTCAAAGAGCACGCTTGGGATCACGGTGATGGCGGACGTCCCACCCTCGCCTATCTATGGCCTTCCGAGTTCGACCGCAGAGTGTTTGGCTCTTTCGAGCAGGCAAGCGCTTTCATTCAAGAGAACAAATTTCCTTTGGGGTGGGTTGCATTGAAGCTCGCCGCCGCCGCGCCGGAGGTGCCCCGTGGCTGACTACGTCACACTGCTTGGCGCGGAACAGGTGCAGTCCGCTGGCCATTGTATGGCGAGGGCCGCCGAGGACATGCAGCAGGCCTCCTAT
Source organism: Luteibacter sp. (assembly GCF_009912395.1). Taxonomy (GTDB): domain Bacteria; phylum Pseudomonadota; class Gammaproteobacteria; order Xanthomonadales; family Rhodanobacteraceae; genus Luteibacter. The sequence continues at coordinate 103,625 of NZ_WNDO01000002.1, read as the reverse complement.
TCGATCTCTGAATCCGTCGATAGGCTGACGCGTGCGCTTGATGAGCATGCGTCGCGAATCGAAGCCGCCCAACAGGCCAACGGCGATGGCCGTCGGCTGATCGGCTGGCGGATGGCGGACTACACCGCCGAGACGAGCGACCCAGCGACGGCCAAGAACTGGTCTGCGAACGTCCCCGTTCTTCCCATCTTCGAAGGTGATCCAAATACCAAGATCGGCTTCACACTGGAGACTTCCCATGGGTGAGGCCAGGCGTCGCGGCACGCGCGAACAGCGCATTACGCAGGCTATCGAGGCAAACCTGAAGCGGGAAGCCGAGGCTGCCCGTCGAGCGGAAGAAGCCGAGTCCCGCAAGCAGCAACTCATTGCCGAGCAGTGGAAACGGCTTCCACCGGAAGAAAAGGAGCGGCGCCTGGAGCGCGCGAAGAGGGATGCAGCGATCCTTGGGGGCTTGATGTCGAGCCCGGGCGGCAGGCTTCTCGCCGCGGCCGGCATTGTGCTCGCCCGTCCCGCGGATACTTATGATGTAGGTAGCGAGGGGATGGAGTGATGGGCTGGTCTATTGGCTACGACGAGAACTGGAACCGGGATATCGGCTACGGCGTTCCGGCAACGTGCGACCACCCAGGTTGTGGGGAGGAAATCGACCGCGGCTTGTCCCACGTGTGCGGCGGTGACCCATACGGCGGTCAACACGGCTGCGGCCTGTTCTTCTGCGGAAAGCACCTGATCCCCGCCGGCGCGAAACGCGATTGCTCCCAGCTGTGCTCGCGATGCTACAGCCGGCGAAAGCCATTCGATCCCACTCCCGATGTCCCCGAATGGGTGCGCCACAAGCTGACCCACGAAAGCTGGCAGCAGTGGCGCGACGAGAATCCCGACGAAGTTAAAACCTTGAAGAACTTGGAGGCATCCCATGGATAAGCGCAACCCGATCCTGATTGGCCAGGCCGAAGTGATCGACCTGGTGCAGCCGCAAGTGCGCACCATGCTGGCGACCGATGGGTTCTACATCGGCACGGATACCGAGCACCCGGATTTCGAGGTCCCGCTCGTCGTCATCAACGGCAAGGTCTACGGCATGACCGTGGATAACGAACTGGACCCGGAGCGGTTCAAGGACTCCCTGCTGCTGGCCGGCCCGTTCCGCGGCCTGCAGGAGGTTCCGCAGGACGAATCGAATGGCTGACCACACCGCCATCGAGTGGGCCGATGCCACGTTCAACCCGTGGATCGGTTGCACCCGGGTGTCGCCCGCCTGTGACCACTGCTATGCCGCCGTCAGCACGCCGGCTCGCGCCTTGGGCATCACGTGGGGCACTGGCCAGGCTCGCCGCCGTACCTCGCCGGCGAACTGGAATCTGCCCTTGCGCTGGAACCGCGAGCACGAGGCATTCTTCGCCAAGCACGGCCGGCGCCGGCGCGTGTTCTGCGCCTCGCTCGCGGACGTGTTCGACAACGAAGTGGATCCGCTCTGGCGACGCGACCTGTTCGAACTCATCCTCAAGACGCCGAACCTCGACTGGCTGATCCTGACGAAGCGCATCGGCAACGCTGCGCGCTTGATCGAAGATCAGCGGCGGTGGCACGCACGCTATTTCGACGAATGGGATTTTTCCGACTCGTGGCTGAAGGGCACACCGCCGGCAAACGTCTGGCTCGGCGCCACGATATGCAACCAGGTCGAGGCCGACCGCGACATTCAAAAGCTGCTGGCGATGCCGGCGGCTGTGCGGTTCCTCAGCGTGGAGCCCCTGCTCGGCCACGTCGACCTTGAGCAGGCCTGCGGCATCGGCCAGGGAGTTCCCTCGTGGAACGACAGCATCGATCCGGTCGTGGATGCCACGGCGTTACGCTACGGCGACACCTCGCGCCTGGACTGGGTAATCGTCGGGGGTGAGAGCGGTCCCGGCGCGAGGCCCATGCATCCGGACTGGGTGCGATCGCTTCGCGATCAATGCGCGGCCGCGGGCGTGCCTTTCTTGTTCAAGCAGTGGGGTGCCTGGGCGCCGGACGACGGTCGCCATAGCGGAAGGATGTTCATCTACCGCAGCGGCATGTCCGACATACCCGACTTCCGCGTGCCAGAACCGGCAAACGACGGCGAAACCGAAATGGCGCCCGTGGGCAAGAAGAAGGCCGGCCGCCTTCTGGATGGCATGCACCACGACGGATTCCCGGTGGGCAGCCATGGGTAAGCGAGCCATCCCCAGCCGCTTCCAACTCAACGACGATGTGCGCGCGGCCGGCGTGCGCGGCACCGTAGCTGCCATCACGTTCACGGTCATCGCCGGCCAGGGCAAGGTGCTCTACGACGTCAGGCACAGCGGTGGCGTGCTGACCCGTGTGTCCTCGGAGCATATGGAACCCGCAAGACCGAAGCACCTCCACATCGTGGTTCTGAAATGACGGCTTCGCTCAACATTGGCCTCACCGCCTATCACGCCGTGGGGAACCTCGCCTTCGTGAAGGTGCCCAGCGAGCGCGGCCGTTACATGCTCACGGATCTCTGCGTGATTGCCGTTGCGTGCGCTGAATGCGGAGCGGTCATCGGCGAGCCATGCCGCGCGTATCACGGCCTGACGTACTGGGAAAAGCGCTTCCCCGACAAGAAGCCCAGCGGCCACACGGTGACCGTGCACTACAAGCGCAAGCACGCGGCGGATGAGAAGCTTGGCCGCGGGTGGAAGAAGACCGTCCTCGCTCACTACAGGCTCCGCCTCGCCGCCGGCGATATCGAGGCCGCCATGGCGCACCTCCCTGATTCGGAGCCCGAACCGGCCCCAATCGACATCGACGTGCCGGTCACACGGCGCACGGAGGGCTGATGTTCGAGGGTTGTTGAGGGTTAACGAACAGTGCTTCCTTACGTCACGATAGAGAAATTCTCGGCTGATTCCGGGTACTCACCGGAGGCCGTGCGCGCGAAGATCAAGAAAGGCGTGTGGCTACAAGGCCTCGTCTGGTGCAAGGCACCGGATGGCCGCGTGCTGATATCGCCGGAGGGTTACGGGAAATGGGTCGAGGGTCAAACGCTGGCGGCGGCAAGCCGAGCGGTGTCAGGAAGGAGAGCGAGAGCAGCATCCTCGTCGATTTCGCGTATCGTGGCATCCGCTGCCGGGAGCGATTGAAGCTTCCGCCGACCAAGGCGAACCTGAAGCTGGCAGAGCACCTGCGCGCCGAGATCCTGACGGAGATCGGCCGCGGCACATTCGAGTACGCCAAGTATTTTCCGGATAGCCCGCGCGCCGTCACCCTGGCCAAGTCACCAGGTGCGGCGCAGGATATCGGCTCGGCCTTGCGCCGATGGCATGCCGGCATGGCCAGCCAGCTGGAGCACTCCACACACCGCGATTACGGCCTCGCGATCGAGAACGTGTGGATCCCGGAGTTCGGCGAGCTACGGCTCACGGAGCTCACCCGGGCAATGTTGAAGGAGTGGGTGGCCAATCAGACCTGCGGGCTGAAGAGGATCCGGAACCTGCTGCTGCCGCTGCGGGGGATGTACGCCGCGGCGCTCGAGGACGAGGTGATCGAGCGGAACCCGCTGCGCGACTGGACGCCCCGCAAGGTCGAGCCTCCGAAGGAGGACGACGATATCGACCCTTTCTCGCCGGATGAGGTGAAGTCCATCCTCGCCTCATGCGAAGGGCAGATCCGCAACCTCTTCCAGTTCGCGTTCTGGACGGGCCTTCGCACCAGCGAGCTGATCGCTCTGCGCTGGGAAGACGTCGACTTGGTCGGCCGCACGCTCACCATTCGCCGCGCGAAGGTCCGCCGTAAGGTGAAGGGTCCGAAGACCCGCGCCGGGCGCCGCACCGTCACCCTCCTGCAGCCGGCTTACGATGCACTGGTGGCTCAGCGTGCGCACACGCAGCTCGCGGGCGAAGAGGTGTTCCACAATCCCCGTACAGGCGAACCGTGGCTGCACGACGGCCCCATCCGCAAGACCGCCTGGACGCCCGCACTGAAGCGTGCCGGCGTTCGCTACCGCTACCCCTACCAGACGCGCCACACCTTCGCCTCGACGCTACTGAGCGCTGGCGAGAATCCGGTGTGGGTGTCCAGCATGATGGGTCACAAGGACTGGACGATGATCGTGAAGGTGTACGGTCGCTGGATACCGTCGGTGGCGCCGGATGCAGGGCAGAAGGTTGCGACCGTTTGGGCCGGAAATGGGCCGGATCAGGCGGCAAGTGGCTGATCCGCTTACGTGGTGCGCGGGTTCGACTCCCGCCACCTCCACCAATCTGGTCCATCTCCCCAGTTCATCGGGGAAAATGGCCGGGCCTCGGTTGATTCCTTCGGGTATCACGCGAGGTATCACGTGCCAAAGCCTTTGCTGCTGCACCGACCAAGCGGACTTCATGTCCGCTTTTTCGTGCCCGGCTTTCTGCGAGCCTCCCTTGGCCGCCGCTATCTCGTGATTAGCCTGCGGGGCGAACGCGCCGATGCCGCCCGACTCCGCACGGCCCACATCGGGTATGTTCTGGGCCAAGCCTTTGAACGGGTCGCGCTCGGCTCTCCGAGCGGCTGCAATCACGGTCGCCTCTTCGCGTGCGAACAACGGGACTGTGGACTCGCCGATCCCGCTGGATGCCCCGGTGACGAAGACGCCCCTGCCTTGCAGCCGACTGGCAGTGAGTTCCCGAGGCGGGGGCTTGAGGCAGTTCACAAAAAAAATCCTTAGGAGTGGCCCAGTACGGGCCTTACTAAAAGTGCCCCCCGCCCCCCAAAAAAATCGAAGTAGAACCTCTTCTATTTGGTCTCTACAAAAGCCATATCTCGGCATCCCGTCAATGCGTTGCACGCTTCGGTCCACGAGGCATCGTTTTCGTACAGAGCCGTGCGTAGGTAGGCCGCTGTCATGCGCTGGACCGTGGCGAGTCGATCCGGATCTTCGTCGCCTGTTTCCTTGGCGTCATATCCTGCTATGCCGCCCAAGCCGTGCATGCCGCCCACCAGAGTAAGCATGCTGCCGCAGCCGGGTCCCTCCCGAAAGGCTGCGGTGTACCACTCGGGTCCTCGCACTGTCATGAAGGGGTTCACGTCAGCGTCGCCAACTACCAGCAGACTTGGTGTAGTCAGATAGGAATAGTCCGGGCTCAACTCAGAAAAATTCTCACGCGCGAAGTCGCTCAACTCATCTCCGCCGTTGCCAGGAGGTGCCAGAAGCACGCCAGCCTTGATGCGCGGTTCCAGTAGGTTGACATCCACGTCGCTCGATCTGCGGGGATCGCTAAGGCGCGCGCCCAGCAGCATTCCGGCAGTCTGCCCTCCCATTGAATGGCCAACAACGGCGATACGCCCATGGTCCAATCGCCCCTGAAGGATCGGGGTCGCACGCTCAATGGCACCCAGGTTGTCGAGGATCAGTTTCATCTCTTCGATGCGATGCCTCCAAAACAATGGTGCTCCCTCACGATCTCGAGGAAGCCCTGCGACCTTGGAGTTGGCATGCGTCGGCTGGATGACAGCGAAGCCTTGCTCAGCGTAGAAATTGACCAGCGGGCCATATCCATCCTTTGAGGGCAGATAGAGTGATGGACCGTCGCCATGGGATAGCAGGATGACGGGGATGTTGTGCCCTTCGGCAGGAAGGGTGATTCGCATTTCTATCGGCATCCCCCGCGACGGAGCGGCGAGCACCACAGGGCTGATCGAGATGGTTTGGACTGCGTCGCGAGCGGGCAAGGCGTGAGCCTTGTTGATGAGGTTGTTCACAAGAGGTCTCCCATGTAAAGTGGAACATCGATCCGTTTAATATAAACGGAACAATGATCCACATACAACCCTTTTTAGGCCAACTCGTGGCAACAACCATTCGGCAAGACAACGGCAAGGTAGACGGTTCCGGGCGAGGTCTGCGCGCAGATGCCCGTCGCAATGAGGACGCGCTCCTGCAAGCCGCCAAAGATGTCTTCCTCGAGTCTGGCGTCGATGCACCCGTGCGCGAGATTGCCTCACGGGCGGGAGTGGGCTTAGGCACGCTCTACAGGCGCTTTCCTAAGCGCGCGGATCTGATCGCAGCTGTATTTCGCCGCGAGATCGATGCATGTGCCGAAGAGGCCCCTGCTTTGTTACAGAAGCATACTTCTGCTGATGCTCTGACGCTTTGGCTCCGACGCTATGCAGTGTTCATGGCTACCAAGAGGGGCTTGTCTGCCGCCTTGCACTCTGGAGACCCGGCCTTCGAGGGCCTTCCCGAGTATTTTCGGGAAAAGTTCGAGCCAGCACTTGGAGGACTCTTGGATGCAGCATATGCAGCGGGTCAAATAAGAAGCGGCATCGTTGCGTACGACCTTCTGCGGGCGATCGGTAGCTTGGTGACAACCACAGGCGAGGACGGCGCTGGCTATGTCGAGCGGGTCCTCGGACTATTGTTCGATGGACTGCGATTCAGCGCTACGCTTGCCTCGGATTGAGGGACAAAGCTGCGCCGACATAGCGTTCTTCCCTCGTCCCGGGCGGACTCTCGCAGCACTCTAATCAGGGCTCAACTGGCTTGGGGAATGGCGCGTTGCTCCCGTCGGCATAGCGAAGCAGTCCACCCCAACTGACTCCCACGATCACCGGGACTCTCCAATTGCGGGCCACGACGATGGCTCCAAGGCGGTGCAGATGCCGGGGGCCGCCCTGCGGTGCCTACATTCACCGCAGTCTTCAGGGCCTAGCGCTCGAACAACTCCCCTTCCACCAATTGTACGTGCTCAGAACACCTGACCAATGTTCTCGAAGAGAGTCACCGGATGACTCAACCGGCTGACCGCGAGGAACCAGAGGTCCAGCTCGCCCGTGGCACCCGTGACCAATATCCGCCCAAAGCGACTCATTTCATCCCCCCTCAATCGTGGCAGGAAGGGCGGACACAGGATTCACCGAGCGCATTCCGGTGCTCATGGGAACACCTCACCGTCGAGCAATCGACTCAGACGCGTGTCGATGGCATCGATGGACTTATCAGCCTCGGGTGCGATGCGAAGCCGAAGGCCAGGGCTTGCTGGCTCGGCCGTCAGGGTCCACCCGTGTACGGCGGCGATCTTGCGGCAGATCGCCAACCCCAGTCCGGCCCCTTGATCCCGTCGGTGCGTACCGCGCCAAAAGCGGTCAAATAGCAGCGGCAAGTGTTGCGGTGACACACCCGGCCCGTAGTCTCTAATCGTCAGTGCATCCGCATGCAACTCGACATCCACTTTGCCGTGCGGACGGGAATGCTGGATCGCGTTCTCCAGCAGATTCTTAAGCAGCGTGAAGAAGGCACTTCGATCGGCCATCCAGAACACATCGGCACATGCTGCGCTGATGCTGACTTTCACGCCGGCATCCGTGCTCATCCGGTCCAGGTATCGCATCGCGTCCAGCACGATGTCGGCCAGATTGGTGGCGAGGATGTGGTAGTTGTACGCCTCGCTCGCCTCTGCCAGCGCCAACAGCTGCTGTACTTGGCGGGTCATGTAATCCACGTCACCAATGAGTGCTGCACGCCCAGGATTGTCTTCCTCGCTCAGCTCAATTTGGGCTCGGATGAGCGCCAGCGGCGTTTTCAGCTCGTGCGCGGCATGCCCCAAGAACTCTTGTTGGGCTCGGTAGCCACTTTCCAGACGGCTCAAGGCACGGTTGAAACTGCGCACCAGTGGCACGACTTCGGCGGGCACCCCAACGGTGCTCAGGCGGGCATTCAGCGCGGTGGGAGAAATCGCTGCCGCGGACTCGGACACGCTGTGGAGTGGCCGCAGGGTGTAGCGCAACGTGATGAACGCGAAGAAGGCGAAGGCACAGAGCAAGACCATACTGAAGACAAGAATGCCTCCACCTATCAAGGGCATCGCCACACGGTGCATCAAGGTCATGAGGCGGTCCGTTGCCACCAATTGGAACGTCCAGGTGCGCCCGTCGTGGACGATCGTCTCGGCTGCACCGATGAAGGCAACCCCGTTGCGCTCGAAAGCAAACTTAGGTCGTCCGATGGTCACCACCGGCGCGGTCGGCCACAGCGTATGTTGGTCGCCTGACACCAAGGCCGGCGTGCCTGACTCGTCGACGACCCGATAGCCAATCTCCCGTCCGAGGCTGTCATAAATCCACGCCAGGTGGTTGCACTCGTCGATCGCAAGGCTCACCGGCCGGCCCGATGGGTCGAACTGAACCCGTTGAGCCATATCCTCAGCCAGTCCGCCAACGTCCGCTTTGGCAAAGGTCGAGCTTTGCAACAAGGCGTAGCCCGCGCCAGCCGACAGGGCAATGCTCAGGATGGTCCCCGCCACGTAGGCGAGAACGACGCGGGACCGGATGCTATGGAGTGGGAGCATCTTGGCGAAGCGCATAGCCGAGCCCTCTCGCGTTGACAATTTTCTGATTCGAATCGATGGCAATGAGCTTGCGCCGGATGCGATGCAAGGCCACATCGAGGGCATTGGGAGTGACTGCACTGCCAATGCCCCACGCTGCGGCCTCCAGCGCCGAGCGTCGCACCGTCTCGCCGCGCTTGGTGATGAGCGCCAGCATGATGTGCAGCTCGGCCGGGGCGAGCGAGACGCATTCGGGGCCAGAACACAGCGACTGGGTATCGACGCGCAGCAGGAGATCCCCGTGCTGCGGGTGCTCAGATCGCAGCTCGACCGGTCGGCGCAACAGCGCCCGCACCCGCGCAACCAGCTCGTCCATCGCAAAGGGCTTGGGCAGGTAATCGTCGGCGCCTGCGTCCAACCCTTCAACACGGTCGTGGAGGGCATCCCTAGCGGTCAGCATCAGGCACGGTACACGCTGCCCACTCGCGCGAAGCCTGAGCAGCAAGGTCAACCCATCCCCGTCGGGAAGGCCCCGGTCCAGCACCATCGCCTGATAGTGCACCTGCTGCAAGGCCGACCACGCCTGGTCGATGCGCAAGCACATGTCGACCCCGAACCCCGTACCACTCAGCCCCTTTTGAATCAGAGCGGCAAGGCGATCATGGTCTTCCACCAAGAGGATGCGGCTCATCGGATACGGTACGTATAGGCCATGATCACACGATTCTCACTCGACCGGTCGACCAACGGGCTGCGCTTGACACTATTGCCCACGGATGTCGCCACCACATCAACCAAAACAGCGTGGCGCTCGTTGAAGAGATAGATGCCACGCACGCCCACCTCCCCTCGCGTGACCGACTTGCCTTCGTAAACCGGGCGCCCCGGCAAGGCCTCGTCCGGTCGTACGCCAAAATAGTAGTTGACGAATTTCTTGTCGTGCAAGGTTGCCCCGATGTGGGGCGTGAGCATGAGGCGTTCGCCGATAAACCAGGTTCGCTCGAGCGAGAGGTTGGCCTCGCGGCCGTTGCTCTTGCCGGATACGTCGGCTAGCCATTGGGCGCTGACATCGACCACTCCGGTCTTCCACTCGACCTTTGGGCCTGTCCAGAAGCTGCCGCCGCGATCATGCATGCCCTTGAGGATTTTTGCGTCACTGCTGTCGTAGCCGCTGCCGTCCCACTTGACCACCCATTTGGTCTCGATCTGCTGCGATTCACCGATGGTCCAGCGCGGCAGCTTCACTTCCAGTTGGGGACCGAACAGATTGATGTACTTGTTCTCGAACTGCACGACCGGCAGGGCGATGTTGTCGCGGCCCATGCCAGCATAGGGTTTTTGCATGCTCAGCACGCCCACGCCCACCGACCAGCGGGCCCCTTGCTCATCGCCGGTTGGCTCTTGAGCGAACACTGAATTGGCATACGAAAGACTCGCCACCAACACGCCAAGCGAGGCCAGGGCCGTAATGCGAGGGGCGGGACGAGACGAACGAGGAGGCGTGAGCATGGGCAAATCCAAGTGGGAAGGCCATGCCATCGTCCTGATGCCCGACTTACGCAACACTTACCGGAGCGAGCGATTTCCAGTAAGCGTTGAGAAAGTCGCACCCGGGGATAGTCGATCGCATTCTGTCCCTGGAGCGCCCCATAAAGTCCTCCCGCAAGCACCTATGGGCAACGCTTGCCCTGCCCATCGCCGTGCTAGTCGTCCTGGCGCACGCCTGCTGCCCAACCTAGCCAAGCGGGCACACGGAGCACCCGCCGGCGCCCGTTGCGCGCCCCGCCCTGCCGGTAAGCGTCACGCGCCTGCATATAGAACGTTTCCCCGACACCTTATCGGCCAGCGGGAACATCGCGGCGTGGCAAGAGGCGATCATCGGCGTGGAGCCCAACGGATTTCGAGTCACGGAAGTCCGCGCCGATGTCGGCGACACGGTGCGACGCGGGCAACAGTTGGTGGTGTTCTCGCGGGTGAATGCAGACACAGATCTGGCCCAGAGTCGAGCAGCGATCGAAGCGAAGGCGGCGTTCGTAGAGGCCGAGGCCAATGTGATGCGGGCGCGTCGCCTGCGGACCACATCGGCCTTATCAGGCCAGCAGATCGACCAATACCTGGCGGCCGAACGCATCGCAGCCGCGCGCCTTGAGGCCGCGCAAGCCGGGGAGCGCGGTCAACGACTTCAACGGGCCCAAACGGCGGTGCTCGAGCCCAACGACGACGTCATCTCGTCGCGCACTGCGACCGTGGGTGCCGTGGTGCCCGCCGGGCAAGAGCCGTTCCGGCTCATCCGCGGCGGCCGTTTGGAGTGGCAGGCCGATGTCCCTTCCGCTGACCTGACCAAGGTCAAACCCGGCCAATGAATGCACCTCGCGCTGCCCGATGGAACCGTGGTCACCGGCCGAGTCCGGGTGATTGCCCCGTCAGTGGAGGTGGCCAACCGCCACGGCCGCATAGTCGTGGATCTTCCGTACGACGCCGGCACACGCGCCGGGATGTTTGCCCAAGGTCAGTTCGAACTAAGCCAAGCCATGGTGATGGCATTGCCGCAAAGCGTGATCGAAGTTCGAGATGGCACCAGTTATGTCATTCGCATCCTGCCCGCTACGCGGGTGACGCTGGGGCGCCGGCTGGGCGATCGCATCGAGGTGCTCACCGGCCTTCAGGTCGGCGAACGCATCGTGGCCTCGGGCGCCACCTTCCTCGCCAAGGGCGATCCGGTCCGGGTGGTTGGAGCGGCAATGCTCCTCGCACAGGCCATCCGAGCGCCCGGCGCGAACTGATGCAACTCCTCAGTAATATCCTTCTCAACTTCGAGTTTCGTACTGAAGTTGACGGTCTGTACCTCTAAGGCACTGGTTGGCTCCGATGCTCAATCACAAGGATGTCGAAAACCACCTCAACATCATCATTGGCCATGTCAAATAGACGACTAACGCAGGACTAAGCCCCACGTTCGCAAGGGTCCCATTTGACGCGATGACTTTCATACGTATACCCATGGTGCATTCGAACGGGTGCGGTTGCCGCCGAGCTTCTTCGACAATCCTGGCGTAATCCTGCGCAAGCGACGTGTCCCACCCTTCCTTAGACGGAATAATGTCCGCGACAGCATCCAGGACACACCAGGCGCAGTCCTATTTTGTTTGACAACAACGGGGCGCCGGCCTGGTTCATCGTTACTGACCCCAGAACCTGTTTGCGCCCAGCCGGAGAGCCTCCAGCTTCCTTTTACCCGCCTACAGACGCCTTAAAACACCTTGCCGAAAATGTGCATCGCCGAGACGCACTCAGCACGCTTGGCGCAGGACTCGGAACGGGTGTTATACGTTTTTCATCTGATTATCTATTCATCTTTGCGGCCCAGGATTGTCGAGCGCCGCGTGCATCAATAGCGTCGACTCGAAGACCTTCAACCAAACGTCCATCGTGACGCCGGCCGCCTGGCACCAGTCGCGTATCTGGAGCGCATCCAGGCGAACCACGCCCGTCTCCACCGCTGAAACGAACGATTGATTCCGACCTAGCCTGGTCCCGAAGTCTTCCTGCGATAGTTTTGCCGCCAAGCGAAGCTGGCGGAAACTCGCCCAGACCGCCTTGTTTTCCGGGCGATAAAGTGACTTCCGCCCTCGCCGAACCCTCTTTGGCACGGATGCCTTAATCCATTCTGCGACCATTACTGACTTCGCCATGCGGATATTTTTTTAAGCTACGTCGCGGCGTGAAAAACTAGATCATTTGGTATTCACCCATAGATTCGATACCCGGCCGATGAACATCGACTGCATTTCCGCTGGGGAAAACGTCTCCACGAGAGGCGTGATATCCGGTGCCAGACCTCGTCCGGGAGGGCTAACGATTAGCTAAGGGGCAGTCGTCGGGCATCATCCCCGGCACACTCGCACTTTGAATAAGCCGTACAAGATCGCCTGCCTCTTGTACGCTCATCTGGACCGCTTCCACGATCAACGTCACCGCACGACGTTCACGAACCAACTCGACCAACGACTTGCCGCGGTAGCGCAACGTCCCTCGCAGCGTGGTCCCAATGGGCATGCGGGCGGCATCCATAACTTCGACCAGGGCGAATGCCGAGCGGTAGCGCAGAATCGCAACGGCCAGGAGCGGATCCGTCCATCTCACCTCCATGATGTAAGGAGCGGTCGATTCTTCAAGATAGTGCGGTTCCATGCGACCCTCCTTGCGCAATCCGTCAGATATGGCGGCCCAGCAGCACCTATTTACTACAAGGGGCTGATTACCAAATCATTGGATAAGGAGGGGCATCTACGGGCGCGGACATAATGTTCTCGCGGTGTGAAGATCGATAAGCGAGGCGCTTGCCGTCGCGCCACAGGGTGACCATAACCCTGCCGCGACCCTGCCTTCACGCCGTTCATCCAAGAGTGTCGAAACCGACAGGAGAGCGCTATGAATCACGACCGTCACGATATTCACCATCCCGATCACAAGACCCCTGCGTCCAAAGAGTCGCCCTTGCAGGAAAAGGAGCGGAAGACGCACGAAAGCGAAAACCAGGATCAGGCGCTGGAAGAAACTTTTCCTGCCAGTGACCCCGTGTCGCCTTTCGTGCCGGCCAAGGCACCCGACTGAGAAAACCAAACGGGCCAGGATGAATACCCGGATCGATATCCCGTTCACGATGGTCCATGCCTAGGAGACGTCTCGCCGTGATCCCGCACTTCACCGACCACGCCGCGAATGAACGCACCTACCTTGCCTGGGTTCGAACGGCGATTGCGGTTATGGCCTTCGGCTTCCTGCTGGAACGGTTCAACCTTTTTCTTGCCTATGCGATACCCGCCAACGTGCGTGCGGACCACGCGCTTCACGTCAAAGCTTCCGAATGGCTTGGCTTGGCCCTCATCGGCCTGGGTGCCGCGATGACCTTGCTAGCCACGATTCGCTATCAGCGAAACCGCAAGCGCATCGCCGATACGGCGGAACACGACTATGGCGGCTGCACGCCGGAACGGGTCCTGTCGGCCTTGGTCGTGGTGATGGCGTTGTTCCTGGTCGGCTACGTCGCCCACCAGATCGTGGCACTCACCTAGCACACCCTCGCACGTCAGTTTGACGCAGGTCGCTTTGACGCACGGCGCATTGACGCAGGTGCATGCCATTCGCTGATGGCTGGGCGCACCATGTTGCGCACAACGACGGATGGGGCGTTCTTCGATGCATTAGACGAAGCGCACCCGTCCGCTGGCTATACGTGCTCAGCCCCATAGGTGCGGAAGTGATTCTCCCCGATCAAGCGCTACTCCTCGCACGGTGGCAGTTCGCCTTCACCGTGTCCTTCCATATCGTTTTCCCTGCCATCAGCATCGGCCTGGCCAGTTTTCTGGCCGTGCTTGAAGGGCTGTGGTTGCGCACCGGAAAGCCCGTCTACAAGCAACTGTTCTTCTTCTGGTCCAAGATTTTCGCGGTGGGTTTCGCCATGGGCGTGGTCTCGGGCGTCGTGATGAGCTACGAGTTTGGAACCAACTGGGCCGGGTTCTCGGCCGTAGCTGGGCCAGTCACCGGCCCCCTACTCGCCTTTGAGGTGATGACGGCGTTTTTCCTGGAGGCCGGATTCCTCGGCATCATGCTCTTCGGCTGGACGAAGGTCGGTCCGCGCGCCCACTTTTTCGCGACGCTCATGGTCGCCGTCGGCACGCTCATCTCGACGTTCTGGATCTTGTCCTCGAACAGCTGGATGCAGACGCCACAGGGCTTCGATCTGGTGAACGGCAAGGTGGTGCCGACGGACTGGTTGAAGATCGTCTTCAACCCCTCGTTCCCCTACCGGCTGGTCCATATGGCGCTCGCCGCCTTCGTTGTCGCGGCGATGATCGTGGCCGGTTGCGCCGCCTGGCACCTGCACCGAGGCCGTAAGGATCGCGCCATCCGAAAGTCGTTCTCGATGGCGCTTTGGATGCTGCTCGTCGTCGTTCCGCTTCAGATTGCCGCCGGCGATGCCCATGGCTTGAACACGCGGCAATACCAGCCGGCGAAGATCGCCGCGATCGAAGGGCTCTGGGATACGGAACACGGCGGCACTTCCCTCAATCTGTTCGGCTGGCCGGACATGGACGAGGAGACCACGCATTTCGCCTTGAAGGTGCCCCATCTTGGAAGCCTCATCCTGACGCACAGCTGGGATGGCGAGATCCAGGGCCTGAAATCATTCCCGAAAGAAGATCGTCCGTATTCGCCGCTGGTCTTCTGGAGCTTCCGGCTGATGGTCGCGATGGGGCTGCTCATGCTCTTGATCGCCGCCCTGGGCCTGTGGCTTCGCCGCGGCAAGCGCTTGTATGACGCGGCCTGGTTCCAGCGCCTGGTCTTCCTGTCGGCCCCGGCCGGCCTGGTGGCCCTCCTGGCCGGCTGGGTAACGACGGAAGCGGGTCGGCAACCGTGGGTCGTCTATGGCGTGCTGCGCACGAAAGACGCGGCCTCCGCCGTCACCGTCAACCAGGTCGGAACCTCGTTGCTCACCTTCGTCGTGGTGTATTTCCTCGTATTTGGCACCGGCATTTACTACATGCTGCATCTCATGGCGAAAGGCCCCGAAACGCTTCACGACGCGGCCCACAGTGAAGAAGAAGGCACCGGTGCGGGACACGATCGCTTCGCGCACCGCCCCCTGTCCCGCCCCACCGACGCCATCGACGAGTGAATCCCATGACTATCGATCTGCCTATGATCTGGGGTGCCATCATCGCGTTCGGGGTGTTCCTCTACGTCGTGCTCGACGGCTTCGACCTGGGCATCGGCTTGTTGTTTCCCCTCTTCAATCGAAAGGGTGAACGCCAGGTGATGCTCAACACCGTCGCCCCAGTATGGGACGGCAATGAAACCTGGCTGGTGCTCGGCGGTGCCTGTCTCTACGCCGTCTTTCCGCTGGCGTATGCCGTGCTGCTTTCGGCGACCTACCTGCCCGTCGTGGGCATGCTCTGTGGCCTGATCTTTCGCGGCGTGGCCTTCGAGATCCGCGCCAAGGCGCGCCGCACCCAGCATGTGTGGGACATGGCCTTCATCGCCGGGTCCGCGGCGGCCACGTTCTTCCAGGGCGTCATTCTCGGCACGTTGCTGCAGGGCATTCCGGTGTCGGACGGCCGATACGCTGGCGGCCCCTTCGACTGGGTCAATCCGTTCAGCCTGTTCACCGGCCTGGGCTTGCTGGTGACCTATGCCACCCTGGCGTGCGGCTGGCTGATCATGAAGACGGACGGTGAGCTACAGCGGCGCATGGCGCTCCTGATGCGCCCCCTGGTCGCCCTTCTGGCCGCGCTCATTGGCGCCATCAGCCTCTGGACCGTGCTTGGTCAACCTGCGGTGGCCGCCCGCTGGTTCGCCCTGCCCAACCTGTTCTTCTTCATGCCAGTCCCTGCCCTGGTGCTCGCGGCGGTGGTTGGCATCTTCATCAGCCTTCGCCGAGGCCGGGAACATGCGCCCTTCCTGCTCGCCCTGGCGATCCTGTTCCTGGGCTACACGGGACTCATTGTCAGCATCTTCCCCCACCTCGTGCCACCGTCGCTCGATGTGTGGACGGCCTCCGCGCCGCGGTCCAGCCAGGTCTTCACGCTGATCGGTGCGGCCATCATCATCCCGATCATTCTTTCCTACACCGCCCTTTCCTACTGGGTTTTCCGTGGAAAGGTCCGGCACGATGATGCGGGTTACCACTGATGCGCCCGACCTCGAAATGGGCTGAGGCTCGGTGGTTTGTCATGCTCTATGTGGCCGGAGTGATAGCGGTCGGCATAGTGGCGCTGCTTTTTCGGTGGTTGATGCCTCGCTGAGCGCGTCGGCGGCTGCCGATACCCCCGAGTGGCAGGCATTCATTTAGAGCACCGTTGTATTCGATCCCGCTGCAAATCCATGGGGATATCATTCCGGACATCGCGCTGACCGCCAGACATATCGATATACATCAATATCTTATTAACAACCTCGTAGGGATTCTCGAGACATAAACCTTGCATGGCTTTCGGCTGGGACAATTTGTCCCGATGTATGGAAATTGTTTTTAGTTAGCATGGATTAGAGCCCGCAACACTCCGACGAACGCTGTCGTGATCTCCAAGGTCGATAACACAAGAAGTTCAAGTACGACGCCTCAACGATCATAGAAAACGGAGCTGACCAAAAGCGTTTTGAGGGGCAGCTCCTCACGATAGACAGCAACAAGCCATAGCCTGGAAATACAACATGTTGGACTGGATCCCCATCGCCTTTATCACTTTCAAGGTTCTCGTTTTCGGTACGGGCATGTTCTTGGCCATCAAGTGGCACTACGACCAAGGGAAGAAGGGACGGCAGATTGACCGGGTCGCGGTACGACGCACCGCCGGAAAGGTGGCTGTCATAGCCGTCGTCTTCGCGATATCGCTCGTGGGCCTGTTGTTGGCCACCTTTGCCGTTAGCCAGAAGATCGGCCTGGACTTGTCCTCCCCCTAGTGACAAAGAGCGATCGACCTATATCCGGCACGATCAAAAAAGCGGACATCATGTCCGCTTTTTTGTGTCTGGACTTCTGCCAGCTTCCACCCGCCAGAAGCCTCGTCGATCGCCCTGCGCGTTGACTGGATGCCAGACCCAACAGGACAACGAGAGAGCAACAACCCAGCGTTTCCCCGTCATCGCCACGCTATTTCGGCAATATTCTTCATTCCCTGCGCAAAAACCGGCTTAATGGGATGCTCACGCTTTCATTTTCAATCGTGGCATTCTGCAGTTCGGGATCTTCAGCCTCAGCGGGGAACGCACGTGAAGGGACGCACGGGGGACCAAGAGCGCATCGCCATGACCGCGATGCACTGGCAGGCATGGGGCCAACATGTGGCTATCGCCGCCGCCTATGCCGCTTGCTACGAAGTGACGCGGCACGTCACGTTTTCCCATTGGATCCTGACGGCTGGGCTGCGCCTGGCATGCCTGCTGCTGTTGCCCATGCGCTATTGGCCGGCCCTGGCCGTGGGCGAAGGTCTGCCCATGGTAGAGAACGCCATCGTCTGCCTCGATAAATTCGGCGCCGCCTGGGCGGTGTCAGCTTCGGTACCGATGATCGTCCTGTGCATGGGGTGGGTGAAACCCATGCTGGCGCGATGGTCGCTGTTCACCCCCGACGGGCGCGTACGCATGGGGGTACTCCTGAGCGCCACACTTGGCTGCGCTGTCCTCACCGCCCTCAAGACCGTACTGACGCTGGTTACCGCACTGCTGAGTTCGCCCGACGCGTGGCCCGACCTGTCCGTGCCTTTGTATTTCTGGGCGTATGTCCTCGGGGCTTACCTGGGTGCATTGACGCTCACTCCGGTGGTGCTTGCCCTACGTGAGCGAATGCAGGTCAGTGGTCGCGTGAGCTTGGCAAGCCTTTGGCGCAGTCCCCTGTTGCGCGACACGATGGGCTGGGCCCTCCCGGCCCTGGCAGCGTTGGCGTGGATGGCGCTCGCCACACAGGTCGATGCCATCCGCCAAGTGGCTCGACTGCTGATGCTGTTGCCCGTACTGATGCTCGCCTGGCGGCACGGATGGCACGGGACGGCCGTCGGCGGAATGGGCGCCAGCATTGCCATGGCGGCGACCAGCCAGGTACTGCTCGATCCGGACATGATCCATTGCCAGGTCATCCTGTCGCTGGTCGTCTCCGGAGCATTGATGGTCGGCGCGCGCGCGGCACAACGCCTGCCATACCCCACCGCTCCGGCCACGCCGGAGCGGTAGAAGTACGTCCATCAGGACCTCACTGGCGTGGAACACTGCACTCGGCGGGGTTCCCTTTGCAGTCGCCAGGCGCCGCCATCAGGCGAACCGAGCCGTCCGACTGGGGAGCGGCCGTGACGGTCATCGTCCCATCCTGGTAGACGGGCTCGCCACCGCGCATCGCGGTATCCGTCCACGCGCCTTCCGTGGGGGTGATCCAGCGGCTGGCGTCGGTACCCACTGGTAGACTGAAGATGTCCGAACCGGCGGACGCCACCGCGCCGCGGACCGCGCCACCGAGGTCGTTGACCTGTACATAGCGGATGCCCGCCCGTTCGAACCGATACACGTGGTAGCGCACACTCGTGCTGACATCCGTCGCATTCGGCCAGGACTGCCCCAACCCCGTGGACGGCGCCGTCACGCTCTCCGCCAATCCAACGCTCGACGCCCCGATCAGGCCCAGCAACACCACCGCCTTTCCAATAACACGCATGGCCATTCTTCCTTTTGGTGTGGAGTGCGTAGCGTAATGCCAACGCACGAAAGGAATAATAGACCGCGCCGGAGCCAGTCACTAAGGCGATGAAAAGCGGCAGTACGTCAGTAGGCGGTGTGCGACCAGCGCTTCGTTTCCGTGGTTAACCAGCCTGCCGAATTTGCGCGGCAGCATCGTGCAATAAGCTTAGCCAGCTCCCACCACCCACACCAAGCAGCCGCTTTCAGATGGCGAACGATCACCCGCTCGCACATCCCCAAAAGCCAAACACCGCCTCCTCAATTGGACTTGGTCAGCGCATTGAACTGCTGCTGCAGATAACTACTCGTACCCTGCAACTTGGTCATCATCGCGTCCAACGCGGTGTACTGCTTGGTAAGCCGATTGGCGTACTCCGTCATCTTGCCGTCCAGCGTGGTCTGTTGTGCTGCCAGGCTCTTCTTGGTCTGGTTCAGGTTATTGATACGCTGGGTGACGATGCCGTTGCTTCCCGTGAAGCCGGAAATCAGCTTGTCCAGCGACGGTCCGATGCCGTTGCTTCCGCTCAACAGATTCTGGACGCTCGCGGGGTGGTTGCTGAGCGCATTGGTGAGTTTCGTCGCGTTGAGCTTCAGCGTGCCGTCCACCTGGAAGGCGACGCCCAGGTCGCTGAGCGAGCTGATGGCGCCGTTGCCGGACACGCGTTGCCCGATCAGGTTCGCCACCTGCGACTTGATGGACGATACGGTGGCATCACCGAGCAAGGCACCCACTTGCTGATGCGTCGGGTCGTACTTCGTCAGCGTCTGATAGGTGCCGACAAACGAGTTATAGGCACTGACAAGACTGTTCATCGACGACGTGACGGTCGCCGGGTCGTTGCTTAGCTCGACAGTACTAGCGCCCTTCTTCGCCAGCGTAAGGGTGACGCCGCTGATGACATTGGTCGCCGTGTTGGATGAGCTGCTGGCCTCCGTGCCGTCGATCGTGAACAGTGCATCCTTGGCCTGGGTCGTCGCCTTGGCGCTATCGGTCGCGGGATTGAAGTTGAAAGCCGCCAGCTTTCCGTCGCCGCCGCTGGAGGTGACCTCGAAGGCATTGGCCGCGCCGCTGGCGCTCGACGACAGCACCAGGTGCGCACCGTCGGTGCCCGTCACGATGCTTGCGGTGACGCCCGGATTGTCCTTGGCGTTGTTGATCTTGTCCGCGACGTTCTGCAGCTTGTTGTTGGTCGCGTCGAGGCTGAACGACATCGACTTCTTTCCGACCGATATCGTGAGGTTGCCCGTGCCGACCGCCGTGGTGGCGCCGGCATAGGCGGGCGACGTCGTCTTCTGCGCGGCGGCCAGCTGGGTGACGACCACGTTGTAATGGCCTGGCTTGGCCGTCGCGTCCGCCGTGGCATTGAGGATCGTATTGTCACCGACCGCCACCTTCTGCGACTTGAAGGCGCTGCCGTCGGCAAAGCCCTTCATTGCGTTTTGCAAGGCCGTCAGGGCTGAGCTGAAGTTGCCGACCGCCGAGATCTTCGTGGTATGGGCGGCTGTCTTGGTATCGAGCGCTTTCTGGGATGCCGCCTTTTTATTGGCGACCAGACTGTTGACGATCGTCGCCACGTCGATGGAACTGGAACCCAATTTGATGCCGTTGTTACCGGTGGCCATGAGACTTCTCCGTTGAGGACGCCACCCTGCCCTGGGCGCCAAAGCTTTGACTGACGACCCTGTCCGGAACCGCCATTCGGCGGGCTGCAATTACCTTGCCAACTGACAAGGTTTATATCGCTTGCATGCGCGAACGGGATCGGGCCAACCGCTCAGCTACGAATGTTGATGATGGTCTGCGTGAGCTTGTCGCTCGTGGAGATGACCTGTGCGTTCGCCTGATAATTGCGCTGCGCCTTGATCATGTTCACGAGCTGCGCCGTCAAATCCGCGGTGTTCGACGATTCAAGCTGGCCCGACTGAACCACACCGACATTGCCGGAGTTAGCTACACCACGAATCGGCTGGCCGGACTCGGCCGAGGGCACCCAGTTAGTGTCGTTGAGCTGACGCAGTCCCTGGTTGTTGGAGAACGTGGCGATGGCCAGCTGACCCAGTGGAATGGTCGCGCCGTTCGAGTACACGGCGCTGACCGTACCGTCCTTCGCGACATCGATTTTTGAGAACTTGCCCGCCGGATTTCCGTCGTTGGTGACTGCCGTCGTCGCGAATGCGTCACCGAACTGGGTGACCTTGTTCATGTCCAGCGTCAGGTTGATCGGTGCCGCGCCAGGGTTCGGTGAGGCGGCACCAAAGTTGAGTTTGCCGCCCGCCGGTGCGGTGATGGCACCGCCCGCACTGAAGGTCATCTGCTGCGTGCCGCCGACCGCATTGCCGTCCATGGTCATGTGCACGTCCCACGTGTTCGGCGTGGTGGCGTTCTTCACGTAGTACACGTTCACCTGGTGCGTCGCACCGAGCGAGTCGTAGGCCTGGAACGTGGAGAAGTTGTTGTACGTGTTCGCCTTGGTGGGATCGAACGCACCACCGGTGGGCGCCTTGGCGTTGGCCGGCAGGTTGGCGGTCATGCCGATGTTGGCGCTGGGCTTGGCCGGTGCGGAGCCCGTGGTGATTTTCAGATCGGTAAGGCTGGAAATATCGAACCCGGTACCGCCGGCGATGGGCGGATATACCTGCACGTGCTGGCCGGTGGCATTGACGACGTTGCCGTTTGCATCCGGATGAAAATTGCCCGCGCGGCTGTACGAATAGCCAGCGCCATCGCGCAACGTGAAGAACCCGGCGCCGCTGATGCCGAAGTCGTACGAGTTGCCCGTCTGCGTGAGGTTACCCGCGCCGAATTGCTGGGCGATGTTCGTCAGGCGTACACCACCGCCAGCTGCCGTAGCCGAAAGGTTTTCACCGGCCACCGAATAGACCTGCGAGAACTCGGCACGCGAGCCCTTGAAACCCACGGTATTGACGTTGGCGATGTTGTTCGCGGTGACTTCCAAGTCGGAAGACGCCGCAGTGATACCACTGAGGGCGATGTGGAACGGCATAGAAGGCTCCCTACGAAGCTAAAGCAGTACGCATTGTGGATAAGCGAGATGTCCGCGGTAACGGACGACTCACTCATGATTTCTGCCCATGCCGGAAGCTCCGACCCATCACACCTGTCCACGAGCGAAGGTATCGATCTTTATCAGGCGTCAGAATCTCGACGCCATACAAAAAATACGAATTCCGTTCACTCGACGGAGGCGAACATACTCAAGGCCGAGATCAACATCAACTGACATAACTGCTTGTCGCCAAAAGAGAAGCTTTCTCCATCAAAAATCCATACAGGCTCCATTTCCGGTCAATCTTCATCACCAAATCGTCGTCAATGAGGAAAACAGAATGCGCCAAATATCTGCCTGCACACTTGTCGCGCTACTGGCGCTGTTCTCGTTAACTCAGGCCCAAGCTGCCGCCGCCCCGGATTGCCGGGCGAAAATACTTCGCCCCGTCACCGACGATATGAAGATTTCCTGGAAGAAAGGTCAGACGGTGCCCGTGGACATTTCGCGGACGACGCCCGAGGGAGAGTCTTTCTGCTCCCACGGCGGCAGCTGCCTACCGCGCATCGTCAAGGGCCAGGAGGCCGTTCGCCTCATCAACTGTCGCCCCGGCCCCTCTATCGGCGATGGGGATCACCGGTTGGTTGCCTCTCCCGAGGCACATCACTGATAAGACGCGCAGGCCCCTGGTGCTAGCTTCATCCGTTGTCCGGCACCTTTCGCATGGCCAGAGCCGCAAGGTGCATCCAAACCCGGATTCGTGACGTAGAAACCAGGGAGACACTATCGCCCTTTCCCTGGGAAGCTTTGTCCCGATGTCATGCCGGCCCAGCGACGCCTTCCGCGCCTCTTGCGCACTCGTGCTTGCCTTGTGCGGGAGTGCGCCCCTTGCCGCACAGGAGACCTCATCCCACTACACCGGGGTCGCCTATGCCATCGGCACCGAGTCGGTCCGGTATCGGGAGGAGCACTGGGTGGTGGACGGCCCCGGGCATCGGGAGCGGCTTGTGCTCTACCGGTGCCCCGACGGACGCGCGTTCGGACGAAAGGAAGTCCAGTATGGGACGCCGCCATGGATGCCCCAGTTCACGTTCGAGGACGCGCGAACAGGCTACCGGGAGTCGGTGAAGGCGGA
Organism: Luteibacter sp.; assembly: GCF_009912395.1. Classification (GTDB taxonomy): domain Bacteria; phylum Pseudomonadota; class Gammaproteobacteria; order Xanthomonadales; family Rhodanobacteraceae; genus Luteibacter. The sequence goes on along the minus strand of NZ_WNDO01000002.1, from coordinate 80,967 downwards.
CCATGGCCGCCTGACCGTCACCGTGCGGAAGGGCAGCGCGAAGCGTCCCGACTCGGCCACCCTCGAGGTACGTCCCGATACCGTTGTCGATGCCGGTTTCGACGAGTTCGTGCGCGCGCACTGGGCCGAACTCAATCGTCCCGAAGGCACCAGCGCGTACTTCGTGGTGCCGAGTCGGCTGGGCGATCTGCGCCTGAACATCAAACCCACCCCCTCGTCCGATCCGCAATTCCGGCAGTTTCGCATGGCGTTGAGCGGCTGGTTGGGCGCGCTGGCGCCCACGATCACCCTCACCTACACCGCTACCGACCACCGGCTGGTGCAGTTCGCCGGCCTGAGCAACATCAAGGACAACGACGGCGAAAATCAAAAGGTTCGCATCGTATTTCCGCCAAAAGACGATCTTCCTCCGGCGTCCGAGGCGGACGTGGCGCAGGCTCGTAGCACGCCATTGGTGACGAAGTGTTCTCCGTGATGCATCCGATGGGACAAATTCCACGTAAGCCTATTCAAGACCGGCCGAGGAATTCCCGATGCTCCCCAGTGCGCCCGCTTCCTCCGCCGCGTCGTCAAGGCGCCGCCTGGGCAGCCTTCGGCTATGGTTCGATGGCCAGGCGGCTCCGCCTTCGCTCGACGACCAGCGGATCGACTGGGTGCGCGCCGTCCCGTTCATCGCCATGCATCTGGCTTGCGTTGCCGTCATCTGGGTGGGCGTCTCCCCGGTAGCGATCGTTACGGCCGGCCTGCTCTACGCCGTCCGAATGTTCGCCCTGACGGGCTTCTACCACCGCTATTTCTCGCACCGCACCTTCCGGACCTCGCGCGTCGTCCAGTTCATCTTCGCCGTGATCGGGGCTGCCTGTGTCCAGCGTGGCCCGCTGTGGTGGGCCGCGCACCATCGCCACCACCATATCCATGCGGACATGCCCCAAGACCCTCACTCGCCAAGCGTCCACGGGTTCCTGTGGAGCCACGCCGGATGGTTCCTGACCCCTACGGCCTTCGCCACCCACCTGGATCGCCTGCCGGACCTTCGCAACTATCGCGAACTTCGCTGGCTGGACCGCTACGACCTGATGGTGCCCGTGGCGCTGGCCGTGGCGTTGTACGCACTTGGCGTGGCCTTGCAGGCGTATCTGCCCTCGTGGGGTACCACGGGGCCGCAGATGCTTGTTTGGGGCTTTTTCATCTCGACCATCGTGCTTTTCCACGCCACAGTGACCATCAACTCCCTCGCCCACCAGTTCGGCTCGCAGCGCTTCAAGACGCGCGACAACAGCCGCAATAACCTCTGGCTCGCGCTGCTGACCTTTGGCGAGGGATGGCACAACAACCATCACTTCTACCCCGGCTCCGCACGCCAGGGTTTCCGCTGGTGGGAAGTCGACCTGACCTGGTACGGCCTCAAGCTGATGCAGGCCATGGGACTGGTGTGGGACGTAAAGCCCGTGCCGGCGTGGGTGCACGCAAAAGCGAGGCGCTGACATGCGTATCGCCATCATCGGTTCGGGCATTTCGGGACTTGCCTGTGCATGGCGCCTCGGGCAGGCACATGATGTCGTGCTGTTTGAGGCCAACGACTATCTAGGTGGGCATACCCATACCCACGATATCGACATGGATGGGGTTCACTACCGGATCGACACGGGATTCATCGTCCACAATCCCGCGCACTATCCCCTGCTCCACCAGCTCTTCGACGAGCTCGGCGTAGCGTCGCAACCGACGACCATGAGTTTCTCTGTGCGGAACGCCGCCTCCGGCCTGGAATACAACGCCGCCACGCTCGACACCTTGTTCTGCCAGCGGCGCAATCTGTTTTCCCCGAGATTCATCGGCATGGTGAGGGACCTGCTGCGCTTCTACAAGGAAGCGCCTGCGGTATTGGACGATGCGGGCCCAGGCCCAAGCCTCGGGGATTACCTGGCCAACCATCGCTACGGCAACGCGTTTCGCGACGAGCACCTGGTGCCCATGGCCTCGGCACTATGGTCCTCGCCCGCGGAGACAATACTGAAATTCCCGGTGCAGTACCTGGTGCGCTTCATGGCCAACCACCAGATGCTCCAGGTCGACGAGCGCCCGGAATGGCAGGTCGTCAAGGGTGGCTCTCGTACCTATATCGAGGCGATGCGAAAGCGCTGGCGTGTCAGCGAGCGCCTGTCCTGCCCGGTAAATGCCGTCGTCCGCGACGACCACGGCGTGCGATTGCGCTCGGCCGACGGCGAGGAAACCTTCGATCAGGTGGTTTTCGCCTATCATAGCGACCAGGCGCTGGGAATCCTGGGCGATGCGAGTGACGCGGAGCGGGACATCCTCGGGGCGATCCCGTATCAGGTCAATGACACCGTGCTTCATACCGACGCGAGCGTATTGCCCCGCCATCGAAAGGCATGGGCAGCATGGAATGCCCACGTCCCCGCATCGCCCGGCCAGCAGTGCACGGTCAGCTACTGCATGAACCTGCTCCAGGGCATCACCTCTCCCCGGCCCTTCATCGTCAGCCTGAACCAGACGGCAAGCATCGATCAGCGACACATCCTTCGCCGCATGACCTACGCACACCCGATCTATACCGAAGCCACGGTGCGTGCCCAGCAGCGCAAGGCGCAGATCCAGGGTGTTCGGCGCACGTGGTTCGCCGGGGCGTACTGGGGCTGGGGTTTCCACGAAGATGGCATGCGCAGCGCCATGGAGGTAGTAGCCGGCCTGCAACGCTGCGCCGAAACCGCTGGAGCTTTCGGGAGCGCGCTGGCATGAAACCGCTCAACAGCGCCATCTATGAAGGCAGTGTCACGCATCGCCGCCACCTGCCCCATCCCCATGCCTTCACTTACCGCATGGCGCAGGTGTATCTGGATCTGGATGAACTGGACGAGGTCTTCCGCGGGCGATGGTTCTGGTCGGTGAATCGCCGCAATCTCGCCGAGTGGCGACGGAGCGACTATCTCGGTTCGCCGGACAAACCCTTGACCGATGCCGTGCGCGAACGCGTCCAGGCGCATACCGGGCATCGTCCGGCGGGCCCCATCCGGATGCTGGCCCACCTGCGATATACGGGGTTCGTATTCAACCCCGTCACCTTCTACTACTGCTACGCGGAAGACGGCACCACCCTCGACACCATCGTGGCGGAAATCACCAACACGCCATGGAACGAGCGTCACGCCTACGTGCTGCCCGTGGCGCGAGCGGCCCATAGCGGGCGTGCCATGGCCTGGGGATTCGACAAGGATTTCCACGTCTCGCCGTTCATGGCCATGGAACGCCACTACGACTGGCGCTTTACGACACCGGCCGACGACCTCCGCGTGCATATGAACGTGCACCGGGAGGACGCCTGCGAATTCGACGCCACGCTGGCCCTGGTGCGCCGTCCACTGACAGGTGCGTCCCTGGCCCGTGTGCTGTGGCGCTACCCCCTGATGACGATGCAGATCGTGGGTGCCATTCATTGGCAGGCGCTGCGCCTGTGGCTCAAGAAAACCCCCGTGCACGACCATCCGGGCAAGCGCCCCGCGGTCGATGCCCATCACGGGCGCGTGCCCGGAGACACGCCATGAACGAACTCATCAAGAACGCTCCCCTGGGTGCGCGTGCGTCCGGCATATCGGCCATGGATCGCTTTCTTCGTCGGCAACTGCTCGCCACGCTTGCCGCGATCGATCATGGCAGCCTGGTGGTCCGGGATGCGCTGGGAACGGAGGTATTGGGGAAAGCCCCCTCGCCCATCCATATTGACATCGCGGACCTGCGCTTCTACCGACTCCTGGCAACCCACGGGAGCGTGGGAGCCGCCGAAGCGTTCATCGAAGGCTATTGGCGATGCGATGACCTCGTCGGACTTATCCGCCTGCTGGTCCGCAACCGCGACCTGCTCGACGGCATGGAAACCAGCCTGGCCCGCTGGGGCGGCATGGCGATGCGCGCATGGCATGCGCTGCGGGAAAACACCCGGGATGGCAGCCGCCGGAACATCGCCGCGCACTACGATCTCGGCAACGACTTTTTCAGCCTGTTCCTTTCGGACGACCTGATGTACTCGTCCGCCCTCTGGACGGAAGAGACCGACACGCTGGGCATGGCCTCCGTCCGGAAACTGGACGTCATCTGCCAGAAGCTGGGGCTACGCCCCGGGATGCGTGTGGTGGAAATCGGTACGGGCTGGGGTGGCTTTGCCGTGCATGCCGCATCGCGCTACGGCTGCCACGTCACCACCACGACCATCTCGGCCGAACAGTTTCAGCTTGCCAGCGAGCGCGTGGCGAATGCCGGGCTGCAGGACCGTGTGACGCTGCTTCAACAGGATTATCGCGACCTTCAAGGCTCCTTCGACCGGCTCGTCTCCATCGAGATGATCGAGGCTATCGGCGCCAGCTACATGGAGACCTACTTCGCCAAGGTGGGCGACTTGCTCACACCCGAGGGGCAGGCGCTCATCCAGGCCATCACCATCGAAGACCATCGCTACGAGCAAGCCCTGCGTTCCGTCGATTTCATCAAGCGCTATGTCTTCCCGAGCAGCTTCATTCCGTCGGTCAACGCGATGCTGGCTGCCAAGACCCAGGCCAGCGACCTTGCCCTGGTGCATCTGGAAGACTTCGGCCTGTCGTACGCACGCACGTTGAATGCATGGCGACAACGCTTTCTCGCGCGCCTGGACGATGTCCGCCACCAGGGCTTCGACGATCGCTTCATTCGACTTTGGGAGTTCTACCTCGCCTACTGCGAGGGCGGATTCCTCGAATGCTCCATCGGGGTCTCGCATCTACTCCTGGCGAAGCCGCAAGCACGTCCTATGGCGGGCCGATGGACCGCGTGATGGAAACGCCGTCGCCCGCCATGAAGTGGGTCAACCTGGTTGGCTATCAGGTGCTGTGGTTTGCCCTAGTCATTGGCGCAGCTCGTGGCGCACCGGAGTGGCCGCTCCTGGCGGGTGCGCTGTTCGTGATCGTGCAGGTCGCATTCTCCGGCCATATCGCGGGTGAATGCCGCTTGCTCGGCATGGCGGTGTTGTTCGCCCTGGTGGTCGACGGTGTGCCCGCCATACTGGGCTGGTGGCGCTACGCCTCGCCCTCGCCGTCATTGCCTCCAGGAGGCGCTCCGGCTTGGATCCTGATGCTGTGGCTATGTTTCGCCACGACCCTTCGCCGGTCCTTGTCATTCATCCGTTTCCGCCCGGTCTGGGCGGCCGTGCTGGGTGCCATCGGCGCACCCCTGGCTTACCTCGGTGCCGCCCACGGCTGGATGGCAGTCATGCTGCCGCAGCCTCCTCACCTCGCGGTTGCGTGGCTTGCGGTGACCTGGGGCATTGCGCTGCCCGTGCTTGCCCACATGGCGGGACTGGCGAGCATGCAACCGATGGCGAGGCCTTCATGACTCCGCTCCAGACCATGCTCCTGCTTGCCGCGGTGATGGTCGTGCTCATGACCGCCGGATGGCTGTGGCAGCGCAAACACCGGAACGCAGGCATCGTCGACGTGCTCTGGGCCAGCGGCTTGGGAATCGCGGCGCTGCTGATGGCGGGAAGCGGAAGCGGTGCCACGCTGCCGCGACTCCTGACGGGCGGCATGGGCTGCCTGTGGGCCGCTCGTCTTGCCGTGCACCTTTGGCATCGCGTGAGGAGCGAAGGCGAGGATGGCCGGTATCGTTACCTGCGCGAGCACTGGCAGGGGAACCAGGGAAAATTCTTCGCGTTCTTCCAGGGCCAGGCCCTCATCGTGCTGCTGTTCGCGCTGCCTTTCATGGCAGCGGCGGCAAACCCATCCTCTTTTTCGATCGGGATGCCGCTTGCGTTTCTCATCTGGCTGACCAGTGTCATCGGCGAATCCATGGCCGACCGCCAGCTCGCTCGACATCGAGCCGACGCCACCCAGCGCGGCAAGACATTCCGTGGCGGGCTCTGGCGTTACTCGCGCCATCCGAACTACTTCTTCGAATGGCTGCATTGGTTTGCCTATGTCGTCCTCGCCATCGGTTCACCCCTGTGGTGGCTCGCGTGGTCGGGGCCGATCGTCATGTACGCCTTTTTGCGCTGGGTCAGCGGCATTCCGTTCACCGAAGCCCAGGCGCTGCGTTCGCGTGGCGAAGACTACCGCGACTACCAGCGAACCACCCCCATGCTGATTCCGTGGTTCCCTCCCCCTCATCTGCCGCTGGAGACGCCCATGAACACGACCGTCGCTGACCTGCAGGCCTTGGCCGCCGATCGCGCCGCACCGGGACTGCTCGGCATGGCCGAGCGAGGCCTGGTTCCCGATGCACTGATTCGACGGGGCATCCGCCGCCTGTGCGAACAGCGCCTCGACGCCTGCAAACAAGGTGGCGCCGAAGCCGAACTGGCGCGTCACCAGGCGCTGATCCAATCACTGACCAGGGCACCCCTGGCCGTGCATACCGAAGAAGCGAACACGCAGCATTACGAAGTGCCCACGGCGTTCTTTCAGCAATGCCTGGGGTCCCGTTTGAAGTACTCGTCGTGCTATTTCGCGACCGGTACCGAAACCCTGGACCAGGCCGAACAGGCCATGCTCGAACGCTATGCCGAGCGAGCACAACTGGCGGATGGGTAGGACATCCTGGAACTGGGATGTGGCTGGGGTTCGCTGACCTTGTGGATGGCCGAGCAGTATCCCCATTCGCGTATCACCGCCGTGTCGAACTCCCATTCGCAACGCGCCCATATCGAATCCGAGGCCTTGCGTCGTGGCCTTTCCAACATCCAGGTACTGACGTGTGACATCAATGCGCTGGCGTTGCCACAGGCGCAGTTCGATCGGTGCGTGAGTGTCGAGATGTTCGAGCACGTGCGCAACCACGAGGTCTTGATGGGGCGTATCGCGACGTGGTTGCGCCCTGAAGGCGTCCTGTTCGTCCATATCTTCGTTCATCGTCAATCGGCCTATCTGTTCGAGACGGACGGCGATGACAACTGGATGGGACGGCACTTCTTTACCGGCGGCATGATGCCCGCCGCCGACACCCTGCTCTGGTTCCAACGGGATCTGCGCATCGACCAGCAGTGGCTGGTCGATGGCACGCACTATGAGCGCACCGCCAACGCCTGGCTCGCCAACCAGGATCGCCACCACGACGAGGTGATGACGATTCTGTCCCAAGCCTATGGCTCGACGGCGCTGGGCCGCCTGTGGTTTCACCGCTGGCGCATGTTCTGGATGTCCTGTGCCGAACTCTTCGGGTATGCCCACGGCCAGGAATGGATGGTGGCGCACTACCGGTTTGTCCAGCAATCCTGAAGCGGAGGGCCTCACGTCATGACCTCTCTCGTGTCACGCCTGGGAAGGATGGCCTTCGCCATCCTTCCGCTGGCCGCCTGTTCAGCCACTGCCCCCACGGTGCCACGGGCATCGCATGTCGACATGGCCCGCTACATGGGCGACTGGTACGTCATCGCGTCCATCCCGAGCCGTTTCGAAAAGGGGGCCACCAATGCCATCGAGTCCTATCGGATGGCGCCCGACGGCACCGTCGAGACGACCTTCCGCTACCGGAAGGACAACGCCAGTGGCGCCCTCAAGACCATGCACGCCACGGGCTTCGCGCATCCCGAGACCCGCAATGCCGTCTGGGGCATGCAGTTCATCTGGCCCATCAAGGCCCAGTACGTCATCGCCTGGATCGACCCTGAGTATCGATTCGTCATCGTCGCTCGCGACAAGCGCGACTACGTATGGGTGATGGCGAGGACGCCAACGGTGTCCGATGCCGACTACAAGGCCCTGGCCGCGCGCGTTGTGGAGATGGGCTACGACAGCCAGGCCTTGAAGCGCGTGCCCCAGCAGTGGCCCGAGCCCAAGGCCGAATGATCGGCGGCCGACGGCATTCGTGCATCCAAAACCACGCCGCATCCGTATAGCTGGTAACGCCTTTTGGAGGCTCACGTTACGACTGCGTCGATGCCGGTATGATGCGCCCCGATCAGACTCATCCCCACATCATCCCCCTCGAGGCGGTTCGGCGCATGCCCTACCCTGCGTCCCAGGACACCGATAACCCGGTCTATTGGTCCGCCCAGATGACGGCGGTCGCCGCGCGCCAGGACATCGATGCCTTCATGCGCATCTTTGCGCACTACGGGCCTCGCGTGCAGCGCTACCTGGTGGGCATGGGCGTACTGCCGTCCCAGGCGGAGGAACTGGTCCAGGAAGCCATGTTGCGCGTCTGGCGCCGTGCGGGGCAGTTCGACCCGGCGCGGGCGAACGTATCGACATGGCTGTTCCGGATTGCCCGCAACCTGTACATCGACAGCATCCGGGGAGAATCGCACTGGCTGGTCATCCAGGAAGGCCTGGAACAGCTGGATGAACTACCGCCCGAGGACGGGGCGACCAGCGCCGAGTCGTTCGCCGATGGCGTCGGGCTGGATCGTGCCATCGACGACTTGCCTCCCCAGCAAGCCCGAATGATCCGGATGTCTTACTACGAAGCCAAGAGCCACAGCGAGATCGCCAAGGAATTGGGCCAGCCGCTGGGTTCAGTGAAGTCCAGCCTGCGACGCGCCTTCGCGAAGCTGCAGGCGGCGCTGAGAACCGCACCATGAAGCCCCACCATCACCCCGACATATCCACCCTGATGGCCTATTCGGCGGGCGCGCTGTCGAGCGCCTTCTCGGCCGTCGTCTCCGCGCACCTCAGCGTATGCCACGTCTGCCGCCAGCGCTTGCGCGACACCGATGCCATCGGCGGCCAACTGCTCAACCAGCAGGAAGGGCTGGCGCTTTCCGACGATGCGTCCGAGCGCTTGCTCGCCCGCCTGCAGCACGAAGACAAGCCGACCGCCCCCGAGGAGGCAGCCGTCCAGCAGCGGCACGATCCGGATCTGCTGCCAGCGCCGCTATGGCCCTACTTCGGACGCTCGTATCGTGAGTTGCCGTGGAAGTGGATCGGCCCGGGTATCCATCACATCCGCGCGCAAAACGTGACGGACGACCATCTGATGCTGCTGCGAGTCGCACCGGGTCGCAGCCTGCCCATGCATACCCATGGCGGCAGCGAAATGACGATGATCCTGCGTGGCGCCTACGACGATACGCTGGGCCACTTTGCTTCCGGGGATGTGGCCGACCTGGACCTCGACACGGAGCACCAGCCCGTCACCGCACCGGGCGTCCCGTGCATTTGCGTGGCGGCAACGGATGCCCCTCTGCTGTTCTCCGGATGGATGGCGCGGATGCTGCAGCCCTTCGTGAGGCTGTAAGGACGCTGTAGGAGCGCGCTTGCGCGCGATCGCGCGCAAGCGCGCTCCTACACGAGTCGGGCGAAGCACAAAAAGAACCGGCCCCATCAAGGGGCCGGTCCAGGCATGCACGCCTGAGGCTTAGAACAGCGAAGCGCCCACCGTCACCATGAACGCCCGCGGCTGCAACAGGCCGTACGTCGGCGAGCTGGTATACAACGAGCCCTGCGGCGTGGCCAGGAACTGCGCCGAGCTGACGTACGAGAACGCCTTGTGGTCGGTCAGGTTGCTCACGTTGACCTTGATGTACGGGCTCTTCAACCAGCTCCAGCTATCAAACTTGTAGCCGGCGTCCAGGTTGAAGGAGGTGAAGCCTCCTACCCGTTCGGTATTCATGTAGTCGCCGTACAGCGAGCTGGTCACGCGTGCGGACAAGGTCGCCCACAGGTGGCTACCGTCGTCATAGGCAAGGCTCAAGTTGCCGATGTTGCGGGCCGTATCGGGCATGGTCTTGCCGTCGGTCGGATAGATGCCATCGCCGCTGCCGCCGTTGATATCGCCTTCGATCTTGGCCCGGGTGTAGGTATAGGAGGCGTAGGTCGTCCAGTCCTTGGCCAGCTTGTAGCTGATCTCACCATTGAAGCCATCCATCTTCATGCGATGCACGGACGTATAGAAGGTATAGCCCGTGGTCTCGTCGAAGGCGCTCTGCTGTTTATTGTTGTAGTTGCTGTGGTAGACGTCGGCGCTGACCGAAAGCGCATCGCCGTAGAAGCGGTAACCCAGGTCGGTATTCCAGGCGGTTTCCGGCGCATTGGCCTGCTGCTGGTTGTCCAGGGTGTTGAGCAGCGCAACCGTGTTCGTCGGCGCGCGGAAGGTCTTGCCGCTGCCGATGAAGAACTGGTTGCGGTCGTCCATCTGGAACTTGATGCCGGCCGTGGGCAGCAGCTTGTTCCAGCTCTTGTCCAGGTCGGTGTAGTTCTGCAACTTGGTCACGGGGCCGGAGGTCGCGCCCGGATACTCCCAGACAAAGCCGCTACGGTTCTCCCACAGGTAGCTCAGACCCGCCGTGAAGGTCCACTTGTCGTTGGGCGACCAGTTGTCGGTGATGAAGCCCTTCTTGATCTCGGTCGTGGTGTACTCGTCGTACGACTTCTCCGGCAGCCCATTCGGGTAGTAGATGAAGCTGGAGTTGGCCCAGATATCGGCCGGCGTGCCCTGGCTATTGACGGCACCGTAGACATTTTCCTGGCTCTTGCGCGAACGCTCATACCAGAAGCCATACTCAAGACTGTTGTCCAGGCCGAAGTCCTGGTTGAACTTGGCGATCACACCGGGGCGGAAGGTGGTCGCCGCCGAATAGGAGTAAACCACGCCACTGGTGCCGTTGGTTACGGCGCCATCGCCGTTGACATCCTGGTTGGCGTAGCCGAAGCGGCTCTGCGGCGAGGTGCTTTCGTTCACCGTCGCGCCAGCACCGCCACCGCCGTCGCCGTACCAGAAGTACGGAATGACGGACAGGCGCAGGCTGTCGGACAGCTTGAACTCACCGTCCAGGCTGGCGATATAGCTGGTGAACGGATTGGTGCGCAGGCCGTAGTAGAAGGTGTTGTTGCTGATCGCGGCCGCCGACGAACCCGGCATCCAGGTCGGTAGGTAGTCGTAGTTATAGCCGTTCTTCGCCACCTGGGCCTTGGTCAGCGAACGATAGTTGATGTTGTTTTCACGGTTGTACTGCAGCGAGGCGCTGATCGAGTTGTTGTCGTCGATAGTCCAGATCGACTTGCCCTCGACCTTGGTCACATTCATGTCGCCAGGGCCGCGCCACTTGTCTGCGCTGTTGTTGGAGTACGAAAGCCACGACCGCACCGGCCCGGTATCGCCGGTGTTCAAGCGGATGAAGGTACGACGGTAATCGTTGTTGCCGACGGACTGGGTGAAGTCCAACCCGGCCTGGTGGGACGGATCGATGGTGGCCCAGCCGATGTGGCCGCCGCTGGCGCCCGAGTCGGGCATGTCCACATCCGGAATGCTTTGCAGCACGGTGATGTCGCCCATGTTCTCGGTATCGCCGTATTCCGTGGCGTACACCGAATAGCTGCCCGTGTCGGTGATGGGCGCGCCGTTGACGGTCATGCCGATATCGGAGGAATCGAAGCCGCGGATACTGTAGTGGCCGTTGGCCAGGCCCGTCACGTCGTCCGTTGCGGCGTTCACGCCGGGCATCGTGCCGATCATCTGGGTGAAGTTTGCACCGGGTGCCGCTTTCACGATCGCATCGCGGGTGATGGTCGACACGGCCTTCGGCGCCGTCTGCACCGACATCAGGCCATTGGCCAACGAGAGATTGTCGGCCTGCACGGTCACCGCGTTCAACTGCTGGACACGCTTGGTGTCGTTCGAGGTGGTGGTGTTCGATGTGTTCGATGCGTTCGAGCGCTGCGCACCCGCATCCTTGCCGGTGGTCGATTGATTCGCCTGATCGGAAGCATCCTGCGCGAGTGCAGAACCCGCAGCCATGCAGAAGACAACGGCAATCGCCATGGAAAGGTGGTTTCGTTTCATTTTCATCGGTTCCAGCGGAAAAAGCGGGGCCACGCCGTCTGCACACGGCAGTCGGCGATCGTTTTTTTATCCATGATGTCGCGCCAGGAAGTTCTCGCGAAAAAACGGTGTCATTGGCGCAACTAATTGATCAATGACGCATTAGATTGCACTTAACGCAAATTTAAACATTTCCTCCGGGCGTAAAAAAAGCCCGATCGGCGAGGATCGAGCGATTTCACGATAAACAAGGTTTTTTCGTTAGATAAATCGATTGATGCCGAGCATCATAACAACATGGCCGACAGTGTCGCTCCGGCGCGTTACAGAAATCTTTCCGTTGGCAGTCATGTCATCAGCACCGCATGGATGAAGTGCTTAGCTCTCTATCCACGCCTTCGCGCATCGTCGACAGGCGGTCAACCGAAAAACTCAGGCTGCGTTAATCCGCACAGGCCTAACGTGGCCCCCAAGTCGCCGTGAGGGCGACACTCCCATTGCCTTGGCACTGAGTTCCCCTGCTCGCAAGCCCTGGCCTCGACGGAACCCCAGCCCGCAGCCTCCCCGTTGCGGGCTTTTTTATGCGCGATTGCGGCAATCCTCTCCTGTAGGAGTGCGCTTGCGCGCGATGGGGCTCGCGGCAACCTGGCATCGCGCGCAAGCGCGCTCCTACAACGCAACCCCATGGCGTTCAGCATCGAGCAGGCCGCCTAGCTTCGGCCTTCACTTATGGGGCGCTATGAAAGCGACGTCGTTGTCCTCATCCCTACCCTTCCCCACAAGGAAGCGTCGCCCATGAAGGTCGTTCTACCTGTGGCTGTCGCATCGATCGTGTTGTCGTTGACTGCTTGCCGTTCGAGCGAGATCCACCTTTACGACGCGGAAGGGTATGGCCCAAACACGGCCGAGATATCGATCAAGGATCACGCAGGTATGGTGTATTGGCGATGGGGAACGCAGACCTTCGCCATGAAGGTCACCCTGATCAAGGACGACCTCGTCCACGCGACCATTCCTGGTGGAACACTCGAGCTGAAGATGGCCGACGGAACGCGCCTGTCGTTCGAAGGTACGCAAGGACGCCTGGTATGTGTGGGATGCGGCCAGTTGCGCCTGCCGCGCAACTGGCTCGCGAAGGGAAGCGACTGAGCGGGCTTCAGCCCGTCGATTCATCCGAGGCATGGTCTCGGGGTTTTACGGCGTACGTGGCAAGGAAAGTCGGCAGGTAGCGGTCGATGACGAAGCGAGGTTGGGGTTGCTCGTCTTCCAGAAAGCCCTTGAGCACGAACCCCGCCGCCAACTGGCCTCCGATCTGTTCGCTCAGGCTATGCCCGAACACAAGGGCATCGCCCTTCGCCTGCTTATCCGCCAGCTCGGTTTCCGTGAGATCCCGCATATCCGAGTAGGGAATCCTGAAACGCGGACGGATAAGCCCTTGCGCCGCCCATTCCGGACTACGATCGGCCACGAAGACCACGGGATTGAAAAAGCTGCTGAGCAGGCGTCCTCCTGCGCGAAGCACCCGAAAGCACTCGCTCCATACGGGTCGAATATCCGGTACGTACAGGTTCGATATCGGATGCACGATGATGTCGAAGCTGTCATCGACGAACATGGACAGGTCGCGCATGTCGCCCTGCACGGTTGTAAGGTCCAGCCGATCGCGCTGGGCCACCATGTCGTCCTGTTCCAGCTGCTTGGCGGATGCATCGAATACCGTCACATCTGCGCCAGCTGCCGCCAGTACCGGCGCCTGCTGACCACCTGCCGAGGCAAGACAGAGAATGCGCTTGCCCCGGATATCGGGAAGCCAGTCGGCAGGTAGTGCGCCGGGCGTGAGATGCAGCGTCCAGTCGCCACGGCGCGCGGCCGCGATGACATCCGGGGCGACGGGGCGTGACCATTCGCACTGGCTGGATGCCTGCCTGTCCCAGGCGGCGCGATTGTGTTCGAAAACGGTGGATGGGGTGATAGATGCGGTCATGGGAGTTTCCATCATGCGTGAGGGAAACTGTCTGGAGACGTGCGAGCGCCATGGCATGCCGTGGTCAGCTGCTTAGGCGGCAGCCGCCGTATCGGCACGAACACGATGATTCGAATGAAGTAATGCGGCTCGCGCTTCAGACAGCGACAGAGAGGATGCGAATGCATCGACGCATTACTTGATCATGTCGGCGGAATCCCGTGAATGACGAAAGGCTCGCGAACCGCAAGTGGTTCGGTGAGCGAATTAGACTATTGCGTCATGCTTCCGTCAAGCGAAGCACCGAGATGCCAGGGTCACGGATGGAGGAATCGTGGACTCTTCATGGAGGGCACATGGATCGAAGAAATTCCCTAGACTTTCCGCACGGGCACCCTTTCCCTCCCCCGGAGAGCACCATGCGAGTCCCTGCATTCTTCATCGCATCCCTGTCGTTTCTCGGCCCCATGGCCGTGACATCTCATGCCATGGCGAAGGACACCATCGTCCATGTCGCCATCTACAAAGGTCCGGCGGCATGCGAGGACTGTTCGGATGTCGTCAGGCGAGCCATCGAAAAACTGGGCCCGAAGTACAAGGTCGATTTCGTCGGTGCTCGCGAGGACATCGACATCACCGATGAAAGCCTGGCGAACTACGACATCTATGTACAACCCGGCGGCGGCCAGGACATCCCGAAGGCGCTACGGGATATTGGCAACGCACGGGTAAAAGCCATCCGGAACTTCGTGCACGGTGGCGGCCATTACCTCGGCCTGTGCATGGGCGCCTACCTGGCCGATGCGGGAAACATGCAACTCGTCGATCAGGATCTGGACGGCGAAATCAGGCGCCCCGGCTTCCCGGTCCGAACGAGCGAGGACACGGCGGTCACCGTGCAGTGGAATGGACGGGAAGAAAGCATCTTCTTCCAGGATGGTCCTTACATGCACCCCGCCCCCGGCGACCGGAAGTTCCACGCCATCGCCACCTACGAAAACGGCGACATCGCCGCGGCACGTTATGCCTATGGCAGCGGTCTGGTTGTCCTAGTGGGTCCCCATCCGGAAGCCGACGCGTCATGGTTCGACGATGCGAACATCCCCCGAGACAGGATGCCGGAGGGCAATCTGGTCAAGGATCTCCTGCGGGAATTCGAGCCCTCCACCAACGTAGCCCGAACGCGTCAGAAGTAATGACTCGGGCTTACCCCGAACTGGCGCTTGAACATCGCGGAAAACGCACTGGGGCTCTCGTAGCCGAGGTCCATCGCAACGTCGATGACGGGCACCCCGACGGCGAGACGCTCCAGCGCGAAGAGCAGGCGGCAGCGCTGCCGCCACTGCGTGAAGGTCATGCCCAGGTCACGCAGGAAGATCCGCTGGAGGGTCTTCACATGGACACCCGTCCGCTTCGCCCAGTCGGCAATCGTCGAGTGGTCGTAGGGATGGCGAACCAGATGTGCGCAGATGGGTCCGATCCGCGCATCGCTCGACTGCGGCAGGTGAAGCGGCAGCGTCGGCAATGATGTCAGCTCGTCGAGGATGAGGCGCATCACGCGACCGTCGCGGGAATCTTCCGCATAGGGCTGAACGATAAGCTCGGCAGCGTCGATGAGGTCACGCAGCAAGGGCCCCACCTGGACGGCGAATACGGCATCGGGAAGGTGCGACGCCGCCTCCGGGCTTACATAGAGATTCCGTTCTTCCACAGCGTCCACGCAGCGGACCGAATGCGGTGTCCCGGCGGGCATCCAGAGGGCCCGGGTGCTGGGCACGATCCAGCGGCCTTGCGGCGAAGTGACGACCAGGAGGCCGGAACGGGCATAGATGAGCTGGTGCCTGGCGTGGCGATGCTCGGCGATCACCGTTCCGGCCGCATAGGCGCGACGGAGCACGTCGACGGCGCCGGGCATGGGGCAGGCTTCGTCACGTCGACGCCGGTGCATGGTGGACCAGATCGTGTCGCTTTCTCGATAGGCCATGTCCCGATCCCGTGCGAATGCCATACGCCATGAGCCTAGCATTCGCTTTCCCGAAGCGTCCAACCACCGCCAGCGCGCCTCCGATAGCCCGCCAGCCACATGGATCGCACATGTGCGCCCCCGCTACCCCGGAGCATCCGTCTTGTCCCTTCATCTCCCGTCGCTGTCACACCATCGCGGTTTCGTCGCCTTCTGGCTGTCCCTGGTCTGCTCCGGCATCGCGCTGGAAATGACCTCCCTCGCCGTGGCGTGGCAGATGTACGCCACCACGGGCAAGGCATCGGACCTCGGCCTCATCGGGTTGGCCCACTTCGTTCCCGCCCTGCTCCTGGCCCTTCCCGGCGGTCACCTCGCTGACCGATACGATCGTCGCAGCCTCGTGATGGTGGCGGACTTGCTCGGTGCCGTCGCGGCGCTTGCCCTGGCGATGGCATCGCTCACGCATAGCCCCGGCCGTGGTTGGCTCCTGGCGGCGGTCGGACTCGGGGGCGCGGCGGCCGCCATCCGCCGACCGGCGCTACAAAGCCTCGTGCCCGGCCTGGTACCCAAGGCCATGCTCGCCCAGGCCTACGCGGCGACCTCGGTCGCCGGGGAAGCCACCGTCGTCGCGGGGCCGGTGATCGGCGGCCTGCTCTACCTGACCGGCTCGCTGACGGTCTACGCCGCCGCCGGAGGACTGATGGTGGGCTCGGCGCTCCTGCTCGCGAGGCTGAGGTATGTGCCGGAGCCGCTGGACGCGGGCGCGGCCAGCGCTGTCGACCTTTTCGCAGGGCTGCGCTTCATCCGCGCGCGTCCCGACCTGCTGGGCATCATTTCGCTGGATCTTTTCGCCGTGCTGCTGGGCGGCGCGACCGCGCTGTTGCCGATGTTCGCCAAGGACATCCTGCACGCCGGCCCGACAGGACTCGCGCTGCTACGCATTGCGCCGTCCGTGGGTGCCTTGCTGCTCGGCCTATGGCTCTCGCGTCACCCGCCGCAACACCGGGTCGGCATGCGGATGTTCGGGTGCGTGGCAGGCTTCGGCGTCGCGACCATCGTCTTCGGGCTGTCGACCCACCTGTGGCTATCCATGTTGGCCCTCGCCGCACTCGGTGCCTTCGACATGGTCAGCGTCGTGATCCGCGGCACGCTGATGCAGATGGAAACCCCGGGGCACATGCGTGGCCGCGTAGGCGCCGTGAACGGCATGTTCATCGGCACATCGAACCAGCTCGGCGAATTTGAGTCCGGGATGCTCGCCGCATGGCTGGGTGCCGTACCCGCCGTAGTGATCGGTGGTTGCGGAACGCTGATGATCGTGGCCTTGTGGATGCGCCTGTTTCCCTCGTTGAGACATCGGAACACGCTCAAATGTAAACCAGACGTCCCATGAACCACTAAACCAAGCGTGCCCCACGCGCATCCAACCGAACTGGCGACAGGAAAACCTTGTCACACACACGGAGTGTCCATGCGTTCGTCGATTCGTCTGTTGATTCTCACCATCGCATCCATGCTGACACCGGCAAGCCATGCGATGTCCGGGGGCTCCGCCGCCACGACCTATGCCGTCGACCTGCATGTCGACGTGGCCTCGGGGCGCGTGGATGGCAACGCCTGTGTATCGAACCGTCCCGCGGGCTTCACCGATGCCTTCGTGCTTAATGTCGGCCTGAACGTGGCGCGCGTGACCGATGGCGACCATCAACCGCTTCGTTACGACGGATGGGGCGAGCCGACGATCGACGGCGAAGCGCGCGTCTATACCGTTACCGACGCACCGCCGACGTTCTGTGTCCAGTACAGCGGCGCCTTCCCCGTCTATCCCGCGCACGATGCCCCAGGTGACTTCAAAGGGTTGATGGCGTTCAACGGCGACAGCTTTCGTTTCAGCGAGCAATCGGCCTGGCTGCCCCTGCCCTACGACACGAAGGCGAAGGTTCGCGAAAGCGAAGGCTCGTACGACCTGGAGATCCGCTGCGACAGTTGCCGGTTCCTCTACGCCAATGGCAGTCCGGCCATCGTGGGAACCAAGGGGACGTTCCATAGCGATATCGCGCGACCGATGCTGGTCTTCGGCGGCACGGGGCCGATCACCACGACGGCCAACGCAATGATCCTCAACGAAACGGTGGCGCCAGTCGAGGCGAATGCCATCTCCGACCTGATGGGAAAGGTCCGGACGTACTACCAGGGTTACATGGGCAAGCCCATGGCCGATCGCCCGACCTTCCTGCGCATGGTCACCATCGATCAGGTCGAGCGCGACCGCAAGGGCGGGGAATGGGGCTTCGCCACCTGGCCCACCATCGCCTTGAGCGGCAGCGTGGCCAAGTCAGGGGCGATTCTCCTCGCGGGCGGCCCGGCCGCCCATTCGCGCATCGCCTATCTTGCCCATGAGATGGGCCATTACTACTTCGGCACCCTGGTCCATCCCCAGGGCCCGTACCGGTGGTTCCTGCTGGAATCGACCGCCGAGTTTCTTTCCATGAAGGCCCTGAGGGCGATCGTCGGCGACGAGGCGGCGGACAAGCGCGTCGCCGCATGGAAAGCCCAGATGGACAAGCGAACGGTACCGTTCATTGCCCTGGATGCGATCACCAGCGAGGCGGACATCACCGAGACGTACCGATACAGCTACGGCCCGCTCCTGCTGCTTTCTCTGGAAAAAGCAGCAGGAGAGAAAAAGATGCGGGCGTTCCTGCGCGAGCTCCTCGCCACGCCGCGCATCATGACCTGGTCCGATCTGCGCGACACGGCCGCGAAAGCCGGCATCGATGCCAACACATGGAAGCGATGGACCGAGGCCTGCGTCGCGAACGGGAGGCGTGCCTGCCAGGCATGAGCCTCCCGCCCGGGGTAGACAGGGCAAGCGTGGCTATCAGGACTGCGCCTTCGCGCCCCAGGTGTCGATGGCTTCCAGGCGATCGGCGCCCTGTGCCTCCAGCATCCAGCCCGGATACTCCGGCGGGAGTGCGCTTACCTCGTCGAGCCGACGCAGCTCATCGCCAGTGAGCACAAGATCCACGGCCGCCAGGTTGTCGTGGAGCTGGTCGATGCGCTTGGCGCCCATGATGACCGAGGTCACCACCGGCTTGGCCAGCAGCCACGCCAGGGCCACACGGGCCACGCTGCAACCGTGGGCCTCGGCGATAGGCTTCATCACATCGACGATGTTCCAGGCGCGCTCCGTATCGACGACGGGGAAGTCGAACGTCGAGCGGCGGGAGTCCGCGGGCTTCTGCTGATGCCTGTCGAACTTGCCGGACAGCAGGCCGCCAGCGAGTGGGCTCCACACCAGCAAGCCCATCTTTTCGGCGTCCAGCAGCGGGCCAAGCTCACGTTCCAGGTCGCGGCCGGCGATGGAATAGTAAGCCTGCAAGGTCGCGAAACGAGCAAGATTGCGGTGCTCGGCGATGCCGATCGAACGCGCGATCTTCCAGGCCTGCCAGTTGGAGACACCGGTGTAGCGCACCTTGCCCTGGCGCACGAGGTCATCCAGCGCGCGCAGCGTTTCCTCGACCGGCGTGATCGCGTCGCTCGCGTGGATCTGGTACAGGTCGATGTGATCCGTCTTCAGTCGCTTCAGGCTGGCTTCGACGGCATCCATGATGTGACCGCGCGAGGCACCCACGTCATTGCGGCCTTGCCCTGCGCGGCCAGCTGCCTTGGTCGCCAGCACGACGTCGTTGCGGGCGATACCAAGATTCTTGATGGACTGGCCAAGCACCTCTTCGCTGACACCGCCTGAATAGATATCCGCGGTATCGAAGAAATTGACGCCCGCCTCCAAGGCGGCCTTGACCAGGTCGTCGGCCTCCTTCTGACCGGAGCTACCGATGTGCTTGTAAACACCCTGCCCGTCGCCGAAGGTCATCGTGCCGAGGCATAGGGTGGAGACGAGAAGTCCGGTATGTCCGAGGGTCTTGTACTTCATGGAAGGCACCTTGTGGGATGTCGGTGCCAGGAAGTATCGATGGGGCGAATCGCCCTCGAATGGCCGATCCGCCGCGTTTACTGACGATTACTCCGCGCGCAGTCGGATCATGTCCTGCGCCGGCGTCGCGCCGAACAGTCGCTTGTACTCGCGATGGAACTGCGACGGATTCTCGTAGCCCACTTCGGAGGCAACCACCTGCACGTCGTTTCCCCGCTTGACCAGCAGCTTGCGCGCCTCGAACAGGCGCAACCGCTTCTGGTACTGCAATGGACTGAGCGTCGTCGTGTCCTTGAAATGCTCGTGCAGCGACGAAAGGCTCATGCTGACGTGCCGTGCGAGATCGTCGATCCGGATGGGCTCGGCGTAATGTGCCTTGATCCATTCGACGGCCCGGGAGATCTTGAAGGAGCGGCTATCGGCGATCAGCGACTGGCGCAATCGCGCACCCTGCGCACCCATCAGCAGCCGGTAGATGACCTCCTGCTCGGCAAGCGGCGCCAGTGACGGAATGTGCTTGGGCGTGTCCAGCAGCTTCACGAGGCGCCAGATCGCTTCCAGTAGTTCCAGTGTCACCCTCCCCCTGCCGATACCCAGGGAACTCGGCGCTTCGTCGGGCGGTGGCAAGGTATTCGAGGCGAGCAGATCGGCAACACGCTTGGGGTCTAGCTCCAGCACCAGCGAAAGGTAAGGTATTTCACGGCTGGCCTCCCTCACGCTACCCGCCAGCGGCATGGAGATCGACGAAAGCAGGTAGTGCTCCGGATTGTAGTCGAACGATATGTCGCCCGCCGTGATGGTTTTCGACCCCTGTACCGCGACGATGAGCGCCACCTTGCTCATGTCCTTGGATTGCTCGGAGGGACGCGAGATCCGATAGAACGTGAGCGAAGGCATGCCCGGCATCGGGTACTCGCCATCGACAGGCGTGAAGCGCGAGACAAGGGCGGCCAGGGATGACCGGAGGGTATCGCGATGGGAGGCGGATTCCGCGTCGTCCGTCGTATGCATATCGCACGCCGTATCGTCTGGGCAGGATGATGACCGGCCGTCATTATCGAATGACGAGCACGAGCCATACTGCACGATTCCACGACGCTTGTGCAGGATTCTCCGGCGTCGCCCATCCCATTCGGCATCTGCACTTCCGGCATATGAATTCGCCGCGTGCGCGCTCCCATAATCACCTCGCCACCACCGGGGAGGACACCACGATGCGCGTTTCGCTTTGGGCCACCATCGCCCTCACGGTTGCCCTACCCTGCATGCAGGCACAAGCGGCGGACTCAGCTTCCGACGGAGCGGCTGCCCAGGCGGCGCTGGTGCGTACCGTCACCGACCTGGACACCCGCTTCTTCGCTGCCTTCAACACCTGCGACGCTCCGGGCCAGCTCGACCGGCACGCGGCCTTCCTCGACCCGAAACTGGAGTTCTACCACGACACCGGCGGCGTCAGCTGGACGAGCAAGGATTACCTCGACAAGACCCGCCAGAACGTCTGCGGCACGTACCGGCGCAAGCTCGTGGGCAGCCTGGATATCTATCCCATCAAGGACTACGGCGCCCTCGAGGAAGGCAATCAGGCGTTTTGCGACACCAAGACCGGCGAATGCTTCGGTGCCGCGAAATTCATGATCCTCTGGCACCGGACGGCCGACGGCTGGCTCGCAACCCGTATCTTCAGCTACGGGCATCACGCGCTGAAATAAGGGTCAGCGTGCCTTTCGTGCAGGCATCAACCTGCCAAGGCCGGTGGCGGCGATATCGGCAAACACCTTGGGCTCGCCATAGGCACGCGCAGCCAGCATGGCGCCGTAGACGATGGCCATGAACGCTTCCGCCTCCTGACGTGCCGAGCCGCGCAACTCGAAGCAGCCCTTCTGCGCGCCCTTGGTCAGGATGATTTCCAGCCAGTTCGAGAGATCGCGAAAATGCGCCCGGACGCTGTCGGCCAGCGGCGCCGGCAACGTGGGCAGCTCGCTGGCGAGCATGCCGGCGACACAGAACGGCGCGGAGTCGTCCGCGATGCATTTCTCCCAGTACCCCGTGTAGAAGCGCAATTGCTCCTCGGGGTCGAAATCCTCCCGGGCGAGACGTTCGGCCTGGGCCACGAAGAACGCCCGGGATTCCTCCACCACGGCGTGCGCCAGGTCGGACTTGGCCGGGAAATGGTGATGGATGCTGGCCTTGCGCACCTGCACCTCTTCAGCGACATCGGCGTAGCTGAAGCCGTTATAGCCACGGGTCTGGATCAGGTGACGGGCGGAGTCGATCAATTTCTTCTGCGTGCTCATGGGTGGGATTCTACCAGCTGGTAGGCGGCTGAATGGCGTCATGGCGCGGCACTTGACCTAAAAACCTACCTACTGGTAGGTTGAATATACCCACTATTACGGTCCCCCCATCCATGAACTCGCTCCGGAATTTCTATTTCCTCCGCGCCGCCGTCACCTTCGCCTGGGTCGCCCTGGCCTTTCTTTGCCGGGCCGCCCCCACCCTGGTCGTAGGCGTCCTGCTGGTCGCCTATCCCGCCTGGGACGCCTTCGCGAACATCCTGGATGCCCGGCGCAGCGGCGGCCTCCAGGAGAATCCCGGGCAGCGATTCAATGCGATCACCAGCGGCATCACCGCCGCGTGCATGGCGCTCGCCTTCGCCCTTCATGGCAATGCGGGCGGCGTGCTGGTCTTTGGCATATGGGCCCTGCTCTCGGGCCTGTTCCAGCTAGGCGTCGGCATCCAGCGGCGCAAGCTGGGCGGACAGGCCTTCATGATGATCAGCGGCGCGCAATCCGCCCTGGCCGGCGTGGTGTTTTCGATCCAGGCCTTCAAGACGGCACCGGATATCGCTGGCCTGGCACCTTATGCTGCCTTCGGCGGCTTCTACTTCCTGCTGTCGGCATTGTGGCTGACGTTCCGGAAGCCGCGCGAAGCGGCCGTCCGATAGTTCGTCGCCGGGTTCATCGACGCGCCCGGGGGCTGCCCTTGGGCGCGCAGTCGTTCCCGGATGCCACGCAACAGTTGTCGGTGAGAAATCCGACCAGGCGATCCACCGTACCCAGGACTGGCGCGTAGTAAACGAAACGCCCGGCCTGTCGACTGGTCACCAGCCCCGCATGAAGCAATTCCTTCAGATGGAAGGAGAGCGTCGCCGCCGGCACACCCAAGGCTTCACCGATGGCTCCAGCCGCCAGCCCCTCGGGCGCATGCTCGACAAGCAGTCGAAAAATCGCCAGTCGGCTTTCCTGTGCAAGGGCGGCGAACGCCTTGATGGCGTCGGGAGTCGTGAGCGGCGAAGGGAGCGTGGCGGATTCCATACCCAGGCAGCTTAACAAACCACTACCTCCACCTTCGATCATGGCGACAACCGCAAGGCAAGTGCCGCCAGGGTGACCCGCATTACGGGCGTCGTCAGTACGAGGCCCCTCATGAAATAGCCGTAAGCATGGCAACGTACCGGAACGATTGGCGATAACATTTCTATATTGTTAGAATTATCGAATTAAAGCAATTCGCGGAACCGACATGGCGACCAACCTGCCCCATCTCACTCACGACCTTCCCGCTCCTCGACCGGAGCGACTATCGACCATCGACGATCCGGGCCACCCGCCTCGCATCCTCCTGCTCTACGGTTCGTTGCGCCCCCAATCCTTCAGCCGCAAACTGGCACTGGAGGCCGAGCGCATTCTTCAGCATCTCGGTGCCGACACACGCGTTTTCGACCCGGCCACGTTACCGATGCTGGACAGCGTCGCCCCGGACCATCCGAAGGTCCGCGAGTTACGCGCCCTCTCCACGTGGTCCGAGGGACAGGTCTGGGTGAGTCCCGAGCGGCACGGAACCGTCACAGGCGTCTTCAAGAATCAAATCGACTGGCTGCCTCTTGAGGAAGGCAGTGTCCGTCCAACCCAAGGTCGCACGCTTGCGGTGCTCCAGGTTTGCGGGGGATCGCAATCGTTCAATGTCGTCAACACGCTTCGGGTCCTTGGGCGCTGGATGCGCATGGTCACGATTCCCAACCAGTCGTCGGTGCCGAAGGCCTGGCAGGAATTCGATG
Organism: Luteibacter sp.; assembly: GCF_009912395.1. Taxonomy (GTDB): domain Bacteria; phylum Pseudomonadota; class Gammaproteobacteria; order Xanthomonadales; family Rhodanobacteraceae; genus Luteibacter. Next base: position 57,308 of record NZ_WNDO01000002.1, on the reverse strand, counting down.
GCGAGGGACGCATGAAACCGTCTGCCTTCTACGATCGCGTGGTGGATGTGATGGAGGAGCTCGTGAAGTTCACCTATCTCGTCCGTGGAAGGTCTGACTATCTCGTGGACCGTTACAGCGAACGCAAGGGTGCGATGGAAGCCCACGCCCTCGCTGACGCGGCACGCGTCGTCGAACCTTCCGCCTCCGAATCGCGGGCCTGAACATGCAAGCCATCATCTATCACAATCCTTCCTGCGGTACGTCGCGCAACGCGCTCGCACTGCTGCGCCACATGGGCATCGAACCCATAGTGATCGAATACCTGACCAACCCACCGGATCGCGCGACGCTCATCCACCTGATCCGTGATGCCGGCCTGACGGTGCGCAATGCAGTACGGGAAAAAGGCACGCCGTTCGCCACGCTCGGGCTCGACGCGCCCGAGACCTCCGACGATCGACTGCTCGATGCGATGATGGCCCACCCTATTCTCATCAATCGCCCCTTCGTCGTGACCGGTCGCGGAACGCGCCTGTGCCGACCGTCGGAAATCGTGCTGGATATCCTGCCGGCACTGGCGACGGCATTCACGAAGGAGGATGGGGAGGTGATTCATCCGCGATAGCCCGCCCGAGAAACGCCCTGTTCCGGAGCCAACAATAAAGCCTCGCTACCGCCGATCGAAAATCTCAGTCCGGGAGACCGGCGTACTCCATGATGGCCGCGCAGCCGCGTAACGCGGACGCCGGCCCATGAGGCCGTCACCCGCGGGAAGGCTTTCACCATGAAGTCGTTACTTCAGCATCGCTCCGCCGCCATCAGCCTGGGCTTGATGTTGCTTGGCTCTTTGCTGACAAGGATCGATCCATTCATTGGCAAATTCCTCGCAGGCATTGGCCTGATGGCCCTGTGCTGCACAGGTGCCAAGGCAGGCTTCACGAAACTGCTGGCCGATGCGCGTAACGACTTCGGAAAGGCATCTTTCTTCCTCAAGGCACATTCGCGCCTCTGGCGTCGCCGGGCCAGGCATGCGACCACGCCCGGCAACACGGTGCGCCTGGCATGGCAGCTCTTCGCTCTGTTCGCGATTGCCGTCATCGTCAGCCCCCTGTTCGGACTACCCGTTGACGGCTTGAAGCATGCCACCGACATCGTCGGGACCATCGGCATCGCCGTAGCCCTTGTCGACATCTGTTTCATGGGCTTCGGCGTCATGCGCTGGTCGTGGGGCAAATCGCTGGGCAAATGGCTCAAGGCGGCCGTGGCGACGATCGTGGCGGCCATCGCACTGGGCATGGCACGCCAGATGCTGGCCCGGTTGACGGACGAAGACCCGTCGAAGTTCCCGACCTCGCTCGCCCTGCTCACCGTGGCACACCTGCCCATCGCATGGGCGACGATCGCGGCGATCATCGGCGGCATCGTCCTGATCCCGGCCATGATTCGGTCCTTCATCCGGATGATCCGCGAAAAGGTGTCCAACGCACCGGACCGGTACCTGATCGCACTGTGCGCGAACATGCTTCGCCCCGTCCTTCTCTGCGCGGCGGCACTCACTGCAGGCATGGGGCTTTCTTCGCCTGACCTACGTTCGCATCCGGCGGTGAAAGCCATCGTCGTCACGTTGCTCGTGAACAGCAACGATTTCTGGGAGCAGGATACCTGCGCTGGCACCTCCGCCATGGCCGCTCGCGTCGCGGACAACCGTTATGTCGTCGCGACCGAGAAAGACCACCGGTTGAGCCTGCACACGGTCACCTGCCCTGAAACACGCTGATCGGGCATGCGTCACCGGTTGGTCGAGGTCACAGGCAGGCCCAGAAACTCCCTGCCGCCATGCCAGCGGCTCAATACCCAGCGCTCCAGGGTTAGCACGACGAGCAGGCTCGCTCCGAACAAGGGAAGGAACATGCCCAGGAGCACGACTACCGCAATCAATACGCCGGCCATGCGTGCGTCCCGATGCGGTGCAGGGGCGCCGAGGCGGCCAAGGGGTCGACGCCGCCACCAGAGAACCACCACACTTACCGACATCGTGAGCAGACCCAGCCCCGTCACCACGCCAAGCACCTGGTTCAGCGGGCCGAACAGCTGGCCTTCGTGGATGGCGACGCCGTAACCGACGAGGCGATCGAGAAACGGACGATCCTGGAAGCGAGTGATGACACCGACCTCGCCGGTCGACGGATCGATCCGCGCTTCGAGGCGTTTCGGTCGATTCTGCGTATCCGAACGCACCGACCATGACGCCACGCGCTTCGATGGAGGGCTGATCAAGACAGGCGCGGGCCAGCCCAAGGCCGTCACCGAAGGGACGATCCGGTCCAGCGGCGTGTCATCGGACACCATCGGCCCTGCCATGCCAGCCATCCCCGCCATACCCATGTGCTGCGCATGCTCGTCCATCACCGGCGTGTTCGCCTCCCGGTTGGCCCGGTGTTCGGCCGCACTGCCGGTGGTCCAGTCCTGCACGACCGTCGCCTGCGCATAGACCTGTCGAACATCCCTGAGCAATCCGCCCCATGACTTGGCCCATGGCAATCCGGACAACAAGAGGGTCAATGCCATCGCGGAGATCCACACGCCCGTCACCGCATGCAGGTCGCGCCAGAAAACACGTCGACCACTCGTCAGGCGAGGGACCAGCACGCCACGGATGCGTGCATCCCGCGGCCACCAGAGATACAGGCCCGTCAGCAGCATGACGATGGTCCAGGACGCCGCCAGCTCCACGAGCATCGACCCCGGCGTGCCTGCCATCAGTTCGCCGTGCAAATAGAAGATGACACGCATGAAACGGTCGTCCTCATCCACCACGTGCAACACGCGGGCTGTCGATGGATCGACGAACACGCGGATGACCTGCGCACCCTTGCCCACCAGTACGCGCGTTGCCTGATCCGCCGTGACCGGCAGTTCATAGGCATTGAGCACACCACCCGGCACCGCGGCCAGCGCGGCCGTCACCTGCCGAGAGGGTGGCAGCGCCGGACCGCTGGCGACGTGTGCAAAGTCCCGTTCCAGCCAGGGTTCCACCTGCGGCTTGAAGAGATAGATCATGCCCGTCGTCGCCAGCCAGACGATAAAGGGAAGGCAGAACAGTCCGGCATAGAAATGCCACCGCCAGACCATGCGGTAGCGCGCACCTCGCGACGAGTGCGCCTTCGTGGAAACCATGGGGAATTCCTTGCACAAGCATGTGTGCCGGCGCGGGGCGCCGGTGCGTGGACAAACACATGTCAGGTGCGAGGTGGCCCTCTGCTTTGGGCGCGAAACGGTGTCGCGCCGGACAAGGCCACATCGGGAGAGATCCATGCCGATGACGAAGGCGATGACGCGACGAGCCACCCCATCCAGGTACCGCCCGACGCCCAGAATCCTTGGGCCAACCAGACACAGTAGCCACACGCATCGGGGACACCAGGCGCCTCCGCTGGCCCCGCGTGCCGGTCGCCCTGCGCGAAACACCAGGCACCGAGGTGTGCCAAGGGATCCAAGGCGACGTGTATACGCGAGGCCACGGGCACGACCAGCGCGAGGCCAAGGGCCAGCCACGCCAACCATGCTAACGACCGTCGCGCACCTGCGTTCAACCGACACCTGGAGTCCGGATCAGGGTTGGGATCATGGCATGCGTCACCGAATCGGTATGGAGAGAGCGGCAACTTGCCGCGCCCGGGGACTTACCGACACGGGCATGGATGTCGCAGGCAGTGGCCGAGGAGGACATGGCTCCGCGCCGACATCGGGCCTGGTGACACGAATCCCCCTGGCGTGGATGTTGACACCCAGTGCGTATCGTACACACAATGAACTCTAACGACCTGATAAGACTGCTGAGAATCAACGGGTTCTACGTTGTCAGCATCAGGGGAAGCCATCACAAGCTGCGAAACATGAGCGGTACGACGGTGATCGTCCCTCACCCAAAGAAGGACCTCGGCAAAGGCTTGGTCGCCGCGATCAAGAGGCAAGCCGGAATTCCCTGAAGGATTTCCTTCCCTGGTCTGGAGCCAGAACACCATGCGCTATCCCATCGCGATCGAACTTGGCACGGACAACACGGCCTATGGTGTGGTCGTACCCGACCTCCCCGGTTGCTTCAGCGCAGGCGACACCCTCGATGAGGCGGTAGCCAATACAGAAGAAGCTATCCTGCTGTTTCTCGACCATGCCATCGAGGAAGGCAAGGTGCCGCCCAAGGCGTCCTCTCTCGAAGCACTTCGCGGCCTGCCCGACTTTCAGGGCTGGACGTGGGCGCTCGCGAACGTCGATCTTTCCAAACTCAGCACCAAGGCCGTACGCGTGAATATCACGGTACCTGACCGTCTACTCAACGCCATCGATGCGTATGCCGAGCGCCACGGCGAAACGCGCTCTGGGTTCCTGGCCAGGGCAGCCATGCAGGCCATGGAAGCGGCTTAATCAGCCCGATGCGCCGTGCCCTTGAGAAACGGCATGGCACCGCGGGGTTGACGTATCTCCTGCCACGATCAGACGCCTCAGTCGCCCCAGTATTTCCCTGGCGCCGTGCACCCGGTCCAGCGCTACCTGCGGACACGGGTTTTCCGCGCGCAACATCATCACCAGCTGACGATCCAGGACACTGATGGCAGCGACCACTTCGGACGTGCCCTTCATGCTGATGGCCAGGGCATCGAGGGCATCCGTCAAGGCGTCCTCGAAGGTGAAGCCGTAAATCGTTTCGTCCATCTCCGCCCTTCCTGATCGACAGGATGGCAGTGTCACAAAACGTGACGACGTTCTCGCTGCGGCACCGGGTCGCAAGGTGCTGACCCGATACCCACACGGCCTACACCCTCATCGAGGAAACGGCCTGCGGCGACAACCCCGGCTCGCACTACATCGTTCCCAACACCGTGGCATCGCCGAATGCGAACCGGCCAGCACCCATGGATCGCCACGACGCTTCGCATCGACCGGTATCGCATGGGCGAATCACGGCTTCCGTCACTTGGCCGTGCTGAACTCGACCAAGGTCCGCGTATCGTTTTCCACCCGGCAGATGCTCGCGGCGACACCGCGCGACTTGTCGAACCAGCGCGTGCAATACGGTGGCTTTCCATTCGCGCGATCGACGCTGCGATACAGCCAGGGCTTGCCGAAATCGCGATCGATACGAGCCTCCAGCGTCTCGTAATCCTTGCCGTCGGCGATGAAGACCAGCGAGGTTACCGTCCTGTCCGACTCGCTCACGGTCGAGAACGAGACCCGGGCAGGTACATCGAACAGCTCGGCCTTGCCGTCCACCAACTCGCACTGTGCGGGCAACGCCGGATCCTGTTTCGGACACGCCACCTTGCCATGGGCCATGGCCCAGGTGAACACGTTCAACCGGGCTCCAACCGTGATATCGCCCACCGTATAGGTGCCGGCGTGCGCCACGCCTGTCGCGCCCAGCAGCGCCCATCCGATCCAACGTTTCATGGTGTTCGCTCCCCTGTGCGATGCCGCCAACCCATCGGGGCTGTCAACAAAGGGGCGCATGATAGTGCTGCCGCGTGGGATCGGGCCAGCGTTATCATGCGGCATCACCTTCCTGGCGAAATGCATGTCGATGGAAAAGATCGTCATATTCACTGGTGCCGGCGTGAGCGCCGAGAGCGGTCTGAAGACCTTTCGCGCCATGGATGGGCTATGGAACGACCATGCCATCGAAGACGTGGCCACGCCCGAGGGATGGGCGCGGAACCCCGCCCTTGTGCTGGATTTCTACAACCAGCGTCGCCAGGAAGTGCTGGCCGCGCACCCTAACGCCGCCCATGAGGCCATCGCCCGACTCGAGTCGATGTTCGACGTGACCGTAATCACGCAGAACATCGACGACCTGCACGAGCGCGCCGGGTCGTCCAAGGTGCTCCATGTGCACGGCGAGATCCTGAAGGCCCGCAGCTCGATCGATCCCGAACTGATCCACACGCTGGACACGCCGACGATCGCGCCCGGCGATCGGTGCGCGAAGGGAAGCCAGCTGCGCCCCGACGTGGTGTGGTTCGGCGAGGCGGTGCGCTTCATGGACGAATCCGAAACGCTGTTCGCCAACGCGTCGCGGGTGCTGACCATCGGCACGTCGCTGACGGTCTATCCAGCGGCGGGGCTGGTGAAGCACGCGCCGTACCTGGCGGAGAAGTACCTCGTATCGCCCGACGTGCAGAAGGTGCCGTACGGGTTCCACTTCATGCGGGGGCTGGCCACCACCGTCGTGCCGCACATCGTGACGTGCTGGATGGAGGGTCGCTCGCCGGTGCGGTGATCGGCGCCCGCTGACACCGGCACGCGATCATGGGCTTTCGGCACGCACCTGACGACGCAACACCGCATCCATCAGCAGGTTCGCCGTGACGACGATGGCGGCGGCCATCAGCGTCGCCGTCAGACGGTCCTCGAGCAGCATCGCACCGACGGGCGCATTGGCGCTCATCGCCACCAGGATGATCGGCGTGGAGAAGATGCAATAGAGGCCGTAGTTTCCCGTCCTCAGCAACGGTGCCGCCGTACCGAATACGCAGACGACGATGGCCGTGGCGAGGTGGCCCGGCCCCCACGCCAGGAGCGCGCCGGTGAGCGCCACACCCAGAAAAGTACCGATCGCGCGTTGCGTGATGTGCACGAGCAGGCGTTCGAGCGCACGCGGCGTGAGCAGCACGATGCTGAGCACGATCCAGGCGAAGTGATGTTTCGGCCAGAGGTTCCGGATCAGGCAGGCGGCCGCGAGACCACCGACGAGGCGGATCGGATACTGCCACCCCTGCAGGCTGCGCAGCGCGCGCCCGAGATGCGCGCGACGCTGGCGGTGCGTCGGTTCCCGCCCCGACGGAACGCTTTTCTCCGCCAGCGGACGCTCCCGTCGCATGACTACACGCAACAGCAGGCGCCATATCGCGCCCACGCCGAACATCAGCGCGGCACCCCGGCCGTGCGCACCATGGCCACCGACCAGGCCCATGTTCAGTACGAGCAGGACGATGAAACGAATGCCCGCCACCGCCGCCGGACGGCTGTAATTGACCAAGGTGGAGGCCGGCACGATGAGCGCGATCATGAGCACGTCGGCGAATGGCAGCTGCGCCACGAGGCTTGCCACGGTGACGGAAAGAACCACGGGCAACCAGGTCAGCCACACCGACGATGGCTCCGACGCGCTACCGTGCGACTCCCCTGCCATCAACATCGCTCCCAGGCCCACCAGGTAGCCCAGCGCCGGCTTGTCCGCCCACTGGCCCGTCACGATCGGAACGGTCATGGCAACGAAGGCCAACAGCACACGACGCCATCCCAGGGCGACGTCGTCGGACCAGCGAAAGACTTCCGCGATATGCGCGCGATGCACCACGGACAGGGATTTGATGGGCGACATCGGATGGATCCCCTGGTGGATCGGCGCCGGATTACCTTCGGGCGACAAGACCGTAGTGGAATGGACAGGCAGGGCCCAAATCCACGTCCCCGACCGAGCTGAAACCCACCTCCTCCAGCCATCGGCGACAATCGCCGGGTGACGGGCGAATGGACAGCGACGGGCCGCGCGGCGTGGGCATGTCGACGCGCCAGTGCATGACCGAAATGGTGGCACCCGGGCGCAGCCCTTCCCGGACAATGCGCAACAAAGCGACCGGTTCTTCCAGGTGCAGCAGGTTGTAGACCATCGCATGCGACTGGCTACCGGGCACGAGACCCAGGCCGTCGGTGACAATGTCACGCAGCGTGGCATGCACGTTCGACAGCCCGAGGGCGGATGCCCTGGCCTGCGTATGGGCGACCATCTCCGGCTCGATATCCAGGGCATTCACCCGCCCGGTGGTGCGCTTCGCCGCGGCGACGGTGAACGTGCCATAGCCGCTGCCCAGTTCGACCACGTCGCCGGATGCATCCGGCCAGAGGAGCGCCATGGCGGCATCCGCGTCGAAGAATTCCGCCCAGGCATCTTCCCCGGGCATGCCGCTCTCACGACCTTTCACGTGTCATTCCTCGCTCGTCGATCCGCGCCGATGTCGATCAGTGCCGCCAGTACGCTCCTGGCGTGCCTGACCTTTTGTGTGCCTACCCGTTCGGCCAGCTCATGATCGATGACGTCCCGCGCCGTTGCCTGCACGGACGCCGCGGCGCTTCCCCGCTCGGTCAAGGTCACGGTGAGGCGACGCCGATCCTCCGGATCCACCTCACGCGCGAGATAGCCCCGCGACACCAGCGTATCGACCAGCTGACCCGCCGCCTGCTTGGTCACCTGCAACTCGCGGATGATCTGCGCCAGCGGCACCTGCCCCAGCGCCAACGCGCCGATGACGTACAGGCCATTCTTGGGAATATCGTCGTAACCGCCTCGCTCCAGTGCTTCGCGCATGGCTGCGCCATACGTGTTGCGCGCGTGGCGCAGGAGCGCCGGGATGGAGATGTCGTCGGGAACGGAGGCTTTACGGGTCATGCTCGAAGATTATGATCCATAAATCATACTGTCAAGTTTATTTACTATATTAACACTAGGTCGCCCCGGGGTTTTGTATCCCTCTGTGTATGCATCACCATCGATACACGGCGATGCAAAACCCACCCCTGCTCGACAAGGTGCGCTTGCACGACGTTCCCAGACTGTGAACACCCAAGGCGACACGCACACAGCGCGTCGCGGCCATTCACAGGAGAGAACGCCCATGTCGTACGCACAGATCACCGCCTCGCGTCGCCCCTTCGTCGCCCGTACGCTCGCCCTGGCCCTCGCCATGGCGGTGCTGGGCCCGACTGGCTATGCCCCGTTTGCCCATGCCGCCGATACGGCACCCGAGGCAACCAGCACCACCACCCGCAACGACGAAAGCATCCGTCCCTTCCACGTGCATGTGCCGCAAGAACAACTGGACGACCTGCGTCGCCGCATCGCCGACACGCGCTGGCCCGACAAGGAGACGGTGAACGACCAGTCCCAGGGGATCCAGCTCGCCCGCGTGCAGGAGCTGGTGCGCTACTGGGGTACCGACTACGACTGGCGCAAGGCCGAGGCGCAGCTCAACGCGCTGCCGCAGTTCGTCACGAACATCGATGGCGTGGACATCCAGTTCATCCATGTCCGCTCCAAGCACAAGAACGCCATGCCTCTGATCCTCACGCATGGCTGGCCCGGCTCGCCGTTCGAGTTCATCAATACGATCGGCCCGCTGACCGACCCCACCGCCTACGGTGGCCGCGCGGAAGACGCCTTTGACGTGATCATTCCGGCGATTCCTGGCTACGGTTTCTCCGGCAAGCCCACGGGCCTTGGCTGGGGGCCGGAGCGCACCGCGAAGGCCTGGGATACCCTCATGAAGCGCCTGGGTTACAAGCATTACGTCTCGCAGGGCGGCGACCATGGCTCGGTGATTTCCGATGCCCTCGCCCGCCAGGCGCCCAAGGGTCTACTCGCCATCCACCTGAACATGCCGGCCACGATTCCTGCCGAGCTAGTGAAGCCGATCAACGCTGGCGACCCGGCACCCGCCAACCTGGGAACGTCGGAGCGCGAGGCCTACCAGTCGCTGAGCACGTTCTTCGGTCGCAACGCCGCCTATGGCGCGATGATGGTGACACGCCCGCAGACCATCGGTTACTCGCTATCGGACTCGCCGGCAGGCCTGGCTGCATGGATGTACGAGAAATTCGCGCAGTGGAGCGACAGTGACGGCGTGCCGGAACGCGTACTCACCCGCGACGAGATGCTCAATGACATCACGTTGTACTGGCTGACCAATACCGGTGCGTCGTCGTGACGCTTCTACTGGGAAAACAACAATAACAACTTCAGCGCCGACGCCCAGAAAACCCACGACATCAAGGTGCCCGTCGCCATCACGGTCTTCCCGCACGAGATCTACAAGGCGCCGAAGAGCTGGAGCCAGCAGGCCTATCCCTCGCTTTACTACTACAACCAGGTGAGCAAGGGCGGCCATTTCGCCGCCTGGGAGCAGCCGCAATTGTTCGCCGAGGAGGTCCGCGCCGCGTTCCGCTCGGTGCGCTGAGCACGCGGAGATGCCAACCGCCGCCGGAGCGATCCGGCGGCGTTTCGCGTCACCAGGTATGGCTGGTGATCCACCAGCGTCCCTGAAGCTTCACCACCTGGGTCATCGACGTCGCCGGGCCATGGCCCTCCGGTCCTTTCGCCGGGCTGACGCCCTCGTCGCCCATGTGATTGACCACCGCCAGCGTCGCCTTCTCGCCCTTGCGCTGCATGACCACCACGTTGAGGGCCACGGCCCGTTCGTACCAGGAAGTCTGCGCATGCAGCTCGCTGAAAATCCGAACGAGTTCGTCAAGCGAGATCGACTGGATACGGGGCACACCGTCAGCACCTTCGTCGGTGAACTCGATCAACGCATCTGGCACGAAGAGCGAGCGCAGGCGCTTGTCGTCCCAATGGCCTTTCGGCCCGCTCACCGCGTCATGCATGGCCCTGACGATCGCCTCGGGGGACGATACGTCCTCCGGGCGAGCCGGCGGCACGCGCTTGAGCAGGTCCGCCTCGCTGTAGTTCATGAGGTACGCCTTCGGCTCGAAGGTCGGCTGGGCGTCCGCCGCGGTCACGGCATGGGAAAAAGCCAGAGCCAGGCCAAGGCCCAGCGTGATTGATCGAAGCATGTGTTTCCCCGGAATGAATGGCGTGTCGCCGGACAGCCATTCTTCCGGGCTACCCGTGACGCTTCTTGCCGGAATGACGCGAGGGGGCGCGGGATACGTCCCATAGGCATAAAAGCATCGTAAACATCGCCATGGGAGGCCCATGCCGCCGCCGGAGCATCCCGGCGGCGGCATGTCATTCCCGTCGCGTCAGGCGAAACGCGCCCGGCGGGTCCGGTACAGCCAGGTCCAGCGCCCCAGCATGGCGGCGAGGCCGATGTTGACGATCGCTTCGCCAGGCCAGATGTCGCCATAGGCGAACCCACCCACGTCGAACAGGTCCGCGATCATGCCCAGCGAATTCACGCTGGCCCCGCATGCGATCAGGGCGCAATAGATGCGCACGATCCGTGGCATCGCCTTCTCGGTAAGAAGCCACATGCCGGACAACATCATCGCCACGCTACAGCACAGGTTGATCACCATCAGGCTCATTTGTCGTCTCCCCCCGCGATGCGATCGATGACACGGTTGGCAATCGACTCCCCACGGTTGTCGATCAGTCGCTGTGCAATGACTGCGAGCTTGAGGCCGAAGCAACCCACGAGGAACGACACCCCGGCCTGCACCTCCGCAGGCGAGTCGGGCATGAACCGCTTCTCCAAGGCCGGAGCGAGGAAGATCGCGGTCAGCGCGCCGCAGATGACCTGGATGATCGCGCGCCGCCGCGATTCCTCCTGGCTCAACGCGACGGGAAGGACGGCTCCGCCCACCGCTGCCAGCAGCAACCAGAAGCGCGTCAACAGTGCGCTATCCATGGGCATGCCCTCACGGACGGGGAGACGCGCTGAGCGTCCCCCGCCATGTGGTCGACTTGGTCGGAATCGCCGCATCCAGTCCACCCTTGGCGTTTTCCTTGATCGTGAACGAAGACCCATAGATGCGATCGCAGAAGGAGCCGCCGTTCACCGACGGCCTGAAGATGTAGCGATAACCGTCGGCCTGCTTCGCCACGAAGGAGGCATCGATTCGACAAGCGGCGGGCATGTCGAAGTTCACCTTGACGCGGTCGCGTTGAAACTCGAGGACGGCCGGAACACTCCGTCCTTGCTCGTTCGAGAATACGCCCCGCCATGATCCGGTCGGCGGTGTATCTGCCGCCTGCACGGCAGCCAGCGGACACAGGGCGACAGAGAGGAAAAGGGGGATCAGGTAATGCCGAACTTTCATGACGTGTCTCCTTCAGGGGTTGATGAAATACTGCTGCATGGCGCCTGCCGCGATGACGGCGACCAGCGCCGCCACAAGCAGGTAGAACGGCCACCGACGCGGTCGCGACGATGGGTGATTCGACCCCGGATCGCCCTGGAGAGCGAGCCCCCATTCCGGGGGTACCCAAAGCCGACGGATACGCTTCATGCGGGGGTGCCTCCGAGCGGAGGAAGGTCCAGCGTGCGGCCATCCAGTTCGAGTACGGGCATCCAATCGTCGGCAGCCCGGTAAGTGATCCGCAAGCGATGCGCGGGACGCCTGGAAAACCAGGGAAAACGGGGCTTGTCCATATCCAGGAACAGGGCCGGCCGCGACTCACCGCGGACACGGCGTTGCCTGAAACGCACATCGAACTCCACGGACAGGGAGGTGACGCGTGGACTCCGGGGATCGCGGAACGACCGCAGCGATAGGACAACGGGTGTCAGCGGTGCGTCATTCGCCGGTGTTTCGGGGATCTCCACTTGCAAGGTTTTCGATTCGTCGCCGCGCAGAAGACTTTCGCGACGATCGCGTACGGCCTCGTCGGCGGCCATCACCGCCATGCGCAGGCCGAACATCAGCGTATCCAGCGAGCAGGTCGTCATAGTCATGGCCTCAGCTGTCCTGCAACCATCCCGGTTTGCGGGGGAATCCGATGTGGTAGCAAAGCCACTGCAGCACGACCTGGTGTTCGCCGATCTGCAGGATCGTGAAACTCTTTTCCATGCCGATGATGGTGCCCCTTGGCGAATCGGTAAGGCAGCGATTCAACAACGCGCGAGCCTCTTCGATCTGCGCCTCGGAGCGCATCTGGTTGGGATTGTCGGTACCGACCACCACGCGTTTGACGAACTTCACATCGGTCAGGTCGAACATGGTTCACTCCGGTGAATCCGCGACGCCCATCCGGGCGTCGCGGGGTGGTACGAGTTGCTCAGGCGGGCTGCTTGTCCTGCTCGGCCACCGCCACCGGCGCACCGATACGACGCGGGGCACAGGCGGTCTGCAGGATGTCCATGACGCGGGCGAGACCTTCCGGCATGCCCTTGTCCTCGGCATGCACCGCGACGTGGTACTTGGCCGAGTTGTCGGACGTTCGGGTGTTCTCCTTGTGGGTGGCCACCGAGCCGGCCACGTGAACCTTGGCCGAGAAGATGCCCCAACCGATCGACATATCAGCGGAGAATTCACCCTTCTTGTCTTCCGACTCCGTCTGGCTGAAGGACGACTTCACTTCCATGTCGAAGGTGATGTCGACATTGGTGATGCTCAGGTTGGGCACCTTCACGATCGCCAGCAGCGGCACCTCGAGTTCGACCTCTTCCTCGGCGATGCCCTTGCCCGAGGGATCGTCCACGGGTCGCTTGAACTTGAACTGCGCGGTACGGGTCGCCCCCATGCCGTTCGGATCGTTGCCCGTCGGCGGAAGGAAACCGATGAGCTTGATGAAGTCGGCGGTCGCTTGCGCCAGTTTGACCTGGGCTTCGCATGCGGCGTTAAGCGGGGCGCCAATAAGGTCGCCCATCGGCAGACCCTTGAACTGGCTGGACATATTGACGAGTTCGTCAGGCATTTCATTACTCCTTCATGGCATTGCATGGCGTGGCGCGCGGGATGCCCGCCACGGTTTCGCCGGACGGCATGGCTCACTCGTCCGGCTGGAACGTCTTGAAGACCCCCTGGGTCTGCGCGAGATGGTTCATCAACCGGGCCGCGCCATCCGTGGGCTCGCTACCCTCCACGCGCAGCACGACGTGGACCGCGCCGGCCTGCCGGCCCTTGGCTCCCACGGCGGTATCGACGCGCACGTGCGGCCGTGATGCTTTCGGCCGTACCGTCCAGTCGCGTGGTGCGATGCCAGGATCGTCATCCGGTGGCGGGGGCGGCGCATCCTCGACCAGCACGCCGAGGTCGGCGTCAAAACGGATCTCCACGTCCTTGATGCGCAGGACGTTGGTCGATACGAGCGGAAGGATCGGTGCCCTGTAAAGGTCTTCGTCGCCCTCGGCTGCGCCCGGCTGCATCGACGGCATGCGGATCACGACGCTCTTCGGACGATTGTCCTCGTCGAAGAAATCGCTCAAGTGCGCCATCTGGTGCTGCTCGATGCGATCCTGCGCATCGACCACCGCGCCCGCGATCGCTTCGATCAGTTCGTTGAGGGAGGTCTGCGTGGCCATGGATCAGCGACTCCCACCGGCCGGGGCCGCGAGGTCGGGGAACGACGCCACGCGATTCAGCCAGCCCTTCAGGAACTTGCCCAGCGACGGGCGTCGCTCAGCGAGCGCCGTGTAATAGTCGATACGCCCCTGCTTGAAGCGCGCATACACCGCGTACGCATCGGCCTTGCCGAGCGCCGTCATCGTGCCCGCGCCCATCACGCCATCGATGGCGATCTGTGACGATGCCCCCAGATCGTTGAGCACGCGTTGCAGCAGTCGGGTGGCCTGGGCACCAGCGTTGACGTAGAAATCGAAGACGATGTTCGCCAGCGGCTGGAGCGCGATCTGGTCGCCCCGCACGGCGTCCCAGTACAAGGCCTTGTAGATGGTGCCGGCCTGCTCGTCGGTCAGGGCGCGAAGGGTCGCCAGCGAAGGGGCAATGCCCAGCAGCGACTGCGCGCAACGATTGAACGTCGCAAGGGTCACGCCCTTGTTGGTGGCGCCGCCCGGATCGGCGGGATCATTGACGAAGCCACCTTCGTGCTTGAGCAAGGTCGGGAAGAAGCTCTTGAAATCGGCCATGGGTTTCTCCGGTGTCGACAGCGGAAGCGTCGGTGGCGGCGACTATCCGCATCGAAGGAACCTCCCGACATCGGGAAAAACCTGATTTCCACTCATGGCTCGACGAAACCCCGAAATCAGGGATTTGCCGATAGGCCTGACCACGGCGCGTCGAAACACTGGCTTGCCGGCATGTGCCGGCGCCATTGAGACATGCCATGTCCGACAACCTGATCGATGTCTACCTCGGCTTCATGGACGAGGAGATCAACACCGTACTGAACGGCCTTCTCGCCGCCGAACTGAAGAAAGCGCCCGCACAACGCCGTCCTGTGTTGCTCGTGGAGCGCGGTACGGTCGATTCCCGCGGCCCCGTGCTGGAATGGCCCTTGACTCGCTACGCGGCCCAGCAGATCCGCGTAGTGGAGGCCAGCGCGGCGGCGGCCAACCGACCTGGCGAAGACGCATCACCCGAGGGCGTGCTCGCTCGCGCCATCTCCGTGTTCCTGGTCAGCGACGAAGCAGGTGACGCCTCGTTGCGCGGCAAGAGCATCGACGTGATCCGCATGTTCGACGTACACGTCATGCAGTCGCTCCAGAACAACGCGGCCCGCCTGAAAGTGCCATTGGGCGGCGCGGGCCCCGTCCTGTCCGTCGTACGCTTCCAGTACGACACCACGGGATCGAAGGAAGCGCCCGTCATCGTCATCCGTGCGCCCGAGATGGGCCTGCAGCCCAGCCTCATGTCGCCGTACATTGAGTTCCTGCTGAAGATGGTCTCGGCGGCGTCGAGCCAGTGGGCGCACGCGGCTGGGCAGAACGTCGAATGGCCGGTGCGCATCAGCTGCTTCGGTGCCCAGGGCGGCGCTTCCACATCGCGACCACCCGGTTCGTTGTCGCCGATCTGCGCCAGCCTTTACGTGGGCCATCTCTATGGCGCCCAGGTGACGCCGTCCGTCGCCATCTGCTCGCAAGGCGGCGTCTATCATTTCGCCGCCAAGGTAGGATCGAAAGCACCGGCGATGCCAGTCGACGGACTCGCCGAGTGGTTCAACACCTGGCGCGACGACCTCGTCGTGGATCGCCTCGATGTCGATATCCGCTACAAGCGCGACGAAGAAGCCTGGGTGAAGGCGGGCCTCACCCTCAAGGATGTCATCGGGCGCCTGGTGACGAGCTACACCACCACGACGTCCAAGCCAGAGGTCAGCGGTACATCCCCGTGGTTCATCGGTGAAGAACAGAAGCGCGCCTTCTCGGCGGTGGGCGTCACCGGTTGCAACATGGAAGACTACTGGGTGCTGCGCTCCATGCGTGCCATGGCGCTCGAACGCGCCAACCGCGATCCGAAGAGTCGCTCGATGATGCCGGTGCTGACGCGCGGCTTCCTGACCCGCGTGAACGCCGATCCGCTGAGCATCGATCCTGCGGTGATCGAGGCGTTCCAGGGCGACCTGCGCACGAAGACGCTCACCGACAGCCAATACGGCGACCTGATCATCTGGGGGCTGCACGGCCTGCCATTGCCGGGTGACGGCATCGGCATGCCAGACTTCGCGGCATGGCGGTTCGCATCGAATCCGGTATTCCAAACCAAGGGGACGTTCGCGCGGCATTTGTACGGATTCCTGGTGGAGGGTGGCGCCGAGCCTGTCGTACCCGATCCGTTCTTCATTGAAATCGCCACCGACCTGCTCAAGGATTGCGCCCGTCTTCCGCAGAGCGTGGCCGACGTGTTCGTCACCGCCCCCTCCGCCGATGCCCTGGGCCGCATCGGTAAGGCCGCGCAGGCGGTGCTGGATACATGGAAGGCCGTCGGTCCGGCCAATGA
Organism: Luteibacter sp.; assembly: GCF_009912395.1. GTDB lineage: Bacteria > Pseudomonadota > Gammaproteobacteria > Xanthomonadales > Rhodanobacteraceae > Luteibacter. The sequence goes on along the minus strand of NZ_WNDO01000002.1, from coordinate 40,916 downwards.
CCCAAGACTGGGACGAGCCATCGCGGACTTCATCGGTGTCTTCACCCGCGACGGTAATTTCGCCGACACCGGTAGCCGGGTGAAGGTATGGCTGCGTCCACGCAAATGGCTCGGCGTGACGGCGAATAGCGTGCAGGACGCCGTCAACCAGCGTTTCGGCGACGCGGCCGTGGATCGTGCCTTTTACAAGGCCTCCAACCTCGTCGCGCTACGGCAGAACACACCCTCGGCCATTCGCAAGTAACCTCTCCGCCGCGGCCGCCATCGGACGGCCGCGGCCTCTCCCTCACGAATCCAGGATGGTGATTCCTTCACGCAATGCGTAACGCGTGAGCTGGGCAAGACCCTGTATGCCCAGCTTCGCCATGATGTGTTCGCGATGCGTACCCACCGTCTTGATGCTCACGTGCAGGCGTTCGGCGATGTCCTTGGTGGAATGACCTTCCGCGTAGAGCTGCGTGATCTCCCTTTCCCGCGCGCTCAGCGTCGCCTCTGGCTCCAGTTCCACATGCCGGTGTCGCTGGTCCAGCGAGACAAGATGTTCCAGTTCGGGGCTCACCACGTAACGTGCCTGCAGCACGGCGTCCACCGCGGATACGAAGACGTCGAAATCCGTTCGCTTGAGCAGATAGCCGTGCGCCCCCGCATCGAACGCCGCACGAATCCAGCGCGAATCCTCGTATGACGACAGGCATAGCATGCGTGTCTCCGGGCAGCGCGGAGCGATCCGTCGGGCCGCCTCCAGACCGCTCAGGCCACGCATCGCACAATCGAAGACGATGAGGTCGGGCTGACCACGCAAGGCCTGGCGCACGAGCTCGCGCCCATCACCTGTACTACCGACGATATCGAAGCGCGGATCGATCGCGAGCAGCGCAGCAAGACCATCGCGCAGCAAAGCCTCTTCGTCTGCCAGCAGGAGCGTGACGCGCTTCATGCGTCCCTCCCGCATCGCTTGATACGCGACGACACCCGTAGGTGCCGGAAGGCAAGGAGCATCCGGACATGCATGAGCGGTTCCTTTGAAAGAGGTGACCTGACGTTGCCTTCCGTCATGCGTCGCCGTCCTTCCGGAAACCTTACGGTCGTCGATACCGGCCTTTCATGCCGCTTGGGAGGTGGTCCGGCCACGCGCCGATGCCCTCGATGCGTTTTGCGGCCATGGGCTCACTCTGTCTCCGACGATGCGCGCTCGCAGGGTTTGACGTTCTCGCCATCATCCGTGCCGATGGCGTCCGCCGGACCCGCGAGCAGGGTCTTGAGCTGTCCAGCCCAAGGATCATCCGACGGGTCGTCGAGCTTGATGCCTCGGCGTATCAATGCACGGGCCAACACGGCATCGCTTCGCTGGATGGCACCGATCAGCGGTCGCTCCTGCCTTGCCACGCCAAGACGCAACAACGCGTCCAGCAAGGGCTCCAGGTTGCCTCGCCAACGCGATGGCGGCGACGCGTTGATCCAGTTCTCCAGTTCCACCCAGACGTAGTTATCGGCTGGGACGGGGCGATCGGCATGTGCGGCCAGCCAAGCCAACGCATCGGTCGCTCCCGCCCGGGTCGCGGCTTCGACAGCCTGTGACAGCGCATCATGAGGTTCGACGTCGTCGGCTCCGGGCGGTGCCAGCGTCGCACCATGCGCCAGCATCAGGTCCATGATGTCGGGCTGGTTGCCGAAGGCGGCTCCGTAAAGTGCCGCCTGCTTTTCCTCAGCCCCCCACAACGGCAGCAGTCGCTCGACAATCGCGCGATCGCCCAGCGTGCCCGCCCAACCGGCCAGCGATGCGTCGTTGCGATAGGTCACGCCATCGCGGCACATCGTGGCCGACTGTTCCCGGTAGAACCCTTCGTTCTCGTAGGTAACGGGGGTGAGGTCCTTGACCAGGACATCGAGGCTGCGTGAGGCATGGTTGGCCATCGCGTCGAAGATCAGCCTCCATCGCGGACAATAGCCATTGCAGACCGCGTATTCCCGCGCCACGGTGGCGTCGTCGTCCTTCGCCAAGGCCGCTTCGATGAGCCGGATCCGCTCGACGGAACGCTCGGCCCAGGCCGCATCCTGCGCGACCTGGCGACGATGACGCCATTCGCCGAGCAACTCGGACCCGACCGCCAGCATCAGGACGACCAGTCCGGCGACCTGCAACCAGTAAAGCCAGACCTGACCGATCGGACGGCGCCAGGGCCGGTCGATCACGGTGTAGGCAATCAGCAGGACCAGGCCGACCGGCATGGTGAACACGCCCACCTGGAGCACGGCGACCGCGCCGTACAAGGCGTTGTACCCGCCGCCCTGTCCCTTGATGGCGAACAACAAGACCAGCGGCACCAGGATACACAAGGTGCCCAGCCAGAACAGAAGACCGGCGAACCAGGACGTGCGTGGCGGACGAGCATCGATGTCGTGGTCGGTCATGGCACTCCCTTGCGTGATCGGAAGGGCGCCATTCTATCTTTACGCGCGAAACGAACGCCCGGGACGTGCCCGGGCGTTCGTTCAAGGCCGCCGGATCAGTTCGACTGGGAGAACTGGATGGCCGGAGTGCTGCCGCCCGATGCCGAGCAGCTGTGCAGGCTGAGGTTGTTTTCCTCACCCGTCGTGCCGGCGTTGTTCGGGCCGACACAGGTCGGGGCATTGGTCGTTCCGTCGTTGACCGCCAGCTTCACCGTCACCGACGAGCCACTGTTGAACGAAGCGACCGGGTCATTGGAGCCGTTGCCGAAGATGTTGAACTCCGACTGCTTCCAGACCGAACCGATGGACAGCGTGGTACCGGGCTGGCTCACCGAGTGGGCCACGCCATTGACCGTGAAGGTCACCGTATCGTTGCCGTTGGCGGAGGCCGAGCCGGCGAGCTTGATGCTGCCGATGCTGGTGATCGGCACATAGTCCACGCTCACCAGCTGGCTGTTGCGGTAGCAGGCCAGCTGCGCCGAATAGGCGTTCCAGCCCGACGGGCAGCCCGTGCGACGATACGCCGACGCGTCGGACACGTAGAACCAGTTCTGGATGAAAGCGCCCGGCGAGCCCGTGCCCGGATCGGTGGAGTAGATGAACTGCTCCCACACCTGACAGGTGGAGTAGCCATAACGCTGGCAGGCCGAGGTGGTGCTGCCGAAATTGGTGTTGATCTGCAGCGAATAGTCTTCCGAGCCAGAGCGAACGCCCGTCACGGTCGGGAAGCTACCCGTGGCCGAACGGGTCACCTGTCCCGTCTTCGCGGCATAGTCGTAACCGTTGCCAACGTTGAACACGCTGCTCTCGGTGCGTGCGGTGGCCGTGCTGCGCGCGCCCACGGGCGCGAGGTGATCGGCGGGCTGCACCGAGCGGAACGACGGCACCGGGCCGCAACGCTCCGCCTGCCAGCTCGCGCTGGGATAGACCGCGCGGAAGCAACCATCGGACGGCGGTGCCTGGCGGTTGACGTTGTCGTGCCAGGTCTGCACGGCCTGCGCGCGGGCCTCCTGGGCGATGTCCTGCGCGGCAAGCGCGGAGGTGAGCGGCGCGGCGGCGAGAAGCGCCGTCAGGACTGCGAAACGAACCGGATGACACGCATGGAACCCCTTCATCGAACGCATGGTCTTTCTCCCTAAAGCATTGGCTACGATGGTTGTCGCCGCCGCATCGGTCGTCGTCGCGATGACGGATCGCCGTGCGGGGCACGTTCCCCCTTCCCGCTAGAACGTGTCCCGCCGATCCTCCCCCCTCCCACAAATGTGATGGAGTCCGCACTCTGAGCCGCGTTGCACGCCGCGCGGCACGCTTCGCAAGAATTTGCCGACATATCGGTGCGTAGCCCGTACGCCTATGATCGTCGCTCCCGCCAAGGAAGCCAGGTACGTGCGCCCACTCGTGTTCGTCGCATCGCTCGTGCTGTCCACCCTCACCCTTGGCGCGGAGATCGCTCCGCCCTCGCCCGCCGATCCGGGCCCATGGCCAGTCGGGTTCCGCCTCGTGGAACAGGTCGATGCGTCGCGAAGCGACACCGGGTCGGACCAGGGGCGACCGGTGCAGACCCTCGTTTGGTATCCCGCCGCACGGGCCGGTCAACCGATGCGTTACGAGGATTACCTCGAACTGGGGTCTGCGGAAAACGATTTCTCCCGCACGCCAGCGGAACGAAGGCGGCGCACCGATGCGGCGCTCGGCATCTACACCGTCCTGGGTACATCTCCGGATGCGATCGCGTCGTGGCGTGCCGCACCGGTGCGCGCGTCGCGCGATGCCACGTCCGCCGACGGACGATTCCCTGTGGTGATCTACGCCGCCAGCGACAGTTCGCCGGCCTATGAGAACGACTGGCTATGCGAGTACCTCGCGAGTCATGGCTACGTGGTGCTGGCCAGCCCGTCGCATGGTGCGGACGGTGGCTACATGACCGACGGACGCCTGCCCCAGGACCTGGCGAACACGCGGGCACAGGCCGCCGATATCGGCTTCCTGATCGGATTCGCGCGGTCGATGCCGTTCGCCGATACCACCCATCTCGCGGTCGTGGGCTACAGCTGGGGCGGCCTGTCGGCCACGTTCGCCGCCATGGCGGACAAACGGATACGCGCCATCGTGGCCTGGGACGGATCGATGCGCTACTTCTCCAAACTCATGCACGCCGCGCCGGATATCGCGCCGGAAGCGTTCACCACGCCGATGCTCTTCATCGCGGACCGCGAGGACCCGATCCCTCCGGCCAGGGATGCTTGGCCGCATAGCTTCATCACCCGGATGCCGCATGCCGACCTGATCCTGGTCGGCATGAAGCGACTGTTTCACCCGGATCTTGCCGCACAAAGCCTACGTCTCGGCAGCATGGCGAAGCATGACGATACGACGCTCGACCAGCGACTGGCCAGCTACGCGTGGATGGAGCGCTACACACTGGCCTTTCTCGATGAGCGCCTGAAGTCAGACGCGTCCGCGCAGACATTCCTGGATGCCACGCCAGAGGAAAATCACGTTCCGCCAGGCACCCTCACCTCCATACGACGTCGAGCCACGTCGTCGCTCGGAACCATCGCGGACATGGCTCCTCATCTCTTTGCCGAACGCGCCGATCCACAAACAGTCCATGACGACTACGTACGGAAGCACCCTGGATTCCAAATCGCAGGAGACACCTATTCGTCGTGGCTCTCGTCGCTACTCGCCGATGGCGACATCAGCCAGGCGGCAACCGTTGCCGCCTTATGGACAACGCGGCTTCCGCAAAGCGGCGAAGCCTGGACGATGCGTGCCGCCATCGAAGATACCCAAGGCCAGAGGGATAACGCCATTCGCGACTATCGCCATGCGTTACAGCTGGATCCGAACAATCCGATAGGAAAACGTCGGCTTCAAACGTTGACCTCGACGCCCCCTTGAGAGACGCGCCGAGTCAGCGCATGGGAAAGCTCAACGACTCGCGCCGTCCACCTTCTGGATCGTCAGGGCCTCGAGATCGATCGATGGTACGCAGCGTAAATTGACTGCCGTCACCTTCGAGCCGTCGGGCATCGTCCCAAGACCGAACGGCTGGCAACCACATTCGTCGCAGAACTGGTGCTCGATGACGTGCTTGTTGAACAAGTACGTCTTCAGGTGTTCCTCACCAGAGGACACCGAGAAGACATCCCTCGGCACGAAGGACCACAGAAAACCCTTGCGTCGGCAATGCGTGCAATTGCAGCTCATGCCTTGTGCCGGAACATCCGACGCCACCTTGAACGTCACCTTCCCACAGTGACAACTTCCTTCGTACGACATACCGCCCTCCTTCCTCCACGGATCGAGGAAACGATGCTACGGGCGGAATGCCGCCCCTACAACTGCCAGGTTTAGGGCGTTCCCGTCGCCGGACCAGTGAAATCCACCTGCATGTCCTCGACAGGAAGCTCGTCGACGCGCTCGCTGCGCGCCTGACCATCCCGCAATACGAAGCGATCAATGGCGTAAGGCAGGCCTTCGCCGGCGAAAAAGCTGGGTGTATCGCTCAACTGGAAGTGAAGATGCGGCTCACGGGCATCGCCGGATGCGCCGATGGCACCGATCATCTGGCCCCGCGCCACACGGTCACCCTTCTTCACCTGCACGCTGCCCGGCTTGAGGTGGGCGTACTCCGCGTAGTTTCCCCCGCCGATATCCAGGATCACGAAGTTACCCGCGACGTTCCCCAGCGTGACGGGCAATGCCGTCTTGAAACCCGCTGGCGTGCGAGGAACATTGTTCGGCTGGCCATCATGCGCGCTGACGACCACGCCGTCCGCGACGGCCAGCACGTCCTTGCCGTAAGCGTGATAGGCGTTCACGTCGAGCGCGTCCCCCGTGAACGACGATCCCTTCTCGATGATTTTCCAGTCGATGGCGTAGCGGCGGGAAATGGAGGCTACACCTCCGACGGCAAACCATCCGAGCCGATGATGGGACGCATTGCCGGGGCCGCCTGCCGCCGTCCATGGTCCACCCTTGACCGGTGGTCCAAGCACACGCAAGGGCGCCTGGTCGATCGTGACGTCAGGACCAGTCAGTGTCGCGTCGGATAGCGCAATGCGATGCGTCAACCGCGCAGGCAATCGGCTATCGGGAAGGAATGCAAGGCAGAGGTAGGCGACCGTCGAGCGCCCCTCGTCCAATATGCCGGCCTTTGCAGGATCGCCTTCCTTGCCGATCGGATGAAGGAGCTTGCCCAGTGTATCGCCCGAAAATACGGCTAGCGGCATCGCGGGTCGATCCGGATCGATCACGCTGAAACGGCGCATGTCCATCGCCTTGTCGGAAAGATTACGCAATTGGACTTCGTAGACCAGATAGTGTCGTCCGCCGCTGCTGAAATAGGCCGGAGCGACGGGCGTGCGCATTTCCAGTTGCGGCGGCAACCCGGCACCGGCTTCCGTGGACACGCCGGCACCACCGGCATTCTGCCCCGCCACGACGCATCCCGGCGCGGGCTCTCCAACGACCTCCTTTGAGGCGGCGTGCGACATGACGGGGGACAGCGCCATCGACAGTGCGATGGCGACGGATATGGAACGACATGACGACATGGCATTGGCTCCCTGCGCGGACGATCGTGCACGGGAATGCTAGGGCGCTACGTATCTCCCATCATGGGCCAGTCGGCACGATAGGTCGTTCGTCATGAACCGTCCCGGGATAACGCAGTGCATCCCGGACGAGAGCGAACGCGGGCGAATGCAGACGGCGATCCGGATAGTAAAGGTGATACCCCGCAAAGGCTGGGCACCAGTCCGCGAGGACGCGGTGCAGGCGTCCCATCGCGATATCGTCGTCGACCATGTCCTCGGGTACGTAGGCCAGGCCAAAACCTTTCAAGGCCGCCTTGCGCATCTGCGCACTGCGATTGAAGACGAGGCGCGTCTTCACCTGCACGTCGAGGGCACGGCCGTCGCGTTCGAACTCCCACGCATAAAGGCCGCCCAGCGTATCGAGTCTCAGTCCAATGCAGTCGTGCGCGGAGAGATCGCGTGGCGATGTCGGTGCCGGATGCGTGGCGACATAGCCGGGCGATCCGACGACCGCCATGCGCATCGTCGGACCGATGGGCATCGCCACCATGTCGCGCTCGACACGCTCGCCCAGGCGCACGCCCGCGTCGAAGCGTTCGGCGACGATATCCGTCAGTCGATAGCTGACGTCGAATTCCAGCCGGATATCGGGGTACTCACGCATGAACGGTTCCAGGCGCGGCCAGAGGATGGACTCCAGTGCGTGCTCGTCACTGGTCATGCGCACCGTGCCGGCGGGTCGTTCGCGCAGCGCGGCAAGCGCCTGCAATTCGTCCTCGATCTCGTCCAGGCGACCGCCGATGGAGAGCAGCAGGCGCTCGCCCGCCTCCGTGGGCGCCACGCTTCGCGTCGTGCGCATCAGCAGGCGTACGCCGAGCTGGGCTTCCAGGCCCCGTAGCGTATGGCTCAAAGCCGATTGGGACACCCCCAGCGCGGCCGCCGCGCGGGTGAAGCTGCCGGCCCGCGCCACGGCGACGAAGGCGGCCAGGTCGTTGAGGTTGCGGCGCATGGGACGGCCCGCCATTCATGAGGATTTCTCATAAACCTAATCGCACTACCCTGGCTTATCAAGCCAATCGACCCGACGCACCATGGCGGCCTCCTCCTTCCGATGGATATTCGCCATGCATATCGTCCGCAACGGCTCGCAGGCCTCGATCAGCGGCCCGGCCGACTGGTTCACCGGTACCGTACGCATCGACCCCATGATCAACCTGCCCGAACCCGCGCGGATCGGTTGCGCCAGCGTCACCTTCGAGCCGGGCGCCCGCAGCGCGTGGCATACCCATCCGCTGGGCCAGATCCTCGTCGTCACCGCCGGTTGCGGCTGGACGCAATGCGACGGCTGCCCGATCGAGACGATTCGCGCGGGCGACGTGATCTGGTGTCCGCCGGGCCATCGCCACTGGCACGGCGCGACATCGACCACCTCGCTTACCCACATCGCGATCCAGGAATACCTCGACGGCAAGGCGGTGACGTGGATGGAGCACGTGACCGACGCGCAATACCTCGCCGGCCAGGGCTGACCGATCACGCCTCGTCCATGCGGTAACGGCGACCATGCGGGATGCCGATACACTCGACACCCATGAACGTCCGCCACCACAGCACCGGATTCGCCCCTCGCCTGTTCGCCGAACAGGCCTTGAGCCGCAGCGCGGGCGCGCCCCTCATCGAGGGCAACACGGTCGATCTGCTGATCGATGCGCAGGCCCACTACGACGCCTGGCTGGAGGCCATCGCCAACGCCAGGCGCTATGTCCTGCTAGAGAACTACATCATCCGCGACGACCGCATCGGCCGTCGCTTCCTGGCAGCGCTGGTCGAGCGCGCGAGGGCGGGCGTCTTCGTCGCCGTTATTGCGGACTGGGTCGGCTGCCTCGGTCAGTCGCGCGGATCGTTCTGGAACGAGCTTCGCGCTGCCGGCGGCGAAGTACGCGTCTACAATCCGCCCCGTCTTGGCAGTGCCTTTGGCTGGGTGAGCCGCGATCACCGCAAGGTGCTCTCGGTGGACGGCGAGCGCGGATTCCTCTCCGGCGTGTGCGTCAGCGAGAAATGGCTGGGCGACCCCGAACACGGCGTGCCGCCCTGGCGCGATACCGGCGTGGCCCTGCACGGCCCGGCCGTCGCCGAGATCGAGCATGCCTTCGCGGATAGTTGGCGGGAAACCGGCATGCCGCTCCCGGAACATCTGCTTGCACCAGTGTCGCCGGCGGCAGGCGATGTGTCGTTGCGCGTCATCGCCACGCAGCCGAGCACAGCGGGCATGTATCGCCTGGACCAGATAGTCGCCGCCATGGCACGACGCACGCTATGGCTCACCGACGCCTATTTCGTGGGTGTCGCTCCTTACGTGCAGGCCTTGTCCGCTGCGGCCCGCGACGGCGTGGACGTACGTCTGCTCGTGCCCGGTACCAGCGATATCCCCATGGTCGCCGGCATGTCGCGCTCGGGCTATCGCCCCCTGCTGAAGGCCGGCATCCGCGTGTTCGAATGGAACGGCTCGATGCTGCACGCCAAGACGGCGGTCGCCGATGGCCTCTGGGCACGCGTGGGTTCGTCGAACCTCAATATCGCGAGCTGGCTGAGCAATCGCGAGATCGATGTCGCCATCGAGGACAAGGGTGTGGCCGCGCGACTGGAAGCCCAGTACGAAGCCGACCTGGAAAACGCCACCGAAATCCTGTTGCGCCCGCGCAGCCGTCGCAACGGCAATGAACGCATGCGCAGTCGCACGCCACGTCCGCCACGCCCGAAACACGGCGGTGGCAGTTCCAGTCGCGCGGCGGCCGGTGCGCTGCGCATCGCCAACACCGTGGGTGCGGCGATTACGCAGCACCGAGTGCTGGGCGATACGGAAAGCGGCCCGTTGCTGGCGGGTGCCGCGCTGGCGGCGGTGCTGACGATCGTCGCGGTGTGGTGGCCCGCCGTGATCGCGTGGCCCCTGGCGCTCATCGGCGCATGGTTCGCCGTGAACCTCGGCGCGAGCTGGTGGAACATGCGGCGGCGACGCAAGGATCGCGCGCCGCAGGATTGATGGCTTAGTGTCGCGACTTGAAGGTCAGCGGCTGGGCATCGGTGCGCGTGGCCGGCGCGGGACCACAGCTGTTGCAGGAGTCGCAGCCATCGCCGCAACTACCGCTGGCGCTCGCCGGCTGGAGCTTGCGGCCCAGGCTGCGCACAAAGGCCGGGCGACCGTCGTGATTGAGGCTGGCCGAGACGCCCGCCATGACGCGGGTGGAGGTCTTGGGAAGCAGCTTGCGGAAGGCAACATAGGCGCTGACCAGCACGGCCACGCCGATGATCGCCGCCTGCACGATCTGGAAAGTATTCACGAGAGTGCCCTCGCGATCTGGTAGGTGGCGAGCGAAGCGAGATAGGCCAAGCCGAACAGGTAACCGGCAGCCACCGCCACGTTGCGCCAGGAATTGGTTTCGCGGCGGATCACCGCCAGTGTGGACATGCACTGCGGCGCGAACACATACCAAGCCAGCAGCGACAGCGCCGTGGCCAGCGACCACTGGTGCGCGATCACCGGGCCCAGCTGCGAGGCGACGGCATCATCGCTGCCGGACATGGCGTAGACCGTGCCCAGCGCGGCCACCGCGACTTCGCGAGCGGCAAGACCCGGCACCAGCGCGATGCAGATCTGCCAGTTGAAGCCGATCGGCGCGAACACGTATTCAAGCAGGCGACCGAGGCGGCCCGCGAAGCTGTAGTCGATGGCCGGACCGGTGGCACCTTCAGGCGCGCCCGGGAAGCTGGACAGGAACCACAGCAGCACGGTCAGCGCGAGGATGATGCCGCCGACACGCTTGAGGAAGATCAGCGCGCGCTCCCACAGACCGAGCGCGATGTCGCGCACGTTGGGGAAGCGATACGACGGCAGTTCCATGATGAGCGCATGCTCGCTCTTGTCCTTGCGCAGGCGCTTGATCACGAAGGCCACGCCCAGCGCGCTGAAGATGCCCGCGAAATACAGCACGAACAGCACGACACCCTGGAGGTTGAACACTCCCCATACCGTGCGATCCGGGATGAAGGCGGCGATCAGCAGCGTGTACACTGGCAGGCGCGCGGAGCAGGTCATCAGCGGCGCGACGAGGATCGTGGTGAGGCGATCGCGGGGATCTTGGATGCTGCGCGTGGCCATGATGCCGGGGATGGCGCAGGCGAAGCTCGACAGCAGCGGGATGAACGCCCTACCCGTCAGGCCGACGCGGAACATCATCTTGTCGAGCAGGAAGGCCGCGCGCGGCAGGTAGCCGGATTCCTCGAGCACGAGAATGAAGAGGAACAGGATGAGGATCTGCGGCAGGAACACCAGCACGGCACCCAGGCCGGCGAACACGCCGTCGTTGAGCAGGCTGTGCAGGGCACTGTCTTCAGGCATCGTGCTGGTGACCAGCGTGCCGAGTCCGGTCACGCCGGCCTGGATCGCATCCATCACCGGCTGCGCCCAGGAGAACACGGCCTGGAAGATCATGAACATCAGCACCGCGAGGATGCCCAGGCCGAACACCGGATGCAGCACCCAGCGATCGATGGCATCGTCGATGGCCACGTTGTCGCGCGCCGTGGTGACCGTGGCGGCGAGGATCGCGCGCACTTCGGCGTGGAGCTGATCCACGTCGGCCTGGTCGACCGGCGACGGCTGGATGTCCGGCACTTCGCTGTCGATGCGCTCGATAAGGCCCTTGGCACCGCCGCGCTTCACCGCGATGGTCTCCACCACGGGCACACCGATACGACGCGACAACGCGGCCACGTCGATGTCGATACCGCGACGACGCGCGGCGTCCATCATGTTGAGCGCCAGCACCATCGGCCGACCGAGGCGACGCACTTCGAGGACGAAGCGCAGGTGCAGGCGCAGATTGGTGGCGTCAGCGACGCAGACGATCAGGTCGGGCACCGCTTCGCCGGGGTAGCGACCCAGGCAAACGTCGCGGGTGATCGCCTCGTCCGGGCTGGTCGCGTCGAAACTGTAGGCGCCGGGGAGATCGAGTATCTGCAGCGTGCGGCCCGACGGACCGACGAAGCGGCCCTCCTTGCGCTCCACCGTGACACCGGCGTAGTTGGCCACCTTCTGGCGACCACCGGTGAGCTGGTTGAACAGCGCGGTCTTGCCGCAGTTGGGGTTGCCGACGAGGGCAACGCGCAGGGTGGCGGCGCTCATGCGGCCCCCTCCACGCTCACTTCCACGCGCTCGGCCTCGTTGCGACGCAGCGCGAAGCGCGTCGAACCGATCTGGATGAGCAGGGGATCGCCGCCCAGCGGGCCCCGGGCGACCAGGCGCACCGGTTCGCCAGCAACGAAGCCCAGGTCACGCAGGCGCTGCGCGATCGGGTCGGCGGGATGGGCATCAGTGACAGTCTTCACCACGGCTTGGGCACCTTTCGGCGCGTCTGACAGGCGCACTGGGCATACTCAAATAAGAACTGTTCGCATCATACGCCCTTGGCCCGACCCATGCATCCCGCACCCGGGTGCGGCAATCCGGCGAGCGTTTATCATCGGTGGTTTCGTACAACGGAGTTCGTCGCATGTCCGCAGTGGAGTTGAGCCGTTCGGGTGCCGTCGCCCGCCTGACGATGAACCGCCCGGAGGTCCACAACGCCTTCGACGACGCCCTCATCGCCGATCTCACGCGGGCGATCGACGAACTGGACCGCGACGACGGCGTGCGCGCCGTGGTGCTTACCGGCGAAGGCGCAAGTTTTTCCGCCGGTGCCGACCTGAACTGGATGCGCGGCATGGCCAAGGCCAGCGAGGAGGAAAATCGCGCCGATTCGCTGCGTCTGGCCCGCCTGATGCGGCGTCTCCAGTTTCTGTCCAAGCCGACCATCGCCCGCGTGAATGGCGCGGCCTTCGGCGGTGGCGTCGGCCTCGTGGCCTGCTGCGACATCGCCATCGCCGCCGACGGCGCGAAGTTCGCCCTGTCCGAGGTGAAGCTGGGCCTGGTGCCCGCCGTCATCTCGCCTTATGTCATCGCCGCGATCGGGCTGCGCCAGGCGCGCCGCCTGTTTGTCACGGGCGAGATCTTCGGCGCAGCGCATGCCTTGTCCATCGGCCTGGTGCACGAGACCGTGAGTGCGGAAGCCCTCGATGGCGCCGTGGAACGCGTCGTCGGCCTGCTCGGCAAGGGCGGCCCGGTGGCGCAAGACGAGGCGAAGCGGCTGGCCCTGGCCATGGGCGGCATGACCGAAAAGGACATGGAAGCCGTGGATGAGCGCAACGCCAGCCTCATCGCCCGGCTGCGCGTCTCGTCCGAGGGCCAGGACGGGCTCTCGGCCTTCCTCGACAAGGGACTGCCGGCATGGCTGCACTGAGGAGCCCGCGCATCCGCGGCACGGTCGCGCTGCTGGCGCTGCTGTGCGCCCTGCCCATCCACGCCTCGGCGCTGTCGGAACGGATCGACCAGCAACTCGCCCAGCCCCGCTTCGCGGGCGCCTCGTGGGGTATCAAGGTCGTCTCGCTCGATGACGGCCACACCGTCTACGAACACGACGCCGGCCGCCTGCTGCTGCCGGCCTCCACCGCCAAGCTCTATACGGCCGCCTTCGCGCTCGACCGGCTGGGCCTGGATGGGGTGACGCATACCGATGCGGTCGCATCCGGCAACGTGACACGCGGACGGCTCCATGGGCCCCTCGTGCTCCGCGGACGTGGCGATCCGACACTGGCCGGCACCGACTGGGCGGACACCCTCGCGAGCCAGGTCGTGGCGCACGGCATCCAGCGCATCGATGGCGGCATCGTGGGAGACGACACCGCATTCACCGGTCCGCCGCATGGCAGCGGCTGGGAGGTCGACGATCTGCAGGCCTACTACGGCGCGTCCACGGCCGCCCTCGACATCGACGAGAACACGATGGTGGCGGACATCTCCGCGCAAGGCGTTCGCATCACGCCGAACGACGCGGCGATCGCCCTGGCGGGACAGCCGGCCGACATCCTGCAGGTCTATCGCGAACCGGGCAGCGCCACGGTGCATATCCTGGGCGGCGTGGCGCAAGGTGCCCCGGCCCGGCGACTGGCACTGTCCTTGCCCGATCCCGCCCTGACCGCCGCCCGGCGGCTTCAGGCCGCTCTGGAACGGCAAGGCGTGCGCGTCGATGGCGAGGCTCGCAGCCTGCGCTGGCCGGTGCCACCGCCCAGCGGCGACGTCGTGGGTACGGTGCCCTCGCCACCCATCGCCGACATCCTCCGCAGCGGGCTCAAGCGTTCGCAGAACCTCTATCTACAAAGCGTGTTCCTGCTGACCGGGCTGGCGGCCACGGACCAGACGGCGCCGCGTGCGGAAGACCGCGCGGCGCAGGCCTTGTCCACATGGCTGGAAGGTCACGGCATCGCGCCGTCCGAGACGATGCTGGTGTAAGGCACGGGACTCTCGCGGCACGACCTCACGACGGCGGCATCGTTGACACGCCTGCTGGCAATGATGGAAGCGTCACCGCAGGCCGCGCTATGGCGAGGGCTACTGCCGGTGGCCGGCGTGGACGGCACCCTGGCCCATCGCATGAACGACACCGCCGCGGCGGGCAATGTGCAGGCGAAGACGGGCAGCATGAGCTTCGTCAACGTGCTGGCGGGTTACGTCACCACGAAGAGTGGGCAGAAACTGGCCTTTGCCATCGTGTTGAACAATTACCGGGCGCCAGCGGGTGCGTCGCCGGTGTCTGCCGAGGTGGATGCCTTGGCGGTGATGTTGGCGGAGGCCAGCGATCGGCTCTGAGGGGTCGCGCGCAAGCGCGCTCAGACGCGCTCTTGTAGGAGCGCGCTTGCGCGCGATCCACGACACCTCACCCCAGAAGCTGGGGCAGATCCTTCCCGATCTTCTCCGGCGTATCCGTCGGGGCATAACGCTCCACCACGTCGCCGTCGCGGTTCACGAGGAACTTGGTGAAGTTCCACTTGATGCCCTCAGTGCCCAGCAGGCCCTTCTTGCTGGACTTCAGCCACTTGTAGAGCGGATGCGCCTTGTCGCCGTTGACGTCGACCTTGGCGAACATCGGAAAGCTCACGTCATAGGTGAGCGAGCAGAAGTTGCGGATCTCGGCCTCGTCGCCCGGCTCCTGATGGCCGAACTGGTCGCAGGGGAAACCGAGCACGTCGAAGCCCTGCGCGGCGTAGTAGCGCTGGAGTTCCTCCAGGCCCTTGTACTGGGGCGTGAAGCCGCATTTCGAAGCCACGTTGACCACCAGCAACACCTTGCCCTTCCATTCGGCCAGCGAGCGCTCGTTGCCGTCGATGTCGCGGGCGGAGAAGTCGTAGATGGTGGTCATGCGGGTCCTCGTCAGTCCATGGGATGGCCCTCAGTCTACGCCGGTCGCCGCCGTCGATGGACCCGCTTCGGCTACCATGGACGCCTTTCCGGCCAAAAGACCCGAACCGTGATCCGCTTCGCCGCCGCCTCCAAGTCCTATCGCGTGGACGGGACACCCGTCCCTGCCCTGCATCCTGTCGACCTGGAGATCGCCAAGGGCGAGGTGTTCGGCATCATCGGCCATTCGGGTGCCGGCAAATCGACCCTGCTGCGCCTGATCAACCTGCTTGAGCGCCCTACGTCCGGCCAGGTGCTGATCGACGGACGCGATGTCACCCATGCCGACGGCGCCGAACTGCGTCGCCTGCGTGCGGGCATCGGCATGATCTTCCAGCACTTCAACCTGCTGTCCTCGCGCACGGTGGCCGACAACGTGGCCTTCCCCCTGCGTCTCCAGGGCGGCATCGGCGAAGACGAGATCCAGCGCCGGGTGGACGAACTGCTCGCCCTGGTCGGCCTTTCGGCGCACGCCCGCAAGTATCCCGCCCAGTTGTCCGGCGGCCAGAAGCAGCGCGTGGGCATCGCGCGCGCACTGGCCAGCCGCCCATCGATCCTGCTCTGCGACGAGGCCACCAGCGCGCTCGATCCGCAGACGACCGCGTCGGTGCTGGAACTGCTGGCGGACATCAACCGCCGCCTGGGGCTCACCATCGTGCTCATCACGCACGAGATGGACGTGATCCGCCGCGTCTGCGATCGCGTCGCCGTGCTCGACGCCGGACGGGTCGTGGAGCTCGGCACCGTGGCCGATGTGTTCCTGCATCCGCAACACGAGACGACGCGTCGCTTCGTCGCCGAGGCCGACCATCGCGAAGGCAGCGGCCCCGAGTATCCGGGCGTGCCGGGACGCCTGTTCCGCCTGTCGTTCCGGGGCGAGGCCACGTACTCCCCATTGCTGGCCCGCGTGGTGCGCGACACCGGTATCGAATACAACTTGCTGTCCGGCCGCATCGACCGCATCAAAGACACCCCTTACGGCCAGCTCACCCTGGCCATGCACGGTGAGCGCCTCCATGACGCGCTCATCCAGATCCGCAACGCCGGCGTCGACATCGAGGAAGTGGCCCGATGAACCTCATGCAGACCCTGTTTCCCAATATCGACTGGCCGGAAATCGCCCGCGCCTGCCTCGACACCCTGCTGATGCTTGGTGGCTCGCTGCTGTTCACCCTCGCGCTGGGCCTGCCGCTAGGCATCTGGCTGTTCCTCACCGCGCGCGGCCAGTTGCATGCGCAGCCGAAGCTCTATGGCGTGCTCTCGCTGGTGGTGAACGTGCTGCGTTCCATTCCTTTCATCATCCTGATGATCCTGCTCATCCCGGTGACCCAGGTGATCACGGGCGTAAGCATCGGCATCCGCGGCGCCATCGTGCCGCTGGTGATCGGCGCGGCGCCGTTCTTCGCCCGCCTCGTGGAAACCGCCCTGCGCGAAGTGGACCGCGGCGTGATCGAGGCCAGCCAGTCGATGGGCGCCACCACGGGCCAGATCGTCACCCGCGTGCTGCTGCCGGAAGCCCGTCCGGGCCTGATCGCGGCCACCACGGTCACCGCCGTGGCCCTGGTCGGCTATACCGCCATGGGCGGCATCGTCGGCGCCGGCGGCCTGGGTGCGCTGGCCTACCAATACGGCTACAACGGCTACAAGCCCGACTACATGCTGGTCACCGTGGCGCTGCTGGTGGTGCTGGTGCAGGTGCTGCAGATGCTCGGCGATCGCCTCGTGGCCCGCTACAGCCGTCGCTGAATCCACCCGCCGGATGCTTTTTGCATCCGGCGGTATAGATGTCTATGCTGGCGCACCGCAACATTCCGCCACGGACGTCCCGCCATGAAGAAGCTCCTCCTGCCCCTCGCCGCCTCCCTTGCCCTGCTGCTGGCGGGCTGTTCGGGCGGTGACGCTGGCAAGTCCGACGCAGGAGCTTCGCTCACCGTGGCGGCCACGCCGGTGCCGCACGCCGAGATCCTCAAGGAGATCAAGCCCCTGCTCGCCAAGGAAGGGGTGGATCTGGAGATCAAGGTGTTCACCGACTATGTCCAGCCGAACATGCAGGTGGACCAGAAGCAGATCGACGCGAACTTCTTCCAGACCGAGCCCTACCTCGACGCCTTCAACAAGGAGCGCGGCACGCACCTGGTGAAGGTAGTGGGCGTGCATATCGAGCCGTTCGGCGCCTATTCGCGCAAGTACACCTCGATCGACCAGTTGCCGGACGGCGCCGATGTCGTGATCCCGAACGATCCCAGCAACAACAGCCGCGCGCTGCTGCTGCTCGCCAAGCACGGGCTGATCACGCTGAAAAACCCGAACGACCGTCTCGCCACGCTGAAGGACGTCGCCAGCAACCCGAAGAACCTCAAGTTCCGCGAGCTGGAAGCCGCCATGCTGCCGCGCGTGCTCGGCGAGGTGGACCTGGCCCTGATCAACACCAACTACGCCCTCACCGCCAAGCTCAACCCGACGAAGGACGCGCTGCTTATCGAGGACAAGGATTCGCCGTACGTGAACTTCCTGGTGACCCGTGCGGACAACAAGGACGACCCGCGCATCCAGAAGCTCGCCAAGGCGCTGACCTCGCCGGAAGTGAAGGCCTTCATCGAGAAGAATTACGGCGGCGCGGTGCTGCCCGCCTTCTGATCTACCTGTAGGAGCGCGCTTGCGCGCGATGGGGGCTTGCGACCAGCCCCATCGCGCGCAAGCGCGCTCCTACAAAAACCCTCAGGCAGCCGCAGGCAGATCGAACACCCTGCGCAGATACCCGATGTACTCCGGGTCGTCGCACATGCTCTTACCCGGCGAATCCGAAAGCTTCGCCACCGGCTGCCCGTTGCAGCGGGTCATCTTGATGACGATGTTGAGCGCCTTCGGCCCCACGTCGTTGGTGAGGTTGGTGCCGACACCGAAGGACAGGTTGCAGCGACCTTCGAAGTGCTTGTACAGCTCCATTACCTTAGGGATCGTGAGGCTGTCGCTGAACACCAGCGTCTTCGAGCGCGGATCGACGCGATTGGCCTCGTAGTGCGCCAGCACGCGGTCGCCCCAGATAAACGGATCGCCGGAGTCGTGGCGAGCACCGTCGAAAAGCTTGCAGAAATACATATCGAAATCGCGCAGGAAGGCATCCAGTCCGTAGACATCGGAGAGCGCGATGCCTAGGTCGCCGCGATATTCGCGCGCCCACGCCTCCAGCGCCGCCGTCTGCGAATCGCGCAGGCGCGGCCCCAGCGACTGGAACGCCTGCAAGTACTCGTGGGCCATGCTGCCGATGGGCAGCAACCCTTTGCGCTTGGCGAGCCATACGTTGCTGGTGCCGGCCAGCTGCGTGCCCCACTCCGTCGCCATGATGCCCAGGGCCTCTTCGTGCCATTCGCGCGAAAAGCGACGACGCGTGCCGTAGTCGGCGATGCGGACCTTGCCGTATCCCGGCGTATCGCGAAGCAAGGCAGTCTTCGTCCGCAGGCGCGCCCTGCCCTCGTCCATCGACAGGCCAGGGTGCGCGGCACGGAAATACAGCTCGTTGATGATGGCAAGCAGCGGCACCTCGAACATGATCGTGTGCAGCCAGGGCCCGGAGATCACCAGTTCGATCTCACCTGCCGTCGTCGGCGATGGCGCCACCGTGACGTACTTGGCGTTGAGCTGGAACAAGCCGAGGAAGTCCACGAAATCGCTGTCGATGAAACGCATGCCGCGCAGGTAGGCCAGCTCGTCGTCGGTGAAGCGCAGCGAGCATAGGTGATCCAGCTCCTCGCGAATGCGTCCGATCAGCGGCACCAGGTCGACGCCCTTCGTGCGACAACGGAAGCGGTATTCCACCTGTGCCGCCGGGTACTGGTGCAACACCACCTGCATCATGGTGAATTTGTACAAGTCGGTATCGAGCAACGACTGGATAATCATGCGCTGGCGCCCGTGAGCTGGATCTGCTTGTCGATGGCCTCGACGAAACGGTCGGTGCCGGGCCACGGCGTGATCTTGCCGAGCTTCTTGCCGCGATGGAACACGAAGAACGCGGGGATGCCATGCAAGCCGAAGCGCGTGGCCATCGCGGGGTCGTCGTAGACGTTGTCGTTGAGCCAGCGTACTTCGGGCCACCCGAAGCGCTCGGGGGTCAGCAGGATCTGTCGCTTGGCGATGTCGCAGTTGGGGCAGTCGCGCCCCCAGAGGAACAGGATGACGAGACGGTTGTCGTCGGCCGCAAGGTCGGCGTCGAGCCCGGCGCTGGCGATCCGAGGCATCGGGAAGCGCTCGAAGAACTCGGGTACGGTGGTATCGGCCATGACGGAATCCGTGAACGTGTCGGCATTCCCACATGGGGGCGCCGGGAAGATAATCGAGGGTAACGCGACATGCCGTCACCCGCCAGACAACGAAGGAACCGTGAAATGCGCGCCCTGACCGCCCTTTTCCTCGCCCTGTGCTGCACCGGCGTCGCCGATGCCGCCACCCTCACCATCGACGCCGGCCACGGCCCCCAGGCGCTGACCACGGAGCAGTTGTTGAAGCGCCCTGACGCGCGGGATATCCACGTGACCGGCGACGTGTCCTACCACCAGGACCGCACCTACCGCGCCGTGCCGATGAAGGCCCTGCTGCAAGGCATCCCCGCCGACGCGAACCTGCAATTCGTCGCGGAAGACGGTTTTGCCGCCGACATTCCCGCTGCGCTGATCCTCGACGGGCACGGCGCCGAAGCGTGGCTGGCCGTGGAACCTGCGGACGCGCACTGGCCGCAACTCGAAGGCAAGGACCATGGCGCTGGGCCGTTCTACCTCGTGTGGCTGCATCCGCAAGCCGGCAACATCGGACCGGAACAGTAGCCGTACCAGATCGGCACGGTGAAGGTGATGCCCGGCCCCGCCGAACGGTTTCCTGCGATGAATCCGGCGGCGAACGCCAGCGCGAAGGTGAAGCACGGTTTTGCCGTGTTCCAGCGCAACTGCATCACCTGCCATACGCTCAACGGCCAGGGCGACGCGAAGGTGGGGCCGGATCTCAACATCCCGTACAGCCCCACCGAGTACCTTCAGGCGGGCTATCTGCGCAAGCTGGTTCGTAATCCGCAGGATTTGCGCCACTGGCCGCAGGCGAAGATGCCTGCGTTCCGTGCGGACGTGCTATCCGACGCGGATCTGGACGACCTCGTGGCCTACCTGAAGCACATGTCGGGCCGAAAGGCGAAGCCCTGACCCTCGAACCACCGGCTGTTGTTGTAGGAGCGCACTTGTGCGCGAACCCTCAACACATCATTGAACGAATGAGGCTTTGCAGTGATCGGGGCGAGGCTTTAAAGCTCGCAGGATCATCACAAGGCCTCATTCGCCATGGGAAACCCTGAGGGTTCGCGCACAAGTGCGCTCCTACAGGCGCGCGGGAATCATCTGAGGATTCGCGCGCACGTGCGTTACAGGGCGTCGGGCTCGGCCACCAGCTCGCTCGAGGCGCGATTATAGATGGACATGTCGAGGATGCCGCGCTCACGGGCGACCAGCACGGGCACGACCATCTGGCCGGTCACGTTGGTCATGGTGCGCATCATGTCGAGGATGCGGTCGATGGCGACGAGGTAGCCGATGCCTTCCAGCGGCAGACCCGCCGAGCTGAGTACCAGGGTCACCATCACCGTCGCGGTGCCCGGCACGCCGGCGGTGCCGAACGAGCCCAGCACCGAGGCCAGCAGGATGATCAGGTACTGCGCGGGTTGCAGGTCGATATGGAAATACTGCGCCACGAACACCGACGAAATCGCCGGATAGATCGCGCCGCAACCGTCCATCTTGATGCTCGCGCCCAACGGCACGGCGAAGGCGGCGTATTCCTCCTTCACGCCCAGGTTGCGCACCACGCTGCGCAACGCGATCGGCATCGCGGCGAAGCTCGACGACGAGGTGAAGGCCACCTGCATCGCGGGGAAGGCCGCGCGGAAGAACTTCCACGGGTTGAGGCCGTGCGATAGCAACAGGCCGCCGTAGACGAAGACGATCTGCAACACGCAGGCGAGATAGAGCGCACCGACGAAGGCCGCCAGCGGAAGCAGCTTCTCGAAACCGTAGCTGCCGACCAGGGCGGCGATGAGGCCGAAGGTACCGATCGGCGTCACTTCCAGTACGAACCGGGTGACCTGGATCATGCCGTCGTTGGCTTCGTTGGCGAGCGCACGCAGGCGTGCGGACTTCTCGCCGATCTTCACCAGCGCCAGACCCAGCAGCCCGGCGAAGAAGATCACCTGGAGGATCTTGCCTTCGGAAAGCGCCTTGAACGGGTTGGCGGGCACGATATCGAGCAACACCTTCACCGGCTCGGGCACCTCGCGCGGCTTCCAGTCGACCGGTGCGGTCAGGCCCTGCACGCCCAGTCCCGGCTGGGTGACGTGGGCCACGAGCAGGCCAACCAGCACGGCCAGCGTCGCCGTGGCGGCGAACCAGAGGAAAGTACGCGAGCCCAGGGCCGCGACGTCCTTCACCCCATGCAGGCTGGAAACGCTGTGCAGCACCGCGAAGAACACCAGCGGCACCGCGATCATCTTGATGAGCGTGACGTACAGCGTGCCGAGCGGACCGAACCACTCCGCCGCCTGCGGGCCGACCAACCAGCCGACAAGCGCGCCGAGCACGAAACCGGCGGCCACTCGTTTCCAGAAGCGTATGCGCAACCAGGATTGAACCAGGGACATGATGGAACCTTGCCAGTGCAATGGTTCACGATACAACGCTCATCGACCCAGGAAAGGGGTGCCGTCGAACGCTGTGTTCCCCCAGGTGAACGACGATGCGGCGTCAGCCCTTGACTTCCTGGGTATTCGCAGCGTTGCGAAGCCGCTCCAGTTCGCGATTCCGTGGCTCCGGCGCCATATCGGCGAGGCGCCGCACCGCCGCGAAGAATACCGGCCACTGCCGTCCCGATTCGGCGAACAAGGTCGCGAAGGACGCCGTCCAGCCGTCGTAGAGCCCGAACGGCAGCAGGCGCGCGTTGTTCAGCGGCCTCGACATCCAGCGATCGTAGCGGCGATCGCCGCCGGCGGGGCCGTCGCGCCAGGTGAGGTATCGGCCGCGGAAGTCCTCGAATTCCTCCGCCTTGGCAACGCGCTTCGCCGCATCGTCGCCCTGCCCCGCGTAGATGGCCTTCAGACGATCACGCAAGGCGAGCACCTGGGTGGTGAAGTCGCGCTCCAGGGCATCGCCCTTGTCGTTGGGTGCCGGAAGCCCCTTCGACGCGCGCCATTCGCGCACGCCCTCGTGCTCGACGAAGGTGGCGTAGGACTCGTTGAACGCCGAGTCGTTCTTCACGTAGATCTTCTGGTGGGCCAGTTCGTGGAAGATCGTGCCGGCCAGCGTGTCGTCGTCCCAGCGCAGCATGCTGCTCAGCACGGGGTCGGCGAACCAGCCCAGCGTGGAATAGGCAGGCACCTCGCCGATGGACACGTCGTGGCCGAGCGAACGTTCGCGCGCGGCCTCGCGGTCGGCGAGGTCCTTGCGGAAGTAACCGCGGTAGGCGACGCATCCTGCGATGGGGAAGCAATGGGTGACGGCGGAGATCGACAACTCCGGGGTCGCGAAGACATTCCACGCCACCCAGGGCCGATCCAGCGCGACGAAATAGGTGTAGCTGCGGTTGTCCGGCAGGTCGAGGCGATCCGAGGCGAACCGCCGCGCTTCGCGGGCGAGCTCGAGCTTGCGTCGGGTGGCGTCGGGCGTTTTCGGATCGGCCACCACCGTGTCGATGGCGCGACGATGGACGACGAGCGACGCCTGCCCATGCGCGACGTGCGCGTAATAGCCGAGCGAACGGCATCCGGCCAGCAGGGCGACGAGGGCGATCAACACGATGCGCATGCCCGGCATTGTGCCGGGCATGCGCCTGCTTGTCGCCTCGTGGATCAGTCGCGACGCGCGACCGTCATGCTGCGCAGCACGCCGTCACGCCGGATCAGGCCATGCATCAGCGCGGCACCCATGTGCGCCAGGAAGGTCAGGAAGAACAACCAGGCAAGATAGCGATGCGACTCGCGCAGCCAGGCGAACAACGCCGGATTCGCGGGCAGGATCGACGGCAGCTGGATGCCGCCACCGAGCGTCACCGGATAGCCGCCGGCCGAGAGCATCCCCCAGCCGATCAGCGGCATGGCGAGCATGAGCGCGTAGAGAAGCCAGTGCGACGCATGGGCGGCAAGCTTCTGCCACAACGGCAGGTCGGCCGGCAGCGGCGGCGCGGGATGCGTGAGGCGGAACCCGAGCCTGACCAGGGCCAGCACGAAGACGGCGGCGCCCAACGGCTTGTGGATGCCCACGAGCCACTGGTGCTTTTCCGACACCGTGCTGACCATCCCGGCTCCGATGAAGAGCATGGCCAGGATCATGGTGGCCATCAGCCAATGCATCACTCGGGCGAACGGGTGGAACATCGGCTGGCCGTTCATCGTGCGGCCTCCTTCGGGGATTCCGTGCCCGGCAGGTGGCCCTCCTCCGACGTTCGTCGCAGATAGGACTCCGCGTAAGCCGCGGATCTCGCCGCGAGCAACGGATCGCCCGATACCTCGATGCCCCGCGGAAGCACAGTCGGATCGTAGTTGACGTCACGGCACGGGCCGCTGTCCTGTGCCTGCTCGCCGTCGATTACCACGGTACCGGCGACCACTTCCTGGCGACCGTCCGGCCAGACGCTGGCGGCGTCGTCCACCGGATCGCCGGGGCCCGCGAGGGTCATCACCAGTTTCCAGCGCAGCGGGCCGGCGCCGAGGCGCTGGCGAAGGTCCGCGGCCAGGTAGTCGGTGTCGCCTGCCGCCGGGCCACTGGCGGCGGGAATCGCACCCTCCGGCTCCACGCGCCAGCGCACGGCATGGCGCTGGCCGCCGGCATCGCGCAGGTAGAAGGCGTTGAGGCTGTTGTAGGTTTCGGTGGCGTAACTCGCCGAGGGATGGGCGGTCTTCACCCAGGCCAGGAAGGCCGTGGTCTCCGGATGCGTGGTGAAGAACGCCTTCATGCGCTCGGGATCGGGCTTGCCCGTATCCGGCAGCGGATGGCTGGCGAGCTGCAGCTCGTAGAACGCTTCCGGCGTCGATACCGGGAACACCGGCATCGCGTTCATGCCCGTGCGCCACTGCTCGCCATCGGGCAGGTCGAAGCGCAGCGCGAAGCTGCGGATGGGCGCGGAGCTGTCGGGAGCATAGGGATTGCCGCCCGGAATCGCGAGGCGCCCGACCAGCGGCGTATTGCCTGGCTGGAACAGCGGCGACGAGGAATACGGCGCCAGCAGGCCGCTGGACTCGAAGTGACCGGCCACGCAGATGCCCTTGGCATGGTTGCGACGGTACCCCGGATGATCGCCACCGTTGGCCTGAAGGGCGTCGACGAGGCTGTTCGGCGTGAGGCGTCCGGGCGCAAGCCAGCCGCCCACATAGCCGAAGGCGGCGGCCGATCCGGCCATGGCGACGCCGATCAGCGCCCAGCGCCAGAGGGCGTGGGGAGGACGACGTTTCGATGATGGGTCATGCATGGTCTTTCTCCGTCCTCACAGCGAGGTGTCCAGGGTGGGACGCACGTCCGCGACATTTATTCCCTCGACGGGGAATAATTCGTCGCGGTAGCCGTCATACGTCCATGTACCGCCCCCGGCCGAGGCCCCGGCATGACCGATCCGACCATCGACGAAGCACTGCGTGCCCTGCTGCCGCGACTGCGGCGCTTCGCCCTATGGCTTGCCCGCGACCCGAACGCCGCGGACGATCTCGTCCAGTCCACCTTGGAACGTGCCCTCTCGCGCTGGTCCAGCCGACGCGAGGCACAGAGTCTGCGCGCCTGGCTTTTCGCGATCTTGTACCGGATTTACCTCGATTCAAAACGACGCGCCAGCCTTCATGCCCGGTTCCTGGGCTCGCTTGCCGAAGATGAGCCTACCTGGCCGTCCGCCGAGCGCGTGGCCGTGGCCCATTCGACCCTGGCCGCCTTCGCCTCCCTGCCCGTCGAGCAGCGCAGCCTGCTGCTCTGGGTGACCGTGGAAGGCATGAGCTACCAGGAGGTCGCCGACATCCTCCAGGTGCCGATCGGCACCGTCATGTCGCGGCTGTCCCGTGCCCGCCAGGCCTTGCACCGGCTAGGCGAGGGCGTCATCCCCGAATCCCCTTCCCTGCGACTGCTGAAATGACCCAGACCCCTCCGAGCGAACACGACATCCATGCCTACGTGGACGGTCATCTCGACGGCCCGGACCGGGCCGAGGTCGAGCGCTACCTCGACCGCCATCCCGAGCGCGCCCTCGAGGTCCAGGGCTGGCGCCAGGACGCCCAGCAACTGCGCGCCCTGCTGGCCGGCGACCTGGTGTCGTCGCCGGGCCTCGATCCGGTGCTGGTCCGTGCGCGTCGCCGGCAGCGACGGCTGTCACGCCTGGCGATCGCCGCCGGCCTGATGTTCTGCCTCGCCGCCGGCGGCATCGGCGGCTGGTCGGCGCGCGGCATGGGTCGCGGGGCGGTCGCTCCCATGGCCGACGCCATGCAGGCCTACCGCCTGCTGGCGGTGGAGCACGGACTGGGCATGGACATCACGACGGGCAACGAGAACGACCTGCGCGCGTGGCTGGCCGGACGCGTCGGGCCGACCGCGCAGTTACCGGACCTCGCGGACGCCGGCTTCCGGCCGATGGGCGGCCGGCTGTTCGCCACCGACCAGGGGGCGGCCGCCATGATCCTGTACGACGACGGCGCCGGGCATACGGTGAGTTTCTACGTGCGGCCGCCGGGTGCGGCACGCCACCTGCTCCAGCGCGGCGAGCGCGAACAGGACGGCCTGCTGGCCGATTACTGGTCGCGCGACGGGCACAATTACGCGGTGGTGGGCCTGGCTGACGCCGCCGGCCGTGCTGCGGTCCAGCGGGTGACCGGCCGCTCCATCTGACACGGCTTCTGTAGGAGCGCGCTTGCGCGCGATCGCGCGCAAGCGCGCTCCTACCATCAGCGCGGGTGAAGTTCGCCGCCCTTCAATTCCAGCGTGCGGTCCATCTTGCCCGCCAGGCGGGAATCGTGAGTGACCAGGACGAAGCTGGTGCCGATCTCGCGATTGAGTTCGAGCATCAGTTCGTAGACGTGAGCCGCGTTGGCCTCGTCGAGGTTGCCGGTAGGCTCGTCGCCGAGCACGCAGGCCGGGCGCGTCACCAGGGCACGTGCCACCGCGCAACGCTGGCGCTCGCCACCGGACATCTCCGCCGGGCGATGACGCAGGCGATCGCCCAGCCCCACTCGTGCAAGCAGCGCCGCGGCCTCCTTCTGCGCCTGTGAAATCGCCACGCCGCGGATCAGCAGCGGCATGCAGACGTTTTCCAGTGCCGTGAATTCGGGCAACAGGTGATGGAACTGGTAGATGAAGCCGAGCGAGCGATTGCGCTCACGACCGCGCTCCGCATCGGACAGCTCCGAAAGCACGCGACCGTTGACCTCGACCGAGCCGGCGCTGAGCGTATCCAGGCCACCGATGATGTGAAGCAGCGTGGACTTGCCCGAGCCCGACGCGCCAACGATGGACAGCGTCTCGCCGCGGCGCAGGCTGAAGTTCACGTTCGACAGCACGCCAGTGCGCAGATCGCCCTCTTCGTAGACCTTCGCGACACCGGTGGCGCGCAGGACGATGTCGTTGGAGGAATCATTCATAGCGGAGCGCCTGGGCGGGCTGCGTGCGCGAAGCGCGCCACGCCGGGTAGAGGGTAGCCAGCAGCGAGAAGATGAAGGTGACCAGCACCACCCAGCCCACGTCGGACCAGAGCAGTTCGCTGGGCACTTCGCTGATGTAGTAGACGTCAGGCGAGAGGAACTGGCGGCCGGTGAGGCCTTCGATCCATTTCACCAGCGCCGGCAGATTCGCCGACAGCAGGCAGCCCAGGCCCACGCCGAAGGCGATGCCGACGACGCCCACGAGCACGCCTTGCACCATGAACATGCCCATGATGCTGCGCGGCGTGGAACCCAGCGTGCGCAAAATGGCGATGTCGGCCTGCTTGTCGGTGACCAGCATCATCAGCATGGAGATGAGGTTGATGACGGCGACCAGGACGATGAGCGAGAGGATGATGAACATCACCTTCTTCTCCATCTCGGTCGCCCGGAAGAAGTTGGCGTGCGTGTCCATCCAGGTTTCCACGCGATAGGACTGGCCCAGCTTGTTGACCAGCTCCTGCGCCACCGGGAAGGCCTCGCTGAGGTCGTCCAGCTTCAGGCGGATGCCGGTGGGCCCATCGAAGCCGTTCAGGCGCTCCGCGTCCTGCATGGAGATCAGCGCGAGGTTCGCGTCGTACTCCTGGATGCCCAGCTCGAAGATGCCGCTCACCGTGAAGCTGCGCAGCTTGGGCATCGCGCCGATCGGCGTGGCCGTGAACTGCGGGACCACCACGGTGACCTTGTCGCCCTTGTTGACGCCCAGCGACAACGCCAGCTCGCGACCCAGCACGATGTTCCAGCTGTGATCGGTGAGGTCGGTCATCTTGCCCTCGACCATGTGCTGATCGATGTCGGAGACGTTCGGCTCCATCGACGGCACCACGCCGCGGATGAGCGCGCCACCCGAGCGACGGGCCTGCAGGAAGGCCTGGATCTCGACATAGGGCGCGGCGCCACGCACGTGGCCGATGCTGCGGGCCGTGTCCACGGTCTTCTGCCAGTTCTGCACCGTCTCGTCGATGCCCGACACCGTGACGTGCGAGACAGCGCCGAGGATGCGGGTGCGCAACTCGTGCTGGAAGCCGTTCATTACCGACATGACCGTGATCAGCGCCGTGACGCTGATGGCGATGCAGATGATCGACACGGTGGAAATGAAGGAAATGAACTGGTTGCGTCGCTTGGCCCGCGTGTAACGCAGGCCGACGAAGAGTTCGAGGGGTCTGAACATACCTGTCGTAAAGCACCTTGTAGGGAGAGGGCCGCCACGAAAGGCACGTACCGCGCGGCAGATTGCCCGATGCGGCCGCTTCCGGCAAGGTCGCCCCGCCCTGCCCGTTCAAGCCCTGGCAGGGCTGGACTACCGTCCGAGCCGCACGCGCAGCCGGCGCCGGTCGTCAGCGGCGACGTTGTCGTCCATGAGCAAAAGCGTAGTGGTTCGGTCCTGCCAGCGCAGGCGCAGCGATACCCAGGTTCCGACCACGCGCGAGCCGCACAGTTCGGCCGGAAAGGCCTCCCCGTGGCGATCGACCACAGTCCAGACGCCGTCCGAGGCCCAGCCCACCCATGCGAGCGGAGACGTCAGGCAGGCGCGGACACGCCATTCGCCGTGGCATAGAACGGCCGCGCAAAGGGCCACGCGAGCCGCCAGGGGCAGGCCGCAGAGCAGCATGGCAATGGACGTGGCGACAACGAGCACCCGCAGGCTCAGCGCGAGCCCGGGCGAAGGCCTGACATCAAAGGTTATGCCGCGATCGGATCTCATCGATGATGGCCTGCCAGTCCTCGCGAGAGGCGCGGGCATGGCCCATCACCCAATCCCAGAGATCGGGATCCTGGACGTCGAGCAGTTCATCGAATGCCATCCGCGCCGGTTCGTCGGCGTCGGCGAAGCGCTCGTCGAGCCACCACCCGAACAGGCGATCGAGCTCGCGCGTACCGCGGCGGGTACGCCAGCGCAGGCGTTTGAGGCGGGCATCTTCCATCAGATGGCTGTAGGAGCGCGCTTGCGCGCGATGGGACCTCGCGGCAACCCCATCGCGCGCAAGCGCGCTCCTACATGTTCCTATCAGACGCCGCGGCGCTGGACGATCAGCTTCTTGATCTCCGCGATCGCCTTCGCCGGGTTCAGACCCTTCGGGCAGGTGCGCGCGCAGTTCATGATCGTGTGGCAGCGGTAGAGTTTGAACGGATCTTCGAGGTCTTCCAGGCGGTTGCCCGTATCCTCGTCGCGGCTGTCGACGATCCAGCGATAGGCCTGGAGCAGGATCGCGGGACCGAGGTAACGGTCGCCGTTCCACCAGTAGCTCGGGCACGACGTGGAGCAGCAGGCGCAGAGGATGCACTCGTAGAGACCGTCGAGCTTCTTGCGGTCTTCCGGCGACTGCAGGCGCTCCTTGTCGGCGGGCGCCGGGCTCTGCGTGCGGATCCACGGCTTGATCGACGCGAACTGCGCATAGAAATGCGTCAGGTCGGGCACGAGATCCTTCACCACCGGCATGTGCGGCAGCGGGTAGATGCTGATCGTGCCGCTGCCGCACTCCTCGATGGAGCGCGTGCAGGCCAGCGTGTTCGTGCCCTGGATGTTCATGGCGCAGGAACCGCAGATGCCTTCACGGCACGAACGGCGCAGCGACAGGGTCGAGTCGATTTCGTTCTTGATCTTCAGCAGGGCATCGAGAACCATCGGACCGCACGTGTCGAGGTCGACTTCGTACGTGTCGGTGCGCGGGTTCTTGCCGTCATCCGGCGTCCAGCGGTAGATCTTGAAGGTGCGCGTATTCTTCGCGCCCTTCGCCGGGAAATGCTTGCCGGCCGTAATTTTGGAATTCTTGGGTAGCGTGAACTCTGCCACGATTGCCTCTCCGGTCCGGTATCAGTAAACGCGCTTCTTGGGCGGCACGACTTCGACTTCGTCCGTCAGGGTGTACATGTGCACCGGACGGAAATCGAACGTCGAACGGCCTTCCTCGTCGATCCACACCAGCGTGTGCTTCTGCCAGTCGTGGTCGTCGCGGTCCGGGAAGTCTTCGCGGGCATGGGCGCCACGGCTCTCGGGACGTTGTTCGGCCGAGTGCATGGTGGCGACGGCCTGGGCCAGCAGATTCGACAGCTCCAGGGTCTCGATGAGGTCGGAGTTCCAGACCAGCGAACGGTCGGTGACCTTCACGTCCTTGAACTTCGAGAACACCTCGGAGATCTTGGTCGAGCCTTCCTTCAGCGTGTCGCCGGTGCGGAACACCGCAGCGTCGTTCTGCATGGTCTTCTGCATCTCGGCGCGAATCTGCGAGGTCGGCGTATCGCCGTCCGCGTTGCGCAGCGCGTCGAAGCGACCCAGGGCCTGGTCCAGCGCGTTGGCCGGCAGGTCCGGGTGGGCCGTGCCCGGCTTGATGATCTCGGCGCAGCGGTTGGCCACCGAGCGGCCGAACACCACGAGGTCGAGCAGCGAGTTGGAGCCCAGACGGTTGGCGCCGTGCACCGACACGCAGGCCGCCTCGCCGATGGCGAACAGGCCCGACACCACGGAATCCGGGTTGTCGTCGCGCTTGGTGACGACTTCGCCGTGATAGTTGGTGGGGATGCCGCCCATGTTGTAGTGGACGGTCGGCAGCACCGGGATCGGCTCCTTGGTGACGTCGACGCCCGCAAAGATGCGCGCGGACTCGGCGATGCCCGGGAGACGCTCACCGATGACCTCGGGACCCAAGTGCATCAGGTTGAGGTGGATGTGGTCCTTGTTCGGGCCCACGCCACGGCCTTCGCGGATCTCGATGGTCATCGCGCGGCTGACGACGTCGCGCGAGGCGAGGTCCTTGGCGTTCGGCGCGTAGCGCTCCATGAAGCGCTCACCCTCGGAGTTGGTGAGGTAACCGCCCTCGCCACGCACGCCTTCGGTGATGAGGCAGCCGGCGCCGTAGATGCCGGTCGGGTGGAACTGCACGAACTCCATGTCCTGGAGCGGCAGGCCCGCGCGCAGCACCATGCCGCCGCCGTCACCCGTGCAGGTGTGGGCCGAGGTGGCGCTGAAGTACGCACGGCCGTAGCCGCCGGTGGCCATGACCACGGCATGGCCGCGGAACAGGTGCAGCGTGCCTTCGTTCATGTCGAGCGCGAGGACGCCACGGCAGACGCCATCCTTGTCGAAGATGAGGTCGATGGCGAAGTATTCGATGAAGAACGTGGCGTCGTGCGCCAGCGCCTGCTGGTACAGCGTGTGCAGGATGGCGTGGCCCGTACGGTCGGCCGCGGCGCAGGTGCGCTGCGCGGTGCCCTTGCCGTAGTGGGTGGTCATGCCGCCGAACGGACGCTGGTAGATCTTGCCTTCCTCGGTACGCGAGAACGGCACGCCATAGTGTTCGAGCTCGATGATGGCCGGGATGGCCTCACGGCACATGTACTCGATGGCGTCCTGGTCGCCGAGCCAGTCGGAACCCTTGATCGTGTCGTAGAAGTGGAAGCGCCAGTCGTCTTCGCCCATGTTGCCGAGCGCGGCCGAGATGCCGCCCTGTGCCGCCACGGTGTGCGAGCGGGTCGGGAACACCTTGGTGATGCACGCGGCCTTGAGGCCCTTCTCGGCCAGGCCGAAGGTGGCGCGCAGGCCTGCGCCACCGGCGCCGACCACGATCACGTCGTACTTATGTTGTTGGACCTTGTAGGCTTCCATTGATCAGCTTCCGAGCGCGATGCGCAGCACGGCCAGCACGCCCATGAGCGCGGCGAGTACGGCGATGAACTTGATGACGATGAGCGAGCCCACTTCGAGCCAGCGCGTGTGGACGTAGTCCTCGATGACGACCTGCAGGCCGAGCACCGCGTGGCGGAAGGCCGTCACGACGAAGGCGATCAGCAGCACGGCGTTCCAGGGTTTGGCGACCGTGGCGCGGGCGGTGGCGTAGTCGGCGTGCAGCAGGCCCAGCACCATGACGAGGAACCACACGGTCAGGAAGACCAGGGCGATCGCGGTGACGCGCTGGAGCATCCAGTGATGGACGCCGTCCTTTGCCGAACCGAGGCCGCGGGCGCGAGCGAGCGGGTTGCGAAGATCCTTGCTCATGCGTGGCCTCCGGTGAGCACGAAGGCCCAGACGATGACGGTGAGCACGATGGCGGCGATGACCGAGAGCCAGCTCGAGCGGACGAAGCTGGGGATGGCGTAACCCTTGCCCGTGTCCTGGACCAGGTGACGGATGCCGTTGGACAGGTGGTAGAAGAACGCCAGGGTCCAGCCGACCAGGACGATCATACCCAGGGGGTGGGAAGCGCAGGCCGTGAAGCAGGCGTAGGCCTCTTCACCGGCGGCGAGGGCGGCGAGGCCCCAGACGATGAGCAGGCTACCGACGGCAAGGATGATGCCGGTGGCGCGGTGCAGGATGGAGGTGGCCATCTGCACTTGCCATTTGTAGACCTGCAGGTGGGGTGAGAGCGGTCGTCCCGTTTGTGCCATGGCGGCTATCCTGGATTGGAATCGCTGATGCCCAACCGTCCCATCCTCGCCTTCAGATCAGAAGTCGATGCAACGTCCGTTCTTTTCCCAATCGCCGTAACGCGTGGGGTCCAAGGGCGCTTTCTCCTTCCCTGCCTCGCCGTTCGTGGGGACGATCGGCGCGATGGGTGGCTTCGCCGGAGAAGAATCGTTCGCGTCTTTGGGCTCGGAGGAATGGTCGGACATGGTTATAAAGCCCTAAAAGCGTAATACCTGTGCCATCGCAGCACAACCTTCAGGTTCCTGAAGAGGGTTGGCTTGGCCTTGGTGCGACCGTATATCTTACTCCCCTCCCCGCCATTGCGCCCGCCCATGTCCAGCCGTACCACTTGCGCCATCGCCCTCGCCGGACCGGATGCCCTGGGTTTCGCCAACGCCCAGTTCAGCAGCGACCTACCGTCCCTCGGCGTCGGCCGCTGGCAATGGAGCGCCTGGCTCGATCCCAAGGGCCGCGTACGTACCCTGCTCCAGATCGCCCGCCTCGCCGACGATCGCCTGGTCGCGATTCCGCGAGGCGGTAACGGCGAGGCGCTCGCCGCCGACCTCCGACGATTCGTCTTTCGCTCGAAGGTAAAGATCGACGTCTCCGCACCCATGCATGTCACCAACGGCGACGCTTTCGAAACCATGCACGCGCAGGAACGCGACGACGGCACGCTCGTGCTCGGCGAAGGCGATGCGTCGCTACACATCGGAATACGAGACGACGGCGACGCATGGATCGCGCGACACATCGACAACGGTTATGCGTGGCTACCTGACGATGCGTTGAACGCATTGCTTCCGCCCGCGCTTTCGATGGAACGATTGAACGCCGTCGCGTTCAACAAGGGATGCTTCCCTGGACAGGAGATCGCGGCGCGACTGCATTATCTCGGCGGACACAAACGCCATCTGCGAATCGTCGAAAGCGATACACCCATTCAGGAAGGGCAATCGCTACGCATAGACGGACGCGATGCGGGCATCGTGCTGATGTGCAATGGTTTCGCGTCGAAACATAGGTCATTGGTAGTACTCGACGACACATTGTCGCAGGCGGACACTATTGAAAAGCACGAGCCGCGACTTCACCTCATATCGACGTTTGGCGCGTGATATCGCGGCATTCGTCGCAAAATCTCATTCCAGAATGCATGTGAGCCCTAGCTGAACCGTGCCGGTTACGCACTTGCGTAAAACGTGACACGCCACTAGGCTCGGCTGATCCACATTCGTGGCCATGGTGTGTCGCCATGGTTATACCCGCGACGATCCGTCGACGATGACGGTTCTGGCGCGACCCGGCGAACGCCGGAGAAACAAGCTACGCATGGCCCCATGCCATCGCGTTGTAAGCCGTCGGAGCCGCCGCTCATGCGAAGCCGCTCCTCTTCGGCGAACCCATACCAGGCGTCTCCGGACAGTCGCCCAGTACAGTCACAGTGTGTGACGCCCGATCCCATCCGCTTAACCCTATGCGTGCGGATGCCTTTCGGTTGGTCCAGGTAGTAACGGCCTGCCCGCCCGTCTACCGCTCATACGTCCCCCATGGCTCTTCCAAGGCCGCAAGTGACGGAAAAGCTCGTTGGAGGCAGATACACATGAAACTTTCCGCTTTGCTCTGGATGGCGTCCGTCCTCCCGAGCCACCTCGCCGACCAGACGTGCCTGGCGACGACGGTGTATCTCGAAGCACGTAGCGAACCCACCATCGGCCAGTACGCCGTGGCGGAAGTCGCCCTTCGCCGCCGTGATCGCGGCATGGGTGGCAGCAATGTCTGCGAGGTCGTTTCGGCGCCGCGGCAATTCGCTATCACCACCACCCCGAAGGATTTTGAGGTCACCGACCTCGTCGCATGGACCAAGGCCTGGAAGATCGCCGGCGACTCCATCAACAACTGGAGCCTGCCCAAGGGCGAGCGACTGGTGTACGTGCCGCAGGCGGATCATTTCGCCACGGTCGCGGTGGCACCGGCATGGTCGAGCAAGCGTGTCGTTCGCAAGATCGGTGACCACGCGTTCTACGCCGTGAACTGACGGTCGACACAATGCGCGGGGAAAAGGAATCGAGGCGGGCAGCTTGCGATTCCCGGGAAAAAGGGGCCCTCGGACGAGGGTCTTTTTTTGTCCAAAATTTTTGCGTTAGCCATATTCAGGCAAAAAAGAAGCCCGCTTTCGCGGGCTTCTTTTTTAGACGTTTATACGTCCATACGATCAGCGCCTGAATACCCGATCACCGCGTATTTCGACGTAATCACCTTGACGCAACTGCGGATCGTCCTGTTGCGTGACCGTGGCCCAGCGCCCATCGTCCAGGCGAACACGGACACGGAACGCCACGTCCTCGCCATTGCGCTTGCCGACCTGGTTACCGACCAGGCCACCCACGACGGCACCGCCGACGGTCGCGGCCTTGCGACCGTCACCCTTGCCTATCGTGCTACCGAGCACGCCACCGGCAACCGCGCCGATCACGGCGCCCAGCGGCGACGACTGGCGATCCGTGTAGATCTGCTCGATGTCCTGCACCACGCCGCACTGCTGGCAACCACGCGGCGGACCGGAATAGACGACGCGTTCCTCGCGATAGACCCTGCGCGGCTGGTCATAGCAAGCCGTCAGGGACAACGTGGCGAGCGCGGCCGCCACGATGCCGATTTTCTGGACGATGTTGTGCATGGGAATGCGTCCTGGAGGAGAGTTGCGATCGATCAACGGGCGTCGGAAATCACCGAGACGCCTTCCTGCACTTCAACGCGATCGCCCGGGTCATGGTCCATGCGTACCGAGCGGGTCACGCCGTTGTATTCATAGCGGACGTCATAAGCGACGATCTTGTCGCCACTGCTGCCCTGCACGGTGTTGCACTTGCGCACGGTGCTGGTGACGGTATTCGTCTCCTGGCGACGCTCCTGAATCTCGTGGCCCGCGTAACCGCCGCCGATGGCACCGGCAACCGTCGCCAGCGTGCGGCCCTTGCCGCCACCGACCTGGTTACCCAGCAAGCCACCCGCCACCGCGCCGATGGCGGTACCCGCGATCTGATGCTGATCCTTCACCGGTGCGCGACGGGTCACCACCTCGTCGTGGCATTCGCGCTGCGGCGAGGAAGCGGCCTCGCGAACCGGGTCGACACTGACGACGCGTGCGTACTTCGGACCCGGCGGGGGCGGAGGCGGCGCGATCGGTGCCGGCGCGGGAGCCGCAGCCGGGGCGGGAGCGTTCGCCACGTCGGCGTTCGCATCGCGGTTACAGGCGGAAAGACCCAAAGCCAGCGCCGCACCCAAACCGATGTTCAGGACGGAAATCTTCAACCTGCTCATACCCTACTCTCCGATAAAAGGTCTACGACCCGATGGCGCTCGAGCCCCATCACCCGGTGGTCGCCTCGGATCACATTTGACAGTCGTTAAACTGAACGAAGCCTTAGACTCCACGCTCACGATTCAGCTACCCGCCAACCCGCATGCCCGACCTGATCGACACCCACGCCCACCTGGACGACGCCTCGTTCGACGTCGACGGTGATGCCATGTTCCAGCGAGCCCGGGATGCCGGGGTGCAGCGATGGATCGTACCGGCGATCGATCGCGGGAACTGGGAAGTCATCGAGGCTTTGTGCAAGGCTCGTGAAGGCGTCCATCCGGCGTATGGATTGCATCCGTTGATGACGGCGGCACATCGCGACGAACACCTCGACGAACTGCCCGCCTGGCTGGATCGCCCGGGCACGGTGGCGGTTGGAGAGATCGGGCTCGATTTCTACGTAGAAGGGCTCGATCCGGATCGCCAGCGCGAGGTTTTCGTGCGCCAGTTGCATATCGCGAAGGAGCACGATCTACCGGTCATCGTGCATGCGCGGCGGGCTTTCGAGGAAACGATCCACACGATGCGTCGCGTGGGTGGACTGCGCGGCGTCGTTCACAGCTTCTCCGGTAGCGAAGAACAGGCACGGCAGTTGTTCGACATGGGCTTCCATATCGGCATCGGCGGCCCGGTGACCTACGAGCGCGCGAATCGCATCCGCCGCGTCGTGGCCGCGATGCCACTGGAGTGGCTATTGCTGGAAACCGATGCCCCTGACCAGCCCTGTGCCCATCGACGCGGGCAGCGGAACGAACCGGCATTCATGGTCGACGTGCTGGAGACGGTGGCGTCGCTGCGCGAGATGTCCACCGACGCCATCGCCGAGGCGACCACGCGCAACGCCGAGAGGCTGTTCGGCCTGCCGGGGCTTCCCGGCTAACGACCACCCAACCACTGTAGGAGCGCGCTTGCGCGCGATGTGGGGTTGCCGCGCCCCCCATCGCGCGCAAGCGCGCTCCTACAAAAAGCAGGGTCGCATCGGGCCGCCCAAGCCGCGTCCACCCACCCAGGCACTTGCCTGGCGCCCACAGCCCTTGCTAGCCTAATACTTCACCAGTGAATTATTAGCCAGCGTAATGTCCAGCCTGAAACCCTGCGTCGACGCCCTCTATGAGGGGGTCGACCGTGTCGCCGGGAACATCCCAGGCGTGCCCAAATGCGAGGTCCTGCTCATCCGCCTGCTCCTGCTCACGGCCGAGACCCTGCGCCGGGACTTCGAAGCGAAGCTCAAGCCTTTCGACATGAACGACAGCGATTTCCGCACGCTGATGATGCTGTACTCGTCCGCCGAGGGCAGTTCCACACCCAGCGAGCTGTGCGCGCTGGCGGAGCAGAAGCCCACCAACATGACGCGCATCACCAACCTGCTGGCCAAGCGCGGCTTCATTACGCGCACCCACGCCGTCCACGACAGGCGCCAGGTGGAACTGAAGATCACGGCAGAAGGAAGCCATTTCGTGCGCCAGTTGCTGCCGCCGATGTTCCCCGAGCTGATCGAGAAGTTCGCCTGCTTCTCCACCACCGAACGCAAAACCCTCGAGCGCCTGCTCAAGAAATTCGCCCTGCACCTCGACCCCGCGGAATCGCCATGATCCCCTCCCTCCTCCGCCCCACCCTGCTGGCGGGCGTCGTCGCGCTATCGCTCGCGGCCTGCCATGTGCCGGCGAAGATCGACCGCCCCGCGCTGCGCGCGGACGTGCCGCTCGCCGGTTTGAACACCGACAACCGCCCCGGCTGGCCGGCCGCCGAATGGTGGAAGGCCTATGACGACCCGCAGCTCGACACCCTGATCCAGCTCGCCCTTCGCGGCGCGCCGGACCTCGCCCAGGCGAAGACCCGCGTGGACAGCGCCCAGCAGAACATTCGGGTCGCCGCCGCGTAGGCTGGCCTGCGCGTCAACGGCAGCGCCCAGGTCGAACGCCAGCGCATGAGCGAACACGGGCTGATCCCGGCCAAGTTCCTGGGTTTCACCTGGTACAACCAGGCCGACCTCGGCGTGCAGGTGAGCTACGACTTCGACTGGTGGGGCAAGAAGCGCTTCGCCATCGAAAGCGCGATCGACAGCGCGCGCGCCGCCGAAGCGGAACGCTCGGCGTCGTCGCTGTCGATCCAGTCCGTGGTCGCCGACACCTATTTCGGCTGGCTCACCGACGAGGCTCGCGTGACGCTCGCCGATCGGCTCATCGCCGCCCGCGAACGTGCGCTGCGCATCGCCGAGTTGCGGGTGAAGCAAGGCGTCGACGTGCCCGACACCGCGTTGCAAGCGCGCGCCGAGCTCGCCGCCGCGCGTCAGCAGAAGGTCGCGCTGCAAGGCTCCGCCGATATCCGTCGCGCATCGCTGGCGACCCTCGTCGGCGTCTCTCCCGCCGACCTGCCCGCCCTGACGCCACGCCCGTTACCCGAGGTCGCGCCCGGCCTTCCGGGTGACGTCGGCAGCAACCTCATGGCCCGTCGTCCCGACATCGCGGCCAGCCGCTGGCAGGTGGAGGCCGCGCTGCGCAATACCGATGCCGCACGCGCTCAGTTCTTCCCCGACGTGAGCCTCAAGGCCATGGCAGGCCTGTCCAGCATCGACGTGGACAAGGTCTTTACCGGCAGCAGCCGGGTGTTCTCGCTCACGCCCGCCATCAACCTGCCGATCTTCGAAGGTGGCGCGCTCGAAGCGGCCCACGGCGTGAGCCGCGCGCAGCTCGACGCCGCCGTCGCGCAGTACAACGCCACCGTCGCGTCCGCCGCGCGCGATGTCGCCACGCAGGCGCTCGGCGCGCAGCAAGTCGCCGGGCGTCGCCAGCAACAGGCCGACACCGTCGACGCGACCGATCGCCTACTCGCCAGTGCGCAGGCCCGTGCGAAACGCGGCGTGCGCGACGACCGCGAATCCCTCGCGACCGAAGCCAGCGCGCTGCAGCAGCAGGACGCAGCGATCGACCTGCATGGCCAGGCGCTGTCCACCGACGTCGCCCTGATCAAGTCCCTCGGCGGCGGCTACTGCGCCGAGAACCCCGCATCCCCTTCCCCGACTTCCACGCATAGCACCGACGGAGCCCAGAGCCCATGAGCGCCACCCCGAACGATACGCCGCAAGCGTAGCAGGAAAGCGGCAACGCGCCGAAGGACAAGGGCAAGCGCAAGCGCGCGCTGATCATCGTCCTGCTCGTCTTCGTGCTGGCCGCGCTGATCTGGTTCCTCCTGTGGCTGTTTGTGTTCTCCACGCGCGAGACCACCGATGACGCCTATGTGGGCGGCAACCAGGTAGGCATCTCCGCCCAGGTTCCCGGCATCGTCACCGGCGTCTACGCCGACGACACGCAGTTGGTGAAGGCCGGCCAGGTGCTCGTGCGCCTCGACGCCACCGACGCCGACGTGAACCTGCGCAAGGCCAGCAGCGCCCTCGCCCAGGCCGTGCGCCAGGTGCGCCAGCAGACCCAGTCCGCCGCCAGCGCCGACGCCGGCCTCGCCGCACGTCGCCTCGACCTCAAGCGCGCGCAGGACGACCTCAAGCGCCGCCTGCCGCTGCTCGCCGAGAAGGCCGTCGCGCCGGAAGAAGTGCAGCACGCCCGCGACGCCGTGGACAGCGCCCAGTCCGCCCTGGAATCCGCCCAGCGCCAGGCCGACGCCTCGCGCGCGCTGATCGACGGCAGCGATGTCGAGAACAACCCCTCAGTGCTCCAGGCCCGCGCCAGCTTCCGCCAGGCCTGGATCGCCTCGCAGCGCAACGCCATCCTCGCGCCCATCGACGGCTTCGTCGCCCAGCGCGGCGTGCAGGTCGGCAACAGCGTGCAGCCGGGCCAGCAGCTCATGACCGTGGTGCCCCTGCACGACCTGTGGGTGGACGCCAACTTCAAGGAGAGCCAGCTGCGCCACGTACGTATCGGCCAGCCAGCGAAGATCGAGGCCGATATCTACGGTAGCGGCGTCGAATACCACGGCAAGGTGATCGGCCTCGGCGCCGGCACCGGCAGCGCGTTCTCTCTGCTGCCGGCGCAGAACGCCACGGGCAACTGGATCAAGGTGGTGCAGCGCGTACCGGTCCGCATCGCGCTGGACCCGAACGATCTCGACAAGCATCCGCTGCGCATCGGCCTCTCCACCGCGGTCACCGTCAACATCACCGACGACAAGGGCGACGTGCTGGCCAAGGCGCCGGTCGACAAGCCCGTAGCCCAGACCAGCGTCTATGACGACGTGGCCGCCAAGGCCGATGCCGCCGCCGACGATATCGTCCGCGCCAACCTCGGGACGGACGTGCCTTGAGCGACGCCGCCACCATGCCCGCACCGGCCGGGCCCAAGCCGCTCCAGGGCGGTGCGCTGGTCCTGCTGACGATCGCCGTCGCGTTCTCCACCTTCATGGAGATCCTCGACATGACGATCGTCAACGTCGCGGTCCCGCACATCGCGGGCAGCCTCGGCGTGAGCGCCAGCGAGGGCACGTGGGCGATCAGTTCCTATGCGCTGGCCAGCGCCATCATGCAGCCGCTCACCGGCTGGCTCGCCCGCCGCTTCGGCGAGGTGAAGACGTTCTGCTTCTCGGTGGGCTTGTTCGTGGTGTTCTCCATGCTCTGCGGCCTGGCCTCGAGCATGCCGATGCTGGTGATCTTCCGCCTGTTGCAGGGCGCGGGTTCGGGTCCGATGGTGGCGTTGTCGCTGTCGCTGCTGCTGTCCAGCTACCCGAAGACCAAGCAAGGCATCGCGCTGGCGATGTGGGCAATGACCGTGGTGGTGGCGCCGATCTTCGGCCCCATCCTCGGCGGCTACCTCACCGACAACTTCTCCTGGCCGTGGATCTTCTACATCAACGTGCCGGTGGGTGCGGCGGCGGGCTTCGTCACCTGTGATCTTGCCCCTGATTTACGGACACCTATCTAAGCGACATTGGCCAGCTCGTACTGCTCTGGGCTGAGGTAGCCCAGGGTCGAGTGCAGCCGGATCCGATTGTAGTCAACCTCAATGTAGTCAAACACATGAGCCTTGGCCTGCTCCCGTGTGGCGAGGTGTTCACCATGGATGGCCTCGACCTTCAGACTGTGGTTCCAACTCTCCATTGCTGCGTTGTCGTAGCAGTTGCCTCTGGCACTCATGCTGGCGATCAAAGCGTATTGCTCCAACAGGGCGCGGTGCTCGCGC
>NZ_WNDO01000019.1 GCF_009912395.1 Luteibacter sp. | reverse complement strand
CCGCACAGCGGCCAACCTTTCCCGAGGGACGGCGGAGCCGGCGCGCCCCGGCGGCGGCCCGACGGCTCCACCGCCACGCCCGAGCGCCGCGCGCGATGCCGAAGGCGAGCCAACCCTACGAAGCGGCGTTACGGCGTAAGCCGTTAAATCACGAATCGCGCAGCGATTAACCGATCACATTTCGACCGAAGCCGCATGCTCACGCGTCGCCGAGAAGCGCACCATCGGCCAGCGCTCCTGCGCCAACTGCAGGTTCACGCGCGTCGGCGCCAAGTACACCAGCTCGCCCGCCGCGTCGATCGCCAGATTCGCCGCGTTCTTCTCGCGAAACTCCTCCAGCTTCTTCTCATCGCTGCAATGGATCCAGCGCGCCGTCGCCACGCCCACCTGCTCGAACGCGGCGTCGACGTTGTATTCGTCCTTCAGGCGATACGCCACCACGTCGAACTGGAGCACGCCCACTGCACCGAGGATCAGGTCGTTCGACATCAGCGGGCGGAAGAACTGCGTTGCGCCTTCTTCCGACAGCTGCGCGAGACCCTTCTGGAGGGCCTTCATCTTCATCGGGTCGCGCAGGCGTGCGCGGCGGAACAGTTCCGGCGCGAAGTTCGGGATGCCGGTGAACGACAGGCCTTCGCCTTCGGTGAAGGTGTCGCCGATGGTGATCGTGCCGTGGTTGTGCAGGCCGATCACGTCGCCGGGGTATGCCGTCTCCACGATTTCGCGGTCCGACGCCATGAAGGTGAGGGCGTTCGCGATGCGCACTTCCTTGCCCGTGCGCGTCTGCTGCATCTTCATGCCGGCGGTGTACGTGCCCGAACAGATGCGCATGAACGCCACGCGGTCGCGGTGTGCCGGATCCATGTTCGCCTGGATCTTGAACACGAAGCCCGAGAGCTTTTCTTCGTCCGGCTTCACTTCACGCGTGAGCGTCTGGCGCGAGCGCAGCGACGGGGCGTGCTCGACGAAGAAGTCGAGCAGCAGCTGCACGCCGAAGTTGTTCACGGCCGAGCCGAAGAACACCGGGGTCTGCTTGCCGGCTAGGTAGGCCTCCACGTCGAACGGGTTCGAGGCGCCTAGCACCAGCTCCAGCTCGTCGCGCAGGTCGTTCAGGGCTTCCTCGCCCAGGCGGGCGGCGAGTTCGGGGTGATCCAGGCCCTTGAAGATGGTGGAATCCTGGCGGGTGAAGTTCTTGCCCGGCTCGAACACGTGCACCTCGTCGAGCAGCACGTGGTACACGCCCTTCAGGCGCGAACCCATGCCGATCGGCCAGGTGAGCGGGGCGCAGGCGATGCCCAGCACCGATTCCACTTCATCCAGCAGCTCGATCGGGGAGCGGCCCTCGCGGTCGAGCTTGTTGATGAAGGTCATGATGGGCGTGTCGCGCAGGCGGCAGACCTCCATCAGCTTGATCGTGCGTTCCTCGACGCCCTTGGCGCAGTCGATCACCATCAGGGCCGAGTCCACTGCCGTGAGCACCCGGTAGGTGTCCTCGGAGAAGTCCGCGTGGCCTGGGGTGTCGAGCAGGTTGACGATGGCGTCGTTGTACGGGAACTGCATCACCGACGAGGTGACCGAGATGCCGCGCTCCTTTTCCAGGGCCATCCAGTCCGAGGTGGCATGGCGGGCCGCCTTGCGGCTCTTCACCGAACCGGCCATCTGGATCGCGCCTCCGAACAGCAGGAGCTTTTCGGTCAGCGTGGTCTTGCCCGCGTCGGGGTGGCTGACGATGGCGAAGCTGCGCCGGCGCCGGGTTTCGGTGAGGTGTGAGGACATGGAATCGAGGCCGTGGATGGGGCTAACCGCCTATTCTAGCGCGGATTTGCCCCGTCGCCCCGCCCGCCGGGCCGGTGGCCGGACTTGGCCGGGATACCCCCCGTGGGATAGTCTCCCGCGATTACAGGCCGCAAACGCCAGGGGCGGCCTTTCAGTCTTTCCTTTCCGGATTACCAGGACATCATGCAGGACACCCACGACCAGGGAACGCGCGAACAGGGCGGTTACGCCCCCGACGCCGTCGAGACCGCCGCCCAGCGCTTCTGGAACGACACCCGCGCCTTCGAGGTTACCGAGGACACGGACAAGCCGAAGTACTACTGCCTCTCGATGCTCCCGTACCCCTCGGGTGCCCTTCACATGGGTCACGTCCGCAACTACACCATCGGCGACGTGATCAGCCGCTTCCAGCGCCAGCAGGGGAAGAACGTGCTGCAGCCGATGGGCTGGGACGCCTTCGGCCTGCCCGCCGAGAATGCCGCGATCAAGAATCGCACGGCGCCGGCAAAGTGGACCTACAAGAACATCGAGCACATGCGCGAGCAGTTCAAGCGCATGGGTTTCGCCTACGACTGGACCCGCGAGGTCACCACCTGCCGCCCCGAGTACTACCGCTGGGAGCAGCAGATGTTCACCCGGCTCATGAAGAAGGGCCTGGTGTACCGCAAGAACAGCGTCGTGAACTGGGACTCGGTCGACCAGACCGTGCTCGCCAACGAGCAGGTCATCGACGGCAAGGGCTGGCGCTCGGGCGCCGTGGTCGAGAAGCGCGAGATCCCGCAGTGGTTCCTCAAGATCACCGTCTACGCGCAGGAACTGCTCGACGGCCTGGACACCCTGCCGGGCTGGCCCGATGCCGTGAAGACCATGCAGCGCAACTGGCTGGGCCGTTCGCAGGGTCTGGAGATCACCTTCGACGTGGATGGCCAGGCCGAGCCGCTGAAGGTGTTCACCACCCGTCCGGACACCCTGCTGGGCGTGTCCTACGTGGCCGTGGCCGCCGAGCATCCGATCGCCACGCGCGCCGCCGCGGGCAATCCGGGGCTCACCGAATTCATTGAAAGCTGCAAGTCCGGCGGCGTGTCCGAGGCCGAACTGGAAACCCAGGAAAAGCGCGGTTACTACACCGGCGTGGACGCCATCCACCCGATCACCGGCGAGAAGGTGCCGGTGTGGGTCGCCAACTTCGTGCTGATGGGCTACGGCACCGGCGCGGTCATGGCCGTGCCTGGCCACGATCAGCGCGACTGGGAGTTTGCCCAGAAGTATTCGCTGCCGATCAAGATGGTGGTGGTCGACCGTGGCGTGCTCGACGCGCTGGCGGAGATGAGCCGCGACCTCAGCAAGGGCGAGGGCGCCGACGCCACCCAGCAGGCGCTGGACGGCGGCAGCACCGATGCCTATGCCACCTCGGCGGCCGTGGAGACCGTGCGCTCGTTCGAGAGCGACGTCCAGGAAACTGCCGCCTATACCGAACATGGCTACCTGGTGAACTCGGGCGAGTTCGACGGCCTGGACTTCGACGCGGCGTTTGACGCCATCGCGGCGAAGCTCGAAGCCGCCGGTCGTGGCGAGCGCCGGGTCAACTGGCGCATCCGCGACTGGGGCGTCAGCCGCCAGCGCTACTGGGGTTGCCCGATCCCGGTCATCTATTGTCCGAAGTGCGACGCCGTGCCGGTGCCGGAAGACCAGCTTCCGGTCGTGCTGCCGGAAGACGTGGAATTCTCCGGCGTGCAGTCGCCGATCAAGGCCGACCCGGAATGGCGCAAGACCACCTGCCCGAACTGCGGCAGCCCGGCCGAGCGCGAGACGGACACCTTCGACACCTTCATGGAGTCGAGCTGGTACTACGCCCGCTACACCAGCCCGGGCGCACAGGCCCAGGTGGACGAGCGCGCCAACTACTGGACGCCGGTCGACCAGTACATCGGCGGCATCGAGCACGCGATCCTGCACCTGCTGTACTTCCGCTTCTATCACAAGCTCATGCGTGACGAAGGGCTGGTGAACAGCGACGAGCCGGCCACGAACCTGCTCTGCCAGGGCATGGTCATCGCCGAAACGTATTACCGCAAGGAAGCCGACGGCTCCTTCACCTGGTTCAACCCGGCTGACGTGGACGTGCAGCGCGACGATCGCGCGCGCATCGTCGGCGCCACG
This sequence comes from Luteibacter sp., assembly GCF_009912395.1. Lineage (GTDB taxonomy): Bacteria > Pseudomonadota > Gammaproteobacteria > Xanthomonadales > Rhodanobacteraceae > Luteibacter. The sequence goes on along the minus strand of NZ_WNDO01000019.1, from coordinate 104,399 downwards.
CTGCGCGCCGATGGCCAGCCGGTGGAGATCGGCGGTGTCGAGAAGATGTCCAAGTCGAAGAACAACGGCGTGGACCCGCAGGAGATGATCGCCCGCTACGGCGCCGACACCGTGCGCCTGTTCTCCATGTTCGCCGCGCCGCCTGACCAGTCGCTGGAATGGAACGAGGCGGGCGTGGAAGGCATGTCGCGCTTCCTGCGCCGCCTGTGGCGCGACGTCACCGCGCATGTGGAAGCGGGTGCGGGGCAGGGCGACAACCCGGCCGGCGATGTCGCCCGCAAGACGCTGCGTCGCCAGTTGCACGAAACCATCCAGAAGGTCACCGACGACATCGGTCGCCGCCAGTCCTTCAACACGGCCATCGCCGCGTTGATGGAACTGCTGAACGCCGTCGGCAAGTTCGACGACGCCAGCACGCAGGGCGTGGCCCTGCGCCAGGAGATCTTCACGGCTGTGATCCGCCTGATCAATCCGTTCACGCCGCACGTGTCGCACGCGCTCTGGCAGGCTTTGGGCCATGCGGAAACGCTGGTGGAAGACGCCGGCTGGCCGACCGTGGACTCCACGGCGCTGGTCCGCGACTCCTTGACCTACGCGGTTCAGGTGAACGGCAAGCTTCGCGCTACCATCGAGGTGCCGGCCTCCGCTTCCAAGGAAGACGCCGAGTCCATGGCGAGGGCCGTACCCCAGGTGGCGGCGTTCCTCGAAGGCCTGACCGTGCGCAAGGTGATCGTCGTGCCCGGCAAGATCGTCAACATCGTCGCAGGATAACCATGAGCCTGAAGCTTTCCCGTTCGCTGCGTGCCGCCCTGGTCGTCGCCACCGTCGCCCTGCTGGCCGGTTGCGGCTTCCATCTTCGCCAGTCGGCCGCGCTGCCGCCGGGGATGAAGAAGATCCACCTCACGGTGTCCGGCGGCGGCAAGCTCGAGCGCGATCTCACGCGCGCGCTCGAGAACTCCGGTGCCACCATCGTGGACAAGCCTGGTGCGGATTCGGCTGAGCTGGCCATCACCACCAACGCCTTCCGCACCGATTCGCTGACGGTGAGCGGTACGGCCCGCGTGACCGAATACGCCGTGCGCTATCACGTTGATTTCAACGCGAAGGCGCCGGATGGCACGCAGATCATTCCGACGCAGTCGGTCGATATGTCGCGTGAGTTCAGCTACGACGCCACGAACACCATCGGTACCGCCAGCCAGACCGAAGAACTGCAGCGCAGCCTGATCGGCGACATGGTGCAGTCCATCCTGTTCCGTCTGCAGGCGGCCGGCGCGCATCCGTCGGTGGCGGCGCCGTCCTCCGCGCAGTAAGGAGATACCTCCGGTGCCGATGAATCCCGGCCAGTGGCAGAAGCACCTCGCCGGCGATCGCATGGCGCCGGTCTACCTGCTGGTGGGCGAAGAGCTGCTCGTGCTGGAAGCGGCCGACGCCGTGCGCGCCATGGCGCGCCGGCTCGGCTACAGCGAACGCGAAGTGCTGGAAGCCGACAGCCGCTTCGACTGGAACGACCTGGCGCGCGCGTCGGCGGGCCTGTCGTTGTTCGCCACGCAACGCCTGCTCGACCTGCGCCTCGCCGGCGGCAGGGCGGGCAAGGACGGTGGTGCGGCCATCACTGAGTTCGTGGGTAACCCACCGCCCGACACCACGCTGCTGATCACCGCTACAGAGTGGAGCAGCAAGCACGATGCGGCCTGGACCAAGCATGTGGACCAGGCAGGTATCCAGATCGTCTTCAATGCACCGCGCCCGCATGAGTGGACGCAGTGGATCGGCGCGCGTCTCGCCTCACGCGGCGTCCAGGCCACGCCCGACGCGGTGTCGATGCTCGCCGAGCGCGTGGAGGGCAACCTGCTCGCCGCCGCCCAGGAAATCGACAAGCTCGTGGTGCTGGCGGGCGACCGCCGTCTCGACGCGGCAGCGCTGGAAAGCCTCGTGGCCGACAGCGCCCGTTTCGACGCCTTCAAGCTCACCGACGCGGCGTTCGCCGGGGAGGGCGGCCGCGCGCTGCGCATCCTCGCCGGGCTGCGTGCCGAGGGCGAGGAACTGATCGCCCTGATGGGCTGGATCGTGAACCAGCTCCAGCTCGCGCTGCGTCTCGCCAACGCGCGCGATTTCTCGTCGCAGGCCAAGGCCGAGCGCCTCTGGCCCGCGCGTGAGCAACTGTTCCGCAAGGCCCTGCGTCGTGCGCCCCGTGAGCATTGGATGGGCTGCCTCGCCCGTGCCGCGCGAATCGACCGCATGGCCAAGGGCCGCCAGCAGGGCGATCCGTGGCTGGAAGCGGAGCGCCTGATCGCGGCCATCGCCGAGCCCCGCGCCGCGGCGGCCTTCGCATGAGCGAGGCGCGTCCGCTCGCCATTCTCGGCGGCACGTTCGATCCGATCCACAACGGCCACCTGCGCGCCGCGTGGGAGGCCGTGGAGGCGCTCGACGCCGAGGTCCGCATGGTGCCGGCGCGCACGCCGCCGCACCGGCCGCCGCCGGTGGCTGATGCCGCCGGGCGCGTGGCCCTGCTGCGCGCCGCGCTGTCGGGGCAGCAGCGCCTGTCCATCGATACCCGCGAGCTGGATCGCGACGGTCCGTCGTACACCGTCGACACCCTGGCCTCGCTGCGCGCCGAGATCGGCCCGGATCGCCCGCTGGTGCTGCTGGTGGGCGCCGACGCCTTCGCCGGCCTGTCGTCCTGGCATCTGTGGAAGGACCTGTTCCGTCTCGCCCATATCGGCGTGCTGACCCGGCCGGGTGGCGTGCATCCGCTGCCTGACGAACTGGCCGCCTTCGTGGCCGACCGCCGCGCGCCGCGCGTGCACGGTCCGGCCGGCCTGGTGGTGGACATCGCGATCACGCCGCTGGACATCGCCGCCACGGCCATCCGCGAGACCTTCGCCGCCGGTCATGAGCCGCGCTTCCTGATGCCGTCGGAGTGCTTCGCCGACGAGGCCCTGCTGGCGCCGTATCGCGCGCTGGGACACTGAACCGCCGCAAGCGCCGGAGAGCGGTCGGCCTCCCCTTGGGCTATCCTTTCGGCTTGCAACACGTCAGGTCTTTCCGTCATGCCCATCCGTGTCCTGCCGCCCGAGCTGATCAACCAGATCGCGGCCGGCGAAGTGATCGAACGTCCCGCTTCAGTGGTGAAGGAGCTGGTCGAGAACAGCATCGACGCCGGCGCGCGCCGCATCGAGGTGGACATCGAGCAAGGCGGCTCGCGCCTCATCCGCGTGCGCGACGACGGTGGCGGCATCCCGCGTGACGAACTGCCGTTGGCCGTGGCCTCGCACGCCACCAGCAAGATCGGCAGCTTCGACGACCTGGAACGCGTCGCCAGCATGGGTTTCCGTGGCGAGGCGCTGGCGTCGGTCTCGTCCGTGGCGCGTTTCTCGTTGACCTCGCGGCACACGGGTGAAGACGCCGCGTGGCGCATCGAAGTGGACGGCGGCCGCCTGCAGGACGCTCGCCCCGCGCAGCATCCGCCGGGCACCACCATCGAAGTGCGCGACCTGTTCTACAACGTGCCGGCACGACGCAAGTTTCTCCGCGCCGAGCGCACGGAATTCGCGCATATCGACGACCTGCTGAAATCGCTCGCCTTGGCGCGCGAAGGCGTCGATATCCGCCTGACCCACAACGGCAAGCCCGTGCGCCTGCTCAAGCCCGCGCGCGACGAAAACGCCGCGCTGGCGCGTGTCGCCGAGGTGCTGGGTCCTGAGTTTCCGGGGCAGGCGCTGCGCGTGGATCACGAGGCGGCCGGACTGCGCCTGTCGGGTTGGGTCGGCTTGCCCACCGCCTCGCGTGCGCAGGCGGATCAACAGTATTTCTACGTCAACGGCCGCCTGGTACGCGACCGCGTCGTGGCGCATGCCGTGCGCCAGGCGTACGCGGACGTGCTGTTCCATGGTCGCCACGCGGTGTTCGTGTTGTTCCTCGAACTCGATCCGGTGGGCGTGGATGTCAACGTGCATCCGGCCAAGAGTGAAGTGCGTTTCCGCGAACAACGCCTGATCCACGATTTCCTCTTCCGCACGCTGCATGAGGCGCTGTCGCATACGCGTGCCGGAGGTTCGTCCTCGCCGGCGCAGGACGCGATGGCACCGATGGCGGCGATGTCTCCGGGCATGCCCTCGCGCATGTCGGCGCCGCAGGCGCTGATGCCCGCGTGGCCGTCGTCCGCCAGCCAGCCGCGACTGAACCTCGGTGTGCGCGACCAGCCGTTGGCGGATTACGCCACGCTGTTCGGTCCGTCGTCGTCCACGGCGGTGGCCGAACGGCCCGTGTCGTCGCCGGGCATCGAGGTCGACCCGGCCAACGATGTGCCGCCGCTGGGCTACGCCATCGCGCAGCTGAAGAACATCTACGTGCTCGCGGAAAACGAGCATGGTCTCGTGCTCGTCGACATGCATGCCGCGCACGAACGCATCACCTACGAAAAGCTCAAGAACGGTCGCGTCACCGCCAACCTGCGTTCGCAGATGCTGCTGGTGCCACTGAGCATCGCGGTGAGCGCGAAGGAGGCTGCCGCCGCCGAGGAGCATGCCGAAGCGCTCGCCGACTGGGGCCTCGAACTGTCGCGCAGTGGTCCGACGGGCGTGGTGGTGCGGCGCATTCCGTCGCTGCTTGACGGTGCCGATGTCGCCCAGCTTACTCGCGACGTGCTTGCGGAGCTTGCGCAGCACGGTAGTTCGCGCCGCCTCGAAGAGCTGGAGAACGAACTGCTCTCGACCATGGCCTGCCACGGCTCCGTGCGCGCGGGGCGTCGTCTGGGCATTCCCGAAATGAACGCGCTGCTGCGCGAGATGGAAGCCACCGAGCGCTCGGGGCAGTGCAACCACGGTCGACCGACCTGGGTGCAGCTGTCGCTGGGCGAACTCGACAGGCTTTTCCTGCGCGGTCGCTGACCCCATTGCTTGTAGGAGCGCGCTTGCGCGCGATCGCGCGCAAGCGCGCTCCTACAAGGCGATTCGACATCCCCGGAGATCTCGCATGCTGTCCGCTCTCGAACAATCCGTCGCCGCTGCGCGCACCCGTCGTCTCGACCTGCTGCGGGCCCCCGGTGGCTGGCTCAGCCTGATCGGCCTCGAATGGCTGGAAACGGGCGTCAACCGGATCGGCAGCGCGCAGCACGACAACGACATCGTGCTGCGGGCCGGCCCTGCCCATCTGGGCTCGATCACGCTGGCGCATGATGGCGAGGCGACGTTCGTGCCGATGGAGGGCGTCGCGGTGACGGTCGATGGGCGCGAAGTGGAGCGTGTCGTTCTCGTGGACGATGCCTCCGGCACACCGAGCGAGGTACGTTTCGGTGACGCGCACTTCTTCGTCATCGCACGCGACGGCCGCAAGGCCCTGCGCGTGAAGGACGAGCAGGCGCGTACGCGCCTGTTCTTCAGGGGGCTGGAGTATTTCCCGATCGACGCATCATGGCGCGTCGAAGCCGACTGGGTGCCGTTCGATCCGCCGATGGAGCTGGAAATGGGCACGGTGCTGGGCACCATCGACAAGGAGAAGGTGCCGGGCAAGGCCGTCTTCGTGCGCGATGGGCGCACGTTCGAGCTGTTTCCGATCCAGGAGACGCCGGATTCGCTGTTCTTCGTCTTCGGCGACCTCACCAGCGGCAAGGAGACCTACGGGGCTGCCCGTTTCCTGGACACCGGCTTGCCGAAGGACGGCAAGCTGGTGCTGGATTTCAACGAGGCGCGGAATCCGCCTTGCGCGTTTACGCCTTATGCCACCTGTCCCCTGGCTCCGCCGGAGAACCGGCTGGATGTGCGCGTGGAGGCGGGGGAGCTGAAGTATCGGGGGCATGACTGACGTGGCGTCGCCGCTTCGTTGGCTATCGCGCGCAAGCGCGCTCCTACAGCGGTATTCGTCGCGCGTGACCGGGCCTTTGTAGGAGCGCGCTTGCGCGCGATCCCAAGGATTCAGACCCCTTTGAACGTCGGCTTCCGGCGTTCCAGGAACGCGCTGGTGCCTTCACGCATGTCTTCGGTGGAGAAGGCGATGGCGAAGCCCTGCGTTTCAAACGCCAGGCCTTGGTCGATCGCGCATTCGCCGCCCTCGATCACCGCGTCGAGGATGCCCTTCAGCGCCAGGGGCGCGGCGGCGGCGAGCTGGTCGGCCATCGCGTCGACAGTGGCGTCCAGTTCCTCCGGCGCCACCACGCGGGCGACGATGCCCACGCGCTCCGCGCGCGCGGCGTCGATCTGCTGGCCGAGCAGGCACAGCTCCAGCGCCACGCCACGACCGGCGAGGCGGGTGAGGCGCTGGGTGCCGCCGAAGCCCGGGATCAGGCCCAGGCCGATCTCCGGCTGGCCGAACTTCGCCTTTTCGCTGGCGACGCGCAGGTGGCAGGCCATGGCCAGCTCCATGCCGCCACCGAGGGTGTAGCCCTGGATCTTCGCGATCACCGGCTTGCCCAGGCGCTCGACGGTGAGCATGAGGTCTTGCCCGGCACGCGAGGCGGCCTGCGCCTTCACGGGCGACCACGCGCTCATCTCGGAGATGTCCGCACCGGCCACGAAGGCCTTCTCCCCGGCACCGGCCAGCACCACGACGCGTACGGCGTCGTCCTGCGCCGCCTGGCGGAAGGCGAGGGTCAGCTCGTTGATCGTCTCGCGGTTCAGCGCGTTGAGCTTGTCGGGGCGGTTGACGGTGATCGTGCGGACGGCGCCGCGGTCCGCGGTGAGGAGGTTGCGGAAGGCCATGGGGGATTTCCTGGCTGGAGAATGAGGGCCTGGATGGTAGCAGGGGAACCTTTCCCCATCCGGCGGCGTCTGAGGGCGTACGGACGGGCGGACGGCCGATGGACTATCCTCACCCACGCCAGAAGTTCCGGGTTCACGGAGAACGGGATGTCACGCTTGCGTTTCCTAGCCATCGCCACCGTATCGCTCATCGTGGGCGCCGCGCAGGTGCATGCGCAATCGGCGCCGTCCGCGCCCGTCTCGGGCGCCCCGGCGATCGACAAGGCCAAGCTGTCCTACGCCATTGGCTACCAGATCGGCACGCAGTTCGCGAACAGCGCCCAGCCCGACGTGGACATCGCCGTGCTGGTGAAGGCCTTGCAGGACGGCTATGCGAAGCGCCCGCCCGGCGTGCCGATCGACACCATGCAGCAGCAACTGGTGAACTTCGACGCCAAGGTGCAGCGCGACTCGCTCGTGGAGTTCCGCCGCGTCTCCGAAGCCAACGCCAAGCGCAGCGCCGACTTCCTCGCGAAGAACCGCACGCGCCCGGGTGTCGTCACGCTGCCGTCGGGTATCCAGTATGCCGTGCTCAGCAAGGGCAATGGCGCGCAGGCCCAGCTCACCAGTACCGTGGTGGTGAATTACCGCGGGGCCCTGATCGACGGTACCGAGTTCGACAGTTCCTACGCCCATGGCAAGCCGGTCACCTTCACGGTCAACCGGGTGATCCCCGGCTGGCAGGACGTCATCCCGCGCATGCACGTGGGCGACAAGTGGAAGGTGGTGATCCCGCCGGCCCTGGCTTACGGCGAGCGGGGCGAGTTGCCGCGCATCGGGCCCAACGAGGCCCTGGTGTTCGATATCGAGCTGATGGACATTCGCCAGTAACGTGCCAGCGAAGCCCGTGCCGGCGCGCTAGAATGGCCGGCGGTATGGCCACTTCGTCCCCGTCCCCGCTGCCATCGACTCCTTGCACCGGCGTTTGCCGCCTCGGCGCGCACGGGCTGTGCGAGGGCTGCCTGCGCACCCTGGACGAAATTGCCGGCTGGTCCGCGTTTGATGAGGCCCGCCGCCGCCGCATCATGGCGTCGCTGCCCGCGCGGAGGGCCGGCTGATGGAGGACATGCTCGCCCGCCTGCATGGCGCGTTGCTGCCGCTGGAGAGTCCTCCTGGCCCGCGCGGCTGGAACCACGACGACATGGCCCAGCTGATCGGTGCGGGTCCGCGCCGCCGTGCGGCGGTGTTGCTGGGCATCCGCGACGACCGCGAGCAGAACGTGCTGCTTACCGTGCGCACCGACACCTTGCAGCAGCATGCGGGGCAGGTCGCGTTTCCCGGTGGACGCGTGGAACCGGACGACCCCGACGTGATTGCCACGGCCCTGCGCGAGAGCCACGAGGAGATCGGCCTGGATGCCAGCTTCGTCACGCCGCTGGGTTTCCTCGATGCCTTCGAGACGATCAGCGGCTACACCGTGACCCCGGTGGTCGCGCGGGTTTCTGCCGACGCGCGGGTGAAGCCGGACCCCGGCGAGGTGGCCGAGGTGTTCGAGGTGCCGTTCGATTTCTTCATGGACCCGGACAACCTGCGTCGCTACACGATGGATTTTCGCGGCCATCGCCGCGACATGGTCGAGTTCCTCCACGCGGGTTACCGCATCTGGGGCGTGACGGCGGCCATCCTCCTCAACCTCATCCGGCGAATGGGCCAACCATGCTGATCTCGCGCACCCTCATCGACGCGGCGACCGCCGCCAACATTCCGCTCGACGAGGTGGTGTTCGTCGATTGCCGGTTCGATCTCGCGGATGCGACCAAGGGCGACAGGGATTACGCCGAGAGTCACATCGTCGGCGCGGTGCGCGCGGATCTGGATCGCGAACTGGCCGACATGACGACACCCGCGAACGGACGCGGCCGCCATCCGTTGCCGGCACCGCACGACTTCGAGGCGTTCCTGGCGCGGATCGGCTGGCGGCCCGACCTGCAGGTCGTCGCGTACGACGGTGCGGGCGGTGCGCTTGCCGCGTCGCGTTTCTGGTGGTTGGCGCGTCTGGCCGGCATCGACAACGTGGCGGTGCTCGATGGGGGCTGGCCGGCATGGATCGCGTCGAAGCTTCCCGTGGACAACGTGGTGCCGACACGCGAGCCGACCAGCGTGCATGCGCGTTTCGATGAAAGCGGCGCCGTGTCCGCCGACGAACTTCGCGACGGTCTCGCGAGCGGTCGCTTCGTGTTACTGGATGCGCGCGCGACACCGCGCTATCGCGGCGAGGTGGAGCCGCTGGACCCTGTCGCCGGCCATGTGCCGGGCGCGCGCAACCGTCCGTTCGCCGACAACCTCGACGCGCACGGTTTCTTCCGTCGCCCGGAAGAACTGCGCAAGGCATTCGAGGGTGTGATCGGGCCGCACGCCTCCGAAGAGGTGGTGCACATGTGTGGCTCGGGCGTCACCGCCTGCCATAACCTGCTGGCGATGGAGTACGCGGGCCTGTGCGGCTCGCGCCTCTACGCCCCGTCATGGTCAGGCTGGGTATCGGACCGCACACGACCGGTCGCCACCGGCCACGCCTGATCCGCCGTTGTAGGAGCGCGCTTGCGCGCGATCCGGTACGAAGATGTGAGTTACCCGCCCGCCGTGATCGCGCGCAAGCGCGCTCCTACAGAAGGGGGATCGTTCTGCGTTCGCGCGCCGATGCCTGCGCCGCTTCGATCACCCGGATCACGTCCCGGGCTTCGCGTGCGTCCACCGGCAACGGCGAACCGTCGCGGATCGCGGTGGCTACGCCTTCGTAGAACGCCGTGTAGCGGCCGGGCAGGGTATCGATGGTGGTCCCGGTGCCATCCGCATCGGTGAAGCGACCGAAGAAGGCCGGGTCGTCCTCGCCCCAGCGCTCGCCGCCTGGGCGCTTGCCTTCGCGCAGCGCGGCCTCCTGGCCGTCGATGCCGTACTTCACGAAGCTGCCGCCGTCGCCATGCACGAGATAGCGGGGGCCCGGATCGCGCACCAGTACCGCGGCATGCAGCACGGCGCGGCGGTGGCCGTAGTCGAGCACGAGATGGAAGTAATCGTCGGCTCGCGCGGCGGCACGCTGGCGCGTGACATCGGCGGTCACGGCCTGCGGCAGGCCGAACAGCACCAGCGCCTGGTCGATGAGGTGGGCGCCCAGGTCGTAGAGCAAGCCCGATCCCGGCGCCTCGGTCTCGCGCCAGCCCTGTTTGATCTCGGGGCGGAAGCGGTCGAAGTGGGCTTCATAGTAGGCAACCTCGCCCAGCCGACCATCCTCGACCAATCGGCGCACGGTGAGGAAGTCGTTGTCCCAGCGACGGTTCTGGAACACCGACAGGCGACGACCGACGCGCTCGGCCAGGGCGATCAGTGCCTCCGCCTCGGCGGCGTCCAGCGTGAACGGCTTATCGACGACCACATGCTTGCCGGCTTCCAGCGCGGCGCGCGCCAAGGAGGCGTGGCTCTCGTTGGGCGTGGCGATCACCACTAGCTCGATGGCGGGGTCGGCGATCAAATCTTGAGGATTTTCGTACGCAATCGCTTCGGGAAAGTCGCGCTGGATCTCGTCCTTGCGCCGGCTGCCGATGGCGGCGAGGCGCAGGCCATCGGCGGCCGCGATCAGCGGCGCATGGAAGAACGCGCCGGCCGTGCCGTAGCCGATGAGACCGGTGGGGATCGGGTGCATGGTGGCTCCATCAGTGGGCGATGTGGGCAAGGGTAGCGCGGCGGGCCTGAGCGTTTCGTTTAGGATCGAGCGGTTTGTCGCCGTCGAAGCCTTGCCATGAGCCCATCCGAATCCGCCGCCGGTCGCCCGCGCCTGCCACGCCAGATCCCGTTCATCATCGGCAACGAGGGCTGCGAGCGCTTCAGCTTCTACGGCATGCGCAACATCCTCACGCCGTTCCTCGTGACCTCGCTATTGATGTACCTGCCGGAAAGCGAACGCCCGGGAGCGGCCAAGGACGTGTTCCACACCTTCGTCATCGGCGTGTACTTCTTTCCGCTGCTGGGCGGCTGGCTCGCCGACCGTTTCCTTGGCAAGTACCGCACGGTGCTCTGGCTGAGCCTGGTCTACTGCGTGGGTCACCTGTGCCTGGCGCTGTTCGAGCACAGCGTCACCGGGTTCTACACCGGCCTCGCGCTCATCGCTCTGGGTGCCGGAGGCATCAAGCCCTGCGTGGCGGCCTTCGTCGGTGACCAGTTCGACGAGAGCAACCGCAAGCTCGCCAAGGTGGTGTTCGACGCCTTCTACTGGATCATCAACGTCGGCTCGTTCCTGGCCTCGCTGCTGATGCCGTTCTTCCTGCGCAAGTACGGGGCGGCGGTGGCCTTCGGTCTGCCCGGCGCGCTGATGTTCGTGGCGACCGTGGTGTTCTGGCTGGGCCGCCGTCACTACGTGATGATGCCGCCCACGCGCGACGATCCCGACAGCTTCCTCCGCGTGGTTCGCACGGCTTTGCTGGCGCGAGCACCGGGCCAGTCGCGCCCCGGTCTTGCGGTCGCCGGCGCCACGATCGCGCTGGCGCTTGCCGCGCTCACGCTGATCCCGTCGCTGGGCATCGTGGCGACGCTGTGCATCGCCCTGGTGCTGCTGATCGGCGGCGTGGGTGCCGGCACGCGCATGCAGCTCGAACGCGCGCGCGGTCATCACCCTGACGAGGCGATCGACGGTGTCGCGGTGGTCCTGCGCGTGCTGGTGGTGTTCGCGCTGGTCACGCCGTTCTGGTCGCTGTTCGACCAGAAGGCCTCCACCTGGGTGCTCCAGGCCAATGCGATGAGTGCGCCCGACTGGCTGCATCCGGCACAGATGCAGGCGATCAACCCCTTGCTGGTGCTGCTGCTGATCCCGTTCAACAACCTCGTGGCCTACCCGTTGCTGCGCAAGGCCGGCATCGAGCCGACCACGCTGCGCCGGATGACCGCCGGCATCGTCCTGGCAGCCATCGCCTGGATCATCGTGGGCGCGTTGCAGCTGGCGCTGGACGGTGGCGACGCGGTGTCGATCGCCTGGCAGATCCTGCCCTACGTGTTCCTCACGATGGGCGAGGTGCTGGTCTCCGCGACGGGCCTGGAGTTTGCCTATAGCCAGGCGCCGCCGGCCATGAAGGGCACCCTGATGAGCTTCTGGACGCTGAGCGTGACCCTGGGCAACCTTTGGGTGCTGCTGGCGAATGCCGGCGTGCGCAACGAGGGTGTGCTGGCGGCCATCGCCGGCACGGGACTTGGCACGACGGCCTTCCAGATGTTCTTCTTCGCGGCATTCGCCGGTGTGGCCGCGTTGGCCTTCGGGCTGTACGCGCGCCGCTACCGCGAGGTCGATTACTACCGGTCCGCATGACGCCACCTCGACGGAGGGCGGCGGACCATCGTCGCCACTCCGCCCGAGGATCCACGCCATGGCCACACGCAAGCAGGCCGCTCCCGTTCCCGCTTCCGCCGCGAGCGAATGGCCCGACAAGGTCATCCTGGTGACGGGTGGCGCCCAGGGCGTCGGCAAGGGCATCGCGGAAGCCGTGCTGGCAGCCGGCGGTCGTGTCTTCATCGGTGACATCGACGCGGAGGCGGGCAAGGCCTGCCTGGACGAGTGGAACGTGGGCGATCGAGCGGCCTTCCTGGCGCTGGATGTCTCCCGCGAGTCGAGCGTGAAGCGCTTTGTCGACGTCGCCCGGCATCGTTTCGGTCGCATCGACGGGCTGGTGAACAACGCGGGCATCGCCGACCCGCATACCGGTCCGCTGGAGAAACTGGACTGGAACGAATGGAAGCGGCGCATCGACACCAATCTGGGCGGGACCTTCCTGTGCTGCAAGCACGCGCTGCCCGACCTGCGAAAGGCCAACGGCGCCATCGTCAACATCGCCTCGTCGCGTGTGCACCAGTCCGAACCGGATACCGAGGCCTATGCGGCGAGCAAGGGCGCGGTTGTCGCCTTCACCCATGCGCTGGCGATCAGCGCGGGGCCGGTACGGGTGAACGCGATCAATCCCGGGTGGATCGTCGTGGATGACTGGAAGAAACCGTCGGCGCGCCGCAAGCCGAAGCTGTCGGTGGCGGACCATGCGCAACATCCGGTCGGCCGCGCGGGCGTGCCGCCCGATATCGGCGCGTTGGCCGTGTTCCTGCTGTCGTCGCAGGCAGGGTTCATCACCGGGGAGAATTTCACGGTGGATGGTGGCGTTGCGAGGAAGATGCAGTACGTCTGATATCCGGCCGTTGTAGGAGCGCGCTTGCGCGCGATCACGCGCAAGCGCGCTCCTACAGATCAACGACGACGCAGAGGGATATCGGTTGCTGTTCCGGCCCTGAACACCTGCGAGCCTTCGTCGAAATTCCATTGATCCACCCGCGCGAGCATCCCCTCGTGTCGGATCGCATGAAACGAATTGCTGATGCCCTCGCGAATACGCGTGGACAACGCAGTGCCGGCCTGCACCGACCACAAGCCGTTCTTCAACGGCCGCACATAGGGCAGGTGGATATGTCCACCGAGGACGAGATCGGCGCCTGTGTCGCTCCAAGCGTCGATGGCGCCCTCGTGGCCGATGAGCAGGTTGTCGATGTCTTTCTCGCGAATCACGTGCACCGGTTGGTGGGTGACGACGATGCGTAGCTGTGTATCGCGTGCGTGGCGCAGGCGTTCGGCGATATGGGCGATCTGCTTACGCGACACCTCGCCGTTCTTGTGTCGTGCGGCCCGTACCGTGTTCACGCCGATGACCAGCAGGTCGTCCGTATCGACGACGGGTTCGAGCGTTCTACCGAACACACGGCGGTAGCCGCCAAAGGGATCGAACAACCGCGCGGCGAGATTGAACAGCGGCACGTCATGGTTGCCGGGAACAACGAGCGTGGGGCGAGCGTAGCTATCGATGAAACGTCGCGCCGCGTCGAACTGCGTGCGTCGGGCCCGTTGCGTCACGTCGCCCGACAACACCACGAGGTCCGGCGCCAGTTGTCCGATGGCGTCGTGCAACGCGCGCACCACCTCGGGGCGCTCGGTACCGAAATGCGTATCCGATATCTGGACGACGAGGCTCATCCCGGATCCTCGCCGGGTTCACGACGCCCACCCGAGATCAGCACCAGGGGACGGGGCGCGGCGCGGAAAACCAGCGGCCCATCCATCCAGACGATCTCGCCGTCCACGGCCACCTTCACCTTCGCGCGATGCCGCTTCGGCGTAACGACGATCTGTCGGAAGGGAAAACTCACCACGTGCTCGGCATCGCCCAGGCGGCCGATCGCGCCACGCAGAAGCAGGCCGAGCATGGTGGGCTTGCCGATGGGCTTGAGCACCAATCCCGCCAGCGTGCCGTCGTTGCGATGTACGGCGGCGGCTTCGGGAAGGCCGATCTTTTCCAGTTGCAGCGCGTTGTTGCCCACGAACAGCGTGGGGGTGCGCAGCTGGCGAGTGCGTGCGCCGTCGTCGACCTCGATGCGCAGGGGACGATAGTCGCCCATCAGCGTGGCCAGGCCCGACCACAGGGCGACGATGCGGTGACGGCCGAGGCGTTGCTTCCAGGCCTCGCGATCCTCCAGCACCTGCGGGTACAGGCCAAGGCTGGCGTTCACCAGGAACAGGCGGTCGTTCACCAGGCCGGCCTGCACGTTGATCGGTGCACCGTCGAGCAGGGCCTTGGTCGCTTCCGCCGGATCGGCGGAGATGCCGTGCGTGCGGCCGAAGAAATTGAACGTGCCCTGCGGCAGCACGCCCATCGGCAGTTCCTCGCGCCATGCTGCGCCAGCGACGCAGTTGATCGTGCCGTCGCCGCCAGCGGCGACCAGGGCACCGTTTTCCGCCTTGGCATGGGTCACCGCGTCGCGCACGACATCGTCGATGGGGTGGTTTTCGTCGATGAGGAAGAAGCGATGCGGTCGCCCGGCGGCGTCGAGGAGGGCGCGGATGGTCTCGCGCGCCGTCTCCGCGTCGCGCCGGCCCGAGCCGGCATTCATCACGATGGCGAGGGGCGGGGCGTCGGGCATGCGGCTGCATCCTCAGGGGGCGGCGCCCAAGAGAACATCGCCCGCGTGTGGGTCGCATGAAATTACGTGGTGGCTTTCGTGCCTTCGCGAAGACGGAAGTACTCGGCGCTGCCCGCACACAGGGCCAGCCAGCCGAGCCCCGTCGCATAGCCGGCCATCACGTCGCTGAAGTAATGCACCTGCAGCAGGATGCGCGAGATGCCGATCAGCGTGATCATCGCCACGGCCGCGATCACGATGGTCCGATGCAGGCGTGGCGGGCAAAGCACGAGCAGCACGTAGGCCAGCATGCCGTAGAACACCATGGAGCCCGACGCATGGCCGCTCGGGAAACTGAAGCTGTGTTCCGTGATGAATCCGTGGTCGTGCAGGGGACGCTGGCGCTGGAACCAGGCCTTGAGAGCACTATTGATCAGGCCCGTGCCGACCAGCGTCACGATCCAGATTACGGCCAGCCGCCGATGCCGGCGAACCAGCAGCACGACGAAGACGAGCAAGGCCGCGATGGCGACGACCAGCGGATCGCCCGTGTGGGTGAGCATGGCGATGCCGCGCAGCACCGGCAGCGGCATGTTGTCGCGCAGGTCGCTGGCAAGCGCCGCGTCGAAGACTGTGAGCCCTGCCTGCTCGCGCACCTCGACGCCGATCGCCGTGGAGATCAGCAGCATCGCCACCACCACCACCATGGCCGTGCCGGGCCGCAACAGGCGTCGCGCCGCCGGGTCCAGGCCTTCCTGCCGACGGACGGCCCGCCGCCAGACCACGTCGGCGCCGAGCAGGGCGACCGCCAGCAGCACGGCCCAGAGGGACAGGGCGTGCCTGCTGATCCAATCCGCATCCATTTCCGTCTGATCCTCGTCTCATGGCAGGATCGGGGATGTTGCCATGCCGCGGGGTACGCGGCTAACGAAGGGGAATCCACATGAAGGCCCGATCCACCTGCGCCTGGCTAGCGTTCACTCTGGCCGTGGCGCCACTGCTTGTCCACGCGGACGACGCGCCGCTGGCCCATCGCATCGTTCGCGTGACATTGGACGGCGCTTCGGACAAGCCTGCCTCCGGGCGACTCCTGCTGTTCGCGATGCCGGCCGACAAGGCCCGCGAAGCCGCAAAGGACGGCAAGGTCGAAGAGGTGGACATCAACCCGTTCCACCCGACGGCGGTCGCCGTGGCGGCCCGCGACATCAGCTGGATCGCACCGGGCCAGTCCGTGGACATCGATACCGACGGCGAGGCCTTCCCGCAGCCGTTCTCCACGCTGCCGGCAGGTGACTACGCCGTCCAGGCCGTGCTCGATGTCGGCCACGACTACAACTACAACGCGCGCCACGCGGGCGACTTCGTGAGCGATGTCGTGACCATGCGCTTCGCACCGGGTGCGTCGCTGCCCGCCATCAAGCTCAGCAAGGGCGTGCCGCCCCGCGATCCGTGGCAACTCGCGCCGAGCGCGCCGCAGGCCGTGCGCGACGCGCTGCCCGAGGCGCGCCAGCACGCGCATGCGGAGATCATGGAAAGCCCGGCCCTTACGGCCTTTTCGGGCCGCTCGCAGTCCATCCGCGCCTGGGTGCTGACGCCGCCGGGCTACGATCCGAAGGGAAGCACGCGCTATCCCACGGTGTACCTCACCCACGGCTTCACCGGCAGCTTCGACCGCTACGCGGGCACCATCGCCAGCCTGTGGCAGGCCATGGCGAGCAAGCAGATGCCGCCGATGATCTGGGTGCTGCTGGATGAATCCCTCCCCACGGGTACGCATGAATTCGCCGATTCGGTGAATAACGGCCCGTGGGGCCAGGCGCTCACCACCGAGTACATTCCCTGGCTGGAATCGCGCTACCGGATGGACGCCAAGGTGAACGGCCGTTTCCTCAACGGCCATTCCTCAGGTGGCTGGGCCACCATGTGGTTGCAGACGCGCTATCCGAAGATCTTCGGCGGCACCTGGTCCACCTCACCCGACCCGGTCGACTTCCACGACTTCACCGGCACCGATCTGTACGCCGCGAACGCCAATGCGTATCGCAAGCCGGATGGCACTTCCAATCCGCTGATCCGCGACAAGGGCCAGGTGATCGCCAGCTTCGAGACCTTCGCGAAGCTGGAGCGCGTGCTCGGCCCCTACGGCGGCCAGCTCGCGTCGTTCGAATGGGTGTTCTCGCCGCGCGGGGGCGACGGGCGACCGCTGCCGATGTTCAATCGCGATACGGGCGCGGTGGACCCGGCCGTGGCCACCTACTGGCGCGACCACTTCGACATCGCCCAGCGCCTGCGCACGCACTGGCCCGAGCTGAAGCCCGACCTCGACGGCAAGATCCACCTCATCGTCGGCACGGCGGATACCTTCTACCTCGACGGGCCTGCGAAGCTTCTCAAGGACACGCTCGACAGCCTGCACGCGAAGAGCGATATCCGGCTTATCCCGGGCCGTACGCACTTCGATCTGTATACCGAGGGCGACGATCGCCAGGCGCTGCTGAAGAAGATCGCGTGGGAGATGTACGAGGTGGCGCGTCCGGGGCAGGGCCGTCACTGAACGGTTCGACCAAGGTCCAGAGGCGGCATGTGCCGCCCTGGACTACCCTCGGGGTTTCGATCCTGCAGCGGAGGCGGCGGCGCATGGGTTACGAGGAAAGCTGGAAGCAGTCGGTCGACGAGCCGGAAGTGTTCTGGGCCGAGCAGGCCCGGCTCATCGACTGGAAGGAACCGCCGCGACAGATCCTCGACGTATCCCGCCCGCCGTTCCGGCGCTGGTTTGTCGGTGGCACCACCAATCTCTGCCACAACGCGCTGGATCGGCACCTGGCCGAACGGGCCGACCAGCTCGCCATCGTGGCGGTGTCCACGGAAACGGATATCACCCGCGAGATCACCTATCGCGAACTGCATCGCGAGGTGAACGCCTTCGCCGCCACGCTGGTGGCGCTGGGGGTGGGCAAGGGCGATCGAGTCGTCATCTACATGCCCAACATCGCCGAGGCGGTGTTCGCGATGCTGGCCTGCGTTCGCATCGGCGCGATCCATTCGGTGGTCTTCGGCGGCTTCGCCGCGCATAACCTCGCCATGCGCATCGACGATGCGGAGCCCGCGGTGCTGGTCTGCGCCGATGCAGGCATGCGCGGTGGCAAGGTCATTCCCTACAAGCCGCTGGTGGATGCCGCATTGGCGGAGGCGAACGCACCGCCGGCCCATGTGCTGGTGGTCGATCGCGGCCTCGACGAAAGCATGCACCTCGTCGAAGGTCGGGATGCGCTGTACGCGCCGCTGCGCGAGAAACACCTGCATGCCGACGTGCCGGTGACCTGGCTCGAATCCAACGAGCCGAGCTATCTGCTCTACACCTCGGGCACTACCGGCAAGCCCAAGGGCGTGCAACGCGATACCGGTGGTTATGCCGTGGCGCTGGCGCTTTCCATGACGACGATTTTCGATCTGGCACCCGGACAGGCGATGCTCTGCACGTCCGATGTCGGCTGGGCGGTGGGACATTCGTACAACGTCTACGGTCCCCTGATTGGCGGCTGCACGGCCATCCTCTACGAAGGGTTGCCCACGCGCCCCGATCCTGGCATCTGGTGGCGTTTGTGCGAGACGTACAAGGTGCGCACGATGTTCTCGTCGCCCACCGGCATCCGCATCCTCAAGAAACAGGACGAGGAGTGGCTGCGCAAGTACGACCTCTCGGCGCTGCGCTGGATCTTCCTGGCTGGCGAGCCGCTGGACCAGCCGACCTACGACTGGCTCTCGCGGGGCACCGGCAAGACGGTGATCGACAACTACTGGCAGACCGAGACCGGCTGGCCGGCGCTGTCGCTGATGCCGGGGCTGGACCTGAAGCCGGTGCGGCCGGGGTCACCCGGATTCCCGACCTTCGGCTATCGCATGCGGGTGATCGACGATGTCACGGGCGAGGACAAGCCGGCGGGCGAGAAGGGCGTGCTGGTGATCGAGCCGCCGCTGCCGCCGGGGTGCCTGAGCACGATCTGGCGCGACGATGAGCGTTATGTGCGCAGTTACTTCGGCCACTTCAAGGGCTCGCTATATAGCTCGCTGGACTGGGCGGTACGCGACGCCGATGGCTATACCTTCATCCTGGGTCGCACCGACGACGTCATCAACGTGGCCGGGCATCGGCTGGGCACGCGGGAGATCGAAGAATCCGTCGCCACGCTGGGGGAGGTGGCCGAGGTCGCGGTGGTCGGCGTGGCCGACGAACTCAAGGGCCAGGTGCCGGCCGTGTTTGCCACGCTGAAGCAGGAGGCGGGCGGCGATGCGACCGCCGTGGCGCAAGCCATGGAGCGCCGCGTGGTGGAGCTACTGGGCGGCGTGGCGCGGCCGGGCTGCATCTACGTGGTGAGCGCGCTGCCGAAGACCCGCTCCGGAAAACTGCTGCGCCGCTCCTTGCAGGCCGTGCTGGAAGGGCGCGATCCGGGGGATCTTTCGACGCTGGACGATCCCGGCGCGCTGGAGGGGATCCGCCGGGCCATCGCGGCCGGTCCCCTATGCGGGCATCGCCGAGAGGCCTAGCCAACGGCACCCCATGTAGGAGCGCGCTTGCGCGCGATGGGTTTAGCCGCACCGCAACAAGGCTTAAACAATCCTTCGCGCTAAAATGGCGGTCTTTACGCGGAGAGTTCCATGGCACAGCAATCCTCGCCCGGCGCCCGTTTCCGCGCCGCGCTGGCGGAAGAGAAGCCGCTGCAGGTGATCGGCGCGATCAACGCCAACCACGCCCTGCTGGCGAAACGGGCCGGTTACCGTGCCATCTACCTCTCCGGCGGCGGCGTCGCCGCCGGCTCGCTGGGCCTGCCGGACCTGGGCATCAACACCCTCGACGACGTGCTGACCGACGTCCGCCGCATCACCGACGTGTGCGACGTGCCGCTGATGGTGGATATCGACACCGGCTTCGGCCCCAGCGCCTTCAATATTGCGCGCACCGTCAAGAGCCTCATCAAGTTCGGCGCGGCCGCCTGCCACATCGAGGACCAGGTCGGCGCCAAGCGTTGCGGTCATCGTCCGGGCAAGGAAATCGTCAGCGCCGGCGAGATGGCCGATCGCGTCAAGGCGGCCGCCGATGCGAAGACCGACCCGGACTTCTTCCTCATCGCCCGTACCGACGCCATTGCCGTCGACGGTGTGGATGCTGCCATCGAGCGCGCCATTGCTTGCGCCGAGGCCGGTGCCGACGCGATTTTCGTCGAGGCCGCCTACGACCTGCCCACCTACAAGCGCTTCACCGAGGCACTCAAGGTGCCGGTGCTCGCCAACATCACCGAATTCGGCCAGACCCCGCTGTTCAGCACCGAAGAGCTGGGTAGCGTCGGCGTCGGCATCGTGCTTTATCCGCTGTCCGCCTTCCGCGCCATGAACAAGGCCGCGGAGAACGTGTACACCGCCATCCGCCGCGACGGTCACCAGCGCAACGTCATCGACACGATGCAGACGCGCGAAGAGCTCTACGACCGGATCGGCTACCACGAATACGAGCGTCGTCTCGACGCTCTTTTCTCGAAGAAGGGTTAAGGAGAGTCACGCATGAGCGACACCACCACCCAGCCGAAGGCGAAGAAGTCGGTCGCCCTCTCCGGCGTCGCGGCCGGCAACACCGCGCTGTGCACCGTCGGTCGCAGCGGCAACGATCTTCACTACCGTGGCTACGACATCCACGACCTCGCGGCCAAGGGTTCGTTCGAAGAGGTGGCCTACCTCCTCGTTCACGGCGTGCTGCCGAACTGGATGGAGCTGAACGCCTACCGCGCCAAGCTCAAGCGCCTGCGTGGCCTGCCCGCCCCGGTGAAGGGCGCGCTCGAACTGCTGCCCGCCGCCACGCACCCGATGGACGTGCTGCGCACGGGCGCCTCGATGCTCGGCACCGTGCTGCCGGAGAAGGAAGACCACAACGTCACCGGCGCGCGCGACATCGCCGACCGCCTGATGGCCAGCTTCGGCTCCATGCTGCTGTACTGGTACCACTACAGCCACAACGGCAAGCGCATCGAGACCGAGACCGACGACGAGTCGATCGCCGGCCACTTCCTGCACCTGTTGCACGGCAAGAAGCCGAGCGACCTGCATTCGCACGCGCTCGACCGCTCGCTGGTGCTCTACGCCGAGCACGAGTTCAATGCCAGCACGTTCACGGCGCGCGTCATCGCCGGTACCGGTTCGGACATGTACTCGGCCATCACGGGCGCCATCGGCGCGCTGCGTGGTCCCAAGCATGGCGGTGCGAACGAAGTGGCGATGGAAATCATCGCCCGCTACCGTGACGCCGCCGAGGCGGAAGCCGATATTCGCGCGCGTGTCGAGCGCAAGGAAATCATCATCGGTTTCGGCCATCCGGTGTACACCGTGTCCGATCCGCGCAACGAGATCATCAAGGAAGTCTCGCGCAAGCTCTGCACCGAAGGCGGCAACCCGCGCCTGTTCGAGGTGTCGGAGAAGATCGAAAAGCTGATGTGGAAACTGAAGAAGATGTTCCCGAACCTCGACTGGTTCTCGGCGTCCGCCTACCACATGATGGGCGTGCCGACCGCGATGTTCACGCCGCTCTTCGTGATCGCCCGCACCTCCGGCTGGAGCGCGCACGTGATCGAACAGCGCCAGGACGGCAAGATCATTCGCCCAAGCGCGAACTACACGGGTCCGGAAGACCAGACCTACGTGCCGATCGAAAAGCGTTGAGGTAACACCATCGCGCGCAAGCGCGCTCCTACCCGTAGGAGCGCGCTTGCGCGCGATTTGCGTTAAAGCGAAGCCGCCAGCCGGGTTGCCTGGTCGATCGCCCGCTTCGCATCCAATTCGGCCGCCACATCCGCGCCGCCGATCAGGCGCACGTCGATGCCGCGCCCTGCCAGTGCATCGTGCAACTCACGGTTCGGCTCCTGCCCCGCGCAGACAATCACATGATCGACCGGCAGCACATGCTTCTGCCCGTCCATGCTCACGTGCAGGCCGTCGTCGTCGACGCGTTCGTAGGTGACGCCGCCGAACATCTGCACCTTCTTGTTCTTCAGCGTGGCGCGGTGCACCCAGCCCGAGGTCTTGTTCAGGCGTGCGCCCGGTCGCCCGGCGGTGCGTTGGAGCAGCCATACCTGCCGCTCGGGCTTTTCCGGTTGCGCCGGCATCAGGCCGCCCGGCGTGGTCATGGCCATGTCCACACCCCACTCGCGTGACCAGCGCGCGACATCCGTGGTGGGGGAGGGCGCCGCTTCGGTCAGGAACTCGGCCACATCGAAACCGATGCCACCCGCACCGATCACCGCCACTTTGTGGCCGACCGGCACATTGCCGTGAAGCACGTCGAGGTAGGAGAGCACCTTGGGGTGCTTCGCCCCTTCGATGGTCAACGCGCGCGGCAGTACTCCCGTGGCGAGTAGCACGGTGTCGTAGCCGGCGAGCGTGTCTGGTGTCGCCGTCGTGCCCAGGCGCTGTTCCACGCCGGTGGCCTCGAGCCGATGGCGGAAGTACCGCAGCGTCTCGTGGAATTCTTCCTTGCCCGGGATGCGCTTGGCCATGTTGAACTGGCCGCCGATCTCGGTGGCGCGGTCGAACAGCGTCACCGCGTGGCCGCGCTCGGCGAGCGTGGTCGCGGCGGCGAGACCGGCAGGGCCGGCGCCCACGACGGCGACACGCTTCTTCGCGGTGGTCGGTGCGATGACCAGCTCCGTCTCGTGGCAGGCGCGCGGATTCACGAGACAGGACACGCTGCGGTTACCGAAGACGTGGTCGAGGCAGGCCTGGTTGCAAGCGATGCAGGTGTTGATCGCTTCCGGCGTGGCCGCCTTCGCCTTGTTCACCCACTCGGGGTCGGCCAACAACGGACGCGCCATGGACACCATGTCGGCGTCGCCGTTGGCGATGATGCGCTCGGCCACGTCCGGCATGTTGATGCGGTTGGTGGTGATCAGCGGGATGCCGACCTCGCCCTTCATGCGACGGGTCACCCAGCTGAAGGCGCCGCGTGGCACGCTGGTGACGATGGTGGGGACGCGGGCCTCGTGCCAGCCGATACCGGTGTTGATGATGGTTGCGCCGGCGGCCTCGATCTTCTTGCCGAGCGTGACGATGTCCGCCCACGACTGCGAGTCGTCGACGAGGTCGAGCATCGACAGGCGATAGATGATGATGAAGTCCTTGCCTACCGCCTCGCGCATGCGCCGCACGATTTCAACGGGGAAGCGCATGCGGTTTTCCGCCGAACCACCCCATCGGTCGCTGCGCTTGTTGGTGCGCGGGGTGAGGAACTGGTTGATCAGGTAGCCTTCCGAGCCCATTACTTCGACGCCGTCGTAGCCTGCGTCGCGCGCGAGCTTCGCGCTGCGTACGAAGGCGTCGATGGTGCGCTCGACGCCACGCGCACCGAGGGCGCGGGGCGTAAACGGCGTGATCGGCGACTTGATCGCCGAGGGCGCCACGGAGAAGGGATGGTAGGCGTAGCGGCCGGCATGGAGGATCTGCATGCAGATCTTGCCGTCCTCGGCATGCACGGCGCGGGTGAGCTTGCGATGGCGGGCGACGTGCCAGGGCATCGACAGCGTGCCCGACATCGGCTTCAGCCAGCCGCGTAGGTTCGGCGCGATGCCGCCGGTGACGATGAGTCCGACGCCGCCACGCGCACGTTCGGCGAAGAACGCGGCGAGCTTGTCGAAGTCGGCGGCCTTGTCTTCCAGGCCCGTGTGCATGGAACCCATGAGCACACGGTTACGGACAGTGGTGAAACCCAGGTCGAGCGGAGCGAGCAGATGCGGGTAGGCCACGAGACGGATCCGGTTCAAACGATCGTTCGAATGATCCCCGTTACGGGGCCGTGGGGCAAGGGTGGCCGCAGCATGGACGAAACGCGCTGTATCGAGGCCTTAACAGGGCCGGATCGTGCTCGTGGGCCGAAATGGCGCGCTGGCGCGGCTGGAGGGCCGCCTTGGCGAAGGCACGCAACTTGCTCCGCACGCTCGACCGGTGCAGCGGCAGGGGCGGCCAGTCATTCGACACACGGGTTCACCACGCTCACAGGAGACTCTCCCATGCGTAAGACTCTCATTGCCTCGGCGATCTGCCTCGCCATCGGATTCGCCCTGCCGGCCCTGGCCGACGACACCCAGAACGGTGCGGCCGGTCCGTCTGCCCAGCGCAAGTCGATTGCCGTCCAGTACACGGACAACTCCCAGGCCACGGACAGCTCGACCCATACGAGCACCGCGACCACCACCAACACCACCAGCAATTCGTTCAACACCACCACGGCGGTGGCGAACAGCACGCTCAACGGCACGGTGTCCAACATCACCGTCAACCCGATGGGCAACTGGGCCAGCAACACCGGTAACGCCAATGGCGGAAACGGCGGCGTGGGCGGCGCAGGTCGTGGGGCCTCCGGTAGCGGTGGCGATGGCGGAAACGGCGGCGCCACCGGTCGAGCTGGCGCCCATGGCGCTGTCGGCGGCGATGGCTCCAGCAGCAGCGGCGACGCCAGCTCGCTTACCGCGTCGGCGGGCGGTCGGGCCTCCGGCAATGGTGGCGACGGCTCCGGTGACGGTGGCAACGCGCGCTCGCGTGGTGCGGGCAGTGGCGCGTCGACCGGCGGCGCCTCGACCAGCACGGGTGGTGCCAGCACCAGTTCGGGCGGTGCCGGTACCTCGGGCGATGCGACGGCGACCGCCACGGGCGGTGCCGCGACGGGTGGCGCGGGTGGCACGGCCACGGCCAGCACGGGCGCGGGTGGCGCGGGCGCGGCAGGCGGCGATGGCACCGGCGGTGCCGGTTCAGGCGGCGCCGGTGGCGCGGGTGCCGCAGGCGGCTCCAATGACGTGAACGCGGGTTCGTTCGCGATGACCAACAACGCCGGCAGCGCGGGTACCGGCGCGGCAGGCATCGTGAATCTCGCCTTGAACAACGGCGCGGCCTCGCTCATCCAGCAGAGCGTGAATGTCCAGGCCAACGTAAACGCCGGCCACTGAGCCTAGATGACGATGTCACGGGGCGTATCGCGCCCCGTGACGTTCGTCAACGGAGGTATGCCATGCCCATGTTTCGCGAAGCATGTGTCGGTGTCCTGGCGCTGGTCCTGACCACGGGCGCCCTGGCGCAGACCACGTTCGACACGCCGGTGCCGAACGCGCAGCTGTCCACGATGACCGGCGGTAGCGACATCACGAACAACCTCACCCGCCAACGGCTCAACGGCACCGTCTCGGACAACCAGGCCAAGGGTACCTACAGCGGCGGCAATCTTGTCTCCGGCTCGGCGTTCAGTGGTTCGGCGGGCCTGCCCACGGTGATCCAGAACTCGGGCAACAACGTGCTCATCCAGAACGCGACCATCGTCAACGTCAGGATGACACCGTGAAAACCGCCTGCATCCTCAGCCTCTTCCTGCTGGCGACACCCGTCGTCCACGCCGGCAGGGCCGAGGTGCAGACCTCGCCGGGCACGTCGTATCCGATGCACCTGACGAGCCTGAAGGAAGCGCGATTCCGCAACACCATCCGGCAGAAATACGACTTCAGCTGTGGCTCCGCGGCCGTGGCGACCTTGCTCACCTACCAGTACGCCTATCCCATCGACGAACAGGCGGCGTTCGATGTGATGTATGCCTCGGGCGATCGCACGAAGATCGGTCGTGAAGGGTTCTCGCTGCTCGATATCAAGCGTTTCCTGGCTTCGCGTGGGTTCGAGGCGGACGGTTTCGCGGTGCCGCTGGCGAAGCTGGACGAGGAGGGCATTCCCGCAATCGTGCTGATCGACGAGCGCGGTTATCACCACTTCGTGGTGGTGAAGGGCTACCGGAATGGCCGCGTGCTCATCGGCGACCCCGCGCGCGGCACGCGCTCGATGTCGCAGCGTCGCTTCGACGATCTGTGGAAGAACCGCATCGTCTTCGTGATCCACAACCAGCGCGACCGCGCGATCTTCAACAGTCCACGCGACTGGGCCGTGGCGCCCGCCGCGCCGCTGGGCGAAGGCATCGAACGCAACGGTCTCGCGCCCATCGTGATGCCCAAGCGCGGGCCGGGGGATATATGAAAAGGCGAATCCTGGCCGTTGGCATGGCCCTGGCGGCGGTGTGCGCGCCGGTGCGTGCGGCTGACTTCACGACGCAGGCGGCGTTGCCCGACGCACGTCTCGACGAGGTGCGTGGTGGCTTCGATATCGGCGATGGCTTGCTCGCGTCGTTGTCGTTGAAGCGCACGGTGTTGGTCAACGGCGAGGCGGTGGTGCAGAACAGCGTCACCATCCCCGACTTGTCCCACGTCACCGCCGACCAGGCGACGGCGCTCTCGAATGCCCTGCGCGCTACGGTCGTCACCAACGGCATCGGCGGCGTGTCCACCGACATGGGAGCGTCCAGCGGCGCACTCGTTATACAGAACTCGCTGAACAACCAGGCCATCTCGGCCACCACATCGATCGACGCGTCGGTGAACGCCGCGCACATGCTGCAGAACCTGCGGCTCGCCGAGGCGGTACAGGACGCGACGATCCAGTTTCGGGGGAACTAACGCATGTATCGCAATGGCAGGGTGATGCAGGCGGGCGTACGCGCGGGCGCATGGTCGCTCGCGTTGTTGCCCATGTGGATAGGTACCTGTTTCGCGCAGGATGCCGGGACCGATCCTGCGTTGCGCGACAGGATCGAAGCGCAGGGGCGCAAGCTCGACGCCATGCGAAGCCGCATGGCCGAGCAACTGGCCGAACTGGAGCAGATGAAGCGCGATCTCGCCGCGCAGGAGGCGCAGTACGCCGACCTGCGCAAGGCGGTGGGATTGAACTCACTGGACGAGGCACGTGGCGGATCGGCGGCCGTGGCGACCGCGGCCGATCCGCCGCCACCCTCGTCATCGCATACGGTGGCGGCCAGCCCCGTGGGGCGCCGTCCTGCGGAGGATGAACGACCGCCGGAGGTTGCACCCATCTTCGACCAGCCCGGCGTGCTCACGCCGCGCGGCAAACTCATCGTCGAGCCGTCGTACCAGTACGGCTACTCGTCGAGCGATCGCGTGGCCTTAGTGGGCTATACGGTGATTCCCGCGATCCTCATCGGCCTCATCGACGTGAGGCAGGTGAAGACCACCACGCAAACCGCCGCAGTGGCGTTCCGCTATGGCCTGACCAACCGCATGGAACTGGAAGTACGCGTACCTTACGTGGATACGCATACCGACACGATCAGCCGCGAGATCTTCACCGGTACCGCACAGGACAGCCTCTACACGACGAGTGGCAAGGGTATCGGCGATATCGAGGCGACCTTGCGTTACCAGCTGAACGACGGCGGTGCCGACAAGCCTTACTACGTGGGATGGATACGCGCCAAGTCGCGTACCGGACGCGATCCTTTCGACGTGACCACCGATTGCATCACCCGTTGCCTGGAGAACTTCACCGGCACAGGTCTGCCGCTGCAAAGCCCCACCGGCACGGGTTTCTACTCGGCGCAGGCCGGCGTGACGTGGCTCTATCCGTCAGATCCTGTCGTGTTTTTCGGCAATGTCAGCTACCTGCATAATTTCGAGCGCAGCAATGTCAGCAGGCATGTGCTGGGCGAGGGAACGCAGTTTCTCGGCGACGTGAAAGCCGGCGACATCGCGGATGTCAGCCTGGGCATGGGCCTTTCGCTGAACGAGAAGGCGTCGATCAGCGTCGGCTACGACCAGAGCTTTGTGGGACGCACCACGCAAAACGGAAAATCCGTGCCCGGTTCGGCGCGTGTAACGCTGGGTTCGCTGCTGATTGGCGGTTCGTATCGCTTCAACGACAAGGAAACGCTGAACGTGACGCTGGGTGTTGGCGTGACTCGCGATACGCCGGATTCGACGATCACCGTGCGGCTTCCCATCACGTTGTAGTTAACGCGTGCGCAATGTTTTCACAATGCATTCACCATGCGTGTCTGGAACACTCGCAAGTTCCCGTGCACATCCCGCACACATAAGTGTTCGTTAAGATTTCAAACGGGGGTTCGAACACACACATAGAAAAGACTTGCAGGGAGTTTCCTTACATGCGCATTCGCCATCATCGCTTCGGCAAGGCCACCGCGGGCCTCGCACTCGCTTCGTTCGCTGTCTTCGGTGCCGTCGCGCATGCGCAGGACAGCGGTTACGTCAAGAAATCCCAGTCCCCCGCGCTGGACAACATCAGCCTCTGGGTGGGCGGTTACTACAGCAACAACGACACGAACATCGGTGCGCACACCGATATCCTGAACTCGCGCGGCAACCTGAATCTCGAGCGCGACCTCGACTTCAAGAAGCACTAGGCCGTGCCTCGCGTGCGGCTGGACTTCCTGATCGGCGAGCATCAGGGTTTCTCGTTCGACTACTACGAAGTCGATCGCGATCATTCGAAGACCTTGTCCGACGGCATCAACTTCCTCGGTACGCCGATCGAAGCCACGGCCCGCGCGAAGGGTGATCTCAAGTTCACCTTCGGCAGCGCTGCATACAAGTGGTGGTTCGGTACCGGCAACGATGTGTTCGGCGTCGGCCTGGGTGCGGCGTACTACAAGGTGCACGCCAGCATCTACGGTTCGGCCACTGTCAACGGCGACAACTTCTCTGCCGGTGCCAGCGCCAACGAGAGCGCCTGGGCGCCGAACCTGCAGCTTGGCTGGCGTCACTCGTTCAACGACCAGTGGCGCATGTACGTCAATGCGTCGGGCGTGAAGAAGAACGGCGGCAGCCTCAACGGCCACATCTACGATGCCGCGATCGGCCTGGAGTGGTTCCCGTGGCAGAACGTCGGCTTCGGCGCCGAGTACGCCTATACGAAGATCCGCCTCAACCAGAACAAGCGTCGCTACGACCTCGACCTGGACATGAAGCTCAACGGTCCAGCCGCTTACGTCCGCTTCCGCTTCTGAGCGAGTCGTTCGTGGGGATCCAGGAGGCCGCCTTCGGGCGGCCTTTTTTTTGGATGCCTCACCCACTGTAGGAGCGCGCTTGCGCGCGATGGAGCTGGCGATAACGCCCCATCAAGCCTTCCCACTACCCCCATCGCGCGCAAGCGCGCTCCTACGGGCCGCCAGCCAGCCTCCGCCACACACGGCCACCACCAGCAGCGCGTCGAGCGCCCACGGGGCCCACGGGCGTGCATCGAACCACGGAGCGGTCAGGTGGTCGTGGGCGATCATCCGGGCGGCGGTCCAGGCGATGGCGCCCGCGCCGATGTAGACGATGACCGGGAAGCGGCTTATCAGCTTCAGGATCAAGGTGGAGCCCCACACCACCAGCGGCACGCTGATCGCCAGGCCCAGCACGACCAGGCCCATGTGGCCCTTGGCCGCGCCGGCGATGGCCAGGACGTTGTCCAGGCCCATCAGGGCGTCGGCGACCACGATGGTGCGAATGGCGGGCCAGAAGCCCGTGGCCGCCACCACGTCCGGGTCGTGGTCGTCCTGGGTCAGGAGCTTCCAGGCGATGGGCAGGAGCAGCAGGCCGCCCACCAACATGAGGCCCGGGAGCTTGAGCAGCCAGATCACCGCGAAGGTGAGGGCGATGCGTACGGCGATGGCGCCGAAGGTGCCCCAGAACACCGCCTTGGTCTGTAGGTGCTTGGGCAGGTTGCGGGCCGCCAAGGCGATCACGATGGCGTTGTCACCGGCCAGCACGAGGTCCAGCAGCACGATGGCTGCCAGGCCGGAGAAGAATTCGGGGGTGAGGAAATCCATGGGGCGGGTCCTTCGCGCGCTCGGTGAAGACAAATGCGGCGGCGACGGGTACGCGCGCCCGTCGTCACCGCAAAAGTCTCGTTCCCGGCGCGAAGCCGCCGCGACGACCGGGACGCATGAGGCGTCCGTACTGACGATCGGCGCGCACGAGGCGGGTATGCCTCGCGGAACTACTCCCTTTTGGGCTATAGTGGCGGGCATTCTCCCTCGTCGGTTGCGGCGCGGCAAGACTGTCCGCAGGCGACCCGGCTAAAATCGTGGGCTTTCCCAACCCCTCACGAGTGAAGTCCATGAGCGCACACGACATCCGTTCCGCCACGCGTCCCGATCCGGACCAGCCGCTGGTGGACATCGCCAACTACGTGGCCGACTACACCATCGACTCACAGGAGGCCTACGACACCGCGCGCTACATGCTCCTCGACTCGCTGGCCTGCTCGGCCCTGGCGATGAAGTTCCCGGACTGCGTGAAGCACCTCGGCCCCATCGTCCCGGGCGCCACCCTGGCCGACGGCGTCCGCGTGCCGTTCACCTCGCACGTCCTCGACCCGGTGCAGGCTGCTTTCGCGATCGGCACCCAGATCCGCTACCTCGACTTCAACGACACCTGGCTGGCCGCCGAGTGGGGCCACCCCTCGGACAACCTGGGCGCCATCCTCTCGGTCGCCGACTACCTGTCGCGCAAGGCGCAGAAGGAAGGCGGCAAGGCCCTGACCGTCCGTGACGTGCTGGGCTATGCCATCAAGGCCCACGAGATCCAGGGCTGCTACGCCCTCCAGAACAGCTTCAACCGCGTCGGCCAGGACCACGTGATCCTGGTGCGCCTCGCCTCCACGGCGGTCACCACGGCCATGCTGGGCGGCGACAAGGACCATGTCACCACCGCCGTCTCCCATAGCTGGATCGACAACGGCGCCCTGCGCACCTACCGCCACGCCCCGAACACCGGCCCGCGCAAGAGCTGGGCTGCCGGCGACGCCTGCCGCCGCGCCGTCACCCATGCCATCAACGCCGTCTACCGCAACGTGGTGGGCTACCCCTCGGCCCTGTCGGCCAAGACCTGGGGCTATTACGACGTGGCCTTCAAGGGCAACGCCTTCCAGTTCGAGCGTCCGTTCGGCAGCTACGTCATGGAGAACGTGCTCTTCAAGATCAGCTTCCCGGCCGAGTTCCACGCCCAGACGGCCGTGGAGTGCGCCATGCAGCTGCACGCCCAGGTTGGCAACCGCCTCGACGAGATCGAGCGCGTCGAGATCCAGACCCAGGAAGCCGGCGTCCGCATCATCGACAAGACCGGCCCCCTGGCCAATTACGCCGACCGCGACCATTGCATCCAGTACATGGTGGCCGTGCCGCTTATCTTCGGTCGCCTGACTGCCGACGATTACAATGACAATGTGGCCGCCGATCCGCGAATCGACGCCCTCCGCGACAAAATGACCGTGGTCGAAAATCCGCAGTTCACCAAGGATTATTTCGATGCCGAAAAACGCTATATCGGCAATTCGGTCCAGGTGTTCTTCAAGGATGGTTCCAGCACGGAAAAGGTCTCCATCGACTTCCCGATCGGCCACCGCAAGCGCCGCGCCGAAGGTATCCCCGTGTTGCTGAAGAAGTTCGAGGCCGCGCTGCGCGCCGAGATGCCGGCCGACCGCGTGGAAAAGATTCTGGCCCTCACCGCTTCTCCGGAAAAACTCGACGCCACGCCCATTCACGAATTCATGACGCTCTTCACGGCTTGATAATGGCCGTGACTCAAGTATGAACGGCGGTTTTTAGCACGTGTTCAATTGTTTGATTTTTGCTAAACTGCCGCCGCCCGTTGAAGGGGTATCAAAGCGAGGGACGGCCGAAGTCCCCGGATTCGATAAGAGTTCTACGCGCGATTTCCGTCTGGGGTGGAGCGCGGACGCGAATACCAATAATGAGGAGACACCGATGAAACGTAAGGGCTTGTTTTTGCTGATTGGTTTGGCCCTGGGCGGCGTGGGTGCCGTTCACGCGCAGGAATCCGCCGACACGGCGGGTAACGGCTATGACGGCCGCTGGTACATCGCCCCGACCGTTGGCGGTTACTACAACGACACCGATCGCCACACCAACAGCCGCCAGGTCTACTACGGTCTGGGCTTCGGCAAGTTCATCTCCAACAACGCTTCGATCGACATCTTCGCCGATCGCACCAAGCGTGATAACGACGGTAACGGCCACTGGGCCAACAACAGCTACGGCGTTGCCGCTCGCTTCTACGCCGGTGCGTGGGACAGCTGGCGTCCGTACCTGCTCGCCGGCGTGATGGGCTCGTACCACCACAACCCGTCGAACAACGGCTGGTCCCCGGCTGCCGAGCTCGGCGTCGGCGTGTCCAAGACCCTGACCGACAGCTCGGACTTCCGCGTGGAAGCCGGCTACCGTTACGACTGGGACGACAAGACCACCCGTCGTGAAGATGGCTACGGCGACTGGTTCCTTGGCTTCTCGCTCGTCTCGCGCTTCGGCGAGCCGCCGGCCGCTCCGGCCCCGGCTGTTGCCCCGGCTCCGGCCCAGCCGGACTGCTCGACCCTCGACAGCGATGGCGACGGCGTGAACGATTGCGACGACAAGTGCCCGGGTACCCCGGCTGGCACGATCGTCGGTCCGGACGGTTGCCCGCAGAAGGTCGTCATCGACCTGCGCGGCGTCAACTTCAAGTTCGACCGTCCGAAGAAGGGCGAGACGAACATCGGTCCGTCCCTGCAGGAGCCGACCAGCGAGTCGCTGGGCGTCCTCGACCAGGCTGTCGACACCCTGCAGCGTTACCCGCAGGTCAAGGTCACGGTTGCCGGTTACACGGATAGCGTCGGTAAGGACGCTTACAACCAGGGCCTGTCGGAGCGTCGCGCCAAGATCGTGTTCGATTACCTGACCTCGCACGGCATCTCGGCTGACCGCCTGGAAGGCCCGATCGGTCACGGCAAGAACAACCCGATCGACACGAACGACACGGCCGAAGGCCGCGCTCGCAACCGTCGCACGGAACTGCAGGTTCAGCAGTAATCCTTGCAAGATCGGTAGCTACAGAAAGGAGCCCGGCGAAAGCCGGGCTCTTTTTTTGTGTCGCGCTTGCGGTGCCGTTGTAGGAGCGCGCTTGCGCGCGATGGGGGCTCGCGGCAAGGTCTATCGCGCGCAAGCGCGCTCCTACAGGTCGGGTGAGGGTTACCAGCTGTAACGCAGCCTGCCGTACCAGTACGCCCCGTTCGTACCGATCGGCGAGATCACGTCGTACGGGAAATTGCCCGCATAGGCGATGTCAGGAATGGAGCGCTTCGGATACTGGTCGGTGATGTTCTGTCCGCCGAGCGCGACCGAGAAGCGATCGGTGACGTGCCACTCCGCCTCGGCATCCAACTGCCAGCGGGCACCATAGGTCTGCTGGGGCACGAAGCCGCCACCGAAGTCGAAGACGCGTGTCGTCGCACCCTGGCGGGTCAGGCGACCCAGCAGCGACCACCGGGAGCTGTCCCACTTCGCCGTGAACGCGCCGCGCTGGCGCGGGGCGGCATCGGTGAGCGTGTTGCGCTCCTCCAGGCCGAACAGCACCGCGTCGGCCCCCAGTACGGCCAGTTCCGGCGGGGTGGCCAGGACATGGCGGATGGTGTTCTTGTTGTAGCTGTACGTGGCCGTCAGGATCAGGTTGCCGCCGTAGACAGCCTGTCGGTAGTTGGAGACCAGCTCGGCACCCCGGGTCCGCGTATCCACCGCATTGGTGAAGAACGACACGCCCTGGATGCCCTGCACGCCGAAGCGGTTGGCGATGTAGTCCTGTAGGCCGTCCGGGGAAATCTGCTTGGACAGGGTGATCCGGTGGTTCACGTCGATCTGGTAGATGTCCAGAGAGGCGTCGAATCCCTGGCCGAGCTGGGCGGTGACGCCCAGGCTGACATTGCGCGACTTCTCCGGACGCAGCGGCCGGGCGCCGAGCCCCTGGGCGATGGGGTCGTTGACCGAAAGGACGCGGGTCTCCACCAGCTTGCCGTCCGCGCCGTAGCCGGTACCCGTGGACTCGAAGCCCACCTGGCTGAGCGACGGGGCACGGATGTTGTTGGACACGGCGCCACGGATCGCGATGGCGTCGGTGATGGCGTAGCGACCGCTGAGCTTGCCTGTCCAGGCCGAGCCGAAGTCGTTGTAGTGCTCATAGCGGGCGGCCGCATCGACGAAGAAGCGGTCGGTGACGTCACCGGACAGGTCGACGTAGGCCGCGCCGACGTTCCGGTGCAGGTTGGCCGTGTCCTGCGGGGTCAGGCCGCCGCCAGCCTGGGCTCCCGTTGGCGCGCCGATCACCGGACCGACCGCGTAGGACGCCGGGTCGCCGGCATAGGTGCGGAAGCCCTCCCTGCGGAACTCCACGCCCGTCGCCAGGGTAAACAGCTTCGAGCCCCACTCGATGGAGCGGCTCAGGTCGAGGTTGGCCGTGCCCTGGGTGCTGTTGTACTTGCCCACATGGAACTGGGTGGGGCTGGCGTCGCCCAGCGAGACATTCAGCGAGTCACGCAGGTCGTAGTCGAACGTGTTGCTGCCCCAGGTCAGGCTGCCGTCGATGTCCCACTCGCCCAGGCGGCCGCGGGCACCGGCCGTGAGGTTGAGGTCGCGGTTGTGGCCCAGCGACTCGGGCCGGTAGCCGTTCGGGTAGATGGACGGGATGTTGGCGTCGCTGTCGGGGTAGCGGAAGTAGTTGTCGCCGATCGTGCGGCGCTGGGTGTAGGTGCCGAAGGCATAGCCTTTCACTGTGTCGCCAAGCGGTAGCTCCGCGTTGAACCAGCCGCTGTAGCTCTCGTTCTGCGGGTCGCCCGCGGCGTAGTTGCGCTTGCCCTGGAGGGCGAGGTTGGCCGGCGAAGGGTTTTTCCAGGAGGGGATCTGGTCGGGGCCTGCGCGGTTGGTGGCGTCGTGGTTGTTGCTCTCGATGCCAGCGCGGAGAAAGCCCCCGGCGCCACCCAGCTTGGTGCCCGCCTTGGCGCTGAAGAAGCTGCTCTGGCCATCCGTGATCTCGCGGCCCAGGGGGCGGAAATTGGTATGGAAGGCACCGTAGGTGGTGGTTACCTCGCCACCCTCGGGCGCATCGTCGAGGATGATGTTGATCACGCCCGCGATGGCGTCCGAGCCGTACTGGGCGCCCGCGCCGTCGCGCAGCACCTCGATGCGCTTGATGGCGCTGACCGGGATCGCGTTGAAGTCCACCGGGGTGGTGCCGCGGCCGATCTTGGTGTCGCTGTTGACCAGGGCGGAGGTGTGGAAGCGCTTGCCGTTGACCAGCACGAGGACCTGGTCAGGGCTCATGCCGCGCAACTGGGCGGCGCGGACGTGGTCGGAGCCGCCCGAGTTGGACTGGCGGGGGAAGTTGAACGAGGGCAGCAGGGTAGCCAGGGCCTGGCCGAGTTCGCCGTTCACGGCGCCGGCGGAGCGGAGGTCTTCGGGGGTCAATACGTCCACCGGCACCGGGGAGTCGAGAACGGTGCGATCCTTCGCGTGCGTGCCGGTGACCACGACCTGTTCGAGGGTGGAGGCCTGGGTGGGCTCGGCCTGCTGTGCGAGGGCGCTGGCGGGCAGGGCGAGTGCGAGGGCGAAGGACAAGCGGGTGTGGCGCATGGACGTTCCTGGGAATACGGGACGGACGCCGCCCGTCAAGGGCAGCGGCAGGGATCGGTACGGCGATGGAAGGGCGGCTTCAGCCGCGCGGGGACGCATCCAGCCGACATCGGCAGGCCACGAAGCGGCCGGCGCGGAAGGTCGGTAGGACAGGATGCGGAATCACGTAGAGGCCCTTGTGGCGCCGATGCGTCGCGCCAGTTTCCCTATTTGTTGCATTGCAGTGTACGCTCTGTCAACACATCGGACGCCTAGCCGTATGGACGTCCGTTTGAAATGTTCCATGTCGAGGTCCGGATGAAGCTCTCCCACGGTTTTCTGCTCGCCGCCTTGCTGGCGGCAACGTCCGCCTGCGCGGCCAATCCGCCGCAGGCGAGCGGGGCCGCCACGCTCAGCGGCGACGCGGCCCACCCGGGCGCCACCCAGGGCTGGGTGCGCACCGAACTGTATTTCGGCCTGGGCCTGGAGGGCCGTCCAGGTGGCATCGACGAAGCGGGGTGGAGGCAGTTCCTCGACAAGGAAGTGACACCGCGTTTTCCTGATGGGCTGAGCGTGGTCGATGTCTACGGCCAGTGGCAGGGCAAGGATCAATCCGCACCGGAACGGTTGCGTTCGAAACTGATCGTGCTGCTCTACCCGGATTCGCCCGCGCATCGCGCGGCGGTCGATGCGATCCGCGTCGCCTGGAAGGCGAAGACCGGCGACCAGTCGGTGTTGCGTGTGACCCAGCCGGCCGAGGTCTCGTTCTGATGAGCGGCACGATCTCCACGCGTCGTCGCTTCGGCGGCGGCGACCTCAACGGCGTGCTCGGACTCGTCGTCGATAATCTTTCCCTGCTGGCCTTTCTCGCCACGGCGCTGATCGGCATCTTCGGCATGCCGGCCGACCTGGTGTTCCGTCGCATGTTTCCGGGTACGGCGTTTGGCGTGCTGCTGGGTAATCTTGCGTACACCTGGATGGCCCGCCGTCTGGCCGTCCGTACGGGGCGCGATGATGTCACCGCGATGCCGCTGGGCATCGACGCGCCGACGACCATCGGCATGGCCCTGCTGGTGCTGGGGCCTGCATTCGCCGGTTATCGGCAGGCGGGCCTGGATGCCAACGCGGCGGCCGAAGCGACCTGGCACCTGGGCATGGCCTCGCTGGTCGTGATGGGCCTGCTCAAGTTCGTGCTGTCGTTCTTCGGCGCCTGGGTACAGCGTTCCGTGCCGCGCGCCGGCCTGCTGGGTTCCATCGCGGGCATCGCGTTGGTGCTCATGGGCCTGCTGCCTTTGATCGAGATTCTGCGCGTGCCGGTGGTCGGTTTCGCGGGCCTGGGCATCGTGCTGTACGCGTTGATCGCGAAGCGACGATTGCCGTTCGGCTTGCCCGGCGTGCTGGGTGCCTTCATCGTCGGTGTCGCGCTGTATTACGGCCTGGGGCCCTCAGGGCTGCTCGGTAGCGGCTACCACGCGCCAGCCGCGTGGCAGTGGCGCCTGGGCCTGCCGTTGCCCAGCCTGGGCTTCCTGGATGGCCTTCCGGCCACGGTGCCTTACCTGCCGCTGATCCTGCCCTTCGGCCTGCTGATGGTGGTGGGCGGTATCAATGTCACCGAGAGCGCCCGTGCGGCGGGTGACGATTACTCCACGCGCGACATCTTGCTGGTCGAGGCGCTGGCGACGCTGGTGGCGGGTTTCTGCGGCGGTGTCGCACAGACCACGCCGTACATCGGCCAGCCCGCGTACAAGGCGATGGGCGCGCGCACGGGTTACACGTTGGCAACCGGTCTCATCATCGGCCTGGGTGGCGTGTTCGGTTACCTGTCGAACCTCGTGGAGCTGCTGCCGGTCGCCGTGCTGGCGCCGATCCTCGTGTTTGTTTCCATCGGCATCACGACGCAGGCGTTCGAGGCAACACCCGTGC
The DNA here is from genome assembly GCF_009912395.1 of Luteibacter sp. Classification (GTDB taxonomy): domain Bacteria; phylum Pseudomonadota; class Gammaproteobacteria; order Xanthomonadales; family Rhodanobacteraceae; genus Luteibacter. Next base: position 67,532 of record NZ_WNDO01000019.1, on the reverse strand, counting down.
GTTATGCGGGTGCGGTGGTCTTCGCATTTTTCCCGGCCATCGCACGGCTGCTGGCGATCAAGCTCGGTGATCCGTCCATCGTCGATCCGGCGCATTTCGCCGCGTTGTACGCGGAGAACAGCCATGGCATTTCGGACATGGCAGTCATCGTGATTCTCGGCAACGGCTTCATCATCACCTCGATGGTGTGGGCAAGTTTTGTCGTGGCGATGATCGATGGGCACGTGCGCAAGGCCGCGGCGATCGTCGCGCTGGGTGGCGTGTTGACGGCCTTCGGCATCATCCACTCGGTGCAGCCGATCGGCTCGGTCTATCTACCGTGGGTGCTCGACGCGGCGTCGCGTTCGCTGGTGTGGCAGTTCGTCGCCGCGTACGGTGCGTTGGCGGTGGTGTTGCTGTTGCTGTCGTTTGCGCCGAAGCGCGATTGATGTGGCTGAGGTAGTCGCTTCGTAGGTGGGGCTCGCCTGCGGCATTGCTCGCGGCGCTCGGGCGTGGCGGGGGGAGCCGTCGGGCCGCCGCCGGGGCGCTCCCGCTCCGCCGTCCCTCGGGAAAGGAGGGACGCTGCGCGGCCCGCGTCTTATGGCTTCGCCCCTTCGGGCTCGGGCAGGTGGTCGGGATTTTTCGACTCGACATCCCTGTCTCGGCGAAAAAGGCCGGTCATCCTGACCGGCCCCGCTGCGCGGTCTTGTCCGACCACCTACCCTCGGCTCCTCAAGTCGCGCCCCGGCGGCGGCCCGACGGCTCTCCGTACGCTGAGGCACCCTTGTGGCAATCGCATCGGCGATGGGTGCTCGCGAACCGTTTCACCTGTAGGAGCGCGCTTGCGCGCGATGGGTTCTTGCGGTAACCGTGCATCGCGCGCAAGCGCGCTCCTACAACCATCTTGCGTTGTCGTCGCGTTGACGTAGGAATCTTCGAGGGGCCTGAGTGCTTGATTTGTCACTCTTTCATGCCCACCCTCTAAGGTTTGCCCCAGGAGCCTTCCCCATGCCCCTTTCCGACCTTACTTCGCTGCCGGGCGTCACCGCATCGCCGGATGCCGTGACCCATGGCTACGTGTTCAACCACACCATGATCCGCGTGCGCGATCTGGACGTGTCGCTGGATTTCTACACGCGCGTGCTCGGCTTCACGCCGGTCTACAAGAACGTGTTCGACGAAGCCGCGTTCACCATCGTTTACCTTGTGCTGGTCGGCGATACGTCCGTGATTCCCGATGACGATGCGGCGCGTCGCGAGTGGATGCTGCGCCAGCCGGGTGTGCTGGAACTCACGCACAACCACGGCACCGAGAAGGAGGCGGCCACGCCGTATCACAACGGCAACAGCGAGCCGCGCGGTTTCGGTCACCTGTGCGTCAGCGTGCCGGATGTAAATGCTGCCTGCGCGCGTTTTGAGGAGCTTGGCGTCACCTTCCAGAAGCGCCTGACGGATGGTCGCATGCGCCATATCGCCTTTATCCGCGATCCGGACGAATACTGGATCGAGATCCTCCAGCCGACCCCGCTGGCGGCCTGAGGGAGCTGCATCGATGCCGTCGCGTATGTTGCCGGTGACCCGTGCGCTATTGATCGCGAACGTCTTAGTGTTCGCCTTGCAGACCTTGCTGGGTGACGACCAGACGCTGGCGCTCTCACGCTGGTTCGCGTTGTGGCCGCTGGGCCCCGACGTCGTGTTCTCCAGCGAGGGCGGAAGTCTCGGCTTTCGTCTGTGGCAGATGGTGACTTACGGCTTCATGCATGGCGGCGTCATGCATATCGTGCTGAACATGTACGCGCTGTACATGTTTGGCAGCTTGCTGGAAGGGGTGATGGGTGCGCGGCGGTTCACCGTGTACTACTTCACTTGCCTGGTGGCGGCGGCCGTGGCCCAGTTGGCCGTGGTGTATTTCTTCGAGCCGGGGCGCATGTTCCCGACCGTCGGCGCGTCCGGCGCCATCTTCGGCTTGCTCGGTGCCTTCGCCATGTTGTTCCCGCGGGAGAAGCTGATGCTGATCCCGATTCCGGTGCCGATTTCGGCCTGGCTGTTCGTCACGCTTTACGGGTTGGCCGAACTGATCTTCGGCATCACCGGCACAGTGGCCGGTGTGGCGCATTTCGCCCATCTGGGCGGACTGGTGGCCGGGCTGGCCTTGCTCTGGGCGTGGGGCGTGCGACCGCCGCCACGCCAGAGGATGTCCTGACGATCAGCGCATCGCCAGGAAGTCGGGGCTGACCACGAAGCGGACCGCGTCCAGACGGACGCGGGCTTCGGGGATCGCCGCCAGCAGGGCGTCGCGCTCGCTGGCCACGGCCTCGACCTCCGCGGCGGTGATCGACGGATTCACCGTGCGCAGTGCCAGCAGGCGGGTGTACTCGGCGCCCAGTTCGCGCGTGGCGACTTCGGCGGCTTCGTACTTCAGCACTTCGGCTCGGCCTTCGGCGAGGTCCTTGGCCTGTTCGAGCATGGGCGGGACCAGCTTGGACAGGAACTTCCGGTAGCGGGCCACGTCGATGTTGCGATCCGGTGCGCGACGCAGCGCCACGTCGCTGGGGCGGAAGTTGGAGCGCTCGTTGAGGCGCGTGTCCACCGTTAGCACGACCGGCGTGGTCGGCAGGAAGCGTTCGGCGTCGAGCTTGCGGTCGGCGACTACTTCCACCACATAGACCGCTTGCAGCAGCACCGTACGCACGGGCAGCGCGTCGTCCACGAGGAAGGCGGCGTTGCCGGCTTCGCCGGAGACGAGCAGATCCACTGCGCCGGCCACCATCGGGTGATCCATGCGCAGCAAGGGCAGGTCTTCACGGGCGAGGGCCACGTCGCGCGAAAACGTCACCGAGAGTGGGCCATCGGCAAAGCCGTGCAGACCGTCGGTGGAGAGGTACTGCGGATCGAGCAGGACGATGTCGCGGCTCAGTTCCTCGGTGTGCACGCCATAGCCTTCGAACAGGCGCTGGATGAACGCGTCGCGCGCCGGATCGTTGTCTTCGCTGGCGAAGCTGCCGGTGAGGTCGTCCGCGTGCGGATCGCGACTGGCGGCAAGCTCGAGCAGGTGGTCGCGACAGGCGTGGATCAGGGCCGAGAGTTCTTCGTGCGCGGCACGCGTTTCGGCGATGAGCGAGTCCAGTTCCTGGTCGCGGGCGTCGTCACCGCGTGCGTGTTCATCGGCGAGCTGCGAAAGCAGTTCGCCGAAGCGGCGCAGCAGTTCGCGGCCATCGGAGGGGCTGCCACGGAAGGCGTCCAGGCCTTCGTCGTACCAGCGAGCCAGCATGTGCTGTGCGCTCTGCGCCACCACGGGGACATGGATGGAAATGTCATGGCGCTGGCCGATGCGGTCCAGGCGGCCGATGCGCTGCTCCAAAAGGTCCGGATCGAGCGGGAGATCCCACATGACCAGGCGATGGGCGAACTGGAAATTGCGACCTTCGGAGCCGATTTCGGAGCAGATCAGCAGGCGCGCGCCATCCGGCTGCGCGAAAAAGGCTGCGTTGCGGTCGCGCTGCACGATGCCCAGGCCTTCGTGGAAACGGGCCACGCCGACGCCGCTCTTCGTGCGCAGGGCGTCCTCGATGGCGAGCACCTTGGACTGGCTGCGGCAGAGCAGGAGGAATTTGTCGGACGGATGGGCGTCCAGCAGGCCGATCAGCGCCGCCAGGCGAGGATCGTCGTTGTAGTCGTATTCCAGCGGCGACGGCGGCTGCTGGATATCGGAACGGAATTCGGCGAGCAGGGCGTCGCGACGGCCGGGCGGCAGGGCGTCCGGATCGATCGCGAGGATCTCCGGTACGCGGCGGGGAAAGCCGCCGATGCCCGCACGGCGGTTGCGGAACATGGCACGGCCGGTGCCGTGGCGGTCGATCAGCGCGGCAAGCAGCGCGTTGCCCGCGTTGGGCTTGTCGATCAGGTGGGCCAGTTCGCGGTCGCCCTTGAAGCGCTGGGCGAGCAGGGCACGCTGGTCGGCGTCGAGCGCCTTGCCTTCGGCGAGGGCGCTGGCGAGGTCCGACAGCGGCCCGTAGCCGGTGGATTCGGCCAGGTAGGCGTCCAGGTCGCTATAGCGCTGCGGGTCGAGCAGGCGCAGGCGGGCGAAGTGACCCGCGCGGCCGAGCTGTTCCGGCGTGGCGGTCAGCAGGATCACGCCCGGCGTCGCCGCGGCCAGTTCCTCCACGAGGAGGTAGCGCGGGCTGGCGCCTTCGGGTGTCCATGCGAGGTGGTGTGCCTCGTCGACCACGATCAGGTCCCAACCGGCCTCGACCAGCTGGCGCGCGCGGCGCGGCGCGCTTTCCAGGAAGGCGAAGTCGGCGATGACGAGCTGTTCGTCCTCGAACGGATTGCGTCCGTCGTTGCCCTGCTCGATGGCCTCGCAGCGCTCTTCATCGAAGATCGCGAAGGACAGGTTGAAGCGGCGCAGCAGTTCCACGAACCACTGGTAGACCAGCGTCTCGGGCAGCAGCAACAGCACGCGGCCGGCGCGGCCGGTGGCGAGCTGGCGGGCGAGGATCATGCCGGCTTCGATGGTCTTGCCCAGGCCCACCTCGTCGGCGAGCAGCACGCGCGGCGGTCGACGGGCGGCGGCGATGCCGGCCACACGCAACTGGTGCGGTACGAGGCCGATGCGGGAGGATTCCAGGCCCCAGGCCGGCGAGCGACGGGCGTTAGCACGGCGGCGCAGGGCTTCCAGGCGCAGGTCGAAGCGGTCGTTGGGTTCCGTGCGGCCTCCGATCAGGCGGTCGTCGGCCTGCGACATGGCCTGTTCGTCGTCGAGCTGGCCTTCTTCCAGTTCGCGACCTTCGCCGCGGTAGACCAGCAGGCCCTCACGTTCTTCCACTCGTTCGACAAGAAAGGCGATGCCCTTGCCGGAGACGCGTTGCCCGGCGCGGAACTCCGCGCGCACCAGGGGGGCGCTGTCGACGGCGTAGGGGCGCAGCACGCCCGCCTTGGCGAAAAGCACCTGCACGCCGCGTCCTTCGACGCGAAGAATGGTGCCGAGGCCGAGCTCAGGCTCGGCGGTGGAAATCCAGCGTTGACCGGGTTGGAACATGCGTGGGGATAGCCGCTACATCAAGGGGCGCCAATTATCCGCCCCCGAGGGTCCCCTGCCTACCTTTTTTGGCCTTCCGGCCGTGACTTAGACCTCGGCCCAGCGACGGAGCAGGTTGTGGTACACCCCGCTGAGCTGGAGGATCGAGGCCGGGTCGGCACCGTCGGCGGAGAGTTTGCGGATCGCCGTATCCATCTCCAGCAGCAGGCGCCGGGTGCCGTCGTCGCGGACCATGCTCTGCACCCAGAAGAACGAAGCCACGCGGGCGCCACGGGTGACGGGCGTGACGCGATGCAGGCTCGACGACGGATACACGATGGCGTCGCCGGCGGGCAGCTTCACCTCGTGCTCGCCGTAGGTGTCGCTGACGATCAGTTCGCCGCCGTCGTATTCCTCCGGATCGGAGAGGAACAGCGTGCAGGAGATGTCGCTGCGGATGTGGGTATCGCCATGCCCGCTGGCCATCACCGCACCGTCGATGTGGAACCCGTATTCGCCGCCACCTTCGTAGCGGTTGAAGCGCGGCGACAGCGTGCGCAGCGGCAGCGCGGCGGCATGATAGAGCGGATGGCGGGCGAGGGCGGCCACGACCAAGTCGCCCAGTTCCTTGCGCAGCGGCGACGCGTCGGGCAGCTGCAGGTTGCGTTTCACCTTCGCGCCTTGCGGACCGACGGTCTGGCGACCATCGGTCCATTCGGCGGCGTCCATGCGCCTGCGCATATCCGCGACCTGCGACGTGCTCAGGACCTCGGGGATGTGCAGGAGCATGGCGGCTTACCTCGAAGCGATCAGAAGCGGACGTTGGCCGTGAGCATCGCCGAACGCGGCGTGGACGGGGTGTAACGATAGCCGCTCTTGTTGATCGCCGACACGTAGGTCTTGTCGAACAGGTTGTAGACGTTGAGCTGCAGGTCGAAGTGACGGTTGATCGGGTAGCTGGCCATCGCGTCGAAGACCCAGTAGGCCTGGGTGTAGGCCGGGGTGCCCACCGCGCCGTCGGTGCCGCGCTTGAGTTCGCCCGAGTAACGCGCGCCGCCGCCGATGGTGAGGTTGAACGGCAGGTGGTACGTGGTCCACGCCGTGAACGCCTTGTCGGGCGTGTACGCCAGGTCTTCCGAGCCGTCGGCCGAGACCACCTGGCCCTTCTTCACGGAGGCGTCCATGGTGGTGAAGCCAGCCGTGACGGCCCAGTTCTCGGTGATCTTGCCGATCGCGGAAATCTCCACGCCCTGCACGCGTTTCTTGCCCACCTGGTAGTACTGCAGGTCGGTCGGGTCCTGCACCACTTCGTTGGTGACGGTGGTGCGGTACAGCGCGGCGGTGACGAGCAGGCGCTGGTCGAGTAGATCCCACTTCGTGCCGATTTCGGCGGTGCGCGCCTTCTGCGGATCGAACAGCGGGTTGTCGGCGCTGTTGGCCGACGACGACAGCGTCAGCGTGTTGCCGCCCGGCGGCTCCTGTGACTGGGCGAAGTTGACGTAGATGCTGCCGTTGGCGGTGGGCTTGTAGAGCACGCCGACCTTGTAGTTCACCAGGTTGTCGCTCTTCTTCGCGTCCACGCCCGGCACGATGGCGCCGGTGGGCAGGCGTCCGCAGGCGGGTGCGCCGCGGACGCCGCAGGCGACGAGGCTGTCGAAGTCGGTCTTGTAGTGGTCCAGGCGCACGCCGGCATTTACCTGCCAGTGCTCGCCGAACTTCACGGTATCGAAGAAGTAGGCGGCGGCGGTGTTCGTCTTGCCCTGGCTGCGCGCGCCGGTTTCACCGTAGTTGAGGCCGCGCACGTGCGAGTTCGGGTGATAGAGGTTGGCCGCGGCCCAGGTGCTGCCGTTGAGCGCGCCCAGGCCGATGATGCGTGCGGTTTCCTGGGTCAGCTCGATGCCGGCGCTGATGTCCTGGGTGACCGGACCGTCGCCCACGTGAGCGGTGACGTTGGTCTGGTTGGTGGCGATGCGGTTGGACTGGTGCTTGAACGTGGGCAGGTTGCGCGTGATCGTCCAGGTGGACGGATCCGTCGGGTTCGGCGTGAGCAGGTTCGTCGAGGCACCCATGAACGAGGTGAGCAGGTAATCCTGCGTGGTGCGACCCCAGCGCGTGGTGTTGTGCAGCGCCACGTTCTCGTTGAAGTCGTGCTCGACGATCACCGTGAACATGTCCTGCGTGACATGGTCGTGGTCCTGGTCGGTACCGTAGTAGTTGCTCGGGTCGACCTTGGCGGCGTCGTTGAGGAAGCCGCGCTTGTCCGGGCTGGTGTAGCCGGGCAGGCCGATGGTCGGCACGCCGCCGTCCGGGCGGTTGTTCTGCTTGATGTGCAGGTAGTCGAGGTAGACGCGCGTAGGCGTGCCCAGGCCGAAGGCCAGCGAGGGGGCGAAGCCCCAGCGATCGTTCTTCACACGGTCGCGGCCGTAGACGCCGCTGTCCTGGTTCATGACGTTGAGGCGGAAGGCCTTGTCGCCGTCGAGCGACTGGTTCCAGTCGGCGGTGGCGCGGCGACGCTGGCCGCTGCCGACCTGCACAGAGCCGGACACGCCATTGCCGAGCACGGGCTGCTTGGTCACGAGGTTGACCGCGCCGGTCGGAGCGGTGCGGCCGTATTCCGTACCGTCCGGACCCTTGGTCACTTCCACCTGTTCGATGTTGAACACGTCGCGCGACACGGTACCGATGTCGCGGGCGCCGTCGACGAAGATGCTGCCCGAGGTATCGAAACCGCGCATATAGATCGAATCGCCGGTGCTGGTCGAGCCGTTCTCGCCCACGAAGAAGGTGCCCACGCCCGGGCTGTTGCGCAGCGCCTCGGTCAGCGTGGTGGCGCCCTGCTGCTGGATCAGCTCCTTGCCGATCACTTGGATGGTCTGGGTGGTGTCGAGCAGGGACTGGGTGAACTTGGGCGAGGAGACCTTCTCCACGCGATAGTCGGAGGAGCGGTCGGCATCCACCTGCATGCCAGGCAGGGCCTGGGCGTCGTTGAGCTTGACCTGCTGCGGCGGTGCATCGGCGGCGGTGGCGCCATGCGCCAGGGTCAGCAGGACGGCGGCACCGACGGTGCGCGCGGCGGGAGCGGCGTGCTTGCGGCTCTTGATGAAGGCCATGGAGGTTCCTCGAACGGTTTTCGAAAGGTGGCTGCATCGCGGGCGCGGCTATCCGCGCGGGCCTGGTGGCCTGCGGGCGGAGATCCTCGTTGGGTCCCTGGCAAAGCTGAGCGATGACTTACGAATATGTATCGTAATGTTAATGAGAATGAGTTGCAATTATTTTGTTATGTGTCCGATGTAGCGAGGCATGCCTTGTCCTGTAGGAGCGCGCTTGCGCGCGATGGGGCTTGTGGCGATCCCCATCGCGCGCAAGCGCGCTCCTACGAGGTGGGGTGACGTCGTCACGCGGGATAAAAAAAGGCGCCGCACTCGCGTGCGGCGCCTTCGGGCCTCAAGGGCTTTCGATCAGGCGATTACCAGATCTTCACCTGCTTGTCGCCTTCACGGACCATCTTCGCGCCCGGCTTGCACTGGAAGGCCGTGGCGAAGGCTTCCATGTTCGACGGGGCGCCGATGGCGCGCAGCGAGGCCGGTGCGTGCGGATCGACGTTGAGGTACAGCATCGCCTGCTTCTCGCGGACGCTGCCGCGCCACACGCGGGCCCAGTTGAGGAAGAAGCGCTGGTCCTGGGTGTAGCCGTCGATCTTCTCGCCGGCTTCCTTCGGGTTCTTCTTCAGGGCTTCCTGGAGCGCGTCGTAGGCGACGTTGATGCCGCCCAGGTCGGCGATGTTCTCGCCCAGGGTCAGCTTGCCGTTGACGTGGAGGTCCGGGTGGTCCTTCAGCGGGGCGTAGTCGTTGAACTGCTGCACGAGCTTGGCGGTGCGGGCCTCGAACTTCTTGCGGTCGTCCTTGGTCCACCAGTTCTTGTTGTTGCCTTCACCGTCGAACTGGCTGCCCTCGTCGTCGAAGCCGTGGCTGGCCTCGTGGCCGATCACCGCGCCGATGCCGCCGTAGTTGATCGCGTCGTCACCGTTGGCGTCGAAGAACGGCGGCTGCAGGATCGCGGCCGGGAAGTTGATCGTGTTGTCGGTGGGGTTGTAGTACGCGTTCACCGTCTGCGGGGTCATGCCCCAATCCAGGCGGTCGGTCGGCTTGCTGATCTTGGCGATGTCGTAGTGGTAGTTGAACTTGCTGGCGGCCTGCACGTTGGCGAAGAAGTTGTCGCCGGTGACTTCCAGGCCGGACCAGTCACGCCACTTGTCCGGGTAGCCGATCTTCGGCAGGAAGGTGTTCCACTTGGCGATGGCCTTCTGCTTGGTCTCGTCGCTCATCCAGTCGAGCTTCTCGAGGCGTGCCTTGAGGGCGTTGCGCACGTTGTCGACCAGCTCGTTGGCGCGCTGCTTGGCTTCCGGCTTGAACACCTTGGCCACATAGAGCTGGCCGAGGCCTTCGCCCATCGACGAGTTGACGGTGCCGAGCACGCGCTTCCAGCGCGGCTTCTGCTGCGGCTGACCGGCGAGGGTCTTGCCGTAGAAGTCGAACTTGTTGTCCTGGAAATTCTTGGACAGATACGGCGACGCGCTGTCGAGGGCGTGGAAGCGCAGGTAGGCCTGCCACGTGGACACCGGCGTGCTAGCCAGCATCTTGTCGACCTGCTTGAAGAACTTCGGCTGCGACAGCGAGAAGCCCTTGTCGATGGTCACACCCTGGGCGGCGAAGAACTTCTCCCAGTTGAAGTGCGGGGTGACCTTGTCGGCGTCGGCGACGGAAACGAAGTGGTACTGGTTTTCCGGAGCGCGCATTTCCACCGGGGCGAGCGAGGCGGCGGCGAGTTCGGTCTCGAATTTCATGACCTCGTCGGCCTGCTTCTTCGCGTCGGCTTCGGATGCGCCGCCGAGGACGAGCGTCTTGGCGATGTAGTCGACGTAGGCCTTGCGGTTATCGGCCTGCTTCGGATCGGTGTAGTAGTCCTTGGTCGGCAGGCCCAGACCGTCCTGGTTCGCGTAGGCGATCTGCACCTTCGCGTTCTGGAAGTCGGCGCCCGAGCCGAACGAGAACACGTAGCCGTCGCCATCGTTGAAGCTGGCGTCGAGGAAGTCGACGATGTCCTTGGAGGACTTCAGCGCATCGATCTTGGCCAGTTCCGGCTTGAGCGGCTCGAGGCCGGCCTTCTCGATGGCGTCTTCGTTCATGCCCGAGCGGTAGAGCAGGCCGATCTTCTGTTCGATCGAGCCGGCCTTCGCGCTGTCCACGCCCTTGTCGGCGGCATCGACGATGTCGTGCTGGGTGTTCAGGCTGTTTTCGGCGAGCTGGTCGAACGCGCCCCAACGGGTGCGGTCGTCCGGGATCGGGTTGGCGGCGACCCACTTGGCGTTGACGAAGCCGTTGAAGTCGTCGCAAGCGTCGATGCCGGTGTCGATATCGGCCACGTTGAAGGACGGAGCGGCCGGCTTGGCGGCGGCGGTGCTTGCGGCGGCCGGAGCGGCGCTACCCGTGGCGGCGGGCTGGGTGCCGGCCTGGGCGTTATCGGCGTCGTTCTGCTTGCTGCACGCGGTGCCCGCGAGCGCGATGCTCAGGGCCAGCGCGAGCGGCTTCAGGTACTGCTTGGTCATGTAAATCCCTCTGTTCTCATTGCGGTTGAACGGCGCCCCCCCGGCACCGGCAGGCTCCGAGCATAGCCTCTGAGGGCCGTGCGAAGGGGAATCCGTGACGAAAGTCATGGATCGGTGGACATCGCAGGTTTTCGCGAGCGTTGTCCTCCACCTGTCATAACGCAGGCCTAGCCTCGCCCCCACCGCATGACAGGGGATGCGGGCCAGCTATTCGGTCGACTTTCTGTTCCGAGGAGCCAAGTCATGCGCAAGCTACTGGCCGCGGGCATCGCCTGCGTGCTCACCCTGTCCGCCGCCTCCATCGCGGCGCAGCAACTCGCCCCGGCCGAATCGGCCAGCGCCCTGGGCTTCTGGCCCGGCCACGGTCGCGGTCCACACACGGCCACGCCGATCCGCCACCTGGTGGTGATCTTCCAGGAGAACGTCTCCTTCGATCACTACTTCGGCACCTATCCGTATGCCCGCAACCCGAAGGGCGAGCCGGCGTTCTACCCGCGTCCCTTCACGCCGCCGGTAAACGGTTTCGACGGTCGCCTGCTGACGAAGAATCCGAACGCGCAGAATGCTGGCAACGGCGACGGTGCGATCAACCCGTTCCGCCTTGATCGCGCACAGGCCGCCACGGCCGACCAGGACCATGGCTATACCTCGGAACAGCGCGCCTTCAACGGCGGGAAAATGGACCTGTTCCCGAAGTACACCGGCCATGGCGAAGACCTGCCGGGCGCCGATCCGTCGCAGGAAGGCAAGGGCCAGGTCATGGGCTATTACGACGGCAATACCGTCACGGCTTTCTGGAACTACGCGCAGAACTACGCGCTTAACGACAACAGCTTCGGTACGGTGTTCGGGCCGTCCACGCCGGGCGCGATCAACTTCATCTCGGGCCAGACCGCCGGCGTGGTCGACACGCTCAACGGGACCGGCGCGGAGACCGACGACGGCAACGGCGGCCTGACGATGATCGGCGACCCCGATCCCATCGGCGACGTCTGCTCGTCGCCCACCGCCAACCAGGTGACCATGGGCGGCAAGAACGTCGGCGACCTGCTCAACGAGCAGGGCATCACCTGGGGCTGGTTCCAGGGCGGCTTCGACCTGACCCGTACCAACCCGGACGGCAGCACCGGTTGCACGCGTCGCACGCTGTCGAAGGTGACCAACGCTACGTCCAACGACTACAGCCCGCACCACCAGCCGTTCCAGTACTACCCCTCCACCGCGAATCCGACGCATGCGCGGCCTGCTTCGGTGGCCTCGATCGGCAAGACCGACCAAGCCAACCACCAGTACGACATCGAGGACTTCTACGACGCCATCGATGCCGGCAACCTGCCGTCGGTGAGCTTCCTTAAAGCCTCCGCCTACCAGGATGGGCACGCGGGATATTCTGATCCGCTGGATGAGCAGGCCTTCGTGGTGCACGTCATCAACGCCTTGCAGCACAGCGGCCAGTGGAAGGACACCGCCGTGGTGATCGCGTACGACGACTCCGATGGCTGGTATGACCACCAGGCCTCGCCGCGCGTGAACGCCTCCACCGGCAACACCGATGCGCTCGACGGCACCGGCGTGTGCAACGGTCGCGCGACGCTGCCCGGCCTCGACGGCAAGACGCCGGCGCAGGGACGTTGCGGCTTCGGCCCGCGCCTGCCGCTGCTGGTCGTGTCGCCGTGGGCCCGCGAAAACATGGTCGACCACACGCTGACCGACCAGAGCTCGATCACGCGCTTCATCGAAGACAACTGGCTCGACGGCAAGCGCATCGGTGGCGGTTCCAGCGACGCCAATGCCGGTCGTATCGACAACATGTTCGACTTCTTCCTGCCGCGCCTGTTCGACCGCAAGCTGATCCTCGACGAAACGACCGGTCAGCCGAAGCGTCCGGATTGGCCGTACTGGCCATTCGGGAACGGTGGGCATGGTTGATCGCCGCCGGTTCCTGACGGTAGCGGGTTGGGCAGCTGCGATGGGATGGATCCCGTCGCGGCTGCTCGCGCATGACATGCACGCGATGAAGCCGGCTCAGTCCGGCCAGGTCGGCAACACGCTGTGCATGCACGCCATGGGCGACACGACGCATATGCCGGGTTTGGTCGATCCCGCGAAACTCGCGGCCTTTGTCGATCCGTTGCCCGTGCCTGCGATGATGCGCCCGGGGAAGGGGCAGGTATTGAACGTTCGCATGGCACGCAGCGCGCAGAAGCTCCATCGCGATTTGCCGCCGACGGAGTTGTGGACGTATGGCGGGCATTTCCCCGGCCCCACCATCGAGGCGCACAAGGGCGTGCCGTTCGACGTGGTATGGGAAAACGCGTTACCGGAACGACATTTCCTGCCTGTGGATCATGCGATCTGCGGCGCCGAGGCGGACAAGCCGGAAGTACGCGCGATCGTGCACCTGCATGGCGCGAAGGTGCCGCACAAGGATGATGGGTATCCGGAGGACTGGTATGTGCCCAGCAAGTCGCGCCGCCACCATTATCCGAACGCGCAGGATGCCGCGACGCTCTGGTATCACGACCACGCGATGGGCATCAATCGGCTGAACATGTACGCCGGCCTGATGGGCCTGTACCTGCTTCGCGACGAACAGGAGCTAGCGCTGGGCCTGCCTGCGGGGGAGTTCGAGCTGCCGCTGGTGCTGGCCGATCGCCTGCTGCATGCGGATGGACGCCTTTACTACCCCGACTCCGGCGACGCGAAGGCGCCCTGGGTGCCGGAGGTGTTCGGCAACCTCACGCTCGTCAACGGGGCGATCCTGCCTCGTGCGGACGTGCAGCCGCGACGGTATCGCCTGCGTGTGCTGAATGCGGCGAACGGGCGGTTCTACCATCTGCGTTTTCGCGATGGCCGGCCGTTCCAGGTCATCGGCTCCGACCAGGGCCTGCTGGCCTCACCGGCGACGGTGCGTTCGTTGTTCCTGGCGCCGGGCGAGCGTGCCGATGTGATCGTGGAGTTTGCCGCGGCACGTGGCACGGATATCGAGCTGATGAACGACGCGATGCCGCTGATGCGATTCGCGGTGGGGAAGGGCGAGGTCAAGGACGATAGCCGCGTACCCACCACGCTACGCGATATTGCTCGTTTCACCGAGTCGAGTGCATCGAAGACCCGCGAGTTGACGCTGGACGAGTACAGTGACTGCATCGCCACGCCGATGCTGATGTTGCTCAACGGCAAACGCTGGCACGAGCCGGTGACCGAGCGGGTGGCGCTGGGCAGCACGGAAATGTGGAACCTGGTGAACCTCACCGAGGACACGCATCCCATCCATCTGCACCTGGTGCGTTTCCAGATCCTCGATCGGCGCCCTTACGACGTGGACGAGTACATGGAGAAGAAGACGATCCGCTATGTCGGTCCCGCGCAGATTCCGCCGCCACACGAACGCGGCTGGAAGGACGTGGTGCAGGCTTTTCCCGGCATGGTGACCCGCATCGTTGCCACTTTCGACGGTTATGCGGGGCGTTACGCATGGCATTGCCATTTGGCGGAACACGAAGCGAACGAGATGATGCGACCGTTCGAGGTGGTGTAGGAGCGCGCTTGCGCGCGATGGACCTTGCCGCGAGCACCCATCGCGCGCAAGCGCGCTCCTACAACTGGTTCAGGGCCTTGGCGTCGAGGCGAAGCACGGGATAGTCTCCGACCTTCTGTGCCGTGTACCAGGGGCTGCGTTCGAAGAAGAACGCCAGCCTGGCCCGTGGGCTTGATGCGAAGGCCGAGTCGCTTTTTACTTTCGCGTCGAACTCGGCCTTGAGCGCGGGTTGCTCCGCGATCATCTTCCGGGCCAGCGCTTCCACCACGCGAGGCTCGCCGTATTCCTTCGGCTCGAAAATCGCGTCGAGATAGCCCCAGCGCAGCGGGGAATCGGGCGCACGGGCGTCGAGCAGGTTCAGGGCCAAAACGACCTGCGGATCGTTCGTGCGGACGATCACGGTGCCGGCGGGAAGCTCGATGTCCTCGTCCGAGGCGGTAATCGTCACGTCCTTCAGCATGTGATGACCTTCGAACGGCTTCTCCGACCACGAGGGCTGGGTGAGCTGGTCGTGGGTCACGGCGATCTTCGTTGCCTTAGTGGTGCGGGTGTACGGGATGCCGTGGGCATCCAGGCGTTCGATCACACCCGTCCACTGTGGCGGGATTGCCCACGCGGCGGGGATCGGCGCCGAGACGTCGGGCAGCAGGCCCAGCCAGCTCTGGATGGCGTAGTTCTTCTTCACCGACGGGTCGTAGCGGACCCAGGTATCGCCGGAGATGTCGCTGGGCGTCTGGGTGAATGCGAAGCCCTTGAGGGTGAAGGGTGTTGGCGTAGGGTCTTCCTTGAAGGTGACCGGCAGGGACGCGTCGGGCTTCGTCGCCAGCGACGCGGCCCAGGCGTCGGCATCCTTCGATGCACGAAGCAAGGCGGCGGGATCGCGGTCGATGCGTTCCAGCACGCTGCGGACGATGTCATAGGTGGCGCGCACGCGGACGGCGTAGGGCTTGAGCATATGCGTTTCGACGAGCAGGCCGGCGCGGTTGCGGATGGCCGCATAGCCCGTGGAGAAACGCGGGCCCGAGCCGAAGTTGGCGATGCCCTTGGTGATGTCGCGGCCGTCGCGGAACTCCAGGTACGGCGAGGCGAGATGGCCGAGAGCTTCGTAGCGTGCGATGGCGTCCTTCGCGATGGCGTCGCGCTGCCATGCGGCGATCGAGGGCGGCAGCTTGTGCGCGTCCTCGGTGTACCAGGTGAGGTCGTACTGGTAATCGGCGCCGTCGGTGGTGTGGATGTCGATCAGGAGGTCTGGGCGCCAGGTGTTCCACAGCGACAGCCAGGCGCGGGTTTCCGGCGCGTCTGCCTTGACGTAGTCGCGGTTGAGGTTCAAGTACTGCGACTGGCCGCGGAAGCCCATTTCTTCGGGGCCATTCTGGTTGATGCGGAAGTAGGGGCCGGAATTCTCGTGGCCGTCCACGCTGTAGACGGGGATGAAGACCAGCACCGCGTGGTCGAGCAGGTGAGGCAGGCGACCGGTGACGGCGATGTCGCGCAGGAGCATCAGGCCTGCGTCCTTGCCTTCGATCTCGCCGGGATGGATGCCGGCCTGGAGCAGCACGATCGGCTTGCCGGCGGCCCGCGCGCGCTCGGGCGTGAGGTCGCCGTCCTTCGCGGCCACCACCACGGTCATGGGGCGTCCCTCGGGCGTGGTACCGAAGGTCTCGACGCGGATCGTGCCGGGCGCGGCATCGGCCAGGCGATGCAGCCACGCAAGGGTGTCCGCATAGGAGGGTGTGGTCCGGAACGCCGAGGCTTCCGCAGGCGTGGTCCAGGCGTCTTTCGCCGGACTCGCCAGGGGCGCAGCGCAGAGCAGGGCGAGCAGGAGACGGGAGGAAAGCGTTGCGGTCATGGGGATATCCGGCAGGGAAACCGGGCCATTGTGTGGCTTTTGGCCTCACGGAGCGAATGGCTGGTCCCCATGCGCATTGCTGCACGAAAGCCGATGCAGTGACCTCGCGGTGCTGGTGAACTGGGGCGCTGGGTTCCTGTTTTCACAGGAACGACAAGCTCGCGATCCGTCGTTCCAGCGCACGCTGGAACCCAGCGCGGGGCAATGGGTTGTCGCCTCGCGGCCTCCTACGCAAAAGCCGATGCGACGCCCTCGCCGTGCTGGCAAACCGAGGCGCTGGGTTCCTGTTTTCACAGGAACGACGAGGCCGGCGATTTGGCGGGATTCTAAGCAGGCGCTAAGCTGCGGCCGCAGATAATTCCGAGCGCCGAGAGCACAGGTCCAGAGCCCTTGCACATCATTCTCGTCGAAGACGATGCCCAGCTTGGCGACGCCATCCGCCGCGCGCTGGAGCGGCTCGCCTATACGATCAGCTGGTTCCGTGACGGCAACGAGGCCTTGTCCGCGCTGCGCGATCACGACGCGGACCTGGTGCTGCTCGACCTGGGCCTGCCGGGCAAGGATGGTTTCGACGTGCTGACCGAGGCGCGCCGCCTGCAGGTGACGACGCCCGTGATCGTGATGTCCGCGCGCGACCAGCTCGACGCGCGTATCCGTGCCCTCGACGGCGGTGCGGACGACTACCTGGTGAAGCCCTTCCACCTCGACGAACTGGCCGCGCGCATCCGCTCGCTGGCCCGTCGGGTGCGTGGTTCGGCGGTGAATCGCCTCGAAGCCGGCGCGCTGTGCCTCGACCTGGGCACCTTCGAGGTGTTTTGGCACGGCGCCAAGGTGGACCTCACACGGCGCGAGTTCGCCTTGCTCCAGGCCTTGATGGAGCGGGCAGGGCGGATCGTGCGGCGCGAGTCGCTGGAGAACTCCCTGTACGGACCGGACAACGCCATGAGCACCAGCGCATTGGAGGTGCTCGTGCATTCGCTGCGCCGCAAGCTCAGCCACGATGCCATTCAGACGGTACGCGGTTTCGGCTACATGGTGCCGCGGGAGCCGAAGTGAAGGCAGTCAGCCTGCGTTCCCGCCTGCTGGCCTTGATCGTGCTCGTGCTGGCGGCCGTGCTGTTGCCGCTGGGTATCCTCAGCGCGATGCGTACGCTGGAGGAGGTTGACGAGCTTTCCGACGGCAGACTGGCCCAGGCGGCACGGACGCTGGAAGTACTGGTCGGCCGGATCGGCGTCGAGCAGTTGCGCGAGCAACGCGCCATTCCCGCCCTGGTGCCGAGTTATTCGAACCACCCCCAGGAAGTCACCGTCCAGGGGCGCACTTACGAATCGGAAGTGGGCTTCCAGGTGTTCGACAGCGACGGCAGCCTTTTGCTCGCCACGGAGAACCTTTCCGGCGTGCCGCGCACGCATGCGCCTGACGGCCAGTTCGAGGACATCAGCAGCGGACGCTATAAATGGCGGGTGTTCACGCTGATCATGGAGAACAAGGGCATCACGATCCGTGCGGGCGAGCGATACGACAGCCGTCACGAGATCACCCACGCGTTGTGGATCGAGCACGGCTTGCCGACGCTGCTTGGCTTGCCGTTGCTGGCGGTGCTGGTGGGCTGGGCGATCCGCCGCGGCCTGCGTCCGCTTGAATCCCTGGCCGATGCGCTGGCCCATCGCGAGCCCGGAAGCCGGGCGCCGATCCACCTCGACGACGCACCCGCCGAGCTATCGCCCGTGCTCGCCGCGTTGAACGACCAGATCGGACGCCTGGAGAGCGCGCTGGAGCGTGAGCGGCGGTTCAGCGCCGACGTCGCGCACGAGCTGCGCACGCCGTTGGCGTCCACCATGATCAACCTGGAGAGCGCCATGGTTTCGGCGCGCCCCGACGAAGCACAGCTGGCGCTGGAAGCGGCCCGCGAATGCCTCGTGTCGCTCGCGCGGCGCACCGAGCAGTTGCTGGCGCTCGCACGCCTTGAAGTGGGGGCCGCCTCCGGTCCGCGCGGACGGGTCGACCTGGGTGAGCTGGCGCTGGACGTGATCGAGGAGCTCTCGCCGGTGATTGGCGCGGGTGGCGTCGAACTGGAGCTACGTGAGCTGCCTGAGCAACTGTGGGTGGAGGGCTATGCCGTCGCCCTGGGCGCCTTGCTCCGCAACCTGTTGGAAAACGCGTTCCGCCATGTGCCGCGCGGTGGTCATGTTGCGTTGTCCATGTCGCGCGCGGACGACGGCACCGCCGTCATCGAGGTCGTGGACGACGGCCCGGGTATCCCCGAAGCACGTCGCGCGGGCATGTTCACGCGTTTCCAGCGAGGACTGGATACACAGGGCGAGGGCTACGGACTCGGCCTGTCCATCGTCCAGCGCGCCGCCGAACTGCACAGCGCGACGATCGAACTGCTCGATGGCGAGCGGGGCGCGGGACTGCGTGTCGTGGTTCGCATTCCCCGTGCCCCGATCGCCTGAGCCGGGTTACTTCAACGGCGTGGCGATCGCGCCGATCAGGTCCTTGCCATCGCCACGCACGAGGTGCGGATACTTCAGGCCGCCGTGGTAGTCCACGGTGACGTGGCGATAGTCGTCCACGTCCTTGATCAGGAAGTCGATGGGCGTGGTGGTGTTCTTCGCGTCGGTGATGGCGTCCTTCAATCCCTTGGTGGAATAGTCCTTGCCGTTCACGGCCACGATGGTCACGCCGGGTACGAGGCCGGCCTTTGCCGCCACGCCTTCCCATTGGGCATCTCTCACCTCGCCCTTGTCGTTGACCGAGATACCCAGCCCGTAGCTGAGGTTGACCATCTTGCGGTTCTTTTCGACCGTCTTCGCGAACGGAGTGGGCTTGTCGTCGTAGACCAGCTTCCAGCCGCCGCCCTCGATACCATGCTCGGGCAGCGCGTTGCCATGGTCGTCGAGGCGCTGGCGCAGGAAGGTCTTCCAGTCGTAGGGCTGGATGCCGTTGAGGGTGTTCACGACGTCCTCGAAGGTATAGGTCTTCGGTACGTAGCTACCGTTGTCCATCCCGTAAAACGAGCGCGCGAATTCGTCGAGCGTGTGCTTGCCTCCGGAGAGTTCGCGGATCTTCGTGTCGACGTCGAGCCAGAGCATCTGGCCTTCGGGGTAGTAGTCGGAGCCGCGGCGATAGTTGCCCCAGCCCGGCGTGCCGCGCGAGGTCAGCGGAATGCCGTCGGCGGTGTCCTGCAGCGAACGCCACGAGCGTCCCGTGCGCGCCGTCATGTCGGCAGCGAAGCCGGCCAGCGAATCGCGCCACTGCTCGGTGGTCCAGATGCCTGAGCGGGCGGTGAGCACGCCGGCCCAGTAATCGGTCAGGCCTTCATAAACCCACAGCAGGTCGTCCTGCATCGGCTCCATGAAGGTCGGTGTCCACAGGTCCGCCGGGCGACGGAACTTGCCGTTCCACGAATGGATGTATTCGTGCGGCAGCAACGAGCCCGCCGCGACGTTGAGGTCGGCATCGGTGAGGAAGTCGGCGGGCAGGCGATCGTCGCTGGACTGGTGATGCTCCAGGCCGAAGTGCGGCGTGTGCTCGGAGGTGACCAGCAGAAAGTCGTAATGCTCGTAGTGGTGGGCGCCGAACAGCTTGTTCGCCTGTACGACGAGCGAGCGCTGCGCTTCGATCTGCTTGTCGGTGGGCTTTACGCCGGCGGCGGTGTCGCCGACGATGTTCAGGTGCACGGGTACCTTCTGGCCGGGCGCGAGGTCCACGCGCGTGAAGTACTTGCCGGCCAGTACTGGCGAGTCCACGAGGTTCTCGAAACTCACCGGCTTGAAGCGCACGGTGTCGCCATCCTGCGCGGCGGTTTCCAGCGCGCTGGCGAACTTCCATCCCGCTGGTAGCTTCACGCTGGGCTCGATCGTGATGCGGCTGGTGTAGTGGCCCGCCGGATAGAACGCCACTTCGTTGAAGGACAGCGGCACGTAGTTCGGCATGGTCGGTGCCAGGTATTCGAACTGGAGGTCGAGCGTGTCCACGCCGGCCGGCACGTCGAGATGGAACGCGTACATCTCCTTCAGGTCGCGACGCCAGGGCACGCGCTGGCCGTTCGCCGTGGCGATGAGGCCGACGACGTTGGCGAGCGGTCCCGTCGGACCGTGCTCGCCGGGGATCCATTTCGGGTAGTAGATCGTGACCGCGCCGGGCGTGACCGGGATGCTTTCGCGTACGTGATAGATGCGGCGGCCGACATCGGTGAGGTCCACCGTGAGCTTGAGGTTGCCCGGGTAGGGCTGGTCGACCGCAGCGGGAAGTTCCTGGGCGAAGGCCGGAGCGGCGAAGGCCAGGGCGAGGGACGTGGCGAGCAGGGCTCGGCGAAGCGGATGGCGCATGGCGCGGATTCCGGCGACAAGGGAAGTCCCGATCTTCATGAACGACTGTTCAGCTAGCCTGTGCCAGAGGTCACGGGCCGGGCATGTTTGAAACGGGGGGCTTCGCCATGACGGAGGGGATGGCTAGCATGGCCGTCGTCTCCATTGACCCGTCGTCGCCCATGAAAGCGCCCACCCTGCGTCGCATCCTCAACGCCTGGCCTCCCTTCCTGTTCACCGGCGTGCGCGTGGTGACGTTCGACGATTACCGGCATGCGCGGGTGAAGCTCAAGCTTGCCTGGTACAACCGGAACTACGTGCGCACGCAGTTCGGCGGCAACCTGTTCTCCATGACCGATCCGTTCTGGATGATCATGGTGCTGAAGAGTCTCGGCGACGACTACATCGTATGGGACCAGGCGGGCGAGATCCGCTTCGTGGCGCCGGGACGCGAGGATGTCTACGCGGAGTTCCACGTGGACGATGCGTTGCTGGACGAGATCCGCGCGGGGACCGAGGGCGGTGAGAAGTACCTGCGCTGGTTCGATACCGACATTCGCACCGCGTCGGGCGAACTGGTCGCCACGGTGCGCAAGCAGCTCTACGTGCGTCGAAAGAAGCGTTAATCATTTTTTGTAGGAGCGCGCTTGCGCGCGATGGGGGTGCCGCGAGCACCCATCGCGCGCAAGCGCGCTCCTACAAAAGCATCAGCAGCCGCGGTTCATCGATAGCCCCGGCAACATCAGAACACCAGCGACGCCATCTTCCGGCGGTAGGTGCCTACCAAGGCCGTGTCGTCGAGCGTGGCGAAGGCGGCGAGGAGGCGCTTCTTGGCCTGGCCGTCGTTCCAGTCGCGCTGGCGCTTGAGGATGTCGAGGAACTGGTCGAGGCCGGCGGCTTCCTCGCCTTCGATGAGCAGGCGCACGCCGAGCAGGTCGCGGGCTTCCCAGTCGTCGCCGTTGGCCGCGATGCGCTGGTTCAATTCGGGCAGCGAGGGCGCACCGGCGAGTGCGCGGGCCAGTTCGAGCTGGCTGCGCAGGCGGACGGCGCGGGCGTCCGTGGCGAGGTTGGCGGGCAGGGCGTCGAGTTCGGCCTGGGCCGGTTCGACACGGCCGGCGCGCATCAGTGCCAGGGCGAGGTCGAGCTTCAGCTCGGCGTTGTCCGGCTGGGCGGCGATGTCCTGCTGGATGCGGTTGATCGCGTCTTCCGGGGATTCGACGGCGGCCGGGGCCTCGTCGTCGGCGACGCCGGGTTCGCCGGCCACGATGCCGTGGCGGGCGAGGAATTCGCGGATCTGGCCTTCCGGCTGGGCGCCGGCGAAGCCATCGGCCATCTGGCCGCCCTTGATGAGGATCACCGTCGGGATGCTGCGCACGCCGAACATGGCGGCCAGCTCCTGCTCGGCGTCCACGTCGATCTTCGCCAGGCGGAAGGCGCCGTTGAATTCGACCGCGAGCTTTTCGAGGATCGGGCCAAGGGACTTGCAGGGGCCGCACCACTCGGCCCACAGGTCCACCAGGATCGGGGTTTCGAGGGAGGCATTGACGACGTCGTTCTCGAAGCCGGCCGTGGTTGCGTCGAAGATGTGTTCGCTGGTGCTCTGGGCGCTGCTCACGGAGGACTCCTGGATACGGTGGATATCTGGCGATAAATCGGGGAAGCCGCCAAGCATATCAAGCCCCGGACAGGGCTTCAGCGAACCGTTTGGCGGCTCCGTCATGCGCCGTTTACGCGGATTTGCGATCATATGCCACCGGGCCAGTGCGGCCTCGCGCCACTGGAACGCATGGAAAAGGCCCCCTCCCTGATCGTCTGCGAACACTGCGATACCGTTTATCGTCGGCGCCCGCTCGCCCGTGGCGAGGTGGCGCGTTGCGCGGTGTGCGACGCGGTGCTCGAGCGCCACCAATGGCTGGGCGTGGATGGCCAGTTCGCCTTGATCCTGGCCGCCTTCATCGTGTTCGTCATCGCCAACGTCTCGCCCATCGTTACCCTGGGCCTTTCCGGCATGTTGGCGGACACCACCTTATGGGGCGCGGTGATCGCCATGTGGCGCGACGGTGCCCAGGTGGTGGCCGTGCTGACGGCGCTTACCCTGTTCTTCTTCCCCCTCTCGCAGATCCTGCTGTTCGGCTGGGTGCTCTGGTTCGCCCGTCAGGGGCGTCGCGCGCCCGGGTTCCGCGAGGCGATGTCCGCCCTGGTCAGGGTCAAGCCCTGGAGCATGATCGAAGTCTTCATGCTGGGCGTGCTCGTGGCCGTGGTGAAGGCGCACACCTATTTCGACGTGATTCCGGGCGCGGGGATCTGGGCCTTCGGCTTCCTCACCGTGCTGATCACGGTGTTCGCCAGCCACGACCCGCGCAACCTGTGGGACGTCACGGCGGGGGATGCAACATGAGCGCGCTGCCGAGAGCCCGTGAACTGGGCATGATGAGCTGCCATGTCTGCCGGCTGGTGACGACCTACTCCCCAGACCCGCATGCCTGCTGCCCGCGTTGCGGCAACGCGCTTCACATCCGCAAACGCGGCAGCCTGGCCCGGGCCTGGGCCCTGCTCATTGCCGCCGCCATCTTCTACCTGCCGGCCAACCTATATCCGATCATGCGGACGCAGAGCCTTTTCAGCAAAGACGACAACACCATCCTCAGCGGCATCATCGAGCTGTGGCGGGCGGGGTCACCCGACCTCGCCATCATCGTCTTCACGGCGAGCATCGTGGTACCCATGCTCAAATTCATCATCCTCGGCTACCTGCTGGTATCCGTGCAGAGGGCGAGCGAGTGGGGGGCGCGGCAACGGGCCAAGCTTTACCGCTTCGTGGAGCTGGTGGGTTACTGGTCGATGCTCGACGTCTTCGTCGTGGCCATCCTCTCCGCCCTCGTGCATTTCAAGGTGCTTTCCCGCGTCGAGCCGCTGCCCGGCGTGGTGTATTTCGGCATGGTCGTCGTACTGACGATGCTTTCCGCCATGAGTTTCGATCCCCGGCTTATCTGGGATAACAGGAAATCGCAATGAGCGACACCAACCAAGGAAATACGTCCCGCGAGGACGATCTGCCACAGCCGGAGGTGCGCCGCTCCCGGGTCGGCGTCTCGTTGATCTGGCTGGTGCCCATCGTGGCGGCCCTCGTCGGCATCTCGTTGCTGGTGAACTACTACCTGTCGGCGGGACCGCGCATCACGGTCACCTTCCTCACGGCCGAGGGCATCGAGGCGGGGAAGACCCAGGTCAAGTACAAGAACGTGGTGATCGGCAAGGTCACCAACATGCGCCTGTCGAAGGACCGCACCCACGTCTCCGTGATGATCGACCTGGAGAAGGACGCCCACGGCTTCGCGACCAAGGGTACGCGCTACTGGGTGGTGCGTCCGCGTGTCGGTGCCAGCGGCGTGTCGGGCATCGATACCCTGCTGTCGGGCGCGTTCATCGGTGCCGACGCAGGCAACTCGGATGACGAGCAGAGCGATTTCACCGGCCTGGAGACCCCGCCGGCGGTCACCCACGGGGCGCCCGGTCGACGCTTCACGCTGCATGCCAACGACCTGGGGTCGCTGGATATCGGTTCGCCGGTCTACTACCGCCGTATCCAGGTGGGCCGCATCGTGTCGTATCAGCTCGACGACGATGGCAAGGGCGTCACGTTCCAGTTGTTCGTCGATGGTCCCAACGACCGCTTTGTCACCAAGGAAACCCGTTTCTGGAACGCCAGCGGCGTGGATGTCTCCCTGGGCGCCGACGGCCTGAAGATGAACACGCAGTCGCTCGCCACGGTGATCGCTGGCGGCGTGGCCTTCCAGAACCCGATGGGGCCGCATGACGAGGCGCCCGCTCCGGAAATGAACTCGTTCACCCTATTCGGCGACCAGGCCACCGCGATGGCCCCGCCGGACGGCAAGCCGCGCTACATCCGCATGCGTTTTGCGCACTCGTTGCGCGGGCTCAACGTCGACGCGCCGGTGGAACTGCTCGGCATGAAGATCGGCCGCGTCGTGGCGGTGAACCTCGATTACGACCCGAAGACGCAGACTTTCCCCGTCATCGTCGGTGCGGTGATCTACCCGCAGCGCCTCGGACAGGCGGCGGACAAGCTCGCCAAGGCCGTCGGCGGCGACGAGGACCAGGCCTTCCCGAAGATCATGAGCGGCTTGGTCGCCCATGGCCTGCGTGCGCAGGCGCGTAACGGCAACCTGCTCACGGGCCAGCTCTACATTGCGCTGGACTTCGATCCCAAGGCGCCGAAGGCCACGCTCGACCCGAACAGCAAGCCGGTGGAGATCCCGACCACGCCGGGTGACTTCGATCACCTGCAGGAGCAGCTGTCGAGCATCATCGACAAGGTCGAGAAGATCCCGTTCGACTCCATCGGCAAGAACCTCGATGGCAGCCTCAAGGAGCTTCACGGCACCCTGAAGCAGGTCAACAGCGATCTGCTGCCCGAAGCGAAGAAGACCCTGGAAGGCGTGAACACTACGGTGGGCACGGCCAACCAGGCGCTGTCCGAAGACTCCCCGCTGCAGCAGAACATCGGCAACACGCTCGAGGAGCTCCAGCGCACGATCCGTTCGGTCCGCGTGTTCACCGACTACCTCGGCCGTCATCCCGAAGCGCTGCTGCGCGGCCGCGGTGCCGATGCGCCCGCACCGAAGCTCCCCGCGCCGTCGAACTCCAAGCAGGGCAAGGAAGAACAGCCATGACCACCATCCTCCGCCTCGCCGGTGCCGCGACCCTGTTTGCCGCCTTGGCCGCGTGCTCTTCGGCGCCGACCCATTTCCATACCCTGGTACCGCGCTCGGTCTCTCCGGCCGGTACGGCGGCGCCCTTCGTGATCGACGTGCAGGGCGTCAACGTCCCGCCGCAAGTCGACCAGGCCGCCCTCGTCCTTCGTCACGGCGCCAGCAACATCGCCGTGATGGATAGCGAGCGCTGGGCCTCGCCCCTGGGTGACGAGATCCGCTCGGCCCTTGCCGCCGATCTGTCGGCCCGCCTGGGCACGCACGATGTCCACGGGCTGCCCCGTGGCAAGGACGCGGCCGTGGTTCGCGTGCAGGTCGACGTGCGCCGCTTCGATTCCGAACTGGGCGGCGACGCCACCCTGGAAGCCGCTTGGTCGGTGCGCGGCAAGGACCAGTCCGCGAACTGCTCCTCCCAGGTCGTCCAGCCGGCCGGCAACAGCTACGACAGCATCGTGGACGCCCATCAGCGGGCCCTTGGCCAGCTCTCCGACCGCATCGCCATCGCCGCAAGGGCCGTGGCGGCCGGCCAGTCCCCGGCCTGCCAATGATTCTGTAGGAGCGCGCTTGCGCGCGATGGGGCCGCCTCAGCCCCCCATCGCGCGCAAGCGCACTCCTACAGCGAGGGCGTTTCCGGGAAGGCGCTATCCAGCCAGGCCGGCACGGGAATCCCCTTGCTGCGCAGGAACGCCGGATTGAACAGCTTGGCCTGGTAGCGCATCCCGCCGTCGCATAGCACCGTCACGATCGTGTGCCCCGGCCCCAGCTCCCTGGCCAGCCGGATCGCCCCGGCCAGGTTCACACCGCTGGACCCGCCCACGCAGTAGCCCTCGTCCCTCAGCAGCGCATGCAGCAGGGGCACCGATTCGCTGTCGGGGATCGACCAGGCCAGGTCCACCGGCGCGTTCGCGAAGTTGGCCGTGATGCGGCTGCTGCCGATGCCCTCGCTGATCGAGGAACCCGTGGCGACCAGTTCGCCGTTAAGCACATGACTGGCCAGCGCCGAGCCCTCCGGGTCGGCCAGAGCCACGCGTACGTCCGCCCTGCGCGCCTTCAGTGCGCGCCCGACGCCGGCCAGGGTGCCTCCGGTTCCCGCCGCG
This sequence comes from Luteibacter sp., assembly GCF_009912395.1. Taxonomy (GTDB): domain Bacteria; phylum Pseudomonadota; class Gammaproteobacteria; order Xanthomonadales; family Rhodanobacteraceae; genus Luteibacter. The sequence continues at coordinate 41,398 of NZ_WNDO01000019.1, read as the reverse complement.
CAGACGAAGCCGTCGATGCGCCCGGCGGTCTGTTCCCAGATCTCCCGGCCCGTATGGGCTTCGTGCCAGTCCCGGTTGGCGGTGTTGTCGAACTGGTTGGCGAACCAGGCGCTGCCGGGCTCGCTGCCGTTCAACGCCTCCGCCAGCCCCCGGGCGATATGGACGTAGTGGTTGGGGTCCTTGTACGCCGCCGCGGGGACCAGCCGGACCTCAGCGCCCGTCACCCGCAGGGCGTCGATCTTCTCCCGGCTCTGGGTTTCCGGCATCACGATGATCGTGCGATAGCCCCGGCTATTGCCCAGCAGGGCGAGGCCGATGCCAGTGTTGCCCGCCGTGCCCTCGACGATGGTTCCGCCCGGCCGGATGAGGCCCTGGCGCTCGGCGTCGTCGAGCAGGCCCAAGGCGGTGCGGTCCTTCACGGAGCCGCCCGGGTTAAGGAACTCGGCCTTGGCGAGGATCTCGCAGCCGGTGTCCTCCGAGGCGCGATGCAGGCGGAGGAGGGGCGTGTCGCCGATGCCGGCGGAGAAGGTGGCGTGGGTGGTCATGGGGGCATGGTAGCGCGAGCCGCCGCAGCCCCCCACGCCAGCCCGGGGCGCGGTATGGCGGCCATGATCGCCCTGGCCCGCCGACTTTGCAGGAGTACTCATGGATGAATTGGATGTATAGACGTCTAAACGTCTGTTGACATGCATGCGATCCGGGCGTATCGTCGATCGCACTCATCGAGACCGGCTGAGGGACAGGCCCTTTGAAGCCGGGGCAACCTGCGGATATCCGCAACGGTGCCAACTCCTGCGGGGCGTGTCCTTCACGTCAGCCGATAGATGGGATGTCCGTTACGGGCGCGCATTCGCGTACCCGCCGCGCTGACAGTCCGTATGCCGGTTCCTCGCAGGGCTCGACCCTTTTCGCAGGAACCGCATGACATGTCAGCCGAGCCCGTCACCGTGATCCCTCTCTCCGAAGCGACCGTCGTCGCGGCACCGCGTTGCGCGGCCGACCTCACCGAGCAGCGTGGCACGCGCCGCGTATCCTTCGTTCCGAAGTACGGTAGCGATGCCGTGTCCGTGGACGTTCGTTACCTGTGGTGCGGCGCGCCCAACGCGCCCACGGTGATCGTGCAGGGTGGCATTTCCGCCGACCGCGATGTCTGCGCCGGTCGCGATCGTCGCGCGGGCTGGTGGCAGGAACTGGTGGCCGAAGGTGCGGCGATCGATCTCGCGCATTGCCGTGTGCTGTCGATCAACTGGCTCGTGCCGTCCGATCTGGGCGACGTGGCTTCCGTGTCCAGCGAAGACCAGGCCGCAGCACTGGCGGCGTTGGTCGACGAACTCGGCATCGGCCGCGTGCATGCCTTCGTCGGTTCGTCCTACGGTGCGATGACCGGCCTGGCCTTTGCCGCGAATCACGCCGACAAGCTGAAGTCGCTCGTATTGCTTGCCGGCGCGCATCGCCCGCATCCGCTCGCCACCGCGCAACGTTCCATCCAGCGCAGCATCGTGCGAATGGGCATCGATTCGGGTCGCACCGATGAAGCTCTCGCGCTTGCACGCCAGCTTGCCATGACCACGTATCGTGGCAGCGAGGAATTCTCGCGCCGCTTCGCCGCAGGTCCCGAGTTGCGCGAAGGCCGCTTCCATTTTCCCGTCGAAGACTACCTGGAGCATGCGGGCCGTCGCTTTGTCGAACGTTTCGACGCGCAGCGTTTTCTCGCCCTGTCGGAGTCGATCGATCTTCACGATGTCTCACCCGAGCGCGTCACCGCCACGACGACGCTGGTGGGCTTCCCTTCCGATCGCCTGGTGCCGCTGGCCGACCTCTGCGAATTGCAGCGTCGGCTTGGAGGCACCGCCACCCTCGAAGTCGTGGATTCGCCCTATGGCCACGACGCCTTCCTGAAAGAGACCGCGCAGCTCGCTCCCGTGCTGCGTCACGCCATCAACGACTGTCGCGGAGACTGTTAAGCCATGACCGATTCCCGTCTTTGTACCCGTGCCGTGCGCGCGGGCATCGAATCCGATACCCAGCATGGCGCCGTCGTCCCGCCGCTGCATCTGTCCACCAATTACGCGTTCGAGGGTTTCGGTCGCAAGCGCGCCTACGATTACTCGCGTAGCGGCAACCCCACTCGTGACCTGCTTGCCGAAGCGCTTACCGAGCTCGAAGAGGGCGCGGGTGCCGTCATCACCAACACCGGCATGTCCGCCGTCGCGCTGGCACTCGAACTCGTGCCGGCCGGTGCCTTGATCCTCGCGGCGCACGATTGCTACGGCGGCACCTGGCGCCTGCTCGATGCGTGGGCCAAGAAGGGTCGCTTCCAGCTTCGTTTCGTCGATTTCACCGATCCAACCGCGCTCGCCAATGGGCTTGCCGCGAAGCCGGCGTTGGTCTGGGTGGAAACACCCTCCAATCCGCTGTTGCGCATCACCGACGTGCGTCACGTCGCGCAGGCCGCGCACTCGGTCGGCGCGCTCGTCGTGGTCGACAACACCTTCCTGTCGCCCGCGTTGCAGCAGCCGCTCACGCTCGGCGCGGACGTGGTCGTGCATTCCACCACCAAGTACATCAACGGCCACAGCGATGTGGTCGGTGGCGCGGTGATCGCCGCCGACGCGGCGGTAGCCGAACAGCTGAAGTGGTGGGGCAACTGTAATGGCCAGACCGGTTCGCCGTTCGACAGCTTCCTCACCTTGCGCGGCGTTCGCACGCTGGCGGTACGACTGCGTGCGCACGAGGAAAACGCGCGGCGTATCGCGGAGCGTCTTGAAAGCCACGATGCCGTCAGCCGGATCTACTATCCGGGTCTGGCTGCCCATCCGGGTCATGCCCTGGCCCAACGCCAGCAGAAGGGGTTCGGTGCAATGCTCAGCTTCGAGATCGCAGGCGGTACCGATGCGATCGAAGCCTTTGTCGACGGCTTGCGTTACTTCTCGCTGGCCGAATCGCTCGGAGGCGTGGAGAGCCTGGTCGCCCATCCGGCGACGATGACCCACGCGTCCATGGCGCCGGAGGCACGTCGCGTCGCCGGCATTTCGGACAGCCTGCTCCGTCTGTCGGTCGGTATCGAGGATGGCGACGACCTGCTGGAGGATATCGGTGCCGCGCTGGAGCGTGCCGCCGCGGTCGCCAAGGCGGGTACCAAACGGAAAGTCGGTGCATGAGCGCGGTCGTCGCCGTTCCCGTCGCCCCGGCGACGCCGCATACCGCGGCCGTGCTCCTGGGCACCGGCGTGGTGGGGCGTGCGTTGCTCACGTTGCTTGCAAGTGGCGCCGCACGTGACATCCGGCTGGTAGGTGCCGCCAATTCGAAGCGTCAGCATGCGTCTTCGGAGGGGGTGTCGCCGGCCGAGGTGGCACAGCGCCTCGCCGGCCATCGCGACGGACGCGACAATGCGGCCCTGCTTGCGGAACTCGATCGCAGCGGCGCCACGCGCAAAGTCGTGATCGACGCGACGGCGTGTGCCATCGAGGCCAGTCGACATGCCGAGTGGCTGGCGGCCGGCTATCACGTCGTCACGGCCAACAAGGCGCTGGCCGGTGGCCATTTGTCCGGCTGGCGTGCCCTGCAGTCGGCATCGGCCAGCGGGGCCGTCTATGGCGATGCGGCGACCGTTGGCGCGGGCTTGCCTGTGCTGTCCACGCTGCGTCGTCTTCGTCGATGCGGTGACAGCCTGTTGACCCTCGAAGGTGTGTTCTCCGGTTCGCTGTCTTGGTTGTTCAACCAGTACGATGGCTCTCGTCCGTTCTCCGAACTGTTGGTCGATGCGCGGCGTCTGGGCTTCACGGAGCCCGATCCGCGTTCGGACCTGTCGGGAGAGGATGTCGCGCGCAAGCTGCTGATCATCGCGCGCAATGCGGGGTTCTCGCTGGGCAGCGACGAGGTGGAGATCGAGAGCCTCGTTCCCGAGGCATTGCGTGGCGTCGACACGAAGGCCTTCCTGGAACGCGCCAAGGAACTGGACGCGCCGCTGCGGGCGCGCCACGACGATGCGAAGGCCAAGGGCAAGGTGTTGCGCTACCTCGCCCGTCTGAACCAGCGTGGGCGGGCTCGCGTGGGTCTGGTGGAGGTCGAGGCATCGCACCCGGCGGCCCGCTTGTCGGGCACCGATAACCAGTTCGCGCTGACCACCACCCGTTACCACGCGACGCCGCTGGTCATCCAGGGACCTGGCGCAGGCCCGGAGATTACGGCCCAGGCTCTGCTGGGCGACGTGCTGTCGATCTGACGAATCGCTGCGGATTCTCGTCGTTCCTGTGAAAACAGGAACCCAGCGCCCCGGTTTGCCAGGACGGCGAGGGCGTCGCATTGGTTTTGCGTAGGAGACCGCGACGCGATAACCGATTGCCCCGCGCTGGGTTCCAGCGTTCGCTGGAACGACGGTTTGCGAGCTCGTCGTTCCTGTGAAAACAGGAACCCAGCGCCTCGGTTCGCGAGTAGGGCGAGGGCGCTGCATCGGCTTTACGTAGGAGGCCGCGAGGCGATAACTGATCGCCTCGCGCTGGGTTCCAGCGTTCGCTGGAACGACGGATCGCGAGCCCGTCGTTCCTGTGAAAACAGGAACCCAGCGCCTCGGTTGGCCAGTATGGCTAGGGCGCCGCATCGGCTTTACCCATAAAAAAAGCCGCTCCGAGGAGCGGCTTTTTTATTACCGGTGGCCGGTGACTTTCTCGGCCTCGTCCGCGCTGGGCGGGAGGTCCGGGCCGTCGTGGTCTTCATCGTGGTGGAAGCGCGCGGCCTCGACCATCGGCGTGCGCCAACCCGTGCGGATGCCCCAGAAATAGAACACCGCGCCGATCACGGCGATCAGGGCCAGGTCGTAGCCGTAGGGGATGTAGTCGTGACCGCCGAAGGTCTTGCTGCCCGCCCAGGAGACGAAGGCGATGACCGGCAGGTAGACGATCATCCACAGCGCGCCCTTGAGGTGACGGCCGAAGTCCTCGAAGCCACTCTTGGCGGTGTAGTAGAAGTAGATCGGCAGCGCCACGACCATCAGCAGGATGATCTCGCCGGTCAGCGGCCACTTGGCCCAGTAGAGCAGTTCCGTGGCGAAGATGAAGGCGAGGGCGGCGAGCACCGGCAGGCCCGGGATGCGCAGCGGGCGCTTCAGTTCCGGCGCGGTGCGACGTAGCGTCATCACGCTGATCGGACCGGTCAGGTACGAGATGATCGTCGAGACGGAAATCACTGCCGCGAGGGTGCCCCAGCCGCGGAAGCAGAACAGGAAGACGAAGCTGACCGCCAGGTTGAGCCACATCGCCGGGCGCGGGATACCGAAGCGCGGGTGGATGTGGCCGAAGATCTTCGGCAGGTGACCGTTGCGCTCCATCGCGTAGATCATGCGCGCGGTGGTGGCCGTGTAGGTGGCACCGGTGCCGCTCGGGCTGACGAAGGCGTCGGCGTAGAGCAGGATCGCGAGCCAGTTGATCATCAGTGCGGTGGCGAGCTGCGCGAATGGCGATGCGTACTGTAGACCTGCCCAACCCTGGCCAAGCTGGTCGGGCGGCACGGAGCCGATGAAGGCGATCTGCAGTAGCACGTAGACCACGGCGGCGAGCAGGATGGAACCTATCACCGCGAAAGGAACGCTGCGTCCCGGGTTGCGCGCTTCGCCGGCAAGATTCACCGGACTCTGGAAGCCATTGAAGCTGAAGACGATGCCGGAGATGGCCACCGCTGTGAGGATCGATGAGATATCCACTGCGTGCGTGCCGCCCTGGGCACCGATGTGGAAGTTCTCGGGATGGAAGCTGGTCGAGATCAGGGCGATGGCGGTAGCCGCCGGCACCACGAGCTTGAAGATGGTGATCGCCGTGTTGCTCTTGGCGAACAGCTTCACGCTCCAGAAATTGAGGAAGAAGTACACGAACACCAGCACCACCGCGATGGCGAGGCCGGGCGGGGTAAGTTCGCCGTGGCCGTTGGTGACGACGTAGAGCTCCTTCGTCCAGGCCGCCCATTCCCAGGGCCAGGAGGCCATGTACTGCACGGAGGCCTCGGCTTCGACCGGAATCACCGAGACGATGGCGATCCAGTTGGCCCAGCCGGCGATAAAGCCGACCAGGGAGCCGTGCGAGTAGTGGCCGTAGCGGACCATGCCGCCGGACTCGGAGAACATCGCGCCCAGTTCGGCGTAGCTGAGGGCGATGAACAGGATGATGACGGCGCCGATGATCCAGGCGTAGATCGCGCCGGGGCCCGCGAGCTGGGCGGCATGCCACGCGCCGAACAGCCAGCCCGAGCCGATGATCGAGCCGAGGCCGGTCAGCATCAGGGCGAAGGGGCCGACGTCGCGGCGGATATGGTGGTGGGACATGGATACTCCGGTCGGACGGGCCAGGGATACCCGGCCCAGGGCGGCACAAGGGCCGGATAATGACAGCCCGGGGCTCGCCTGTCAGCCGTCCACCCCCTACGCAAACGGACGCCGCCACGATATACACTGGCTGACGCGGTAGGGCTAAAGGGGTTCGGATGCGTTCAAAGAGGGTCGTCGGTGGCGTGTTGCTCATTGCCATTTTGGTTTGCGGCAGTGCCGCAGCCGATGAGCAATGGAGCGACAAAGGCCGCTCGGTCGATTCCGAGTCGTATGACCGTACCGCAAAGGGTTTCTACTTCACGCTGCACCCGGGTGAAGACCCGGTGGAATCCGTGCGGCGGTGCGCCATAACCATGCGCGAACTGGGGCATCTGGCCTCGGTCTCGTGCTTTGCCTATACCAGCAAACAGCGCTTCGACACCTACCAGGGCAAGCTGAGAATTTGCTACACCGCCGTCGCCAACTGGTGGGGTCAGGACGAGCCGGTGAGGGTGGAAACGGTGGATCGACTGCCCCGGCTGTGTCCGGGGCGTTGATGATCTCGCGTGAAGAGCGAGGCGTGGCGTGGCCGCAGCCCACTTTTCACACGTGACGTGTCACGCGCTCAGCACTCGATCACGTTGACGGCCAGGCCGCCGCGCGAGGTTTCCTTGTACTTATCCTTCATGTCGCGCCCCGTGGCGCGCATGGTGGCGATGACCTTGTCCAGCGAAACGTGGTGCTTGCCGTCGCTCTTCAGGGCCATGCGGCTGGCGTTGATGGCTTTCACGGAGCCCATGGCGTTGCGCTCGATGCAGGGGATCTGCACGAGACCGCCGATCGGGTCGCAGGTGAGGCCGAGATTGTGTTCCATGCCGATCTCGGCGGCGTTTTCCACCTGGGTGACGCTGCCACCCAGCGCGGCGGCGAGGCCGCCGGCGGCCATGGAGCAGGCGACGCCGACCTCGCCCTGGCAGCCGACTTCGGCGCCCGAGATGGAGGCGTTTTCCTTGTAGAGAATGCCGATGGCGCCGGCCGTGAGCAGGAATTCGATCACGCCGTTCTCGGACGAACCCGGGCAGAAATGCTTGTAGTAGTGCAGCACGGCGGGAACGATGCCGGCGGCGCCGTTGGTGGGCGCCGTCACGACGCTGCCACCCGCCGCGTTTTCCTCGTTCACCGCCAGGGCGTAGAGGTTGACCCAGTCGAGGATGGTGAGCGGGTCGCGCAGCGCGGCTTCGGGCTGCGAGCGCAACTCGGCGGCCATGGCCGGGGCACGGCGGTTGACCTTCAGGCCGCCGGGCAGCACGCCGGGCGAGCGCAGACCGCGTGAGACGCAGTCCTGCATGGCTTTCCAGATCTTCAGCAGGCCCGCGCGGGTTTCTTCTTCTGGGCGCCAGATGCCTTCGTTGCGCATCATCAGCTGGGCGATGGTGAGGTTGTGCTCCTTGCACAGCGCCAGCAGCTGGTCGCCCGTGGAGAACGGGTAGGGCTGTTCGCTGGTGTCGGCGACGATGCGGTCTTCGGCCGCTTCATCGGGGTTCACCACGAAACCGCCGCCGACGGAGTAATAATCGCGCGTGGCCAGTTCGTTGCCTTCGGCGTCGTAGGCGGAGAAACGCATGCCGTTGGTGTGGAACGGTAGTTTCTGGCGCTTGTTGAAAACGAGGTCGGCCTTTTCGTCGAAATCGATCTCGTGGCGGCCGAGGATGCGGATGCGCTTGCTGGTGCGGATGCGTTCCAGCGTGCCGGGGATGGTGTCCGGATCGACCTTGTCGGGCCACTCGCCTTCGAAGCCGAGCAGCACGGCCTTGTCGGTGCCGTGGCCGCGTCCGGTCATCGCCAGCGAACCGAATAGTTCGCAGCGTACGCGGGTCACGCGGCCGAGTACGCCTTTTTCCTCCAGCCAGTGTTCGGCGAAACGCGCACCGGCGCGCATCGGGCCGACGGTGTGCGACGAGGAAGGACCGATACCGATCTTGAAGAGGTCGAAGACGCTGACTGCCATGGCTGCGGGGATGTTGGCTACGGGGAATAGCCGGCTGTTCTACGCCTTGCCTCTCGCCAACCCCATACGCCTGCGCATGTCCAACTTCACCTTGTTCCAGCGCGACGACTGCCACCTCTGCGACCAGGCCCTGGATGTGCTGGCGGCGGCACATTTTCCCGACTTTTCATCGGTGTTCATCGATGACGACGAGGCGCTGGAGGCGCGCTACGGTGCGCGTGTCCCCGTGTTGCAGCGCAGCGACGGCGTCGAGCTGGATTGGCCCTTCGATGTGGGATCGCTAAGGGAACTGCTCCTGTAGGAGCGCGCGTGCGCGCGACGGGTGCTCGCGGCACCCCCATCGCGCGCAAGCGCGCTCCTACAGATGAAGGCGTTCGCGTGCCATGGAAAGGTCATTTCCTCAGGCGCTTCAGAATTTCCTCGCGCGCCTCGCGCAGGATTGAATCTCGGTCGAGGCTGGCAACGATGTCGGCGACGGCACGCTTGGCGCCCTGTTCGCCCCAGGATTTGCCCGTGACGAGGTAATGCTCCGCCACCCGACCGATGACGACGGTGGCGTACCAGCCCAGCGCACCCTGCGCGGCAGCGGTGACGACCACCGACAGGCCGCCGCTCAGGCCCTTCAGCGCCGACGCCACCAGCTGCACGCCCCAGACCGCGCCCATCAGCGCGGCGAGCTGCGTGCTGATCACGGCGACGAGGCGGCCGGATTCGCTTCGGGTGAGCGGCAAGCCGTAGACGCGGCTCAGCTGCACCACCATGGCCGCATCGAGGCCACCGGCGAGCAGCAGGTCGGCGACCGGTACGGGATTGAGCGCCACGGCCACGGCCTTGGCGATGCAGTACTGTCGTATGACGCCGCTGGCGACATCGCGACGGGTGGCGGCGATGCGTGCCGTGACCTGGTCGGTCAGGCGGCCGGCGAAAAGCCCCGCGTTGATCGCGGAGAGTGTCTTGCCCTCGCGTTCGGCGATGGCGAGAAGTCGTGTCCGAAGCGCGCAGACATCCGGGGGAGGGGTTTCCGACATACGCCGTTCGTTGCCGTGGACGTCCACTTCAACGACACCGCGCGCGGCGGGGCGTGCGGCCACCGCCATGACGTCTTCGCGACGTACCAGGCCCTCCGCGTGTTCGCGCAGGCGTTCGACCAGACCGTCGCGTTCATCGTCCGAATAGCGGTCAGCCTTGTTGAGCACGAGGAGCAGCGGGCGTCGCGTGGTGGCGAGCGTGCGCAGCGCGTCGCGTTCTTCACGCGTGAGATCACCGTCGGCGACAAAGACGATGAGGTCGCTGACCTCGGCCACTTCGAAGGCGAGTTTCTCGCGATCCTCACCGCCCAGTTCGTTGATGCCGGGCGTATCGATAAGCACGAGGCCCGCATTGCTGGCTTCGTCCAGGCGCGCCGTGTCGGCTTCGGTGGTGGTGCCATGGAGCACGCCGACCGTGAATGCGTCGCGTCCCAGTAGCGCGTTACCCAGCGCCGACTTGCCGGCGGATACACGGCCGAACACGGCCACATGGAGTTCTTCGTTCTCCAGCCGGTCGAGCATGTGCTCGACCCGTTGGAAGTCACCCGCCATTGACGCGCGGACGTCCGCGGGAATGGAGGGATCGTCGAGCAGGCCACGCAGGCTGGCGGCGACCGCGCCGCCGCGCTCGTCCGTCGCCTTCTCAGGCGACGGACGACGGAAACGATCGGTGAGGCCGCGCAGCCTGTCGCGGAATCCCGCCATGCCGTCGCTTACTTCGGCAGGAGGTTCAGGTTGCCGTTGACTTCCACCTCGTTCGGAATCACCGAGGTGTCCTTGTAGTCGCCGCTGCCGACGCCGAAGTCCAGGCGCTTCACGGTACCGGAGACGGCGAGCTTCGCGCTGCCATTGCCGGGCGTGAATACCACCTTCAGCTGCACCGGCTTGGTCACGCCGTGCAGGGTGAGGTTGCCGTTGGCGACGACGTTGCCCTTGGCATCCTTGCTGAAGCCCGTGGTGACGTAATGGGCCGTGGCGAACTTCTTGGCATCGAAGAAATCCGGACCAGGCAGCGCACCGTCACGATCGTTGTCGCCGGTCTTGGCCGTGGCGACATCCACGGTCACGTCGAACTTCGATGCGGCGAGGTTGGCGGCGTCATAGCTGATGGCGGCATTGAACTTGCCGAACGAACCGTCGAACTGCTGGCCCTGGAACTTGCTGCTGAAGCCGAGCACGCTGCCGGTGCCGAGCTTGTAGTCCGCGGCGGAGGCGGCGAGCGGCAACGCCAGTGCAAGAGCGAGCGCGGTGAAGCGGCGAATGGACGGGTTCATGGCGTATCTCCGGGAGGGGTGGGGGCGTTACGGCGGGCGCGGCCGAAGGGCAGCATGCGACGAAGGGTATCGTCACGATCGATGAAGTGGTGCTTCAGCGCACCACCGGCATGGGCGGCCACGACGAGCAGGAGGAACCAAAACAGGTAGACGTGCGCGGTGCCGAGCACCTGCGACAGCTCGTCGTTTTTCTCCACCAGCGCGGGCAGGTTGAACTGCTTGAAATACTGCAGCGGAAAACCGTGCGCGGAGTTGAACGCCCAGCCCGACAGGGGTATGGCGACGATCAGCAGGTAGAGCACGCCGTGCACGATGTGCGCGACGACCTTCTGCCAGTGCGGTGCGGGTTCGTCGGGCGGACGGCGATCCACGCTGCGCCACAGCAGGCGCAACAGGAACAGCGCAAGCACCGTCAGGCCGATCGACTTGTGCAGGGCGAACATGTTGATCTTCCGCATCGACGGCTTGAGGCCGTCCATCCAGAAGGCGAAGGCGCCGTTGCCGAGGATGAGCAGCGCCATGACCCAGTGGAAGGTCTTGGCGACGGTGCTCCAGCGGTGGTGGTCACTGCGCAGGGGCATCGGAGGTTTCCTTGTCGGAGGTGGAGCGGGTTTCGCCGCCGCGGATGGCTTCGATTTCGAGCCACACGGTGACGTCGGTGCCGATCGAGTTGAGGTTGGAGGTCATGCCATAGGCCTTGCGGTCCAGGGTTACCCGGCCCGAGAAGCCCGCGACGGTATGCAGGCCGTAGATCGTGCGGCCGATGCGGTTCACCCAGAACGGGATGTCGAGGGGCACGGTGACGCCGCGCAGGGTGAGCTTGCCGTGGGCGATACCTTCGCTGTCGCCGCTTTTCTCCACGGAATCACTGACGAAGCGCGCGGTGGGCGAGCGACTGGCGTCGAGCAGGCTGCTTCCGCGCACCGCCTTGTCCCAGGAGGCATCACCCATGTCCACGGAGGACAGGTCGATGGTGGCGTCCACGGAGGACGCGGCCCAGTTGTCCGGATCGAAGCGGATCGTGCCTTCCTTCACGCGGAGGCGACCGAACGAACGCGAGTAGCCGTTGTGGTCCACGTTGAAGACGACCTGGCTGTGGACCGGGTCGAAGCGATAGGTCTGTGCCTCCGCGAAGGCAGCGCAGGGCAGCGTCGCCAGCAGGGCGGGGAGGAGGTATCGCGCGTAACGCATGCGGGGAGGGCCTGCTCCGGGAAGGGCCGCGACGCGACCGATGCTGGGCAGTGTCGCCGACCGGGCATGCCTTGTCAGCACGTTCACGGCGAACGGATCGTTCACCTCAGCGATCTCGCAAGACCTCGCGGGTGAGATCGGTCAGTCGGCGAAGTCGCGAGGCGCTGCCGTCCGCTAGCAGCGAACGCAACTTTTCGCCCGCCTCCTTGCCGTCAAGGTGGCCGCGTTCGGCCAGGGTGGCGGCCAGGGCATGCCCCAGGCTGTCAAAGATGAGGGCATAGGCGAAGGCATGCAGCACGCCGCCACCCAGGGTGCCCAGGCCGGGGAAGGCCTTGAGCGCATTGCCGGCGACGGCAAGCACCACCGAGGTCCCGGTCCTCACTGTCATCCGCGCCTCGCGCAGCAGCGCCTCGATCTCGATGTCGCCCACCGTGACGCCATGGAGCGTCGCGAGGTCGCGAGCCAGGCCGGCCGCGAGGGCGCCCTGGACGATCAGGTCGGTGCCCGGTGCCACCGCCGCCATGGCACCGACGATGGCCCGACGCGAATAGCGCGTGACGATCCGCTCGGCTTCGGCGGTGCGGTAGGCTGCCTCGCTCTCGGTGGTACGTTCGTGCAAGGACGCCAGCACGGCGTTGGCACGCTGGGCTTCCAGGCCATCGGCGCCCTGGGCCACCAGGCGCACGATCGCCTGGCGCAGGTCGTCGATGTCGGGTTTGCGCTGGCGGCGTACGTCCTCCACCGTGCCGTCGGGCAGCTTGCGGGTGAAACGTTCCTCGCCGCCGGCGCGGGTGGCCACGATGGCGTCGGGCATACCATCGGCGTGCTGTGCGATGCGGAGAAGGATCGCGTCACGCTCCTGCGTCGTCCATTGGTCGGCCTTGTTCACGGCGACCACGAGCGGCTTGCCGAAGTACCCCAGCCAGTGCAGTTCCGTGGCCTGGCTGCGGGTGAGGTCCCCCGCGCAGACGTAGACGACGGCATGGGCGCGAAGCGCCTCGTCACGGGCCATGCGCTCGCGCGCCTCGCCGCCGGCTTCGGCCGAGCCGGGCACGTCGGCCACCGTCCAGGCTTGTCCATCGGGCGACTCACCATCGTAGAGGGCGACGTCGCGGGTGGTGCCGCCGCGTGCGTCGCTCACCGTGCGGATGCCAGGAACCAGTGCGGCGATGAGCGCCGACTTGCCGACGGAGATTTCGCCGAAAACGGCGATATGGATGCGGCCTGAAATCTGACGTCGATCAAGTTCCTTCAGCTCGGTGAGAAGGCTCTCAACATCCACATCGCGGCCACGCAGGTCTTCGATTCGTTCCTCGATCGTGGAACGGTTGGGAGCCTTGGCCTGCGGCCGGGCTTTCCTCGGCCGAAGCCAGTAAACCCCCGCCGTGAGACTGCCAAGCAGGATAATCGCCAGCACCATACCGATCAGCCAGCGGATGCCGAGAGGCAACGTCATGAACCGCTGGGCCATCGAAAGCGCGCGCTCCAACGTGGCCAGCAAGAGCCAGGCCAGGGCGGCGATGCCGATGGCGGCGATCAGGAGACGGAATCGACGGGACATGTCGGCCATCTTAAGGCCAAGCGTGTCGGCTTGCGCCTACGCACAAGCCCGTCGATGCCTGACTCTGGCCGTCCGTATCGGCGTGTGATGATGATGTCGATCGACGGGAAAGAGGCGTAATGCAGCACACGCTCATGGCGAGATGGATTCTCGCATTCGCGGCATTGTTTGCCGCAAGGGTTATGGCCAACCCGCCATTGCCCCCAGTACCCACGCCGCAGTTCCGCAATTACGGCCTGCTTGAAGGGTTGCCGGGAAGCCACGTCCAAGCCGTGGCCCAGGACTCGAAGGGCTTCGTCTGGATCGCCACGACGGCCGGCCTGGTGCGTTTCGATGGCGTGGATTTCACCGTGCCGAAGCTGGGCGCTGATGCCGAGCATTCGCTGGCGCTCGGCGGGGCCGTGACGATGATGATCGATCACGACGATCGCATCTGGATCGGTGGCAGCGGCGTGGGTGTGGGTCGCTATGACCCCGCCAGTGACGCATTCATCCAGTGGCGAGAGGGGCTGGCGGACGACGATGTCCGGGCCATCGCGCAGACGCTCGACGGTGCGATCTGGGTCGGCACGGCCCAAGGGCTGGATCGCATCCTTCCCAATGGGGCCGTCGAACATCACGGTGTCACCCAGGGAGGGCTACGGTCGTCATCGATCCATGCGCTGCACGCCACCGACGATGGGTTTCTCTGGATCGGCGGGGCCGCGGGCGTGGACGCCATCGATCCACGAGGCCGCGTCGTGCGCGCCCACTTCGCCGACGACTCCGTGCCGACGGTGATGCATATCGACGGGCGCCCGGGTGACTTGTTCTTCTCCACGGACAAGGGCGTCTACCGCGCCGGCATCGATGGCAGCCTGCGTCGGGATATCCGGTTTCCCGCCACGCTGACCTACGGCTCGCTGGCCGACAGTCACGGAAACATCTGGGTGGCCACGATCGACGGCCTGAGCATGATCGACCGTCATGGCCGGATGAACATCATCCGGGGCTCCTGGGTGGCGTCCGGCGGCCTGCCGGGGCGCAGCGTCCGCAGCATGATGGAGGACGACGAACACGGCCTGTGGTTCGGCCTGCTGGATGCCGGCCTTTCCTATCTCGGTCCTGGCTGGGAGGACTTCACCCGTTTCACCCATGTGGCGACCGACAGCGACAGCCTGCCTGCGCGCGCGGCCACCGCGGTCGCCGCGCGGCATGGATCCTCGTTGTGGGTTGGCGGATACCGTGGCTGGATACGCGCATTCGACCCATCGACCGGCAAGACCTCGGCGGGCTTCGACATCGGACCCTCCCGCATCCAGGCATTGCATGAAACCGCGTCGGGCGATCTCATGATCGGCACCGTGGAAGGCCTTTCCATCGCCGGTCCCGGCGGGGTACGCCCCCTGCTCAGGGCCTTGATCCACCGGCCGGTGGTTGCCATGGCTGCCGCATCGGACGGCAAGGTCTACGTCGCGGCCATGGGACAGGGGTTGTTCCTGGTCGATCCCCATGCGGCAAGTGCCGTCGAGGTGCCTTTCGAGGCGCCGTGCCGCAATGCGCAGGACACACGCCAGATGGACGTCGTCGATGGCGAACTCTGGCAGGCGAGCGTCGCCGGCCTGTCGCGGCGGGATCTGGTCACGGTAAAGATGCGTCCCGTCGAAGGCGTGGCTCCGGGCCGGGTGAATGCCTTCGAGCCGGGAGATGAAGGGTTCTGGGTGGTGCGTCCCGAGGTGATGGAGCATTACACCTGGGCGGATGGCCACGCGACGCTGGATCGCAGTATTGGCGGCACGGAAGGATTTCCCTCGCACGATATCCTGAACATTCGTCGCGATATCGCGGGGCGATTGTGGCTTTACGGCCAGACGGGGGTATGGCGCTTCGATCCCGATCCGGGCGTTTTTCGTCGATTCGGGTTGGCCGACGGCCTGGCCAGCGGCGAATTCACCAACGCCGTCACGGTGCAGCTGGCCGACGGCACGATGTACGGCGCGACACTGGGCGGTATCGTCGGTTTCCGGCCGGATCGACAGCGCGATCATTCGCATCGCCCATCCATTGTGGTGCTGGGTGCGAGCGTGATGCGCGGCGGCGTTCGCCATGCGTTGCCTCTTACCGACGCAGTGTTGCGCATCGACTGGAACGACAGGGAGCTGGACATCCAGGCCCGTGCGCTCTCCTACGTGGACCCTGAGCGTAATCGCCTGGAAATACGGCTCGAACATGAAAACGGCACGGCCCGTTTCTTTACGGGCAAGGACGGCATCTATCGCTTCGACGCGTTGTCGCCCGGACAGTATCGACTGCTTATTTCAGGGGCCGAGCGTGACCGGTTCGGAGGCGCCTCCATGGTTGCCTTGAAACTGCATGTGGACGCGCCGCCCTGGCTACGTTGGTGGGCGTGGCTGGCCTATACGATGCTGCTGTGCCTGATCGTGGGCCTGGTCATCCATGGCACCCGGCACCGCGTGAGCCAGACAGTCCGCCTGAAGCTTGCCGAACAGGAGCGCCAACTCGCCGAACAGGCCAACTCCGCGAAGACGGAATTCATGGCGACGCTGGGCCACGAGATACGTACGCCCATGACCGGCGTGCTCGGCATGGCCGAACTGATGGCCCAGACGCGACTGGACGAGGTCCAGCGATCCTATGTCGAAGCCGTCAGGCGCTCGGGGACCACCTTGCTGCGCCTTATCAACGATGCGCTGGATATCAGTCGTATCGAATCGCGTCAGCTGATCCTGGAATCGGAAGCGGTGCCGGTCCGTCCCCTGGCCGAGGAGGTGGTGGCCCTGGCCTCGGGAAATGCATGCCGCAAGCAGTTGTCGTTGTCCGCCGCCGTGGATGTCGACGTGCCGGAGGCCGTCCGTGGTGACCCCGTGCGCTTACGCCAGATCCTGCAGAACCTGGTCAACAACGCGGTGAAGTTCACCGAGCGCGGCGGTGTCTCGGTGCATATCGCCTGGGAGAGCGCGTCGCTAGTCCTCGTGGTGAAGGACACCGGCCCCGGCATGTCCGGCGAACTACGCAGCCGTCTGTTTTCGCGTTTCTCGCAAGGTGGATCGCCGCAGCGTGGCGAGGGTTCGGGTTTGGGCTTGGCGATCTGCCACGAACTCTGCGTGCTCATGGGCGGCAGTATCACCGCCGACAGCGAGCCGGGGCGTGGCAGCACGTTTATCGTGCGTCTTCCGCTGGATGCATGCCCTTCGGACTTCGCCCCGCTGCTGGCGGCGAATCCGGCGCCTATACGCGAGCAGCGCCTGCTGGTCGTCGAGGACGATCCGATGGTCGCCGACGTCATGCTGGGGCTGCTGCGCCAGCGCGGCTACGAGGTCACCGTGGTGGGGGATGGGCTTTGCGCGATGACCGAGCTGTCAAGCTCGCGCTTCGACGTGCTTTTGCTCGACCTCGACCTGCCGCTGGTCGATGGTTTCCAGGTGGCCCGGATGGTGCGTCGTCTGGAGCATCTGTCGGCCCTGCCTATCGTGGCCGTGACGGCCCGTTCCGAGGGCGACGAGACCGCGGCGATCCGGGACGCGGGCATGGACGCGCTGGTGCGCAAGCCCATGACCGGTGCCGACCTGGATGCCGTGCTGGAGAGCGTGACGCATTGAGTACGCGCGGCCCCCAGGGGCCGCGCGTCAGCCGAATCGTCTGAAGTAGGCCAGGGCGCCCACGATAAGGATCGACGTGGGCAGCAGGTTCGCGAGCAGGGGCGGCAGGCCGTAGACGGTACCGAAGTTGACCATCGCGCCTTGCAGGAAGTACCAGCCGATGGCCAGGAGCACACCCACGAACAGACGCTTGCCGAAGCCGCCGGAGCGCAGTGAGCCGAAGGCGAACGGCATGGCGCAGAGCACCAGCACGAGCGTGTTCAGCGCGAACAGTGCGCGACCCCAGAACGCCACGGCGTAGGCGCCGGGATTCTGTCCGTTGGCTTCGAGGTAGCGCATGTTCCGGCGCAGGTCGGCCATGGACAGGTATTCGGGGTGGATCACCGACTGTTCGAGGACATGCGGATTGAGACGCGAAGTCCAGGTCTGGCTAGGCTGTTCGACGGCATGCGTGCCCTTGTCGTCCAGCGTCGTGGTGCGGACCTTGGACATGATCCACTTGTTGCCGTCGTGGATCGCGCTGTCGCCGTGCGAGAACTCCTGCACCTGGCCGTCGGGCGTGAAGGTGAAGACGCGCACGTCCACCAGCTTCACTGTGGTGCGGTCGCCGTCCTGCACGGCGATGGCCGACTTGGCGTTGATGATCTTGCCGGCGTCGCGTGCCCACAGGCCGCTACTGGTGGCGCCCAGGTTGCTGGAGCGCATGCGTACCTGGATCGCCTGGGCGTGTTGGTCGCCATACGGTGCGGCCGTTTCGCCCATGATCACGACGCCGAGGGTGAGCACGGCGATGACGCCCGCCGCCGAGGTGGCGATGCGCAGCTTGGACATGCCGGCCGCGCGCAACGCGGTCAGCTCGCCCGTGGCGGCCAGGCTGCCCAGGCCGAGCAGGCCGCCGATGAGGGCGGCATTGCTGAACATCTGGTAGAGCCGACGGGGAATCGTCAGCATGATGTAGGCGATGGCGTCGTAGAGCGTGAAGCCGTTCTTGCCGATGTTGCCGAGCTGGCGCACGAACTGGGTGAGGGCGTCGAAGCCGGTCAGCACCAGCCAGACCAGCAGCAGCGTGCCCAGCACGCTGAGGCCGATCAGACGGTCGGCACGCTTGATCGTGAGGGCGCTCATCAGGCGGCTCCCTTCACGCGGCGCGGGGAGTTCTGGCGCCAGAAGATCCAGGCGGCGATCGCGAACACGATGATGTGCAGGATCCAGATCGGGATCGAGGTGTGCAGGCGTTCCTTGATGATCTGGGCGCGGGCGATCAGCTGCCAG
This sequence comes from Luteibacter sp., assembly GCF_009912395.1. Classification (GTDB taxonomy): domain Bacteria; phylum Pseudomonadota; class Gammaproteobacteria; order Xanthomonadales; family Rhodanobacteraceae; genus Luteibacter. The sequence continues at coordinate 23,170 of NZ_WNDO01000019.1, read as the reverse complement.
ATCACGTAGATGAAGTAGGCCAGCACGGCGATCAGCAGGCGTCCGTAGCGTGCGTCACGCGGCGCCTGCCGGGACATCGGCAGCACCATCATCATGAGCACCAGGGTGCTGACCGGCGCGGCGAAGCGCGAGACCAGCTCGCCGAGGGAGTCGGCGTCGTGGGCCTTGAAGAGGTCGGCGGTGGCCAGCTCGTGGGCGGGATCTTCGTCGTCGTCGTCGGTGATGCTCGAGAGCGAGGCGTCGTTGCGCTCGTACTTCATGCGACGCCAGTTGTCGGCGCCCAGCGGAATCTCGTACTGCCAGCCGTCGTAGAGGGCGAGGAAGCGGTTCTGGCCGTCGCTCTCCTGGTACATGCGGCCGCTCTTGGCGTTGACCACGCGGACCGAGGTGCGGTTCTGGCTGTCGACATGGTCGGAGGCGAGGAAGGTCTTGCCCAGTACCGTACCGTCGCGGCTCAGGGTATCCACGAAGATGATGCCGCCCTTGCCCGGCAGCTCGGTGAAGCGGCCGGCATCGAGGCCGGCGGCGATGACCGACTTGTTGGCGACGGCGATGACCTGGTCGGCGGTGCGGGCCGATAGGGGGCCCAGCCACAGCGACACGGTGCCTACGACGATGGTTGCGATCACGGTCAGCAGGGTGACCGGACGGAGCATGCCGCTCGGGCCCATGCCGGAGGAGGCGAGCACGTGCATCTCGCTTTCGCGGTACATGCGGCCCAGGGCGATCAGGGTGCCCAGGAAGGCCGACATGGGGAGCAGGGTGGAGAGCAGGTCGACCATCTGCAGACCCAGCACTTCGAACATCACGCTGGGCTGGATGCTGCCGTTGGCGACCTTCTGCAGCACGGTCGCAAACGCGCCGCCGGCGAAGATCACCAGTAGCACGATGGCCGTGGCGATGACGCCATAGGCAAGTTCACGCAGGAAATAGCGGTCTAGGATGCTGAGCATTTGGTAGAATTGGCGGTTCGCGCCGCGTCAGTCCTGGCCGGCAATCCTTTAGTCTAGCCTGTCCGGGCCCCGGCGGGCTTTCGCAAGGCAGTTTGCTATGACGGTTCAGTTCAGCCTCGGTTCCAACGCTCCCGAAACGACCGCGACCCCCGTGGCCGTGGTCGGCGTCTACGAAAGCGGCATCCTCACCAGCGCCGCCGCGCGCATCGACACGGCGGCCAACGGCGCCATCAAGCGCCTGGTGGAAGCCGGCGACGTGACCGGCAAGGTCGGCAACGTGGTCACCCTCCTGCAGCCGGCAGGCATCGCCGCCGCCCGCGTGCTCGTGGTGGGCCTGGGCGCCCAGAAGGGCTTCGACGCGGGTCGCTACCAGCGCGTCACCCTTGAAGCCGCGCGTGCCATCGGCCGCCTGCCCGTCAGCGAGGCCGTGAGCTGGCTGGCCGAGGTCGAGGTCCCGGGCCGCGACGCCGCCTGGCGCGTCCGCGTCGGCGCTCTTGCCATCGACCACGCCGCCTACCGCTACACCGCCACGGTGAAGCCGCGCGACAAGGCCCAGCCCGAGCTGACCTCGGTCACCCTGGTCGCTCCGGCCGACGCCGAATCCGGCCTCGCCGAGGCTCGCGCCATCGCCGAGGGCGTTCGTTACGCCCGTGAGCTGGCCAACCTGCCGCCGAATATCTGCAACCCCGCCTACATCGCCAAGCAGGCCCGCGCCTTCGCCGACGCCACCGACGGCGTTACCTGCGAGGTGCTGGAGCGCGACGACATGGAGCGCGAAGGCTTCGGCTCGCTGCTCGCCGTGGGTCGCGGTTCGGCCAACCCGCCGCACCTGGTCATCCTGCAGTGGAACGGCGGCAAGGAGGGCGATCGTCCCTATGCCTTCGTCGGCAAGGGCATCACCTTCGACACCGGTGGCATCAGCCTCAAGCCGGGTCCGGGCATGGAGGAAATGAAGTTCGACATGGGCGGCGCCGCCGGCGTGCTCGGTGCCTTCGTCTCGGCCGTTCGCCTGAAGCTCCCGGTGAACCTGGTCTGCGTGGTGCCGGCCGTCGAGAACATGCCGGACGGCGACAGCTACCGTCCGGGCGACGTGCTGACCAGCCTCGCCGGTATCACCATCGAAGTGCTCAACACCGACGCCGAGGGCCGCCTGATCCTCTGCGACGCGCTGACCTACACCGGCAAGCGCTTCGATCCGCACACCATCATCGATGCCGCCACCCTGACCGGTGCCTGCGTCGTCGCCCTGGGCAAGCACGCCAGCGGCCTGATGACCAAGGACGAGACGCTCTCGGCCGAACTGCTCGCCGCCGGCGAGACGACGCTCGACCGCGCCTGGCGCCTGCCGCTGTGGGACGACTACCAGAGCCAGCTCGACTCGGTGTTCGCCGACGTGGCGAACATCGGCGGCAAGTACGCCGGTGCCATCACGGCCGGTTGCTTCCTGGCCCGCTTCACGGAAGGTCGTCGCTGGGCGCACCTGGACATTGCCGGTACCGCCTGGGACGAGGGCCGCAAGGGTCTCGCCACCGGTCGCCCGGTGCCGCTGCTGACGCAGTGGCTGCTCGACCGCGTGGCGGCTGGTTGATCGTCGCCCGATGCCGCGCGCCGACTTCTACCTGATCGACAAGCCGCGGTTCCGCGAGGATCCGATCCTGCTGGTCTGCGAACTCGCCAAGCGCGCGTTCGCGGCCCAGCAGCCGACCCTGATCCTCACGCGCGACTTCGAGCAGGCCGAGGCCATCGACGAGCGCCTGTGGGACTTCGACGAGGACAACTTCATCCCCCACCAGCTGGCGGGAGATGACGACGATGCCAACACGGCGGTGCTGATCGTGCCGCCCGGCGTCGAGACCCCGGATCGCCCGATGGTCATCAACCTGCGCGATGTCTGCGCCCCGGGTCGTTTCGACCGCGTGCTCGAGGTGGTGGCCGCCGATCCCGCCGAACGCGAAGGCTCGCGAACGCGCTGGACGGAGTACAAGCGCGGCGGGTTCGAGGTAAACAAGCACGACATGTAACGAAAAGGCCGGCGCAAGCCGGCCTTTTCGTTTCCGGCGGTGCACCGGATTTCCTGTAGGAGCGCGCTTGCGCGCGATGGGGCGAAGCGGTGAGTCGGCCGCTGGCGCGGCCTGCGATTCGCAGAGCGCTCTGTGACCTGCGGCTCACCGCTTCGCCCCATCGCGCGCAAGCGCGCTCCTACAAAAGCAGGAGGCGTGTGGGCGGTATCAACCGCCCAGCTTGCGTGCCTGTTCCTTCAGCGCGTCGACCTGGCGCGTCCAGTCGGTGATGCGCTGGCGCTCCTGTTCCACCACCTCGGCCGGTGCGTTGGCGACGAAGTTGGCGTTGCCGAGCTTGCCTTCGCACTTCTTGATCTCGCCTTCGACGCGGGCGATCTCCTTGGCGAGGCGGGTCTTCTCGGCGCCCACGTCGATCAGGCCTTCGAGCGGGATCAGGGCGCGCATGCCACCCACCACCGCCACGGCGGCGGCCGGCTCCTCGCCCTCGACCCACACGGGCGATTCGACGCGACCCAGGAAGGCGATCTGCGCGGCGAACTTCGCCGTGCGGGCGCGATCGGCGGCGTCGCCATCGGCGAACAGCAGCGGGATGACCTTGCCCGGCGCGATGTTCATCTCGGCACGAATGCGGCGCACACCGGTCAGCACGTCCTTCACCCATTCGATCTCGGCCGTGGCGGCGGCATCCGCCACCACGTCGTCGGCCTCGGGGTAGGGGCGCAGCATGATCGTCTCGCCTTCGATGCCGAGCACCGGGCGCACGTTCTGCCAGATCTCCTCGGTGACGAAGGGAATCATCGGGTGCAGGGCGCGCAGCAGGGTCTCCAGCACGTGCACCAGCGTGTAGCGGGTGGACGCGATGGCCGTGGCGTCGTCGCCGTTGAGCGCGGGCTTGGACAATTCGAGGAACCAGTCGCAGAACTCGTTCCAGGTGAACTCGTAGAGCGCCTGGGCGGCGAGGTCGAAGCGATAGGCGGCGAGCTGTTCCTTCACCGAGGCCAGCGTGTGGTGCAGGCGGGTGAGGATCCAGCGCTCGGCCTCGGTGGACGGCGCCACCTTCTCGACCGGGCCATCGCCGAGGTTCATCAGCACGAAGCGCGAGGCGTTCCAGAGCTTGTTGACGAAAGCCTTGTAGCCGCCGCAACGCTCCAGGTCGAACTTGATGTCGCGACCGTGCGTGGCGAGCGAGGCGAAGGTGAAGCGCAGCGCGTCGGCACCGAAGGCGGGGATGCCCTCGGCGAATTCCTTGCGCGTGGTTTTTTCGATCTTCTCGGCCATCTTCGGCTGCATCAGGCCGCGCGTGCGCTTGTCGAGCAGTTCGTCGAGCGTGATGCCGTCGATGAGATCGAGCGGGTCGAGCACGTTGCCCTTCGACTTGGACATCTTCTGGCCGTCCTTGTCGCGGATCAGGCCCGTCATGTAGATGTCCTTGAAGGGCACCTGGCCGGTGAAGTGGTCGGTCATCATGATCATCCGGGCGACCCAGAAGAAGATGATGTCGAAGCCCGTGACCAGCACGTCGGTGGGCAGGTAGCGGTCGAAGCCGCGCGCGGCCTGCGCCTCGGGATCCGGCCAGCCCAGTGTGGAGTGGCTCCACAGCGACGAGGAGAACCAGGTCTCCAGCACGTCGTCGTCACGGCGCAGCGTGCCGGTGTAACCCTGCTTCGCCGCCAGCGACGCCGCTTCCGCGTCGTCATGCGCGACGATGATGCGACCGTCGTCGGTGTACCACGCCGGGATCTGGTGGCCCCAGGTGAGCTGGCGGCTGATGCACCAGTCCTGGATGTTGCCGAGCCAGTGGCGGTAAGTGTTGATCCAGTTCTCGGGCACGAACTTCACGTGGCCCTGCTCGACCAGTTCGAGGCCGCGGGGCGCGAGGGTGTCCATCTTCACGAACCACTGCCAGGTGAGGTAGGGCTCGATGACCTGGCCGGTGCGATCGCCACGCGGGACCTGGAGCTTGTGCTTCTTCGTCTCGACGAGTAGTTCCTGCGCTTCCAGATCGGCCAGCACGGCCTTGCGCGCGACGTAGCGATCCATGCCGCGGTACTTCTCCGGCGCCGCGTCGTTGATCTGCGCGTCGTCGGTGAGGATATTGATCAGCGGCAGGTTGTGGCGCTGGCCGATGGCGTAGTCGTTGAAGTCGTGCGCCGGGGTGATCTTGACGCAGCCGGTGCCGAAATCCTTCTCGACGTAGTCGTCGGCGATGATGGGAATCTCGCGATCGGACAGCGGCAGCTTCAGCATGCGGCCGATGAGGTGCGTGTAGCGCTCGTCTTCCGGATGCACGGCCACGGCGACGTCGCCCAGCATGGTTTCCGGACGCGTGGTGGCCACCACCAGTTCGCCCGAGCCATCGGCCAGCGGGTAACGGATGGACCACAGCGAGCCGTCTTCCTCTTCGCTGAGGACTTCGAGGTCGGAGATCGCGGTCTTCAGCACCGGATCCCAGTTGACCAGCTTCTGACCGCGGTAGATCAGGCCTTCCTCATGCAGGCGGACGAAGGTCTCGACGACGGCCTTCGACGGGCCTTCGTCCATGGTGAAGACCTCGCGGCTCCAGTCGCCCGACACGCCCAGACGGCGCATCTGGCGGCCGATGGTGCCGCCGGATTCCTTCTTCCACTGCCACACGCGGTCGATGAAGGACTCACGGTCGAAGTCGGAGCGCTGCTTGCCTTCGGCGTTCAGCTGGCGGGTGACGACCATCTCGGTCGCGATGCCGGCGTGGTCGGTGCCGAGCTGCCACAGGGTGTCGTAGCCGCGCATGCGGTGGTAGCGGACCAGCGTGTCCATGATGGTGTGCTGGAACGCATGGCCCATGTGCAGCGTGCCCGTCACGTTGGGCGGCGGCAGCATGATCGTGTAGGGGGTGCCCTTGCCTGACGGCTTGAAGTAGCCGTTGGCCTCCCATTGGGCGTACCACTTCGACTCGATCTGGCTGGGCTCGAAACTCTTGTCCATGCGTGGGCTCTCGGTTCGCGCCGCATAAGGGCGCGCAATGACAGACGAAAAGACGACCATTGTAGGCGATACTGGCCGGATGACTGAACACGAAGTGGCCGCGATCCTTGGCGCGGAAGGCCCGTTCGCCCGTGAAGTGCCCGGTTTCGCGCCACGCGAGGCCCAGCAGCGCATGGCCGTGGCGGTGGCCGAGGCCATCGACGAGCGGGACATCCTGATCGCCGAGGCGGGCACGGGCACCGGCAAGACCTTCGCCTACCTCGTACCTGCCTTGATGTCGGGGCGCAAGGTCATCGTTTCCACCGGCACCAAGGCGTTGCAGGACCAGCTGTTCTTCCGCGACCTGCCGCGCGTGCGCTCGGTGCTGGGCAGCCGTACCAAGGTGAGCCTGCTCAAGGGCCGGGCCAACTACCTGTGCCTGCACCGGCTCGACCAGGCCGTCCGCGAGGGCAATCCGGACAGGCGCGTGGCCGGTCAGCTGTCGGCGATCCGAGCCTGGTCGGCGCGTACGCGCCATGGCGACAAGGCCGAGATGGTCGAGGTGCCCGAGGATTCGCCGCTGTGGCCCCGTGTCACCTCCACGCCGGAGAACTGCCTCGGCGTGGAATGCGCGTTCTTCGACGACTGCCACGTCGTGAAGGCCCGTCGCGAGGCCATGGACGCGGACCTGGTGGTGGTGAACCACCACCTGCTGATGGCGGATCTGGCGCTCAAGCAGGAGGAATTCGGCGAGATCCTGCCCGGTGCCGATGCCTTCATCCTCGACGAGGCCCACCAGATTCCCGAGCTGGCGGGGCAATTCTTCTCGCAGAGCGTCAGCTCGCGCCAACTCACCGAACTGGCCCAGGATGCTCTTGCCGAAGGGCAGGGCGTGACAGGTGCCACCAGCCAGCTCCTGGAGCCGGTGGAGGCGGTGCAGGACCTGGTCCGGCGCCTGCGCCTGGCGATGGATCCGCTCCCCGAGCGTGGCCCCTTCGGCGCGCTGGATCGCCTGGAGACGGCGCACGAGTCGTTGACGGAACTGCGCGATGTGATGGCCGCGCTGACCGATCTGCTGGCGGGGCTGGCGGAGCGTTCGCGGGGGTTGGCCAATGTCCACGAGCGGGCGCAGATGCTCAGCCTCAGGCTGGATCGCATCGCCGAGGAACACTCGGCGGCGGACGTACGCTGGTACGAGACCTGGCCACGCGGCTTCGCGCTGCACGCGACACCCTTGGATCTGTCCTCCCCGCTGCGCGCCATGCGGATGGCGACCAACGCGGCATGGATCCACACGTCGGCCACGCTGTCGATCGCGGGCGATTTCCAGCATTTCGCACGACAGCTGGGCATCGAGGACCCGCGCACGCTGCATGTCGAAAGCCCGTTCGACTATGGTCGCCAGGCGCTCGCGTACCTGCCGAAGGATCTGCCCGACCCGTCGGCCCGCGACTACACCGACAAGGTGATCGCGGCGATCCGTCCCGTCCTCGACGCCTCGGATGGCCGGGCGTTCCTGCTGTTCACCTCGCACCGTGCGCTACGTCGTGCGGCCGAGCTGCTGGAGGGGCGCGTGCCATGGCCGCTGTTCGTCCAGGGCACGGCGCCGCGTCACCGCCTGCTGGAGGAATTTCGCCTAAGCGGTCGCGGCGTGCTGCTGGGCGCGGCGAGCTTCTGGGAAGGCGTCGACGTGGCCGGCGATGCGCTGGGCGTGGTGGTCATCGACAAGCTGCCTTTCGCGATGCCCGACGATCCTGTGCTCCAGGCGCGCCTGGAGGCGCTGGAGGCCGCAGGCATCAATCCGTTCATGGGCTGGCAGGTGCCTACCGCCGTGATCGCGCTCAAGCAGGGCGTCGGCCGCCTTATCCGTGACGTGCATGATCGCGGCGTGCTGGTGCTGTGCGATCCGCGCCTGTCCACCAAGGGCTATGGCCGCCTCTTCCTGGCCAGCCTGCCGCCGATGCCGCGAACGCGCGAACTGGCCGATGCGGTGGCGTTCCTCGAAGAGCGGCCTGCCGACGCCTGAGCGGCGCTCACGCCTCCCTGGTGTAGAACACGATCACCGTGGCGCCCGTCGGACCGGCGGAGCCTCGTCGCGCGACATCCATGCACTCGGCCAGGGCATCGCCCGGGCGGATCACGGTTTCGCTGCCGTCGCGGCCGACCACCCACAACTCGCCTTCGACGAGGTAGCCCGCATGGGGCAGGGCATCGCGTCGCCAGGGGAGCGACGCGCCCGGTTCGATCGATATCCGCAGCATCCGCATCGGCGGGTGATCATCCAGATGAGCGGACACCATCTGGGGCGGTAGCCGCAAGGCGCCGCCAGAGGACGGGGACATCGCCAGCGCGAGCAGGGCGCCGAGGAGCAGGGTCAAGGGAATCGCAAGCTGGGCTGGCGGCATGGCGTGGCCTTGCGGGATGGACGGCAGGGATGCTGCCCATGCATGGCGCGGTCGTCATGAGAACACTCTCACGCAATTTTGAGGGATTGCTTAGGCGATCACCGGAATTCGCCTTCCCATGCCCGCACTTCGCCACGTTTGCCGCCGCTGGGCTACAGGAATCCCCTACAGCATCCGCGACGAATACCTACAAAAGGAAACTGTCGATGCTGCGCTGGATGCAATCCATCACCGCCAAGGTACTTGGCATCGGGCTACTCGCCCTGCTCATGCTGGTGCCGTTGTCTCAATCCGATGGCCTCGTTCGTGAGCGCCAGGAGATGCGCGCCACGGCCGCGGCGCGTGTCGCCGACGGGTGGGGTGGACCGCAATCGCTGGGTGGCCTGGTACTTGCGGTGCCCACGCGGACCGAGGTTCGCGACAGTGACGGAAAGTCGCTGGGCATGCGCGATGGCACCGAGATCGTGCTCGCCGACGAGCTGAACACCGTGGCCGACCTGAGTGTCGAAAAGCGCCATGTCGGTATGTACGAGGTGCCGGTGTACACGGGCGAGGTGACCATCCGGGGGCGCCTGTTACCCGAGGACCTGCGTCGTTTCGCGGCGGGAAGCACGTCGAACTGGCAGATGGGCAAGGCCGAGCTTCGGCTGCTGATCGAGGATACGCGAGGCCTTCAGGGAATCACGGCATTCACGGTAGACGGCCACTCGCAGCGCCTCGCCTCGTCGACGGCTCGCCTGGGTACGTACACGGTGCTGTCGGTGCCGATGCCGATCGATCCGGATCGGGACACCCCGGTCGACTTTGCCCTGACCCTGCGCATCGCCGGTACCGAGTCGTTCTCGGTGCTGCCGTTGGCCCGTACGAACACCGTGCGATTGCGCTCGGCGTGGGCCGATCCGAGCTTCACCGGGTTCATCTTGCCAGGCAAGCACAGCGTCTCCGCGGAGGGCTTCGATGCCGAATGGAAGGTGCTGGACCTGAATCGCTCGTACGGACAGCACTGGGAGGTCACGAGCAACGACATGTCGGAGCGTCTCGCTTCGTCGGCGTTCGGCGTGACGCTCTACCAGCCGGGCAGCGTGTACCAACAGAACGACCGGGCAGGGAAATACGGCCTGCTGTTCATCGCGTTGACCTTCGTCGCCTTCTTCCTCTTCGAAGTGCTCAAAGGCTTGCGCCTGCATCCGGTGCAGTACCTCCTGGTGGGCGCGGCGATGGCGAGCTTCTACGTGCTGTTGCTGGCCTTGTCGGAGCAGATCGGCTTTGGCCTGGCCTATGTCGCGGCGTCGGCGGCCGTGGTGCTGATCGTGGGCGGCTATGCCACCGCCGTGCTGCGGGCCCGCGGGGCGGGCATGACGCTGGGCGGCGTCCTGGCCCTGGTTTACGCCATACTGTATGGCCTGATCGGTGCGGAGCAGTACGCCCTGCTGATCGGTTCGGTCGTGCTCGTGGCGGTGGTCGCGCTGTTGATGTACCTGACCCGCCGCATCGATTGGTACGCCTATGGCGTGCCGCTCAACCCTACGCCGGATACGCCATGAACTTCCTCGCCATCGAAACCTCCACCGAAGCCTGCTCGGTCGCCCTTGTCCACGGCGATGAGGTGATCGAACGCAGCGAAGTGGCGCCGCGTCGGCACGCCGAACTGGTGCTGCCCATGGCCGACGAGTTGCTGGCCGAGGCGGGACTGAAGCGCGAGGCCTTGCAGGGTGTCGCCGTGGGGCGTGGTCCCGGCGCGTTCACCGGTGTGCGCCTGGGCGTGTCGCTGGCACAGGGCATGGCCATGGCGCTGGATATCCCCGTCGTCACCGTGTCCTCGCTCGAGGCGCTGGCGCTGGAAGCGCCGGAAGACGACGCGGCCATCCTGTCGGTGATCGACGCGCGGATGGGAGAAATCTACGTGGCGTCGTGGAAGCGCGAGGACGATGGCAGCGTGACGCTGCTCGATCGCGAACGCGTGGATACCGCGGCGGCGCTGGTCTTGCCGGAAGCCCGCGCGTGGCATGTCGTCGGTACGGGCTGGGCAACGTACGAAGCCGTGCTTCGCGAGCGGATCGGCACGCCGATCCGCTCGGCCGAAGGCCTGCGCTATCCGCAGGCGCGCCATGTCGCGGAGATCGCGGCGAAGCGCTTCCGTGATGGCTTGGCGGTGGCGCCGGAGCTCGCGTTGCCCGTGTACCTGCGCGACAAGGTCGCGCTGATGCTGGTGGAGCAGGGCAAGGCCTGACGCCACCGATTCATCGCAAGGCGGATGCGGCGCCCTCGCGGTGCTGGCGAACCGGGGTGCTGGGTTCCTGTTTTCACAGGAACGACGTGAGGTGATGTGTCGTTCCAGCGAACGCTGGAACCCCAGTGCGAGGCGATCGGTTGTCGCGTCGAGGTCTCCTACGTAAAGCCGATGCGACGCCCTCGCGGTGCTGGTGAACCGGGGCGCTGGGTTCCTGTTTTCACAGGAACGACGTGAGGTGATGTGTCGTTCCAGCGAACGCTGGAACCCAGTGCGAGGCGATCGGTTGTCGCGTCGAGGTCTCCTACGTAAAGCCGATGCGACGCCCTCGCGGTGCTGGTGAACCGGGGCGCTGGGTTCCTGTTTTCACAGGAACGACGAGGCTGGTAGTCCGTCGTTCCAGCGAACGCTGGAACCCAGTGCGGGGCGATCGGTTATCGCCTCGCGGCCACCTACGCAAATGCTCTTAACACCGATTAGGCGATGGCCACCGTCGCCTCGATCACCGCGCATACGTGTTCGAACGACGCGTCGTCGAGCCAGGGGCTGTTGGTGATGGTCAGCGTGCGCGCGGCGAAATCGCGTGCGTTGGGTACGTCGTCGCCGCCGGGCATGGTGCCGAGGTAGTCGTAGTCGGGCAGGGCGTGGATGAACATGCGGGCTACGCCATGGCGCGAAGACCACAGGCGGGTGAGCACCGCGTCGCGCGTGCGTTCATCGGGCATGCGCAGCATCAAATAAGGCCACGTGCCACCCTCGTCGGTGAACGCGTGGATGCCGGGAATTGAGTCGAGGCGCGGCAGGCGCGCACGCGCCTGCGCGGTGGTGGCCTCGATGAAGGCGGCAAGGCGCGGAAACGCACGCGCACCGACGGCACGTCGCCAGCGACCGACCGTATGCAGCGGAAAATCGGCACTGAAATGCTCGCCAGCGGCACCCAGCAAATCACCATCGCGCAACGAGCGACGCATTGAGTTCCCATAGGCGAGGGCCATACCCTTCGGCCGGTACAGCGTCGCGTAACCGATCAGTTCGATCGTGCGGCGCAGTTCCCACGTGGGACTCCAGCGCGCGATACGCCGACTCGCGCGACGGAACCGTGCACGCCATGCCTCGTCCTGCGCTACGAGCAGGCCGCCTTCGAAGATGGACAAGCCCTTGCCAGCGGCGAGGCTGAAGAAGCCGATATCACCGCGCGTGCCGGCGAAGCCGCCGTCGAGGCGAGCGCCCAATGCCTGCGCGGCGTCCTCGATGGTAAGAGCACCGACCGGATGCGCAATGGCGTTCGCGGTCGCCACGTCGGCGAGCCGGCCACCGAGGTGGGTCGGTACCACGGCAAGCGTCTGCTCGCTGCAGGCGTCCGCCAAGCGCTGCGGGTCCATGTCGAAGTGTCCTGGCATGACATCGACCAGGCGCGGCACCAGGCCGGCACGACGCACCGCCAGGGGCACCAGCGGACAGGTGAACGCCGGGATCGCGACTTCACGACGGGACGGCGAATGTTCCGCCAGCGCACTGAGGGCGACGGTCAGCGCGGCGGTGCCGGAACACTCCAGTTGCACTTCGTCCACGCCGAGCCAGTTCGCCGCCAGCGCCGTGAGTGGCGCGGGAACGGGGCCGGCGAGATCGCCGAGCCCCAGTGGCAGGCCGGCGGTCGGCGGCGACTCGGGCTCAGGCCGTAACCGCATCGGTGCTGGCCTCTTCGTCGCCTTCGGCGAAGGCCAGGCAGACGATGCCGGCGATGATCGCCACGGCGCCGATGATCTGGGTGACGGTGACCGGCTCGGAGAACATCCACCAGGACAGCGCCATCACGCTGATTACCTCAAGGTGCGAGGCGGCGAACGCGGGCCCGATGGGTGCGTGCTTGAGCAGGCTCATCCAGGTGAGGAAGGCGCCGATGTAGCCGACGATGGCGCCGTAGATCCACGGATGCGAGAACACGCGTGCCAACCACTCGACGCTCATCTCGACCGGCAGGGCATGATTGCCCGCCAACTTGAAGCAGATGAGGTTGAGGGTGTCGAACGCCATCAGCATGGCGAATCCGATCAGATAAAAACGCTTCATGCGCCAAAACCCACGACAGCCACGCCGACGGCCACCAGCAGGATGCCGGTGACGCGTAGCGGCGTCAGTTTTTCCTTAAAGAGGAAACGCCCGGCGACCATGATCGCCACGATGTTGATCGAGCCCAGCAGCACGCCCTCGGACAGCGGCACGAGGGACAGGAACGCGATCCACACCAGGAACTCGGCGACATAGCAGCCGATACCGACCCAGATCCAGGGACGGGCGAGCATGTACTTCCAGCGTGCGAGACCGTCACCCGCCCGCTCGTCGCCAGCGGCCGCCTTGAAGGCCAGTTGTCCACCGGTATCGAGCACGAGGTTGGCGATCCACAACGCCACGACCAGACCACTCATGCGATCAGGCCGCCATGCGCGTAGGACGCGCGTCGCGCGCGATGCGGCTGAAGAAGTCGGCGGTGCGCTCGATCAGCAGGCGACGTTCGCGGTCGATCGTGATCATGTGGTAGCTGTCGCCGAGCAACAGGATCTCGATGGGGCCGCTGACGCGACGCGCGACCAGGTCGGCGTTGCTGCGCACGCTCGCCACGTCGTCGTCCACGGCGTGGGCGATGAAGCAGGGTGCGGTGACCTGCGGCAGGCGGCGACGCGTGTCGCGCGCCAGCGCCATCATCTCGGCCACGGCGAACCAGGGATTGCCCGGCAGGCCGGCGCTCTTGCTGTCGCCCGAATGCATGGCCGAGGTGACCTGGGCGCGCAGGCGTTCGTCGCGGATGCCGTAGGGCGGCTGTTCCTGGAAGCTGACCTTCTTGCCGATGCCCAGGGACTTGAGCACGGGCAGCAGGAAATTGAAGCGACGCTCGATCCACGGCATGGACCAGCCGTCGTAGCGGAAGGTGGCACCGAAGACGCCGACGCCGGAGACCCACTCCGGACGGACGGCCGCCAGACGCAGCGCCAGCACGGCGCCCATCGACAGGCCGGCCACGAACAGGCGGTCGACCTTGCCGCGCAGTTGCTCGGCGGCCTTCTCGACGCTGTCGTACCAGTCTTGCCAGGTGGTGGCGAGGAGGTCGTCTTCCGTGCCGCAATGGCCGGCCAGCTGGACGCCCACGACCGTGAAACCCGCGCGGTTCAGGCCCTTGCCGACCAGGCGCATTTCGGTGGGGGTGCCGGTCAGGCCATGGATGAGCAGGACGCCATCGCGCCCGCCTTCGAACTGGAATTCCGCCGTGTCGCTCACTGGAGGTCTCTACCCTTCGGGGTTTCTTTCAGGATGCCATGGTGGCATGGGTCCGGTTTCACTTGGCTTTCCTCATGTTATGAGGATTTCCTCATGGTACCGGGTGGGACGTCGGAGCCGGAAAACGGATCTCGACGCGCAGGCCGCCGGCCTCGCCGTGCATGAACTCCACGCGGGCCGCATGGCGTTCCGCGATGCTTTCCACGATGGCCAGGCCAAGGCCCGTGCCGTCCTCGTCGCTGCCCGGCACCCGGAAGAAACGCTCGCCCAACTGGGCGAGGAAGGCATCCGGCACGCCGGGGCCATCGTCTTCCACGGCCAGCACGATGTCGCCCACGGCGTCCTGCACGGAGACGGTGACGCTGTGGCCTCGGCCGGCGTAGTGGAAGGCGTTGTCCACGAGGTTGTCGATGGTCTCCTGCACCTGCAACGCGTCGCCGCGGATGAAGCAAGGGCGATCGAGACCTTCGTAGCCCAGGTCCACGCCCTGCGCGATGGCCTGGTGCACGCGCATCGTCACTGCCTCGGGCACGACCTGGCTCAGGTCGATCAGCGCCATGCCGTCGTGGTCGGGCAGGTCGGGGGACTGCGTGCGGGTAAGGGCCAGCAACTGGGCAGAAGTGCGCGCGGCGCGGGCCGCGAGTCGATGGACGTGGCGCAATGCGTCGGTGCGCTGCGAGACATCTTCGGTGCCTTCGAAGCGTTCGACATGCATCTGGATGCCAGCCAGCGGCGTGCGCAGCTGGTGCGCGGCGTCGGCGATGAAGCGCTCCTGCAGGCCGATCATGTTGCGCATGCGGGCGAACAGGTCGTCGATGGTGCGGGTCAGCGGCAGGATCTCCACTGGCACGTCCTCCTCGCCGATAGGGCCCAGGTCGTGCCCGCGCCGCCCCAGTCGGGTGGTCAGCGGTTCGAGCACGCCCAGGCCGTGGCTGACGCCGAACCACACCAGCAACAGCACCGCGCAGATCAGCAGCGCCTGCATGGGCAGCGTGAGGAACAGGATCTCGCGTGCGCGGATGTGGCGATCGCGCAGGTTCTCCGCGACGGTGATCGTCAGCGTGTCGCCGTCTTCATGGCGATTGGGCACGCGCATGATCGCGGCGCGCAGGGGGCGATGACCGAGCGTGGTGTCGTAGAGCCGAGGCGGGGCGTCGGTGCGCACCGTCCGTTCCGGGCCACCCAGTTCGGCGTTGCCGATGATCCGGCCGTGACGGTCGCTGACCACGGTGTAGTAGTTGCGGCCGTCGGGGTCGTATTCGAGCAGGAAGCGGGCCTGCTCGGACAGCTCGCCGCTCAGCGCGTCGTTGCTGATCATCTCGGACAGGGTGAGCGCCTGGTCGGAGAGGTCGGTGTCGTGGATGTGGTTGGAGTAGGCCAGGGCGATGAAATAGCCGATGACCGTATCCAGCACCAGCACCACCAGCACCGGAACAAGAAGGAACGTGAGCAGGCGGCGGCGAAGGCTGGGCCGCGGCGGCCTCTGGGCCGCGTGGCGGCGATCAGGCATCCGCAGACTCTTCAAGCAGGTAGCCGAGGCCGCGGATCGTGCGCACGCTGGTGCCCGAACCCTGGAGCTTCTTGCGCAGCCGGTGCAGGGCGATATCCAGGCCGTTGTCGGTCAGGTCCTCGTCCCAGTTGCACAGCGCCTCGACCAGTTGGGCGCGGCTCGTGACCTTGTCCACGCGGGTGGCCAGGGCTTCGATCAGGCCGAACTCGCGGGCCGTCAGGTCGAGCGGCATCTCGCCGACCCAGGCGCGATGACCGGGGATGTCCAGGCGCAGGCGGGCGATGCGGAACTCGGGCGTGCCGTTGCTGGTGCGCCGACGGAGCAGGGCGCGCACTCGCGCGTCGAATTCCACCAGGGCAAAGGGCTTGAGGAGGTAGTCGTCCGCACCGAGGTCGAGCACGCGGACGCGCTCCTTCAGGCCTTCGCGGGCGGTCACGACCAGCACGGGCAGGCTGTCGCCGCGCTTGCGTGCGCGGGCGAGCACATCGCTGCCGTCGAGCTTGGGCATGCCCAGGTCGAGCACGAGCAGGTCGTACTCGTGGTCGCGCAGGGCGTTGTCGGCGGTGACGCCGTCGGTGACATGGTCCACCGCGTGGCCGCTCTGTTCGAGCGAGGACCGTACGGCGGCGGCGATCGAGGTGTCGTCTTCGGCGAGGAGAATACGCATGCGGCGAAGGATACGCCCGGTCAAGGGATGGCGACATGCTGCCGCGCAGAATTCGCAGGCTCCTTCAGGCCGCCTTCAAGTGTTCAATTGCGAACGATTCGCGTTTGAATTAACATTCGCGTGTTTCAGCGAATCGTTCTCCAGGGGCCCGACCACCTATGCGCGACACTGTCGACCGGCAACGCCGCGCGTTCTGGATCAAGCACTTGCACCGTTGGCACTGGATCAGTTCCGCGGTGTCACTCGTGCTGCTGCTCATGTTCTCGGTGACCGGATTCACCCTCAACCACGCCGCCCGCATCGAAGCCGCGCCGCGGGTCGAGAAGCACGATGCCAGCCTGCCTCGCGATCTCCTGCGCTTGCTGTCGTCCCCGGCGACGAAGACCGCGCCGGTGGCTGATGCCGTTGCCGATTTTGTGGCCGAACACACGGGTGCCGAGATCGCGGGCAAGCCGGGTGACTGGAGCGACGACGAGGTCTACGTCTCCTTGCCGCGCCCCGGGGGCGATCGCTGGGTGAGCATCGACCGCGAAACGGATGACGTGCACTACGAAGTCACCGACCGCGGCTGGCTGGCCTACCTCAACGATCTTCACAAGGGCCGCAACACGGGGCCGGTGTGGAGCTGGTTCATCGATGTGTTCGCCCTGGCCTGCGTGCTCTTCGCGATCACCGGCCTGCTGTTGCTCAAGATGCATGCCGGGCAGCGTGGCATGACCTGGCCGATGGTGGCGCTGGGATTCGTGCTGCCCCTCCTGCTCGCCCTTCTTTTCATCCACTGACGGGACCTTCCATGCGCCGTTTCCTGTTCCTGGCCCTTGGCCTCGCCGCCGCCCCGGCTTTCGCCGCCGACATGAACCTCACCGTGGAGATCCCGACGTTGAAGGTGGCGGAGTATCACCGCCCCTATGTCGCCGTCTGGATCGAGCGCGAAGACCACAGCGTCGCCGCCAACCTGGCCGTCTGGTACGACGTGAAGAAGGCCGATGGCGAAGGCACCAAGTGGCTGAAGGACATGCGCCAGTGGTGGCGCCGCAGCGGACGCGAACAGACGATGCCGATCGACGGCGTGTCGGGCGCCACGCGCCCCGCCGGCCAGCATCAGCTGCACTTCGTCGACGGCAAGCCGCCGCTCGGCACGCTGGCACCCGGACATTACGAACTGGTGGTGGAGGCCGCGCGCGAGGTCGGTGGTCGCGAAGCCCAGCGCATCGCTTTCGACTGGCCCGTGAAAGCCCCGGCCCATCTGTCGGCCAAGGGTTCGGAAGAACTCGGCCAGATCAGCCTCGATATCAATCCGTAAAGGGAGAGTCCGATGAAGCACACCCTCGTTCGTGCCGCGCTCTGCGCAGCCCTCGTCCTGCCGTTCGCCGCGCAGGCGCACAAGATGTGGATGGTTCCCTCGGCCACCGTGGTCTCCAGCGACGATGCCTGGGTGACGGTCGATGCCGCGATCTCGAACGATCTCTACTACCCCGATCATTTTCCCGCGCAGCTCGACCAGCTGGCGATCACCGCGCCGGACGGCTCCACGGTGAAACCGGAGAACCCGTGGACGGGCAAGTACCGCAGCGCCTTCGACCTGCCGGTGCCGCAGAAGGGCACGTACCGCATCGCGCTGGTGAACCAGGGCTTGTTCGCCAGCTATGAAGTGGACGGCCAGAAGAAGCGCTGGCGCGGCAAGGCCGATGAACTGAAGACCGGCATCCCGGCCAACGCGAAGAACGTGCAGGTCAGCGAAATGGCCTCGCGCGTCGAGACCTTCGTCACCCAGGGCAAGCCCGGTGGTTCGGCGCTGAAGCCGACCGGCAAAGGCCTGGAGCTGGTACCAGTGACGCAGCCGAACGATCTGGTGTCCGGCGAGAAGGCCGCGTTCCAGCTGCTGCTCGACGGCAAGCCCGCCGCGAACCTCAAGGTGGTGGCCATCGCCGGCGCCACGCGCTATCGCGACGCGCAGGACGAGATGGACACCACCACGGACGCCGACGGCAAGTTCGGCTTCACCTTCCCGAAGGCCGGCATGTACTGGGTCAACGCCTCCGCCGAAGACACCAAGACCTCGACGAAGGAAGCCAAGCAGCGTCGCCTGTCCTACACGGCGACCCTGGAAGTGCTTCCCCAATGATGGAACGCATCGCCGATGCGATCGGCTCCCACCCCTCCGGTAGCGACTCCCAGCCTACCGAAGGGGTGGGAGCGGACCGTGTCCGCGATCCCTGCGAAGGAGGGAGGTCGGCGGGCTGGATGCGGCGCATGGTCCTCGCGCTTCTCCTGCTTATGCCTTTGATCTGCGCGGCCACCGACGTCCGCCGCTTCGAAGGCGAAACCATGGGCAGCACTTGGTCGGTAAACGCCGTGCTGCCGGCGGGCACCGACGAAGACGCCATCCGCAAGGGCATCCAGGGCGAAGTCGATCGCGTCGTCGCGCAAATGAGCACCTACGAGGCCGACTCCGATCTCAGCCGGTTCAATCGCGCACCGGCGGGTACCTGGCAGACGTTGCCGCCGGAGTTCTTCACCGTCCTGAGCTATGCGTTGTCTTTGGCTCGCGACTCCGGCGGTGCCTATGACCCGACCGTGGGGCCGTTGGTGAATCTCTGGGGCTTTGGTCCCGACAAGCGACCGCACGAGGCGCCGGATGCGAAGGCGATCGAGGCGGCGCGTGCGCGTGTCGGTTGGTCGCGTATCCGCCTGGACAACGCAGGACGTCGCGCCTTCCAGCCGGGCGGTGTCTACGTCGACCTGTCGTCCGTCGCGAAGGGATTCGGCGTGGACCAGGTGGCGCGTTTCCTCGATCGCACCGGTATCCATGCCTACCTCGTCGAGGTCGGCGGCGAATTGCGCGGCAAGGGCCGCAAGCCCGACGGCAGCCCCTGGCACGTCGGCATCGAGCGGCCCGGTGCCGCGGCGGGTGCCGTGGATGCCACGGACCAGGTGGAGCGCATCGTTTCCCTGAACGACCAGGCCATCGCCACCTCCGGCGACTACCGGCACTTTTTCGAAAGCGGCGGCCGCTACTACTCGCACCATATCGACCCGCGCACCGGCTACCCGGTGGCCCATCGCGTGGCCTCGGTGAGCATCGTCGCCGACGATTGCATGCACGCGGACTCGCTGGGCACCACGATGACGGTGCTCGGCCCGGAAGAGGGCATGCGTTACGCGAAAGCACACGGCGTGGCCGTGCTCTTTATCCTCTACGGAGAAAACGGTCACTTCGAGGAGCGGATGTCACCGGCCTTCGCCCAGGTACTGAAGCGAACGAAACGATGAAGGCGGCGTGGGGGCAGTGGGCCATCGGTGCGATGCTGGGCGCAGCGGTGCTGTGGTTTGCATCGCTCCACGATTTCCATGGGACGCGCCTCGCGACCACGGGACGTGTCGCGCTGGCGGGCGTCGCGTTGGCCGCCTGGATCGTCCACGCATGGCGAGCGTCGCGTCGTGCCGCCGACACGCCGATGGCGTCGCCCGGCGCCGATACCATCCTCGTCGTGCATGCGTCGCAGACCGGCTTCGCGACGGAACTGGCGGAGCGTACGGCCGATACCCTTCGTGCCGCAGGGAAGATGGTCGACCTGTTGCCTATCTGGGGAGTGGATGCAGCGCGCCTGAAGGCAACGACGCATGCGCTCTTCGTCGCCAGCACGACAGGCGAGGGTGACGCACCCGACGTAGCCACCGGCTTTCGTCGAGATCTCATGGCATCCCGCCCGGTACTCGACGGCCTGACCTACGCCGTGCTGGCCCTGGGCGACCGCGACTACGAGGACTTCTGCGCCTTCGGCCACGAGCTGGATCGCTGGTTGCGCGAAAGCGGTGCGACGTCATGGTTCGACCTGGTCGAGGTGGACAACGGCGACGAAGGCGCCTTGCGCCACTGGCAGGGCCAGCTCGCACGCTCGGCCGGCGCGAGCGACACGCCCGACTGGTCGCGCCCCGCCTACGGGCGCTGGACCTTGAGCGAACGCGCCTTGCTCAATCCCGGCAGCGTGGGCCGGCCCTGTTTCCATCTCGCGCTCGTGCCGGAAAATGCCGCAGCACTTTCATGGAAAGCGGGCGACATCGTGGAGATCGGCCCACGCAAGGCCCGCGGCGACGAGACACCTCTCCCTCACCGCGAATACTCCATCGCCTCGATCCCCGAAGACGGCGCGCTCCACCTCGTCGTACGCCAGACCGTCTCGGAGAACGGCCACCTGGGCATCGGCTCCGGATGGCTCACGTCGCTCGCCGCCGTAGGCGACACCATCGACCTCCGCATCCGAAGCAACCCCGGCTTCCACGCCCCCGACGACGACCGCCCAATGCTGCTCATCGGCAACGGTACCGGCATCGCCGGATTGCGCGCGCTGTTGAAAACACGCATCGCATGCGGTCATCGCCGCAACTGGCTCGTCTACGGCGAGCGTCATGTCGACGTGGATCGGTTGCACATGGACGACGTGGAACGCTGGCACCGCGCAGGCGACATCGAACGCGTGGATTTCGCCTGGTCGCGCCAGTCGTCGAAGATTCGCTACGTACAGGACATCCTGCGCGCCCACGCCGACGACATACGACGCTTCGTCGCCGAAGGCGCATCCCTCTACGTATGCGGCAGCCTCACCGGCATGGCCCCCGGTGTAGACGCCGCCTTACGCGACATTCTTGGCGACGCCAGGGTAGAAGACCTCATGACCACCACCCACTACCGCCGCGACGTCTACTGACGGCGATACACCCGCCCTTGTAGGAGCGCGCCTTGCGCGCGACCGACACCGCGATACCGCTCGAAGAAAAAAGCGTCGCCAACGGCTGTCGCGCGCAAAGGCGCGCTCCTACAAAAGCGACGCCATAGGGGGCAGTCCGGTGGCGGTCATCGACTAGATCACGAAGATAAAAAATTCGGATCCGCGACGATGATTTCATGTTCGCTCTCCATTGGTAACTCAATTATTCTATTTCAGGCGCCATCATCCTTCGGTGTCGTGGACGCTCTTGATGACTTAACCGCCTTAACTAAAGACCACGCTGCTACAGCGATTGAGGCTAGTGCTGCGATAATTAGCACAGATAGCGTGGTTGTGAGATCCGGTCGCTGCGGCCGAAAATTAGTCAGCCATACCTCTTGAATAAACCAGGAGGAAAAAAAGAAAAACGAAAGAATCGCGGCGATCATCAATGCTATGTATTTCAACATGAGGAGCGCCTCTGAGGCATCCACACAGATCTCATTTTCGATAGTCTCAAGTAGTGGCGTGGAAGGATGCTAGTTGATCGAAATAACGTCGAGACCCACCTGTTTACAGGTTGTCACTGAGATCATTCCCTCTGGCGCCAATTGAACAATTCGCCCGCTCAGCTCCACGACACGACCATCCTTCTTCTCGACTGATTCAAGCAGTTCCCGACTTCCATTACTTATTAATAATGGAAGGCAATGCTTTAAAGACATGTTCTCGGAATTCGTCCCCAACGGAAAGAGGTTGCGGTTCTCGAAAGTCCAAGAAAGCACCCCCCTCACCCGAACGATGGTATTTACGAACGGCGTGGCGTCCTCGAATATAGGATTCGTCGTCTGGGTAGGTCTTGACCGTGCCTCAGACGAATCCGGGCTAAAAACGCCAATGCTTACTAAGAGCGATGCAACTAGGAAGGAGAATTTCATCACTTTCGCAGTACTCCTTAATGATGCTGATACCTATTCAGTTGTTGCTGCAACAAACATCTTTGGGTGGTATCAAGTCTTCCTTTAAGTAGTCGATACTGATATTGCCCATCCACCATCTCTAGAACGCCTGCAACGCCGTCACGCACAATGTAATTGGGGTAACCCGACGCGAGTGAAGCCGCATCACCAAAACCTGGGATAGGACCGTATTTATCGCTTTTCGGGTGGGAATGGCAAATAGCCTTCGTGTCGCCCTTAGGTACCTTGAACTTACCGGTATACCCTAGCCCCCCCAGCGCTGCCCGTCCCCGCAGCAGGATTGAAGCTATTGTCATAGCCAATATAAGCATAGTTTTCATCGGTAAATGATGTATCTAAGGTAGATGCGTTATTTAGAAATGATTGATCAGAACCGTCGTCACCTTGAACAGTGCTATGACGTGGAACGCTGGCACCGCGTAAGCGACATCGAGCGCGTGGATTTCGCCTGGTCGCGCCAGTCGTCGAAAACCCGCTACGTACAAGACATCCTTCGCGCCCAAGCTGACGACATACGAGGCTTCATCGCCGAAGGAGCCTCTCTCTACGTATGCGGCAGCCTCAACGGCATGGCCCCCGGCGTAGCCACCGCCCTACGCGACATCCTCGGCAACACCACGATAGAAAACCTCATGACCACCACCCACTACCGCCGCGACGTCTACTAAAAGAAATACGGCACCCTTGTAGGAGCGCGCCCTGCGCGCGACCGCTACATTTGGTCGTGCGCAGGGCGCGCTCCTACAAAACACGCATCCAAATATGGCCGCTCTATTTGTTCGTATCAGCCATAACGCAAGGGCGGTCAGCGTCGATCATTTCAATCCTGCATTTCGATCTGTTGCGTCCGAGTTGCGCTGGCTGGCACGTGCCGCCTTCCAGCCCAAGTACGCGCAGAGCGCTGCAAATAGTATGGTAAGAATCATGGCAAAGTGGACTTGCCTACAACGCATTGCCTCCGCGAATAGCGAGAACTTACCTTTGCAGTATCCCGATGCCAGGCTTGCTGCCGCAAATATCGATAGAAAGAAGTAGAGGGAACCAAGCGCGCTGAGAATTGATCCTGCTGTTAACCAATGAATTGATTTGATCTTCATGACTGCTTAACTCCAATGCGGGGGTGTCTTCACCTATTCAGGCAAGAGGGTGGTCCGGCGGCATTGTGATCTTGCCCCCGTTTCACGGACACCCCTATAAGCGATTAACTATCGCAATAGGAGGTGGACGATGACCAAGAGCAAGGCAGGCAGAAAGGGGCAGGAGTTCAGCCTGGAGTTCAGGCAGCAGGCACTGTTGCGAGCGGCCACAGAAGGGGTAACCACGGTGGCTCGTGATCTGGGGTTGCAGCCTGCCCAGCTGTACAGTTGGCGCGCCCAGGCGCGGCGGCACGACCAGGACGATCAGGCACAACGCTTGGAGTTGGCCGAACATGCACGGCTCAAACGTGAAGTGGCGCGGCTGGAGGAGGAGAACGCTTTC
>NZ_WNDO01000018.1 GCF_009912395.1 Luteibacter sp. | reverse complement strand
GTAGGCCGGAACCCACCGCCTCGGTTCAGCAGCAACACGACGACACTGCATCGGCTTTTACGTAGGGAACGCACTCGCGACAACCCATCGCATCGCGCTTGGTTTCAGCGTGCGCTGGAACGACGTGGGGCGCGATCACACGCTACCGATCACCTTGTCCGCTTCGCGGGCTCGCGCGCAAGCGCGCTCCTACAGGTGCGTTTCGCACATCTCGTAGTCAGCGATTAGTTGGGGATTCTGACGCGAAGTGACGGTATCCGCCGATGGCCGTGATTTTCGCCTACTGCTGGAATGTCTCGCCAAAATGAGTTGGTGCGGTGCCAGCAATACCATTCGAAATCGTCCTGGCACAGCTGACTGGATTTTCCTTAGGCTGCCTTCTCGGCGGCCCTCGCATACGTCGGGTGGGTTACGTCACCACAACAATCGTTTTTCTCTATCGCATGTTTGCCATGTTTAACTGACAGGGAAGTTCGGTGCATGTCACGTTTCAGCCTATCGACCATCACGCTTCGCCGTCGCATCCTCATATTAATCGCCGGAGTTACGCTACCTTCGGTGCCGCATGTATTTTGCGAAGCGCCCGGTCACGACACCGGCTATGCGCTGCTTCTGGCCTTCTTTTCGCTTATCGGAACGCTCGCCATCCTGCGTTACCTGTCCAGTCCCCATTGGGTCAATGGAGTTCGCTGGCCCGAGACACTGATACCTGACCGATGGACGTCGATCGTCTTGGCAGATATCACGATCTACATGATCTGCGTGGGATTCGACACCGAATATGGATATCGGACCGCTGCATGCCATGCCGCACCGATCGCCGTTCTCCTACTGGCCGTTATCCTTGAATACATTCATGGTCGAAAAAAAGCTCGACAAGATCGCTAATTCGCCCGAGCGTCGAAAACCAGGCGCATGGCTATGTGGATGTCTGTACATCTACGTAGCCGTGTTCAGCGGCCACACCGGTTGCCATGGTCATACGCATGGCCTCGCCTATTTCGTGATAACTGCAGTCGCCTGTTCATTGGCAAGCCTCCTACTCATCGCATGGCGGCTAAGGCAGTGGCGACGCCGTGTCGTATGGATAGCTCATCGAGGAACGACGATCAGAGAAACGTCGATGGATCGGCTCAATCTTTTGGTCGACACCACAGGGCGCGCGGTAGCCCTATTCGCACTGGTAGCAGCGTCCATACATATCGCCCGTACGCCTATGGACGTCACCGCAGTGATCGCCTCGACGTGTGGCTTGATGGTGATCGGTCTGGTGAACGCGCTTTACGCCACCCGCTGACGATCAACGCCCCGAATGCAACCGATGCAGCAGTTCCGCTTCCGTGAGCGAGAGGCCGCAGGTGTCGGCGATCTCTTGCGGGGAGGAGCCCTGGCGGGCGAGGCGTTGGGCGAGTGCGAGGGCGCGGTCGGTGTTGATACCGCCTTCGCTGGCGACGCTCACGGCGGGGGCGCGGCGGACCTGGTCTTCGATGTCGCCGAGGCGGTTTTCCAGGCGGCGGAGCATGCTGTCTAGCTGGTCGGGCTCGATCGCGGGGGTGGCGTCTTCCGTGGCTGGCTCATCGCGCGGTGTCGCGGGTGCCGGGGCCTGAGGGACGACGTGGATCTTGCTCGTGCGGCGGAACAGAAACAGGAGGCCGACGAGGTTGAGGACGGCGAGTGCGATGAGCACGTAACCAATGGCGGCGTTCATGTCGGTAGGGCTCCGGGGTGAGGCGGCCAGAACGGTAGCACGGCCGCCTATGTAGGAGCGCGCCTTGCGCGCGAACCGTTTCGCGATAACCGGTCGCGCGCAGGGCGCGCTCCTACATCACAAGGCCACGGTGCGTTGGGGAGAGACGACGGTGGCGGCCCTTGGCGCGACTTGACGGAGGTGAGGGGAGCGGGCGGATAAGGCCCGAAGGGGGACGGTCAGGATGACCGACCTTTTCTGCCGAGGCAGGAAGCCGAGTCAGAAAACCCCGCACGCTACCCGGGCCCGAAGGGGCGCAGCCATAAGACACCAGCCGCGTCAGCGGCTCTCCTTTCCCGAGGGACACCGCAGACCGGCGCGCCAAGGGCCGCCACCGCCGGCTCTGCGCCGCTACGTACGAGCGCCGCACGCGAGGCCGCACGGCGAGCCCTTCCTACGGAGCAACACGGCAAAGCCCGAGCGCAACGTTTCAGACGGTCGCGCGCAGGGCGCGCTCCTACAGGGTCACGTCAGGCGCGGCAGAGGCGGGGAACGTCGACCAGGGCGATGAAACCGTCGTCGCGGGTGACGACGCCGCTGACGGGGTCGTCGCGGCGTTCGGCGCGGCCGGGAGGCGGCGGCGAGACTTCGCTGGTGTCGAGCTGGAGCATGTCGCCGATGAGGTCGATGCGCATGCCCACCACGCTGCCGGCATCGTCGAAGACGATGACGCGCTGGCCGTCGGCGTGCTGTTCGTCCACCTGCCCTTCCAGGCCGAAGCGGCGGCGGCCGTCGAGCACGGGCACGATCTGGCCGCGCAGGTTGACGATGCCGAGCACGTCATGCGGTGCGCCGGGCACGGGAGTGATGTCGCCGGGGCGGATCACTTCGCGCACGGCGGCGAGGGAGACGGCGTAGCGCTGTCCCTTGAGGGAAAAACCGAGCCAGGTGCTGCGGTCGTCGGGTGCGGTGCCGGTCATGGCCCTAGCTCCTGTTCCAGCCATTCGATCAGCGCGGCGGTGCCGATGACGCCGCACTTGGGTTCTTTGGACATGCCCACCAGCCAGGGGCGCGAGGTGGCGCCGTGGCGCCACTGGATCGACTCGGCGTCCAGTTCCACGGGTTCGTCGTTGACCACGCAGGCCAGCGCCCAGGAACGGTTGCCGAGGATGACCAGCGTGCTGACCGGGTTGGCGGCCATGTCGATCGAGAGGATCGCGCCGAGGTCGGCCACGCGGGCTTCGCCGCTAGGATGGCGCCAGCGACCAAGGCAGACGGGGTTGGTGGTGTTCGGCGGCGTCAGCGGGGGCATCGGCAGCATGTGCGTGACGTCGGCCATGGGCACGGCGAGCTTCACGCCGGCGGCGATGCACAGCAGGTAGCGCGTGTCGGCGTCGGGTGCGGGCACGGGCGGTGGCGGGTCGCTCCAGGTCTGGATGGCGACGACCTTCACCTGCGCGGGCGGCTCGGGCACCGGCAGCGGCGTGAGCAGCTCGGCCAGGTACCCTGCGACGATCTGCTCGGCGTCGTGCATGGCGCGGATCATGCGGCCGCGTCCGTCACGGACGGCACGGGCATGGCCAGCAGCTCGTCGAGCAACTGGCGGTAGGCAAGACCGCCGCGGCACGCGGCGGGCCAGGAAGCCAATGGCACACCGGCGGCGCTGGCTTCGCGAATCTGGGTGTCGGTGGGGATCACGGACTGGCTGACGCCGTCGCCGTACTGTTCGCGCAGTTGTTCGAGGCAGGCGCGCGAGGCGTGCGTGCGCGCGTCGTACAGCGTCGGCACGATGGTGCGCGGCAGCGGCTTGCCGCGCGAGCGTTCGATCATGGACAGGCTGCGCAGCATGCGCTCGAGGCCGGCGAGCGCGAGGGCTTCGGTCTGCGTCGGCACGAGCAGGCGGTCGCTGGCGGCGAGTGCGTTGACCATCAGCACGCCGAGCAGCGGCGGGCAGTCGAGCAGCACGTGGTCGAAGTCGGGGGCGAGTTCGGCGAGGGCCTGGGAGAGCACGAGGCCCATGCCCTGGCGCGTGCCGAGCTGGCGGTCGAGCGTGATCATCGCGGCGGACGCGGGCAGCACGCTCAGGCGCTCCCACTGCGTCGCATGCACGAGCGTACGCACGGGCAACGGGTTGCCGCCGACGCCGAACAGGTCATAGACGCTGCCGTGCGCGCCGCCTTCTACGCCGATGTAACCGGAGAGCGAGGCGTGCGGGTCCATGTCGACCAGCAGCGTGCGCTTGCCGGCGTCGGCGAGCAGGCTGCCGAGCGCCACCGTCGTGGTGGTCTTGCCCACGCCGCCTTTCTGGTTGGATACGGCCCAGACGCGCATCAGTGCGACTCCCCTTCCGTCGCGAAGCGTGCGGCGCCCGCGGTGGGCGCGACGACGGTCGGCGCGGTGGAGACGGCGGAGGTCGCGGCGCCCGAGGGGGCGGCCTGCCGGGTCAGGTCGACGCGGTCGGCGTCGCTGTAGAAACGGGCGGGTGCGGCCTTGTCGCTCATCACCACGATGAGCACGCGGCGATTGCGATTGCGGCCGTCGGTGGTGGCATTGTCGGCGGAAGGACGGTATTCGCCCCAGCCGATGATGCCCACGCGGTGCGGATCGACGCCCGTGGTGGTGATCAGGCGAGCCACCGTCGCGGCACGCGCGGCCGACAGTTCCCAGTTGGAGGGGAACGTGGAGGTGGCGATCGGCGTGTTGTCGGTGTAGCCCTCAATACGCATGGCGTTGGGGAACGGCGCGAGGATGCCGGCGAGTTTGCGCAGCACGTCCTCCGCCTGCGGCTGGAGCTTGGCCACGCCGACGGGGAAGAGAATGTCCGTGCGCACTTCGATTTCGAGCCAATCGGGCGTCTGCCGCACGCTGACCATGCTCTTGTCGATCAGCGGCTTCATCGCCCGCTTCACTTCGTCGGAGATCTGGCTGAGCGTGTTCTGCTCGGTCTTGCCGACGCTGGTGTTGGCATCGGCGGCCGTGGCCGTCTGCTTGAGCTTGCCGTCCTGGTGCTCGGCGGCGGCGCCTTCGTGGCCGGGCAACGGCAGGTTGCGCGGCGGGATGGGCACGTCGATCTTGGCGATGGGCGACGCCGTGGGGGCGCGCGACTGGTCGGGCAGCGGCACCTGCGCGGCGGGTGTGGATTCGTGGATCGGCTCGATGACCTTGCCGGTGCCGTTGAAGGCTTCGTTGATGGACTGGGCCATCACGCGGAACTTGGTCTCGTTCACCGCGGACACCGCGTACATCACCACGAACAGCGCGAGCAGCAACGTGATGAGGTCGCCGTAGGGGATCGCCCAGCGCTCATGGTTCACGTGCTCTTCGTGGTGACGGCGCTTCACGAGAGGAATCCTTGCAGCTTGCTCTCGATATGGCGCGGGTTGTCGCCCTGGGCGATGGACACGAGGCCCTCGACCAGGATCTCGCGCATCTGCGAACGCTGGCGGGCCAGGCCCTTCAGGCGCGAGGCCATGGGCAGCGCGAGCAGGTTGGCGAGGCCGATGCCGTAGATGGTGGCGACGAACGCGGCGGCGATGCCGTGGCCGAGCTTGCTCGGATCGGCAAGGTTCTGCATGACGGACATCAGGCCCATCACGGCGCCGATGATGCCCATGGTCGGCGAGTAGGTGCCTGCGTTCTCGAAGACCTTGGCGGCTTCGATGTCGGTGTGCTCGCGCGAGTACACCTCCACTTCGAGCACCGAGCGCATCGCGTCGGGCTCGGTGCCGTCGACGAGCAGTTGCAGGCCCTTGCGGATGAACGGGTCGGTTTCGCGTTCGATCGCCGGCTCCAGCCCGAGCAGGCCGGTGCGGCGGGAGATCTCGCTCCAGCCGATGATGCGGCTGACGAGGTTCTCCGATTCGATATCCGGCGGACGGTACACCCAGGGCAGCATGCTCCAGGCGCGCTTGAGCACGGCGCCCGGGGTCTGCACCAGCAGCGCGGCGAAGGTACCGAGGAAGACGATGACGAAGGCGGCGGGATTCCACAGGGCGTCGAGGCTCGAGCCCTTGAGGATGGTTCCCACGATGATGACCACGAAGGCCAGGATCGTGCCGACGACACTCACGATATCCATGTCAGACGGCCATCCTCAGTGAAGGCAGCACCTGGCCGCTGTCGTCCGCCAGCCCGGCAAGGTCGAGCACGAGCGAGATGCGACCGTCGCCGGTGATGGTGGCGCCAGCCACGCCGGGCACGTCCTTGAGGAACGGACCGAGCGGCTTGGCCATGACGTCTTCGCGGCCGAGCACTTCGTCGACGAGGCAGCCGAGTGTCTGGTGACCGATCTGCACCACCACGACATGACCGCCCCGCCCTTCCACGCCAGCCCAGCGGCCGAGGTCGGCCAGGGGCAGCGCGCGGCCGCGATGCGAGGCGACGATGCGGCCGTCGAGTTCCTGCACCTGCCCTTCCGACAGCTCGAACACTTCGGCGACGTTGGACATCGGCAGCGACAGCAGGCGATGACCGACGCGAACCATGAGCACGCGCAGGATCGCGAGGGTGAGCGGCACCGAGAGACGCACGGTGCTGCCGTGGCCCACGCGCGAGTCGATGGACAGCGTGCCGCCCAGTTCGACGATCTTGGTCTTGACCACGTCCATGCCGACGCCGCGACCGGAGATGTCGGAGACCTGGCTGGCGGTGGAAAAACCGGGACGGAACACGATCTCGTAGCACTCGCGTTCTTCCAGGCGCGCGGCCTGCTCGGCATCCATCAGGCCCTTTTCGACGGCCTTGCGGCGCAGGACCTCGGGGTCCATGCCCTTGCCGTCGTCGGTGACGGTGATGACGATGCGGTCGCCGTACTGGCCGGCCGCGAGGCGCACGGTGCCGGTGCGCGGCTTGCCCTCGCGGGCGCGCACGTCGGGCATCTCGATGCCGTGGTCCACCGCGTTGCGCAGCAGATGCACCAGCGGATCGGCGAGCGCTTCGACCACGGTGCGGTCGATGTCGGTGTCTTCGCCTTCGGTCACCAGTTCGATGTCCTTGCCCAGCTGGCGGGCAAGGTCGCGAACGATGCGCGGGAAACGGGAGAACAGCTTGCCGACCGGCTGCATGCGCATGCGCAGCACGGCGTTCTGGAGATCTTCGGCCACGCGTTCCAGCTCGCCGATGGCACGTTCCATCGGGTCGGCGGTGCCGCGCGGTGCGAGATTGGTAAGGCGGTTGCGCACCAGCACCAGTTCGCCCGCCGCGTCGACGAGGTTGTCGAGGCGATGGGTGTCCACGCGAACGGTGGTGTCGGCGGTGGATGCGCTGCGCTTTTCGCCCGCAGCCTTGGGCGCGGCCTCGCTGGCGACAGCAGCCTTCACCGGTTCGACCGGCGGGGGCGCGACGACCGGTTCGGGAGCCGGCGTCGCCGCGTTCGCACCCGGCGCGGCGGTGCCGTGCAGGGAGTCGAGCAGGGCTTCGAATTCGTCGTCGCTGATCGAAGTGCTATCGACCACCGGCGCAGCCACTTCCGGAACCGGCGCGGCGGCGACCGACTCGGCGCCGGGAGCGCCGGTGCCGTAGAGCGAATCGAGCAGGGCTTCGAACTCGTCGTCGCTGATCGTGCCCGAGGGTTCGGGCGCGGGCGCACGGTCGGCGCGCGCGGCGTCGAGCATGGCCTCGAATTCGTCTTCGATCGGATCGTGCGGACGTGCCGCGGGCGGCGCAGGCGCGACCACCGGTGCGGACACCGGCTGCGCCAGCGCCATCGGCGGTGCCGACGCGACGCGGCCGGGGATCGTCAAACGATCGAGCAGCGAACGCGGCGCGGCCTCGATCGCCACGCCGCCGTCAGCGGCGCGCATCATGTCGTTGAGGAGGTCGAGCGACTCCAGCAACGCGTCCATGAAGCCCGCGTCGAGCACGATGGCGCCGTTGCGCGCCTCGTTCAGCAGATCCTCGGCACGGTGGCACAGTTCCACCATGGGGTTGAGGCCGAGGAAGCCGGCCCCGCCCTTCACGGTATGGAACGCGCGGAACACCGCGTTCAGCAGATCGACGTCGCCCGGCGAGGACTCGAGATCCACGAGCTGTTCGCCCAGGCTCTCGAGCAGTTCACGTGCCTCGATCAGGAAAACGTTGAGCAGCTCGTTGTCCAGCTCCACGCTCATGGCGCGCTCAGAAACCGAATTCGCTGAGCAGGCGATCCACTTCGTCCTGGCTGACCTTGTCCGCGGCCGGAGCCGCGCCGCCGGCCAGCGAGCCGGTCAGGCGCACCAGTTCCACCAGCGACGACTCGACCTTGGCCATGAAGGCTTCGACACGCGCCACGCGCTGGCCGGAGAGGTCCTGCCACGACTGGGCTTCCACCATCTCGCCCAGGCCGATGTCGGCGCTCTGCGCGAAGTCGCCCACGCGCACGGCGAGCGCACGCGCGTTCGAGGCGAACGCCGGGTCGGCCGGGTCGAGCACGAGTACTTCGTCGGCCTGCTTGGCCAGGGACTGCGCCTGCGGACGCAGCTTTTCACTGAAATCGAGGGTGCGATGCGCTGCCTGCGAGCTCATTTCCAGCACGTCGAGCAGGTGCTTGCGGGCGTCGCTCATGTTGCCCGGGTTGCCGTCGTGCGAGATGTCGACGGCGAGGCGGCGGGCCGACTCGTGCAGGTCGCGCGCCAGGTGACCCAGGGCGAGGAAGATGTGCTGCTCGCGGCTGCGGATCAGGCGGTCGAGCGCCTGTTCGAAGGCGGCGGAATCGTCGGCGTCGAGCAGTTCACGCAGCTCGGGGGCGACATCTTGGCCAGCGGAAATCGTGGAGTTCATGCGGTGTCCTTAGCCTGCCGCCGCAGCGAGGCGTTCGAAGATCTTGTCGAGTTTTTCCTTCAGCGTGACCGCGGTGAACGGCTTGACCACGTAGCCGTTCACGCCGCTCTGCGCGGCGGCGATGATCTGGTCGCGGTTGTTCTCCGCCGTGACCATCAGCACCGGCAGCGCCTTCAGCGCCGCGTCGGCACGGATGGCGCGAAGCAACTCGATGCCGGTCATGTTCGGCATGTTCCAGTCGGTGACCACCAGGTCGAACGACTGCGAGCGAAGCAGCGCCAGCGCGGCGTTGCCGTCCTCGGCCTCCTGGATCAGGCCGTTGGTGAAGCCCAGCTCCACCAGCAGGTTCCTGACGATGCGCCGCATGGTGGAGAAATCGTCCACCACGAGGATTTTCATGTTCTTGTCCAAAACGTCTCTCCGCCTGACCCTGCGCGTTTCTTATCCGGCGACGGCACCCGGATGCCGTCAATGTTTTTCTTTCCAACCCGATATGCGTGCACGGAGGCGGATCAGGGCCTGGCCATGGATCTGGCACACCCGCGACTCGCTCACGCCCAGCACCGCACCGATTTCCTTCAGGTTGAGCTCTTCATCGTAGTACAGCGACATCACCAGCTTTTCGCGTTCCGGCAGGCCGTCGATGGACTGGGCCAGCGCTTCGCGCATGCCGTCCTGCTCGAACGTACCTTCCGGTCCGGCGGCGTCCGTGTCGGCCACGTCGATCGCCGCGCCCTCGTCGCCCTCGGGCGCCGTCAGGCTCAGCAACCGCGCGCTCGCCGCGTCGGCCAGGATCTGGTTGTATTCCATGGCGTCGATGCCCAGCCGCTTCATCACTTCCGCGTCGTCGGCGTCGCCACCCGTCTCGTTTTCGATCTGCCTCGTCACCTCCGCGACCTCGCGCAACTTCCGATGGACGGAGCGCGGGGTCCAGTCCGTCTTGCGCAGTTCGTCCAGCATGGCGCCACGTATGCGGATGCCCGCATAGGTTTCGAAGCTGGCCGCGCGAGTCGGCGAATAATTCCTCGCGGCCTCGAGCAGTCCGATCATCCCGGCCTGCATGAGGTCGTTCGCATCCACGCTCGGCGGCAGCCTGCCCATCAGGTGATAGGCGATACGGCGCACCAGCGGCGCGTGGGTCTTTACCAGTTGGTCCGCGGGAACACGAGTGATTTCAAGGTATTCGCTCGCCACGCTCACAACGGCAGCCCTCCTCCCAAGTGGGAACGCTCGGCGAAAAAGCCGATCCGTCCCTGTGCCCGGGTTTCGGGTTCACCCCATGTATCGACCGACCTGGCCAGATTCTTGAATCCGACCGCGGAACGGCTGCTCGGCCAGGCGTCGACCACCGCCGACTGGCGGCGGATGGCCTGGCGGAGGTACTCGTCATGCGGGACCATGCCCATGAAGTCGAGTGATACATCGAGGAACCGGCTGGTCACCCGGGACAGCTTCTCGAACAACGCCTTGCCCTCCTGGGCATGGCGAACCATGTTGGCGACGATGCGGAAACGATGCACCGCGAATTCGCGGGACAGCACCTTGATCAGCGCATAGGCGTCGGTCAGGGAGGCCGGCTCGTCGCAGACCACGATCACCACCTCGTCCGAGGCGGCGGCGAACATCGACACGCTGTCGGAAATGCCGGCGGCGGTGTCGACGATGAGGTATTCGGGGGCCAACGGGTATTCGTCGAACGCGCGGATCACCGCGGCGTGCTCGATGTTGGGCAACTGGGCCATACGGCGGGTGCCCGAGGTGGCCGGGATCACCTTGAGGCCGTGGGCGGCGTTGAGCACCAGGTCCTCGATGCGGCAGGCGCCTTCGAGCATGTGGCCCAGGTGGCGCACCGGCTGGAGGCCGAGCAGCACGTCGATGTTGGCCATGCCCAGGTCGGCGTCGAGCAGCAGCACGTCACGGCCGCCCATCGCCAGGGCCATGCCGAGGTTGACCGCCACCGTGGTCTTGCCGACACCGCCCTTGCCGCCCGCGATCGCGATGCTGCGGGTGGGGCGACGGTCGGACAACCATTCGAGTCCGGCGGCCTGGGTGTTGTCGACGTGTGTGCTCATGAAGGAATTCGCTGCCGGGAAAGAGTATGCGTTTGCGGGTGCCGTGGTCACGGGATTTATCGTCCGGGTCATGCTGTCGCCGTCGCCGGCATGCCGAACCGATCGGCAAGTATGGCGGCGTCGGGCTCGTCCGTGCGCTGCTTGACCCGCTGGGCGGCAAGACAGACCAGTTTGCGCGAGTCCGCCGAGGCGATGTCCTCGGGGACGCGCTGGCCGTCGGTGGTGTAATCCAGCGGCAGGCCGTGGCGGATCACCGCGGACAGGGCGCCGCCGACCAGCGGCGCCTCGTCCAGCTTGGTGAGGATGGCGCTCTGCGGACGCAAGGGGGCGTAGGTGCGGATGGCGTCGTCGATCGCCTGGGACTGGGCGTTGGCGGCCAGCACCAGGCAGGTGCGCACGTCGGTCATGGCGCGCAGGGTGTCGAACTGCTGCTGCAGGCGTGGGTCGTTGCCGGCCAGGCCGGCGGTGTCGACCAGCACGGTGCGCTTGCCGCGCAGCTGGAGCAGCGCGTTACGCAGGCTGGTGGCGTCGTTGGCGTTGAACACGCGCACGCCGAGCAGGCGCGCGTAGTGCTCCAACTGGGCGCCCGCGCCGATGCGGTACTGGTCGGCGCTCACCAGGGCCACGCTGGCCGCGCCATGGCGCATCACCGCGCGGGCCGCCAGCTTGGCGATGGTGGTGGTCTTGCCCACGCCGGTGGTACCCACTAGCGCAGTGATACCGCCGCTCACCACCTCGAAGTCGCGACCGGTGGTGCGGATGTTGCGGGCGAGCAGGCCCAGTGGCAGGTAGCGCGCCTGCTCCACCGTCATGTCGGCCGGCAGCTCGGCGCACAGCGCGCGGGCCACGTCACCATCAATGCCCAGGCGGGTCATCTCGCGCAGCACGCGGGCGCGCAGCGGCTGCTCGCGGTCCATCTGGTTCCAGGCCAGCGCCGAAAGCTGCACTTCCAGCATCTCGCGCAGGTGGTTGATCTCGGCGCGCATGCCGTTCACGGCCACGTCGTTCTGCGGGTTGACCGTGGCGGCGCGCACCACGTCGGCGACGCTGGCGGCCAGCGCGGCGCTGGACTGGCGCTGCGGCGCGTTGCCGACCGGCGCCTTGGTCGCGCGCTCGACGGCGGCGGCCGTGGCGGCGCGGGCCTGATCGATGCGGGCGGCGCGTTCGGCCTCGCGGTCGTCGCGCACGGCGCGGATCGGTGCGACCTCCGAGGCAGGCTTGTCGGCCGGCGCGTCGAAGGCGAAGCCGGCCTCGCGGACCAGGGCCTCGTCGTAGTCGAGCGCGGCGATGATCTCGATGCCGTCGTCCATGCGGCGCGTGGATAGGATCACGGCGTCCGGACCCTGCTCGTCGCGCACCTGGCGCATGGCCTGGCGCATGTCGGGAGCAACGAATCGTTTGATTTTCATGCGTTCGATCCTGTCTTACGTCGCGCGGCGCCCAGGTTCGAGGACACCACCATGTTCGTTCCGTCCGCCCGCCGAATCGGCGAACGGTGTCTCATTGCCTAGCGCCCGAGGGCCGTCACCAGCTTGACGCGCCGGTTGTCCGGGACCTCGGTGTACGCGAGTACATGCAGGTTTTGGGCCACATGACGCGTGAAGCGTGCCAACCAGGGGCGAAGCGCCGGCGAAACCAGCAAGACGGCCGGTTCGCCCGCCGCTTCCTGGCGCCGGGTGGCGTCGGCGACGCTCTGCTGGAGCCGGTCGGCCAGGCCCGGCTCCACCGCCGCACCCGCCGGTCCGCCGCCTTGCAGCGATTGCAGGAGGATCTGCTCCAGATCCGGCGCCAAAGTAATGACGGGAATCTCGGTGCCCAGACCGGCGATCTCCTGGACGATCTGGCGACCGAGGGTGACGCGCACGGCGGCGGCGAGCACGCCAGGATCCTGGCTCTGGCCCGCGTGCTCCGCCAAGGATTCGACGATGCCGCGGAAGTTGCGGATGGGCACGCGCTCGGCGAGCAGGTTCTGCAGCACCTTGACGATGGCGCCGAGTGACAGGCGCTTGGGCACCAGGTCTTCCACCAGCTTCGGCGTCTGCTGCGCGAGACGGTCGAGCAACTGCTGGACGTCCTGGTGGCCGATGAGTTCGTGGGCGTGGTTCTGCAGGATATGCGACAGGTGGGTGGCGATCACCGTGGCCGGGTCCACCACCGTGTAGCCGAGGGTCTGGGCGTGCTCGCGCAGGCCCGGCTCGATCCATACCGCGTCGAGGCCGAAGGCCGGGTCGCGCGTGGCGATGCCGTTGATCGTGCCGTGCACGCGGCCCGGATCGATCGCAAGCATGCGCTCGGTGTGAATCTCGGCCTCGCCCATGGGCACGCCCATCAGCGAGATGCGGTAACCGTGCGGCGCCAGGTCGAGGTTGTCACGAATATGCACCGACGGCACCAGGAAGCCCAGCTCCTGCGAGAGCTTGCGGCGCACGGACTTGATCCGCGCCATCAGCTCGCCGCCCTGTGCCTTGTCCACCAGCGGGATCAGGCGATAACCGACTTCCAGGCCGATGGTGTCGACCTGGGCCACGTCTTCCCACGACAGCTCCAGGCGCTCGGCCGGCGGCGTGGATTCCAGGGCGAGGTCGGTGCCCGGGGCAGCGGCAGGCGTCGCGCCAGCGACCACGCCGTCGCGCAGGCGCTGCAGCTTCCACGCGCCGAAACCGGCGACCGCGGCGAGGATCAGGAACGGGATGTTCGGCATGCCCGGGATCAGGCCCATCGTGCCGAGCACGGCCGCCGCGACGGCCAGCGCCTTCGGCTGGCCGAACAGCTGGCCCATCACCTGCTTGCCCATCTCCTGCGACTTGGACACGCGGGTGACGATCACCGCCGTGGCGATCGAGAGCATCAGGCCCGGCACCTGGGCGACGAGGCCGTCGCCGATGGTCAGCAGGGTGTAGGTGCGCGCGGCTTCGGAGGCCGAAAGGCCATGCTGCAACATGCCGATGAAGAAACCGCCCAGCATGTTGATCACAAGGATCAGGATGCCCGCCGTGGCGTCGCCGCGCACGAACTTGGAGGCACCGTCCATCGAACCGTAGAAGTCGGCTTCCTCGCGCACTTCCTGGCGGCGCTCGCGCGCCTGTTCCTGGGTGAGCAGGCCGGCGTTGAGGTCGGCGTCGATGGCCATCTGCTTGCCGGGCATCGCGTCGAGGGTGAAGCGCGCGGTCACTTCGGACACGCGGGTGGCGCCCTTGGTCACCACCACGAAGTTGATGATGGTGAGGATCGCGAACACCACGAAGCCCACCGCGAAGTTGCCGCCGATGACGAACTCGGCGAAGGCCTCGATCACCTTGCCGGCCGCGCCCGGGCCGTTATGGCCGTGCAGCAGCACCACGCGGGTGGAGGCGATGTTGAGCGCCAGGCGAAGCAAGGTGGCGAACAGCACCACGGTAGGGAACGAGGCCAGTTCCAACGGCCGCATCACGTACATCGTGGCCAGCAGGATCACCAGCGACAACGCGATGTTGAAGGTGAACAGCAGGTCCAGCATGAACGGGGGCAGCGGCAGCATCATCATGCCGAGCATGATCAGCATCGCCACCGGCGCCGCGACGCCGCGGCGGCCGATATGGCGGAAGGTGCCCATGAGGTTCGTGGAGGCTGCCATGTCTTCAGTTATCCATGCGGTAAGGACCGAGCAGTTCCGGATCGATGTCCTGCGTCGGCAGATCGGGCGGGAGATCGCCGGAGGCGATCGCCTGCTTCAACCGGAACACGTAGGCCAGGATCTGGGCCACCGCGACGTACAGCGCGGCGGGGATTTCGCGTCCGATTTCCGTCGTGTGATACAAGGCTCGTGCCAACGGAGGGGCTTCCACCACCGGAACCTTCGCTCCACCACCGATTTCACGGATCTGCAGGGCGATCACGTCCACGCCCTTGGCCACCACGCGCGGCGCTCCCATGCGGTTTTCGTCGTATTTGAGGGCTACCGCGAAGTGCGTCGGATTGGCCACGATCACATCGGCGGTGGGCACGTCCTGCATCATCCGTCGACGCGCCATCTGCTGCTGGACCTGACGGATTTTTGACTTCATTTCCGGCGAGCCTTCGCTTTCCTTGTGCTCGTCCTTCACTTCCTGCTTGGTCATCTTCATCTTCGAGATGAAGTTGTACTTCTGCCAGGGCGCATCCACGAGGGCGATGACGCCCAGCGCGCAGGCGAAGATCAGCGCGGCCTGTCCCAGGATGCCGAAGGTGCGGGCGATGCCTTCACTCACCGGACCGCTGCCGACCGCAAACATGTCCTGGACGCTCTTGCGCAGGAACCACACCAGCGCGCCGCCGATCAGCAGTAGCTTGAGCACCGACTTGCCCAGTTCCACCAGGCCATTCATGGAGAACAGCCGGCCGAAGCCCTTGATGGGGTCGAGGCGGTCGAACTTCGGCACCAGCGCCTGGGCCGAGAAATTGAGGCCGCCCATCAGTGCGGGTGCCGCGATGGCCGCGACCATGGTCACCACGAATAGCGGCCCGAGCAGCTTCAGGCCCTCCAGCGCGGCGGTGGCCAGCGCGTGGCGCAGACCGTCCGGCCCAAGCAGGTCGTCGCGCTGGTAGCGCAGGCCCACGTGCATAATGTTCGCCGCATGCACGGCGATCTGTTCGCGCGAGGCGATCAGGGTCGCCACGCCGGCCAGCACCACCACCGCCGTGGACAGGTCGCGCGAACGCGGCAGCTCGCCTTTTTCGCGCGCTTCGCGAAGGCGTTTGTCACTGGGCGATTCGGTGCGGTCTTCCTTGTCGGCCTGTTCGCTCATCGAACGCCTACCTCCCGATCAGGCCGCGCATGGTTTCCCACGCGGCGCTCTGCAAGGCGTCGAAGGCGCCGGGCAGGCCACGCAAGGCCAGCCAGACGGCGACCATGCCAAGACAAATGGTGATGGGAAAACCCACGGCGAACAGGTTCATCGAAGGCGCGGAACGGCTGATCGCGCCGAAACCGAGGTTGACCACGAGCACGGAGGTGAGCGCGGGCAAGGCCACGCGCACCGCACCGCCGAACAGATGCGTGGCGAAGGTCAGCACGGTCCACACGCCTTCGGCGCCGATGCCATGTTCCCCTACCGGCAGGCTGCGGAAGCTCTCCGCGAGCAGGTCGATCAACTGAAGGTGACCATTCATCACGAGGAACAGCAGGGTCACCATCATGGTGTAAAACTGGCTGAGCACGGGCGTGCTGCCGCCGACGCCGGGGTTGACGACCTCGGCGAAGCCCAGGCTCATCGCCTGCGACACGAACTGGCCGCCGAACGACACCGCCTCGAACACCAGCTTCAGCACGAAGCCGAGCGCGGCGCCGATGAGGATCTGCTGCGCCAGCGTCGCCACGCCCGCTGCCGACAGCGGACGCAGGTCGAGCGGCGCCAGCGGTGCGAGGACCATGGTCAGCAACACCGTCAGGCCCAGGCGGATGCGCGTCGGGATGGTGGTCGCACCGAGCACCGGCGCCACCAGCATCAGGCCGGACACGCGGGCCATCGCCCAGCAGGCGCTGCCGACCCATGCCTCGAGCTGGCCGAGGTCCAGCGGCATCAACGTACCGCCTGGGGCAACGATTCGATCAGCGAGCGGGTGAAATCCACAAGCGTGCGCAGCATCCACGGACCGGTGATGATCATCACCAGCGCCATCGCGATCAGCTTGGGGATGAAGCTGAGGGTCTGTTCGTTGATCTGCGTGGCCGCCTGGACCATGCCGATCAACAGGCCCACCGCCAGCGCGGTGAGCAGCAGCGGCGCACCGACCAGCATGGCGATGTGCAGCGCCTGCTGACCGAAGCCGATGACGGACTCGGGCGTCATGGGTAGAAGCTTCCCGCTAGGGTGCCCAACAGCAGCGTCCAGCCGTCGACGAGTACGAACAGCATGATCTTGAATGGCAGCGAGATGATCATCGGCGAGACCATCATCATGCCCATCGACATCAGCACCGAGGCCACCACCAGGTCGATGATGAGGAACGGGATGAACAGCAGGAAGCCCATCTGGAAGGCGGTCTTCAGCTCGCTGGTGACGAAGGCCGGCAGGGCCACGCGGTAAGGCACCGAATCACGGTCCGCGTACGGCTCCTCGCCCGCCAGGCGGGTGAACAGCTGCAGGTCCGGCTCGCGGGTCTGTTCGAGCATGAAGTGGCGGAACGGCGCGGCGGCCAGTGGCACGGCCTCCTGCACGGTCATCTGCCCGTCCATATACGGCTTGATGCCGGCGTCGTAGGCCTTGTTGAGCACCGGCGACATGACGAACAGCGTCAGGAACAGCGACAGGCCGAGGATCACCTGGTTCGGCGGCGTGCTGTTGGTGCCCAGCGCCTGGCGCAGGAAACCCAGCACGATGACGATGCGAGTGAACGAGGTCATCATCAGCAGGATCGCCGGCAGGACGGTGAGCACCGTCATCAGCGCCAGCATCTGGATGGATAGCGACCACTGCTGGCCGCCATTGGCGCCCGGCTGCACGTTCACCAGCGGAATGCCCTGCGGATCGGCGGCAAACGACACCGCCGGCGCGAACAGGAAAAGGACGAAGAGGACCCACGACCAGCGCTTCATGGGCGCTTCCACTGGGCAAGCACGTCGCGAAAACCGCGGATCGTCGGCGCCTGCGGCGGCACGACATCGTCGACCACCGGGGTGTCGAGCACGTGCAGCGTGCGCAGGCCGCCCGCCGGCGACGCGCCCACCAGCAATTGCTTGCCACCGACCTCGATCAACATCACCCGGTCCTTGATGCCGACCGGCATCGATTCGATCACGCGGATCTTGCGGCCACCCGGCCGCACCCGCGCCTGCGCGCGCCGGCTGAGCCAGCCCACGAAGAAAATGAGCGCCACGACGCCGAGCAGGCTGACCAGCACGCGAACCAGTTCCGCGCCCGAGTCCACCGCCGGCGGGGCGACCGGGGCCGCCATCAAGGCGCAGGGAAGGAAGCCGCCAAGGGCGGCGACAGTGCGACGCATCGGAATCACCGCAGCTTGCGGACGCGCTCGGCCGGGCTGATCACGTCGGTCAGCCGGATACCGAACTTCTCGTTGATGACCACGACCTCGCCGTGGGCGACGAGCGTGCCGTTGACGAACACGTCCAGCGGTTCGCCCGCCGCGCGATCCAGCTCCACCACCGAGCCCTGGTTGAGCTGGAGCAGGTTGCGGATGCTGATCTTGGTGCGACCCACTTCCATCGCCATGGTGACCGGCACGTCGAGGATGACGTCGAGATTGACCTCGTTGCCAAGGCCGCCGAGCGTCGCTTCGGCTTCGGGACCGTCCTGGGTTTCGGGGCTGAGGGTGGGTTCGTTCATGACCATTCCGGTGACGTTGCGTGGATACGTCAGCCAGAAAGCAAACGGCGTGCCATCGACGCCGGGCATCCGTCAGGCCCGACATGGCGCCATTTCACGCTGTGGGAGCCCTTGACGGTTCCGCCCTGCCTTCAAGGCTCCGCCGGAAAGATGACGCTCGACGGCAGTTAGTCGCGGTGACGGTCAGTCGACACCCCGACGACAGCACGGGACGCCGCCCCCTTCACGAAATAGAATGAGCGGCTTGCTCCCTACCTTATTCCGGAACACATGGACGGTCAGACAGGCATCACCATTCTCAACCCGCGGGTGCTCGCGGCGGCAGACGATCATCGACGTGCCTTCCTGGGTGCCGACCCATTCCCCCATGTGGTCATCGACGACTTTCTGGACTCGTCGTTCATCGGCAAGCTCCTGGCCGAATTTCCGGCCTTCGAACGGGGCAATACGGTGGGTGACGATGGACGACAGGGCGGCAAGTCGACGCTCGACAAGGTGCGTTCGCTAGGCGATGCCTATCGACGTCTCGACGATGCGATCCAGAGCCCGGAGTTCCTGGCGGCGATCGGGCGCCTCACCGGCATCGACGGGCTGCTCTACGACCCGTGGTACCTCGGTGGGGGCACCCACGAAAACCGCAACGGCATGAGCCTCGACCCGCATGTGGACTTCAACTTCCATCCAAGCGAGCGCTGGCATCGTCGCCTGAACCTGATCATCTACCTGAATCCGCAGTGGGAGCAGGCCTGGGGCGGCAACCTCGAACTGTTCCGCGATCCGCACGAGGAGGTGACTCCGCGCCAATCGGTGCCGCCGGTGTTCAATCGCTGCGTGATCTTCGAGACCTCGGAGCGCTCATGGCATGCGTTCGACACGATCGCCCTGCCCGCTCAGCATGCCGACCTGAGCCGGCGCTCGATCGCACTTTACTTCTATACGAAGGACCGGCCGGAAGAAGAGATCGCCGACCGCCACACCACGTATTACGTGAAGCGCCAGTTGCCTGAGCACCTGGCCGAAGGCCATACGCTGAGCGCGGCCGACGTGGCGACCATTCGCAGCCTCATCGCGCAGCGCGACGGTCACATACAGATGCTCTACGCCGAGAACACCTCGCTGCTGAAGGCGCAGGACAAGGGCCTCGCAGGCAACCTGCTCTACTTGGCCAAGCGCGCCTACGTACGTTTCCGCCGCTGAACGGTAGGAGCGCGCTTGCGCGCTCCTACCGCGTCACAACGTTTCGGTCAGCGGCTCGATAGGCAGCGGTCCCTGGCGCTGGGCGTTCCGGCGCAGCAGCGACTCGAAACGCACCGCCTTGTTGCCGCTGGCGTTGGCCATGCGGCCACGGAAGATCGGCACGTCCTCGGCGAATACCGTCGCCAGGTCGGGCAGGTTGATCGGAATCACGTCGCCCTTGCGCAGGTGCAGGAAGTCGCCAATGGTCAGCCGTGCCTCGGCCAGCAGGGAGGTGACTTCCACTTCCGCATCGAGAATTTCCTCGTGCAGGTTCTGGATCCAGCGCTCGTCGCGCTCCGCGCGATCGCTCTGCACGCCCGCGTCGAGCAGTTCGCGGATGGGCTCGACCATGGAATACGGCAGCGTGAGGTGGATCTCGCCACCGCCGCCATCCAGTTCGATATGAAAACGCGACACCACCACGGTCTCGGTCGGGCTCACGATGTTCGCAAACTGCGGGTTGATCTCGGAATTGAGGAACTCGAACTGCATCTTCAATACCGGTGCCCAGGCCTCGCACATCGCGGCGAAGGCTTCCTGGAGCACGATCTGAATGACGCGGTTCTCGGTCGGCGTGAAGTCACGACCCTCGATGCGGGCATGGTATCGACCGTCGCCACCGAAGAAATTATCGATGACGGTGAACACCAGGCGCGGCTCGAACACCATCAACGCCGTGCCGCGCAACGGCTTGATGCGCACGAGATTGAGGTTGCTCGGCACCGCCAGCGAGTGCACGTACTCGTTGAACTTGGTCATCTTCACGCCAAGCACCGACACCTCGCAAGACTTGCGCAGCACGCCGAACAGGTTCGTGCGGAAGTAGCGGGCGAAGCGGTCGTTGACCATTTCCAGCGTCGGCAGGCGGCCGCGGACGATGCGATCCTGCTGAGTGAAGTCGTAATCGATGATGCCGCCCGGCGGCGGAAGCTCGGCCTCGGTGTCGACCGAGCCGCCTTCCACGCCGGCGAGCAGGGCGTCGATTTCTTCCTGGGTGAGGATGTCACTCATCGCCGGGCCCTTGCCGTCACTGCATGATGAAGCTGGTGAAGTAGACCGCGTCCACACCGGGACGACCGATCTTCTCCTTGAGGATGCGCTGTACTTCGGCCAGGGCCGAGGCCTGCAGTTTCTGCTTGCCCTTCACGTCGGAAAGGGTCTTCACGTCCTGCGCGGAAAACAGCATCAGGAGGGCGTTGCGAATCTCGGGATCAGCTTCCTTCACGGCGGCGATCGCGTCGGGATCGTGCGACATGACGTTGACGCCCACCTGGAGGAAACGCAGGGCGTTCTCGTCCTGGAAGTTCACGACAAAGGCCGGGTCGAGCTGGAGATACACCGCCGGCTTGGAGCGCGTCGCATCGGCCGTGGTCGTTTCACCCGCCTTGCCGTGACCGCCCTTCATCATGAAATAGCCGCCCGCACCGCCCGCTACGAGGACGACCAGCGCGCCGACAAGCAACAGCTTGCCCTTGCCCTTCTTCTTGGTGACAGGGGCGCCTTCGGTGGCTTCTTTGGGTGCTGCGGCCATGCGGGAAAACCTCTTCGATACCGGAACGAAAACAACGGGACGATGCCTGTCCCGCCGGTGTTATTGCAAGCGGCGTGCCATCCTCAAAGGAGATAAACATCCGCCGTTTCGCCGTGCTGTGACGCCGTTCGCGTCACGGCGAGCGTCACGAGTGCGACGACATTTTGACTATCGACGACGAACTGACGTCAGGCGACTTCGTCGAGCAGGCCACGCGACACGGCGGATGTCGCCACGGTCGTGGACGTGGCGTCCGCATCCGTGCCCGAACCACCCTGGCCAGTCGACGATGACGACGCCTCACCGCCGCCCTGCCCTTGCTGGCGCTGGCCGACATCGGCCTGACCAAGCGCCAGGCCGTGATGGGCGAGCATGCTGTCCAGTTGGGACAGTGTCTGCTGCACGGCATGCACGGCGGCCGGATGCTGCGCGATGATCGCGACGTTGACCTTGCCACCATCCATGTTCACGCGAACATCCATGCTGCCCAGCTCTTCCGGATGCAGCTTGATGCGGGCCTCCTTCACCTGGCCACTGCCCATCCAGGCGATCTGCTCGCCCAGTTCCTGGGCAAACTGCGGCGAGGCGGCGGGTTGCGTGGACTGCACCTGTAACAGCTGGCCATCCGCCGGTGCCATGCCCGCCGCCTGGAGTGCCGGCATGGGGCTTTGCGTCGGATCGGTCGCGCGGGCATCGTCCTTGCCCGTCGCAGCATCGCCGCCCTGAGCGGCGAGCAAGGCACCGAAGATTGGCGCCGCGATCGCGGGCGTGGCATCGGCTACGGCAGCCGTGGGCGACATGCCCAGCACGCCCTGCTCCGCCCCCGTGACCACGGCCGCACCAGCGCCAAGCGGCGACATGGGCGCACCGTCGAGCGAAGCCATGGCCTTGTCGGCGAGTTCGCTTGCCGCGTCGGGAAGCTTCACGGCCGCAACCTGTGCCGGCGGCGGTGCGCCGATCAAGGCCAGCATGGCGTT
Organism: Luteibacter sp.; assembly: GCF_009912395.1. Taxonomy (GTDB): domain Bacteria; phylum Pseudomonadota; class Gammaproteobacteria; order Xanthomonadales; family Rhodanobacteraceae; genus Luteibacter. Next base: position 90,144 of record NZ_WNDO01000018.1, on the reverse strand, counting down.
GGCGACCGAGGTGTCACCATCCTTCGTTGCATCCTTGTCACTCTTGCGCGCCGTCTCGTCGTCCGCTTTCTTTGCCGGCTTCGCGTCAGTCGACTTCGTGGCAGCGCCTTTGGTCGCGCCCTGATCCTTCGTCTTCGACGCATCGTCGCGCTGCGGCTTGTGCGCGTCAGCCCGGGCGGCGTCCATCGCGGTGTCGAAGCGCTGACTGGACGGCGAACCGTCGTTGGCGCCCTGGCCGGACGAGGATACGTTGTTCGTCGGCGTGGAAGGGCGGGAGGCGTTGAGGGCGAGGCTGGCGTTGTTCATGGGGTGGTTCCTGGCATGGCGACGGGCGGACGGGGGACGCGTCAGCCTTCGATCCTGGGGGGACGGCGATACTGAGACCGTTCGTCCGCCTGTTCCTGTTCGCGGCGATCCTGCGACTTGCGTTCCTGCTCGCGGTACTTCGTGGTGACCGAATCCAGCGCCTTCGCGCGGCCACGCGCGTCGGCCCAGTCCTGCCGCGCCTGGTCGAGCGCGCGCTCGCGGCGCTGCACCTCGCCCATCTGCTGCACGATCGCCACGTCGATCTTCTGGAGGAACTGCTGCCGGTTGAGCAGCGCGCTCACGCCGATGCCATCGGGCATCACGGCGTATTCGTTGCGATAACGGCGCAGTTCCTCGAGTTGGTGCTCGGCATCGGCCAGCGCGCGCTGGTGCGTGGCGAGGGCGCGCGTCGCGTCTTCGGCCTTGCCGGCGGCGATCTCGACGACAGGTTGGAGGCGGTCGGCACGTGACGGCATCAGTCAGACCTCGCGACGTTTTCGAGACCCTGGCGAGCCTCGTCGAGATCCACCGGCACGTCGGTTTCCTGCTGGAGGAAGGCCGACAAGCGGGGATACAGGGCAATCGCCTCGTCGGTACGCGGATCGCTGCCCTTCTGGTACGCGCCCACGGCAATGAGGTCGCGCTGCTGGCGATAGGCGGAATACACCTGGCGGAACCGCTGTGCGGCGCGCATGTGCTCCTTGTCCACCACGGCCGGCATCACACGGCTGATCGACGCCTCGATGTCGATGGCGGGATAGTGACCGGCCTCCGCCATATCGCGGGACAGCACGATATGACCGTCGAGGATCGCGCGCGCTGCGTCGGCGATGGGATCGTGGCGATAGTCGTCACCCTCGGTCAGCACGGTATAGAACGCGGTGATCGATCCGCGGCCTTCGGCGTCGTTGCCGGCACGTTCCACCAGCGCGGGCAACATGGCGAACACCGAGGGCGGATAGCCCTTGGTGGCCGGCGGCTCGCCGATCGCCAGCGCGATCTCGCGCTGCGCCTGCGCGTAACGGGTCAATGAATCCATCAGCAGCAGGACACGCTTGCCTTCATCACGGAAATGTTCGGCCACGGCGGTCGCCACCTGGGCGCCGCGCAATCGCGACAGCGGCGGCGCATCGGCTGGCGCGGCAATCACTACCGCACGACGACGACCTTCCTCGCCCAGCGTGTGATCGACGAATTCCTTCACTTCGCGACCGCGCTCGCCAATCAGGCCCACCACCACGACATCGGCGTTGGTGAAGCGGGTCATCATGCCCATCAGCGTCGACTTGCCGACGCCGGAACCGGCGAACAGGCCGATGCGCTGGCCACGGCCGACGGTGAGCAGGGCGTTGATCGCGCGCACGCCCACGTCGAGTGGTGTGTCGATGGGCTGGCGTAGCATGGGGTTGATCGGGTCGCGGCGTAGCGGTGCCCGGTCGCGCGCGAGCAGCGGGCCCTGGCCGTCGAGCGGCGCACCATCCGGGCCGATCACGCGGCCCAGCAGCGAATCGCCGACCGGAACGCCGGAGACCGCGGCCACCGGTGTGACGCGCGCGTTGGGCAGCACGCCGTGCATCTCGCCCGTGGGCATCAGAAGCAACCGGCCATCGGAAAAGCCGACGACTTCGGTTTCCAGCTGTTTGCCATCGGCGGAAGCGACCATGCAGCGCGCACCGACGGGTGCCTCGCAGCCCACCGCTTCCAGGGTCAATCCGACAACGCGACGCAACTTGCCCTCGGCCTGCAACGGCCGCACGCGCGAGGCGTTCGCCGTCTGAGCGGCCAACGCCTCGCGCCAGTGCGCGTTGCGCGACGCGTTATGCGAATCGACGCTCACGGCGTCTCGTCCTGTTCGTCTGCCTCCGCGTCCACGGACGGCATGAGCACGCTGTCCACCACAGCGGCCAGGCGGGTGCGCACGCGGGCGTCGAGACGGGAGTGTTCGCTTTCCAGGCGGACATCCCCCCGTTCCAGTGCCGCATCGTCCACCACGGTACCTTCGTGGTCGAGCGACGAACGGTGGTCGCGCACGATGGCGGCGTCGGTAGGATGCAGGTGGATCTTCAGGTGACGGGTGGCCGACGGCAACGCGTCCACCGCCTGGCGAACGACCTCGACGATCTTTTCCGGGCGGGTGGCAAGCTCGTAGCCCAGCACGCGCTCGGCGATCACCGTGGCGAGCATCGCCAGGTCGCCGGCCACTTCGTGGTCCAGTTCGGCGAACGGGCGCTGCACTGCCTCGATCAGCGCCTCGATGCGAGCGACCTGCGCGGTCAGCTCGCGCTTGGCCATCGCCCTGCCCTCGTTGAGCCCGGCGTTGAAACCCTCTTCGCGCGCCTGCCGTTCGATGGCCTCGATCTCGGCCACCGTGGGGCGCTGCGGACCTTCGTCTTCCGGCTCGTCGGCAACGACCGGATCGGGCGCGCCGACGACGGGCAGCTCCCAACGCTCGAAACGTTCGACGCGCTCGCGGGCGAGGATGGAGGTAAGGCTCATCAGACGAACTCTTCCCCGCCGCCGGCGAGATTGATCTGGCCGGCGTCGGCGAGGCGACGGGCCGTGGCGAGCACTTCCTTCTGCGCGGCGTCGACTTCGGACAGGCGCACGGGACCCTTGACCTCGAGGTCGTCGCGCAGCATGTCGGCGGCACGCTTGGACATGTTGGAGAAGATCTTCTCGCGGATGGCCGCATCGGCGCCCTTCAGCGCCGTGATGAGACGGGCCGACGGCACTTCGCGCAACAGGATCTGCATGCTGCGGTCGTCGATCTCGGCCAGGTCATCGAAGACGAACATCAGTTCTTCGATGCGCTCGCCCAGGCCGTTGTCGATGCCACGGATGGACGACATCAGCTCGGCTTCGCGCGAGGTTTCCATCGCGTTGAGGATGTCCGCCGCGGCCTTGAGGCCACCCACGCTGGCCGACTTGAGCTTGTTGGAGTTACCGGAGAACTGGCGTTCCATGATCTCGTCCAGTTCGTTGAGCGCGTGCGGCTGCACGCCGTCGAGCGTGGCGATACGCATCACCACGTCGCTGCGCGTGCGCGCCGGCAGGTAGCCGATCACCTCGGCGGCCTGGTCCGGCTCGAGATGGGCGAGCACCAGCGCGATGATCTGCGGATGCTCCTGGCCGATCATCTCCGCGATGGCACGGCTCTCCATCCACTTCAGCGATTCCAGGCCCTTGCTGCTGCGGCCCAGGAGGATGCGGTCGATGAGGCCGCCCGCCTTGTTCTCGCCCAGCGCGTTGACCAGGATGCGACGGATGTATTCCTCGGTGCCCACGCCGATGGCGGTGTGCTGGCCGACGTCTTCCTGCAGCTTGGTGAGGACCGACTCGACCTGCTCCTTGGTGACGTTCTTCAGCGCGGCCATCGCCGTACCCACGGCCTGCACGTCACGTGCGCCGAGGTGCTTGAGGATGGAGGCGGCGTCTTCCTCGCCCAGCGTGAGCAGCAGGATCGCGGCCTTCTGTGCGCCCGTCAGGGCCTCTTTCGACTCAGCCGCCATCGTCAGCCACCCAGCTCTTCACGACCTGCGCAATCTGTTTCGGGTTTTCGGCGGCCATGCGCTTGGCGAGGCCCACCTTCTGTTCGTACGCCAGCAGCGCCGGCGAGCCCAGCTGCGCGGCCTGCACGCTGGCGGTGACGCGATCGGGCGTCATGTCGTCGTCGTCCACCATCACCGACACGGTCGGCATGGGGCCAGCCAGGGCGACATTGGTCATCGGCATCTGCGCGGGCTTCAGCAGGCCCTTGAGCATCGGACGCAGCACGAAGAAGCCCAGCACCAGGGCGATCATCACGCCGAGGCCTTGCTTGATCAGGTCGAGCATGCCCGGACGCTCCCAGAACGGCGTGCCCTGCGGCTCTTCCTCGGCGGTGGCGTGGAACGGCTCGTTGATGACGCTGACGCTATCGCCACGCGCTGTGCTGAAACCGACGGCGTTCTTGGTCAGTTCGGTCAGGCGCGACAGCTCCTCGGGCGTGAACGGCACGCTCTTGGACTTGCCGTCCTTGTCCGGCACCTGCTTGTTGTCCACCACCATCGCGACGGTGAGGCGCGCGACCTTGCCCGCCGGATCGGTCACGTGGCTGACGGTGCGGTCCAGCTCGTAGTTGCGCGTGGCGCTCTGCGAAGACTGCGACGGATTCTGGTTGGCCTGCGTGCTGGCGTTCTGCGCGCCCGGCTTGGCATTGCCGTTGCCCGGGTTGGCAGCCGTCGCGTTCGCGCCGGTGTTCGGCGGCTGATTGCTCAGCGCACCCGGCACGCCGCCGTTGTTGGCCTGGTCCGTGCGCGTCTCGCTGCTGGTCTGCTCGCTGCGCAACGCCGGGTTGTCATGGTTGAAGGTTTCGCTGGCCTTCTCGGTCTGCGAGAAATCGAGGTCGGCGAAGACCTGGGCGCGGACCTTGCCCGCACCGACGAGCGGCGTCAGCAGGTCTTCGACACGCTGCGTGTACGTGGCTTCGATCCGGTTGGACAGGCGCAGGCGGCTGTCGCCGATGGCCTGTGCGCTATCCGGATCGCTCACGGTGAGCAGGTTGCCGCCCTGGTCGATGACCGAGACCTGGCGGATGTCGAGACCGGGCACGCTCGCCGCGACGAGGTGCACGATCGCGGCGACCTGGCCCTGGTCGAGCTGGCGACCAGGATACAGCGTGACCACCACCGAGGCGCTGGCCGGCTTGTTGTCACGGATGAAGGCGGACGGCTTGGGCATCGCCAGGTGCACGCGCGCCGCGCGCACCGATTGCAGGCCGGCGATGGTGCTGGAAAGGTCGCTCTCCAGCATCGACTGGTAGCGCGAGCGCTCGGCCATGTCGCTCATGCCGAACGGCGAATCGGCCTGCGGCATGTTGCTCGCGGCCGTGCCCTGCGGCAGACCCTGGCCCGCCAGCTTCAGGCGCACGCCGGCCACGTCGGCGGCGGGTACGAAGATGGAGCTGCCGTCGGGGCTCAGGTTGTAGGGGGTGTTCGACGCTTGCAGCGCCTGCGTGACGGCTGCGGCGTCCTTCTGTTCCAGCCCGCCGTATAGCAGGCCATAGTTCGGCGCACGCGACCAGAGCACGGCGGCGATACCGATGGCGACCGCGCCGGCGATGCCAGCGAGCATGAACAACTGGCGCGCTGCCGGCGTCTGCGCGAGGGACTTCAACGAGTCCATGCGCGTGGCCTTGCCGCTTTCCGTGGTAGCTACGCCGTTATCGGCCATGATTCGAGCTCAATCCTGTCGTGGGGCGCATGTCGATCAGATCGACATGTTCATGATTTCTTTGTACGCATCGACGAACTTGTTGCGTACTTCGGTCATCGCGCGAAAACCGAGGTCGGCACGCTGTCCCTGGATCATCACCTGGGCGAGATCGACGTTCGGATCGCCCCGCTCGAACGCGTTGGAAAGTTGACCCGCCTTCTCCTGCGACTTCGCCACACCGTCAATGGATTGCCTCAGCAGGTCGCCGAAACTTCCCTTGGCGGCGGCCTCTGACTCGCCAACGCCCCGTATTGCGGGCATTTCGGTCTGGGTGCTGATGCGGCGCATCTGCAGGAGGAGGTTGTTGACATCGATCGTGGTCATGACGGTTTTCCAACGCCCTATCGGCTTTGCGTCACTCGATGCACGAGGTGTGCCAACCAGGCACCGACACGAGCGATCGCGTCAGCCCGCCTGGGCCGTTTCCGACAGGCCGTACTTGCGCAGCTTTTCCACGAGCGTCGTGCGCTGCACGCGCAGCAGCTTGGCGGCATGGGCCACCACGCCATTGGCGGAATTCAGTGCCTGGCGGATCAGGCCAATCTCGATACCGGCCAGATGATCCTTCAGGTCGAGGCCGCCCTGCGGCAACACCGACGGATCGCCCTCGTTCGCGAACGAGAAGGTCTCGGTGACTTCCGGCTCGGCTTCCATCATGGCGATGAGGGCCGCACCGGAAACTTCCTCGATCGGCAGGCCACCGCGGTACTTCTCCGGCAGGTCGGCGGCACGCACTTCGCCGTGCGGCAGGAGGATGGCCATGCGCTCGACCAGGTTCGACAGCTCACGGACGTTGCCCGGCCAGCCGTGCTTGCACAGCGCGGTCATCGCGCCCGGCGAGAAACGCACCGAGGACAGGCCGCGCTGCACGAGGCGCTGGTTGAACTCGCTGATCAGGGCCGGCATGTCTTCCAGGCGCTGGCGCAGCGGCGGCATTTCCAGCGGGAACACCGACAGGCGGTAGTAGAGGTCTTCACGGAAGCTGCCGCTCTCGATCGCACCTTCGAGGTCGCGATGGGTGGCTGCGATGATGCGCACGTCGCAACGCTGCGGACGGTTGCCGCCCACGCGTTCGAACACGCGCTCCTGGAGCACGCGCAGCAGCTTCACCTGCATGGGCAGGCTCATGTCACCGATTTCGTCGAGGAACAGCGTGCCGCCCTCAGCCATCTCGAAGCGACCCTTGCGGGTGCTGATGGCGCCGGTGAAGGCACCCTTCTCGTGACCGAACAGTTCGCTCTCGAGCAGCTCGGCCGGAATCGCGCCGCAGTTGATCGCCACGAAGGGCTTGTCGCGACGCGGCGAACATTCGTGGATCGTACGGGCGACCAGCTCCTTGCCGCTGCCGGACTCGCCGAGCACCAGCACGCTGGAATCGAACGGGGCGACCTGGCGGATCAGGCCGTTCACGCGCTGCATCGGACCGGAATGTCCGACCATGCGCAGGCTGGCAGCCGGCGGTTGGATGCGCGACTGGAGCGCGCGCAGCGCTTCGGACAGACGCTCATAGCGCAGGGGTACGTCGACCAGCTCCACGCTCTGGCTGCGCGAGTCGTCGGAGATCAGCGCGGTGGCAAGCGGGGAGTCCGCGGCGACCAGCATCGGCAGGTCGCGGCCATTGCGACCCAGCGCCGCGACATGGCCTTCGAGTTCGGCCTCATCGTCCACGGTGCCGACGAAGACGCCACGCCAACTCTCCGCCGTGTCCGCCGCTTGCAGGCGGCTGGCCAGCACCGGACGGTATCCGAGGAAAGCCAGCACCGACATGATGCCATCGGTGCGGGCGCGATCGGACTCGACAACGAGAAAGTTGGAGGACTTCATCTTGTTACCCCTTGGGACGTTGGTGCGAGGTCGTCGACCGGGCGGGAACCGCCCTGCGACCTCAGATGCCAAGTACCAATCAAGGAGCGTGCCAACGTCGGAATTCCGCCGCACGACGACGTAAAATCACGTCACGCTTCACACTTACATGCGATCGCAAAAACCTATTCGGCAGAGTGTGAAAACCAGTCACCGCGCGGGCCGCGTCAATGCTGACGACACGCGTCACGAATGTGACGCAGGACGCCACGCGACAAATTGCCGACACGTGACGTAAAAGGTCACAAGGGGAACGCAGGTTCGCACGATGGGTGCCGGGATCGCGCGCAAGCGCGCTCCTACAAGGGGTCCTGGTTGTCCAGGGGGCGGGCTTGCGCCCTGGCCTCGGCTACCTGGCGGCGGTGCTGGCGGAAGACCAGACGCTCGATACCGTCGCGAACGGCTTCGGACAAGCCTTCGAAACCCACGAAGCCCCGCCCGTCCGACGGACCCGGCAGGCGCACGCCCGGCAGTTCCAACGGCAGGGCGCGGCAGGCGTCGAAATGCAGGCGCAGCATGACGGCCTGGCCGACCGGCGGCAGGCCGTCCCAGGGCAACACGGCGCCGAACGCGTTGAAACGCAGCGGGAGTCGCGCGGGAAGGCCCGATTGCGGCAACAGCAGCCGGTTCACGATTTCCATGAGGACGTTGAGCTTGGCGTCGAGCCGGGCCACTTCCTGGCTGAGCGGGCTGTCTTCCTCGCCCGTCTCGCTGCGACGTTCCATCAGGGCGGACACCGCCACCAGCACGCTGGCATTGCGGTCGTTGACGAGGGCCAGCTCGGCCGCGTCGAGGCGAGCGGCCGGCTCACAGACGGCGTGGAACCGGGCGTCCCACGCGACACGATCGGAAAATGCCTTCCAGCCTTCGTCGCCCATCCGCCCCTCCCGCCCAGGTGTTCGCGTCAGATCGCACTATACGCGGCAACGGCGCGGCGCGACCGGCGATGGGCGTCCCACGCGGCGGCCGCCTCGTCGCGCGCGGCGGACACGAGGTCGGTGATGAGGGTGTCGAGCAGCATGATCGAGCGCAGCGACTCGACCGAATCCGTGGACTCGGCGATGGGTGCCGCGTGCAACACGGCCTCCCGCTCCGATTCCAGCGTGGCCAGATCGTCCCAGCGCGATTCGCTGGCGGCTTCGTGCATCGACTCGGTCAGCTCGAGCACCCGCGGCAGGTCGCAGGCGGAGGCGTTCATGCGCCGGCCCCGGGTACCTGGCGCGCTTCCGCCGGAATCGCCATCCAGCTCTCGCGGATCTGGCTGAGCAGGCGGCTCACTTCATCCAGGGCATCCTGGTCGTCATGCAGGTTGGCATGCAGCAGGCGACGGCTCATGTAGTCGTAGAGGCTGTCCAACTGGGCGACCAGCGGCGTGTCCACCTCGGGGTTGAGGCCGGACTGCAAGGCACCCACGATGTCGATGGCCTTGGAGATCGCCTCGCCCTTGCCGGCGACGTTGCCGCTGGCCATGCAACCGCCCGCGAAACGGATGCGTTCCAGCGCGCCGTCCATGAGCATCTTGACCAGGCCGTGTGGATCGGCGTTTTCGACGCCGCCCTGGATATGGACCTGCTGGTAGGCGCCAGCGCCGCGAGAATTGCCGTAAGACATGGTGATCGCTTCCTCGATGCGCTCAGTTGGACTTGGTAAGCGCGTTGAACTGCTGCTGCAGGTAGCTGCTGGTGCTCTGCAGCTTGGTCATCATGGTGTCCAGGGCGGTGTACTGCTTGGTCAGCCGGTCCGAGTAATCCTGCATCTGGCTGTCCAGCGTGGTCTGCTGGTCCGCCAGGTCCTTCTTGGTCTGGTTCAGGTTGGCGATGCGCTGGGTGACGATGCCGTTGGAGCCCGTCCAGCTGGTGATCATCTTGTCCAGCGACGGACCGATCCCGTTGGCGCCGCTCAGCAGGTTCTGCACGCCGGTGGGGTTATTGGTCAGCGCGCTGGTGAGCTTGCTTGAGTCGAGCTTCAGCGTGCCGTCCACCTGGAAAGACACGCCCAGGTCGCTCAGCGAGCCGATCGAGCCGTTACCCGCGACGCGCTGCCCGAGCAGGTTGGACACCTGCGACTTGATGGACGACACGGTGGCATCGCCAATCAGGGCACCCACCTGCTGGTTGGTCGGGTCGTACTTCGTCAGCGTCTGGTAGGTGCCGATGAAGGAGTTATAGGCACTCACGAGGCTGTTCATCGACGAGGTCACCGTCGACGGATCGTTGGCCAGGTTGACCGAGCTCGAACCCAGCTTCGCGAAGGTCAGGGTCACGCCGCTGATGGCGTTGGTAGCGGTGTTCGACGCGCTGGTGGCAGCGGTGCCGTCGATGGTGAACTTCGCGTCCTGCGCCTGGACGGTCGCCTTGGCCGCGTCCGTCGCAGGATTGAAGTTCAAGGCCGCCAGGTTGCCGTCGCCACCGCTGGAGGTGACCGTGAAGGCATTCGCTGCGCCCGTGGCGCTGGACGAGAGCACGAGATGGGCGCCATCGGTACCCGTGATGATGGCGGCGGTGACGCCCGGGTTGTCCTTGGAGTTGTTGATCTTGTCGGCAACGTTCTGCAGCGTGTTGTTCGTGCCGTCGAGGCTGAACGACATCGACTTGTTGCCGACCGCGATCGTGAGGTTGCCGGTGCCGATCGCCGAGTTCGCGCCCGTATAGGCCTGCGATGTCGTCTTCTGGGCGGCAGCCAGCTGGGTGACGTTGATGTTGTAGTTGCCAGGCTTGGCCGTCGTGTCCGCACTGGCGTTCAGGATCGTGTTGTCGCCGATCGTGACTTTCTGCGAGTTGAAGGCGCTGCCGTCGGTGAAACCCTTGAGCGCGTTCTGCAGGGCGATCAGGGCCGAATTGAAGTTGCCGACCGCCGAGATCTTGGTGGTGTTGTCGGCCGTCTTGGCATCGAGCGCCTTCTGCGGCGCGGCCTTCTTGTTGGCGACGAGGCTGCTGACGATGGTGGGTACGTCGATTGAGCTCGAACCCAGGTTGATGCCGTTGCTACCGCTGGTGGCCATGAGGCTTCTCCGTTGAAGACGCCTCACTGCCCGGGGCGCCAATTTGTCGACGGCGGCTCCCTTCCGGGAGACCGCCGCCCACAACTAAGCAATTACCCTGCCAACTCCCGGGGAATCCCCCGGGGCGGCTTTGCCGCTATCGATTAACCGAGGAGCTTGGTGATGATCTGCTGGCTCTGGTTGGCGGTGGCGAGCACCGACACGCCGGCCTGCTGCAGGATCTGCGCCTGGGACATGTTCGCCGTTTCCTGGGCCATGTCGGCGTCCGTGATGGCGGACTTCGAGGAGGTCAGGTTCTGCGAGATGTTCTGCAGGTTCGAGATCGTCGAGGTGAAGCGGTTCTGCACCGCACCCAGCTGCGAACGAAGACCCGAGACCGACTGCAGGGCCGCGTCGATGCGGTTGATCGTGGCGTTGGCGTCGTCGACCGTCTTCACGTCCGAGTTGGCCAGGGTGGTGGCCGTCGACACGGCGAAGTTGGTGGCGCCGGCGGTGAAGCCGAGCTTCGTGGCGGCCGTGCCGGTCTTGGCGTTGACCGAGATGGCCTGCGACGAGGCGAAGGCCAGCGAACCGTCCTGCTTCACGTAGGCATTGATGCCCTTGCTCGACTGCGAGTTGATCGCGTCGGCCACGTCCTGCATCGACTTGAACGAACCGGTGATGTTGAACGTGTTGCTACCGACCGTGAAGGACAGGTCGCCAGCAGCCAGCGTGGTGCTGGTGCCTGCGACGGCACCGGTCGAAGCGGCCGTACCCGGCACGCCACCCGTAGCGGCAGCCACCGTGGCCGGCAGGCCAAGGGCCGTGGCACCGCCAGCGGAGGTGATCGTGATCGCGGCCGCGCCGCTGTTGCTGAATGCCAGTTCGCCAGTGGTGGCGTTGACGGTGGCGATGTTCGAGCCGGCCGCCTTGTTGATCGCCGTCGCGAGGTCGCCCACGCTGGTGTAGCTGCCGGCAGCCACGTTCACGGCGGTACCGGTACCGACCTGGATGCTCAGGTCGGTGGCACCGAGGGTGGCGCCGAACGAGGCCGGGCCGGTCACGCTGCCGCTGGCCAGCTGGCCGATCTGGTTGGCCTTCATGCCGGTGTTCAGGTTGACGCCGATCGTCTCACCCGTGTTGGCACCGACCTGGAAGCTCAGGTTCTGGGCCGAACCGTCGAGCACCTTCATGCCGTTGAAGTTGGTCTGCGTGGCGATACGCGTCACTTCCGACAGACGCTGCTGCACTTCGGCGTCGAGCGCGGCGCGGTCGGTGTCCGAGTTCGACGCGTTGGTCGACTGGACGGCCAGTTCGCGGATGCGCTGCAAGTTGTTGGTGACTTCGTCCAGCGCCGATTCGGTGGTCTGCGACAGCGAGATACCGTCGTTGGCGTTGCGGACCGCCTGGTTCAGGCCGTTGATCTGGGTGGTGAAGCGGGTGGCGATGGCAAGGCCGGCGGCGTCGTCCTTCGCGCTGTTGATGCGGTTGCCCGACGACAGACGCTCGATCGCGGACGCAAGCTTGGTCTGCGACGCGCCGAGGTTGCGCTGAGCGGTCAACGACATGATGTTGGTGTTGATGGTCAGAGACATGGAATGTGATCCTGTTTAAGCGGAACCGAAATGCCGGAAAGATGCGGCGTAGTCCGGCGGGGTTCCGTTGGTGGAGCCTTCCGCCTCAAAGAGGTTTACGGCCGGCCGGGAGGAAACTTGAGGACTTTTTTGCAGCGAAGTGAATCCACTTCGATTGACCGGGCTCCAGCAGGAATGCCCCGCCCAGCCGCTGTCAGGGGGTGTATCGGCACATTGCGTTCAGGGTTTAGGGCATTTTTCACAGTCGCCCACAAGCCAATCCGGCAGATTATTTGCGCAATGAAAAAAGGCGGCCCAAAGGCCGCCTTTTTTATCACTCGCAGGTAATGCGGGGATTACTTGAGATAATTGAACAGATTCAGGTTCTGCAATTTCACATAGGCCTGCTGCGCCGCATCCAGTGCCACCTGCTGCTGACTGAACTTGCTGGCCGCGCTGGCGTAGTCCAGTTCGGTCAGGTTGGAGATCGTGGTCTGGTATTGCAGGCTGGCATCGCTGCCGATGGAGGTCTGCTGGTCCAGCACGTTCATCCGCGCACCGATCTGGGTGATCGTGTTCATGGAGTTGCTCTTCACCTGGTCGAGGCTCAGGAGCTGGGCGTTGAGCTTGTTGTTCATCGCCGGTCCGCCACCCGGTGCTTCGAGGGCGCTGATGATGCCCGCAACGGTGGAGAACATATCCTGCGACGACGACGGGCTCACCGAGAAGGTATCGCCCGTCGCAGGCGTACCGGTGATGTTGATCTGCGCACCCTTGAACTGGATCGAGCCGCTGTCTCCCGAGTAGGTACCCGTGGAAATCGGCGGGGCCGTCGGGTTGGCCACGTCGCGTATCTCGTACGTGGTCGGCGAAGTGAAGTTGATCGCGTAGTTCTTGCCGTCCCACGCCGAGGCGTCGGTGACCGAGGTGCTGCCGACCACCGCGCTACCGGTATTGGACGCGCCGGCGGTGGTCACGAAGGTGCCGTTGCCGCCCTTGATCGACATGAATACCGTATCGCCGTCGTCACCCGTCGCCACCTGCATGCCCGGGCCGGCCGCGACCATGCGCTGGCCCTGGTCTCCCGAGTAGGTCACGGACAGGTCGCTGATCGTGAACGGCTGCGAGCCGGTTCGCGTGCCGCCGAAGATGTACTCGCCCTGCCCGTCCCGCGTATTGGCCAGGCCCACGAGCGCCTGCAGGTTCTGCCGAAGCTCCGCGGCGATCGACTTGCGCGACTCGTCGGTCTGCGTACCGTTCATGCCTTGCAGGGTCAGCGTGCGGATACGGTCCATGATGTCGTTGGCCGAGTTCAACGCCTGCTCTTCCGTGCCCAGGCGGTTGCTCGCCGACTGGATATTGCGCGTGTACTGGTCGTTCTGCGCGGACGCCGAGGTGACGTCCACGGCGCGCGCGGCTGCCGACGGGTTGTCCGATGGCGTCTGGATGGCCTTTCCGTTGGCGAGCGCGATCTGGGTCTGCGAGAGTTGGTACTGGCGGTCGAGCATGGCGTTGACCGCCTGCTGCTGCCCCCATGAAGTCGATATGCGCATGATCAGCCTCGCACCGCGGAAAGAAGGGAACTGAAGATCGTGTTCGCCGCGTTGATCACCTGGGCCGACGCGGCGTACGCCTGCTGGTAACGCAGCAGGTTCGACGCCTCTTCGTCCAGGTTCACGCCCGACAGGCTCTGCTGGGCGGACATGGCGCTGTCGTAGATGCTCTGCTGCGCATCCTGCGCGGTGTTCGCCTGCGCGCCGGCCGTACCCACCTGGGCGATCAGCTGGCTGTAGGACTTGCCGATGGTGGTGGCGCCGTTATCGAGCACGCCCTTGGTAGCCACGTTGGCCAGGGCGAGCGCGTTTCCGTTGTCGCCGCTACCGGACGTGGCCGGTTTCACGTTGAACGTATCGTTAGCGGCAGGGGCCCCGGTGAGCTTTAGGGTCCAGCCATTACCGGTGACCGTGGTCGGGTCGGTGTAATTCTGCGGCGCGCCGCCGTTGACGGTGTAGGTCGTCGGCGAGGTGAAGACGATGGTGACCGGGGTCTTGAAGTTGGGGTTGGTCTGGTCGGTGACCGTCAGGTTGCCGAGCTTGCCCGTACCCGTGTTGCCGGAGGCCTTGGTCGCGGTCAGCGGCCCCGATGCGGCGATCTTGTTCGTGTCGCTGATCGCCACGCCAATCGTCGAGGCGGCATTACGCGTCGGCTGGATCTGAAAGCTGTCGCCCGCCTGCGGCGTGCCGCTGGGCACGGTGATCTTCAGGCCGTCGATCACGATCGGATCGGTCGCGCTACCCGAGCCGGTCGAGGGGACCGTGACGCCCGCGGTGGTCGTGACGGACCACTTGGTCCCGTCGTAACGCATGATGTAGTCCGAGCCACCGAGCTTGCTGACATCGGAGACCACGGCCGACACCTGCGCGTTGCCCTTGTTGTTCGTGCTGTTGAACACGGCCGGGTCGCTGATCGAGAAGAACGCGCCGCCCGGATCGCCGTTGAGGTCGATGCCCTGGGCATGCTGTTTATTGAAGGCGTCCTGCATCGCGATCGCGGCACGACCCAGCTGGTTGCGCGCCGGGTCGAGCACGTTGGTGCGGAAATCGAAGGCCGCGCCCAGCGAGCCTGAGCCCAGCTGCGAGCTGATGACGCCGCCACCAGGCCCCACCACTTCAAGGCGCGAGGAGTCGTACTCGTTCGTTGCCGTGGAAATCTGGCTCGCGCTGGTTCCGCTCACCAGCGGCTGGCCGTTGCCGATCGCCACCGTGACCATGTGGTCGCTGTTCTCGGTGACGTTGACCCCGACGATCGCCGACAACTTCGTGATCGCCTGATCGCGCGCGTCGAGCAGGTCGTTCGGCGCTCCGCCGCCCGCATAGGCTTTCTGGATTTGGCCGTTGAGGTCCGCGATGCTCTTGGCCAGCCCGTTGACGTCGTTGACCGCGCTGGTGATCTGCTGGTTGGTCTGCTTGTCGATCTGTTGGAACTGCGACGACAGCGACCGGAACGTCGAGACCAACGAATTGGCCTTGCCGATCAGCGCCTGGCGACTGGCCGTATCGGTCGGCGCGTTGGCGACGTCGCTGACCGCGCCGAAGAAGTTGTCCAGCGCGCTTTGCAGATTGGCCGAACCGCTGACGGCATTGTTCACTGACGCGGTGAGGCTCGCGTACTGCGCCGCCCGGCTTTGGCCCGACGTGGCGCCCCACACCTGCTGGGTAAGGAACTGGCTGTAGGCGCGCTGCACGGAGGTCGCATCGGCACCCTGGCCGATGTACATGCCGCCGTAGAGCTGGGGCGCCCGCGCGTTGAACGAGGTGGTCTGGCGCGTGTAGCCCGCGGTGTTGGCGTTGCTGATGTTGTGGCCGACGGTCGACAGACCCACTTGCGAGGCAAGCAGTCCGGACACGCCGGTGGACAGTAAGTCGGCCATCGTCTTTTCCTTCTGGATCCCGTTGCGTTTCGTTGGCCCGTAAGCGTTACAGCTGGTCGGTGATGTGGCTGAGCGCGGCAAGCGCCTGCTTCATCACCGGACCGTTGGCGATATCCACCAGCTTCTGCGCATAGCTCGGGTCCGTGGCGTAACCGCCCTGGGTGAGCGCATGGGCGAAGCCCTTGATGTCATCGCCCCGTCCCACCGCCGCCGCGTAGCGCGGGCTGGTGGAGACCATGTCGGCGTAATCCTTGAACGATTGCGACGGCGAGTCGTAGGCGCGGAAGCTGTCCTTCTTACGCACGGCCACGCCGTTTTCGTATTCCAGCGTCGGCACGTTGACGCGTTTGCCGTCCCAGCTGCTGCCGGCCTTGATGCCGAACATGTTGTTGCTGGCCGTGGCGCCCTGCACCGGCATGTGCTTGCCCCAGCCGGTCTCCAGCGCGGCCTGTGCCAGCAACGCGCGCACGGAGACGCCAAGCTTTCGCGCGGCCTCGATCGCATGCGGGGCGAGCTTGCGCACGAAGTCTTCGGGCCCGTCGATGTTGAGCTTGCCGACGGCATTCGCCACGGCGTTGGCACCATCGCCGACGGCCTTGCCCGCGCTGCCGAGCATGGCTTCGAGCGAATCCATGAGGCCGCTGTCGCGATCCGACGGCGAGGAGATCGCGGTGCTCGTGCTCGCGCTGCCGGATACATCGGCGAACGGATCGTTGGCGCCTTTCCCCGAGACCACGCCGCCCAGCTGACGAACCAGCATGTCGGCGATGCCGATGCCCTTGCCCTGCGACAGGGTCACCGACAACTGGTGATCGAACATGTCGCGATAGGCGTCGCCGGCCTGCGAGCCCATGATGTCTTCGCCCATCGCCGAGCTGGCGTCGCGCATGGACTTCAGCATCATCTGGGTGAAGATCGATTCGAACTGCTTGGCGACGGCAGGCAGGGCGGCCTTCGAGTCCTGCTGGGCGGCCGTACGCAGTCCGCCCAGGGCGGACAGGTTCGTGTAGACGCTCTGCGGATCGAAGGCGGCGGCCATGTCAGATCACCACCAGTTCGGCGCGCAGGGCGCCGGATTCCTTCAGCGCCTGCAGGATCGAGATCAGGTCGCTCGGCGAGGCGCCCACCTGGTTCACGGCGCGCACGATGGCATCCAGGCTGGTACCCGGACCGAACTTGAACATGTGGCCGCCATCCTCGCTCACCGCGACCTGGCTGCTCGGCACAACGGCGGTCTGGCCACGGCTGAACGCGCCGGGTTGGCTGACCTGCGGCTGCTCGCTGATGGTGACCTGGATGGAGCCGTGGGCCACGGCGGCCGCGCCGACCTTCACGTCGGAACCGATCACGACGGTGCCGGTGCGGGAATTGACGATCACACGCGCCGGCGCATCGCCCGGGGTGACCTCCAGGGCCTGGATCGTGGACAACCAGGAGACGCGCTGCGACGGGTCCATCGGCGCGCGCACGGCGACCGAGGCGGAATCCACCGCGTTGGCGGTGCCGGAACCGAAGTTGCGGTTGACGGCTTCGGCGATGCGCGCCGCCGTGGTGAAGTCGGCGGTGTTGAGGTTGAGCATGATGTCGCCGCCCTTGTCGAAGGACGTGGCAACGCTACGCTCGATCGAGCCGCCGCCGGGAATACGGCCGCTCGCGGAAATATTCACCTGTACGCTGGAACCGCTGCGGCCCTGCGCGCTGACGCCACCGACGACGACACTGCCCTGTGCGATCGCGTAGATCTGACCGTCGGCGCCCTTCAACGGCGACATCAGCAGCTCGCCGCCGCGAATGCTCTTGGCGTTACCGATTGAGGCCACGGTGACGTCGATGCGCTGGCCGGGCTTGGCGAACGGCGGCAACTCGGCGGTGATGGTGACGGCCGCGGCGTTCTTCAGCTGCGGACGCACGTTCGCCGGCACGTTGACACCGAACTGCTGGAGCATGTTCTCCAGGCTCTGCGTGGTAAAGGGCGCCTGGCTGGTCTGGTCGCCGCTTCCATCAAGGCCCACGACCAGGCCGTAGCCGACCAGCTGGTTGCTGCGCACACCACCGACCTGCACGAGGTCGCGGATACGATCGGCGTGCGCCGGCAAGATGGCACCGAGCGCCAGTACCGCGACGGCGGTACGGACGATGGCGCGCAGACGGGAAGCGACGGCGTTCATCAGTACGGCATCCACTTCGAGTCGAAGAAGCGCGATAGCCAGCCACGGGTGTTCGAATCGGCCAGCGTGCCCTTGCCGACGTATTCGATGCGCGCATCGGCCACGCGGCTGGACGGCACGATGTTGTCGGCGGAAATATCCTGCGGACGGACGATGCCGGAGATGCGCACCAGTTCCTCGCCCTGGTTGATGGTGAGCCACTTCTCGCCGCGCACGATCAGCGCGCCGTTGGACAGGCGCTGCGCGACTGTCACGGTGACCTGGCCGGACAACTGGTTGCTCTGGCTCGACGTGCCGTCACCCGCGAACGCATTGTTGCTCGCCAGCGAGCTGTCGGCGGTCTTGCCACCGATGCGCAGGCCCTGGCCGAGCAGCGTTGGCGACGTGAGCGTGTTGCCGTTCTTCTTGCTGGTGCTGGTCGCGGCCTTCTTGCTGGCCTGGGTCGACTCGACGAGGGTGATCGTCAGAATGTCGCCCACGCGATGCGCGCGCGGATCGGCGAACAGTTCCATCGACTGCTGGTCGGCGTAGATCGAACCGGTCGGCTGCGCCGGCACGGTCGGATCGGTCGGCAAGGTCGCCGTGTACATCGGCTTCGGCGTGGGCGGCACGATGGCGCAGCCCGCGAGAAGCGCGAAGGGCAGCGCGGCGATGACGATACGGGCGGGGAAACGGGTCATGACGGTGCTCATCAGGTCTTCTGGGTGATGAACTGGAGCATCTGGTCGGACGCGGAGATCGCCTTCGAATTCATCTCGTAGGCGCGCTGGGTCTCGATCATGTTCACCATTTCCTCGACCACGTTCACGTTCGAGGTTTCAAGGGAGTTCTGCTGGAGGTTGCCGAGGCCGTTGAGGCCTGCGGTGCCGGTCTGCGGCGCGCCGCTGGCGGCGGTTTCCAGGTAGAGGTTGTCGCCGCGCGGCTCCAGGCCGGCGGGATTGACGAAATCGGCGAGCTGGATCTGACCCAGCGTCTGCGGCGTGGCGGAACCGAGCACGACGACACTGACCGTGCCGTCCTTGCCGATGCTCATGCTCGTGGCGTTCGGCGGCAGCGTGATCGCCGGTTCGATCGGGTAGCCGTCGTTGGTGACCATCTGGCCGTTCTGGTCGCGCTTGAGCGAGCCGTCGCGCGTATAGGCGACCGTGCCGTCGGGCATCGTCACCTGCAGGAAGCCGCGACCGTCGATGCGCACGTCGAACGGATTGTCCGTCTGCTGCGAACCGCCCTGCTCGAACATCTTCTGCGTGCCGACCACGCGCACGCCGGTGCCGATCATGAAACCGGTCGGCGACTGCGTCTGCTCCGTCGTCTGCGCGCCGGCCTGGCCGCGATTCTGGTAGGCCAGGTCCTCGAACTCGGCGCGGGTGCGCTTGAAGCCCGTGGTGTTGGTGTTGGCCAGGTTGTTGGAAACGACGTCCATGCGCGTCTGCTGCGCATCGAGGCCGGTTTTGGCGATCCAGAGGGACGAGAGCATGGTTGACTCCTGCGCATCCGCGCTTTACGTGTCGGCGACGGTTTTGCGTCGCGCGACGGTGGTTACCCCACCTGAAGCAATTTCGATGCCGACTGGGCGTTGTCGTCGGCGGTCTTGATGGAACGGACCTGCATTTCGAACTCGCGGGACAGCGAGATCATCTTCACGAGCACCTCGGAAGGGTTCACATTGCTGGCTTCCACGGTGCCGGACACCACGCGCACGTCCGCATCGGCCTGGGCCGTGCTGCCGTCTTTCATGTGCATCAGGCCGTCGCTGCCGTAGCTGAGCTGGTCGTTGCCGGGGTTTACGAGCTTGATCCGGTCCGTGGTGGCAACCGCGGCCGGGCTGTCGCCGAGCGGCACGACCGAGATCGTGCCGTCCGAACCGATCTTCACGCTGGACGCCTGCGGGATCGTGATCGGGCCGCCGCCGCCCATGACGGGATTGCCACGGGCGTCCGTCAACAAACCGTCGGCGTCGATGCGCAGGTTGCCGGCGCGCGTGTAGCCTTCGTTGCCGTCGGTTCCCTGCACCGCGATCCAGCCGTTGCCCTGCACCGAGACATCGAGATCGTTGCCGGTGGCGCTCTGGGTGCCGGCCGAGGTGTCCCAGCCGGTGCCCTGGGCCACGCCGTTGATGCGCGTCTGCAAGCCGTCGCCCTGCACCGGCACGCTCTGGAAGGCCGAGAGTTCGGCCTTGAAGCCCGTGGTGTTGGCGTTGGCGAGGTTGTGCGCCACTTCGGCCTGTGCCCGCATGATCTGCGTGGCACCGGTCATCGCGACGTAGACGGAACGATCCATGGCGTGGTCCCTTCTGGACGGGTCGGGCCCGGGCGCGGATCACTCCGCGACCGGGCCGGTGGCTCAGTTGCGGATGTTGATGATGGTCTGCGTGAGCTTGTCGTCGGTGGAGATGACCTGCGCGTTCGCCTGGTAGTTGCGCTGCGCCTTGATCATGTTCACCAGCTGCGCCGTCAGGTCGGCGGTGTTGGACGATTCCAGCTGTCCGGACTGCACCACGCCGACATCGCCGGAGTTGGCCACGCCACGGATCGGCTGGCCGGACTCGGACGACGGCACCCAGTTGGTGTCGTTGAGCTGGCGCAGGCCCTGGTTGTTGGAGAACGTGGCGATGGCCAGCTGGCCCAGCGGAATGGTCGCGCCGTTGGAGTAGATCGCGTTGACCGTGCCGTCCTTCGCGACGTCGATCTTCGAGAACTTGCCCGACGGGTTGCCGTCGTTGGTGACCGCTGTGGTCGCGGACGCGTCGCCGAACTGGGTCACCTTGTTCATGTCCAGCGTCAGGTTGATCGGCGCCGCACCCGGGTTCGGCGAGGCTGCGCCGAAGTTGAGCTTGCCGCCGGCCGGTGTCGTGATCGCGCCGCCCGAGCTGAAGGCCATCTGCTGCGTACCACCGACAGCGGTGCCGTCCATGGTCATGTGCACGTCCCACGTGTTCGGCGTGGTCGCGTTCTTTACGTAGTACACGTTGACCTGGTGCGTGGCACCGAGCGAGTCATAGGCCTGGAACGTGGAGAAACTGTTGTAGGTGTTCGCGTTGGTCGGATCGAACGCGCCGCCCGTCGGGGCGGTGGCGCTGGACGACAGGTTCGCGGTCAGGCCGATGTTGACGCTGGGCTTGGCCGGTGCGGAACCCGTGGTGATCTTCAGGTCGCTGAGGCTGGAAATGTCGAAGCCCGTGCCGCCGGCGATCGGCGGATACACCTGCACATGCTGGCCCGTGGCGTTGACGACGTTGCCGTTGTCGTCCGGATGGAAGTTGCCCGCGCGGCTGTACGAGTAGCCGGCGCCGTCGCGCAACGTGAAGAATCCGGCGCCGCTGATGCCGAAGTCGTACGAGTTACCGGTCTGGGTGAGGGTGCCGTCGCCGAACTGCTGGGCGATATTGGTCACGCGCACGCCGCTGCCGGCGGCGGTGGCCGAGAGGTTCTCGCCGGCCACCGAGTAGACCTGCGAGAACTCGGCGCGCGAGCCCTTGAAGCCCACGGTGTTGACGTTGGCGATGTTGTTCGCGGTGACTTCCAGATCGGAAGACGCCGCGTTGATGCCGCTGAGGGCGATATCGAAAGGCATGGTGAAGTGTCCTCGCTGGACTTACAGGATTTGCGCGATCTGGCTGAGCAGGGCGCCACCGTAGCCGGCCACCTGCACGTAGGTTCCGTCGGTGCCGGAGGCACCCACGCCTTCCACCTTTCCGCGAGCGAAGGTATCGATCGCGTCGCCGCCGGAAGTCGCGGACATCTGGTAGACACCGTCCGGCAACTGCGTGCCGTCGTCGGACTTGCCGTCCCAGGAAAACTTGGCGAGGCCGGCGTCGGGCTGGCCCAGGGAAATCGTGCGCACGACGTTGCCGGAGCTGTCCTTGATCTGCACGTTGACGTAGGTGCCGGAGTTGGGCACGTTCACCGCGCCGTCCATCTCCTTGTTGGTCAGCTTGCCGGCCTTCGACGCGACGAGCGCCTCGCGCCCCACCAGCGACGCGGCACGCACGAACTGGTCGCCCGTGAGGTTCTTCGACAGGCCGTCGAACGACTGCTGCAACTCCTGCGTAGCCGCGACCTGCGAGAACTGCGCCATCTGCGCCACCATCTGGGTGGAGTCCATGGGCTTGGTCGGATCCTGGTTGGTCATCTGCGTGACCATCAGCTTCAGGAAATCCGACTGCGACAGCGTCTGCTGCTGAAGCTGGTTGGAGGACGACTGACTAGAGCCGTAACTGTTGTTGCCTACCGCATCGACCATGACTGGTTACCTCTTATTTGCCCAGGTCCAGCGTTTTCTGCATGAGCTGCTTGGCGCTGTTCATGACTTCGACGTTGTTCTGGTAGGAACGCGACGCGGAGATCATGTTGACCAGCTCGTCGACCGGATTGACGTTGCTTGAATAGACATACCCATTGGTGTCGGCCAGCGGATTGGAGGGCTCGTAGCGCGACTGCACGGGCGCCTGGCTTTCGGTGACGCCCAGCGTGCGTACGCCGGCGTTCTCCATCTGGCCGTTCACCTGCTGCTGCACCGCCGAGAACATCGGCTGCTTCGCGCGATAGGCCGTCGCCTCGCTGCTGGCCACGCTGTCGGCGTTGGCCATGTTGCTGGCGGTGGTATTGAGTCGCGCCGACTGCGCGGCCATGCCGGAACCGGCGACGTCGAAGATCTTGAGCAGGCTCATGAGCTGGATCCTGTGATGGCGAGACGCATGGCGTGGATCTGCCCCGTAATGAAGCTGAGCGAGGCCTGGTAATGGATGGCGTTGCTCGCGAACTGCGCCTGCTCCATTTGGGTGTCCACGGTGTTGCCGTCCATGGTCGGCTGGGTCTCGACGCGATAGGCGAGCTTGTTGCCGTCGGCCATGGCGACCGCCGGATTGCCGCCTAGGTGGCCGTCGGACGTGGAGGTCATCGACATCCGATCGCCCTCCTCCGCACCCGTGGCGGCGGTGAGCACCTTGCGGAAGTCGAGATCGCGGGCGAGAAAGCCCGGGGTGTCGGCGTTGGCGAGGTTCGACGAAATGACCTCGGCACGACGCTGCCACAGGCCCAGGGCCTGGGCGTGAACGCCGAATAGCGGATCCTTGTTGTCGATCATGGGCTCGGGCCCTCTCTTTAGGCTTGGCCAGAAGGCTTAGGCAAGAGGCGTGCCATGAACGACAAACGGCGCCGTGGCGCCGTTTTCAGGGGATCGACAAGGGGTGGCGCCGGAATTCCGACGCCCGACGGGCGTCGGCCGGCCGTCGTCAGGCCGGCAGGAGGTCGAGCACCGCCGTGGCGAGAATGTCGGGCTGGAACTTGGCGATGAAGCGATCAGCCCCCACGCGGGCCACCATCGCCTCGTTGAAGACGCCACTCAAGGAACTGTGCAGCAACACCTTCAGGTGACGCAGTTGGGGGTCTTCGCGGATCGCCCGGGTGAGCGCGTAGCCGTCCATCGAGGGCATCTCGATGTCGGAGACCACCAGCGCCACGCGTTCTTCTTCCGGCCCCATCGCCAGGCTGCGCAGGCAATCGAGGCCCTCGCTGCCGTCCTTCGCCACGACGCATTCCAGGTCGAGCTTGCGGAACAGGTCCACCAGCTGCTTGCGGGCCACGAGGGAGTCGTCCACCACCAGCAGGCGACGGTTTCCCGCCAGCTGGATATGGGCCGCCTTCTGCACGCGCTCGGAGATCTCGACGGTGCGGGGGTCGACGCTCGCCAGTACTTGCTCCACGTCCACGATGGCGACGAGGTCACCGTCGAGGCGGGTCACGGCATTCACCCGGGAGCCATAGCCCAGGGCCGGCGGCGGCGCGGCCATCTGCGAACCATCGACATGAACGATGCGGTCCACATCGGACACCAGGAAGCCCTGCACCGAGCGGTTGAACTCGGTGACGATCAGGTGCGCGCTGTCCACGCTGGCCAACGGCGGGTAGCCCATCGCTGCCGCCAGGTCGATGACCGGGATGGTGTTACCGCGATAGTCGAAGCTGCCCGAGACCAGCTCGTGCATGCTCGGCATCCGCTCCAGGCGCGGCCGGCGTAGCACCTCGCGCACCTTGAACACGTTGATCCCGAACGCCTGCCTGTCGCCCAGCCGGAACAGCAGCATGGCCACACGGTTGTGGCCCGCGAGGCGGGTGAAGGTTTCGACGGTGTCGAGAAGCGGTCGGGCCATGGAGTGAAGATGACTTTCGATGTGGTCAGGTCCGTATCGGCCGGGGTCCGCCGTTCTTTACCTGTAGGAGCGCGCCTTGCACGCGACCGGTGATACGTCATCGCCAAAACCGGTGGCGCGCAAGGCGCACTCCTACAGGGCGAGGGATGGCATGGGTATTGCTTGACTCAAGTCCGAAGGCCCACGACCGATGTAGTGGGCGTCCTATGGAAAAGCGAACCACTATGTCCTTGCTCTGGAGTCAGCACGTCCGTCTTCTTGCCCAGGCTGCCGCCAGCGGCGATGCCGCGCGCGTGCGTGCGCTGGCAGCGCAGTATCCGGCGGCCGCCAGCGCGCTGGGCGGCCTGCTCAAGCCCGCCGAGCCGCGTACCGCGCCGGCGTCCACCATCCAGGCCATCGAGCAGCAGGGCATGGTGCTGACCAACGCCCAGGCCCTCGGCGCGACGCTGCAAGACCTCGGTTCCGCCGTGGAAGGCGCACGTGACGCCGCCGGTCGTTTGACGGAAGCCGGCGCCAGGATTTCGACGGCACTCGACCAGGCACGCTCCGGCGTGGGCGGCATGGCCGACGCCGGTACGCAGGGGCAGTCCACCGCCGGCGAACTCGACGGCCAGCTGCGCCTGCTGCGCAGCGCCCTGTCGGGCATGAGCCGCAACCACGCCCAGTTCTCCGAATACTTCACCGCGATCCGCAAGCTCACGGCGACCGTGCAGGACATCGCGCACCAGACCAACCTGGTCGCGCTCAACGCCGCCATCGAGGCCGCGCGCGCCGGCGAAGCCGGCCGTGGCTTCGCGGTGGTCGCCGACGAGGTCAAGCAGCTCGCGGAAAAGACGACCCAGGCCACCGCCGAGATCGATGAGGTGACCAAGGCCGTGGGCGAATTCTCCGGCCAGCTCGACGAAGCCGTGCAGAACAGCCTGCGTCGCCTGGAACAGACCCAGTCCGGCATTGCCGGCATGCAGGCCTCGCTGGGCCGCGTGGACGGCGCCGTGCGCGCCGCTCGCGACGGCATCGAGTCCGCCCGCGACGGCATGGGCAACATGCACGAGCGCATCGCTGGCGTGCAGTCCGCGCAGTCCGGCCTCAACCGCACGTCCAACGAGGCGCGCCGCCAGGCCGACGCCGCCGCGCGCGCCGCCGTGCTGGCCCATCGCCTGTGCCTGTCGCGCCTGGAGACCGAGGGCGAACTCGACGTGGCGACGCTGAGCCAGATGATCCGCGAAGCCAGCCAGGGCCTGCGTTATGCGCTGGAGCTGTCGGCCCGCGACCCGGCCGGTATCGACCGTCGCTGGCTCGACACCACACCGCTCACCCGTTGCATCGACCAGTTCCTCGCCCGCCGTGGCGATGGCGCAGGCGAGGCGATCCGCACCGCCGGCGAGCGCTTCTCGACCCTGGCCTCGCAGTACGCGTTGACCCTGGGCGAGGGACGTCATGCCGACGCCTCGCACATGGTGCCGACGCTTACCCGTGAACTGGACGCCATCGTCCAGGGCCTGTCGTCGGCGCTCGGGGAGCGCGCCGCGTGATCGGTCGCCGCCTGTCCAGCGCGCTCGTCTGCGTCGTCGCCTTCGCCTGTACCCAGGGCGCGGCGGCCACGACGCAGGAGACCGTGCGCGCGACGGCGGTGTCCTGGCTACAGAAGAACCGTACCCTGCCCGGCGCCCGCATGACCGCCGAGGCCGACTCGCTCGACAGCCGCCTGCGGCTCGCCGACTGTGCCGCCCCGCTGGAGGCGTCGCTGCCGGGCAACCGCCCGCTCGGCGCGCGGGTCAGCGTGGTCGTGCGCTGCCCGGTGCCGGGTGGCTGGACCGTCCGCGTGCCCGTGCGGGTCAAGATGTTCACCAACGTGCTGGTCACCAGCCGTCCGCTTACGCGAGGCGACGGGATCGGCGCCAGCGACGTGCACAGCGAGGAGCGCGACGTCGCCACCCTCGCCTACGGCTACATCGCGGGACTGGATCAGGTGGACGGCCGCTCGCTGACCCGCCCGCTCAACGCCGGCACCGTACTCACCCCCGGCATGCTCGCGGGCCGCCAGGCCGTGCGGGTAGGCGACGCGGTGAGCATGGAGGCCAACGTCGACGGCGTCACCATCCGCGCCGATGGCGTGGCGATGGGTGCCGGCGACGCCGGTTCGCGCCTGCGGGTCCGCAACGCCTCGTCGGGCAAGGTGCTCGATGCCGTCGTCCGCGGGCCGGGGGTTGTCACCGTCCTGCCATGAACAAAATCCCAACCGCGTCACATTTCACCGCCTGACCCCCGTTAAAGTTTGCCTCCGGATCGCCGATAAGCTCTCCGCAGGACACAGGTTCCGAGGAAACACCCATGACCAACACCATCAAACCCGGTCTCCAGCCGCAACAGCCCCCGGTGCAACTGCGCTCGCAGAACGCGCAGGCGGGTTCGACCGCGCAGGCCCAGGGCGCCACCGGTGTCCGTCCCAGCGACGACAGCGTGAAGATCACCGACTCGGCCAAGGCGCTCGACGCCGCCAGCCGCGGTGACGGCGTCGACACCGCCAAGGTGGAAGCCATCCGCGCGAAGCTGGCCGAAGGCACCTACAAGCCCGACTCGCAGGCGATCGCCAGCAAGTTTCTTGCGATGGAAGGCCAGCTCGGCGGCAAGGTATGACCGACTCGCCCGCCTCCGACTTCGACGCGGCCCTCCGCGCCGTCATGGACGAACTCGCCCATGAAGTGGACACCTTGCACGCCAGCCTGATCGACGAGCGCATGGCGCTCGACCAGGCCGATGCATCGTCCCTCGAAGCCGCAGGCCGGGCGAAAAGCCAGTCGCTGGATCGCATCGAGAAGCTCGACGTCGAGCGTCGCCACCTGAGCGACGCCGCCAACGTCGACTCGCTCAACGATCCGCGCTGGTCGCACACGATCGATCGCCTGCTCGAATGCCGGCAGATCAACGAGGTCAACGGCCGCATCGTCGGCCAGCGCATGGGCCACGTACGCCAAGCCCTCGCGCTCATCTCCGGCGACACGCCGGGCGGGTCCACCTACGGACCCGATGGATCGACGCGGATAAAACTCCGTTCCGCGACGCTTGCACAGGTTTGAGTCGACCGAAACAGCGATAATCCTTCCGTCAAGCAATCACCGAACGGCGCACGACCCAGATCCATGGCAGCGAATCCCCAGCCGAACGCGGTGAACGACGACGGAATCCTTCCCATCGTTCGTATCCCGATCCTCGACCGCAAGCAGGCGTTGTTTGCCTACGAGCTTATTTTTCCCCGCCCCGCCGGCAGCGATATCGACGCCGCGGCGCACGCGCATACGCAGGCCACGCTGAGCGCCATCGCGGACGGCAGCCTGAAGCGCCTGGTTCGCGACAACCGCGCGTTCCTGCACATGTCGCGCGACCTGCTTCTGTCCCATGCCGACATCCTGCGCCATAACGCGCGCATGGGTGCGAGCATCAGCGCCGACGTGGGCCTCGACGACCAACTGCTGACCCGCCTTCGCGAACTGAAGAGCCAGGGCTGCCTGTTCATGCTGGAAGACTTCAACCTTCCGGCCGACCCCGAGCGCCGCGCGGGCGTCGACGCCCTGCTGCGCATCGTGCAGTTCGCCAAGGTGGCGGTCGACCATCGTCACCCGGTGGCCGCGCGCGCGCACATGGACTACGTCCACGCGTTCGGCGTCAAGGTGATCGTCACCGGCATCGACACCCACGAGACCTTCGTCGACTACGCCGATCAGGATGTCGACGGTTTCCAGGGCAAGTACCTGCTGCGACCGGAGCGCGTGGACATGCCGCGCCTCACGCCCAGCAAGCTTGGCGTGCTGCGCCTGATGGGCGCATTGCAGGACGACAACAACGGCCCGGTCGAACTGGGCAAGATCGTCCGCGACGACGCGATCCTCAGCTACAAGCTCCTGGGCTGCGTGAACTCCGCCTACTTCGCCCTGCCCCGCCAGCTGAAATCGGTGGAACAGGCGGCGGTGTTCTTCGGCGTGAACCGCATGCGCAACTGGATTTTCACCATGGCCGTCTCGGGCATGGACGAGCGTCCGCCGGAACTGCTTCGCCTCGCGCTGATCCGCGCGCACATGTGCGAGAAGCTCGCCCGCAACGTGAAGCCCGAACTGCAGGAGATGGCGTTCACCGCGGGCCTGTTCTCGCTGCTGGACACGCTCATGAACGTGTCCATGGCCTACGTGCTCGAACACCTGCCGCTTGCCCTGGAAATCCGCGAGGCGCTGCTGGAAGGCGTCGGTCCGTTCGCCCCGATCCTCGACCAGATCCGCCACTGGGAACAGGGCGAACTGGAAGGCGAGAACGAGCTCGACGAGCAGCACCTGCAAACCATGGCGACGATTTACCACGAAGCCACTGGCTGGGCAGACCACGTCTACGCCTTCGCCGACGGCTCAGCTACCTCCGAAGGCTGATCGCGGCGGCTCCGCACCACGGCGTCCGGCGGCAAGTCACCACGCCATCCGGCGCGCATGCCTTGCTGCCGTACGGCAGCTCCATCGTTACGTTGGACGACCACCGCGATCGGCGGTGGTCACCATCACGCATGGAGCGCGCACATGAAACCAAGCCTTCTGTCCTTCGCCCTCTTCGGGGCGATGGCCTCGTTTTCCGTCGACGCCACGACGAATCCCCCCTCTTCCCCCGCCCCTGTCCTGAGCTGGGGCCGCTGCACCCTGGGAACAGGCACCTCGCTGGATCCCGACCTGTTCGCGCGCATCGACTGCGGCTGGATACAGGTACCCCATGACCGCGGCGCCGTGTCGTCACCACAGGTCCGACTTCCCGTCCTGCGTGTGCGCGCCGCGAAACCGGAACGATACGAAGGCACGGTGTTCTATCACCCTGGCGGTCCCGGCGTGGATCCCATGTCGTACCTGCTGTCGATGGCGAAGCATTGGAACGCGGTCGACATCACCGACCCCAACTTTGGTGACCTGCGCCGTCTGGCCGAACGCTACGACATCATCGCGGTGACACCTCGTGGCCTGACGGACGATACCCGGCCGGAATGCGTCGCCTTCACGGGAGAAAACGCCTCGCAAGCCTTGCTCGCGCCCGACGATGACGAGGCCTGGCGTACGCTCGTCGCCGATACGCGCGCTTTCGCCCACTCGTGCGGACCGAAGGCCGCGCTGATCCATACCGAGGCCCAGGTCGAGGATATCGAGGCCGTACGCGCCGCCATGGGCCTTTCCACGGCGCACTTCTACGCCACGTCGTACGGCACATGGGTCGCCACTTGGTATGCCGCCACGCATCCCGCACACACCGGTCGCCTGTTGCTGGACGCGAGCGTCGACTTCCAGCGACGCTGGCTATTCCAGCAAGCCGGCCTGCACATCTATCGCGAACGCGCCCTGATCGCGGACGCGCTCAAACCCGCCAGCGAACGGCCGGAGGTCTATGGGTTGGGAACCTCCAGCCCGGCCATTCGCCAGAGGCTGATCGGCATGCCCTTGTTCATGCGGCGCCTCTGGGCACCGGCCATCTCGTTTCCCGAACATGTCGTCGCCGCGCTCGCCATCGCCGACGAGTGGCAAGCGATGCCCCAGGACCAGCGATCCTTCGATGCCTTACGCAACCGCCTCATGAGGCATGCCTTCCATAAGCAGGACGATATCGATCGCGAGATGCGCAAGGACGCGTTCGCCCTGGCGGGTGCGCTGTTCCAGGACAACGAATCGCCACGCCCCGTACCCTACGGAGGCACCGCCGCCATGTTCGCCGTCTACTGCAACGACTCCATCTGGCGCGCTTCTCCCGACGAGATCCGCCGGGGTGTGCGCTTCATGGACACGCAGGTCGCACTACCGCGAGGCAACGATGCGGTGATGAGCCTGATCTGCGCCGCGTGGCCGCATGTCGCGCACCCGCGCCCGTCGTTCGATGTACTCAAACGCCTGCCGTCGATCATGTTGATGCACGCCAGCAGCGACTGGGCCACCCCGATGGGCGCCGCCGAAGCCATCGCGGAACAACTTCCCAACAGCCACCTGCTGATCACCCGAGGCCTGCAAGGCCATAACAGCCTCGGCCAGCCCATGGCCGCTTGCGCGACCCGCCATGCGGCGCATTACTTGCTGACCGGCGAAACACCCACCACCTCGCGTACCGAATGCGTCCTGGGCGAACCAGGCGATGCGTCCACGCATCCGGCCCACCAGGAATTGTGATCGCAAGGTGCTGCTCCGCCTCGGCGGAGCGGCACCGGTGGGCGGATCAGGCCAGGCCTGGCAACAAAAGATGGATCGCCACGTATTGCCAGAGCAGAAGCAGGGCCATCGCCAGGATCACCAACAGGGTGGCCGCCGCGCCGACCGTGCGCCCTGGAGAGGAACCCGGCGTCTTCGACAGGCCCTGCGCGTGGTACAGGCGCGCCAACAGCAACACGATGCCGAAGGCATGCAACAGCCAGGGCCAGGTCTGGTTGAGCTCAAGCACGAGCATCAGCAGCAGGGCCAGGGGAACGTATTCGGCCGCGTTGCCGTGGGCGCGAATCGCGCACGCCACGCTGCGGTTGCCACCATCGCCCAGGCCTAGCCCGTTGCGACGGCGCAACAGCATCACCCGCAGGGCGAGACCGATGACCAGCAAGGCGAACAGCGCCGCGTAAAGTCCAGTGATGCGCATGGGTCAGTGTCCTCCCGATGCGGGGCGTTGCTGCATACGCCAGATGGCGAGGCCCGCGCCCAACACCGCCATCAGGGCCCATACACTGCTGGCCATGGCGTCGTGCGTGACCCAGAGCAAGCCACCCGTCGCGGTGACGACGACCGCACCGACGCCGAGCGCGAACAGCGGGTCTCCCTTCACCCGGCTACCGGCCGCGAGGAACAACACACCGAAGGACGCCAGCAGGCCGGCGAGCACCCGTAACGTCATCACGGCCGTCGGCGCTTCAGGCAAGGCAGGTAGCACATCGCGCAGGGTACGTTCGCCCACCTGCACCTCGAAACCGGGATTCGTACCCTGTGCCTCGCCTGGCGCAAGCAATTCGCCATCGATGCGGGCCAGCACGGTCATCGACTGGAGCGGCACGGCCTCCCAGCTCACCCGCAGATCGCCCAGGCGCGGATGCTCTGGCTTGCCGCTGGTGACCAGATAATCGCCGGCACGCTGGAAGGTGGCGGCAAAATTGGCCGGGAGGTGTTGTTCGTCCGGCGGTACCGTCATCCGTCCGGGAAACGCACGAATGATCGGCGTGGACAGCCGGAAGTTGCCGAGCCTCACCTCGCCCGCCTCGAACTGCCGCCCCTGGATAGGAAAGGCGCCCGGATTGGCATGCCCTGCCGGCTTGGCGAAACGCGCGGCATCGACGGGACGATCCACCCAGTCCAGTTCGTAGTGCGTCTCACCGCCGACAGTGATCTCGCGCCACTGGAACATTTCCACATGGCGGACCAGCAGCGGGGAATCGGCGCGGACGCCGAACTCCTTGTCGTGTGGCGCGTCGATGATCTTCGGCAGGCCACTCACACGCGTCAGCGAACCGTACTGGCCCGCCGAAGGGCGTCCCTGGTCGCCGAGGTCGAGCACCGCAGGGCCCTGCTTCTGCAGGGCGGTGGCGTAATCGATCGCCCGATGCTCATTCCACAGCAATAACGCCAACGCGATCAGGATGAGCCCCAGGCCCATCATGCGCGATCGCCAATGGCGTCCGTATGTTTTCGTCTTGCTGAAGACCATGCTACCCCGCCCCATCGCTTTACCGGTCAGACGTCCAGGCCGACCAGGCTTTCATGAATGTCGGTGGCGCCGTAGCGCCCCTTGTCGTCGCGCGTCACCGACGCCAGCGCGCAACCGTGATCGTGCGTAAAGAAAAGCCGGACACCGCGCGCCAGCGTGTCGTCGAGGAAGGCTTTCTTCTCGTCGATGAGCTTTTCGGGCCAGCGGTCGTAACCCATGGTCACCGGCAGGTGCACCCAGGGTCGCCCGGGGATCAGGTCGGCGCAGAACGCCACGCCGCCGACCTCGGCCAGCATGAGGCCGGGCGTATGTCCCTCGGAGAAACTGAAGCGAACCGAAGGCCCCAGCGACGATGTTTCGCCCTCGCGCACCAACTCAAGACGCCCGCTGGCTTCAAGCAACGGAACCAGCTCGGGAATGAACGACGCACGGTCGCGTGGATGCGGCTGGCGCGCACGTTCCCAATGCTCCGCACCCACCAGGTAGCGTGCGTTCGGAAACAGCAGGCGCGGCGGATGGCCCTCGTCCCATGCGGCAAGCAGGCCACCCGCGTGGTCGAAGTGCAGGTGTGAGAGCACCACCGCGTCGATATCTTCGTGGGTGAGCCCCGCATGCGCGAGCGATTCGAGTAGCACGTGGCGATCTTCCACCACGCCGTAGCGCTCGCGCAGGGCCGGCTCGAAGAACGCACCGATGCCGGTTTCGAACAGCACGTTATGCCCGTCGAGGTTCTTCACCAGCAGGCAGCGGCAGGCGAGCGGAATGCGATTCTGCTCGTCGGGCTCAATCCAGCGCGTCCACATCGCGTGCGGCGCGTTGCCGAACATGGCGCCGCCGTCGAGGCGTTGCGAGTTGCCGGTCAATGACCACAGCTTCATGCCATCGACCTCACTGCACCTTGCCAAGGCCGGACGGGCGACGCGGATCGCTGGCCGCGTCGAGGGTGTTCGTGCGGTGGTCCCAGGTCACCACGTTCATGAAGCCCCAGGGCGAACGATCCTTCAGCACGTGGCCCATCGCCGTGAGCGCCTTCGCGGTGGCGTCGTCGAATGCACCCGGCTCCACGTCGACGCGATCGGGCAGGTACTGATGGTGGTAGCGCTTCTGCGCCACGATCTGGTCGGCGTTCTTGCCATCGATGAAGGCGAGGATGCCTTCGAGCACCTGGGTGATGATCGTCGAGCCACCCGGCGAGCCGATGATGGCGGTGCGGTCGGCACCGAAGACGAAGCTCGGCGACATCGACGAGAGCATGCGCTTGCCCGGCTCGGGCGCGTTCGCCCAGGAGTCGCGCAGGCCATAGGCATTGGGCTGGCCGGGCACGAGCGCGAAGTCGTCCATCTCGTCGTTGAGGATCACGCCGGTACCGGCGGCGATGAAACCCGAGCCGAACTCCAGGTTCACCGTGAGCGTGGATGCCACCATGTTGCCGTCGGCGTCGATCACCGAGAAGTGCGTGGTGTGCATGCCCGGCTCAGGCGCCATAGCCGGCGGTAGCAGGTCGGATGGCGTGGCTTTGTCCGGTGCGATGGTGGCGCGCAGGCCATCAGCGTAGTGCTTCGACAACAGCATGTCGAGCGGCATCTTCACGAAATCGGGATCGCCGAGGTATTCGTTGTGGTCGCGGAAGGCGCGGCGCATCGCCTCGATCGTGTAGTGCAACGAGTGCGCGGCATCGAGCTTGGTGAGATCGTAGCCGGACAGGATGTTGAGCACTTCGGCGATGGCGACGCCACCGGACGACGGCGGCGGCGCGGTGACGATACGGTAGCCCTTGTAGTCGACGCTGAGCGGTTCGCGCTCCTTGACCTTGTAGCCTTCCAGGTCGGCGGCGGTCCACTTGCCACCGGCCTTGCGCGTGGAGGAGATCAGCAGCTTCGCCGTATCGCCCTTGTAGAAACCGTCGTGCCCCTTCGCCGCGATGCGTTCGAGGGTTTTCGCCAGGTCGGGCTGCTTCAGGGTCCAGCCCTGCTCCGGCGCCTTGCCACCCGGCAGCAGCACCGCGGCGGAGGCGGGCCAGCGCAACAGCGTGTCCTTGTGTTCGGCGATGGTGTTGAGGAAGCGACTATCGGGCTGGAAGCCTTCCTTCGCGATGCGGATCGCGGGGGCCAGCGATTCGGACAAGGGCAGCTTGCCGTAGTGCTCGGCCATCCAGACCAGGCCAGCCGGTTCGCCCGGGATGCCGGCGGACAACGGGCCGCGCGTGGAGGCGTCGCGGTTGGGCTTGCCGTCCTTGCCGATGTAATCCTTCATGTCCACCGCCTTCGGCGCGGTTTCGCGGGCGTCGATGAAGGTGTTGCGGTTATCGGAAGCGCGGTGCAATAGGGCCATGAAGCCACCACCGATGCCGGAACTTTGCTGTTCCACCACGGCGAGCGTGGAGGAGACCGCCACGGCGGCGTCGAACGCATTGCCGCCCTTGGCCAGCACTTCAAAGCCGGCGTTGGTGGCGAGGTAGTTGGCGCTGGCGATGGCGGCATGGCCAGGGCCACGTGACGGCGCGGGCGGCGCCTTGTCCTGGGCGGCGGCCGTACCGCCGCCGATGACGAGGAAAAGGCTCGCGGCAAGCACGCGCCACGACGGAGCATGGGTCATCGATGTCTCTCCGGAAACTGGATCGCTGCCGTCGAGATTAACGCATGACGCCCACGAGGGCTCAGGAAGCGGCCTTCGCCATCAGGTGCTCGTACTTCAGCATCAGCTGATCCTGCGTTTCCGCGTGGTCGGGATCGTGCGGGATGCATTCCACCGGACAGACCTCGACGCATTGCGGGTTGTCGAAGTGGCCAACGCATTCGGTGCACAGGTTGGGGTCGATCACGTAGTACAGCTCGCCCAGCGAGATGGCCTTGTTGGGGCACACGGGCTCGCAGACGTCGCAATTGACGCAGGTGTCTAGGATCATCAGGGACATGCGGTCGATTTTACCCCAAACCGCCCCCTCCTCGCCCCGGCGGCGAAAGCTATGCTATTCAGTCTCCCCCACCCACGGACGAATCCTGCGTGACACCGCTTCCCTGGCCCTTCGTCGATACGCCGGTCACCGATCCGGCCCGGGATTTCGCCTATGTCGGCCTGCTGCCGACCCTGCTGGCCGTGGCCGCACTGATGGCCGGCTGGGCGGTGGGTCGGGTGGCCCGTCGACGCCCGTTGAAGGCGACCCAGCGCTTGGCCCTGTTCACCGTCTTCGTCGCCTGCCTGACGGTCGCCGGCTATGTGGGCATGGCGTCCACCTGGGCATTGACGCATACGCACGCCAAACGGGACCAGGCGACCGCGCCGGGGACAGCTCCGGCGAGCTGAAGCGCTTCCGTCAGAATCCCGTACCCGGTACGCGGGGCAATCCGAAGGGCGGTTTGGTACAGGAATTGGCCTGAAACGGCTCTCCGTCCTGGCAGGTCCACCGCACCACGTGCCCAGGCACGTCACCCCGCACGGGCACGAAGGTAAACCAGCGGCCGCCATCGTCAACATCGAACAAGGTGGAAAACGGATCCTTTCCGAACAGGATCCTGACGCTGCCATGGTCGATGGTCAGCGAGGCGACGTATCGGCCGCCTTCCGTACCCGGCTGCGGCAAGCCGGCTTCACGATTGTCGTTGGGTAGTCGTCCCTCGTGCGCGGAGGCGAAGGCTTCGACGGCATGCCTCGCCGCGTCGCCCAGCGTCGCGACCTCGGCGAGCTGCCGCGCCTTGAGGCGCTCGGGCAGTCCACCATAGACACCGGCGACGCAGATCATTGCGTGAAGGCCGAGCACGAAGGCGACCAAGTAGGCGACGGCCCAGTTTTCCGCCCCTCCCATCGATCGGCCGGGGAAGGAGGCCCGAAAGAACCAGGTAGCCAGGATACCGACGTTGATCAAGGCCACCGGAAATTCGATACCGTCCGAACCGTCGCGATCGATCAGCGCCTTGACGAAGACGACCAGCGCGAAGATGGATCCCAGCAGGCCGATACCCAATCCGATCCGTAACCACTTGAGCCCGGCCACCGGTCGACCGGGCCGGAGCAGGCGTATCCAGGCAAAGACAAGGGTCGTCAGGCCGACGACCCCGGTGAATCCGATGCCGACGACCAGCCCGATCAGGGACAAGGGGAACAACAGGACGACGTATCCGACGACGGCCGGCGCGAAGGCGAAGAACAGATCGGTGCGCTTGCGGTCGTAAACGTACATGCGGTCTGCTCCCTGAAGCTGCATAGGGTAGCCCGTTCGTCGCGATGGCATCCAGCGGCGAATCGGGCGATACGTTTCGCACGCGCTGCGGTACCGCCGGTGTGTTTCAACTGGCGCGCGCGCGCCTCTCTGCGCGTTCTTGCACCGTCGCGAACGCCTCCTCCAGGAAAGTCACCGCGTTGTGTAGCGCCTGGTCCGCTTCGGGCAGCTGCCCCGCGCAGAGATGCCAGACGTGGAACATGCCTGGCCAGACCTCGAGCGAGGTCCGCACCCGGTTTTCCCCCAGATGACCCGCGAGGCGAATCGCATCGCTCAGCATCACCTCGTTCTCGCCGATCTGCACGAGCGTCGGCGGCAGGCCACGCACATCGGCAAACACCGGCGATGCGTCGGGATCGGTGGCGAGGGTATCGCCAAGGAAGTTGCGGGTAAGCAGTTCAAGGTATTCGACGCTGCACAACGGATCAAGACCATCCCTGTCCCTGGTCGATGCGCCGCCATGGGTCAGATTCGCCCAGGGCGAGATGGCGACACCACCTGCCGGAAGCGCAAGCCCCGCGTCGCGTGCCCTGCGCATGATGGTGATCACCATCGCACCACCCGCGGAATCACCGGAAATGGCCAGCGACGAGGGATCGACACCTTTCGCGAGCAGGCCACGGTAGGCCTGGAAGGTATCGTCGATCGGCACGGGGAAACGATGTTCCGGCGCCTGCCGGTAGTCGGGCAGGTAGACGGTCGCGCGAAGTCGCTGCGCGTAGTGACCGGCAAGACCGTGGTAGCCATCCGGTCCTCCATGCGCGTAGCGGCCACCATGGATATAGAACAGCGTACGGCCAGCCTCGACATGCTCCGGGACCACCTGTGTCGTACGCACGCCGCCCAGGTCGATCCGTGAAAACGTGACACCAGGAGGTGCCGGAAAAAGCGCGGCGAGCGTGTCGAGGTACATCGTGCGCGCCTGCGTCCAGTTCGTGTCGCTCCCTCCCTTCAGCAAGCCTGCGATGGGTGCCGCGGAGGCGGCCCAACGCGCGAGGGCGTCCTGGATGGATGATGGCAAGGGCATGGGTCTTCTCCGTCAGATTGGGAAATAGATTTCGCGTATGAAAATCATGCGAGCTATATTCACGAAATGGTTTCCCCAAAGCGTTTCCGCGCCGTCCCCGCCGTCCATTCCGGCTCAGGTATCGACTTGGGCGCCCTACGCGCCTTCGTGGCCGTCGCCCAGACAGGCAGCTTCATCGCAGGCGGCAAGTCCCTGGGACTGACCCGCTCCGCGGTCGGCAAGGCACTCGCCCGCCTGGAGACCCACCTGGGAACGCGCCTTCTGCACAGGACGACACGCCGCGTGGCAATGACGACGGATGGCGAACTGTTCTACGAACGCTGTACGCAGGTGCTGGCCGACCTCGACGACGCCGAAGCAAGCATCCGTCAGGAGCGGCCCGAACCGAAGGGTGTCCTGCGCATGACGGTATCCGGCGCGTTCGGGCGGATCGTGGTGCTACCCGTGCTTCGCGACTACCTCGCCGCATGGCCCCGCGTGGAGGCGGAGGTTAGCTTCAGCGACCGGGTGGTCGATCTCGTGGAAGAAGGCTACGACCTGGGTATCCGTGTGGGCGGTGTCGCGCCGGACTCGTCGCTTGTCGCCCGTGTCGTCGCACGTTCGCGTCCGGGTTTCTATGCCGCGCCGACCTACCTGGCTTCAAGGGGCGAACCTGAGCGACCGGCCGATCTCTCGAAACACGAGCGCCTTCTCTTCGGATCGCGAACGACAACGTATCCATGGACGTTTCGCACCCCAGATGGCGAGCGCATCGCCATCGAGGCAAAGAGCCGATGCCTGTTCGACAGCGGCGAAGCCATTCGCGATGCCGCGGTCACCGGCATGGGCATCGCTTTCCTTCCCGACTTCGTCGCGAAAGACGAAGTAGACAGCGGTCGTCTCCGTGCCGTGCTGACGTCGTGCGTGACGGACGAGATCGCCGTCTTCGCCGTCTATCCCCACCGCAGGCATCTTTCCGCCCGTGTCCGCGTCTTCATCGACATGCTGACGGAGCATCTGGATACCGCAGGCTCCTGAACGCGTCGCGGGGGATCAGCCTTTCGACACGCGTTCGAGATTCGCCTGGATCCGCGACAGTAAGTCTTGCAGCACATCGCGCTCCTCCCGTGAAAACCCTTCCAGCGCCTTCACCGCCAGGCTATCCATCACCGCCTTGCCAGCCGGCAATCGCCGCGTCGCCTGCCCCGTTAGCGAGACGAGTCGACTACGCCCGTCGGCCGGATCAGGAACGCGCTCGATCAAGCCATCCCGCTCCATGCGATTGAGCAACTGGGCCATGCTCGGCTGCTCGACCTGCGCTACCCGCGCCAGCTCCGCCTGCGACGAGGCACCGGCGTTCTTCAGCGTGACCAGCACAGGAAGTTGCCCCACGGCCAGGCCCACCTGGCGAAGCGGCTCGTCGACCTGCTTGATAAAGGTTCGATAGATCTGGCCAATGCGGTGCAACGAAGCCCCTGACTCGGCTACACGGGAGTCACTTGTCATTACATAGCCTCCTATCTATATTACATAGGAACCTATATTACTCGGTGACCTCATGCATTCCCATCCCAGGATCGCCATCGTCGGCGGAGGCCCAGGCGGCCTCACGCTGGCGCTCCTTCTCCACCGCCAGGGCATCCCCAGCATCGTCTTCGAACGGGACAGGCACCCGACGGAACGCCCCCAGGGCGGCACGCTGGACCTTCACGAGGGCTCCGGCCTGCTCGCGCTGGAACAAGCGGGGCTTATGGATGCCTTCAGGGCCGCGGCCCGCTACGAAGACCAGGGCTCGCGTCAGTACGACACGCAAGGTCGCCTGTTGTTCGACCACGATCCAGGGGCGGAGGGCGAGCGTCCCGAAATCGACCGGTCCGCCCTGCGGGCCATGCTGCTCGATGCGCTTCCCGAGGACACCGTGCGCTGGGCGCGGAACCTGCGCGATATCCACGACCATGGGGACGGTCGATGGAACTTGGTCTTCGACGATGGCGTCGAGGGGCCTTTCGATCTGGTGGTCGGCGCGGACGGCACCTGGTCGCGCATTCGTCCGCTGCTGTCGCCCTACAAGCCGCAGTACAGCGGCGTGTGCTTCATCGAATTCGGTATCGACGATGTCGATCGCGCGCACCCCGCGCTGGCGGCCCTGGTCGGTCGCGGCAAGATGGGCGCGGAGGGCGGTGGCAAGGCGCTCATCGTCCAGCGCAACGGCCACTCGCATTTCCGTGGCTACGCGATCTTCCGCGTTCCCCTGGGCTGGGCGGAGAAACGTTTCGACTTCACTTCGCCGCAAGCCGTGCGCGAGGGCCTGATCCGCGAGTTCGACGGCTACGACGACACCCTACTCGACCTGATCCGCGCCAGCGGCGATCGCTTCGCCGTGCTGCCCTTGCATGCGCTTCCCGTTGGCCACTGCTGGAACCACCGCAAGGGACTCACGTTGCTGGGCGATGCGGCGCACGTGATGTCGCCCTTCGGCGGCGAGGGCGTCAACAACGCCATGCACGATGCGCTTGAACTGGCACGCGCGCTGACCGGCGAGAGCACGTTCGACGATGCCGTGGCGGCTTACGAGACCGCCATGTTCGCGCGCATCGTTCCATCGGCCGAAGAAGCCGCCATCTCCATCGCCACCCTGCTCTCCCACGACCCCGAACCATATCCCATGTAGGAGCGCGCTTGCGCGCGATGGGCGCTCGCGACAACCCTGCATCGCGCGCAAGCGCGCTCCTACGATACGGCCAAAAAAAACGCCCCTCGAACGAGGGGCGTTTCATTGTCACTACCGGACCGAAGTCCGGCGCGATCACATCGCGACGAAGCGGAAGGTCGCGCCGCTGGAGGCCAGGGCGTCGGCGACGCGCTGCTGGTCGGCCTGGTCGCCGATGAACAGCACGATCACGTTCTTGAACGTACCCGGCTGGGCGTTCTTGAAGGCTTCGACGATCAGGTCGGCGGTCTTGGCCGATTCCGGGCCACCGAAGACGAGCATGTTGCCCGGGGTGACGCCGCGGGCGACGGTGCCCTGGACGTTGTCGAGCTGGCGCTGGCGACCGTCCTGGCCTTCCTGGTCGTCACCGGCCGGCACGAAGTACGGGAACGGACGGTCGGCCGTCATGCCCTGCATGTTCTTGCGCACGATCTGGCCGAAGAACTGGCTCCACGCCTTGGTGTCCTTCGGATCGGTCGGCTTGGAGACGGCGGCTTCCTGCTGGGTGGCGGCCTGGTCGGCGTCTTCCGACTTGTTGCAGGCGGAGAGGGCCAGGGCGGCGGTCAGGGCCACGGACGCGGCGAGAACGAACTTACGCATGATGATCACCTTTGGTTTAAGAGTTGCGCCAGCGCTGACGCATGGCCTGCTGCACCGCCGGATGCACGAAGCCGGATATATCGCCACCAAGGCGACCGATTTCACGCACGAGCGAAGAGGAGATGAAGCTGTACTGCTCCGCCGGCGTCAGGAACAGCGTCTCGACCTGAGAAATCAGGTGACGGTTCATGCTGGCCAGCTGGAATTCGTATTCGAAGTCGGACACCGCACGCAGGCCGCGCAGGATCACGCCCGCGCCGATCTCGGTGACGAAATCGGCGAGCAGGCAGTCGAACCCGCGGACGGTGACATTGGGCAGGTCGGCCAGCGCGAGGCGAGCCAGCGCGATGCGCTCATCGAGGCTGAAGCCCGGACCGCCCGGACCCTTGTTACGACTTTCCGCCACGGCGACGATGATGCGGTCGAACAGCGGCGCGGCGCGCGACACGAGATCGGCATGGCCGTTCGTGATCGGGTCGAACGTGCCCGGATAGACGGCGAGACGCGGATTGACCGGCGGAGGAGTCATGGACAAGGGAAGTCGGAGGAAAACGCGGGCTAGCTTAACGGATCGGCCGGGGTGCGGCGATAGAGGGCATAAGCCACTTCACCCGCCTGGCCCTGGCGGTGCGGCAGCCAGTGGGCGGGCAAGGCGAACGCCGCGCCACGCGGCGATTCCACGTAGATCCAGGCATCGGCGGCCAGCCAGCCACCTTCTTCGAGCCAGCGGGCGGCCTCTTCCCAGGCGTCGGCGGCGAATGGCGGGTCCATGAACACCACGTCGAACGGCTTCCCGCCGCCCTTCAGCCAGCGCACGGCATCGTCCGCCACCACCCGGGCCTCGACCTTCAGGCGGGCGAGATTGGCCTTGAGGGCCTCGGCCAGCTTCGGCTCCCGTTCCACGAACGTGGCCATGCCGGCCCCGCGGGACAGAGCCTCGATCCCCAGCGCGCCCGTGCCTGCGTAGAGGTCGAGGCAGCGCGCCCCACCGATCACCGGCTGGAGCCAGTTGAACAGGGTTTCGCGTACGCGGTCCGACGTGGGCCGCAGCCCCGGCATGTCGGGAACCTCGAGCTGGGAGTTGCGCAGGTTTCCGCCAACGACGCGGATACGACCGGAGCCGTTCATCGATCAGCGGCCAGTGGGGGCGGGAGTGCTAGCATTCACCTATTGTCTTTGAATCCGTCGCGCAATGCTCAAGTTCTGGAAAAAGAAGCCCGCCGAACCCACCGCGAAGCCCGAAGAAGCGCCTGTCGAGGAACGCATCGACGCGCCGGCCGACCCGGTCGCGGTCGAAAGCACCCCGGTCGTGGCCGAGGCGCTTGCCGAAACCGTGGCCCCCGCGCCCGAGGTTCCGGACGTCGCTCCCGAGGCCGAGGAAGCCGAAGTCGTCGAAGCTGCCCAGCCCGCGCGCCGCAGCTGGCGCGAACGCCTGGCCGGCAGCGGCTTCGCGAAAAGCCTCACGTCGCTCTTCGTGCGCAACCCCAAGCTCGACGACGACCTGCTCGACGAACTGGAAACCGCGCTGATCACGGCCGATGTCGGTGTCGAGGCGAGCACCAACCTCGTCGAAGCGCTGCGTAAACGCATGCACAAGCGCGAGTTCGCCGACGCCGCCGAATTGCTCAAGGCGCTGCGCGCCGAACTGGTCTCGTGGCTCAAGCCCGTGGAGAAGCCGCTCGACGTCTCCACGCACACGCCCTTCGTGATCCTCACCGTGGGCATCAACGGCGTGGGCAAGACCACCACCATCGGCAAGCTCGCACGCCGCTACACCGACGAAGGCCGCAACGTGCTGCTCGCCGCCGGCGACACCTTCCGCGCCGCCGCCGTGGAGCAGCTGAAGACCTGGGGCGAACGCAACAAGGTGGCCGTGGTCTCCCAGGGCCAGGACGCCGACGCCGCCAGCGTGATCTTCGACGCCCTGCAGGCTGCGCGCTCGCGCGGTACCCAGGTGCTCATCGCCGACACCGCCGGTCGCCTGCACACGCAGGGCGGCCTCATGGACGAGTTGGGCAAGATCGGCCGCGTCATGAAGAAGCTCGACACCACGGCGCCGCACGAAGTGCTCATGGTCATCGACGGCACCACCGGCCAGAACGCGATCAGCCAGCTGCGCCAGTTCCGCGACACCGCGAACGTCACCGGCCTGGTCGTCACCAAGCTCGATGGCACGGCCAAGGGCGGCGTGATGTTCGCGCTGGCCCGTGAGTTCGGCTTGCCGATCCGCTACGTGGGCCTGGGTGAAACCGCCACCGACCTGCGCGTGTTCGACGCGGAAGCCTTCGTCGACGGTCTCCTGCCGACGCATCTCGGCGGCTGAGTGGGCATGGCACGGGCCAGGTCGCGGCGATGAACCGGCGGCTACGCATCGGGTTGTACGTCGTGGGCGGCATCGTCACGGTGTTCGTCGTGGCCGCGCTGATCGCCACTTATGTGGTGCTGCAACCCGAACGCTTCACGGCACTGCTGCAATCGCGCGCACGCGCCGCCGGCCTGGAGCTGACACTGGCCAGCCCCGCCAGCCCTACGCTCTGGCCCAAGCCCGCGTTGGAGCTGGATGGCCTCACCCTGCGCGGGCAGGCCACCAGCACGCCGCTGCTTGCCGCTTCGCGCGGCAAGCTCGTGTTGCCATGGCACACGCTGCTCGGCGGCGAAGCGACGATGTCGCGACTTGAAGTGGAAGGCGCGCGCATCGACGTCGACGCCATTTCCGCCTACCTCGATACGCTGCCGCCGCGTCCGTCCATGGCTGGCGCCACGCTGCCGACAATCGACGCCGGTTTCCGTATCACGCGCGGTACCCTGCTCCGCGGCACGCGGTTGTTGTTGTCGAACATCGACGCCAATGCCGACCGCCTCGCCAGCGGG
The DNA here is from genome assembly GCF_009912395.1 of Luteibacter sp. Taxonomy (GTDB): domain Bacteria; phylum Pseudomonadota; class Gammaproteobacteria; order Xanthomonadales; family Rhodanobacteraceae; genus Luteibacter. The sequence goes on along the minus strand of NZ_WNDO01000018.1, from coordinate 47,327 downwards.
AAGAAATTCGCCCTTTCGATGACGGCGCGCACCGCCGACGACACCCCGTATTCGATGAACCTCGAAACCATGCCCACCCTCGACCATGGCGTGCTCGATCTCGCGGACGTACAACTAGGGCTGTCCAGCAAGGACCGTTTCGAAGCCAGCCTGCACGGTACCGCCACCTGGCGTGGCGGTGCGGACGTGGGCGCGTCGCTCGCCGGTAAGGTGACGCGTACCGACGCGTCCCCGTACGACATGGTGCTGAGCGTGACGCCCGCCAACCAGAACGATCCGCTGTTTGTCGCCCTGAAACTCGACGGCGACAACGAGCATGCCGACCTGCGTGTACCGCCGATCGCGATCGCCGAATGGTGGACAGGCCTGCACGGCACAGGCTCGCCGTCGCTGCCACCGTTGGTGGGCAACGCCGACATCGATCGCGTCGATGTCGGCAGTCTGCATATCAAGGGGCTGCACCTGGAAGCCACGCCGGCCCAGCCTTCGTCGGTGGGCGCCGCACCTTGAACGTCTTCGCACGCGAACTGCTCCGCTGGTACGACCACCATGGACGCAAGGACCTGCCCTGGCAGCATCCGCGCAGCGCCTATCGGGTGTGGTTGTCCGAGATCATGCTGCAGCAGACCCAGGTCGTGACCGTCATGGGTTACTTCCAGCGCTTCGTCGATCGCCTGCCCACGCTGCGCGACCTCGCCGAAGCCGACGAAGACACCGTGCTCGCGCTGTGGTCGGGCTTGGGCTACTACCGTCGCGCGCGCTTCCTGCACCAGGCGGCGCGCCTGTGCATGGAACGCCACGATGGCGACCTGCCGCGCGATCTCGACGCGTTGATGGACCTGCCCGGCATCGGCCGCTCCACCTCAGGCGCGATCCTCGCGCAGGCGCATGGCATGCGCTTTCCGATCCTCGACGGTAACGTCAAGCGCGTGCTCACGCGCTACCACGGCATCACGGGTTTTCCTGGCGAAAGCGCCATCGAAAAGAAACTCTGGGTGCACGCGGAAGAGCACACGCCCGCCAAACGCACGGCGGACTACACGCAAGCGATCATGGATCTTGGCGCCACCGTCTGCGTGCGCAGCAAGCCGGCCTGCCTGCTCTGCCCGCAGGCCGCGACCTGCGTCGCGCATCGCGACGGTCTTACGGCGGTGCTGCCGACGGTAAAGCCCGGCAAGAAAGTCCCCACCCGTTCCGTCGCGATGCTGCTGGTGCGTGACAAGAAGGGACGCGTGCTGCTCGAACGACGCGGTCCGCAAGGCGTCTGGTCCGGCCTGTGGAGCCTGCCCGAAGCCGTGGACGCCGATAGCGCCCCCGGGGTGGCCGCCACCCTCGCCCGCGTGCGCCAGCCCGATCCCCTGCCCGCCTTCACCCACGTCTTCAGCCATTACAAGCTGGACGTTTCCCCCATCCTGTTCGACCATGCGGCCCCGCTCGCCGCCGTGGCCGACCGCGCCGACCGGCGCTGGTGCGATCGCGCGGAACGGGCGGCCCTCGGCCTGCCCGCCCCGGTGCGCACGCTGCTCGACAACCTTCCGGAAATATCCCCATGACGCGCACCGTCCATTGCGTGAAACTCGGCCGCGACGCCGACGGCCTCGACTTCGCCCCCTGGCCCGGCGACCTGGGTAAGCGCGTCTACGACAACGTGTCCAAGGAGGCCTGGGCCCAATGGCTCAGCCACCAGACCATGCTGATCAACGAGATGCGCCTCTCCCCCCTCGACCCGAAGACCCGCAGCTTCCTCGCGGGCGAGATGGAGAAGTACTTCTTCGGCGGCGACGTGGTCCAACCGGCCGGCTACGTGCCGCCCGAAGAAAACACTTGACGAACACCTTCACACCCGATTTAATACGCGGCTCAACTCGCCGCAACGTTGACGTTGCAGCACCCGTGGCTGAGTAGCTCAGTTGGTAGAGCAGGGGATTGAAAATCCCCGTGTCGGCGGTTCGATTCCGTCCTCAGCCACCATTATTTAAGGCCTCGCAGCGATGCGGGGCTTTTTGTTTTTCTAAAAACTTCGGGTGTTGCTAAAAACTCAGTCGCATTTTCTGGTCGCAACATGCGCGAGGACATCGCGTTAGACACTTGGTCCTCAATTGTTCCGGGAACGGAAGTCGCGAGCTTTGATACTTGCTCCCCCGACAATGGACACATGAAACGAGTCCGCCCCTCCCTGTATGCCGCCCGCGCAGATGCCGGCGGCCGTGATGCCAGCCACGCGACCCGTCGCGCCCTGTCCCAGCGCGGCTACTGCCGGAAGCACTACCGGTCCTATCCCCTCAATGTGATGTACCAGGGGATGTTGAGGCCATTCGCCTGCGTCGAGTGCCACCCGGCGATGCGGGTATACGAGCCAAAGCCGTCGGCCGGCTGGGTCAGCCGATAGGCTCGATCAGTTCCGGCCCCTGGCTCCGCGGGTTGCTGACGGCCTTGGTGACAGCGTGATACGCAAGCTGCGCCTCTGGCACCTGGGCCAGCACCGTCCCGGCGTCGCTCGCGCTGCCCTCACACCATGGTTGCCACAGGTCGGGCGGCAGGATCACCGGCTGCCGGTCGTGGATGTCGCCCGAGACGCGACCAGGCTCGCCGGTGAGTACCGTGAAGGTGTGGACCCACGGATCACCATCGGTGAGCCGCCAGCCCTCCCATAGGCCGGCCATCATGATCAGGCCGCCGTCGGGCGCATGGATGTAATACGGCTGCTTGTTGCCCGGCTCGCCCTGCCACTCGTAGTAGCCGGACGCCGGCACAAGGCAGCGGCGTTTGCGGTAGGCCGCCCGGTAGGCCGGCTTGTCGGCCACCGTCTCCACGCGGGCATTGATCATCTTGGCAGCCGCCTTGGCGTCCTTGCTCCAGGATGGGATCAGGCCCCAGCGGTAATCCCGCAGGTGGTAGCCACCCTCCCCGTAGACGACCACCGGGGCCGCCTGGGTCGGGCAGACGTTGTACTGCTGCCGGTCATCAAGCATGCGCCACATGTCGATGTCCATCTGATGCACGATCGCTTTGGCCTCGCGATTGAGGCTGACCGGGCCGTAGATGGCATAGCGTCCGCACATGGGCCGAGGATAGCGCCAGGGCGTGACGACGGCGTCACCAGCGCCCTCGCCGTTGCCGGCGCTTGGGGACCACAATGTCCGGATAGGGGCGCCCCATTGCGTCACACCCATCGCCCCGCTCGTACTGGTGCGCGGACAGGGTCGATACCAGGCTGTGACTTGGCCCCGCAAGCCGCTCCCCGTGACACGCCAGATATCGGGCAACATGCCTCTGGGCCGCCGATAGCGACACATAACGGTAGGGCCCCAGGTGCTTCGGCCCGCGGGAAAACGTCAGATCCCACCCTCCTGAAACCATCTGCAAGCAGCAAATGGGCGTGAGGCCACCCGAGTCCCTGTAGTGGTACTCGACAGGGATGTCCTGGCGGGTGCGGGTCTCGCAAATGATCATGCCGGCGAGCCTACGCCGGGGCGGTCTCACCGGATGAGTTACGCCGGTCTACCGCCCTCCAGCGCATCGACGCGCGCGGCGAGCTGCTGGACTGCCCGCACCAGTGGCCCAATCAGCTCCTCGTATCGCAGCCCCTCCGGGCTGCCGGGGACTTCCGGATCGCCACCGGACCAGATGCCCGACGTCGCCGGGTCGATGCCCGCGGCGCGAAGCGCATCGGCGACCTCCTGCGAGATGAGGCCCTGGTGATCGCGCCGCCCCGGGCGAGGCGTGAGCACTTCCTCCATGACAGGGGTCGTGACCTCGCGCATCACCGGGCGCCCTGATTCGTCGACCACCGGCTGACCATCTTCGTCGTAGGTCGGCTCCAGGTGCGTCGTCGTGCCCGTCTGTTCGCGCGTAGAGACCTTCTCAGACTCGCGCAGCTTGTAGCTCACCGGCCGGAGCGATCGTACAAAATCTAGACCGAGCGTTGTATCCGCGATGTCCGTCTTGTAGTTCCGGTCGGACGTGTTGATCGTGCCAGAGACCGCGTAAATCTGGGAAAACCGCAGCGACGAGTTACCAACACTACGAGCGTTGTCGGCCGAAGGAAGCACGTCGACGCCAGCATGATGCACCATGTATTCGACGCTTCCGTAAGACCAGCCTCCGTAGGCAAGATTGCCGGTTCCGCTTAGGCCAAAGTACGCACCCTGAAAACCGTTTCGATAGAAGCACACGAATGCAGCGGCAGGAGAATTTGTACCTCCATTCTCTGGGGTACTGTTGATCCGCATAGCCGCCTGGTTGCCATTTGAAGAGCCAATCACTAAGCCGCCCGCATTCGGCGCGTCAACCAATATTGCATTGGCGCCAACGTATGTGCGCACAACTCCTGTCAGAATGCCTCCTGTGCGCTGTAAGGCACCGGTGATGCGCGAATCATCGCCCGCAGCGACCGTCCCCGCCGTCGTACCGACATTCTTCGACGATGCGTTGCCAAGTGCGTTAAGCCTTTGATCTAGGTCAGCGCAATTCGCATCAAGCAACGTAAGTGCTGCTGTCGGATTCGCCTTCCAATCTACCCGCGGGATACTCATCACGATCTCCTAATAATTGGTAACATCAACGATCAAAAACTGACCGTCTTGTACGTTCGGGAATGGTCCGTCGGGAGGCAGGACACCCACAAACTGGTGGCCGCCCCAGTCGCCTATGCTGACCGTCGAGCCGGTAACTTTTGCCCCGGCGAATCCGATGAGCTGTGTGTACTGTCCGCCAGGGGTTACCTGCGTGACAGTGGTGACCATGCCAACTCTAGTCGATGCATGAGCGAGCGTTCCATTGCCATAATCGACAACGTTGTTGACGCTTTTGGTTTGGATGCCACGTACTCGCAGGTACTTCTGGTAAGCATCAAATGTCACTCGGCCAGCCGCGTCGCGAACAACCAGGCCATTGGTGCTCCCAAGGTCCGCGGGGCGATCGAAAAGCCACCAGTCGAGGCTCTTTCCGGCATTCTGCCCCTCCTGCGGATTGTTAGGCGCAACCACCGTGTAATTCCACTGACTACCGTTCAACCACATACCCAACACAAGCGTCGGGAAGTCCGAACGCACCGCTAGGATGGGTGTTTCCCACGGCCCTGCGCCTACGTTGATGCCCGCAATCGCGGAGCGGTTATAAGAGCCCGCAGCCGTGAATGTTGTGCTGCCCTTCTGGCGGAGAGCAAGGCTCGCAAAGCTCTCGTCCGCCTGCCACGCACCGCTGGCACCGATCACCTGGAAGCCTGTGCTCATCAGTACGTACCCCACAGCAGCCGACAGCGCTTCTTGCTGTATGTGTATGTGACGGTTGTCCCCTGGACTTTGGCCGTGGCGAGGACATCCCAACCGCTGTACGCCTCAATGGGTATCGCGACGGCCCAACCAGTGCCTTGAGCCAGATTGGGATCTGTAAAAGACCCGCCAGCAGGGTTGCAGTCGATGACCCCAAGGCACCGACTGACGCGCGTGTCGCCGTCCATGACGATGCGATTCAGTTCGTCGCGTACCTCGATCCACATCACCACCTCCCCATAGCTACGCGCCGCACCCCGTTAGCGTCGTAGAAACGGAAGCCATTGCCGTCCAATTCGGACCGTCCGTCACCTTGCTGGTTGCGGAACACAGCCATACCCGACTTGTCGAACTTCCATAGTGGCTGTCCCGTGGCATCGACGGCATCGGAGTATATGGCACCCGAGATCTTGGCGTTCGTGATTGCACCGTTGGCGATCTTCGCCTCGGTGATCGACGCGTTGGCGATGAATGCCTGATCCATGAAGACCTGGCCGCCCTGCACAACGAAGGGGAAACGCGCGACGGCCTGACCGCTGGACGCATCGAACACGGCGAAGGTGCCAGCGTTGACCAGCACCTGCGACGTCACCGTGCCCCCGGAATAGTCGACACCGATGGCAATGCCTGCGAGATATCGCAAGCCGTTTGCGGCCACCTCGGTTTTCATGGTGTACGACGCCGACACCCTGCCGTCGAGCGAGGCCTGGGCCTGCTGGATGGTCTGGATCTGCGCAGCATATCCGCCCACGGACGCGGACAGGGTGTCAATTCGCTGGCCAAGGGCCATGTCACCCTGGACCTGCGCCACGGTCCACGAGTGCCAGCCAGCCGTCGGCATGGTGGTCCAGTTGCCGGCCGTGCCGTCGGTGGCACCGGTGAGGGATCCGGCCTCCTTCGGATTCAGCTGTGCGAATACCGAATCGGTCTTCGAGGCCGTCGCCGTGACGGTATCGCCCATCTTGTCGACGCGGATGTTCACGTCCGAGACCGCGCCAGCAAGCCCCCATGCGGTTTGCACGCGGGCGCCGACGTCACGCCAGTACGCCGGGTCCGTGCCTGGCTTGGGGCCTGTCGTGGGCACGGCCTGCACGGCGCGATACAACCGATCGCCATCACCAACGATCGTGCCGACCGCATACGCCTTTCCTTGCTCCCAGGCCGGGGCATTGAGGTACGGTTGCAGGTCGTCGATGGAGTTGATTTTGCTCAGCAGTTCCTGCGCCAGCTGGGTGCTGCCGATCTTGCCGGTGAGGTAATCCAGGATCTGGGCGGCGTCACTGCTGCTTTCCCCATGGATGGGGCCGATCTCCGGCCCATAGTTGCCGGTGTCCGTGCCACGGACCCGCGCCCAGAAATACAGCTCCACGCCGGCCTTGAGATTGCTGAGCGTGTAGCTATTCGCCGGCAGTGCCACGGTGGCCAGCGGCGCGGCCTGGCCGCGATTCGGGGTCGGACCAAACCATACCTCCACTGCGTCGGCGCCAATGAGTTTCAGGCGCTCCGGCAGCTGCCAGGTGAGCAGGATGGACATCACCATAGGCGTGGCCACCAGATTGGTCAGCGCCCCGATCGATGGCGGCGCGCCGGGCACCGTGACGGGGTTCTGGTTCCATGGTCCGTTGATGCCGCCACGTCCCACCGCCCGCGCCCGGACGATCCAGGCGCCGCCCGGGATCGTTGCCCGCAAGCTGTTGCTCGGCCCGATGCCCACCACCATCCAGGTCACGCCGCCGTCGTACGAGATTTGGAATTCGTACGCCACCGCGCCGGGCACGGGATTGACGTACAGCCACACCGTCTGCGAGTCGGGGTCGGGCTGCACGCCCACACCGCCCACGGCCGGCGCCTCGGGCTGGTCGATGAGCAGGGACCCCGACCCGGGCGGCGGCACGGTGACGTCGTTCTCCGCGACGTGGACGCTGTACGCGTAATTGACGAGCGTCAGCGCCACCTTGCCCGTGCCGTCTGGCACCGCTTTGATGACCAGGCAATCCTGGCTTTCCTTGTTCGCCGGGCCGAACTGGTAGAGCGTGGATTCCTCACTGTAGCCGTCGCTGACGTAGATGGAGTCCATCTGCGCCTGTGTAAGGCCCTGGAGCACCAGCGAGTAATCGCCATTACCCTTGATCACCCGGAACGGGCCATTGACCGAGCCGTTGCGGTTACGCAAGCGAACATAGTGCTGCTGACCGACAAACCACTGGGTCGGCTCACTCGTCGTTATGACGCCGGTATCTGGGTCGTACCCTTCGACCCGGCCGGACTCGCCCCATGCGGGCACGTCATGGCTGAGGCTGACAAGATCCCCGTACCGAGGAATGTAACCCTCCATCTCCGTGGTTAGGCTGATGATCTTGCGCTGGTCGCGATCGCAGGCGGCCATGTAGATCCCTTCCCGAAACGCCTGGTCGCGTGAAACGGCGCCCTGAAGGGTGATGTTCTTGGGGTTGAGCTTGGGGCTCGTGGCAAGAGCACACGTGACCGTCTGCGACTGCCATGTGGTCGAATCGATATAGGTGACCACGACGTGATCAGGCGCGTCCGGCATGCGATACGCGTAGTCGATCGTCAGGCTGCCGGCCACGATGTTGTCTGGCGTCAGCATGAGCGTGGCAAGCGGTTTCGGCTCGTCGCGGACGATGTCCACCACGCCTGCGTAATACATCGGCACGGCACGGCCCACGCGGGCCACCGTCGTCAACGCATCCCACAGGCTCACCTTGGTGTCGAACACACCGTCGAACGTGTCGCCCCGGGTCGCCCAAGTCTGGGCTAGGGTGAGCAACCCCGCCAGATTGATACGGTTGTCCGCCCACCCACGGCCGTACGTGGTGTTGCGGAGGATGTCAGCTATTGCCCAGGCCGGGCTGCGGGTCGGCTGCGGCGCACTCCAGGACGCGCCATTCCACACCGGAAGGAGCCGGGTGGCGGTGACGTTGATCGCCTTCGCCGTGGAGCTATTGAGGTTGTTGGTGGCTTTGATCCGCACGGCAAGCAACGTGATGTCGCCATACGTGCGCTTGCTTGGCAGATACGACCGCATCCCCGCCCAGGTGATGGTGTTGACCGTCGTTCCGTTGCCCTGGTAGGTGTCATAACCGCGAGCGCGGATCTGCCACCGCCCCTCCGAGGGCATCGTCAATTGGTAGCTGGTGAACTGGCCCGGCTTCTTGTCGTCCCGCTCGATGCTCATGTCGAGCACGCTCTGCCACGGGCCAAGGGCCGCGCCAGCGTCGTTGATTGGCTGCGCGTCGACAGAGAAGCGCGCGATGGCGGTCTTCTCCTTGCCGTCGCTGTTGATCCGGTAAATGCCTTGGGAGAACCCAATATCGACGGCGATCTGCTTGGTCGCCGAGCCGGGCGGATTCGCCGCGAACGGTCCAACCCAATCGCCGCCCTCTGATTGCCGCTTCAGCTCCAGTCCCTGCACGGCGTCCGACGTAACGACGTTGTCCGGGAACAGAGTGACGATCCCACCCGGAGGCACAACCTCGTACTGCACCTCGCCAAAGTTTTCGATCGGCGTGTCGCCGATCCGGATCTGCTCGATCGCGATCGCGCCCTGCGTCACGGCAAGCAGCGAGTACAGGATCTGCTCGTTGTTGAAGAATTCGGTGTACGGCTGCGCCGCGTAGTCCGGCGTGCGGTTGAAGCGGCCATACATGACCGGGATGCTTTGCAGGAGCCGCGCCGTGTTGCCCTTGGCGCCGATGCCGTAGGCCTGGCTTTGCTGGTCGACGCTTCCGGTCGGTGGCTTCGGCAGCGGCAGAACGGCGTTCACGAGCAGGGATCCTGCGATCGCAACACCCGCACCTGCCGCTGTTGCGCCGAAGGATCCCGCTGTAAGGGCGCCACTCGCGCCGCCGGTAACCCAAGCAGCAACCACGGCCACCACAACCAAAGCAATGGTTCGAAGGCCGCCACCGGCGGGAAGTGCGATGACTGTGATCAGTTCGCCATCGTTAATGCATCGCGACCACTGTTCCTGCATAAGGTAGTCATCGGGACCGCGCGCCACTACGAAATTGGAGAGCCGGCGCATGTTCCGACCGCGTCCGGCAATCAGCCCCTGTTGCCTGAGTAATGTGTCGATACGCGTGCGTCGCTGAATTCTGCGCGCAGACCTATTGACGTGCGGGCGGAATGGATCACGAACGTGAACGATAGCGGCCTGCATGAAAACTCCGAAATAAAAGGCCCGCATGTGCGGGCCTTAAGCATGAGAATGAACGTCGGTAGCTATAAATGGGGCTGTATGTCGAAGCCGCCGCCGGCCCAGAAGATCTCATAACGGTGAACATCACCTGCTGCGACAGCGACATCCCGCGTACGCACGGGCTGTTCGGCTGAATCTAGACCAAGGACCTTCACGCCGACCGTGTGGTTTCCCGACGAAACAAAGGCCCTGAAGCCCTCTCCCTTGGCTAAATTGGCAACACGCTGTCCATCGATATACACACGGGCATCGACAATGGCGGCGCCGGCCGCATCAGTCCATCGAACGAGGTAAATCTCACCCTTTTCGGTGCCAGGGACGGTGAGAGCCTGATCGAACACCCGATCCGCTGGCACAGGAGGTGCGGAATTGAAATTTGGCGGGACTGCCGAACACCCCGCGCAAGCGAGAACGAGGCCCATCACGATTAGTCGGCGCATGCCTATCTCCCTGTTTAAACTGGAGCCGATGGTGCCACAGCATGGCATCGGACGTAGGACAGCCTCCCGAAGCCCATGGCCCGGAGCCGATCCAATGGCGTCCACACGACCTGTCGGGCCGCTACATAGGCATGCAGGACGCCCGGGCCGGCCGAATCCAGGTAGACCCCTACATGAGGGTCCGAGCCGCCGCGCATCACCACGGCGTCGCCGTGGGCCGGGGTGTCGACCGTCTCCCACGCGCCGGCGCCCATCCTTTCGGACCAAAGGGCGGCCAGTTCGGGACCGACTGGCAGCGACGGCACATCGCGCCCGAAATGCCGCTGCAGCACGTCGCACACGAGTCCACGGCAGTCGAACTCGTCCGGGCCATCCGCACCGAGGCGGTACGGACGACCAATGTACGTGTTGATCTCCGCCGGAGTCATCGCACAAGCCCCGGGAAGTCGTCCGGGGTGTACAGGCGGCGCGGGAACGGGATGTTGGTAACGTCGTCCAGCGTCGCGGTCACCTGCACCTTCATGACGTCGGCGCTGGCCTTGATCATGTTCATCATGATGGGCGGATCCATTTGCGGCCCCGAAAGGTCCGTGATCAGGTAGATGCGATAGATGACCTGCACTGGCACTTGAGATGCCGTAGCAGCCTCCAACTGGGCCGTCAGCTCCCGGCCGACGTTATCCACGGTGATGACCAGGTTCGGCGTCTGGCCACTCTCGAATCCCGGTGGCTTCGCAGTGAAAGCGAACGCCATGAACCGCACGGTTTGCCCTGGCAGGTGGGGCGCGGAGGCTTCCAGCGTCGCATAGAGGTCGGCACCGTCGTTGACCAGGCGTAACGAATCGGGGTTTCCGTTCTCGTCCACGAACGAAGGGTGCAGGAACTCCAAGGTCTCCATGACGACGTCGCCGACAGGATTCGACGCGTACGCCTCCTTCAGCGCCTCGGAAAATTCAGCCATTGGGGACTACCTTGCTGTATGTCTCCAGCGTCGCCGAGATGTCCCAGTTCTTCGAGCCGGACACCGAGCGACGATCCGGGGTATCAGTGAATCGACATTGCAAGTAGACCTTGCCATGCCCTGTCATTACCGGCATCGACACCCAGGCCGCGCCGCCGAACGCCTGGTTTTCGAACCATGCATCGAGGATCGCCAACTGCGGCTGGCTGATGCGCCACACCTGCTGAAACGTGACCGGTCCATTGACCTGCCTGCGACGCTGACGTGCGTAGCCGCTGTCCATTTCGGTTCGGACGAACGTCGGGCGTGCCTTCGCGGCGTATCCGTCGATCATGGGTGCCGGCAGCGTGTCCGGCCAGCGAGGAATGGTTGCCATCAGAGGTTCGTCGCCATACTGGTTCCGGTGCGCCGCGCCATTGCGTGCCCGGCCTTGCTGCTGCCATTGTCGATACGACCGGCGAGGGCTTCATCCATCATGTCGATAAAGACATCCATGGAGGGCATGCCGTCGGCGCCGCGCCCGGGGCGAGTCGTTACGCGCGCCTGGGTGTTGTTCGTGATATTCACGGTGATGCCTCCAGGCGCACGACTCGCGCCGCCTGTTGATCCCGATCCCGAAGAGGCCGGCGTTACATGACCATCCTCGCCGTTCAACAAGTAGGTGCGGCCGCCAGACGTGTACAGCTCGGGGCCCCGTTCGGCTACTTCGTACAGGACGCCGCCCGTGGTGCCGCCGCCCGTCGCACGGCCGCCGCCGAAATCGACGTGCGTGACCTGGCCGTTGTTTCCGTATGTAGCTGCGCCAGCACCCCCACTGGCGTCGTAGCCGAACATGGACCCCAGAGCACCGGCAGCCATCTGGAAGAGACCGCTAGAGGCCGCTCGGACCTGCATCCGGACGATGTCCGCAATGACCGAATTCGCCAGCGACGTGAAGCTCAGCTTCCCTGTCTGCGCAAACTGAACAAGCGCGTCCTCCAGGCCACTGAAGGCCGTTTGGAAGGCCTGCTGCGTCTGCCCTGCGACATCATTGGCGGATGAGGCATAGTCCTCCAGCGCGGCCTGCGCGCCGTTGGTCCAATCGCGTTCCGCCTCCAACTTGGCCTGCGCACTCGCCCGATAGATCGCCAGGGACTGCTGCAGGCTGGCCTGCATGGCGGCAACGTCGCTGTCGTACTCTTTCGTACCGACGGCACCGGCGACACCCGGCTTGAGCAGGTTGGCCTGCTTGTCGTACTGCATCCGCTGGCGATCGAAGTCTTGGCGGATCCGCAGCTCTTCCTGCAGCTGCTGGGTGATCTCCTGGCCATGGCCGACGCCGGCGACAGCCAGGTCACCGGCTTCACGCTGCCGGTCGATCCGGGAATCCAACTGGTCGCGCAGCGCGGCCGATCGGGCCGCAGCTGCAGCGGCCTGCTGCTGCAGCTCGATTTCCTTGGCCAGCTCGGCGTTCGAGCGCGCCTGGGCCAGCATCCGGGTCTTCAGGGACTCGGCGGCGTGGTTATAGGCCTCGTTCGTTCCGCCGAGGATGTCTTGCAGCTGCTTCTCGGCCGGGGTGAGCTTCTGGGTGGAATCCAGCTGCGCGGTCAGCTCGTTCTTCGTCTGCAGGAGCGAGTTGTTCAGGCTATCGGCCTGCTCCTTCCAGCGCTTCGCCTGGGCCATCGCCTCCGATGCCGCTTTCTTCGCCGCGTCGGCCGCATCCAGCCGCGCGCCCGCCTGGACGTCGGCCGCGTACGATGTGTTGAGCTGCCGCAAGCGAGCATCGCGGTCCGGGCCCTGCAGCTTGTCCAGGTTGGCGAGCGCCTGCCGGTATTCGTACTGTATGCGCTGGACGTTGTTCATCCCGTCCGTCGCCGCCTTATCGGTGAGCGACTTGGCCTCGCTCTCGAATTTCTGCTGGGTCGCGCGAACCGCCGTCAACGCGGCATCGGCCGCGGCTACACCCTTGTCGAAACCGGCAGACATGTCGAAAACAACGTCGAGCAACGGCTTACCCTTAGCCAGCTCGTCGAGCGCCTGTCGCACGGTGGCGATCGACGGCGCCAGGTTGCCTGCGAGCTTGTTCCCGAGCGCATCCACCGCGCTCGCGGTCGGCCCGATCTGCGCGCGCAGCGCGTCGATGCGCTGCGTGACCTGCTCAAGCCTTCTTTCATCAAGGGCGTCAGCGATGGCATTCCCTGCGCCACCCTGGACGCCCGACCGAGCGGCGAGCGTGTCGCGCAACTTCTGGGCTTGAGCCTCCAGGTCCGCCAGCTCTTGACGCTGTGCCGCGATCTGTTGGGAGTCCTGCTTGTACTGCTCCACGCCGCCCTTGAAGGTCATCGATCCGTCAAGAGAGCCGAACGTCTTCGCCGTCAGCTCGGCCTCCTGGCGAAGCTGCTGCAGGGACTTCACCTGCTCGTCGGTCTCCTTTCTGTAATCCTCCGAACGCTTTTGCGCATCGTAGATCGCGTAGCCAACGGCGCCGATGGTAGCCACCAAGGCGCCCCATGGGCCGCCAACAAGGCCAAGCGCGAAGTTGCCGAGACCGGCCGCGCCTCGTGCCAACAAGCCTGCTGTGCTCGTTGCCGCCAGCTGTCGCTCGGCAAGCGCCTCTGCTTCTGCTGCGGCCGCACTTGCTGCTCGCGCCTCGATCAGGCGGCCCTCAAGAACGATCTGTTGCTGCTTGAGGGCGTTGCCACCGGCAATGGCACTGTCGTACTGCGCCTGGGCCCGGTTGAGATTGGCCTGGGCGACTGCAGCGTCAGCTGCGGCGATGCGCTGTGCTCGGTAATTGGCCGACAACCCCGCGGCGTTGGCCTGGTGAGCCAAAGTGGCTTGAGCCGCCTCGTTCTCCGCCAGCGCCTTTTGATAGAGCGCCTGCGCAGCCTCGCGCTGAGCAAACGCCTGCTGCCTCGCCGTGGTCACGCCGGCGAGCGCTGCCTCGTTCTGGCGGACCTCTGCAACTGCAGCAGCGGCATTTGCCTCGGCCAACTCGGCCGTCGCCACCGCGGCAGCGCGAGCCTCACGCTGCTGGCTCACATAGCTTGTGACGCCGTCGTATGCCCCGCTCAGCCCCTTACCCGCTAGACGTGCGACCACGACACCGCCGGCAATACCTGCCGCGCCGGCGATGTGCTCCAGGTTGCGCGCCATCAGGTCAACGCTCGCAATCGCCGCGTCGCTGAACAGGCCGCCGGACAGGTCCGTTTTCAGCTTGAACCACTCGGTGGCCAGCCGGTTGATGGACGCGTTGAGGCCATTGGCCGCCTGCTCGGCGCCCTGCCCCGTCTGGTTCAGCGCCGCCACCAGAGCCGGCATGAAGCGGGTAACCGTGAGGTCGCCGTTCTGCAAAAGCTGGTCGAACGACTTGCCGGCCAGGTCGGTGCCCTTGGTCATCTCCAGGACGGCCTGCTGGAACCGCGGCACGACGCCGGGAATAGCGTCGCCCAGCTGCTGCCGCAGCTCCTCGGCCTGGATCTTGCCCTTGCCGAACATCTGGCTGAGCGCCGTGATTGCGCGTCCGGTCTGCTCGGATGAGAGATGCAGGACCGTCGAACTACGAGCGAGCCCGTCGAACAGGGCGATCTGGTCCTTCATGGCGACGCCGTTGGCACTCGCCGCCGCGGACATCGACGAGAAACCCAGTGCGGACGACTGCAGGTCCAAGCCCAGGCGCTCGGCCGTGTCCGCCACCTGCTTGTACGCAGCGTCAGCCGCCGTACTCGACCCCGTGGCACTGAGCAGCGAATAGTGAATCTGCTGCGCAGCCTTCTGGGCGTCGAGGAGCTGCTGCACTCCACCCTTCAGCGCCTCGAAGCCGACGAAGCCGGCGGCAGCGACGTTCAGCGCCTTGATGCTGTCCGCCGTGGCACCGACTTCCTTGCGGATCTGGCCCAGCGATTCGTTCGTCTGCCGGGCAGCCGAAATCATCTCGGCGCGGTAGCTGGCACTGGAGCCGACCAGGTCGGCACGGATTTGCGCGATCGTCGCCACGGTCAGGGATCTTCCGGAAACGAACTGATGAAGTGCTCGCGCAACGGGATGGGTTCCTCGTTGACTTGCACGCTTCCGCCGATGGCGGTCATGTGGGCAACACGGGCCAGCATCCGCTCAAGCCCGGGCGAAATGGGATGCAGGCGGCCGTAGGCGATCAGCTCCGACAGCTCGCTCGACGTGAGCTGTCGGAGCAGAATCGAGGGATGCGCTACGCCGAAGCGCTCGCAGAGGTCGAAGAGTCGCCGTCGCTCGGGCCGGCGTCGGAGTTTCCCTCCAGCTCCTTGATGTCCTCGTTGCTGATCGCGTTAAGCTTGCGGGCCTCGTTGAACAGCTTCTGCGCCGTCGAGGCCGACAGGCTGCCCACGGCGGCCACTTCGTCGTCCGAGAACAGCCGGCGGCCGTTCTCGTCGACCAGGGAGCGTACGATCAAGCGTGCGCGAGCATGCTTGGGGTTGAACTTCGCGCCCGAGCCGTCGGGCGAGACCGTGATCTGCTCCGACTCCCAGAGATCGCGATCACTGGCCGACAACTCCTGCAACCGGACGCTACCGCCCCATTCGGGGACTTTCACGTCCTTGGATTTCTTCCGGTCGGCGCTGAGGATCTGGTCCTTCGTGAGCAGCGGCATTAGCCACCTCCCTGCGGGGCCGGGCCGGCCCACACGATGTTGCGGGGGCGTACCGTGGCCTGGGCGGTCTCGACGGTATTCGCGCCACCATTCACCTGCCAGCCGCCGGCCTCGCTCTCGAACGTCATCGTTTCGCCCTGCCCCGTGGTGCCCTTGAAAAAGAGCGTCGTGCGCGGCGAAGCGAAGCAGGCGTCGCGGAGGATGTTCTGCCCGGCATCGTCAACCACACGCTGGAACTGGATGGTCATGTCCTGGACGTCGTCCAGCGCGGCGATGTACTCCTTGCGGGCGCTGTCGTAGTTGGTCGCGTCCAGATACTGGGCGGAGCCGGTGGAGAAGTTCGTATCCGACAGCTGGCCGATCTTCGTGAACGTACCGGTCAAGGACGTGCCGACTTCCAGCTTGCGCAGCTGGGTGCTCTTGGCTTTGTTGCTGGTAGCCATGCTTTGCTCCAAGAAAAAAGGCCACCCGAAGGCGGCCTGTTGAGGTGCCGGTGTACCGGCGAACTGCCCGCTGTCGCGGTGGTTATTCCCAGGCCTCGACCTGCATCGAAACCTTGAACAGCTTGGTGTCCCCCTCGTAGTCGTCCGGCAGGCCCACGATCTCGCCGACGGTCACGCCAGGTGATGCGTACAGGGCCGCGCGTGCCGCGGCGAGGTTGCGCACGGCGTCCGCGTAGGAGAGCGCGAACGAGTCGATCTGGATGGTTCCCGAGGTCGCGCCCATGCCATCGGCGTCATAGGTCGACTCGTCCCGGTCACCGATGCCCGAATAGCGCAGATAGGGCGGCTTGGTGCCTTGCGGCGCGACAACGGGAAATGTCGCCACGACATCTTTGATCGCGGCGTATACGGCTGATTTGATGCTCACCGCTTCGCTGCCTCCGCCTCAATCGCGGCCAAGGTCACGGCACGCATGATTTCCACCGCTTCGGACGCCTTCGTTTCCGCCGCGGGCCTGATAAAGGGGTAAGGCGGCATCTTCGATGTGCCCGTTTCGAGCAAGCGGCCTACCTTGTTGCTCACCACCGAATAGATGATGTCCTGGCCCTGCTGTCCCTGGCTCTTGGTCTTCGTTGCCTTGGCAGTCGCGCCGGTTTTCTTGCGCACGCGCTGACGCGCCTCTTTCAGGACGACATTCGCCCCCTGGCGGAGCCCTTTTGATAGGGATCGACGAGCGCCTGGGCCGGCAATGTCGTTGAGGCGTCGCTCCAGGTCGTCCAACCCTTCGATCTCGATGTCGAAGTCAGCCATTCGAGGCCCCAGACGTGCACATCACCGCCATCTCGCTCCGGTCATTGCTGATGCCGATGTTCTTGATGTCGTAGATCACGCCGTCGTGGTCGCCGCCGTCACCGACGAGACGCAATGGCGCGTCCATGGGCCTGGGCCGCATATCCCACTGCACCTGCACGGGTGCGACCACCGTGCCGCTCGCCAATGCCTCGGCCGTCGCACGGAGCGTATTTTTCCTACGCGCCCATACCGTAGCCAAAGGCGTCCACACGGGGTCTCCGACCGGACCGCCCAAATCGGGATTGGTGGCCTGCACAAGCTTCTCGATGCGCAGCCGGTGAGTCATGTCGCCAGCCCGGAGCGTCACGGCGACATGACCCTTCGATAGGGGCGAAGCAGAACACGAGCGCTGAGCGGAAGCTCCAGCACGTTGTTCGCGATGGCGACGTCCTCCCTGTTGGCGAAGAGCGTGCCAAGGGTCAGCTTGATGGCACTGAGGATCGCCGGGTTCGCCACCACACCGTTCAGCAGGCGGGCGCGCGACAACGCGGCATCATCGCGACGCTTAGTGGCGACCTCGATAAACGCACGGCGCTCGTCAACGTCCTGGAGCGCAGCGGCAGCTTCAATCGCACCGGCATACAAGGCAGCGGCCTCGGCAGCCTTGGCGGGAATTCCATCGACAGCCGTGTCGAGCGCGCCCTGGCTCTGGAAGATGGCGCAATTCAGGTAGGCCGCTGCGGCCGCTTCGGCTCCGTCCACGTAGCCCTGCAGCTGTTCGGCTGGATAGTCCGAATCGACACGGCAATGGGCGGCTGCATCCGCGAGGCTGATAAGGCTCATCAATCAGCCCTGACCGCCGCCCAGCTTCTCGATGGCCGCGTCGATGGCCGCGAGGACGGTGGAGCGGCTGTTGCTTGCGCCGGCTTCGGCCTCACGGGCCTGCTTTAGCAGATCCACATCGGTCTGACCGTCCAGGCTGGCGATCACATCCGCAGCCTTCCCGGCGACGAACTGCTGACCGGGCGTAAGTGTCGGCGCCTCCTTATCGAGCGCGCCGAGTGACGTGGCAGCCGCCACCAGTTCGGCAGGGCAATCGTCGCCAGCCGCGTACTCGACAGGGTAGATCGCGCCGTCGGGAACGCCGCGGAAAGACTTGGTGAGCTTGGGCATTTTGTTTCTCCAGTAGAGCGGTGGGCCACCGAAGCGGCCCGCCGTGTTGCATCAAGCGCCGGCGGCGATCTTCAGCGCTCGCATCGGCTCCGTGTTCATCACGCCACCGCCCACGCGCTTTGTCGTGTAGAACATGACGTAGGGCTTGTTGGTGTACGGGTCGCGGAGGACGCGGACGCCCTTGCGGTCGAGCACCAGGTACGTTCGCTTGAAGTCACCGAAGAGCGCGGCAATCGAATTGGCCGCGACATCCGGCATGTCCGGGGTTTCCGACGCGGCGAAACCGAGGATCGTCGACGGCTGGCCCGCCACGTAGGACGGCTGCCATAGGTAATTGCCCTGCCCGTCCTTGAGTTTTCGGATAACGCCGAGCGAACGACGGTTCAGGGCAAATCGAGCATTCGGGGTGAACGCCGCAGGCAAGTCGTAGACCAGGTCCAGCAGGCCGTCGCTCGTAATCGTCGCCGCTGCGCCGCTATTCACCACCTTGATGGCGCCGAACGGGTGCTTGGCTGCGTTCGTCCCGCCCGTCACGTACGTGAGGATACCGCTCGGCTTCTTGTCGCCGTTACCAGACCAGAAAGCGGCGCCCTCCTGCTTCGAGAACTCGGTCTGTACTTCGCCCGCAAGCCATGCCTCGGCGTCGATCTCCGCATCGTCAAGCATGCCCTGGGTTGCCGCCGGGTTGGCGTAGATTTCGCCCCAGTTGAACCCGAGGGATGCCAGCTTGCTGGTCGCCGTCTCCGGACGCTGATCGGTCTCGCCGACCCAGCCGGACGCAGTGCCACCCATGTTGAACAGCTTCGTAAAGCCCGCGCCGCTCACCGGCTGCACGGTAGCGAGCTGACGCATCGCCGACACTTCGACGAGTCGATCCGTGATCGTACGGTCCCACTCCACCGGGGCAAGGTAACCACCCTCCTCGGCCGCGCCCTTGTTCAGGGATGCCTGCACATCGCCCTTGGCGAAGTGCGCCCGGAATGCCTCGGAGTAGTCCTTGTCCTGCAGCTTCTCGCCGCCCTGCATCTGCGCAGAGGCGATCTGCAGATGGATCTTGTCCAGAGATGCCTGCAGTTCGCTGATTTCGTCGTTTATGCGCTCCACCTTGAGCGCCTGGAGTGCATCGGCGTTGCCTTGCTTGATCGCTTCCAGCTGCTGGTTGTGTTCGGCCTTGAACGTCTCGAAAGCCTGGTTGATCCCCTCGACCAGAGCCTTGATCTCGCCCTGGCTCGGGTTGCTTGCTTCCGCGCGGACCGACATAAGGCCACGGGGGATGGAATTCTTCATGTTCATGCGTTGGTGCCTCGGATGGTGTGGAGGGTCGTCCGCAGCAAGGCTGCGATATCGTCGCCAGCGCACGGCATGGCAGGTTCGGCAGCGCTCGGCGTGCCAGAAAAGAGGGAGCGGAGCGTCTCGCGGCGCTCGGAACGGGACAGGCCAGCGCTCGCGAGCGCCGTCTCGACCATCGCCATGGCTTTGCGCTGACCGCCGCCCGATGCACCCCGCTGCACCCGGTTGGCTTGCAGGTGACCAGTCGCCAGGCCTTGGCCGATAGCCTGGGATGCAGAGAATGTCGTCTCGGCATCCATGAGCGATGTCACGCGCTCCAACGGAAGGCCACTACGCATCGCGTAAGCATTCGCCATATCGGCGTCCAGCGGCTCCATTTGCGTGATCGCCTTGGCGAGGTCGTGCCGGTTCCCAATGACAGCGCCCCAGGCGTTGTGGATCATCAGCCGAGCACCCTCGCCCATCAGGATGTCGTCGCCGGCCATCGTGAGCAGGGAGGCGGCAGAAGCTGCCATGCCAAGCACGTTGATGGTGACCTTGCCCTGGTGCTGACGGAGCAGGTTGTAGATCGCCACGCCCTGGAAATAATTGCCACCCGGCGAGTTGACGTTCACCGTCAGATCACGTGCGCCAATCGAGCGCAGCGCGGCGGCGATGGAACGATCCGTGACGCCACTGCCGTCCATGCTCGGGCCAATCGGCCCATAAATGGAGATCGACGTCGCGGGGTCGGAAGCCGCCGCCTGCAGTTCGGGCTCCCACTGCTGGATCGCATCCGGCCGAAGATCAAAGTTCAGGTGGGCCAGACTCATGTCCGCCCGGATTTCAGGCAGTTGCAGAAGGCTCATCGGGATTCCTCGGTTTCTGCGTCATGGGGTTGCGAAGCTCGTTTGCCTCGGGTGTATCGACACCCGGCAGGTCCAGCCGGTCGCGCACCTCGTTGGCGAACATGAAGGGCTGCTGCCCGCCGGCGCCGAGCGCCTTGGCAAAGAAATCCGCCTGGTCGGACAGACGCCCGCGCAATAGGGCGTGCTGGTTGAACTTGAAGACCAGTCTCTCCGTCTCGGAGTCCGATAGAAAAGAGCGTGCGCATGCCTCTTCCCACGCTGTCATCCAGGGGGCGAGCGTGTAATCGGTAAAAAAGATGCCCAGCTGCTCAATGCCGCTTCCCCAACTGGTGTCATCCATGTTGAGCAGCGGCCGAGGCACCCCGAAGCCGCGCCCGACCTCTTCAATCTGGGCGTTCCTGTTCTCGATGTGCTGGGCTGTCGCCGCAGTCGTTGGGAACGGGTTGGCTTTGGCGCCCTCTTCCAACAACATCCACCGGTTGGCGTTCTCTGGGCCGGAGTATTCCGTGTCAAGGGAATCTTTCATCCGGCCATAGGCTTTATCGCTGAGGTCATTGGGCGACTCGATTGCGCCGCCCGCCATGACACCCGTACGAAACGTCCGCGAAGCTGCTTCTTCGGCGTCCTTTGCCAGGCCAAGCGCTGCGGAGGCCAACCGCATGCGGGCGATTGCACCTACCCCGTCGTAGCTCAGGTCACGGATGTGAAAGACCTCATCCTGAGATAGATCGATCACGCTGCCGCCGGGCGATGTGTACTGGTACTGCATCGTCCAATCCGATCCAAGCGTGGCCTGCACGGCGTCCGGATCCATGGGAATGAGGGCGGTTGGACGGCGACGGGATCCGATAATTCGCGCGTATCCGTGCCCCCGGTGCAGAAGATGCATCTGGAGCTGCGACTTGAACTCGAACGGCGTTTGCCACGGATTCGGCCTGCGCTTCAGAAGACGATACGCCGGGTGGCTGGTCTGCATCGCCTTGGTCGAGTCATTCGCAATCAAGTTGAGAGGCAGCCGCCCCATCGATCCGCAAATGAGCGATACGCAGCGCAATGCGGTCATGTTGCGAAGCTGCTCCAGCCGGCGACCGTAGTCGCCGCCGCTGACGCCTTCACGCATGTATTCGAGCAATGCCGGATCGGTGAGCCCGGAAAACGCCGGCCCTTGCGCCCGTGTATCCACGAAGCGCACACGTTCGCCAGGCTGACTGTGTTCGGCCGCCGCCGACGCGTCAGCGCCGCGCCGGAAGTAGTCGAAAAATCTCATGGTGCTCCTCAGAGGAAGCGGATGCCGCGGGTCTCATAGACCGATGGTCCACGGGCCGCGGGATTCAACGACATCAACGATGCCGCATTGAAAAGGGCCATCAGCGGGTCGATCTTCGCCGTGCCGCTGGCCTGCTTGGTGATGTTGATGGCGTTGCTGGTCAGGACGACGCGCGCATTTCCCACGCACCACGCCAGTAGCTGCTGGCCACCATGGATCGCCGTGCCTTCGGCGAGCTTCCGCTCCAGCGTTTTGATCGCGCCGCCCAGCTTCCAGCCCTGATTGACACCGACGATCTTTTCTTTCGGCACCTCTGCGTCCTCTAGCGAGTCGAGAACACCACCGAGGCCTGCGGGATCCACGCCCACCATGTCCAGAAGGCCTGTGCCTTCGATGCGCGCGACGATCGCGGCTACCTCGCGCACGTCGTCGCCGATCTGGCGCACGAGGACCAGGTGACCCTGCTTGGCGAAGTCCTGCAACGCTGGGGCGACCTCCTTTCGGCGCTCAAGCACTGACGGATGCGCCCATGCACGCGCCCACAGGAGCCAGTCGCCCGTTTCGCGGTGGCGACCAATGGCTGCCGCGCCGAGCAAGTCGTCGAGGCCACCACCGTCGATACCTACATCGACGACCTCGCTGTGGTCCAGCAGGTAGTCGAGCGTCACAAACGAGCGCGCCTGAGCCTCCCAGAACTCCGCGCCGGGCCAGCGGTCGGCGCGCAGCGCCATGCCGATCTCGACGTTGAGGTGCTTCGCGAGGAACAGCCGAAAATCTGCCTCGCCGGCAGTGGTCGCCTCTCGGTGCTTTTTCTCGATGAATGGCTGGTCGACGGACAGGCCCCAGTTCGGGTTCGTCACGTAGGCATTGGCCAGGTCGCGGTGCGCACCGGAGGCGATCATTGCCCTCGGAAACTCGTACAGCACCGGCAGGAACGTCCGGTCCTGCACCTCGCCATCGCGCACCATGCGCGCGTAGTCCAGCTTCTGCTTAAACACCCCTGCGGGCGGGTTCGCCGACTGCGTGGTGGCGTAGATGACGAAGCCCTCGGGCCTCGATGCCAGTCCGCCTGTAGCCTCAAGTAGCATGTTGGCCGCCTTGGCCTGCATGCCGAACTCGTGAAGCTCGTCGACGAAGACCCCGATGGCCTTCTTGCCCGAGACCGTGTCGCTGTCCGCTGCCACCACCTTCAGCGTCGCACGCGTGCCGCGGTGGGTCACGGTGCGCAGATGGTCCTGCACCTGGAGCAGGGCCTTCAGCTCTTCGTCCGCAGCCACCATGTCCCGGATCGGCTTGTAGCTGTTGTCGGCGACCTCCTTGGTCGGCGCGAGGATGATGAACTCGCCCGAGGACCGCCAGTTGAGCAGGAGCGCGGTGAGCATGATGCCAGCCGCGATCGTGCTCTTGCCGTTCTTCTTGCTGATAAGGAGCAGGAACTCATTGATCAGGCGGCGACCCTGCTCCGGGTCATATGCCCCAAAAATGCAGCCGACGAAATCGGTCACCCAGGTGCGCACGGTCTCGCACATCAGCGGGCTGCCGGTCGCGTCGACCATCCGCAAATTGCCGAACAGGTCAAGCGCCTCCTGGGCCTCTCCGGGAAAGAGAGCGCCGCAAGGGATCAGTGACTCGCCGGCGACGATGCGTCGCTCCCAGTCCGGGCAGGCGGTTGTCCAGTCCATCAGCGGTTATTTACGACCAGCTTCGGCGGGGCCTTGGGCGCGAAGCGCCCGGTCGCGACCTTGGCAGCGGCTTCTTGGGCGGCGTCCTTCTTGCCGCCCTCGCCAAGCTTCTTGTGCTTGTAGGGCAACAGCGCTGCGGCGGCCTCCTTCCGGAGCTTGATGTCCTCCATCGCGTTATTCATCAGGTCGGTCAGGAACTCGGCGGGGTCCGTGTACTGCTTCGCCTTCTGCCGGACGGTCTCGGTGCCCGGCTTCGACTGCGAGGACTTGTTTACCTTCGTGCCGTTCAGCACGCCGGACTTCACCACCGGATCCTTCATCAGTCGGGAAGCGGCCTGTGCCGCGGTCGCAGCGCTGTAACCGGCCTTGCGAGCGGCTTCGGCGCCGACAAGGCCAGACCGCAGCGCGTCGATGAACCGCCGCTTCTTATCGGTCAGAGCCATTAACATTCACCGTTAACAAATCCCGCAAAAGGGGAGAAAAATCTGCGCGTGAGAGGACGGTCGGTTTCCGAGCCGGATCGGCTCAGACTTTTGACCCGCCCCCACCCTCAGTCGCCGCGGCGGGCGCGCCCGAGGTCGACCTGCGTCTTGCGGTGGTGGCAGCCGTCGGGCCCGGTGCATAGCACCTGGCAGTTCTCGTCCGTATCGGCACCGCCTCGCACCAAGGCCACCTTGTGGTCCAGCTCGAATTCGTGCATTGCGACCAGTCGTCCGCATCCTGCGCAGTGCGGGTCACGCGACCAGATCCGTAAGCGGCGCTCTTGCAGGGCGCGGCCGGTAATACGGCGATCCGCAACACGCTGCGTCGATGGCTGCCGCGAGGGCGCCATCGCCACTCGGCTGCCGAGCGTCCTAAGCCTGGTCATGGTCGATTTCGTTTAACCAGTGGTTCGCGCTTCTTGCGGGTGGACGCATCGTAAGCACGCAGGGAGCGCATCGCCTGAGACAGCGCCTTGATCAATCGGCGGCGATGGGCCACGTCCTCAGCGCGCCCCAAGTCCTCCGCAAGCATCATCAGGGAGCTGGCATGGCAGACATGCTCCCGCACATCACCTACGGGGAGTGTGCAGGTCAATATGCCGGTCTCTATCGCTCTCGCGTGTCGCTCGGTCAGTCGATGGGCCACTACAGACTCCGCCGGGATGGCGCGGGATCACTGATCTGACGCAGCAGCTCCGGCGATAGCCCTGCCTTGCCGATCTCGCCGGTCAAGTAGTCGATCACCTCGGTGGCCCCGGTCGGTTTGGCTTGACCAGCCACGTCACCGAAGGAGACTGGGCCTCCATTGATGATCGTGTGCAGCACGCCATCAGCGATCAACGCATTGCCGCAAAGCAAGGTGCCATCCTTACGGATCTCCCATTTCCGGGCCTCGTCACCGATGCTGGTCACATCGACCTGCGCGCCATCCGTGGCACCGGGCTCTGCCTTGGTCGTGGTCTTCAGCTCGGCGGTCAGGTCGATGTATTGGACGTGGCAGGTAATGTGAGCCACCCACGGCTTGCCGACGTCGCCCACCAGGACGACGCGGGTAACACCTGGCATGGCCGAACCATCGGGAAGGATGACCTTCGTGCCCATGGTCGACTGGGCGACACCATCGCCTGCTTTCGGCGCGACGACGCGTATAGCTCTCTGGCTCACGGTGAAATCCTCTCGGTAATCAGGGCCTGCTGGAGGGCGTCGCGCTGGGCTTGGCACTGGCCGACGGCTGAAAGAACACGTCGGATACCGTCTTCACGTAGTCCGTCCGCTCCATCAGGGCGCTGTCCACCGGCGGCAGATGACACTGCATCGGTGGTGCGCTGGCAGGTCGCCCACTGGTCGCGCAGCCGGCGATTGCCAGCAGCGAGATCGGCAATAGCCTGGTCGGCAGCATGTACTGCATCGGTCTTCCCTTGCTGGTAGGCCTGCGCGGCCTTGTTGATGGCATCTGCCTGCTTTCCCTCGGCGATCAGGCGCGCGTTGATGGCGTCCGCCCGCTGGTTGGCCAGCGCGGTGCGCTCCTGCTCTCGGGCCGAGCGCTCGGCGGAGAGGGCGGCATCACCAGTGAGCGTGGCAACGTGATGGCCAGCTCCATAGGCGGCGATCAGCAGCGACAAGCCGACGGCCCAGGCAACGATGCGGAGCGGGATCACGCGGCACGCTCGCACAGGACACGCTCTTCAGCGCGGCGGCGAACGAGGCCGGGCAACTGCCTGCCGGCAGCCCACGTCCAGCGCGACAGCTCCGCGCACATGCCGGCTAGGTCACCCGCGTTGGCCTTTCGCTGGAGCGTCGAGCCGCACACCAGGGGCGGCCCAGCATTGACCACCGCCGAGATCAGCGCTGCACGCTGGTTGACACTGAGGGGCGCTGTGATGCACCGGTCGATCGCGTCGTTGGCCTCGGCGAGGTCTTGGCGCAGATAATCGTCGCACTGGGCACGCGTGGCGGTGTCGCCCTGCTTGACCCCACGGGTGTGACCCTCGCAGATCGTCCACGGAGCACCCTTCGTCGCCGGGTCGGGGTACGCCGTGTACCGCGTGCCCTCGAACTTGGCCACCAGGCCGGCGGCGATCGACAGAGCGAGCGCGGCGACACCGGTGACGACGCGGCCCTTCACGCGGGCGTCCTCGAAGCGCGGCGCTCTCGGTGGAACTTCCATGCAAGGTAGAGCGCCTGGAGGCCCAGATATGCAAGCGTCGCGATGCTGACCCAATCTTGCAGCGTGTATCCGCTGGCGGCTGCCGTCACGACGGCCGCAGGGGGCGCCAGCTTACCCGCCGCGACACCGATCTCGGTGGCGATTTCCTTGGTCAACATGGTGGCTCCTAATAAGTTGGCCGGCACGCCAGGGGAGGAGCGTGCCGGCCGATCGTCCCCGCGGCGGGACGAAAACGACGAAGCCCAGCGCATGGCCGGGCTTCAGTGGGTTCTATCACTAGGCGCGAGGATAGTGATTTTTTGGGTGGGCATCACCCACCCACTTTCTTCCCAGCATCCGCGAAGGCGATCACCGCTGCAATGAAGCGCTCCCACTCAGCCCGCGTAAATTCGAGTTTGACCAGCTGCTCGTCGCCGTCATACAGTCCGCTGGAATGCAGCACGATCGGGCCAGCACCCCTGCTGTCGTATGGCTCTGACCACCATGCGCCGCGGATAGAGGTACCCCAGCTGATTGCGCTGGCAAAGAAAGGCATGTTGCACATGACGAGATACCATGTGTAGTGATCGGCACTCTGCGATATGTATGCGTGAGTCGCTTTGCCGCTGATCGCCTGGCACACCTCAACCGCCTTCGCGACCAAAATCTCGTCCTGATCACCGTCGTAGGTGGTAAAGTTGAATACGTGCATCGACAGGAACCCAGCGCGCGTCTGATCGGGATCCCCGTGGATTTCGGAGGCATCCCGCCAACTGTGTTCGAGCATAGCCAGGTAGTCCATTTCAGCCGTCATGCCATTGCTCCTTGGAATTGGCGCTCCGCCCTGTGAAGGTCATCGGTGCAAGCCTGAAAGGTCCAATCGTAGACCGATGCCCAACCCTCGCGGTAGGTCTTCCACGAAAATCCACACAGGTCGGCGCGAGAGCGCTCACTGACGCGCAGGTGACCCTGGCCGCTGCAATCCTTGCAGATTCGGTAAACACGCATGTCGTTGGCGACCTCACCACGACCAAGACATGCCTGGCATAGCCCGGCGCTCGCCAGCTCTTCAAGAACGGCATCACGGACCCTCCCGTATCCAGAAGCTGCCACCGGCACCTCATGCTCGCGCACAATCATTCGGGGCCAGCGAGCAGCGTGCGCAGTCGCATACACGCCCTGAGCCCGGCTACCGCGCATTGCAACTGCCAGGGTCGCGTCAAGCATTGACGACTCGCGGCGGGCCCATTCCTCGCGCATCATCTCGTCGACCAAGTTCTTCAGCTCGTGCGCGGTCAGCTTCGCGCCGTCGGGCCACCAGACCCGGCACAGCATCTCGCGGCCGATCCCCGGCTCAACCATACCAAGGGCGGCAGCCACATCGGTGGCCACGATGGCGGGTAGGCCACCTGAGCCAACACGGAACTGACTGGTGCGTGGATTGAGCATGGCAAGTTTTCTTCCGACGTGCATGGTGTCCCCTTCGATACTTCCGCGATTCATTTCCAGCGCCAGCCGCGGCGCCCGTTAAACCTTTACGCCGACCTGCTCTCGACCTCGATCCGGACGCCGTATGTGTGCGGTGGCCCGCGTTCCTGGTCGCACGCGAAGCGGATCAGCGCCTTGTCGTTGTCGGCGATGCCGTACGCGTCAGCGACGCCATCCCGGATGCCCTTGAAGACACCGGACAGGTTGTCGTCGTCGAGCGCGCGCGGAGCGACCCGGACCAGGCGCACCGTCACCGGCAATGCGGGGCGCTTTGCGTCGAGCAGGAGCCAGTGCGCCGCCTGCCGCTCGCGCTTCGTGCGACGAGCGCGGGCAAGGTAGTGCTCTCGGGCGTTCTGGCCGCCCTTCAGGCGCATGTCGTCGATCGTCACGACCAGGCGCGTCATGGGCTCACCCCGCACGCCAACAGCTGCTCTTGCAGCGCCAGCAGTTCCTCGTCCGAGCCGTAGGCGGCGTGGAACGGCTTGCTTCCAAGCGCCAGACTGGGCCCGAACAGCTCCGTGGCCTGGGCGTCGGTCATGTCCGCGTAAGGCCTTAACGCACGGTGGTGCCACGGGCACAGGCCCAGCGTCGCCATGTGCCCGATGCGCCGGCCGCCGGACAGGACGTGGTGCGCGTCGCAGCCGCCAAAGTGTGCCGTCGGCCTGCCCTGCTGTCGGTTGAGCCAGCAACAGAGGCACTCGCCGGTCTTGAGCTGATCGATGCGCCGGCTCTCGGCCTTGGTGGGCTTGCCGGTGCTGCGGGACTGCCTCAGGCGCTTCTTGGCCTTGATGGCGGCGCCGACCACGACGCGTGCGACGAACTGCTGCCGGTCCGCAATGGGCGTCTTGCGGATGAGCGGGGTGCGCTTCAATCGTCTGCTCTCCAGGGGTTGGGCTTGATGCATCGGGATGCGCGCGCGTTGTAGGCGCGCGGGTCGTTCCAGTTCTTCGGCGCCAACTCGCGCAGCGCGGTCAGGTACTCGGGCAGGCGCGCCAGCTTGTCGCCGTCCACGCCGATGCCGGGAAGCGCGGGCGGGCGACCAATGGAGTCGCCGTTGGCGTTGGTCGCGTGGCGCAGCTTTGGCGCCAGCCCTGCGTCGCGCACGGGGTCGAGCAGTTCCATCGCGTACGGGAAGCGCTTGCGGTTGTCCGCCCGCTCATCGTCGTAGCGCTTGCGCTCGGCCTCGATACGCGCCAGCAAGTCACCAGTCATCGCCACCACGCACCATGTCGCGGAACTGCATCGTTTCTGGGCGCCACACCGCCCGTACGAAACCAGTGGGCCCGTGGCGGTTCTTCTCGACGTTGATCTCAGCGATGCCCTTGTCCGGGCTCTCGGGGTTGTAGACCTCGTCGCGGTAGAGCATCAGGATCTGGTCGGCTTCCTTCTCCAGTTCGCTGGAGTTGGCGAGGTCGCCCATGCCAGGCCGTTTATCCGAACGCTCCTCGACCTTGCGATTGACCTGGGCCAAGGCCACCACGGGGATGTTCAGCTCGCGTGCGATGCCCTTCAGGCCCTGAGCCACTTCGCCCACCTGGTCAATGCGCGAATCCTTCGGATTGGTGCCCTTGATGCGCTGCACGTAGTCGACCAGCAGTCGACGGATTCCATACTGCTGCTTCCAGCGCCGGGCCGTGCGCATCACCTCTGCAATGGTCGGGGCCGCCCTATCGAACACCATCAGCTCGCGCGGAGCCTCCGGCGCCAGCAGGCGACCGACCGCGTTTGACATGCGACCGAGGTCTTCCTCGTCGTGAGAGCCGTTACGCAGGCGGGAGGCGTTGACGCCCCCCTCGATCGACAGGAGGCGCGAGCCAATCTGCACGGCGGGCTGTTCGGCGGAGATGAGTCCAGCCGGGCTGTCGTCACCCAGGGCGAAGTTCAGTAGCAGCGCCGTTTTGCCCATCGCGGGGCGCGCGCCGATGATGACGAGATCGGAGTCATGCAAGCCACCAAGGACATCGTCGAGGTCACTCAGCCCGGTTGGGATGCCGGGGATCTTCCCGCCACGCGCCTGCGCCGCCATCGCCGCGTCGAAGGCAAGCGTCAAGGCTTGACGCAAGGTGTATTCGCTGCCCTGCTCCACGCGCTGCATGCCCATCAACTCGGCAATGCCAGAGTCCAGCAGGTCGGCCGGCTCGTCGCCCAGGGCGAAAGCGCGCTCGGTGAGCTGGGTAGCGGCATCGATCACCCTGCGGCGCGTGGAGTGCCCATGCACGATCTGTGCGTACGCCGCGATGTTCGCTGCGCTCGGGGTCGCGTTCGCCACCTCGATCAGGTACGCCGCATCGACATCGACGAAGCCGTTGCGCTCGAACCACTCGCCCAAGGTAATCGCATCGCACGGCTGCCCGCGCTGCGCCAGCGTGACCATGGCCTGATAAATGATCTGATGGTCGCGGCGATAGAAATCCGTCGCGTTAAGGTGTGACGCCACGGCGTCGATGCGACCGGGTGCAAGCATCAACCCACCCAGAACGGCCTGCTCGGCTTCCGTCGAGTGCGGCGGCACGCGAAGCCCCATGGCAAGGGCCTCGTGGTGGAAGCGGCTCATCGGGCCATCTCCCGCGTCAGCTCCTGGCGCTGCCGTGGCGCATCACCGTGGGTCGTGAAGCCTTGACGCGGCGCGCGTTCGGCAGCGGTGCGGATCCAGTTCCGGAAGGTGCCCGACCAGTCCCGCTTCGCCGCGTCCTTCCCGGCCTTGGCGTGCCAGTAATCGCGGAACTTAGGCACCTCGATGCGCAGGTTGACCTGCGGATGGTCCGTGCGAGCCCAGGCGATCAGCTCAGGCGACGGCTGCCAGTCGTTCGGCAGGCGGGTTCCCCGCTTCGGTGGGTCATCGTCCGTCGGCGGCGCTTGCGACGCCTGCTCCTGGCTCTTGGTGTCGGAGTTGGAGACGGATACGGAATCGGAGACGGTATCGGAATCGGATACGGAGTCGGGGCAGTGCTCGTTTCTGCTAGTAGGAGTGCTACTAGCACCAACTGGCTCTGCTACTTCATTGCTACCAGCATGCTCGTTGCTTGCGAGTGGATTGCGCCCGGCATGCCCTCGCTCGTTTTCCTCGTGCTGCTTGCGTGCGTCACGCATGCGCTTGGCATAGTCCGGCATCATGTGCTCGGCCTGTGCACGGCCATGCTGCCGAACCAACGCCGCAAAACTCGCCTTCTCCTTGCGCGCATCCGCCCCAGCGGCCCACGGGTTGTGCTCGGCCCAGTCATGGATGCTACGTGCGCCCTGCTCCCCATCCAGAAAGCCGACGGCGGACAGCGCCTCGACGAATGCACCATCGTCGCCGGTCCAGTCCACGGCCAGCTCTATGTCTTCGTCGCTCAGGCCTTCGAGGTCGCCATCGGGGCGGTTGGCAGCGGCCCACAGGAAAAGGCACACCAGGTGCCAGCCAGAGGCGCCACCCAGGCGCTTCACCAGCTTCTTGGTCTTCGGGTGCGACGGAAGGCTTGTCGCGATTCGTGCGTCTGCGGATGCAGCCATGGTTACTCCGGGCTCCGGGAAAGTGCAGACACGCAGCCGGCCGGATCCGGTTGTCCTCGGGCAGCTACTCCCGAGTTAGCGTGTTGCGGGTTGAACAACGTGCGTTGCACCGCCTGCGGGCGCTCGGCCAGCAGCATCTCGGCAGCAACGATTTCTTCAGGGGTTGGCACGTGGTCGCAGGCGGCGCAGCAGTCGCGCAGGTGCGCGATAAGGCGTTCAGCGCGAGACGTGCCGGGCTCCATGGCTATCCCAGCCTCACCTGGTTCTGGATCGCGGCCACGAGGTCCACCACGATCTTCTGGACCTGCATACCGGCATTGGAGGTGTCCTTCGCCTCGTTCGGCGTGATCACCCCGTCCTCGCGTGCTTCGGCAATCGTGCCCGCCAGGCCGCCAGTGGCCTGCATGAGCGCCAGCACCAGCGCATCGACCCTGCACTGGGCCTGTTCGCGCTCGCGCTCCAGTTCGTCGCATCGCTGCAGGACGTACCCATGCGCGTGCGCCATGGCGTGCAGGATGCGGTGGTCGCCGGTGACGTCCATCAGCCGGTCGATCTCCTGCAGGGTGAAGTGGTTGCGGTCCTGCGCAGGATTCGCCTTGGCGCGCAGCAGGGCGCCGGTCATCTCCAGTCGGGGCGCCAGCGACTCCGCGCCGCCGGGGTAAGCCTTTACGGTTGCCTGCGCTGCATCCAGAACATTCATTGCGGCGAATCTCAAATGGTGAGCCGCGCGGGCTCGGGAACTACAGTGGCGCCATGGACATCACGGCGTACGGATTAGGCGGGCTTCCCTTCGTGGCACACTGCGGTCACCACAACAGCAGTCGTCATTACGAGGGGGTAGCCCATGGAACCGATGGAAGATCAGCAGGTGGATCAAAGGGCGCTGAAGGTTCAATCGCAGCGGATTGCAATGGAGATCTGTGTGCGTGGACTCATTGCCTCGCATCCGGATCTGGAAGAGTTACGCCAGGCGATCGAGGATGCCCGGGCGGACATGTTGGACGTTATGGAAGGGGTATATCGCGACACGGGTGGCCCGGCAGCCGTCGTCCAGCTATCCGTTGCCGTAGACGTTCAGCTGCACCGGCTGACACACGGCCTAGCAGGAGTTCGGTAGCTTCAGCGCGTGCAAGGTCACGCTCAACCTTGTGCAGTGCGCGGCGCATGCGCCCAATCTGGGCAAGGTTGAGCGCGAACAGCGCCAGCGCGACAAGGGAAAGGATCAGGGACCAGTTCATGGGTGCCTCGCGGAGCGTGGGAAAGTGAGCGCCAGCCAGCAGGTCAGCGCGAATCCGATCAGGGACAGGGCGTCGGCGAACATGTCAGACCGCTCCTGCGGTATAGGCGAGGCCCGTCGCGGGGTATGCTGGTTGCGCCAGCACACCAACAAACCACGCGCGGAGCCTCAGAAAATGGAAATGTTCAGCCGCGAAAGACAGCGCGAAATTCTTCAGGAACTGCGCGAGGCCTACCCGGAGGAATTGGATTTCAAGGCCGTCATTGCCGAGGACGAGTCGGGCGATACGATCCGAAACCTTCACTACCTTCACGAGCGCGGACTCATCGAGGCCAGGCTTGTTCCCTACGTCGACAACCCGGAGAGCTATGCGCTGGCTGCGGCCAAGCTGACCGCAGACGGAATTGACTTCCTCGCTGAAGATGGAGGGCTGCGCGCGATCCTCGGTGTAGTGACCATCAAGATTCACGAGGACTCCCTGAAGGACTTGATTGCCCTTCGGATCCAGGAAGCGCCGCTAGCGCCTGCTGATAAGAAGAAATGGTCTGATGCGCTTCGAGCGCTTCCCGCCGACGCCACAAAACACCTGGCGATGAAACTCGTGGACCTTGGGCTGGCTCATGGGCATGACGGACTGCGACTACTTGAAAAATGGCTCGGTCTGACGTGAGTCGTTCAAAGACCAGGAACCCCACCTTCTCGCCGAGGTACATCTCGAAACGGTCGGCCTCACCTTCGATCTCGCAGAACGCGCCGCGTGGAGCGATCACCATGTGCTTGATGGATAGGTCTGCCATGTCAGGCCACCTTCCCTTCCGGCTCGGGCTGATTCGCCAGCCTGATCAAAGCTTCGCCCAGCGAGTACCGTGGAGCAGTACCCTGCTTGATACGGTTGATGGTGGGCTGGGATGTGCCGACGGCGGCGGCAATTCGGGCCTCGGTCCACTTCTGGCTCAGGAGCAGGTGAATGGCATCGGATGGGCTCATGGGTCACGAGCCTATACGTGTTCGCATAGGACGTCAATGCGTTTGCGTGTTGGCGTATACGGTGCAATGCATCGGATGATGCAAATATGAATAGGCTGGCCTCCAACCTGCGGACCTTGATTGCCCAGCAGGGCATCAGCGAAAACGAGCTGTCCGAGCGGACGGGCGTGCCGCAGCCCACGATAAATCGCATCCTCCGCGGGGAAAGCCGCGATCCCCGCGACAGCACTGTTGCTCCATTGGCCCGCTACTTCGGGACCACGGTCGAGAATATGAAGCGTGGCGAGGGCGCGCCAGGCGACACGATGTCGGTCGAGACCGATGATCTCAGTGATAGCGCTGCAGCGATTTGGGGATCAGTCCTGCTCCCGCATTTGCACGGCTTTGACCGAGAGGCTGGGCCGGCCTCCATGGCGTTCCCTGAAACCCTCATCCGGGAACTGGCACCGCTTCGGCTCGCGGGCCGCTTGGGTTGGGTGGTGAACCCCACCGACTCAATGGGGGACACATTGCCGAAGGGTGCTGTGGCCTTCGTGGACCGCTCATATCAAGAGATACGCGGAAACGGCATATACGTCATACGCCTATTCGGAGAGCCTAGTATTATGAGGGTTCAGATTAGGGGCGAGAGCGCCTTACGCGTGATGGGTAATAATCGGTTCGAGGAATCGATTGACCTGCACGGGGATCAGATAGGATCGCTTTCGGTCGGGGGACTGGTAGTCGGCTTTGCGGATCGGATCAAGCTCATCGAGTGATGGCTGATCGGCCCTGGCTGCAAGGGAGGTGCAATGCTACAAGGGGTCAAGGGGCTATTTTCGGCAGTCGTGTATGCCATCGCCCTGTATTTCCTGAGAGACCTGTCCTCAGCCCACTGGTACCTACCAGCCGGACTTAGGTTCGCGGCCCTTTTGGTGATGCCGACGAGATATTGGCCGTGGCTGTATGCAGGAGAGTGCGCCTCCCTCCTCGCGATTCGGGCATCGCTCATCGAACTGCGCGGCATAGCATGGGTGACTGTCTCTACAGTTACAGCGTTTCCTCCCATTGCAGCGATCGTGCATGCCGTCCGACGGCGAAGCGCTGTGCCCTCGATTACCGGCGGCCGCGATGTGCTAGCGCTGCTGCTGGCCGCCGGGTTGGTGTCGCTGGTAAGCACTACACTCAATATCTTGATCACCTATTCCCTGATGCTGGGTAAGCCAACCAATCCGGTGCCCTACGTGTTCGGAATCTGGCTACTTGGCCAGTACTTGGGCATTTTGATGTTCAGCTCGACGGCGCTCTTGTGGGCCAATCGATCCGCAAAGTTCCGCCATCCGCCCCCGTTGTGGCGCGAAGGCTTCGTGTCCGCACTTTTCCTCATAGCGCTACTGGCGATTTATCGCTCAGTACCCTCTTATCTGGAGGAGGACACTGTCCACGGAATCCGCGTGGCGCTAGCAATCGCAGCGTTCGCGCTTACCTATCGGCATGGGTGGCGAGGAGCAGCCATCGGCGCGCTTGCCCTGACCCTTGGCGTTGGCTTGACGTCTGGTCCTGACTACGATCAATCGACCTTGCACGCCCAGCAGGTTGTGGCCTTCATCGCAAGTTCTCTTCTGGCTGCCGGCGCGGTGATGACGCACAACTACGAGATCGCAATGGAAGAGACTGCTTCCCGTGCGAAAGCTGAGGCGGCAGGACGCATGGCATGGCACGATAGCGAGGAGCAGAACCTGGAGCACATGTGGCGCGCGGAAGAGGCCTACAGCCAAATCATGCGGCAGACCGAGGGCATCATCGGAAGCATGCGGCAGGCTAAGCGTGCAGAGGATCTCATGCGGCTCACCGGTGACCTGCTGGCGAGCACCAGATCGGCAACCGTCAGCGTGATGCATGAAATCTATCCAACGATTGTCTTCAGTGCTGACGGACTTTTCGGTGCGCTCCGTGCCCGCAAAATTTCTCCGAACATTCGTTACCGTGCAGCACTGTTCGGTGACACCCATGCCATATCGAAGGCAACATCAATAAATGCATACCGGGTCGCAGGATCGGCAATCGATTTCGTTGCCGGCCTTGGGCCTCGGTCGGTTACGCTGACAGTTCGAATTCACAGCACGCAAGAAAAGCGGCGTATCTACCTCCGTGCGGTTGGCGATGTGACCACAGTTCGCTCGAATGCAGGGACCGCCGCCATCGCTCGCCTTAGGCGCCGCGTCACCGCGCTCGGCGGCATCATGAACAACGACACTGGTTGCATTGCGGTATTGCTCCCGGACAATGGGCTCACGGATAACCGGGACGCGCGGCTCGTGCAAGATGGGCGGACGGAGCCCTCTCCGCCGCCCATTGATTACGTCTAGATTAAATCCTCATCGGGCAGCGGGACGGACAAACCACCCGTCGGCAGCATTCACAATCTCGATGCTGCTGTCGCGATAAACAATCGTTCCGCCAGTGGGCGATCCCATAGTGACGCGATCTGCGTCGACGCCGAGTGGCAGTGACAGCAACGATCCCAAAGATGATCCGACCACTATGCGCACAACGCCGACTGCATCATTAATCTGTACGAATCGAACGTTGCCACGACTGTAGACGTAAACTTGCCAGTTCGCGGAGAGGCTGTAATTCGGGCGAGATGGCGCGGAAGCGCCAAGGTCATTGCCTGAGAGAGCCATCAGCGTCTGACCGTCCTTGATCGGGTCTCCGGTTGACGCCGCGGCCGAATGAACCGTCTGCCCATCCTTGATGGGGTCCTCACCGGGTGCTTCGTAGGCGGACGCCGCGCCTACAAAACCCGTCGCGACCATGGCGACGGCAAGCGAAAGCTGCTTCATATCGATCCCTCTGTGGTGTGGTTGGGCGCCAAGGCCTTCACGGCGCCTCCACCAGTCTACGTAAAGAGCGGTCGTTTCCCAGTGCCACCGAGCCAACTCCGTCAGGTGCTATGCAATTTCGAATTAATTATGCATTTGGGTATTGCATAGCTATACGTGTTCGCATAGAGTGATCTCCAAGCCGGGCCTACCGGCAAGGGAGAGGACCATGCGCAACGCACTGCACAGTTCCAGCACGACCAGGCGCCAGCCCGGGCTCGCCGAACGGGCCGAGTCGCTGGTCAAGACGGTCAATAAGCTCATCGCGGATATAGAGGCAGACGTGGCTGCGCCGCAGGGCGCCCTGTTCCATGCCCGCGGCGCCCTCGACGAGCTGGCCCTCGCCCACAACGCCCTGCTCGCCGCCATCCCGGACCAGGCGCTCAACCACTACCAGGCCATGGCCGCTCAGGCCGGTGCCGTGCAGGCTGCTGGGGGTGTGGCATGAGCATCGATCGCACCAAGGAAAGAGAGCAGTCCTACTGCCATGTCCGCGGCGGGCGCCATGTCTTCGCCGGGCCGCGCTCGAAGCAGGAGTTCGACGACATTCCGCTACCTGAAATCGTCCACGACTGGAAGGCCTGCGAGACCACCACGCTCATAAAGGCCGACGGCCAGCAGTGGGAACGCCGGCTGCACAGCAAGTGCATCGAAGGGGGCGCCGACGGCGTCAACGTGGTGCTTC
This sequence comes from Luteibacter sp., assembly GCF_009912395.1. Lineage (GTDB taxonomy): Bacteria > Pseudomonadota > Gammaproteobacteria > Xanthomonadales > Rhodanobacteraceae > Luteibacter. Next base: position 10,952 of record NZ_WNDO01000018.1, on the reverse strand, counting down.
AGTGGTCGGACGAACGTCCCATTGGGAGCGAAGCATGAGCGCCGAGACGAAGGTGGATGTGCTGGGCCGTTTCGATGCCACGATCCAGCGTCTGAAAGATGCGGCTGCGGACAGCGAATGCAAAGGCGGGGCCCTGCTGAAGGACATCTATCTCGAACTGGCGCAGACGGAGACGGATTCCAGGAATGCCGTCGCCGAGCTGATCGATGCGGCGACCGATGCGCGAGACACCCTTCACTCGTGCATCGATGCGCTATCCAGCGAAGAGCAGGATGACCACGACGCCCTTGATCGCCTGACTGCTGCCCTCGCCCGCGTCGGGGGTGCGCCGTGAGCGCCCTTACTCTGCGCCAGCGCGCCGCCCTGCACTACTCGGCGGTCAAGCGTGCCGGTGAGCTGGAGATACGCGCAAAGCATCGTGTGCACGGCCCGGAGCCCGTCGCTGGTCCCGTGCCAGTCGCGTCCTCGACACCTACGCTGCAGCGCTTTCTGGACAGCGGCGCCGGTTGCGTCCTCCTGCTGTTCGTTGGCCTGGCGTTTCTCGCCTGGACCGCGTCGGGTGGTTTCGTATGAACGCCTTCATCGCCATCGGCGACCGCATCGAGCAACGCATTCGGCAGGCCATCGCGTGGTGGTGCACCGCTCCGTGTGACGAGCGAAAGGCCCTCGTGTTCCTTCTTATCCCGTTGGTGGCCGTCGCGGTCATCGCCATCGCCTTCCCAGCGCCCGCCCCCCGGTCTCTCCCCGGGCGCTGAGGAAGCGAAACCCCGCGGCCGGCGGAGCTGTATCCGGCCACCTATTCAAACATCCCGATGGAGCCGGTCTTGCCGGCGGAGGAATTTGCATGTCGCTCGACACAGGAACCACGGTGCTTTCGTTTCGCGGCGACGCCGCGCTGAAGGCGATTCACGTTGCCCAGGCTGAGCGGCATGCCGCCGCTGACATGCTCGTCGCCGGAACGTTCGGCGATGCTGATGCCAGTCAGTTCCGGGGCTGCTCGGTGGGGTGCTTTGCACACGAAATCGAGCCCACCACGGATGCTAATTGGCACGAGGTGGTGGCATCGGCGCGCGGGCTGCCGGTCTGGCTCATTCGTCTGCAGGACTCGATGTTCGAGGGCCTACCCCTCGCCGATCGCGCCAGCTTCCACGTCGATCTCGCGAAACGGATTCCGGTCGGAGCCGACCTTGAGCCTGTCCGGCATTGGATAGCGATCGCGCGCATCGATCGACAGATCAGTACGCTCGGTGCGCTCCTTGAAGCAAAGCATGGCCACGGTGTGCATGAGGCCATCGAGGGCGTAATCGCCGCGCTGGGTGTAGGAAGGCGTGCGCATGAGTCCGCTGCCGGTGGGAATGCATGCGACCTGCGGTCGGCGGCGGAGTCGGCGGCGCGGGCGGCGGAGTCGGCGGCGTGGTCGGCGGCGCGGGCGGCGGCGCGGGCGGCGGCGCGGGCGGCGGCGTGGTGCAGCGAGCGCGATGCTCTGTTTGCCGCGCTTGAGCGCGCCGGCAGCCAGGCGTCGAACTGATGGCCCGCGGCGTCAACAAAGTGATCCTGCTGGGCAACCTCGGTGCTGACCCCGAAGTCCGTTACACCGGCAGCGGAACGGCTATCGCGACGATCAGCATCGCCACCTCCGAGAAGTGGGTCGACAAGCAGTCGGGGGAGCCGCAGGAGCGCACCGAGTGGCACCGGGTGAAGTTCTTCGGAAAGCTCGCAGAGGTCGTCGGCGAGTACCTGGTGAAAGGTAAACAGGTGTACGTCGAGGGCTCGCTGCGCAACGACAAGTACACCGACAAGGACGGCATCGAGCGCTTCACCACCGACATCATCGCTAATGAAATGCAGATGCTCGGTGTCCAGGGCGGTCCGCGCGCCGGCGACAACTATGCCGATTCTCGGTTCGGTGGTGGCGACGGCGGTCGGCGCAACGCCCCCAGCGGCAAGGGCCGCGCTCAGCGCGATTTCAACGAGCAGCGGACCCACGACACCCCGCCGCAGTCGAGCGACGCCCCCGTCAACGACGGCTTCGGCGAAGACGACATCCCCTTTTAGCGACGAGCGCCGGGGTCGCCCGGCAAGGATTTCCCATGGGCCGCGTTACGGTCGAAGTGCAGATAAATCCCGGCGACATCCTCGATCAGCTGAGTGAGGGAGGGCTTGCCTCACTTGGCCTGACCGCCCTCGACGACATCGATGTCGACCCCGAGCCGGGGGATTGGCCGCTCGTCCACGAAGCCATTCGACGCGCCGACTTCCACAAGGCCGCCGAACTAATCACCAGCATCGCCGCCGAGTGCGGCGTCGATCTCCCTCCCTTTGCCATGGCGCGTGTCGCCTGAGGATCGCCATGTTCTTCCGCAACATCACCCTGTTCCGCTTTTCTGCCGCAGTCTCCCGCGATTTGTCACGGCTCGACGACGCGTTGCCCGATCACAGGCTGCGCCCGGTCGGGCCGATGGAGCTGTCCACGCGCGGTTTCGTCTCGCCGCTGGGCCGCAACGATGACGCGCTGACGCACAGCGTGGGCCTCTGCACGATGGTCACCGTCGGCAGCGAGGATAAGCTCCTGTCCTCGTCCGTCGTGAACGACGAGCTGGCCGCTCGCATCCAGAAGATCGTCGACGACGAAGGTCGCAGGGTCTCCGGTCGCGAACGCAAGCGCATCAAGGACGACGTCCTGGACGAGCTTCTGCCCCGGGCGTTCGTCATGGCCTCACGCGTCCGTGCATACGCCGACAAGGCCAACGGATGGATGGTGGTGGACACTTCCAGCCGAAAGGCGGCCGAGGACGTCCTTAGCCAGGTTCGCGAGGGCCTGGGCAGCTTCCCGGCCATGCCGCTCGCGCCGGAGGAATCGCCGCGCATCCTCATGACGAACTGGCTTGCATCCGGTGATCTACCCGCCGGCCTCGCCCTGGGCGACGAGATCGAGTTGCGCGACCCGGCCACCGCCTCCGGCGCGATCGCCCGCTGCCGCCGGCAGGATCTCGACACCGACGAGGTGCGCGAGCACCTGCGCACCGGCAAGCAGGTGTTCCGGCTCGGCCTGGTGTTCGACGACCGAATCTCGTTTGTGCTGGACGAGTCGCTGGTCCTGCGCAGGGTGCGATTCACCGACGTCGTGCTCGACGAACAGGACGACAGTCACGAGTCCGCCGCGGCCGAGGCCGACGCGAACTTCGCGCTGCTGTCGCTGGAGTACCAGCGGCTCCTGGCCAAGCTGGCCGAGTGGTTTCGCCTGCCGAGGCCGGAATGATGGCCGGGACGATCTACGCCAACACTCGGGACCATGATCGTGACTTGGCGATCTACGTGGCGCGCGCAGGCCAAACTTACGCAGAGGTCGCCAAACAGTTCAACCTTTCGCCGAGCACCATTGGCGCCGTGTGCCGGAGGCTGAAGGCTGAGCGCACGTACCAGATCTACCTCGAGGGCGAGGCTGGAGAGCGCCAGCCCGTAGCGGTCGTGGTCACGCATAAGGGCTTCACGGCCGCGTGTGTCGCTGCGTTCCGCGAGTACGGCGAGTACTTCCGCAATCTGGGCTGCCCGGGTTGGCGGCTCACTGACGGGACCAGCTACAACACCCTGGAGACGGTCCGGAAGATCGCCGCGCGCACGGCTGATCGGGCTGTCGAGACGAAGGGGGCGCTCCTGTGATCGTCGAGCCCGAATTCGAGCGCGCTCTCGCCCGCGCCAGCATCCGCGCCATCGACAAGGCGCAGCGCCACGATCCACTGCGTGCAGGTGACACTTCCGCTGTGATGTACGGCCCGCTAATCGACGAGATTGCGGACGAGGCCGACATGTCCGTCCCACAGACGCGCCGCCGTCTCCAGGCGCTCCAGCAGGCCGGCAAGGTCATCCGCGACGATCGCCGGGGCGGCAGCACGGCCTGGTGGCCGGTGGGTCTGGCCGAGACGCAGCGTCAACCCGTGACGCCGCCTCCAGCCGCGTCTGTGTCGGCGCCTGCGTTGACGCCGCGTCAAACCCTAACGCCACGGCGCCAGCACTGGTCCGATGTCCTGGGCGTGCCACGCAACTGCTCGACCAGCGAGGCCCGGCCCGCCATACGCGCCGCGCTCGAAGGCCTCGACCCCACCCATCCCGATTACCCCGCCCAGCGCCAGCTCGTGCACGACGCCGTCGATGCCTGCTGCCTTGAGCACCACATCCAGATCACGGAGTGACCATGGACCTGCCTATCCGCCCCCGACGTTGCAACAAGCACCTGCCGCGCATCCGCCTCGCCGCTCACACGTCAAGGTCTGACGCGCAGCTCCGCCAGAGCGCCCCCGACATCCTGCGCCAGGCCGCGCAGACCATCGACGACCGTGCCGCTGAGCGTGACCAGGAGCAGGAGCGCTCGATGGGGCGCGCAGTGGCCGCGTTCAATGCGTTGACTGGCCACCAGATGAGCGAGCGCGACGGATGGCTCTTCATGGCGACTCTGAAGATCGCCCGCGCCACGAATACGCCCACTGGCAATCCCGACGACTACATCGACCTCGCCGCCTATGGCGCCCTCGCAGGGGAGTCCGTTGCATGACCACCGACAAGACCAGCCAACCTTACCTGTTCGAGCTGCTTGCAAGGAAGTCGGTCGTGGTGTGGGCCGATAGCGCCGAAGAGGCAGCCGAAACCATCAATGAACACCTCATGGATTCGGGCGACTGGGTAGGCGTCCAAGCGGAAGGTGGGCAATCACCCATAAGCGAAGCAGATGCGGCCAACGAAATCAGGCACGGAGCAATTGAGGACAAGCCATGACCGACAAGACCAGCACCGCGCCCGTCAAGTGGCGTTTTGATCCTGCCGTGATTGACTACGATCAGTATCGGGAACGCCTGCGTTCCATGAAGGCCGTCAGAAGTGACGGTGGCGTAGACGACAACATACTCGCCGACATGATGATTCTTCTTAACGACATCGAGCGCGGAAAGCATCTTCCCACCCCCGATGTAGTGGGCGGGGATGTGGTGGCATTCCGTTGGCTCTTTGACGGTGGACATAACTCGCAGTGGATGGACGGTAAGCCCGATCAAGACCTGATTGAACTGGCGCGGCGCCAAGGTCGAGGAACCGAATACGCCTATGCCGCCCCGCGCGTACAGGGCGATGTTGATGTTCGCCGCGTTGCAGAAGCACTGGCGGAAAACGGCTGGGCGTCTGGTGGAGACTTCGATGACGAATTCTTGCCTGATGTTCGCGCGGCAATCTCAGTAGCCCTCGCCGCCCAGCCGAAGGGCGATGCCCATCCTGATGACGTAGCGGTTGATGCCTTTGCCGTGGCCTTGAAGGCGAAATTGGCCGAGGCCCGCGCAAAGGGTCGTGGGGGCTGGAACGGCGACGAACCCGGCATGCAGCAACGCCTCTCCGACATGCTCCGGGCTCACGTCGAAAAGGGTGATCCGCGCGACGTCGCCAACTTCGCCATGTTCCTGCATCAACGCGGTGAGGCAATCCTCCCTGCCGAGCAGGCGACGGGCGATGACTTGGTGCGCTACTGCCCGGAGTGCTCGTCCACTGGTGATGTGCCGCCCGGTGACCGTGACTGCTGCCCCTATGGATCAGCCGCGCGATTGATTCCCCGCCATATTGCGCATGCCGCACATCGCGACTTCCATCAATCGCTTCAGGCCCACCCTGCCGAGCAGACGAGGGGCGAGCCGGAGTGGCCCTTACACGGTCGCGTCTACGAGCGTCGCGGCGAATGGGTGATGGAGCTTGAAGGCGTAATCGACGACGTGGCGATGATCGTACGGCATACGGAACCTATGACGACCGCCCGCGCCGACGTACCAAGCCTTCCGCATCTCTACCCGGAAATTCCGGATAGCACGGCCGAGCAGGCGGTGGCCGATGGGGTGACATTCGATGATCTAGAGGAACTAGCCAAGGCCATCGAGCGCGGTGGAGAAGCCGTCCGTCACCTCGGGCGGATGGGAAAGCTAGCGGCTGGGGTCCGGGCAGACGTAGCCGCCTCCATTCGGGCGCTTGTGGAGATTCCTCGGGCCACCCCGCGACAGGCTGTGCCGGATGGGCTGAACGACCCGGACAATCCGTGGCGGCGTGCGGTTGAGCACGCTGGATACTTCGTGGACGCCGTATCGTCCTATTTGAAGTCATCTGCGGATGCCTCGATCGAGGGCGAACAGGTCGACGGGCTCAAAGACCCGTCTGATGAGCAGCTGGACCGCCTACACAGTGCTCAGACCACGGCAGACGAATATCGCAACGTCATGCGCGCTCTTGGCTACGAGTTCACCAAGCGCCGCGACCGAGCGCTGGCAACTCTCGCCGCCCCGTCAGCCGGGCGGATGGGGGTGGATCGTGGGTAAGCGCACATTCCGGTTCGACGCAGGGATGGACATGAGCATCACCATCGAGGTCGATCTCGATGTGCTTACCGTCGCGATGGCAACCGAGATCAATGACTTTTGGGCCGAGGCCGACGAGGTGTTGGACGCTTCCGATGGCGATGTCATCGTCGCCGCAACCCGCCGAGCAGCGAGCCGCATACTCTACACGCTCATCGACGGCTACACCGGGGAATGGGCAGTGACCAAGTTGTGCGAATCCGAAGGCTGGCCGGCCAAGGAACAGCTTGGCATGCGGGTCGTGGACTTCGACCTACCGGACATGGGATCGGTCGAGCTGGAATTCACCGAGATCGGGAGCGCAGCATGACGACCAACTACATCGCCGCCGCTCTTACGCCGTTTCAGTCGGATGCGCTCGTCTTCATCGCTCGCGGTGGGGCGCCGCGCACCTCCGGTGTCGGCTTCCACCTTCTCGAACAGGGTCGAGGGGATCATAGGAAGCGATATAGCGCGCAGGGAGCCGCGCTGCTAGCTGGTAAGGCGTTAAATGCTTTGTCGAAGCTGGACCTCGTGTACTGCGACCACACTGGTGACTATGACTATGGCTGGAAATGCACGGATAAAGGCGTCGCCGCCGCGAGGGAGGTGCCAAATGGCTAGGAAGCGACTTCTAGAGCTAGCACGCGAGGCAAGGGACACTGGACAGTTTATGGAACTTGCTAAGGCATACAACACCGAGTGCATGGAGTTGATCGAGACGGTATTAGCAAAGCACGTAGCCGGCATGTTCGCCGTTCTATGCGAGCGTGAGAATGAACGGGCCCAACAGGAGGTGCCGGGACATGGCTGATTACTACGTCCACATCGTTACCGAGCATCAAGACGACGCGCTGGCAGAGCTACATATGCGGGCCATCCCTGCTGTTGGCGACGGCCTCCGTCTTGGCGATATGAGCCTATGGCGCGTCACTTATCGCGTCTGGCAGCTCAACGAGGCTCGTGAGGATGGAGCGCAGCGAGTCAACATAGGAGTACAGTGGCCATGACCCTCACCCCCGAGATGGCGAAGGGTCTTCGCCAGATACTCCTTGATCAGAGGAATCAGAGAGTCGCTCACCCGTTTTTCTATCGGAGAGTCTGCCCGGCATGCCGTGGTTACGAACTTGAGCGGACGTGGTGCAACGTATGCAAAACGAGGGGATGGATATGGGCATGACCACCGAGATGGTGGAGATCGAGCGGGGGGCGTTTGAGGCTGCGCTGCGCACCGCAGATAACTACGATGCCAAGTATATGAAGCGCGATAGCGCTCATCCCGACTACTACGCCAACCGAATTATTCAGGCGTCCTGGGAAGGCTGGTGCGCGAAAACCCGCGCCAAGTCCCAGCGCGCGGTAGCTGTAGCGGAGCTGGAGACGCTACGCACTGAGATACGCGCACAGGCCGGCCTCAAGGACAACTACCAGGACTGGGACGAGACCGAGCGAATGTTGAACGCCCTCATCGACAGGGCGGGGGGTGCTTCATGAATTCAGCGTCACTCGCCTTCTTCAGGGTCCGCCAGCACCTCGCCGCGCTCCAGTCTTGCGACCGCGTCATTGGATTCCAAGAATGCAGCGGCGTGCGCTTCGTGAGAGTTACGAAAAAACTCAGCCGTGGCTCCTTTGGCAAGGGCCTTGCTCTCGCTGGTCACCGGATGCAGATACACCGCCCAATTGCCTTGCAGGCTGGCTTCGTTATTAACGATGCGGCCAGACGATCCAATCAACTGCATGTACTTGCTCATCCCGATCCCTCCATCCATTTAAGTGCGCCGATGGTGACCGGGGCGCGCTGTGTTCGCAAGCGAGGTGGCCTATGGCCCTCTTCCTGACCCGAGACGAGCTGGTCGAGATCAGCGACCGCAAGCAGCGGGCCAAGGTGGCCGCGTGGCTTACCGCGAATGGCTACCGGTTCGAAATCGCCGCCGACGGATGGCCGCGCGTCCTCCGGGCCGCTGTGGAGGCCAAGTTGATGCCGACCTCCGGCAAGCGCACCATTCAACGAAAGGAACCGGACTTCTCAGCCTATGGCACGTCCACGAAAGCAGCGTAGCGGGCTTCCCTCCTACTGCTACCGCGACCGGCGAAACGGCGCGTACTACATGATGGTTCCCGCGCCGGGCGGCAAGCTGACCCGGCGTACCTACGGCGCAGATCTCCACCGCATGCTGGACGAATGGGCCCGGACCTGGGGTGCCACCGTCATCCAGGGCGACACCGTAGCGGTCGCCCTCGATGCCTACCTTGGGCAGATCGCCCAGCGCAGGCACCGCGGCGAGATCCAGGAGTCAACCGAGAAGGATTATCGGAAGCACGTGGACAAGCTGCGGCAGGTCTTCGGCGCCGTTCGCCTCGTGGACGTGGATGTACCCATGCTGGTCCGCTGGAGGGACGTGCGCGCGGCCCAGTCCCCCACCCAGTTCAATCTGGAGCGGACCAACCTCCTGGAGGCGTTCAAGGTAGCCGTCGAAAGGGGCATGGTCCCCAGCAACCCCGTCGCCCAGTTGGGACGGGCCGTTACGCGGCCGCGCGACCGCTACGCGTCCGATGAGGACGTAAACATCCTGCTCCAGTACGCATCGCGCCCAGTCCAGGCCGCCATCATGCTGGCGGTGTCAACCGGCTTGCGTCAGGGGGACATCCTGACCCTGAAGCTAGCTGATTTCGACGATACAGGCCTCACCATCAAGCCCAACAAGACGAAGGGCAAGACTCGGAAAGCATTGCACTTCCCCTGGTCCCCGGGGATGCGACTCGCCTGCGAGCTTGCGGCGACGAAGGTGGCAGGCATCGGAGGTCACTGGCTACGGCGCCGCGACGGCCAGCCCTACACCTCGGATGGATTCCGGACACTCTGGCATAAGGCAATGACGAAGGCCCTCGCCGCCCATTCACACCTGGCCCGCTTCACCTTTCACGATCTCCGGGCCAAGGCTGGTACAGATGGCGAGGACTGGCAGCTCCTCGGCCATCTGGACCAGAAGACCCACTCTCGGGTCTATGATCGAAAACCGAAGGTCGTCAAGCCTGCTCGTTAATGAGCGGACCCAATGTTTCGCGTCATCCAATCATTTGTGCCTTTGAAGCTACGGCTCAACCAAGATCCGCCCTTCGCCAGTTCCGCGACAAACAGCCGATCCTTATCATGCACGTGCTTTTCCAGCGCCTCGAACAGCGAAGTTGCCGAATTGCTGTACTGAACAAGCCAAACGGACTTCTGTGTGTTAAGTCCACCGAGCTTCTCGATAGCCTTTGTGAGATCCGAATAGGAACTCCACGAGGCTTCCTGCGTCAGGTCGTAGGTGACCAAGTATGCAGCCATGTTTTCCCCTTGAGATTGCTAAAAACCCTCACCCCATCGCCGATTATACAGGCAAAACACTGACAACTCCTTGGCATGGTTTTTATCATGCATCATGCAATTATCCTTATATATCCCGGCACTTATACGCACTAGCAACGGGGATTGAAAATCCCCGTGTCGGCGGTTCGATTCCGTCCTCAGCCACCATTATTTAAGGCCTCGCAGCGATGTGGGGCTTTTTTTTGCCTTTGATCTCGGCCTACTCCATGTAGGAGCGCGCTTGCGCGCGATGGGTGTTCGCGGCAATCCATCTTCGCCGGCAAGCGCGACCTAGCCATCTGCCGTCATCAAGCGACACGCACATCTCCATCGGATCTGGTGAACTCCATGGGCTGCCTCTCAACCAGGCCAGCGGGTTCGAATACGCATGTAGGAAATTCCCTACACAGGGCCGCGAGAATTGCCTACATACCCCGCCAAATCTCATCAGGCATGCTCCCTCCGGCCACGACCGTGGTCGGACCATAAAGGGGACTATATGAAGCTCGCAGCACTTGTCTTTGGTGGAATGACCGCTCTCTCCTCATTTACGGCGGCAGCGAACGACGACTTCAATCGGACGATCGACCGATTCGGCATCCAGTTCAACAACCCATTCGTCGTCTTCAAAGAAGGCCTGTCAGCTTCGTGCGGTGCCGTGAATCTCGGCTCCCTGGACACGCCGCAGGCGCGGGCCATGTACGCAGCCCTTCTGACGGCCAAATCGACGGACGGCAAGGTTTACCACATCGGATACGCTGTCAACAGCGATGGTACGTGCTCAGTGACCTCGCTTGAACTTCAGGGATCCTAGTTTTTATCTAGGCGGGAAAGGAAGACCATGAAAAAACACCATTTCCTTTCGCTCCTGGCCAGCGCCGCGCTGATCGCACCTGTCGCAGCTTACGCCGACAGCACGACTGCCACTTCGGTAGCAATCGCTGGTAAGCCTTGATCTTGCCCCTGATTTACGGACACCTATCTAAGCGACATTGGCCAGCTCGTACTGCTCTGGGCTGAGGTAGCCCAGGGTCGAGTGCAGCCGGATCCGATTGTAGTCAACCTCAATGTAGTCAAACACATGAGCCTTGGCCTGCTCCCGTGTGGCGAGGTGTTCACCATGGATGGCCTCGACCTTCAGACTGTGGTTCCAACTCTCCATTGCTGCGTTGTCGTAGCAGTTGCCTCTGGCACTCATGCTGGCGATCAAAGCGTATTGCTCCAACAGGGCGCGGTGCTCGCGC
>NZ_WNDO01000017.1 GCF_009912395.1 Luteibacter sp. | reverse complement strand
CTGTATGGAAGGGCCATCGCTCAACGGATAAAAGGTACTCCGGGGATAACAGGCTGATACCGCCCAAGAGTTCATATCGACGGCGGTGTTTGGCACCTCGATGTCGGCTCATCACATCCTGGGGCTGTAGCCGGTCCCAAGGGTATGGCTGTTCGCCATTTAAAGTGGTACGCGAGCTGGGTTCAGAACGTCGTGAGACAGTTCGGTCCCTATCTGTCGTGGGCGTTGGAGATTTGAGAGGGGCTGCTCCTAGTACGAGAGGACCGGAGTGGACGTTCCGCTGGTGTTCGGGTTGTCATGCCCATGGCATTGCCCGGTAGCTATGAACGGAAGCGATAACCGCTGAAAGCATCTAAGCGGGAAGCGCGCCTCAAGATGAGATCTCCCGAGAGCTTGACTCTCCTTAAGGCACCATCAAGACTAGGTGGTTGATAGGCGCGGTGTGGAAGTGCAGCAATGCATTGAGCTTACGCGTACTAATGAGCCGTGAGGCTTGACCATATAACCCCAAGACGCTTCACCGTCTTAACTCTAAGTCATCCGATTACCCCCGGACGCTTGTCACTCGTTTACAACTTTGCGGAGCCGGCGCTCAAAAAGCGCTGCTCCCACCCCTTCCCTGGCGGCCATAGCGGCGTGGTCCCACCTGATCCCATCCCGAACTCAGAAGTGAAACGCGCATGCGCCGATGGTAGTGTGGCTCAAGCCATGCAAGAGTAGGTCACCGCCAGGGGCTTTATCCTAGAAGGCCTCCCCAATCGGGGAGGCCTTCGTCTTTCCGGCGTTTGCTGTCGTGCCCAACGGGCACGCACAGCAACAGGTCACCGCCAGGGGCTTTATCCTGAAACACCCCGGTCTCTTCTGAGACCGGGGTTTTTCTTTTGCCTCGCCGCCCCCAAGCCCCTGTAGGAGCGCGCTTGCGCGCGATCGGACCTCGCCGCAACACCCCATCGCGCGCTAGCGCGCTCCTACAGAACGCTGCCCGGGACACCGTCCAGACCGACAATCCTTCTGCGCGATCAATCGGTTACTCTAGGCTCATGTACCTAGAGACCTTCGGGCTGCGCGAGCCGCCGTTCGGCGACACACCGGATCCCCGTTTCGCGTGCCTGTTCACGCGAGAGCGGGACATCCTCGCGCACATCGAATATGAACTCGGTGCGGCAGACTCCGGCATCACCCTCGTCACGGGCGAACAAGGCGTCGGAAAGACACTGCTCTGCATGCTGATCGAAGCCGATGCGCCCAATCACGGCGTCACGGTGGTCAGGCATGGCGCCGGTGACTACGCCCTCGGCACAGTGGGCTGGCTCCGCTCCATGTACGCCGGTTTCGGGCTCCCGCTGCCTCTAAGCGCCGAAGCCAACACGGAAGACCATCTGGTCGACGGGCTCGCCGCAGGTCTCGGGCGACTTGCCCACCATGTCGATAAACGCTTCCTGCTTCTTCTTGACGATGGCGACGACCTGTCCGACATCGACCTGGCGGATATCGAGCGATTGCTGGTCGCCTGTGCGAAGAACTCGGCGCCCATGTATGTCGTCCTCGCCGGTACAACCGCTTTTCGCGATCGCCTGACCGGTGCGGCGATCTCGGCCCGTATCCGCAGCCGTCTGCCTCTGGTCGTACTCAACGAGGAGGAAAGCGAGCGCTACGTCCGCCATCGCCTCCACGTAGCCGGTACCTCGCAGATGCCCTTCAGTCGCCTGGGCCTTCGTAGCCTGCGCGATGACGGCAAGGGCAATCCCCGTAGGCTCAACACCCTGGCTCATCGCGCGCTAGAGCGAGCGGCGGAACGCGGGGAACAATCGATCGGCGAGCGGGCGCTCGGCTTCGTGGCTCGCGAGGTACTGCCCCAGTACGCGCGCTATTGGCTACGCCGCTACCGCAAGCAAATCTTCATTGGCGCCGCGACATTGGCGGCCCTGTTCCTCATCGGTTCCGCCACCTGGTTCTTCTCCGGGCGCAGTCCCTCCCGCCCGAAGAACTTGGTCACGGCCACGCCGGACCAGGCGCTGGCCAAGTTCAAGGATGCCCTGCCTGATCCCGAAGCAGGAAAAGTCCGCGTCTGGGGCGAATTGCTTGCCCGTTGGCAGGTGACGTCCCGCGAGACCAGCGTGGCCAATGCCATCCACTGCGATGCGGTCATCTTTCCCGGCTTCGCCTGCGTAAGCGGAAGGGGATCGATCGACCAGCTCCGTCGTTTCGACCGTCCGATGGTGCTCGAACTGGACGATGCCGACGGCAAGCAGCAGGTCCTCATGGTCGGTGCAGGCGATGAGGCGGTGCGTCTGTATCTTGGCGGCAAATACGTCGAACTGACCCGCGACGCCTTCGAACATGTCTGGAACGGGCGATTTTACGCGGTCTTCCGCATCGATCCCGCCATGCCGGCGAAGCTATCGCGTGGAGACACGGGCGATGGCGTACGCTGGTTGCTCGCCCACTTGCCTTCCAACGGCAACGCCGGGCCGGCGTCGGCGACCGCGTTCGACCGCAGCGTGGAATCTCGTGTCCGCAGCATCCAGCAGCGTTTCGGTATCTCGGCCGATGGCGTCGTCGGTCCGGAAACCATGTTCGCCCTGTCGTCCCTGGAAACCGAAGGCCCGCACCTGGCCCGTGGCGTTCCCTGACCATGTTCGTCCACGTCGATACGCGCCGTCGTTCACGGCTGTGCTGGGCGACCATGCTCGTGGTGGTGTGCGTGGTCTGTTTCGTGGTGCTTGCCCTGAGCGGTCGGGCCGAGCGCATCTGGATCATGCTGCACTGGGGTACGGTTCCCGCGCATCTGTTCGGAACAGGGCTTCCCTTATGGGAGCAGATCAGCGATCCCGCCCTACTACGGCTGTTCACCGCGATTTTCATCCATGGCGGCTGGCTGCATCTGCTGAGCAACCTGTTGTTCCTGGTGATCTTCAGCCTGCCGGCGGAGCGTAGCCTTGGATCACCGCGCTTCCTGCTGCTGTTCCTGCTTGGCGGCATCGTCGCCAACCTGATTGGTGCGATCTCGCTCACGGGCGCCCGCGTGGCCATCATCGGCTGCAGTGGCGCGGTGTCGGCCGTCGTCGGCGCCTACGTCACCTTGTTTCCGCGGGCGAAGCTGGGCCTGGTCGTGCCACTCGGTCTGTATCTCGAGTTCGTCCGCGTCCCGGCCTTCGTGCTCATCGGCATCTGGGCCCTGGTGCAGCTGCTTTTCAGCTATGCAGGCGCGAGCTATGGCGCCGTCGTGTGGTGGACCCACATCGGCGGCTTTCTGTTTGGCATTCTATTCGCGCTGTTTTCGCGCGGAGCGATCGAGCGCCGCCTACGCGGGTGAGAGCTCGCTTTCCATGGCGAGGTGGCGGCTGACAAAGCCGCGCAGCAATCGCGTCGCCTTCGGCGTGGGCGCAACCGCGGCCAGCAAGGCATCCGGATCCTGGCCTTCCTTGCGCAGCACGTCATCCTTGCGCCGGATATAGGCGCGCATCACTTCGGCCGAGAATTCCGGATGGAACTGCGTGCTGATGGCGTGCTTGCCATAGCGGACCAGGTGATTCGGATCGCGGTCGGAGCGTGCCAGCGACACGGCTCCGGGCGGCAGTTCGAGCACACTCTGTTCGTGCGTGGCATGGGCGCGGAACGTGGTCGGAAGATCCGTTGCCAGCAGGTCGTCCACCGCGCTTGCATCGGTCGTCAGCGACACGGTACCCATCTCGCGACCACCCGGCAGATAGTCCACCCGACCGCCGAGCGCATGCGACATCAGCTGGTGGCCATAACAGACACCAAGCATCGGCAGCTCGATATCCATCGCGTCGCGAATCCAGCCGGCGGTACGTTCGCTCCAGGGCAGGCGTTCGGTGACCATGGACGCCGAGCCGGTGAGGATGACGCCGGCACAGTCCGACGGCGCCGGCAGCACGTCGCCGTTCTCGACGTCGAGGATGCGGACGAGGGGTTCACGAAGACGAAGGCCAAGCTTGAACCAGCGGGGGAAGTCGCCGTGGCGGGCGCTGATGACGTCCGGCGCGCGGCCGGTGCGGACGATGAGTACAGGCTTCATGCAGGAGGTGTGTCGTCGATATCCGTGGGCGGAAGCACGTTGAGCACTTCGCGTACTGTGGTCAGGCCAGCGGCAACCTGCGCCGCGGCAGAAATGC
Organism: Luteibacter sp.; assembly: GCF_009912395.1. Taxonomy (GTDB): domain Bacteria; phylum Pseudomonadota; class Gammaproteobacteria; order Xanthomonadales; family Rhodanobacteraceae; genus Luteibacter. Next base: position 120,343 of record NZ_WNDO01000017.1, on the reverse strand, counting down.
GCAGGGGCTTCATGCCCTCGCGCAAGGCGATGTCGTTGAGCCGGCCCAGGTCGAGCGTGGCGGTGATGACGCCGCGCACGCGCGACGACAACGGCATCATCTCGTACACGCCGGTACGTCCGAGAAAGCCCGTCTTGCGGCATTCCAGGCAGCCAACAGGTTCATAGACCTGTTCGGGGACGGGCAGTTCCCAACCATGGGTGAGCGCATTCCACGCGTCGGGGTCCTGTTTCCCCGGCTGTTTGCAATGCGGGCAAAGGGTACGAACCAGTCGCTGGGCGACGACGCCTGCGATTGTCGACTGGATCAGGTAATGCGGCACGCCCAGGTCCAGCATGCGGGTGATCGCACTCGGCGAGTCGTTGGTATGCAGCGTGGAAAGCACAAGGTGACCGGTGAGCGAGGCCTGCACGGCCATCTGCGCCGTCTCCAGATCGCGGATCTCGCCAATCATGATGATGTCCGGATCCTGACGCAGCAGCGTACGCACGCCGGCGGCGAAATCCAGGTCGATCGCGGGCTGCACCTGCATCTGGTTGAGATCGGGCGAGACCATCTCGATGGGGTCTTCCACCGTGCAGACGTTCAGTTCCGGACGCGCCAGATGTTTCAGCGTGGAATACAACGTCGTGGTCTTGCCCGAGCCGGTCGGACCCGTGACCAGCACGATGCCGTGCGGTCGCTCGACCATGGAACGCCACAGCTTCGCTTCCTCGACGGAGAAGCCGAGCTGCGAGAAGTCTTTCATCACCAGGTCGGGGTCGAAGATGCGCATCACCACCTTCTCGCCGAAGGCGGTCGGCATGGTGGAGATACGCAGCTCCACTTCGCGACCACCGGCGGAACGTGTCTTGATGCGACCATCCTGCGGGCGACGTTTTTCCGCGACATCCATGCGCGCCAGGATCTTCACGCGTGCGGTCACTGCGGTGGTGACCGGCGGCGGCAGCTCGAACACTTTCTGCATCACGCCGTCGATGCGAAAGCGGATCTGCCCGGCGTCGCGTCGCGGCTCCAGGTGGATATCCGAGGCACGTTGCTCGAAGGCGTATTGCAGCAACCAGTCGACGATATGCACCACGTGGCGATCGTCGGCGCCTACCTCGCCGCTCTTGCCCAGTTCCACCAGCTGTTCGAAGTTGAAGATCTTCGTCGGCTCGCCACCCTTGGCATCCTGTGCCAGTTGGATGGACCGTTGCACGCCGTAGAACTCGAGCAGGTAGCGGTTGATGTCGATCGGGCTGGCGACGACGCGCCGGATGTCGCGCCGGAGCATGTGGGCCAGATCGCTGGCCCAGGCCGAATCGAAGGGCTCGGCGGTCGCGAACACCACCTCGCCGGGCGACGAGGACACCGGCAGGATGCGATGACGCTGGGCGTAGGCGTTGCTGACCACCTGCGTGACCTGGGCCACGTTGATCTTCATGGGGTCGATCTTGAGGTAGGGCAGGTCGGCCTTGCCGGCCAGCCATTCGGTCAAGCCTTCAAGGCTCAGCGGCCGGCCCGGATCGCGACGGTTTTCCAGTTTCGCGTTGGCGATGAGCACCAGCGGATTCAGCTCGATGGCCGTTTTGCCTCCGCGGGCGCTGGCGCGGGCGCGCTTGGCATCCTCGCCCGAGACGTACCCGTCGACGACGAGGCAAGCCAGCACCTCCTCGAGTTCCAGTCGACCGCGACGACCCAGCAGAGCGCCGGATTGCGGATTGACAGCCATGGCATCCGACCCCGTATTGAAGACTACGCCGGTATACTAGCCCGCTTTCTCAAGGACTCGGGAACCCATGTCCGCGCCCACTTTCCAAGACGTGATCCAGACCCTGAACCGCTACTGGGCGGACCAGGGCTGCGTGCTGGTCCAGCCGCTCGATACGGAGGTCGGTGCCGGCACGTTCCATCCCGCCACCTTCCTGCGCGCGCTCGGACCCGAGCCCTGGGCGGCCGCCTACGTGCAGCCCTGCCGTCGCCCGACCGATGGCCGCTACGGCGACAACCCGAACCGTCTCCAGCACTACTACCAGTATCAGGTGGTGCTCAAGCCGAACCCGGACGACATCCTCGAGCGCTACATCGGCTCGTTGAAGGCGCTGGGCATCGATCCGCTGGTCCATGACCTGCGTTTCGTCGAGGACAACTGGGAATCGCCCACGCTCGGTGCGTGGGGCTTGGGCTGGGAAGTCTGGCTCAACGGCATGGAAGTGACCCAGTTCACCTATTTCCAGCAGGCCGGCGGCCTCGAATGCCGCCCCGTCACCGGTGAGATCACCTACGGCCTCGAGCGCCTGGTGATGTACCTGCAGAACGTCGACAGCATCTACGACATCGTCTGGACGCACGCCCCGCACGGCGTGGTCACCTATGGCGACGTCTTCCACCAGAACGAAGTCGAGCAGAGCACCTACAACTTCGAACACGCCAACGTCGCCGAGTTGTTCCACTGGTTCGACGTGTGCGAGGCCGAAGCCGGCAAGCTCATCGCCGCGGGCCTGCCACTGCCTGGCTACGAGCAGGTCTGCAAGGCCAGCCATGCGTTCAATCTGCTGGACGCTCGTCGCGCCATCAGCGTCACCGAGCGTCAGCGCTACATCCTGCGCGTGCGTACCCTGGCCCGCAGCGTGGCCGAGGCCTACGTGGCACAACGCGAAAAGCTCGGTTTCCCCGGCCTGAAGAACAGCAAGGAGGCCGTCCATGGCTGATAAGCGCCTGCCGCTCGTCATCGAGCTTGGCACCGAAGAACTGCCGCCGAAGGCACTCGACGACCTCGCCGGCGCCTTCGCGCGCGGTGTCGCCGAAGGCCTGGAAAAGCGCGGTGTGGTGGCCGATTACGCGTCGGTGAAGGCCTATGCCTCGCCGCGCCGCCTGGCCGTGCATATCGCCGATGTCGCCGTGGCCCAGCCGGAGCAGAACGTCGAGCGTCGCGGCCCCGCCGTGTCCGCCAGCATCGGTCCGGATGGCCAGCCCGCCAAGGCGCTGGTCGGCTTCGCCCAGTCCTGCGGCGTGGACGTTTCCGCGCTGGAAAAGCTGGAAACCGACAAGGGTGCCTGGTTCGTGTTCCGCGCGGTGAAGCCGGGCCAGCCCACGGCCGCGTTGCTCCAGGAAATCGTCGTCGAGGCGCTGAAAGGCCTGCCGATCCCGAAGGCCATGCGCTGGGGCAACCGCGAGGACAGCTTCGTCCGTCCGGTACACAGCCTGCTCATGCTGCACGGCGCGGACATCGTCGATGGCGAGGTCCTTGGCCTGAAGAGTGGCCGTCTCAGCCAGGGGCATCGCTTCCATCATCCGCAGCCGGTGCATGTCGCCGATGCCGACAGCTGGCTCGACGCCCTGCGCCAGGCCAAGGTCATGGCCGATCCGGCGGAGCGCCGCCAGCGCGTGCGCGACGAGGTGGCCCGCGTGGCCATCGGCGGCGTACCGCGCCTGTCGGACGACCTGCTGACCGAGATCGCCAACCTCACCGAATGGCCGGTGGGCATCGCCTGCACCTTCGAGCGCGAATTCCTCGACGTGCCGCCGGAAGCGCTGGTCACCACGATGGAGACCAACCAGAAGTTCGTCCCGGTGTTCACCGCCGAGGGCAAGCTCACCGAGCACTTCATCGGTATCGCCAACATCGAGAGCCGCGACCCGGCCGAGATCCGCAAGGGCTACGAGCGCGTCATCCGCCCGCGCTTCGCCGACGCCAAGTTCTTCTGGGACGAAGACCTCAAGGCCCCCCTGGCCGACTACCAGGACGCCCTGAAGAACGTCACCTACCAGCAGTCGCTGGGCAGCCTGTGGGACAAGACGGTCCGTGTGGCCGAACTGGCCCGTGTCGTGGCGAACCGCGTGGACGTGGACGCGGGCAAGGCCACGCACGCCGCGGCCCTGGCCAAGTGCGACCTGCTGACCCGCATGGTAGGCGAGTTCCCTGAACTGCAGGGCGTGATGGGCCGTTACTACGCCACCCGTCAGGGCATCGATGCGGACGTGGCCGCGGCCCTCGACAGCTTCTACCAGCCACGTTTCGGCGGCGACGCCATCGCGGCGGGCAAGGTCGGCCAGGTGCTGGCCGTGGCCGAGCGCCTGGATACCCTGGCCGGCATCTTCGCCGTGGGCATGAAGCCCAGCGGCAACAAGGATCCGTTCGCCCTCCGCCGCGCGGCACTGGGCCTGGCCCGCACCCTCATCGAGGGCGGTCTGGACATCGACCTGCGCGCCGCCTTGACCGAAGCATTCGAGCTGGTGCCGGAAGCGGCCTTCATTGCGGGCGTGAAGCCCGGCAAGGACGGCAAGCCGCCGGTCGTCGACATCGGCGCCCGCCGCCGTGAGCTGGGCGACGAGGTCCATGCCTTCGTGCAGGAACGCCTGCGTGGCTACTACACCGAGCAGGGTTTCTCGGTCGACCAGTTCGAATCGGTGCTGGCCGTCGCGCCGGCCACGCTGCCGGACTTCGATCGTCGCCTGCGTGCCGTGGGCGAGTTCGCCCGTCGCAGCGAGGCCGCCAGCCTCGCCGCCGCGAACAAGCGCGTGGCGAACATCCTGCGCAAGCAGGCGGAAGAAGCCGACGCGGCGCCGATTCCGGCGAACGTCGATCCGGCTCATTTCGAGTTCGACGCCGAGCGCGAACTGCATGCGGCACTGGGCGCCGCCCGCGCGGAGACGCAAGGCTTGCTCGCTCAGAAGGACTACACCGGCACGCTCGCCCGCCTCGCGGCATTGCAGGCCCCGGTCGATCGTTTCTTCGACGACGTGCTGGTGAACGCGGAGAACCCGGCGGTGCGTTTCAATCGCCTCGCACTGCTGGCGCAGCTGAAGGCCACGTTCGGCGCCATCGCCGACATTTCCCGCCTCTGATCCACGCCACACCCTGAAACGAAGAGCCCCGCCATGAGCGGGGCTTTTCGTATTCGGGGTCAGGCGGCGACGTCGTGGTCTTCGTGGATCCGGGAGATCAGGGTGTGGCGGAACGCGACCATACGGTCGGCGTAGTCGGCCTCGCCCGAGCGACCGATGATCGAGTACATCTCGGCCACCAGGTCGGCATGGCGGACCGGCGAGAAGCGGCTGCCCGTCATCTCGATGTCCGACTGCAGGAGCTTCATGGCGGCAGCCAGGCGGGACGGATCCAGCGCGCTGGGCACCGTGCCGTGGAGCTCCCGACCTTCGCGGCCGCGGACCGACTCGGAGCTTTCGGTGCGCGTGGTCACGTCGTCGGTACTGCTGTCCATCATCATCGGGCCTTCGCCCGCGGCCAGCCAGACCAGGGACAGGCCCAGCGTCTTGGCCATCGTGACGCAACGGCCGCGGGACGGATCGGTGTTGCCGTCACGCCAGCTGCGCACCACGCCCTCGGAAAAACCACAGCGGCGAGCGATCTCGCTCACGCTGCCGGACATCTTGATGACCTGCCGTACCCGGCTGGCAAAAGATGACGTCGGGGCGATGGCGTCCCCCCGGCGGATCTCAAGGTTGCCACCGACGCCGTCGGCCATGATGGATCCCCTCGAATTGTCGTTCATGCGCTTGGAACCTCAGTTGTCTACAGGCCGCCCCCGGCGATTCACCGCACAAACGCGCGAACCGCAATATCGGTGTACAGCGATTTCCCTTCGAAAGCCTTTCTTTTGAGAAGTTTCCGAAACTCACTGCGAACAGGCCCACAAAACGCGATATCCAGGCGTGTTTTAGCCAAAAACGGCTAAGAATCTTTCGTAAGACTTTGTTAACGCCACGCCCCGGTGGCGAGGGATGACGATCGTAAATTACTGATCCCCATCATGTAATTGAGAGGCATAGCTTTATTGAGACGTAAGTAACTGCCTTCGCAGCAAAATTCCTAGGATATTTAGTGTTGTTACCGTCCCGTGAAGTTCGCTATATCTTGCTCCAAGGGCGTTCCTTCTTACGGCGACGCCCGATCAGGGGCATCAGGGGGGCCCCGTCACCACCGGCGTCGTTCCGGCGCGGGCTGACGGGCGTCGATACACATTAAATAAGGCTCATTTATCCCGAATCGCCATCGATTCGGTCGACAACGTGTTGCCAAAATTCCGGGGCGTCGCATCGCGCCCCTTAGGGGAGCTATTGATGATCGTTCGTAATTACCGTCACTGGGGCTATCCACGTTCCGCGCTGGCCGTCGCGCTGGGCATGACGCTGCTCGGGGGAGTGGCCCATGCCCAGTCGAACGCCACCGGCACCATCTTCGGCCAAGCCGCGGCCAACTCGACCATCGTGATCGAAAGTCCCGATACGGGTCTGCGCCGCGAAGTCACGGCCGGCACGGATGGGCGCTACCGCGCCTCGTCCCTGCCCGTGGGGCGCTACAAGGTCAGCCTCATCCAGAACGGCACCGCCGTCGAGACGCGGGACAACGTGCAGCTGGCCATTGGTGCCGGTACGGAGGTGTCCCTGACGGGCGCCGCCGCAAGCGCCTCCGGCGCCAGCAACCTGGAGGGCGTGTCGGTCAATGCGTCGGCACTGCCGACCATCGACGTCAGCTCCACCGACTCGCGCACGGTCTTCACCGCCCAGCAGATGCAGCGCATCCCCGTTCCCCGTGACGTGACGGCCGTGGCGTTGCTCACGCCGGGCGCTGTCGCCGGTGACTCCCGCTATGGCGGCGTGCCCAGCTTCGGCGGCTCTGCCGTGTCGGACAACGCGTACTACATCAATGGCTACGCCGTCACCAATCCGCTGACCCAGATCGGCTTCTCGTCACTGCCGTTCGACGCCATCGAACAGGAGCAGGTGCTTACCGGCGGCTACGGCGCCGAGTTCGGTCGTTCGACCGGCGGCGTGATCAACATCGTCACCAAGCGTGGTACCAACGAATGGAAGGCGGGCGCCGAAGTGCGCTGGGAGCCACTCAGCCTGAAGAGCGACCCGCGCAACATCTATTACCCGCGTACGGGCAATACGGAAGACGGCACGATCTACCAGCGTCGTGAAAGCAACAAGTCCTGGCGCACCACGTATGCCGCCTACGTCGGCGGCCCGCTGATCAAGGACAAGCTGTTCATCTACGCGACCGGCGAAGCCACCCGACAGGAAGGCACCGCCGCGGGCAGCATCGAACACGCCTCGCGCAACAACTACGACAGCTACCGCTACGACACCCCGCGCTGGTTGGCGAAGGCCGACTGGAACATCACGGACAACCATATCGTCGAAGTCACCGGTTTGTCCGACAAAACCAAGCGCCACTTCGACGACTACACCTACGACTATGCGTCCGGCACGCACGGCAGCACGCGTACCGACACCGGCCAGCAGAAGGACGGCGGCGAGGTCTACATCGGCAAGTACACCGGCTACATCACCGACAACTTCACGGTGACCGCCCTCTACGGTCGCAGCAATTCCGTGCACACCGTGACGCCGGGCGGTGCCAGCGCCGGCTATCCGTATGTCGCCTATTCCAATGCGGCGTCGATTCCGACGGGCCAGGTCTATAACCCGCAGTACAGCAACTACGTGCCCAGCGTGCCGGGCGCGCGCGACAAGACCCGCGGCTGGCGCCTCGATCTCGAATATCGTCTCGGCGACCACAGCCTGCGCGCGGGTATTGATCGGCAGGACCTGGAATCCACCTCCGGTAGCAACGGCTACGCTGGTGGCGTGTACTACCTCTACAGCCGATCGTCGCGCCCCAACAACCCCATCAGCTCGTTCTATGGCCAGGCGGCACCGGCCACCGGTGGCGGTTACGGTACGCAGGGTTACTACGTGCGCAAGCGCGTGTTCAATACCAATGCATCGGTCGAAGTGAAGCAGTCCGCGCAGTACATCGAAGATGCCTGGCAGGTCTCGGACCGTTGGCTGCTCTCGCTGGGCCTGCGCAACGAGCAGTTCACCAACTTCAACGGTGAAGGCCAGCAGTACGTGAGCCAGCGTCATCAGCTTGCGCCGCGTCTGGGCGTCTCGTGGGATGTCTTCGGCGATTCGACGCTGAAGGTGTATGCCAATGCCGGTCGCTACCACCAGCCGCTGCCGAACAACGTGGCGATCCGCGGTGCGTCCGCCTCGCTCTACACGAACCAGTACTTCACCTATACGGGCATCGATCCGACCAACGGCGCACCGCTTGGCCTGAAGGCGCTGGGCAAGCCCTATTCGACGAACAACGAACTGGGCCAGCCGAAGGATCCCAAGGGCGTGGCGTCCTCCACGCTCAAGCCGCAGTACCAGGACGAGTACATCCTGGGCATGCAGCAGCAGATCAATCCGGCCTTCAACTGGGGCGTGAAGTTCACCTATCGCAACCTGCGCAACATCATCGACGACTTCTGCGACGACCGTCCGATCGAAGACTGGGCCAAGCGCAACGGCAAGCAGTACAACTTCCTGTTCACCTGCGCGCTGTTCAATCCGGGCCGCGGCGGCACGTGGAGCTGGGACGTCGATGGGGATGGCAAGGCCGAACAGGTTCACCTGAGCGCCGCCGATCTCGGCTTCCCGAAGCCGAAGCGTCGCTACCTCTCGATGGACACCTTCATCGAGCACCCGTTCGACGGCAAGTGGTACGGCCGCATCGACTACACGCTGTCGCACAGCTTCGGCAACACCGAAGGTCCCGTGCTGTCGGATATCGGTCAGTCGGACGTGTCGGCCACCCAGTCGTGGGATTACCCGGAGATCATGGAGCATGCCAACGGCAACCTGCCCAACGATCGTCGTCACTACCTCAAGGCCTACGGTTACTACCAGTTGACCCCGGAATGGACCTTCGGCGCCACGGGTATCGCGGCCTCCGGCCGTCCGAAGAACTGCATCGGCCTCAACCCCGACCCGAACTCGTACGTGGCGGGGTATGGCTCGGCGTTCTTCTACTGCGACTTCTCGGGCAACAACGTCACGGGCGCGAACTCCGTGGCCGCGCCGCGCGGCTCGCAGGGCAACCTGCCGTGGTCGTTCCGCCTGGATCTCAACGTGGGTTATCGCCCGGCGTACTTCGACAACAAGTTCCTGTTCCAGGTCGATGTCTTCAACGTGTTCAACAGCCGCAAGGTGCAGAGCATCAACGAAGTGCACGAGCAGTCCACCTACAACACCAAGCTCAACAACGCTTACGGACGTCCGATCAGCTTCCAGGATCCGCGTTCGGTCCGTCTCACGGCGCGCTACGACTTCTGATCGGGTTACGCATTACAACAACAAGCCAGACGGCGCCTCCCAGGGCGCCGTTGACTCCCCAGATTGCCGCCGGTTCCCCGGCGGCTTTTTTTTTCGAACTGCATGAAATTTCGAGATTTTTCTCAATCCGGGGGCGGGTGGATTTTCCACTAACCCTTGCAAATCCGTGGCTTGCTGAAGGCTGGTCTTCGGCAAGTCCTTGTAAATAATTTGTTGGCAGGGGCTTCCGCCTGCGCCTATGTTCGGCCTCGGCGAATCTGTCAGGGATGTTTCACGAGCGTGAAATATCCCCGTTCAGACGATGTCGATGGGCTTGTCGGGAGCAGGTCTCATGGGGGCGACGTCACTCTGGGAGGAGTGTGCGCTGCTGCTTTAACCCCGGATCCGCGCACGGCAAGGCCACTTTTTCCGGCCTTTGGCTGGTTTTGCTTGTTTTCAGGCCCGGCTCGGGCCGATCTGGGGAGATTTGCACATGAGTTCTCGCAGCATCCGGCAGGCATCCGTCCTGCGTCATACCGCGTTGGCGTTGGCTCTCGCGGTGGGTTTCGGTGGCGCAGGCACGGCCCTGGCCCAGTCCACCAGCGGCACCATCTTCGGTCAGGCGACCGCAGGTCAGACGGTTACCGCCACCAGCAATTCCGGTGTGACGCGTACGGTGACCGTCGGTCAGGACGGTCGTTACACGATCAGCTCACTGCCTGTGGGTACTTACAACGTTTCGGTGATGAGCGGTGGCGCCACGGTGTCCTCGCGCGAGAACGTCGCCATCCGCGTCGGCGCGGGTACGGAAGTATCGTTCAACGCGCCGGCCACGCCGGCCGGCAATGCGCAGGACCTGACGGCCGTGACCGTCTCGGCGAACACGCTGCCGTCCATCGATATCTCGCAGGTCGACTCGCGTACGGTCATCACCTCGGCCCAGTTGGCAAAGCTTCCGCTGGCGCGTGATGCCGATTCGATTGCGCAGCTGGCACCTGGCGTCGTGGCGGGTAGCAGCGCCTTCACGGGTCCGAACGGCAAGGCCTTGTCGTCCTTCGGCGGTGCCGGTGTCACCGAGAACGCTTACTACATCAACGGTATGAACGTCACCGATCCGCTGAACGGTCTCGGTGGTATCCAGCTGCCGTATGGCTCGATCGACCAGCAGGAAGTGCTCACGGGTGGTTATGGCGCCGCCTATGGTCGTTCCGACGGTGGCGTGATCAACCAGGTCGGCAAGCGTGGTACGAACGAATGGCACTTCGGTGCGCAGATTCTCTACACGCCCGAATGGGGTCGTGGTACGCCGCGCAGCACGCACTATCCTTCAGCCTATCCCGGTACCCTGTCCGGACAGGTCTACCAGAATCGTAGCGCCAACAAGGGCTGGGAAGCCGTCGAAAGCGCTTATGTCGGCGGCCCTCTGATCAAGGACAAGTTGTACATGTTCGCGTCGGTCGAAGCAGACCGTACGAAGGACACCTACACGTCGCCGTCCACGTCCGAGCAGCAGACCAAGCGTACGTTCAAGGATCCGAAGTGGTACGCCAAGCTCGACTGGAACATCACCGATAGCCATATCCTCGAGCTGACGGCGGCGTCCACCAAGCACGAGTACAACGGTTCGAACTACGAGTACGATCCGGCCACCGGAGATCGTGGCGCTTTCATCAGTCCTGATGTCTCCACGAAGACCTCGGCCAGGATGTGGATCGCCAAGTACACCGGCTACATCACCGACGATTTCACCATTTCGGCGCAGTACGGCAAGCAGATCACGGATCTGTACGAAGACCCGTACAATCCGTATGCGGACATCATTCCGGTCAACGCCGCGAACGCTGAAAATGAGAATCCGCTGTATACCGGCGGTCATCCCATCACCAATATCAACAAGATCGAGCAGATCAAGGATCCGAGCCACCAGACGCGTGGCGCGAACTACCGCATCGACCTGACCTACAAGCTCGGCGACCATACGATCACGGCGGGTATCGATAACCAGCGTACCCAGGATCTGCGCGACAGCACGTACATGGCGCCCACCGCCGGTTATTCGTGGCAGTATGGTCTGAATACCAATCCAAACGGCAGCATCGCCAACGGTGTCGATGCTCCGGCCAATTACCCGGGCGGCGAAGACGGTTACTACGTCAGCAAGTACATCCAGTCGACGAACGCGTCGGTTCGTGTCGAGCAGCGTGCGCAGTACATCGAAGATTCCTGGCAGGTTAACGATCGCTGGCTGGTGAAGCTGGGTCTGCGTAACGACCAGTTCACGAACTACAACCCGGAAGGCAATGCCTTCATCCGCGAAACCAAGCCGCAGTGGGCTCCTCGCCTTGGTTTCAGCTGGGACGTGTTCGGTGATTCGACCTTCAAGGTCTATGGTAACGCCGGTCGTTACTATCTCGCGTTGCCGACCAGCGTCGCACTGCGTGGTGCGTCGGGCTCCCTGTATACGCAGGAGTACTACACCTATCGTGGCATCGACGCGAATGGTCAGCCGTTGAACCTGACGCCGATCATGACGGCGAACGGTCTGGGCGTCCCCTATTCGGCGAACCGCGAGTTCGGCCAGGCGCCGGATCCGAAGACCGTGACGGCGAAGAACCTGAAGGCCCAGTCGCAGGATGAGTACATCCTGGGCTTCGACAAGGCGCTGAACGACAAGTACACCTTCGGCATGAAGGCCACGTACCGCAAGCTCAACCGTGCCATCGACGACACCTGCGACACCAACGTCTTCGAGGAGCAAGGTGAGCTGCAGGGTGCCGACCTGACCGGTCTGCGCGGCTGCTACTTCTTCAATCCGGGCACGAAGGCCATCTATCGCCTGCCGAATGCGGGTGGCGGTTACACGAACGTCACCATCACCAACGCCGACGCCGGCTTCCCGCACGTGAAGCGCAAGTACTACGCGCTGGATACCTACCTCGAGCATCCGTTCGACGGTACGTGGTGGGGTCGCGTGACCTACACCTTCTCGAAGAGCTACGGCAACACGGAAGGCCAGGTCAAGTCCGATATCAGCCAGCAGGACATTGCCGCCACCCAGGACTGGGATTACCCGGTGCTGATGGAATACGCGGGTGGTCGTCAGTCGAACGATCATCGTCACCAGATCAAGGCGTTTGGCTCCTGGCAGATCAATCCGGAATGGAACGTCTCGGGCATCCTGACGATGGCTTCGGGCGCACCGACCTCGTGTGAGGGTCTGTACGGCCCGAATCAGACCAAGCCCGCTTATGACGGCAACTACTACCACTGGTGCAATGGCTCTCCGGCACCGGCGGGGTCTGCGGGTGATACGCCGTGGACGCACATTTTCTCGCTCAATGCGGAATATCGTCCGTCGTTCGCTGACCACAAGCTGGCATTCAACGTGAACATCTACAACGTGTTCAACGAGCAGAAGGTGACTCGCTTGAGGGCGAGCTACTCGCCGAACACGTACCGTTTGCCGCTGGCCTGGGAAACGCCGCGTTACCTTCGTTTCGGCATCACCTACGATTACTGATCCATCGGTTCTCGTAGTCGTTCCCGGTGTGGCAGCACACTGGGAACGAAAAAACGCCACCCATTCCGGGTGGCGTTTTTTTTGGGGTGGCTAAGGCAGCGGTTTTCTATCGCCGAGATGGAAGCGTCACGATCTGCGGCGGTCAGGCAGCGACGCGCCAACCTGGCGGTCGCTCTACGACCCGCGAGGCAACAGAGCATGGCCGGCATATAGGTTATTTATCATATTGAAAGATATGAATAAATTGGCTTTTGGGCCGATTCGGCAAACCTGACCGCCAGCTTGCCAACCCCGTCGCGATTTGCCGATCGTGGGGCTTTTCACTCTTGACTTTTCCGAAGGCGCTTTTACCGGTATGCTCCAAGGTTCCCCCCGGAAGGTTTTGCGCGCCATGCGCGTGCGTATCCTTTCGTGACTCGCATCCACCTTGTTTCCGCTACAGAGGTTCCGACCCATGCGCAGGATTTTCTTGTCGCTCGCATCCGTGGCCACGCTGGCCCTCGCCGGTTGCGGCGGTTCTTCCGGTAACGGCCAGCAGGCCGCCGCCGGTGGTTCGCCCGAGGCCGCTGGCCCGGCCAACAACGTCACGGGTACCGTGGCCCTGCGCGACGCGGGCAAGTCGGTCTCGGCCGATGCCAAGCTCGAGCTGAAGCTGGTCGATGTATCCGCCGAGGGTTCGCAGCCGCTGGCGTCGAAGACCATCGCCCCGGTGACCCTGCCGCAGCAGTTCCAGCTCGACTTCAACCCGGGCGACGTGAACCCCAACGACATGTACATCGTCGAGGTGACGCTGCAGGACGGCGAGCGTCGCTACACCGCGCCGCTGAAGGCCCCGGTGCTGACCAAGGGTGCGAAGAACGTCGCCAACATCCAGCTCGTGGGTGAAGCCACGCCGGGTGAAAAAGAGCTTGCTGGCTTCAACGGCCTCAAGAAGAACATCGGCGGCATGAAGATGACGCAGGGCACCGCGCTGAAGGAAGGCGAGTCGCGCGGCTGGCAGATCTTCAAGAAGGGCAACGACGTCCAGTTCATCATCGAGCTGGTTGATTACGGCGACAAGGGTTTCACGTCGACCAACTACGCCTACAAGAATGGCAAGCCGTGGGTCATCGTGCAGGAAAAGAAGCCGAGCAAGGACGGCAAGCCAACCTCGACCGAGCGTGCGGGCTGGAACGATGCCGGCGAGCTCGTGCTGAAGGACAACGAAGCCGGCGGCAAGACCGACGTGCTCTCGGACGATGCCGCCAACGATCTGCGCAAGCAGGCTGAGGCGATGCTCGCGAAGGCCGGCGGCAAGAAGTAAGTCGTTCGATACCGTGATCCAAAAAAAGCCGCCCACTTGGGCGGCTTTTTTTTGAGCGTTTGGGGCTATTTGCCGCGGCCCTCCACCGGGGTCCAGCCTTCATCCCAGAGAACATCGACTTCGGGAAGCTGTGCGGGTACGCATCGAGCTATCCGGCAAGCTGTCGTGATGTCGAGAAATCCGGGAAGTGTGTAGCGAGTGACTTTGGTGCCGGGCACGATGGGAACGATCTCCCTAGGTTCGACTCCCTTGACCTGGGTGCTGCACGTCATCGTTTCTTCAATGAAGTAAGCCGTATGCGTGTTTCCGCCCGTAAATAAATGATTGGAACATAGTCGGATGGATTGTCCGACCAGATTACCGTTCTCATCGAAATATTTGAGCGAAGTAGGATTTGCTACTGCGGCATGGGCTGATGAGCTGATCAAGCTCAGTAATAGGCCGTAACAAATGTATCGATTCATGGTGTTTCTCCTGATAAGGACTCGCGGTCCTCAGTCTGAAAAAAACATGGCTCCCCTTTTCCCCGGCTGTTAAATTACGTCTTACTGGCGGTGAAGCCTGTCGGTGAATCCTGATATCGATGTAGGCGAAGACCTACATCGATATCAGGATTCACGAACGGAAGGTTCCTGAGCTGGCGATGCCTGCAGCGAGTAATCACGCGCAACGTTGTTTCCAGTTCCCGTGATGGTGAAAGACGTCTATCTTCACGCCTTGCATCCTCGTAAACCGTTTTTGCGTGCCGACATGACCCATCCCGCCAAAGCCGACATCCTTGACCGTGCCTCTGCGTTGTTCGCACGCCATGGCTTTGAGAACACGTCTTTGCAGCAGATCGCGGATGCAGTCGGTTACTCGAAAGCGGGCCTGCTCCATCACTATCCCAGCAAAAAGGCGATCTACGAGGCTGCGCTGAAGACGGGGCACGACCACATGCAGGCGTTGCTCGCCCGTGTCGTGGCTATTCCCGTGGGCATTGAGCGGGATCGCGCCGTGGTGGAGCAATCGGTCGATTTCACCTATCGGTGGCCTGGTATCTCAGCCTTCGCTCAGGCGTTGACCAGCACCGATCCGAAAGAGGCACGGCCGGAACTGGAAGCGATGGGCATGACGCTGTATCAGGCCCTGGGCATCGATCTGCAGACATGCGGTATGGAACGTATTGTCCGCGTCACCAGTGCCTTTTCAGGCCTGGGCATCACGGCGGTACTCGCGGTCACGCTCGGTCTTGCCGAGGAGTGGCGCGACTGCATCGTTGCGACGGCGATGGACGGGCTGGGCCACTGAGCGTCGGCGAAAGCGCCTCACCGACGCTTCCGTCGGACGGACTTATCGCAGCAGCGGAAGGTAATGGACGGCGTCAAAGCTCTCGTAGACCAGGCCGAAGCCCAGCGCCACGACGATGAAGATCGAGAGCCGGGCCGTGTTCAGGGCTCCCGCCACGATGCCGCTCCGCCGTGATGCCAGGCCGTAGCGGCGAGGCCACAGGGACATCCGCAGCTGGACGTAAAGCGCGAATGCCGTCAGCACGTAAGCCTCGCCCTTGATGGTGAAGGTCAACGAGTGCGGCATGAAGCTGTCGAAGTCGGGACCGATCTGCGGAACCAGCGAGTTCCACATCGAGGCCTCTTGATAAGTCGCCGATGACACCAGGGAGGGCAGGATCGAGGCGATGAGGTCGACCAGGTAGGACACGGCGATCGACATCCAGGGCTCGCCCTGGGTATAGGCGTGCCCTGCGAACCTCAGCTGGTCGGCCCGGGGAAGCACGGGGTCGGCCGCCGTCAGGCTGCCGGTCTGCAGATCGGGCAGGAACGCGGCGACCAGCATGCACAGGCCGAAGAAGCCGTAGAAGGCGAGGTTGAGGGCGATGAACGCCTTGCGATGGTCCCTGATGGTCGAAAGGGCGCCGTGCAGCCATGTGGGCATGGATAGTCCTTGATTCCTGGGAGCCCGTACGGTGTCTGGGGGCGAGGTCTGCCAACCTCGTGGGGTGTTACTAGGTTACAGAGCGGGCCGGATGGATTTCAACCATTTTGGTCGGTCCCTGCCGATGCAAAGAAAAACGCCGGCCAAAGGCCGGCGTTTTTCTTCGGTGCCAAGGGTGTTGGCTGGCTTAGAAAGCCATCTTCACGCCGAGGTTCAGGCTGTTGTAGCGCTGCGTATCGTCGGCGAAACGGCCGCTGTAGCTGGCCCAGCCGCTCCAGCGCTGGCTGAAGTCAGCGGCGATGCCGAGGTCGGCGGTGGCCCAGCTCTTGTCCGGGGTGAAGCCCTGGACGCTGAAGCGACCGGCCATGTTGGTGAGGCCGGCGGTCACGAAGCGCTTGTCGGCACGACCGTCGTGGTTGTAGGCGATCTCGGCGAACGGGTGCAGCGTGGTGCTGCCCGACTGCCAGGAGCCCTGCACGCGCCAGCCGGCGGTTTCGATGCGGGCATTGCGGGTCTGCTTGCCGAACTGCATCGCGGTGCTCGTGGCGCCGTATTCGGTGTAGCCGAACACGCGAAGCTGCTCGAACTCGACAGTGACGAACGGACCGGTCTTCAGCGTCTCGTTGCCAAACCACCAGCCACCGGTGAGGCCAGCGCCCACGTGCGAGCCGTCGGTCTTGCCGGTTTCGGTGCGGCGGGCGGCGCCCAGGTCGATGCGGCGGTCGATGTTGGTAAAGCTCAGCTGGCCGAAGCTGGTGTAGGCGCCGACGTAACCGCCACCCTGGTGGTAGAACGCGTACAGGGAGCCGGCGATGTCCTGCATCTTGTAGCCGCCACCGCCCTGGAAGTCGGCGTTGGTCTGGGCGATACCGAGCGCGCCACCCACGTTGAAGTTCTCGCCCACCTTGGCGTCGGCACCGACGGTCAGGTTGACGTTGTCGCTATCGGTCTTCGGCGAGTTGGTCTGGCTCTTGTACTTCTGCTGGCCGTATTCGACCGACGCGAAGACGCGCGAGTCGGCGCCGAAGTTGTCGGCGATCATCTGGTTGCGCAGCGCGCGGGTGTGGGCGGCGCTGGTGGCGAGACCGGCTTCGCCGAGCACCGAGATCTTCTTCGGGGCTTCGATGATCGACACGGCGTACTGGCCGAGCAGGGCGTGCGCGGCCGTGGTTGGGTGGATGCCGTCGGCGAACAGGTAGGTGTTCGCGGCGTTCGGGTCACGCAGCGTGTTCGGCGAGCAGCTGATCGAGCTGGCCGTGGTGCACGCCGGGGTGGTCACGTTGGAGAAGCCGTAGGCCGACGGATTGGCGATGACTTCGTTGAGCAGCGAGTAGGTGTCGATCGGCACGATGCCGCGCTGCGAGGACGCCAGGCCGCCGGAGAGGATGCCGTTGTAGACCTGGGCGAGCTGGGTCAGGCCGGAGGACGCCGCCGCGCCCTGCGACAGGGCAGCCGGGGTCTTGCCCACGTCCGGCAGGTTGAAGACGACGATGGTCTTGGCGCCGGCGGCCTGCAGGGCCTTGATCTGGGCCACTTCGTTCGAGGCGGCGGTGGCGACGGTCACCTGGGCCGTGGCCGGGTTTTGCGCGGCGGCGAGCAGGTCGTTGGCGCCGATCCACATGGTGTAGAGGGCGTTCGGGTTGGCCTTGCCGCCGTTGGCGGTGAGGTACTGCTGGATCTGCGCCGAGGTGGCCGGGACCGGGTTGGCGATGGCGGCGCGGGCGCCGCCGAAGGCGTAGTCGGTGCCGCCCTGGAGCGACGGGGTCAGCTGCAGGTTGAAGTACTTGGCGATGTTCTCGACGGCGACCGTGCCCGGGTTCGTGGTGAAGCGGGTGACGACCGGCGACTGGGAGAGGATCGAGAGATTGCCGTTGTCGCTCAGGCTGTCGCCGAACGAAACGACCTGCTGGTATCCGTCGGCGTGCGCCCCGGCACTGAACAGAAGGGCGGCGCCGATGGCACCGGCAAGATGGCGAATGCGCATTTGAATCACTCCGTGTGTGGGGCGTTAGAGAAACGTTACGGTAATGGAACCCATACGGCTGCGCATGCTGCGCTGCGGTAAGGGCAGGAAAATCCGCTCCGGTGGGGCTGGAGCGGGTTTTGGGGACGACATCGCCATCCATCCCGGGCGCAAGCCCGGGATGGATAAGGGTTGAGGAATTTCGCGAAGCTGCCGGAAACGCTTATTTCTTGAGGGCGCGCGAGAAGGCGTCCGCAAAAGCGCTGTTGGTCGGCGGCGCGCTGGGCTTGGCCGGTGCGGGCCCCCGTCCGCCACCGCCCTGGCCGCCACGACGATTGCCGGCAGGCGCGTCGTCGCGTTGGGCCGGGCGACTGCCACGGGCTTCGCCAGGGACGTCGTCGAGGCGCATGCTGAGCGCGATGCGCTTGCGCGGCAGGTCCACTTCCATGACCTTCACCTTGACGATGTCGCCGGCCTTCACCGCGTCGCGCGGATCCTTCACGAAGGTGTGCGACAGCGCCGACACGTGGACGAGGCCGTCCTGGTGCACGCCGATGTCGACGAAGGCGCCGAACGCGGCCACGTTGGTCACGCGGCCTTCGAGCACCATGCCCACGCGCAGGTCCTTGAGGTCCTCGACACCCTCGGCAAAGCTGGGTGCGACGAACTCCGGACGCGGATCGCGGCCCGGCTTTTCCAGTTCCTTGAGGATGTCGCGCACGGTGGGCACGCCGAAGGTGTCGTCGGTGAAGTCTTCCGCCTTCAGGCCACGCAGGAAGGACGTGTCGCCAATGACCTGCTTCACCTCGCGGCCGCACTGCTTGAGGATGCGCTCCACGACCGGGTAAGCCTCCGGATGCACCGAGCTGGCGTCCAGCGGGTTGCTGCCGCCGGTGATGCGCAGGAAGCCGGCGCACTGCTCGAAGGCCTTGTCGCCCAGACGCGGAACCTTGAGGAGGTCCTTGCGGCTCGGGAAGGGGCCGTTCGCGTCGCGATGCTTCACGACGTTCTCGGCGACGCTCGCCGACAGGCCCGCGACGCGCGCCAGTAGCGGTGCGGATGCCGTGTTGACGTCCACGCCCACGGCGTTCACGCAGTCTTCCACGCGCGCGTCGAGGGTGCGGGCGAGCTTCACCTGGTTCACGTCGTGCTGGTACTGGCCGACGCCGATGGCCTTGGGTTCGATCTTCACCAGTTCGGCCAGCGGATCCTGCAGGCGGCGTGCGATGGAGACGGCGCCGCGGATCGACACGTCGAGGTCCGGGAATTCACGGGCGGCCAGTTCGGAGGCCGAGTACACCGATGCGCCGGCTTCGCTGACCACGATCTTCGACAGGCCGAGGTCGGCATGCTTGCGGATCACTTCGGCGGCGAGCTTGTCGGTCTCGCGCGAGGCGGTGCCGTTGCCGATCGCGATGAGGTTCACGCCGTGCTGCTTGCACAGCTGCGCGATGCGCGCGATGGACTGGTCCCACTGGTTGCGCGGTTCGTGCGGGTAGATGGTGTCGTAGCCGAGCAGCTTGCCCGTGGCATCCACGATGGCGAGCTTGCAGCCGGTACGGATGCCCGGATCGAGGCCCATCACCGTCTTCGCGCCGGCCGGCGCGGCGAGCATGAGGTCCTTGAGGTTGTCGCCGAACACGCGGATGGCTTCGTCCTCGGCGTTCTCACGCACGCGACCGAACAGGTCGAGCGTGAGGTGCAGGTGCAGCTTCACGCGCCAGGTCAGGCGAACCGTCTCGCGCAGCCAGGCGTCGGCCGCACGACCGCGATCGACGATGCCGGTGCGTGCCGCGACGCGACCTTCGCCTTCGGCGTGACCCTGGTCCGCATCGAGGGCGGGATTGAGGTCGATCTCAAGCACGCCTTCGTTGCGGGCGCGCATGAGCGCGAGCAGGCGGTGCGAGGGAATCTTCGAGACCGGTTCGACATGGTCGAAGTAGTCGCGGAACTTGGCGCCTTCGTTTTCCTTGCCGGCCACGACGGCGGCGCGGATCTGGCCCTTGTCCCACAGCCAGTCGCGAAGCTCGCCGACGAGGGCGGCATCTTCGGCGATGGTTTCCATGAGGATCGCGCGGGCGCCATCCAGGGCTGCCTTGGCGTCGGCCACGCCCTTCTCGGCGTCGATGTAGGCGGCGGCAGCGGCCTCGGGGTTCTGCGTCGGATCCTCGCGCAGGCCCAGCGCCAGCGGCTCGAGGCCCGCCTCGCGCGCGATCTGCGCCTTGGTCCGGCGCTTCGGCTTGTAGGGCAGGTAGAGGTCTTCCAGGCGCGCCTTGGTGTCGGCGGTGAGGATGTCGGCCTTGAGGGCGTCGGTCATCTTGCCCTGTTCGACGATGCTGTCGAGGATCGCCGCGCGGCGGTCTTCGAGTTCGCGCAGGTAGCGCAGGCGTTCCTCGAGCAGGCGCAGCTGCGTGTCGTCGAGGCCGCCGGTCACTTCCTTGCGGTAGCGGGCGATGAACGGCACGGTGGCGCCGCCGTCGAGCAGTTCCACCGCCGCGCGTACCTGTTCGGTCTTGGCGGCGATGTCCTGGGCAATACGTTGTTCGATGCTCTGCATGTCTTTCCTGTGCGTTGCTCGGCCGGCCATGCGTCGGGCCGGGTCGCCGATGATAGCAAGCGCGGGCAAGACCCCGGCCCTGGGCGGGCCGGGAGGGGCGATCAGGCGTCGAAGCGACCGCTGGTGCCGGTGCCGCCCTGGCGGGGTGCCGGTTCGGCGACAGGCTGCTTGTCGGCGCGGCCCACCAACACGTAGGTGCTGGCCAGCAGGTCATGCACGCCCTGCTTGCGCTGGGTGAAGGCGGTGACGATGTAGAACACGAAGGGCACGAAGGCACCCATCGCATTCACCAGGCGGATGGCGTTGCGGCCGGCGGCGCGCGCCATGGACACACGCTTGCCCGCGGTGTCGGTCACACGGATGCCGACGGCCATCTTGCCGGGCGTCGCCTGCCACTTGGAGCTTTCGAAGAGGGTGTAGTAGATGAAGCCGATCGCCGCGAAGATGTAGCCGACAGGGCGCACGGCTTCAGCGTAGGCGGCGATGGCCGCAGTCTGGTTGCTCTCGACGTTGCGCAGGAGTTCGGTCGCCATGCCGCCCACGCCCATCACGATGCTGACGACGGTGAACGGCACCATGAGGATCAGGTAGTCGATGATCCAGGCGCCCACGCGCGTCCAGAACGTCGCGTACTCGGGTTGCACTTCTTCGTTGACGGCTGCGAAGAAGGGCGGCACGGGTGGTGGAGTGGCGCTGGTCGCGGGTTCGGGGCGCGCGTCGGGAAACAGCTCGTCGAGCGGTCGCCAGTCGGTCATGCCCTCGTACCAGCCCAGTTCGTCCGCACGGCAGGTGCCGTCGCGCAGCCACTGGCGCACGTCATCCTCGGTATAGGGGCCGAAGCGCTCACCGTTGCGTCCGATCCAGACTTGCATGGTTGTCCTTCCGTTAGCTTGCTGACTGCCCGGGATGATGCCAGATGTCGTGGTGGTTGCCCGCGTTTGTGGGGCACACGCTCAGGCAGCGCGGCGTTTCAGGTGCACCAGCAGCAGCGAAATCGCAGCCGGGGTCACGCCGCTGATGCGGGAGGCCTGGCCGATGGTCGCGGGGCGGGCCTGCTTGAGCTTGAGCAGCACTTCGGCCGAGAGGCCGCGCACGCGGTCGTAGTCGAAGCTTTCGGGAATATCCGTCGATTCATGGCGACGCTGGCGCTCGATCTCGTCGCGCTGGCGCTCCAGGTAGCCGGAGTACTTCGCCTGCACCTCGACCTGAAGGGCCACTTCAGCGTCTTCCACGGCAGGCCCCAGCTCGGGCACGGCGGTGAGTGTGGCGTAGTCCAGTTCGGGGCGGCGCAGCAGGTCGAGCGCGTGCGTCTCGCGACTGACGGCGATGCCTAGCGAACGCTCCACGGCGGCGCCAAGCGTGTTCGTGGGAGCCGCCCAGATGCCACGCAGGCGTGCGGTCTCGCGTTCGGTCGCTTCGCGCTTGGCCTCCAGGCGATGGAAGCGGTCGTCGGGCACGACACCGCGCGCGTGGCCTTGGGCCGTCAGGCGCAGGTCGGCGTTGTCCTCGCGCAGGTGCAGGCGGTATTCCGCGCGCGAGGTGAACATGCGGTAGGGCTCGATCGTGCCATTGGTGGTGAGGTCGTCGATCAGCACGCCGATGTAGGCTTCGTCGCGTCGCGGATACCACGGCGCTTCGCCACGTACGGCCAGCGCGGCGTTCATGCCGGCGATGAGGCCTTGCGCGCCCGCTTCCTCGTAGCCGGTGGTGCCGTTGATCTGCCCTGCGAAATACAGGCCCGGGATGTTCTTCGTTTCCAGCCACGGATGCAGGCCGCGCGGATCGAAGTAGTCGTACTCGATCGCGTAGCCGGGGCGGGTGATGTGGGCGTTCTCGAATCCGGCGATGGAGCGCACCAGCGCGTACTGGACATCGAACGGCAGTGAGGTGGAGATGCCGTTGGGGTAGATCTCGAAGGTATCGAGGCCTTCGGGCTCCACGAAGATCTGGTGCGAGGTCTTCTCGGCGAAGCGGACCACTTTGTCTTCGATGGAGGGGCAGTAGCGCGGGCCGACGCCTTCGATCTGCCCGCTGTACAGCGGCGAGCGGTCGAGCGATCCACGGATCAGCTCGTGCGTCGCTTCGCTGGTGTGCGTGATCCAGCAGCTTACCTGGCGCGGATGGTCGGCCGCCGAGCCCATGAAGGAGAAGTGCGGCATCGGATCGTCGCCGGGCTGTTCCTCGAGCTTCGAGAAATCGATGCTGCGGCTGTCGATGCGCGGCGGCGTGCCGGTCTTCAGACGATCGGCCGCCACCGGTAGCTCGCGCAGTCGCGCGGCCAACGTGGAGGCCGGCGGATCGCCGGCGCGGCCGCCCGCGTACTGGGCGGGACCGATGTGGATCTTCCCGGCCAGGAAGGTGCCGGCCGTGAGCACCACGGCACCGGCATGGAAATCCAGGCCCATCTGCGTGCGCACGCCGGTGACTCGGTCGCCGGTGAGGATGAGGTCGTCCACCGCCTGCTGGAACAACCACAGGTTGGGCTGGGTTTCGACCAGGGACCGGATGGCGGCCTTGTACAGGGCGCGATCGGCCTGGCAGCGCGTGGCGCGCACGGCGGGGCCCTTCGAGGCGTTGAGCGTGCGCCACTGGATGCCGGCACGGTCGGCGGCACGCCCCATGGCGCCGCCGAGGGCGTCGATTTCCTTCACCAGGTGCCCCTTGCCGATCCCGCCAATGGCGGGATTGCAGCTCATCTGACCGATGGTCTCGATGTTGTGGCTGAGCAGCAGGGTGCGTGCGCCGGCGCGCGCGGAGGCCAGCGCGGCCTCGGTGCCGGCGTGACCGCCACCGACCACGATCACGTCGTAGGTTTCTTGATGCAGCATGGGAAGGATTCGGGCGTAGGGCCGGTGGACTAGTTTACGCGTGCCACGCCCCGTCCGCAGGCGCGGACCGTGAAGGCGTCGTGAGGGCGATGGCACGACTCATGCTTCAGAATCTCCGCACTTCACTCGGGCAGACGCTGCGCGATATACGCGCGCCGAGATCGGACGACAGGGGTTCGATCGCGTGCCGGGGGAAGGAAGCGGGATGAGGGCAGGGACGCCCCATTCGGTTCGAAGAATGAGATCTGGCGCCCGGCGGTCTCAGGAACAGGGGGAATCCAGGATGACCGTGCTGCCGGGCGCCAGAAACCGAGTGACTGGCACGAGTAGCCGCGCCCTTGAGCGCGGCTCTTTTCGTTGGGCCAACAGTACACTGATCGAATGAACCATGTGTGACTTTTCCGTCAACAAGGTGCTCGGTTTCGGCAATTCCTGACGCTCAGCGTCACTTCCTTGATGGCCTTCACCTTCGTGATGTGATCGGTATCACGGAATTCCGCATCGCCTTCCATGGCCATGCTGCACCGATTCGGCAGGGTCAGCCCAGCGCCACGCGACCGAGGATATCGGTGAGGTCTCTCGACATGTCCTTGCGAGCCGACAGCTCGGCGATGACCGCGTGCGCGGCCTCCCGGCGGATGGGCTCCAGGCGCTTCCAGCCGTTGAATGCCGTGGCGACACGGGCGGCCACCTGGGGGTTCAGGGCGTCCAGGGCCAGCAGGCGATCCGCCAGCCAGCGGTACGCCGCGCCATCGGCGCGATGGAAGCCCGTCGGGTTGGCCCGCGCGAAGCTGCCGATCAAGGACTGCACCCGGTTCGGGTTCTTGAGCGTGAACGCCGGATCGTTCTCCAGGGCGACTACCCGGGCGAAAGCATCGTCGCCGGGAAGCTGGGCCTGCATCGCGAACCACTTGTCCAGCGCCAGGGCGTTGCCCTCGTAGCGCTGGCGGAAATGGGCGATGGAGGCCTCGGCGGCATGCGCGTCGGAGACGGCCAGGGTCGACAGGGCGGCGAGGCGATCGGTCATGCCGGGCGCGCCTTCGTACTGGGCGAGGGCGAGCCTGCGGGCGTCTTCGGCGGCAACGAGGGCCAGCAGGTCCAGAACGCGGCGCTTGAGCTGGCGTCGGGCCTGGCTATGTGCGTCCAGCTCGTCATTGGTATGCCCGGCGAGATCGTCGTAGCGACGGCGCAGCGCGTCGACGCCGATGCGCTCGGCCAGCGCCTTCAGCATGTGCTGGCGCGCGGTGCGGATGTGTTCCGGATCGCGCTCGAGCTGGCGCTCGACCAGTTCGATCTCGCCTGGCGGGGTCAGCAGTTCGGCCAACAGGGCGTCGTCGATGGACGCATCGGCGAACAGGTCGGCGAGCGCACGCGTCCAGGCCTCGATGGCCGGGCCATGGGGGTGGCTGTCGCGGCAGTTGTCAAAGGCCAGCCCAGCCAGTTGCTGCCCGGCTTCCCAGCGATTGAACCCATCGGGGTCGTGGCGAAGCAGCACGGCCAGCTCTTCCGGGGCATAGTCGTATTCGAGCACCACGGGGGCGGAGAAGCCGCGCAGCAACGATGGCACCGGCGGCTGGTCGATATCCTCGAAGACGAACGCATGCTCGGTGCCATCCAGCACCACGGTGCGCTCGCTGGCGCTCGCCACCGATTCGCCTTCGAGGCGCAGCGGCAACGCGTGGCCGGCGGCGTCGAACAGCGAGAGGCGTACCGGGATCGGCACGGCATGCTTGGCCGGCTGGCCCGTGCTGGCCGGGGTGCGCTGACGCAGGGTAAGGCGGTAGCGTCGGCTGGCGGCGTCGTGCCGCCCTTCGGCGCTGAGGCGCGGCGTGCCGGCCTGCGCGTACCAGGCGAGGTAGGGCATGAGGTCGATGCCGTTGGCGTCGCCCAGGGCCTTCAGGAAGTCCTCGATCGTCACGGCCTGCCCGTCATGGCGATCGAAGTAGAGGTCCATGCCCTGGCGGAAGCCGTCGAGGCCGAGGCGGCCGGCGAGCATGCGGACCAGTTCCGAACCCTTCTCGTACACCGTGGCGGTATAGAAGTTGTTGATCTCGCTGTACTGCGACGGGCGCACCGGATGCGACAAGGGGCCTGCATCTTCCGGGAACTGCGCGCGACGCAGCAGCGCGACATCCTCGATGCGCTTGAGCGGCGCGGAGTTCATGTCGGCCGAGAAGCTCTGCTCGCGGAACACCGTGAGGCCTTCCTTCAGGCTCAGCTGGAACCAGTCGCGGCAGGTGACGCGGTTGCCGCTCCAGTTGTGGAAGTACTCGTGGGCCACAACCGCTTCCACGTGACGATACTCGTCGTCGGTGCTGGAATCCGTATCGGCCAGCAGGTACTTCGCGTTGAAGATGTTGAGGCCCTTGTTCTCCATCGCGCTCATGTTGAAGTCATGGGTGGCCACGACATGGAACACGTCCAGGTCGTAGTTGCGACCGTAGGTTTGCTCGTCCCAGCGCATGGATCGCACCAGCGAATCCATCGCGTAGTCGCAGCGACCGATGGCATCCGCCTCGGCCCAGATATGCAGCGCGACCTTGCGGCCATCGGCCGTGGTGTAGTCCTGGCTGATCCGTTCCAGGCGACCGGCGACCAGCGCGAACAGGTAGCTCGGCTTCGGATGCGGGTCGACGAAACGGGCCCAGTGGCGACCGTCGGGCAGGTCGCCTTCGCCGTCCGGGTTGCCGCCGGCGAGTAGTACGGGGAAGCGTGCCTTATCGGCGCGCAGGGTCACCGTGTACTTCGACAGCACGTCGGGGCGATCGGGGAAGAAGGTGATGTGGCGGAAGCCCTCGGCTTCGCACTGCGTGAGCAGGAAGCCATTTTCGCGGCTGCCCGACAGATAGAGTCCTTCGAACGCCGTGTTCTCCGCGGGCCGCAAGGCGACGCGCGTGCTCAGGACGCAATGCGTCGTGCCGGCAGGGACATCGACCTCGAGCATGCCGTCCGCCTGCTGGTATTCGCCTTCGGCAAGCCTGCGTCCGTCGAGCGCCAGTTCCAGCAACTGCAACCCTTCGCCATGCAGTCGCAGCGGTTCGCTTGCGTGCCTGCCGAGAGTCAGCGTCGCTTCCACCTCGCTATGGTCGATGCCCAGGTCGAAGGACAGTTCCACGTGTTCCACCGTCCAGGCGGGCGGACGGTAGTCGGCGAGGAGGATGGGCGTGGTCGGCGTTTCGGAACGGTCGCTCATGACGTGAGGGCAACACTTGGAAGGTGGCAGGAGGCTAACATGCGGCCAGATTCGTCAAAAGGAAGGCATCCATGTCCCGTTTCACCGTGACGCGCTCCACCCTGGGCGCCCAGGAACTGGTGGTATTGGCCGACACCCGCGAGGGTCGCGAGGTGCGCATCGCCCGCTGGGGCGCCACCGTCCTGTCCATCCGTTCGGGCGGTCGCGACATCGCCGACGGCTTTCGCAACGAAGCCGAGCTGGTTCCGCACAAAGGCTCGCGCTTCGCCATCATGACGCCGTTCGCCAATCGCGTGAACGACTCCCGTTTCACGTTCGACGGAACATCCTACGATCTCCAGCCCGGCGTAGTCGGCAAGGATCGCGCGAGTCGCCACGGTTTCCTGCGTGGCCAGTTGTTCGACGTGGCGGACGAGCGTGCCGACGATCACGCCGTCTCGGTGACTTTCGCGACGCAGGCGATTCGTCCCGGAGTCCATCCGGGCTATCCCTTCGCGCTGGATTTCAGCGTCACCTTCACCCTCGACGACAAGGGGCTCACCCTCGACACGCTCACGCGCAATGTCGGCGAGCACGCCGCGCCGACCTTCTTCGGCTGGCATCCGTATTTCCGCCTGTCGGACAACCCCATCGAAGGTTGGGAGCTGCAGGTGCCCGCGAAACAGGTGATCGCTACCGATCCCGACTTCATTCCGGTGCCCGGCAGCGCCGCGTGGGTATCGCTCGACAACGCGGAGAAGTCCCTCGATTTCCGCAAGCCACGCCTCATCGGCGAGACCGCGTTGAACAATACCTATGCGGATCTCCAGCGCGATGCGGACGGCAAGGCGCGTACCCATCTGCGCGATCCGCAGACCGGTACGGCCATCGCCCTGTGGCAGAAGTCCGGCGTCATGCTCGCCTTTACCTCCGACACCGCGGAACGCGATGCGCGCAAGTCGGTGGCACTGGAACCGATGGAATGCATCCCGGATGCCTTCAACCGCGAGGATTGCGCGACGCAGCTGAGGCTCGAACCTGGCAAGGAACGTCGCTTCGTCTGCGGCGTGGAGTTCCTGGGCTAAGGATCAGGCGGCGCGCGATCGACGCGCGCCGCCGATACCGCTGACGGCGACGAGACCGGCGACGATGAACACCATGCCGAACCATTCGTTGGGCGTCGGTCGTTCGCCGAGGAACACCCAGGCCATCAGGAAACTGATGACCGGTACTGCCAGCGACGAGAGTGCCGCCACGGCCGTGGGCAGGCGACGCACCACCAGCAGCCACAGCGTCCAGGCCAGGCAGGTGGCGAGGATCACCGAATAAGCCAGGCCGCCGATGAAGGCGGGCGTCCAGTCGATCGTCCGCTGT
The DNA here is from genome assembly GCF_009912395.1 of Luteibacter sp. Classification (GTDB taxonomy): domain Bacteria; phylum Pseudomonadota; class Gammaproteobacteria; order Xanthomonadales; family Rhodanobacteraceae; genus Luteibacter. The sequence continues at coordinate 92,604 of NZ_WNDO01000017.1, read as the reverse complement.
GGCAGGCACAAGGCCGCCACGATCAGCGCAAGCGCCCCGAAGAGCATCTGCCAGGCCGTGAAGGCCAGCGGATCGGGATGGTGGCGCTGGAACATCCGTTTGCTCAGCACGGTGCCCAGCGCCCAGAAGACGCCGCCGAGCAACGCGTAACCACTGCTTGCAGCATTACCCAGGCCTTGCCAGGGAGCGATCACGGCGACGAGCCCCACGGCGGCGAGCGCCATCCCGGTCCAATGCCGACGCGAGGGCTTCTCGCGAAGCAAGGCCCAGGCAAGCAGCACCGCCCAGAACGGCATCGCATAAGCCAGCAAGACGACATGCCCCGCGCCGCCGCTGGTGAGCGCCAGTTGCGCGAGCCCCTGGAAGGCAGCGGTCTGCGAGACACCGATGAGCGCGGTGGTCAGCAAGGGCGGTGGCGCGAGCGGTCGGCGTAGCGCGACCAGCACGATGAACAGCACGATGCAGCCCAGGCTGTAGCGCAGGGCGGAAAAGTCGAACGGCCCCGCATAGGCCAGCACCTGTTTCATCACGATCCAGCTGCTGGCCCAGATGATGACGGTGGCGCCCAATGCGACGACAGCGCCCTGCGATGCTTTCGACTCGTTCATACGCACGTCCGGCGCCGTTGAAAGCGGACATCTTGAGGCAAAACGCGTCGATATTCTCGCCCTCGCAGTGGGAAAACGGTGGGGAGAGAAACGATGCGTTGTACCTGGGCCGATCTTAGCGACGCCGAGCGCGTCTACCACGATACCGAATGGGGCGTCGTCACGCGGGACGACCGCCGCCTTTTCGAGCTTCTTATCCTGCGTGGCGCACAAGCCGGGTTGGCGTGGCGCACGGTGCTCGCCAAGCGCGAAGGCTATCGGGGCGTGTTCTTCGACTACGACCTCGAAGCCATTGCCGCACTGACCGACCTTCAGATGTCGGAGATCCTCCGCGATCGGAGCATCATTCGCCATCGACTCAAGGTCGCTTCGGTGAGGCACAACGCCCGCGCGGCGATCCGGCTCATCGAAAGCGAGGGGTCGCTCGCGGGCTACCTGTGGTCCTTCGTCGATGGCGAGCCGGTGATGAACGCCTTTCGCCGCGGCCAGGAGCTGCCCCTGCGCACGTCACGCTCGGATCGCATGAGCGACGCGCTGCGCCAGCGAGGCTTCCAGTTCGCGGGTACGGCGATCTGCTATGCCCTGATGCAGTCAGCAGGGCTCGTCCATGATCACGAGCGCGAGTGTTTTCGTTACGGCTGCACCTGAGGCGTCAGGTGAACGGTGTTTTCCGTCGCGAGCCGCGCAGGTTTTCGATCGGGAAGCTGGCGATCTCGCCTTCGCCTTCGCGGCGCGACTGCCCGGCGGGCGGACCCCAGGCGTGTGCCGTCACCACTTCCCACGTCGAGGGGATGGTGCCTTCGGTGCGCATCGCCTCGTAGGCGTCGAGCATGCGGCGGTAATGCGTCTTTCCGGTGAGTCCGCGATTGCGGTCGGAGTCGGCGTTGTTGGCGCCCAGCCCCTTGAGTTCGTCGAGCAGTGCGCGCGGCGTCGGATACGTGAGCGTGTAGCGCTCGGCGAACAGCACCGGATCACGCAGGCCCTGGGCGAGCATGGCGTCGCCGACGTCGTGCATGTCGAGGAAACGGGCCACGTGCGCGTGCTGGTCCGCTTCGGCCCAGGCCGCGCGCAGTTCCTTCAGCGTATCGGGACCGAAGGTGGAGAACGTAAGCAGGCCACCCGGCTTCAGCACGCGCGCGCATTCGGCGAACAGTCGCGGCAGGTCCTCGCACCACTGGAAACAGAGGTTGGAAAACAGGATGTCCACGCTGTGGTCATGCACGGGCAGCGTGTACGCGTCGGCGGCGACGCGGCCGAACGGTTTCAGCCAGCTCGCGTTCTGGCGCGCCTGCCGAAGCATGGGCAGCGCGAGATCGACGGCGATCACCTGGGCTTTCGGATAGCGCTTCTTCAACGCGGCGCTGCCACGACCCGTGCCGGCGCCGACATCCAGCACCACCTCGGGTACTTCCTTGTGGATCTCGAGGCGCTCGATCAGCGTGGATTGCACCTCGCGCTGGAGTGCGTCGTGCTTTTCATAGGTGCCAGCGGCACGACCGAAGTTACGGCGGACCTGGCGGCGGTCGAAATGGAAGTCGCTCATGCGTTGCCTTCGGCGAATCGGTTCAGGACCTCCGCCAGGGCGGCGGCGTGTCCGATAAAGGGGGCGTGCCCGGCGTGGGCGATTTCCTCGAAGCGGCCGTGCGCCGCCTCGGCCGACCAGCGCATCGCATCCGGATGCACGATGCGATCGCGGCGTCCGGCGATCCAGAGGTTGGGCTGGCGCAGTTCGGGCAGGCGGGGGCGGAGGTCGGCGCTTTCGAGCAGGCGGATGCCTTCCATGAGCACGCGCGGGTCCGGCTCGCCACGCGAGTACGCTTCGGTCATCAGGCGGCGTGTCTCGGCGCGCGGATCCTCGCTGCCCATCGCCTCCAGGGCGATGAAGCGGTCCACGGTCGTCTTGTAGTCCGCTTCCAGGTCGGCGGCGAGCTTGCGCACCATCGCGGCGTCGTTGCCCTGCGGCCAGTCTTCGGTGCGGACGAAACACGGCGTGGAGCACACCGGCACCACGGCGGTGACCTGCGTGGGGAGGTCGAGCGCGGCGGTCAGCGCAACCAGGCCGCCCAGCGACCAGCCCAACCAGATGGCCGGTGGTGTCGCCTCGGCGATGGCCTTGGCGCAGGCAAGCGGTTCGAGCGGAATGGCCGAGTCGCGCGAATAGCCGTGTCCCGGCAGGTCCACCACGTGCATGTCGAAGCGGCCGTCGAGCACGTCGCAAAGCGGCCCAAGGATGCCGCCGTGCATCGCCCAGCCATGGATCATCACCAGTGGCGTGGTGCCGTGGCCGCGTCGCTCGATATGCAGGCCGCTCATGCGTCGCCGCTCGGTGCGAGGGCGGGATCGACGGCGCCACGGCCGTCGAACACGAAGCAGTCGCCGCGCCAGTGCGCGCCGCCGACTTCCTCGAAATACTTCAGGATGCCGCCTTCCAACTGGAAGACGTTCTCGATGCCGATGTCGCGCATATGGATCGCCGCCTTTTCGCAGCGGATGCCGCCCGTGCAGAACGAGACCACGGTCTTGCCTTCGAAGCGGGCGCGATCGGCGGCCACGGCGCCAGGGAAGCCGGTAAAGCTGTCCAGGCCGTACTCGACCGTGTTCTCGAACGTACCGGCGGCGACTTCATAGTCGTTGCGTGTATCGAGCAGCACCACCTCGCGACCCGCGTCGTCGTGGCCCTGGTCGAGCCAGCGCCGCAGGTCCACGGGCATCACGTGCGGCGCACGGCCCGCTTCCGGACGGATCGCGGGGGCGCGCATCGTGATGATTTCCTTCTTCAACCGCACGCGCATGCGCGCGAACGGAGGCGCGTCGGACCAGCTCTCCTTCGGCGCGATGTCGGCGAAGCGCGGATCGGCATGCAGCCAAGCGACGAACGCATGCACGGCGTCTGCCGGCGCGGCGAGGAATAGGTTGATGCCCTCGGGGGCGAGCAGGATCGTGCCTTTCAGTGCCAGGGCGTCGCAGCGCTCGACGATGCGGGCGCGCAGCTCCGCGAGGTCGTCGAGGGCGACGAACTTATAGGCGGAAATGTTGAGGATCGACATGAACATGCGTGGGGCCTGCGGCCGGCCATTATACGGCCGTGGCCTCGGTGGGGCGCGGCAGGCGGCCCAGGGCATCCAGCAAGGCGTCGATCCGGTCCGGGGCATGGGCGGCCGACAGCGTGATACGCAGGCGCGATCCGCCCTGCGGCACGGTGGGCGGCCGGATGGTCACGACAAGGAATCCTTCCGCTTCCAGCCACCGTGCGGCCTCGGTCGCCGCCTCGGCGGAGCCGATCCAGAGGGGCTGGATGGCGGTGGTCGATGGCATCAGCGGCAGGCCCAATTGGGCGGCGCCCGCCCGGAACCGGGCGATATTCGCGTGCAGACGGTCGCGCCGACCGTCGCGGTCCGTACGGGCGAGATGCACGGCGGCCCGCGTGGCGGCGGCCAGCGCCGCCGGCTGGGCGGTCGTATAGATGTAGCTGCGGGCGAACTGCATGATCGCGTCGATCAGCGTCGCGTCGCCCGCGACGAAGGCGCCCGCGCAGCCCAGCGCCTTGCCCAGCGTGCCCATCAGCAGCGGTACCTCGCGCACACCGAGGCCTGCGGCCGCGACGGCGCCCGCGCCTTCCGGGCCAAGCACGCCCAGGCCGTGGGCGTCGTCCACATAAAGCAGCGCACCACGTTCGGCGCAGACCTGGGCGAGGTCGGCCAACGGGGCGATATCGCCGTCCATGCTGAACACTCCGTCGGTGGCCAGCAGCGCCGGGCGATCGGGGCGGCTGTCGAGGCGACGCGCGGCAGCCTCCGCATCGGCATGCGGGTAGCGCAGCAGTTCGGCACCGGCCAACTGCGCGCCGTCGATGAGGCTGGCGTGGTTGAGCTTGTCCTGCACGCACACGGCGTCGGTCTTGCCGGGCGCGCCGGCGCCGAGCAAGGCCTGCAGGCAGCCGAGGTTGGCCATCACGCCGGTCGAGAAGACCAGCGCCCGCTCGCGCCCCGTCCAGTCGGCCAGCTCCTCCTCCAGCGCCGCATGTTCGCGACGGTGCCCCGATACGAGGTGCGCGGCGCCCGTGCCGATGCCTTCCGCACTGGCCGCGCGCGTGAGTGCCGCGAGCAGGTCGCGGTGACTAGCGAGGCCGAGATAATCGTTGCCGCAGAAGTCCGTGAGGATGCGGCCACCGCCCACGAGACGCCGTCCGCCCGGCAGGGCATCGGCGGTCCGCAGGCGGCGCAGCAGTCCCTCGCGCTCGCGACGGGCCCTTGCCGACTCGATGCGTGCGCGAAGGTCAGGCCGACTCACGCGGCGTGCACGTGCTCGAGGATGTCGGCGTGCACGGTGCCCGGTTCGACTTCGACGTCCATGGGTTTCAGGCCCAGGCGGGCGAACAGGCGACGGTCGCGCTCGGCTTCCGGGTTGCCGGTGACCAGCAGCTTCTCGCCATAGAAGATCGAGTTTGCGCCGGCGGCGAAGCACAGCGCCTGGAGGGCGTCGTCCATCGTTTCGCGACCGGCCGAAAGACGCACCACCGAGGCAGGCATGATGATGCGGGCGACGGCGATGCTGCGGACGAATTCGAACGGATCGAGGTCTTCGGCGTGTTCCAGGGGGGTGCCCGGTACGCGTACGAGGCGGTTGATCGGCACCGATTCCGGATGTTCGGGAAGGTTGGCCAGCGTCATCAGCAGGGCGCAGCGTTGCGAACGCGACTCGCCCATGCCCACGATGCCGCCGCAGCAGGTCTTCAGGCCCGCGCCACGCACGTGGTCCAGCGTGTCGAAGCGATCCTGCATCTCGCGGGTGTGGATGATGTCGCCGTAGAGCTCCGGCGCCGTGTCGATGTTGTGGTTGTAGAAATCCAGGCCGGCGGACTTCAGCGTGTCGGCCTGCGGGCGGCTCAGCATGCCCAGCGTCGCGCAGGTCTGCAGGCCCAGGGCCTTCACGGCGCTCACGATCTCGGCCACCTTTGCCACGTCGCGGTCCTTCGGCGAGCGCCATGCGGCGCCCATGCAGAAGCGGCTGGCACCGGCGTCCTTCGCGGCCTGCGCGCGCGCCACCACGGCCTCGACGCTCATCAGCTTCTCGGCCTTCACGCCCGTGGCGTAGCGGGCCGCCTGCGGACAATAGGCGCAGTCTTCCGGGCACCCGCCGGTCTTGATCGACAGCAGGGTCGACACCTGCACGGCGTTGGCGTCGTGGTACTGCCGGTGGACGGTCTGCGCCTGGAACAGCAGGTCGTTGAAGGGCAAGGCGAAGAGATGCTCTACCTCTTCACGGGACCAGTCGTGGCGGATGGCTGCGGTCATGGGGAACTCCCGTTGTGAAGGCGCGGAGTATCGGTGGGCCCCTTTTTACTGTCAACTTTGATGAATTGATCAAGGTTTACATTGCCGGCCGACATGCCGCGTCCCTTCCGCCCGCTTAACGGCAGGCGGGGCGCCCCCTGCCCGACCTGTCATGCGGGCATACCATGGGGTCGTCCCCCCATCAGGAGTGCCCCCATGAGCGAAGGTCAGGGAAGCAGCGGCAACGTCCTCGCCGCCATCTGCAGCTTCTTCATTCCCGGTCTGGATCAGCTGGTACAGGGATGGGTATTCAAGGCGCTCATCATGTTCGTGCTGGCCGCGGTGCTCTGGGTGGTCTGGCTGGGCTGGATCATCCACCTGTGGTCGATCGTCGACGCGGCGATGTACAAGCGCGGCGACTGAGCGAGGCGACGCATGGACGCGTCCTTTTTGAAACGCGTCATGGCGGTGGCGGGGCGGTTCGTCCTGCCGCCGCGCTGCATGGCCTGCGGCGACGAGGGCCATGATGGCGTCGAACTGTGCGAAGGCTGCCTTGCCGCCTTGCCACGCAACGAGGTGCGCTGCCAGCGGTGTGCCCTGCCACTGGTTCGCGATGTCGCCATGTGTGGCGCCTGCCAGAAGCATCTCCGCCCGTGGGACGCCATCTGGGTTCCTTATCGCTACGACACGCCTATCGACCGCTTGGAGAGTCGGTTCAAATTCGGTGGAAGCCTCGCCGCCGGACGGACGTTGTCGATGTGCTGGGTGCGCTCCGGTGCGCCCCCCGCGTTGCCTGAGGCCCTTGTGCCTGTGCCACTGCATAGGGCGAGGTTGCGGTCGCGTGGTTTCAACCAGTCGCTCGAGCTGGTGCGGCCGGTGGCGCGGCGGTACGGTATCCCGGTACTCCGCGATGCGTTGCGAAGGCATCGGGCGACGGAAGCGCAAAGCGAACTCGATGCGGTGTCACGCGCGCGGAACGTACATGGTGCCTTCGTGGCGACGAAGCCATTGCGTGTCGATCACGTCGCCGTGGTCGACGATGTCATGACCACCGGCGCGACGCTAGCGGCCTGTGTCGATGCACTGCGTGACGCGGGTGCGAAGCGCGTGGATGTCTGGGCGCTGGCTCGCACGGGACTGTCCTGACGCGCCACTCCGCTCCTTCAGCGAATGAAACGATGACGCTCAGAGCGCCAGGGCGAGCACGATGCCTACCCAGAGTGCGAGCCCTACCCAGTTGTTGTTACGAAAGGCCGTCAGGCAGGCGTCACGGGCCCGATCGCGCATGATCCACTGCTGGTACGCGAACAGGGCGGCGGTGGCGAGCATGCCGATCCAGTAAGGCCAGCCGAGCCCCGAGCGCGTGCCGACGAGCAGCATCGCCAACAGGAAGGTCGCCATGAGGATGCCGATGATCACCAGGTCGGCATCCGCGAACAGTATCGCCGTGGACTTGGCGCCGGCCTTGATGTCGTCATCGCGATCCACCATCGCGTACTCGGTGTCGTAGACGACCGACCAGATGATGTTGGCGATGAACAGCAGCCACGCCACCGGTGGCACGCTGTCACCGACCGCGGCGAAAGCCATGGGGATCGACCAGCCGAACGCCGCACCCAGCACCACCTGCGGCAGGTGGGTGTAGCGCTTGGTGAACGGATAGGCCGCCGCCAGCGCCGCGCCCGCGAACGAGAGCAGGATCGTGAGCCGGTTGGTGAACAGCACCAGCACGAAGGCGAAGGCGAGCAGGCCGAAGAACACGTACAGGGCTTCGCGGGGCGTCACGCGCCCGCTAGCGATGGGCCGGCCGGCGGTGCGAGCCACCTGGGGGTCGAGCTTGCGATCGGCGTAATCGTTGATCGCGCAGCCGGCCGCGCGCATCGCGAACACGCCAAGGGTGAAGATGACCAGCGGGCCCACGGGCGGGAAATCCTTCGCCGCCAGCCACAACGCCCACCAGGTCGGCCACAGCAGCAGCAAGGCGCCGATGGGGCGATCCATACGGGTGAGCTGGAGAAAGGCATAAAGCTTGTCGCGGCGATTCACCGCCATGCCGCGCAACAGGAACGCCAGCACGCGCTCGGCGCGGGTGGACGCGTCGGCGGGCCGTACGACGGGCGCCGGCGCGACGGTCTTGCGCACCGAAGGCGTCGCCTTGCGGCGGGAGGAAGGTTTCTTGGAGGCGGGACTCATCCGCGAAGTCTAGCCGGTCGTGCTGGGGCACCACAGGGGCGTCCGCAAGTTCTTGTCTTACACTTGCCGCCCATCGCGATGCTACCGGCACCCCAAGTGATCAAGGACAAGACCTCTTACCGCCGCCTGTTACTGATTCTGTCCATCGTCTGGCTCGCGTTGAACTTCACCGTCCTGGTCTGGGGCAAGGTGTTGCCGTGGGACGCGCTCGACCAGTTCTATCCCACCGTCTACTTCAATGCGCATAGCCTGCGGTCGGGCATCGCCCCGTGGTGGAATCCCTATATCTATGGCGGTTACGCCCAGATCGGCGATCCCCAGGGCATGCTGTTCTCGCCGCTGTTGATGGGCTGGATGCTGTTGCTGGCCCACCCCAGTGCTCACTGGTTCGCCTGGGGCATCCTGTTGCATGTGCTCCTGGGCGGTGCCGCGATGCTCGCATTGCTGCGCCGTCATGGTGCGAACGCACTGGGCGCGCTGGTCGGGGCCACCGTGTTCATGGCAGGCGGCGTTGCCGCCTCGCGCCTCGAGCACACGCCGATCGTCATCGCGTATGCCTACGTGCCGCTGGTCCTGCTGGCGTTGCGCCACTTGATCGCGCGGCCGGGTATCGGTCGGGGTTGCCTGTTGGGACTGGCGGCCGGGGCGATGGTCACCCAACTGGTCCAGGTGACCTATCTCTTCGTGCTGGTCATCGTCGCTTACGCCTGTGTCGCCTTGGCGCGGGCCTGGCGTAGTGAAGGTGCGGGCTGGCGCTGGCGTACCGTCGGGGGCGTTCTCGTGGCGTTGGTGGTCGCGCTTGCGCTGGGCTTGCCGCAGCTGGTCTTCAGCTGGGCGTCGCTTAGCCTGTCCAATCGCAGCGACATGGCCTTATCGCTCGCGACGGATGGCTCACTGGACTACCGGGCCTTCCTCTTCCTGCTCAACCCGAACGCCTACGACGGCATGCGTGACTTTCGTGCGGCGCCGATCGACCCGGTGCAGTCCTTCCTGTATATCGGCGTGGTTCCGCTGCTGATGCTATTCGCCCTGGGAAGGGCGTGGCGATCCGCCGCGCACCGCCGCACGATCGCGTGCTTCGCCGGACTATCCGGGTTGGCCGTCGTCTACATGCTGGGTACCCATACACCCGTCTACGGCTGGTTGTATTCCTGGCTACCCGGGCTGACGCATTTCCGCCGCCCTTCCGATGCGGCCTATGTGCTCAACTTCGCGCTGGCGTTCCTGGCCGCCATCGGCGCCAGCTACATCGACCTGCGTTCGCGACGGGAGGTGACGACGCTCCTGGTCATTGCGACCGTATGGCTTGCGTTGATCGCCGCGCTTTGCAGGCTTGCGCCGCATGGTGCGCCCCTGCTGGCGGTGATCGTCGGTGGTCTCGCGCTCTGGCGCCTGAGGACGCCCGGGACAGAGTGGCGTACCGCGCTCTGGATCGTGGCGTTGCTGGCGGCCGACTATAGAAGTTTCAATCTCAACGGCACGTTCAATACATCGGGCAACGGCGCAGCGCGCTATGCATCGCATCCCGCTGTCGATTATCTGTCTGGGGCGCTCGCCAGCGAGGATGGCTCCCCCGCCGGTCGCATCGCCACGCAACATACCACGACGATCTGGGACAACATGGGAGTGCTGCCGCATATCGCCTCCACACAGGGATACAACCCGCTGAGGTATGCCCTCTACGAGACCTGGTACGGTCCGCGTGAGAGCAGCAATGCACCATCACCCGGTTCCCCGTATAACGCATCGCCGTCGGCGCGGCTGGATGACCTGCTGGGTGTGCGCTATCTGGTGATTGGCGATGAGGACCAGTCGCCGACTTATCTTCCGCCGCCCAGCTATCGCAAGGTGCAGTCCTATCCCCATCTCGATATCTGGCAGAACGATGCCGCATACGCGCGATTCCTGGCCCCCACCGACGTCCACCTGCTGAAGGTCGGCGAACTACCGGATCTGGAGGCCTTCACGGCCACGGACTTTTCGAAAGCCCTGTGGCTGACGCCGCGGGACGAAGACGATCGCACCGAAGCCGCGATGGCCTCGTCCACCTGCACGGGGGACGTGAGCGTGCAGACGCTTCAGTTGGCCCATACGCGCCAGGAACTCCGGACGACGTCCGTGGCCGGAGGCTGGGTCGTGGCGGGCGAACTCGACCACCCGGGTTGGGGTGCGGATATTGACGGCGAGCCGGTTCCGATCCACCGGGCGAACGGCATGTTCCGGGCCGTCTGCGTACCGGCGGGTACTCATCGATTGCGCTTCACCTTTCACCCGTGGCGCATGGTTGCCCACGCCTGGGACCGCCTGTCCGCGAAACGGAATTGAAAAGGGCGCCCACGGGCGCCCTGTTTCATCACTTCGGTTCGGCGGGCTCGACCGGGTCATCGTTGGCCGGTGGCTCGGGATCCACATCGCGTTCCGGCTTGTAGCTGCCCGGCTGGCGGATCTCGTCTTCCGGTCGGTTCTTGCCCGGCTCGGCGAAGGGCGGCTGGGGATTGGTGGGGGTGTAAGGCATGGTATCGCTCCCGTTCGCTTCGGTGAGGCGACCATGCTGGAAGCGGTCCGGTGAAACTCCCGGAAACGCCCTGTGTAGCGCGAGTAGACGTCAATCGACCAGGTTGTCGAGTTGTTCCATCGTCTTGCGTACGCCCTGGCGTGCCAGCGCCGCCACATAGATGCCGTACTGGCGGCGGAAGCGCTCGTCCTTCGCCGGTAACGGCCCGACCAGTTCGACGCTCTCGATCAGCGTGTCGCTGGAGTCGCTGTCGATCAAAGGCTGCACCAGGCGCATCGCGTTGGGCTCGCGAAGCGGATACGCCTCGCCGTGGTCATCCTTGCCGACCCGCACATAGCGGTCGAAGGCCGCCAGCAGGAAGGCGAGGCGGCGGGCATCCTTGCCGTTCTCCAGGCAGGCGCGAATCGTCGGCCCGAGGAAGCCGGGAATCTTCGAGCCACCGTCGAGGCACAGGCGATCGAGCTGGTCGGCGATGGATGCATTGCTGAAGCGATCGAGCAATTTTTTCTTGTAGGGGCCAAGTTCCATGCCCGGCAACGAGGTAAGCCACGCGCCCGCGTCGTCGTTGAGGAAATCGGTAAGGTAAGCGTTGAACAGCGGATCCTTCACGGCGATGTCCACGCGCCGGTGGCCGGACAGGAAGGCGGGATACGAAAGCATCTGGTGCGAGCCGTTGAGCAGGCGGATCTTGGCGTCCTCGTAGGGCGACACGTCGTCCACGACCTGCACGCCGTGGCGTTCCCATGCGGGGCGTCCCTGGCGGAACCGGTCCTCCAGGACCCACTGGATGAAGTCCTCGCAGATCACCGGTGCATGGTCGTCGAGACCGGTGGCGGCGTTGATCTCGTCGCGCACGCTCGGTGTCGTCGCCGGCGTGATGCGATCGACCATGGCGTTGGGGAAATCCACGTTCGCGTCGATCCACGCGGCCAGTTCGGCGGAACGCGCCGCGGCGAACGCAAGCACGGCTTTCTTCGCCTGTGCACCGTTGTGGCGGAGGTTGTCGCACGACATCACAGTGAAGGGCGCTGTGCCTTTCTTGCGGCGCCGTTCCAGCGCGCCCACGATGAAGCCGAACACACCCTTCGGCGCGTCGGGGTGCTTTAGGTCGTAGGCCACCGTATCGTCGTCCAGGCGAAAAACGCCGTGTTCATCGATGAGGTAACCACCTTCGGTGATCGTCAGCGAAACGATGCGGATGGCCGGATCGGACAGCCTCTCCAGCACGCGCTCCGCGCCATCGGTGGGGGCATGCAGGTAGTCGACCATCGCACCGACGACGTGCGTGCGTCGCTCGCCCTGCGGATCGAATTCGCTCACCGAATACAGGCCATCCTGCGTCTTGAAGGCATCGGCCAGCGGCTTGTCGTGATCGAGCAGGTTGACGCCGAGGATGCCCCACTCGGCCATATCCGCATCGGCGAGGACGAGGTTCGTGTAGATGGCGAGATGGGCGCGATGAAACGCGCCGACACCGATATGTGCGATGCCGGCCGTGATGGCCTGGCGATCGAACGGCGGGGCGTCCACTCCGTGGGGAAGGCGGTCCAGATGCGCGGGCGTGAGGGAAACAGACATGACGATTCTTCAGGGATGATGGATGGCGGCGCCGGTGGCGTCGAACACGTGGGCATGCGTGAGATCGAGGCGGATGCAGATGTCGCGACCGGCGCGGCGCTCGAAGTCGCCATCCGCGCGCACCGTGATGCTGCCGACCTGCGGTACGTCCACGTAGGCGTAGGTCTCGCTGCCCAGGCGCTCCACCACGGTCAGCTTGCCGTTGAGCGTTTCGCCCGAACCGTCGCCTTCGTCGCAGACGCGCAGGTGCTCCGGACGTACGCCGACCGTGAGGTCACCCGTCGCGTCGATGCATGTCGGAAGGTGCAGGAGATTGCCGTTGCCCAGTCGCAGTTCGCCATCCACGGCGGTGGCGGCGAGGAAGTTCATCTGAGGCATGCCAAGGAAGCCGGCGACGAAGCGGTTCACGGGACGGCGATACAGCTCCAGCGGCGTGCCGACCTGCTCGATGCGTCCTTCGCTGAAGATCGCGATGCGATCCGCCAGCGTCATCGCCTCAACCTGGTCGTGGGTGACGTAGATCATCGTCGCGTTGAGTTCCTGGTGCAGGCGCGCGATCTCCAGGCGCGTCTGCGCGCGCAACGCCGCATCGAGGTTGGACAAGGGCTCGTCGAACAGGAACACCCGCGGCTCGCGGGTGATCGCACGCCCGATCGCCACACGCTGGCGCTGGCCACCCGACAAGGCGGAAGGCTTGCGATCGAGATAAGGCTCCAGCGCGAGGATCTTCGCGGCCCGGGCCACCTTCTCGTCGATGCTTCGCTGATCCTTGTGAGCCAGCTTCAGCGCGAACGACATGTTCTCGCGCACGGTCATGTGCGGGTAGAGCGCATAGCTTTGGAACACCATGGCGAGGTCGCGCTTGTCGACGGCCCGATCGGTGATGTCGTCCTTGTCGAGCAGGATCTGGCCGTCGTCGACCTCTTCCAGTCCGGCGATGAGGCGCAGCGTGGTCGACTTGCCGCAACCCGACGGGCCGAGAAACACGCAGAACTCGCGATCCTCGATCACCAGGTCGATGCCCTTGATGACGTCGGTGCCTTCGAACGACTTGCGCAGCGAACGGATTTCCAGACGGGACATGGGCGACTCCTATTTGACCGCACCGAAGGTGAGACCGCGAACCAGCTGGCGCTGCGACAGCCAGCCGAGCACCAGGATCGGTGCGCAGGCCAGGGTCGAGACGGCCGAGAGCTTGGCCCAGAACAGTCCCTCGGGACTGGAGAACGAGGCCACGAGCGCGGTGAGCGGCGCGGCGCTGGAGGTGGTGAGATTGAGCGACCAGAACGCCTCGTTCCATGAAAGGATCAGGCAGAGCAGGGCGGTGGAGGCAAGGCCGCCGCGACTGACGGGGATCAGCACGCGGAACATCGTCTGCCAGGTGCCTGCGCCGTCCATGCGTGCGGCCTCGAGGATGTCGTAGGGGATATCGCGGAAATAGGTGTAGATCATCCACACCATGATCGGCAGATTGATCAACGCGAAGATGATTACCAGTGCCAGGCGCGAATCGAGCATGTTGAGATCGCGGCAGATCAGGTAGATCGGCACCAGCACGCCCACGCCCGGCAGCATCTTGGTCGAGAGCATCCACAGCAGCACGTCCTTGGTGCGCTTCGTCGGGTGATAGGCGAAGGCGTAGGCGGCGGGCACGGCCACCACCATGCCGAGGATCGTCGCGCCGCCGGCGGTCACGATCGAGTTCCAGGCGTAGTGCAGGTAGTTCGCCCGGGCGAGGATTTCCCGGTAATTCTCCAGTGTCGGCGAGAACACGAAATGCGGTGGCATGCTGAAGGCGTCCAGCTCGGTCTTGAAGCTGGTCAGCAGCATCCAGAGGATGGGAAAGAAAACCACCAGCGCGACGATCCATGAAGCGAGGGCGCGGAGGGTGCGGGCGAGACGGCGGGTAGGGCGGTTGCGGGCCATGGCTCTCTCCTAGCGCGCCGTGAGCGATTTGCCGATCAGGCGGATCAGGAACACCGCCATGATGTTCGCGAGCACCACCGCGACGAGGCCACCGGCCGATGCCGCACCCACGTCGAATTCCAGCAAGGCCTGGGTATAGACGAGGTAGGGGATGTTGGTCGTGGCATCGCCGGGTCCGCCGTTCGTGGTGACGAAGATCTCGGCGAAGATGTTGAGCAGGAAGATCGCCTCCACCATCACCACCACGGCGATCGGACGGGCGAGATGGGGCAGGGTGAGGTAGCGGAAAATCGCCAGCCCCCGAGCACCATCCATGCGGGCTGCTTCCAGTTGTTCACGGTCCAGCGACTGCAAGGCCGTGACGAAGATCAGGATCGCGAACGGCAGCCATTCCCACGACACCACGATGATGATCGACAGCAGGGGCCAGTCCGCGAACCAGTTCACCGGCGTGGCGCCGAACAGTTTCCACACCCAGGCCAGCAGGCCGGATACCGGATTCATCAGCAAGTTCTTCCAGACCAGCGCCGCCACCGTGGGCATGATGAAGAACGGCGAGATCAGCAGCATCCGGACGATGCCCTGCCCGGGGAAGCTCTCGTCCACGAGGATCGACACCAGTACGCCGCCGACCACGGTGATCGCCAGCACGCTGCCGACGAGCACGATGGTGTTGAGCACCGAAGTCCAGAAGCTCGGATAGGTGAAGAAGTAGGCGAAGTTCTCCAGTCCCACGAAGGACGACTTGCCCGGGTAGAGCAGGTTGTAATACTGCGTGGAGAAGTACAGCGTCATCGCCAGCGGCACGATCATCCACACCAGCAGCATGATGATCGCCGGTTGCGCCAGCAGGCGTTCGGGACGTTTACGGATGCGCGTGCTCATTTCGACGGCTCCTGCTGGATGACGGGCTTGTGCTCGTAATAGCCGGCCCGCTTCATGGTGCGATCCACGGCACCCTGCGCCGTGTGCAGCAGTTCGTCCACGTTGCCGCGACCGGCGAGGGCGCCAGCGATCTGGCGCCCGACGAGCGTCGCAACGGCCTGGAACTCGGGGATCGACACGATCTGGATACCCTTGTAAGGCACGGGCTTTAGCGTGGGATGTGCGGGGTCCACCGCCTTGAGCGAGTCGTACGTGACCTTCGCGAAGGGTGCGGCCTCGATGTAGGCGGCGTTGGCATACGTGGATTCGCGCGTGCCGGGCGGTGTGGATTCCTCGCCGTACTTCTTCGCCACCAGTTGCAGGTAAGGCTTGGAGGTGGCCCAGAGGATGAAGTCACGCGCGGCATCGGCCTGCTTCGAGCTGGCGGGAATCGCCAGCGACCACACCCACAGCCACGACGAGCCCTTGTCGGTCACCTGGTGTGGCGAACGCACAAACCCCACCTTGCCGGCGACCTGGCTTTCCTTGGGATTGGAGACCGTGCCGCCGCCTACGCTCGCGTCCACCCACATGGCGCAACGGCCGCCGGCGAACAGGGCGAGGTTCTCGTTGAAGCCGTTATCGGAAGGGCCGGGCGGTCCGTAGTGTTTCAGCAGGTCCACGTAGAAGTTCACCGCCTGGTGCCATTCCGGCGTATCGATCTGCGGATGCCATTGCTCGTCGAACCAGCGGCCGCCCCAGCTGTTCACGATGGTGCCCAGTAACGCCATGTTCTCGCCCCAGCCGGCCTTGCCACGAAGGCAGATGCCGTACACGCCATGCGCGGGATCGTGCAGCTTCTGCGCGAAGCCGCGGATCTGGTCCCAGGTGGGCTGCTGCGGCATGGTGAGATTCGCGCGGGCGAACAGGTCGGTGCGGTAGTAGGTGATGCTGGCTTCGGCGTAGAACGGCACCGCGTAGAGATGATCGTCCACGGTCAGCTGTTCGCGTACGTTCTTGAACAGGTCCTCGACGTCGTAGTCCGCCGGGAGGTTGTCCAGCGGCTTGAGCCACTTCTGCGCACCCCACAGCGGCGCTTCGTACGCGCCGATCGTCACCACGTCGAACTGGCCGCCGTGCGTGGCGATGTCGGTGGTAAGGCGCTGGCGCAAGGTGTTTTCTTCCAGCACCACCCAATTCAGGTGCACGCCGGGATGCGTGCGTTCGTACTCGGGAGACAAGGCCTGCATGCGCACCATGTCGGCGTTGTTCACCGTGCCGATGGTCAGCGTGGTATCGGCGAAGGCGCTGGCGGATGCTCCCGTCAACGCGGCGCACAAGGCCAGCCGGGCGAGTGCGCCATGCCGTTTCCATCGATCGCTCATCGTGCCTCCCAGTGCGCCAAATATCGTCGCGTCGTGGTTCAGCGTTATAGGCGTTCGGCGGCGATCGCCACCAATACGTGCGACGTCGTTTTGCGGTGAAAACAGATACTTTTTTGCAGGTGGGTGTGACGTGAAGTCGTCAGGCGCGGCTATTTTGCTGCTATGCAGCACACCTGGTCTGAGGCAATAAAGTATGTAAATGCGTGACTTCGCGCCGTCGGCCTGCGGCGTCGCCGCATCAGGTCGGCGCGACGGACTCGCGATGACGCATTCGATACTCGCGCGGCGTCATGCCGGTAAGGATCAGGAAGCGGCGATTGAAGTTCGACAGGTTGCTGAAGCCGACCTCGTAGCAGATGTCGGTGATGGGCGTTTCACCACCGGTCAGTCGATCGCAGGCGCGCTGTATGCGTGTCTGGTTCACGTAGTCGATGAAGCGGTAGCCCGTATGCTGGTGAAAGAACCGCGAGAACGCGGTCTCCGACATCGACAGGCGATCGGCCACCGCCTTCAGCGAGATATCGTTGGCGTAATGGCGCTCGATATAGGTGACGGCGCGATGCAGCTTCACCGACTGGGCCGGATCCGACGACGCCTTGAAGGGGCGGCTGCTGAGAGGGCGACGGGTTTCGTCTTCCGCCAGGGCCTCCACCATTTCGAAGAAACTGGCGACACGACGCAAGCCACCGTGTTCGGAGACGCGCCGGAAGTAGGGTTCCAGTCGACGCCCCAGTTCGCTGGAGAAACCGATGCCGTGGCGGGCTTCATCCAGTAGCAGCGAGCGCACGTGCCGCGCCGAGGGAAGGAAGTCGATGCAGCGACGTACGAAGGCCTCGGAGAACAGGATCACCCGATCGCGCAGCGCCACCGGTTCGCAGGCCTCGTCGGTCACCCAGTTGTGCGGCACGTTGGGTCCGGTGAGCATCAGCGTGTACGGCGCGAAACGCCCCGTGTAGTCGCCGACATAGGCGGTGCCTTCGGTGGCGACGATCAGGTGCAGCTCGTAGGCCGGATGGTAGTGCCAGCGGATGAGGCGGCTGCGCGAGCCGTGGTCGAGGTAATGGATCGTCGGTTCGTCCGACAGGCCCTGCAAATCCTGCTCGCGGCCAAGGGCCGAGGTATCGGCCATGGGCGGCGGCAGCGAGAGGGCGGCGCGACGATTCATGCGATCGAGCGTACTCTCTCTGGTTGGCAATCACCAAGGAACCAAGACCCATGAAGATCCTTATCGTCGGTGCCAGTGGCACCCTGGGCCAGGCAGTCGCGGCCGAGCTCGGCCAGCGCCACGAGATCGTTCGCGCAGGGCGCTCCAGCGGCGACGTACGTGTCGACCTGCGCGACGCCGCCAGTGTCGAGGCGATGTACCGCGAGGTGGGCGACCTGGACGCCGTGATCTGCGCCGCCGGCAAAGTGCCGTTCAAGCCGCTGGCCGAGCTGGGCGAGGCCCAGTACCTGGAAGGCCTGCAGGACAAGCTGCTCGGCCAGGTGCGTCTCGTCGTGGCGGGCACGTCGCGCCTTCGCGACGGCGGCTCGTTCACCCTCATCACCGGCATCCTCACCGAGCAGCCGATCCTCGCCGGTGCCTGCGCGAGCATGGTCAATGGCGCGGTGGAAGCCTACGTCCGCGCCGCCGCCATCGAACTGCCGC
This sequence comes from Luteibacter sp., assembly GCF_009912395.1. Taxonomy (GTDB): domain Bacteria; phylum Pseudomonadota; class Gammaproteobacteria; order Xanthomonadales; family Rhodanobacteraceae; genus Luteibacter. The sequence continues at coordinate 74,614 of NZ_WNDO01000017.1, read as the reverse complement.
GCGGCTTGCGCATCAACGTCGTGAGCCCCACCGTGTTGACCGAGGCGATGGACAGCTACGGCCCGTTCTTCCGCGGCTTCGAGCCGGTCACCGCCGCCCGCGCCGCACAGGCCTTCTCGCGCAGCGTGGAAGGCCGTCAGACCGGGCAGGTCTACAAGATCTGGTAACACGCTCCGCTCCCACTCGTTCGACAGCCTGGCTGCCGAAGGTGTGGGAGCGGATCGTATCCGCGATGATCAGTGTGCCTGACTCCAGATCGGCGCACCCTGGTAGATCACCTGCACGCCGCCATCGTTGCGCACGTACAGGTACGCGCCAGCATGGTTCTCGGTGCTCGTCGCCCACAACGGCTTGCCGTCGCTGCCGTAGCTCACGAAGTTGCCGTCGCCCTGCATGATCAGGGTGCCCTGCGTGCCACCGGTGGTGCCCACGGTGCCGGTACGCACGCCATCGCGATACAGGCCCGCGCTGCCGTCGGCCTCCTGGTGCAGGCTGGTATGGCCGTCGCACGACACCACGGGCAGCGACACGGTCACCTGCTGGTTCGGTGCCAGCACGCCGCATTCGGGGATCGAGGTATCGAACGGGCCTGGGTCGCTCGGCGTGTCGCGGGTGTAACCCGGCACGCCGTGGTACAGCGCCGCCACCTCGTGCGAGATACGCAGGTTCCAGTCGTGCGGCAGGCGGAAGCCATCGACGTCCAGGCTGATCCAGTTCATCTGCGACGGCGTCTCGGACGCGTTCGCGGAGGTCTTCAGCAGCGAGGTCCCTTCGCCGAGTTCGTCGAACATGGCGATCTTGATCGTGCGCACGCCGGCACTGCGATCGTCGAAGGCCTGGTGCCAGAAGAATGCACCGCCCAGCGAGGCGCCGCCTTCGACGGCTTTGTTGCCGTTGTTCTGGTCGCGACCCGACGAGGCTGGGAACACCGTCGGCATGTACAACTGGCCAGCCGCCTGGGTGGCGGCGAGCTGCGGCTTGATGCGGTTCTGCAACTGCCAGGGCAGGTCGCTGTCGCCGCCGTAGGCGCCCACGTTCCACGGCTGGATCACGTCGAGCTTGGCGAGGATGTCCTTCCACTCGGGAAGCTCCATCCAGAACGGGCTCACGCCGCCGATCACGGTGACGTTGGCGGTGTTCTTGAACCAGTCGATGACACGATTCGCCAGCGCGGGCTTCACGCCCCACAGTTCGTCGGCGGGACGCCCCATGCCCCACAGGCTCACCACGGGCTTGCCGTTGTGTTTCTGGTACACCGGGTTGTCGAGCACGTGCAGGTCGTTCACCAGGTGTGTCCAGTCCGAGGTGATCTTGTTGAAGATCGCGTCCTCATCCGCCTGCGTGTGGGTGTCGTTGAAATTGCCGCTCATGTCGTACTCGATCATGATGCTGCGGCCGTTGTCCTTCGCTGCCTGGAACGCGTGCTGGAGCACGATGTCGTTTTCCTGGTAGTACGAATCCACCGAGCCGAGGAAGCGCTGGAGCATCGCGCCGTCGATGCCGTACTCACGCATCCAGCGGAAGTGGGTTTCGGCCGTGCCCAGCGCGAGCGAGGTGAACACGTAAGCCTGCTGGCCATTGATCGTCAGGCCCGGCACGGGGCAGCGCGATTCGGCGGGGTATTCGTCGAGGATCGGATAGGTGGGGACGCTGATCATTTTCGCGTCCGGCACGATCTGGGAGATATACGACCAGTGGAACCAGTTGCTGTTGTCGCCAGGGTCGCCCGGGCAATGGAACCAGCCCTGGTAGGCGGCGAACACGTGGTCGTTCATGGTGCTCGTGTCCACGTTCTGGGCGAGGGCGCCACCAGCGAAGAGACTGGTGGCGAGCAGAGCAAGCAGTTTGCGCTTCAACATGACGGTCATCCTCTGTTCGGGATGCGCATGATGATGCGGTCGATCGCAAGGTAACGCGGCATAGGCCACGATTCCAGGCGAACGCGTGTTGGTTTCGTTTGCGTGCGCAATGCTGGCATGTCGAGGTATCGACGATCGCGGACACGGTCCGCTCTCACCCCTCTGGTAGCAAGCGCACTACCGAAGGGGTGGGAGCGGACCGTGTCCGCGATGGAGAAACCTCAGCCTGACACCGCCGAAGCCCTCTCGACCGCCGCCACGCCACTGCGCGCCTGATCCGCGATGGCCCCCACCTCGCGCAAGCCATCGATGAAGCCGTCGACTTCGTCGGTGCGTCCTGTGTACTCGACCACCGCATGGCCGCCCGTGCGTTCGAGCAAGCGTCCACCCGCTCGCGAAAGATAGGCGTCCAGCACCGGAGCCTCAGCTTCCACACGGACCACCGAAAGCTCCCGCTCCAGATGCTCCCGGCGGGTAAGTTCGGCAATCTCGATCACGTCCACCAGCTTGGCCGACTGCTTCACGACCTGCTCCACCGTGGCGTCGTCGCCGTACACGGTGAGCGTGAGGCGGGATACTTCGTCGTCGTGCGTGGCGGCGACGGTCAGCGATTCGATGTTGTAGCCGCGCGAGGCGAACAGTCCGGCGACGCGTGCGAGCGCGCCGGCCTCGTTCTGGAGCAACATGGAAATCAGGTGGCGCATCGTCAGAACATCCCTGTGGGTTCGGCCTCGCGGGCCATGGGAGCGTCGCGGCTGGGAATCCAGTCGCCCGTGATCATCTCGGCGTACGTGGCGCCAGGGCCCACCATCGGATAGACGCCCGCGTCCGGATCGATCACCACCTCAAGGAAGGCTGGGCCGTCGAAGGCCAGCAATGCGGCGATCGTGGCGTCCAGTTGGGCGGGGTCTTCCAGCCGACGCGCCCACTCGAAGCCGTCCGCCTGCGCGGCACGGACGAAATCCTTCTTGTGCAGGCTCTTGTCGGTGGCGGAAAAGCGTCCCTTGAAGAACAGCTTTTGCCACTGGCGGACCATGCCGTCGCCGCTGTTGTTCAGCACCACCACCTTCACCGGCAGGCCGTAGGTGGTGACGGTTTCCATCTCGCCGATGTTCATGCGGATGCTGGCATCGCCGTCGATGTCGATCACCGTCAGGTCACGCCGTGCGAACTGCGCACCGATGGCGGCCGGCAGGCCGAAGCCCATCGTGCCCATGGAGCCGGAGGTGAGCCAGCGGCGCGGCTCGCGGAAGTCGAAGTATTGCGCGGCCCACATCTGGTGCTGGCCCACGCCCGTGCTGATGATGGCGCGGCCATCGGTGATGCGGTTGATCGCCTCGATGACGGCACACGGCTGGATGTGCTCGCTCTCGCGGCAAAAATTCATGGGATGGCTGGCCTTCAGCGCGGCGACATGCGCATGCCACGGCGCATAGTCGGGCCCGAAGCCATGCTGCCGACCATAGGCGGTCAGGCGGCGCAGCGACACGTCGAGCGAACCGACATGATGCCAGTGCACGGATTTGACCTTGCCGATCTCCGCCGGATCGATATCGATCTGCGCGATGGTGCGCGCCTTCGGCGCGAACTTGGCTGGCACGCCCACGACGCGATCGTCGAAGCGCGCGCCCAGGGCGAACACGAAATCGCAGTCTTCCATCGCGTAGTTGGCATACGCCGCGCCGTGCATGCCCAGCATGTGCAGCGCCAGCGGATCGGTGGTGTCGAAGCCGCCGATGCCCATGAGCGTGGTGACCACGGGGATGCGGAACGCGTGCGCGAAGTCGCGCAAGGCCTCGGCCGCCTCGGCGGCGATGATGCCGCCACCGGCATAGATGAGAGGGCGCTCGGCCCGACCCAGGGCAGCGAACAACGCCGCGCAGGCGTCGTTGTCGATGGTGGCCGACTGCACGGCATGCAGCCGGGAACGGTAGCCGCGCACCGGCAGCTCGTGCGCGCCGTGGAAACTCATCGCGGCGTTCTGCACGTCCTTGGGGATGTCGATCACCACGGGGCCCGGCCGTCCGCTGCGCGCGATCTGAAAAGCCGTGCGCAGCGTGGCTTCGAGCGTGGAGGCATCGGTGACCAGGAACACATGCTTCGCGCAAGCACCCATGATCGTGCTGATCGGCGCTTCCTGGAACGCGTCGGTGCCGATGGCACCCGTCGGCACCTGGCCGCAGATCACCACCATGGGGATGGAGTCGGCCATGGAGTCGCGCACCGGCGTCACCGCATTGGTGGCGCCGGGGCCCGAGGTGACCACCGCCACGCCCACGCGTCCGGACGCACGCGCGTAGCCGGCGGCCATGAAACATGCGCCTTGTTCGTTGGCGGGAACGATCAGGGGAAGCGCTTCGCCGCCGTCGTCGCGCGGGTGTTCCGTGTTGTAGCGAAACAGCGCGTCGTAAACGGGAAGGATGGCGCCGCCGGAGTAACCGAAGAGTACGTCGAGTCCCTCGTCGGCAAGCACCTGCACGACGACGTCCGCGCCGCTCATGGAGCGACCGGCCAGGGGATGGTTCGAGGTGGCGCGACGGCTATCGCCGACGGTATCCAGTTGCGCGTTCACGGGATGGGTTCCTTATGCGTTGAATGCGGAACGCGTCCTCCCCGCAAGAGGGGGAGGCGCTGGCGAGTGGAGGACGCGTTCCGGCAACGGTGGCCTCAGGCGGTCTTGGCGGATTCCTCGGCCGGCTTGGGCTGGTTGGCGGACAGCCACGGCATGCGCGCGCGCAGCTGGGCGCCCACCTTCTCGATCGGATGCTCCAGGTCGCGCTGCTTGAAGGCCTTGTAGTTGGGCAGACCGGCCTGGTATTCGGCCGTCCATTCGCGGGCGAAGGTGCCGTCCTGGATGTCCTTGAGCACGGCCTTCATACGCTCCTTGGTGCTGTCGTCGACGACGCGCGGGCCGCGCGTGTAGTCGCCGTACTGGGCGGTCTCGGAGATGAATTCCAGCATGCGGGCGAGGCCGCCTTCGTAGAACAGGTCCACGATCAGCTTCAGCTCGTGCATCACTTCGTAATAGGCGATCTCCGGGCGATAACCGGCTTCGACCAGGGTCTCGAAGCCCTTGATCACCAGCTCGGAGGCGCCGCCGCACAGCACGGCCTGCTCGCCGAACAGGTCGGTCTCGGTCTCTTCCTTGAAGTCGGTTTCGATCAGCATGGCGCGGGCGCCACCGATGCCGGCGGCGTAGGCCTGGGCACGCTCCGACGCGTGGCCGGTCGCGTCCTGATGCACGGCGTACAGGCAGGGCACGCCGCGGCCGATTTCATACTCGCGACGGACCAGCGCACCCGGACCCTTCGGCGCGACCAGCACCACGTCGATGTCCTTGCGCGGCTGGATCTGGCCGAAGTGCACATTGAAACCGTGTGCGAAGAGCAGCGTGGCGCCCGGCTTGATGTTCGCTTCGATGGCGTCCTTGTAGATGCCCGGCTGGGTCATGTCGGGCGTCAGCACGGCGATCAGGTCGGCGTTGCGCACGGCCTCGGCCGGCTCGGCGACGGCGAAGCCATCGACATAGGCCTTGTGCCAGGACGGGCCGCCGGGACGCAGGCCCACGACGACGTCGAGGCCGGAGTCCTTCAGGTTCAGTGCGTGGGCACGACCCTGGCTGCCGTAACCGAGCACGGCGATGCGGGCGTTCTGGAGCGGAGCGGTGGTGGCTTGCTTGTCGGTCATGGGTGTCTCCTCGATAAAAAGGGTGGTGTAGGAGCGCGCTTGCGCGCGATCGCGCGCAAGCGCGCTCCTACAAAAGGTCAGTTACCAATCAATTCCTGCGTCAAATCCTCATCCTCGATCTCACGACGCACGCGCGACGCGGTCGCGGCGACATCGTCGAAGGCCTGCGTGACCGCACCTTCGGCGGCGGAGCCGACGAGGCGCGCGTACTTGGCCAGTACGCCACGCGTCACCTTCGGCGGTTGGGCGCGCCACCCGGCGCGACGCGTGGCGAGATCGGCATCGGTGCGCAGTTCGCGCGACGAGGCGTCGATGAAGATCGCGTCGCCTTCGCGGATCAGTCCGATCGGGCCGCCGCGCGCCGCTTCCGGTGCGATGTGGCCGACCATGAAGCCGTGCGTGGCGCCGCTGAAACGACCATCGGTGATCAGCGCCACATCGTTGCCGAGGCCACGTCCGACGAGGGCGGCGGTCACCGCCAACATCTCGCGCATGCCTGGGCCGCCCGCAGGGCCTTCGTTGCGGATCACGACGACATCGCCGGCGCGGATGCGGCCGGCCTGCACGGCGTTGAAGGCGTCTTCCTCGCTCTCGAACACGCGCGCCGGACCGGCATGGCTCGTGCGGCCGTGACCGGCCAGCTTGAGGATGCAGCCTTCGGGAGCGAGGTTGCCGTACAGGATGCTGTAACCGCCGCGCGGCTTCAGCGGCGCGCTGACCGGACGGACCACCTGCTGGCCTTCGGTCGCTTCCGGCGCGGCGTCCAGTTCGGCGAACAACGTGCGGCCGGTGACCGTCGGCGTGTCCTTCAGCATGCCGGCCTTGCGCAGTTCGCGCGCGACGACGGCGGTGCCACCGGCAGCGGTCAGTTCCACGGCGCTGTAGCGACCACCGGGTTTCAGATCGGCGATGACCGGCGTATGCGCGGAGGCCGGCTCGAAGTCTTCGATGGACATCGGCACGCGGGCTTCGTTGGCGATCGCCAGCAGGTGCAGCACGGCGTTCGTCGAGCCGGCGGTGGCGGCGACCATGCGCGCGGCGTTGTCGAAGGCGGTGCGGGTCATCACGTCGCGCGGGCGACGGTTGGCGTCCAGGCACTCCATCGCCAGTTCGCCGCAGCGGAAGGCAGCGGCACGCTTGTCCTTCGCCGTGGCGGGGATGTCGTTCAAGCCGACCGGCGACAGACCCAGCGTGGTCAGCACCATCGCCATCGTGTTTGCGGTGAATTGACCGCCGCAGGCACCGGCACCCGGACAGGCATGGCGCTCCACGTCGTCCAGCTCGGCGTCGGTGATCTTGCCCGCGCCATGCGCGCCGACGGCTTCGAACACTTCCTGCACCGTGATCGGGCAACCGTTGTGGCTGCCGTGGTCGATGCTGCCGCCGTACAGGGCGACACCGGGGATATCGAGACGGGCCAGCGCCATGGCGGCGGCGGGGATCGTCTTGTCGCAACCGCACAGCACCACCATCGCATCGAGGCAGTGGCCGTCCACCGCCAATTCGATGGAATCGGCGATCAGCTCGCGGCTGACCAGCGACGAGCGCATGCCCGAGGTGCCCATGGCGATGCCGTCGGTCACGGCGATGGTGTTGAATTCCACCGGCGTGCCGCCCGCCGCGCGCACGCCTTCCGCGGCGGCCTCGGCGAGTTCGCGCAGGTTGAGGTTGCACGGCGAGACGTTCGACCAGCTGTGCACGATGGCGACCATCGGCCGGGCGATGGCCTCGTCGTCGAGGCCGGTGGCGCGCAGCATGGCGCGTGCGGGAGCGCGGTCGGGACCGGTCTTGATGGCATCGCTGCGCAGCGTGCGCACCGGGATCTTGCGGGTGTTCATGCTGCCTCCGCTTTGGCTTGGACAGCGTCCAGGACGGCACGGGTCACGGCATGCGTGGTGGCCGTGCCGCCTAGGTCGCGGGTGAGGTTGGCTTGCGAGAGCACGTCTTCGACGGCGGCTTCGATCGTCTCGGCTTCGTCGGAAAGACCCAGCGAGTGGCGCAGTAGCATCGCGGCCGAGAGGATTGTGCCCAGCGGATTGGCGAGCGCCTGTCCGGCGATGTCCGGCGCGGAACCATGGATGGGCTCGTAGACGCCGGCACCCGGTCCGCCGACCGACGCCGACGGCGACAGGCCCAGCGAACCGGCCAGCACCGAGGCCTCGTCGGTGAGGATGTCGCCGAACATGTTCTCGGTGACGATCACGTCGTAGTCGGCCGGACGGGTCAGCAGGTGCATCGCCATCGAGTCGACCAGCTGGTGTTCCAGCTCCACGTCCGGGTAGTCGGCAGCGACGCGCGTGGCGACCGAGCGCCACAGGCGCGAGGTCTCCAGCACGTTGGCCTTGTCCACCGAGGTCACCTTCTTCTTGCGCGAACGGGCCAGCTCGAACGCATGGCGCACCACGCGCTCGACCTCGGCCACGCTGTAGCGGCATTCGTCGGTGGCGTCGTCCTCACTACGCGTCTTCGCGCCGAAGTAGATGCCGCCGGTCAGCTCGCGGACGAACACCAGGTCCACGCCCTTCGTGCGTTCCGGCTTCAACGGCGACAGCTCGGCGGTGCGCGGATGCAGCTTCAGCGGACGGATGTTGGCGAACACGCCGAGCAGCTTGCGCATGGCCAGCAGGCCCTGTTCCGGGCGGACCTTGGCCGACGGGTCGGACCACTTCGGACCGCCGACGGCACCGAGCAGGATCGCGTCGCAGGCTAGCAGCGCGTCGCGCGTGGCCGGCGGCAGCGGGTCGCCGAAGCGGTCGATGGCATCGCCGCCGATCGCGTGCTCGGTGAAGGTGAATTCGTGGCCGAAGCGCTCGGCTACCTGGCGCAGCACGGCGACGCCGGCGGCGGCCACTTCGGGGCCGATGCCGTCACCCGGCAATACGACGATGTTGGCCTTCATGCGGCTTTCTCCGTAAGGGTTTCGTAGGCGGCGATCGCGTCCTGCTGCTGGAGCAGGAAGCCCAGCTGGTCGACGCCGTTGAGCAGGCAGTGGCGGGAGAACGCATCCAGCTCGAAGTGGATCGAGCCGCCATCGGGGAGGCGGATCGTGCTTTCGGCCACGTCGATGCGCAGTTCCACGCCGGGGTTGTCCAGCAGCCAGCGATGCTCGGCCTCGCTCAGCACGATGGCGAGCAGGCCGTTCTTCAGCGAATTGCCGCGGAAGATGTCCGCGATCTCGCTGGAGATCACCGCCTTGATGCCGTAGTCGAGCAGCGCCCACGGTGCGTGTTCGCGCGAGGAGCCACAGCCGAAGTTGTGTCCGGCGACCAGGATCGAGCAACCCCGCGCAGCCGGCTGGTTGAGCGGGAAGGCCGGGTCGTCGCTGCCGTCGGCGGCATAGCGCCAGTCCTCGAAGCAGTGCTTGCCCAGGCCCGTGCGCTCGGTGGTGGTGAGGAAGCGCGCCGGGATGATCCGGTCGGTGTCGATGTTTTCGTTGCGCAGCACCGCGGTGCGCGAATGCACGTAGGTGAGCGGCTGGCTGGTCTGGCTCATGCGGCGGCTTCCTGGGTCATGTACTCGCGCGGGTCGGCGACGCGGCCGGCCACGGCGGAGGCGGCGGCCACGAGCGGGCTGGCGAGCACGGTGCGCGCGCCCTTGCCCTGGCGTCCCTCGAAGTTGCGGTTGCTGGTGGCGACGACGAGCTGTCCCGGCTGGGCCAGGTCGCCATTCATGGCGATGCACATCGAGCAGCCCGGCTCGCGCCATTCGGCGCCGGCGGCACGGAATACCTCGTGCAGGCCTTCGTGCTCCGCGTCGCGACGCACTTGCTCGGAACCCGGCACGACCAGCATGCGTACGCCATCGGCGACACGGCGGCCACGCAGGATGCCGGCCGCTGCGCGCAGGTCGGACAAGCGGCCGTTGGTGCAGCTGCCGATGAATACGACATCGACGGCTTCACCCGTCATGGGCTTGCCGGCGGAGACCTTCATATAGTCGAGCGCGCGTTGCTCGACGGCGTCGGCGGCGGCAGGCACCGGTGCGTGGATCGGCACCACCATGCCCGGATGCGTGCCGTAGGTGACCGACGGCTGGATCGTCGAGGCGTCGATGCGCACTTCGCGGTCGTAGCGTGCGCCCTCGTCGGTGGGCAGCGTGCGCCACTGGGCGACGGCGCGGTCCCAGGCCTCGCCCTTCGGGGCGCGCTCGCGACCCTTCAGCCAGGCGAAGGTGGTCTCGTCGGGCGCGATCAGGCCGGCGCGCGCGCCCGCCTCGATCGACATGTTGCAGACGGTCATGCGCTCTTCCATCGACAGCGCGCGAACGGCTTCGCCGGTGTACTCGATCACATGGCCGGTACCGCCGCCGATGCCGATCGTGCCGATGATGTGCAGGATCAGGTCCTTCGCGGTGACGCCCGTTTGCAAGGCGCCGTCCACGTGGATCGCCAACGACTTCGGCTTGCGCTGGAGCAGACACTGCGTCGCCAGCACGTGGCCGACTTCGGTGGTGCCGATGCCGAACGCCAGCGCGCCGAATGCGCCGTGCGTGGCGGTGTGGCTGTCACCGCAGACGATAGTCATGCCGGGCTGCGTCGCGCCCACTTCCGGGCCGGCCACGTGCACGATGCCGCGCTGCGGGCTGTCCCACCCCATCAGGTCGACACCGAACTCGCGCACGTTGGCTTCGAGTTTCGCGACCTGTGCTTCGGCTTCCTTCGTGTAGTACGGACGCTTGCCATCGGCATCCGGCGGCAACGTCGGCGTGGAATGGTCCAGCGTCGCTAGGGTGCGATCCGGGCGGCGGACCTTGAGGCCGCGCGAACGCAGCTCGTCGAAGGCCTGCGGCGAGGTCACCTCGTGCACCAGGTGCAGGTCGATGTAGAGCACGCCCGGCGTCGAGGCGGTCTCCGCCTTCACCTGGTGGGCATCCCACAGCTTGTCGAACAGGGTGCGCGCGCTCATGCGGCGACCCTCCCTTCGGCCTGCTCTTCGACAGGCGTCAGCCAGCCCCAGAGGTCTTCCGTGCGGCCATCGAACAGGCCGAAGAAATCCGCCTGCAACTGTCGCGTGATGGGACCCGGGCGACCGTTGCCCACCGGCTTGCGATCCACCGAGCGCACGGCGGTCAGTTCGGCGGCGGTACCGGTCATGAAGACTTCGTCGGCGAAATACAGCATCTCGCGCGGCAGCGACTGTTCCACCACGTCGTAGCCACGCTGGCGGGCGAGCGTCAGCACGGTGTCACGGGTGATGCCGCAGAGGATGGCCGACGCGGCCGGCGGCGTGTAGATGGTGCCCTTGCGCACCACGAACAGGTTTTCGCCGGCGCCCTCGCTGAGCAGTCCGTCGGTGCCCAGCGCGATGCCCTCGGCGTAACCGCCGTTGGCCGCTTCGCGTGCGATGAGCTGGCTGTTGAGGTAATTGCCACCGGCCTTCGCGCCGCTGGGATAGGTATTCGGCGCCGCGCGATTCCACGACGACACGCAGACATCCACGCCTTTCTCCAGTGCGTCGGCGCCGTGGTAGGCGCCCCAGGGCAGCGCGATCACGGCGACGTCCACCGCGGTCTCGGCCGGCGGTGCGATGCTAAAGGTGAAGCCGCTGCGCAGGACGATGGGGCGCACATAGGCCGACTGCAATCCGTTCGCGCGGATCACCTCGCGACACGCGCGGTTGATCGTGGCGGCGTCGTAGGGCATCGGCAGGTCGTACACCCGCGCCGAGTGGAACAGGCGCTCGGTGTGGTCTTCGAGGCGGAAATAGCGCGGGCCGTCGGGCGTGGCGTACACGCGCACGCCTTCGAACACCGAGGATCCGTAGTGCAGCGCGTGTGCGCCCACGTGGACGGTGGCTTCCGCCCAGGCCTTGATGCGGCCGTTGTGCCAGAGATGGGACGGGGCTTCCATGGATCCTCCTTAGGACTGGACCGCGACAGCGGCCTGGGTTTCGTCGTCGTAGGCGCTCATCAGCGCCACGAGATCGTCGTTAGTGACATTGCGCTGGCGATCGGCCAGCACCTTGAAGCGTTCGAAGACGGTGGCGAGCGTGGCGTCGTCGAGCTGGTAGTCCAGTTCGGACAGGCGCTGGCGCAGGGCATGCTTGCCGGAATGCTTGCCGAGGACGAGCGAGGTCTTTGCGCCCACGTCCTGCGGCGTCATGATTTCGTACGTGCCGCGATGCTTGAGCATGCCGTGCTGGTGGATGCCCGACTCATGCGCGAACGCGTTGTCGCCGACCACGGCCTTGTTGCGCGGCACGCGCTGTCCCGTGACCTCGGCCAGCAGACGCGAAGTGGGGAACAGGTGCCGGGTAACGATGCCGGTATCCACGCGGAACAACGGCTTGCGCGTGTGGATGGCCATCACGATCTCTTCCAGCGCGGCATTGCCGGCGCGTTCGCCGATGCCGTTGATCGTGCACTCCACCTGGCGTGCGCCCGCCGCGACGGCAGCGAGGCTGTTCGCCACGGCCATGCCGAGGTCGTCGTGGCAATGCGACGAAAACACCACCTTGTCCGCGCCGCGGACGTTCGCGCGCAGGTAGGTGAACATGTCGAAGATTTCGTTGGGGGTGACGTAACCGACGGTGTCGGGTGCGTTGAGGGTGGTGGCGCCGGCTTCCACGGCGACCGAGAAGATCTCGGCGAGGTACTCCGGTTCCGTGCGCATGGCGTCTTCGGCGGAGAATTCGACTTCGTGTGCCAGGGCTTTCGCACGCTGGATCGCCGTTGCGGCGATGTCGATCACTTCTTGCTTGCTTTTCCCCAGCTTGTGTTCGCGATGCAGGGGAGAGGTTGAGAGGAACAGGTGTATCCGTGAATGTCGCGCGCCTTCCAGTGCCTTGCCCGCGCTGTCGATGTCACCCGCCTGACACCTGGCCAGCGCGGCGATCGTAGGCGTTTTCAACGTCCTCGCGATCTCCGCCACGGCGGCGAAATCGTCGGGTGAGGCCTGCGGAAAGCCGGCCTCGATGATGTCGACGCCCAGTTCTTCCAGGGCGTGCGCCATTCGCAGTTTTGCACGACGGTCCATCGAGAAGCCGGGGGCCTGCTCGCCGTCGCGCAAGGTGGTGTCGAAAATGCGCACGCGTCCGCCTACGTCGCTGTCGGCGGTGTCGGTGCTGCCCTGGTGTGCTGGATTCATGTCTGGCTCCGCTCGTGTGTGAGGCGGGCCGGGCAATAAAAAACCCCGCATCCGTTACCGGGTGCGGGGTTCTTTGGGAGTCTTCAGGTATTTGTTTAGTTCACCTGGACACTTGCCCTCAGCCCGCACCTCCGCAGGTAATAAGTACAAGGCTAATAAGAAGGAGGCCGCCGCCGAGACGCAGCTTGCCCGTTACCGCCGTAAGGAGGTCGAGGGCAAAGCGGCCATGGATATTGCGCTGCGTCATGCAGTCGATCGTATGCGATGTCGTGCGGGCGTGTCAACACTTTCCGAGGAAACTTTTTTTATTTCGTTTGGACGGCTAGACGCCCACGTCCTGAACGGCCTGTGATCCATGTCTCATATCGATAGGCGGCGAGTGGCACGCGCGTCCACCCGGAATCGGCATCGGAATGGCTGCGACACGGGCGTGCCAACGGCTGGCCGTTTGGCGATTCGTGCTACCGTGGCTGTCTTTTTTCTGTCACGGAGCGAGCGTCGATGGTGTCGACACCGAACGATCAGGGAAGGCTGCGCTGATGCGTCGCCGAGCGTCCCTTGCCATGGCGCTGGCCTGCGCGGCGGGCGGAGCCCAGGCCGAGGATTTCATCCGCGATGCCCGTTTTGACGGCGAGCTTCGCCTGTATCGCTTCGATCGTGTCTTCGATACCGCCAACGCCCATGACGAGCGCGCTTGGTCGCTGGCTGGCCTGTTCACGGTGAAGAGCGGCAGCGTCGGCGGCTTCCGTCTCGCGGCCACGGGGTTCTCGGCGCAGTCCCTCGGTACCCGGGCCGATCCACACACCCGGATCGACGCCTCGCTGATGGCCCAGGGGTCATCGCTGAGTGGTTTCTCGCAGGTCTATGCCGAATACGCGGGTCGCGGGGTCACCGTGCGTGCCGGTGACCAGTACCTCGACACCCCCTGGATGGGCCCGTCCGACTCGCGGGTGATCCCGGCCTCCTACCGGGCACTCAATGTCATCGTGGAGGTCGCTCCGGGCTGGAACGTCCAGGCCATCCGCACGCTCCGCTGGAAGAGCCGTACCTCCGATGGCTTCCTGGCCGACAACGTCTACTACCCCTCGCACTGGCGCGGCGACACCATGTTCGGACAGAACGGCACGTTGCCCGCCGACGCCCGGGCGGCAGGCGGGACCACGGCGCTGGGTAGCACCTACGCCTCCGGCGGCCTGAAGGCCCGCGCCTGGTACTACGGTTTTGGCGGGTTCGGTCGGATGGGTTACGCGGACGCCACCTATACCTTCGCCACCGACAGCGGCATCACGCCCTTCGTCGGCGCTCAGGTCCTGCGCCAGACCGGGGGCGCCAACAATGTGCTGGTCGAGAACGCCACACGGGTCAATGGCCTGGCCGGCGATCGCATCGACGCGCGAGCCTGGGGCCTCGACGCCGGCGCGAAGATCGGCCAGGCCACCGTCGGCTTGTCCTACAACCGGGTGGGCAGCCAGAACGGCGCGGTGGGTGGCGGCGCGGTGATCTCGCCCTACACCAACGGCTACGCCACCGATCCGCTGTTCACTACCTCGATGCTTCGGGGCTTGGTAGAGCAAGGCCCCGGACGGGCCTGGAAGGCCCGCGCCGGCTACGGCTTCTTCGATGGCCAGCTCCAGTTGGCCGCCGCCTATGCGCAGTACGACACCCGCTCGCGCGGTCGTAGCCACGATCTCTATGTGGACGTGATCTGGAAGCTCGACCGCTGGGTGAAGGGCCTCCAGGTACGCAACCGCTGGGAGCGGACCGTCGGCGGCAGCAACGGCCTCAATCCCGGCAACCTGCCGTGGACCTACAACCGCCTGATGATTTCCTACCGCTTCTGATCCGCCGGGTTACCAGCCTCGCAGCCAGTCCGCGAAGATCCGTCCGTCCGCCGCCATCGCTTCGGCGCTGGCGCTGCGGGCGAGCATGACCGCCAACGCGTCGGGCACCTCCACGCGTCGGCCGACCAGCGGTTCCACGATGGTGTCGAACTTCGCCGGGTGGGCGGTCGAAGCCATGGTCCAGTCCTTCGTAGGGTCCTCGAAGCGCAGGCGCTCGAACACGTGGATGGCCGTGGCGGTATGCGGGCAGAACACTTCGCCATCGTTGGCGGCATGGCGACGGATGGTGTCGCGAATCTGGGCATCGTCCACACGTTCGGCCCGACCCTGCCGCCGCGCGGCATCCTCGTCGCCGAACAGGTGGCGCAGGCGCTCGAAGTTGCTCGGCGCGCCGACATCCATGGCGTTGGCGATGGTCGCCACCGCGTCGCGTGCCCGGTACGGCTGCCCGGCGTAGAACTCCGGCAACGTCTCGTTGGCGTTGCAGGCGAACACGACCTCGCCGATCGGCAAGCCGATGGCCCTGGCCCATAGGCAGGCCACGGCGTTACCGAGGTTGCCGGTGGGGATGATGGTGTTCATCGGCTGCGTCGCCTGCAAGGCGGCGTGGCCGAAGTAGGCCATCTGCGGCAGCAGGCGGCCGAGGCTGATGCTGTTCGCCGACGACATCGGCACGTCGGCCTGCAAGGCCGGGTCGCCGAGCGCGCCCTTTACCAGGCGCTGGCAGTCGTCGAAGGTGCCTTCCACGCGCAGCGCGCGCACGTTGCCGCCGAAGCTGCCCAGTTGGTGGGCCTGGCGCGGGGAGACGCGGTTGTCCGGGTACAGGATCGCCACGCGCACGCCGGGCATCTCATGGAACGCGGCACCGACGGCGGCGCCGGTATCGCCCGAGGTGGCGACGAGGATCGTAAGCGGACGTGCCTCGTCGCGACGAAGGCGACCCAGGCAGGCTGCGAGGAAGCGGGCGCCGAAGTCCTTGAACGCGGCGGTGGGGCCATGGAACAGTTCGAGCAGGTGGGCACCCTTGATGCGCAGTTCGCGACGCGGGGCCGGTGCCACGAACGCTTCGGCGCAGATGGCGTCCAGTTCGCTCGCGAGCGGGTCGCCCGCGAAGAACGGCGCGAGCATGCGCGACGCGGTGGTGGCGAGGTAGCCGTCGCGGGGCAGGTGGCCCACCTTGGGCATGGATTCGGGAACATAGAGTCCGCCATCCGGTGCGAGACCGGCGGCGATCGCCTGGGACAGGGTGGCCGGCGCGGCACCGCCGCGCGTGCTGACGAAGCGCATGTTCACACCACCCGGGCGGCAGGGCCGTCGACAGGGGCCACGAGCACGTCGGCCGCATGGCCTTCGTCGGCGAAAGCGCCACGCATGGCCTTCGCGGCGGCTTCCGCCGAGGCGCGATCCTCGAACCAGCCGAACACGCTGGGGCCAGCGCCGGAGATGCTGGCGCCCATCGCGCCGTGATCCAGCGCGGCCTGCTTCACCCGTGCGAATCCGGGGATGAGCGGCGCGCGGCGCGGTTCCACGAGCACGTCGGACAGTCCTTCGCGAACCAGCGCGGCCTCGCCGCGGTAGCAGCCGGCAAGCACCAGCGCGAGATTGGCGCTCTGCGCCACGAACTCGCCCAGTGCGTAATGTCCCGCGAGGGCGGCGCGCGCCTTGCGCGTTTCCAGCACCACGTGGGGATGGACCAGGGCGCAATGCCATTCGGCGGGCACCGGCACGCGGACGAGGCGGGTGTCGGTGGACAGCACCAGGCCGCCGAGCAGCATGGGACCGAGGTTGTCGCCATGGCGGCTGCCGCTGGCGACTACCTCGCCATCGAGGGCGAAGGGGTAAAGCGCCTCGCGGGAAAGCGGTTCGTCGAGCAGGGCGTTCGCGGCCACGACGGCGGCCACGCAGGAGGCGGCGGATCCGCCCATGCCGGAACCCAGGGCAATGCCCTTGTGCAGCGTGATCTCGAAACCGAAGGGCAGGTCCAGCGCTTGGCGCATCGAAAGCAGCGCGGCACCGGCGGTGTTGGCGGCGGCCTCTCGCGGCAGGTCGGTGATCACGCCATGGATGCCTGCGATGCGCACCTCGCGCTCGGGAATACGGCGCACTTCGGCGCGATCGCCCGCGCCGGCCACGCAATGACCCAGGATATCGAAGCCGATGCCGACATTGCCGACACTGGCGTAAGCCTCGGCCTGCGCGACATCCGCGTGGGCCTGGGGCGGGGAAGATTCGTTCAGCATGCGCATCGTTTTACTCCCATGGCGCCGGCCACGCGCAGCAGGTCGGTGAAGACCGCCGCAGCCGTGACCTCGGGACCGGCACCCGGCCCCTGTACGACCAGCGCATTGTCGCAGTATCGGCGGGTCGCGAACCGCACCACGTTGTCCGTCAGGCGGGCATGGGCAAAGGGATGGTCAGCCGGAAGGGCCTGCACGCCAACGCTGGCGCGGCCTTCGCGCAACCGCGCCACATGGCGTAGCACCCCGCCGTTCGTGCGTGCCTCGGTCAGCAGTGCGGCCATCGGCGTGTCCAGTTCGTCCAGGCGTTCCATGAACTCGTCGCGGTCGCAGTCGGCCAGGGAGGCGGGGATAAGGCTGCGGATCTCGACATCTTCCAGCGACAGCGGCAGGCCGGCTTCGCGCGAAAGGATCACCAGCTTGCGCGCCACGTCCACGCCGGAGAGGTCGTCGCGCGGATCCGGCTCGGTGTAGCCCATCTCGTGGGCCTGGCGGACGAGGGTCGAGAAGGGCTGCGAGCCGTCGAAACGGTTGAACAGCCAGGCCAGCGTGCCGGAGAGCATGCCTTCGACCGAAAGTAGTTCGTCGCCGGTGTCGATCAGGTCGCGCAGGGTCTGCACCACCGGCAGGCCGGCACCGACGGTGCCTTCGTAGTGCAGGCGCGCGCCGCTGGCGTCCGAGGCCTGGGCAATTCGGCGCCAGCGTTCGAGCGGGCCGCTGGCGGCGCGTTTGTTCGGGGTGACGACATGAATGCCCGCGCCCAACCAGCCCGCGTAGTGCTCGGCCACCGCGTCGCTGGCGCTGCAATCGGCCAGCACGGCCACATGGTCGCCACGGCCGGCCACGTAGGCGGCGAATTCGTTGAGCGAGGTGGGGCGCCAGGTCTGCGCGCCATGGATGCGGCTGTTGAGGGCGTCGTCGTCGCAATCCAGCCACATGTGCCGGCTGTCGCTGACGGCCCGCAGATGCAGCTGGAGGTTGCAGTCGCGCAACAGGCGTGGCGCGGCGAGTCGTAGCTGGGTGAGCAGCGCGCTGCCTACCTTGCCGGGCCCGATCAGGCCGATATCGACAACGAGGGGGCCCGCGGGCATGCGCAAGGGCGCGGCACGCAGGGGTGGATGGGGTAAGGCGTTGGCGATGGACACGAGTAAAGCCTCCAGTTGAGGCCCTTCGTTCGCATCAGGATGGGGTGGTTGCCTTGGGTTCTCCGGCGCCCGTCCCGTCCTGCGGGAGGTCGGGGCCGGCAGCGACAAGGAACTTAAGCGCGCGCGATCTCCGATCCTCCGACCATGGTAATGGTCGTAGTCGCGGTGGTGGTGATGGACGCAAGCGCGCCGGCCGTATGGACGGCCGTTCGGGAAGTCAGCGCTGGCGAGTTGGGATACATGGTGCCGACGGTATGCCCGTTTTGTGCGGTGTGTCAAGAGGGCTTCGCGACAACCGATTGCCCCGCACTGGGTTCCAGCGTTCGCTGGAACGACGGTCTCCCAGCCTCGTCGTTCCTGTGAAAACAGGAACCCAGCGCCCCGGTTTGCCAGCATGGCGAGGGCGTCGCATCGGCTTTTGCGTAGGAGGCCGCGAGGCGACAACCGATGGCCTCGCGCTGGGTTCCAGCGTTCGCTGGAACGACGGCCTCGCAGCCTCGTCGTTCCTGTGAAAACAGGAACCCAGCGCCCCGGTTCGCCAGCATGGCGAGGGCGTCGCATCGGCTTTTGCGTAGGAGGCCGCGAGGCGACAACCGATGGCCTCGCGCTGGGTTCCAGCGTTCGCAGGAACGACGGTCTCCCAGCCTCGTCGTTCCTGTGAAAACAGGAACCCAGCGCCCCGGTCGTCAGACAGACAGGGCGCTGAATCGGCTGGCTTACTTCTTCGACAGGTCGATCGCGTACACGGCCGTGCCGTCGCCGTTGTCGCGCAGCTGGTGGATGGCCAGGCCGAGCGACTTCGCCACGTCTTCCTTGCCCGCCGCGGAGGTGAAGGTGACCGGACCCTTGGTCTTCAACGGCGCGAAGTGCCAGGAACGGCCGTCCACGTCCTTACGGGTGAGGGTCTTGTGCGCCTGCACCCACTTGATGACGACCTCGCGGTTGCCGTCCGGCGCGTTCAGCACGACCGAATCGCCGCCCATGCCGGGGAAGTCACCACCACCGTTGGCGCGGTAGTTGTTGGTGACCACGATGAACGCCTGGCCATCCTTCACCGGCTTGCCCTTGTAGCGCAGGTTGACGATGCGCTGGCCTTCCGGCTTCGAGATGTCGATGGTGTAGGTGATGCCACCCTGCATCTGGTCGAAGTTGTAGCCGGGCATCTTGCCCAGCAGACCCTGCTCGCCGTCCTTCGACGGATCGATCTGGTTGAAGCGCGTGGCGGACTTCTCCAGCCATGCCTTCAGCGCGGTACCGTCGACCTTCACCGCGGCGAGCGTGTTCGGATAGAAATAAAGATCGGACGCGCTACGGATCGTCAGCGGACCCTTCGGCACGTCGGTGAAATCATCCGGACCACCGAAGCCGTTACGGAACGCCGACGCGGTCGACAGGATCGGCACGTCCTTCAGGTCCGGACGCGAACGCGACAGTTCTTCACGCGCATAGTCGATCTGCGCCGCGTTCACCACCGCGATGGCGGTCATGTTGCCCTGGTCGGCGAAGTAGCTAGACAGGTCGTGGTCCACGGCGCCGATCGGCGTGTTGACGTAGGCGATGGCGGCTTCGTGCGCTTCCTGCACCAGCGGTGCGATCGTCGGGTCGGCGTCGACGCACTGGCCCTTCTTCACGCAGATGGGGCGCACTTCACTGTGGCTGAGGTCCTTCTGCACCACCCAGCGACCGCCTTCGCGCTTGAGCGTCATGTTGATGACGCCAAGGTCCTTGCCGAAGAAACCGCCCATCACGGCCGGCACACCACGTACGAGGCCACGCGTGATGTCGACCTCCTTCATGTCGGCGAAGCGGGGCCCCGGGAATTCGGTATGCGAATGACCCAGCAACAGCGCATCGATACCCGGCACGCCGGCAAGGTACCAGCCACCGTTTTCCATCTGCGGCGTATACGGGGCGGTGTTCAGGCCACCGTGAAGGATCGCCACGACGAGATCCGGATGCTGCGCCTGCACTTCGGGCATGTACTTCTGCGCGGCTTCGACCACGCCGTCCACGGTGACCTTGCCCGCGAGGTTGCGCTTGTCCCAGTCCATGATTGGCGGCGGCGTGAAGCCGATGATGCCGATCTTCAATTCGGTCGGCACGGTCTGGCCGGACGCGGTCTTCACGTTCACCGTCTTGGTGACGATGGTCCACGGCTTGAAGATGGGCTTGCCGTCGCGCGCGCTGTACACATTGGACAGCACCAGCGGGAACTTCGGACCCGCGCACTGGTGCGGCGTCACGCCATCGACGTTCATCGCCGTGTTGGTGACCTGCGCGAGGAAGGGCAGGCCGTAGTTGAATTCGTGGTTGCCGGCGGTACCGCCGTCGTAGCCGATCGCGTCCATCGCCTTGTAAATACCCAGCTCGGTGTCGCAGCCCACCGGCTTCACCAGCGCCTGGTAGTCGGCCAGCACGCTGCCCTGGATGGTGTCGCCGCTATCGAACAGCACGGTGTTCGGGAATTCCTTGCGTGCGTTGCGGATCAGCGTCGCAACGCGCTCGTAGCCGAAGCTCGGGTCTTCCTTCTGCTTGTAGTAGTCGTACGACAGGATGTTCGAATGGACGTCGGTCGTCTCGAGGATGGCGAGGTCGAGCGTGGCGCCGTCGGTCAGCGTGGCCGGCTTGGCGGTCTTGGCCGTGGGCGTGCTGGCGCATGCGGCGAGCAGGGCGGCCGAGAGCGTGGCCATCGCGAGGGGCTTGAACATCGTAAGGTGTCCGTAACGTGGGTTTCGGGTGCGGAAGCTAGCAGAAATGAGCCATCCGTGCCTTGTAGGAGCGCGCTTGCGCGCGATCGCGCGCAAGCGCGCTCCTACAGGTGCTCGGCCTTGGCCTGGTCGAAGTAGGTGTAGGTTTTGCCGGCATCCTGCACTTGCTTGGTCTTGAGGATGAATCGATAGCTGGAGCGATTCATAGGCGTGCCATCCACGCGAAGTACCTTCAGGTCGGTCGCGTTGTCGGTAACGATATCGCTGGCCTTCACGGCGAGTCCCGCGCCATCGCGGCCAGTCACCGCTTCGCGCAGTACGCGTCCATCCGTCTTGCCGAGGTCCAGTTTCAGCACCGACGCCAGCGTCGGCGCGAGGTCGACGTTGCCGCTGGGCAGTTCGCTGCGCAGGCCTTGGCGGAAGTCGGGTCCGCTGGCGATCAGCGTGTTGTGGACATCGACGGGGCTGAAGCTGCCATGCATGCCGCGTTCGTTCGACATGCTGGTGTACACCGTGCCCTTGAATCCCTGCACGGTAGCCTCGGCGTCGAAGTCGTAGCTGGCGATGATGTCGGGCGAGCGCTTGTTCTCCAGGCGCACCGTCGACAACGGCAAGGTCCCGGGGATATGCTCATAACGCGCATCGACGAAGATCGCGCCGAACATTTCGCGCGATTGCAGGAAGCGCACGGCTTCGACCACGCGGGCGCGATCATGCGACGGCAGGTACAGATACTCGCTGCCGCCATTCGGTGCGATCACGAAAGCATCCGACGGCAGGTCGGTGGGTATCTTGTACGACGGCGTTGTATAGGCACCGGGCTTGCCGCAGATCCGACCATCATCATCGAAGCGGGTGGGGTGGATCTGCGATCCATCAGCACGTAAGCCCGACATCACCGGCGCATAGACGCAACCGAAGCCATCGAAGGCCTTGAAGCCCGCACGGGTCATCTCGTCGGCGAGGCGGATCGCACCGGACACCGAATAGCCCCAGTCCGCATCGGCGCGACCGACCCGCCCATCGCCGATCGTCCGCAACGGGAACAGGTCCAGCGGGCCGGAGACATTGCTGTGCGCATGGTCGGAGACGATCACCAGGTCGGTGTCCGCATCCATGCCCAGTTCCTTCAGCTTCGCCTCCAGCTTGCCCAGCAGGGCGTCCTGCGCCTGCAAGGCCAGGTGGAAGTTCGGCGAGCCCACGCCGTAGAGGTGTTCGGTGGAGTCCGGGTTGCGCAGCCAGACGAAGCTGAGGTCGGGCTTCTCCACGGGCAGCACATAGGACAGGAAGGCGTCCATCAGGTAAGCATTCGAGGCGGTGGGCGGCGCGCCGGCACCGTCGGAGGCATCGGAGGTGGCGCCGTCCTTCAACGTCACCAGCGGAAGCTGGGCAGTCGGCGTGCCGTTGTCGGGTTCGAGCTGGAAATGGTCCGGGTCGTACGCATGCACCGTGTTGGCCGGCAGCGGGAAGCCGGCCTTGGCCAGCTTCTTCGCAAAGGCCAGGGGCAGGGCCACGTTCTCGTCCAGGATGGTGCCGCCCTCGTGGATATCCTGGAGGAAGGCCGGCCCGGACTTGCCGATCACCGCCGTCTTCAGCCCGGCCTTGCGGGCGCGTTCGAGCAGGGTCGGCGCCTGGAGCAGGTCGTGGTGGTAATGGTCATCCAGGGCGCGCAACACCGCATAGTCTTCGGTATAGATCGGCGCCGCGTAGTCGCTGGGCGCCCCCTTCGCATCGAATCCTTTCGCGCCCGGCACCCAGAAGCGGTTGCCGAAGAAGCCGATCGTCCCCGGGAACGAACCGGTGGCGAAGCTCGACGCGTTGATCATGGTGAAGGTGGGGTAGGTGGCGTGGTTGTCCGCGAAGAAGGTGCCGCGCTTCGCCAGCGCCGCCAGGTTCGGGGTGTCCTCCTCGCTGATGGCATCGGGCCGCATGCCGTCCCACACGAACACGATCACGCGATGGGCGTGGGCTTCGGCGGCGAGCGTCGAAAGGAGCAGGACGGCGAGTCGGGCGAGGCGGCGCATGGACGATGGATTCCCCAGGGTGTCAAAAGCCTGCCATGGTGCGGACCCCATGTTGCAATTCGTGGACGCGTACATTCCGACAAATTGCGATACGAACGATCTAAATCGTCGAAAATCATGGAATCGTAAAAAAACCTAAACACATTGTCTTCACGCTTGGCGGCTTCCCCCTTCCGACGAGCTTGTCTGTCGATGACGTACTCCCGCCGTGTCCTCTTCCTCGCGCTTGCCTCCGCGCTCGCGTTCCAGGCCCATGCCGCCGATAACAACGACGCCCCGCCGCCGAAGACCCAGGACCTCGATGCGGTGTCGGTGATCGGCCAGGGTGAGACCCGCCAGGTCCAGCGCATCGTCCCGGACGACCAGAAGGTGCTGCCGCCGGGTACCAGCCCGCAGAAAATCCTCAACCGCCTGCCGGGCGTGTCGGTTCAGTCGAACGACGCCTTCGGCGCGAACGAGGAATCGCAGACCATCACCCTGCGCGGCTTCAACGCCACCCGCCTGGGCTACACGCTCGACGGCCTGCCGCTCGGCGACAACGCCTACGGCAACTACAACGGCCTCAATATCTCGCGCGCGCTGATCGCCGAGAACATGTCCACCGTGGAGCTGTCCGAAGGCATCGGCGCGCTCGGCACGGCGTCCACCAGCAACCTCGGCGGCGCGATCCAGTACTTCTCGTCCGATCCGGCGAAGACCTTCGGTGGCAAGGTCGCCCAGACCTTCGGCAGCGACCATAACCGTCGCACCTATGCCCGCATCGACACCGGTGACTACAAGGGCTTCTCGATGTACCTGTCGGGCGTGAAAGCCAACGCCGACATGTGGGCCCAGCCGCATTCCGACACCGGCACCAAGCAGTTCAACGGCAAGGCCGTCTACGAGTTCGGCGACGGCAACCGCATCACCGGCTTCGCCGACACCTCGCGCACCAGCCAGGCCGACTACGCTTACCTCTCCAAGAGCGGCATGCAGCGTGGCCTGGGTTGGGACTGGAACCTCTACGCGCCGGACTGGAACCGTGCCCTTGCCGCCGCCTACTGCTCGCCGGCCTACACCAAGGGTGCCGTGAAGGACTCGCGTTGCGGCTTCTCCGGCGGCGTGGACAACATCGACGACGCCTACTTCCAGAGCCGCGCGCTGCGCCGCGACGACCTGTACTACATCGCCGGCGACTTCACCGTGGCCGACGGCGCCACCCTGCATACCCAGGTCTACCACCACGAAAATGGTGGCCAGGGCCACTGGTGGGCACCGGGTCAGAAGTCGTACCCGGGCACCGCCCAGGAACTGCCGATCTCGATCCGTAGCACCAACTACACGATCAACCGCAACGGCGCGATCGCCTCCCTGGCGTGGGACCTCGGCAACCATCATGTCGAAGGCTGCATCTGGTACGAAAAGAACGACCACCACGTCGAGCGCAACTTCTACTACATCACCGGCCCGGTGAGCGACGATCGCTACCTGTCGAACCCGGACCGTCGCCTGTTCTCGCAGGACTACACCATCACCACCAAGCAGGCGTACATCCAGGACACCTTCAAGGCCCTGGACGATCGCCTCACCGTGGACGTGGGCGTGAAGAGCCCGCACACCACGATGACCGCGCGCGAGGTGCCGGGCGTCGCCGTCGAGGGGCCGCTCGCCAACGGCACGCTGAAGGCCAGCAAGTCGTTCCTGCCGCAGGTGGGCCTGGCCTACCAGGTCGCGCCGGGCCAGGAATTCTTCCTGTCGTACGCCAAGAACATCGCGGCCTTCCAGGGTGGCGGCGCGAGCGGTCCGCTACTGGTGACCCAGGCGGCGTTCGACCAGACCAAGTCGAGCCTGCGTCCGGAAGAGTCGCGCACCATCGACGGTGGTTTCCGCAGCATCGGCGACTGGTACGAGGCCTCGGTCGCCCTGTACGACGTCAAGTTCAACAATCGCCTGCTGTCGCTCAATCCCTGCCCCAGCATCGAGCAGAACACGCGTCCGGGTTGCTACACCGCCTTCGTGAACGTCGGTTCGGTCAGCAGCCAGGGCGCGGAGTTCACCTTCATCTGGAAGCCGTTCCATGGTTTCCAGTGGTATAACTCGGCCTCCTTCAATAAGTCGACCTACGATGACAACTACAGCGCCAATGGCGTGGTCGTCCCGGTGAAAAACAAGACCACGGTGGACACGCCCAAGCGTCTGTTCTCCAGCGTCATCAGCTACACCTACGGTCCGTGGTCGGCCAGCCTCGAAGGCAAGTACACCGGCAAGCGCTACTACACCTACACCAACGACCAGAGCGTGGCCGGCGCCACTTCGTTCGACTTCGGCGCCGCCTACAACTTTGGCCAGGTCGGCCAGCTGAAGGCGCTGACGCTGGCTCTCAACATCACGAACCTCACCGACCACCGCTACGCCAGCAACCTCACGGCGTTCGGTGCCACCGATCCGCAGGGCCGCGCCCTGGCCTTCCACGCCAGCGCCCCGCGCCAGAGCTTCGTGACCCTCTCGGCGGACTTCTGATGAAGCCACTTGCACTATCCTGCGCTCTGGTCCTCGCGTTCGGAGCGTTGTCGATGTCCACCCATGCGGAAGATGCCAAGCCGCTGGCGGCCCGGGTGCTGGTGATCGGTCACCGCGGCGCGAGCGCGCTGCGGCCCGAGCACACGCTGGCGTCCTACGCCGTCGCGATCCAGGACGGCGCCGATTTCGTAGAGCCCGACCTGGTCTCCACGAAGGACGGTGCGCTGGTGATCCGCCACGAGAACGAGATCGGCGGCACCACCGACGTCGCCCAGCATCCGGAGTTCGCCAGCCGCCGCACCACCAAGACGGTGGACGGCATGAAGATCACCGGCTGGTTCACCGAAGACTTCACGCTCGCCGAACTGAAGACGCTGCGTGCCCGTGAACGCCTTGCGGACATCCGCAAGGCGAACACCGCCTACGACGGTCAGTTCACCGTGCCCACCCTCGACGAGATGATCGAGTTCGTGGCGGCGGAATCGTCGGCGCGCGGTCGTGTCATTGGCATCATCCCCGAGATCAAGCACTCCACCTATTTCCGCGGCATCGGCCTGCCGATGGAAGACAAGGTACTGGCCACCCTCGACGCCCATGCGTACACGCGCACGGCGCCGGTGGAAATCCAGTCCTTCGAGATCGGCAACCTCAAGTACCTTCACGGCAAGCTGGGCAAGACGCATCCGAACGTGCGTCTGCTCCAGCTGATGGACGCTCCCGAGCAGCACCCGGCCGACGCGCCGGACACCACCTACGCCACGATGATGACCCCCGCCGGGCTCAAGGCCATCGCGACCTACGCGGACGCGATCGGCCCCTCCACCCGCAGCATCATCCCGCTGGCCAAGGACGGCAAGCTGGCCCCCGTGGCACCGCTGGTCCACGACGCCCACGCCGCCGGCCTGGAGGTGCATCCGTACACCTTCCGCCCGGAAAACCACTTCCTCGCTGCGGACTTCCGTAACGACGCAGGTGATGCGGCGCGCAACGAGGAAGGCTCGGTCAAGGAGATCCGCGCCTACCTCGCCACGGGCATCGATGCCTTCTTCACCGACGACCCCGCCCTGGGCCGCAAGGCCGTAGACGGCCGCTGAAGCTGTAGGAGCGCGCTTGCGCGCGATGGGGGCTGCGATTCCCTGCCCCCATCGCGCGCAGGCGGCCACACGACACGGACAGCTCCCGCCCGCTATGATCCCGGGCCACCGCAGTGCCCCAGGGATTCCCCGATGTCGTTAGCCAGGTTCCTTCGCCACAAGTCCGTCGAACAATTGCAGGCGGAGGTCGGCAAGCGCCGGGATTTCCGTCACGTGCTCGGTCTGTGGCAGCTCACCGCCATCGGCATCGGCGGCATCATCGGCGTCGGCATCTTCGTGCTTGCCGGCCAGCAGGCCGCCATGAACGCCGGCCCGGCTGTGGCGCTGAGCTTCATCATCGCCGGCCTGGGCAGCGCCTGCGCCGCCCTGTGCTACGCCGAATTCGCCGGCCTCATCCCGGTCACCGGTAGCGCTTACACCTACGGTTACGCCGTACTCGGCGAAGGTGCGGCGTGGATCATCGGCTGGGATCTCCTGCTCGAATACGCCCTGGTGGTAGCGGTGGTCGCCATCGGCTGGTCCGGCTACGTGCAGGTGCTGCTCGCCACGGCCGGCATACACCTGCCCGAGTGGGCGCAGAAGAGCATGAGCGCCGACACCATGACCTGGTACTGGCAGCAGTTCCTCGGCTCGCTCGGCGTGCAGGTCGCGCATCCGGTGGCCGTGCCCACCGAGCATCATCGTTTCAACGTCATCGCCGCCGGCATCTCGGTGCTGGTCGCGGTGATGCTTTCCGTGCGTACCGAATGGGGTGCTCGCCTCAATACCTTCATCGTCGCCATCAAGGTGATCGGCGTAGCGTTGGTGATCGGCGTGGGCGCGTTCTACATCAACACCGCCAACTGGCATCCCTTCATTCCCGAGCGTGTCTTCGACGACAAGGGTGCGGGCCACTTTGGCTGGCAGGGCGTGCTCACCGGCGCCAGCGTCGTGTTCTTCGCGGTGTTCGGCTACGACACGCTGACCACGGCGGCGGAAGAAGCCAAGAACCCGCAGCGCGATCTTCCGCGCGCGGTCATGCTTTCGCTGATTGTCGCGATGGTGCTCTACATCGCCGTCTCGCTGGTGCTCACCGGCATCGTGCCGTATGCGCACCTGAGCGGCGACGCCTCGGTGTCCGACGCCTTCAACGCCATCGGCCTGCCGTGGATCGGCAACGTCATCGCCGCCGCCGCCGTGGTTGGCGTCATCAGCGTGCTGTTCGCCTTCATGCTCGGCGCGGCGCGCATCTGGTTCGCGCTGTCGCGCGATGGCCTGCTGCCCGCCTGGTTCTCGCGCGTGCATCTGCGCTTTGGTACCCCGGCCCGTCCCACGATGATCCTCGGCGTGTTCACCGCCCTGGTCGCCGGTCTGCTGCCCATCGGCGAGGTGGCCGAGCTGGTCAACATCGGCACGCTGAGCGCCTTCATCCTCATCTGCGCGTCGGTGCTGGTGCTGCGCAAGCGCAAGCCGGATCTGGAACGCAAGTTCCGCACGCCGTTCGTATGGTTCACCGCCCCGCTGGGCATCCTGTTCTCGCTGGCGCTCATCGCGGGCCTGCCGTGGATCACCTTCGAGCGTTTCGCCATCTGGATGGCGATCGGCCTCGTCGTGTACTTCTGCTACGGCGCGCGCCACAGCAAGCTCAACAACCCTCAGGATTGATGCCATCGCCAGGGAGCAGCGGCCGCAGGCGCCGTTCCTCCCTGGCGCGTATTGAATCGACCTGGTTGCGCCACCAATATTTGCTCCTTGAACTTTCCCAGGAGCAGGCGCATGGCCGACCTTTCGTCCTTTGAGATCACCCGTCGCTGGCCGGCGGCGCATCCCGATCGCATCCAGCTCTATTCGCTGCCCACGCCCAATGGCGTGAAGGTATCGATCCTGCTGGAAGAGCTGGGCCTGCCCTACGAGGTACACCTCGTGGACATCGGCAAGAACGAGAGCAAGCTGCCCGAGTTCGAATCGCTGAACCCCAACGGCAAGATTCCCGCGATGATCGACCCGGACGGTCCGGGCGGTCAGCCGCTGGGCCTGTTCGAATCCGGCGCCATGCTGCAATACCTCGCCGAGAAGACCGGCCGCTTCATCCCGAAGGATGCCGCGTGTCGCTGGGAAACGATCCAGTGGGTGTATTTCCAGATGTCGGGCCTTGGCCCCATGTTCGGCCAGCTCGGTTTCTTCCATAAGTTCGCCGGCCGCGAATACGAGGATAAGCGTCCGCGCGATCGCTACGTGGCGGAGGCCAAGCGCCTGCTCGGCGTGCTCGACAAGCGCCTCGACGGCCGCGAGTGGATCATGGGCGACGAATACACCATCGCCGATATCGCCTCGCTCGGCTGGGTGAATAACCTCATTACCTTCTACGAAGCGCGCGACCTGGTCGGCTTCGACAACTACACGCACGTGAAGGCGTGGCTGGAACGCGGTCTTGCGCGTCCGGCAGTCCAGCGCGGACTGAGAATTCCCGCCCGTTCGTAAAAAGACGGGGCGAAAACGGCCTGATTGCATGGAGCCCCCGGATTTCCGGGGGCTTTTCGTGTAACTCCTGCGAACGGTTGCGGGCGTCCTCCCGCCATTCCTCCGTTACGGACAAGGAGTTATCGATGAAGCGCCTGATCTTAGCCAGTCTCCCCGTGCTGACGATGCTTGGCCTCGGCACCGCCGAATCCAGCCGCGCCGCGACACTCACCAACCTCGGCCACAACATCGGCGCGCAATGCGTCGCCACGGGCATCAACAACCAGGGCACCGCCGTCGGCACCTGCCTGCAAGCCAGCAACAACGGTGCGCCGATTCCCTGGATGATGGTGCGCAACCTCCAGACCGGCCTCGCAGGCCTGTCCGCCGGCATCTCGTGCAGCGTGCTCGGCATCGCCAACAACGGCACCATCGTCGGCAGTTGCCTTGATCCGACCAGCGTGCCGTTCGGCGTGACTTGGACCGGGCCCTCCATCGTTCCTGTGAAGCTGGCGCCACTGTCGGGCTTGCTGGGCATCGACGTGCAAGTGCGCACCACGCCGACGGCATTCAACCAGGCGGGTTTCGTCGGTGGGCAGAGTATCGCGTTCGATGGCACGTCGACGGCGGCCCTGTGGCGTCCGGGTGATGCGACCGCGTTGCTCGTATCCAATTCATCCGACAACTGCGAGGTCGTGGCCATCACCGACACCGTGGGCGAGGCGTATCCCGTGGTGCTGATGAATTGCCCGCTGCCCAATGGCCGCTGGACAGCCAAGGTCGCCACGGCGACCGGCGTATTGCGCACCTATATCTCCACCCCCCTCACCATCGCGCCGGGTAGCGCGTATTGCAAGGCAACCGGTATCAACAACGCGTCGCAGATCGTCGGCTCGTGCTTTTATCCGTCGTCACCCTTCAGCCAGACGGCCATCTGGGCCAGCCCCACGGCGACACCCGCACTCATGATCCTGCCCAACTTCGCGGGAGACTCCATCGGCAAGCGCAACGCGGGTTTGTTCATCAACACTGCTGGCCATATCGTCTTCTCGTACCAGACAGACGAAGGCAAAACCGCAGTCGGCTACCTCGATTCCCTGGTGAACATGCCCACCTTCGTCCCCGCACTCGACCCCGGCACGAACACCGTGGCCGTCGGCTTCGGCGACAACGATCGTATCGTCGTGGTCGCCGACAACGCCACCGGCAACAAACAGGCCGCCGTCTTCGATCCATCGTCACCCACGGTGCTGAGCCCCATCGCCCAACTTCCGGGCGGAACCAACACGGTGCTCAAGGCAGTCTCGCGCTCCGGCGCCTACACCGCCGGCGTCGCACAAGACGCCACCCACAACGACAACGCCGTAAGCGCAACCCTCCCCTAACGCGACCACCCCTGTAGGAGCGCGCTTGCGCGCGACGGGTGCTAGCGACACCCCACATCGCGCGCAAGCGCGCTCCAACACAATGACTCACCGCTCCCGTTATGGCATCGTTCCCCACGCATTGCTTCAGGGGGAATCATGCGCTGGATCACGCTCGCGTTAGGAGTAGGCACGTTGTCG
This sequence comes from Luteibacter sp., assembly GCF_009912395.1. Taxonomy (GTDB): domain Bacteria; phylum Pseudomonadota; class Gammaproteobacteria; order Xanthomonadales; family Rhodanobacteraceae; genus Luteibacter. Next base: position 44,432 of record NZ_WNDO01000017.1, on the reverse strand, counting down.
CTCGCATCGACAGGTGCCATGGCTCAACAAGCAGAACAGGCATCGGCACTACCGCCCGCCTGCATGGACACATCCCAACTGAAAGCCTGGACCGTCCCCGACGGCCCGGTCGGCATGCTCATGACCGAATCGCGCAATCGCTACCTCAAGCGCGCCGAACGCGTCGAAACAGGCGACACCACGGCGCGACTGGACCTCGCCCACGACCTCATCGACTGCGTCGCCGAGCACAAACCGGTCCCCGACGATCGTCGCCACCTGGCGATGAGCTGGCTCGAAACGGCGGCGAACGCAGGCGACCGCGTATCCGCGATGACACTGGCCCGCATCCACGCGGCCGGCACCGGTGTGCCGGTGGACGACGACGAGGCCTATCGCTGGTACGCGCTCGCCGTTCCCTCGGCGGCCGACGAGGTCACCCGACACGAAACGCACTACGACATGGATGCCCAGCAGGCGCAGCGCTTCACGGTATGGGCGGAACTGGCGAGGTCGTTGCTGACCCCAGGACGCCTCTATATCTACCCGCGCGACTTGCGCGGCCAGGCATGGCCGGCCTTCTCCCTCACCTTGCACTTCACCGGCTGCGACGGCCAAGTCGTGGTACAGGTCGCCGATCCGGTGTTCGACGACCGGCGTGTCCACTACATCCAGAACCAGGTGGCGACGGCGCTGGCCCGCTACCCCTCGGCACCGTCCTCATGCACCAACAAGCGGGGAGAGCCCATCCCGTGGCAGCTGCCGATCCATGTGAAGGCAGGACTGAACGCCCCGCCGGCGGTGTCGATGGTGTCGGGAAAGGGCGGCCTGACGAACGCTGAAGTGGTGATCCGGTCATCTCGTCAAAACGTGACGGGATGACCGAAGGGGGGAGCGTATATATCTATTAGTTAGATTGCCGAATAGTGCGTGCACTGAGGATGGCATCGCACCATGATCCCGTCATCCCGTCATCCCGTCATCCCGTCATCCCGTCATCCCGTCATCCGCGGCGGCATATCATTCGTCGAAGATCCATGCATGCCTATGGGCGACACGAAGATGGGTCGCGCATCGCCTGCATGAAAGCCGCTTGGAACACACAAGCACTCTCACGCATCCCCGCATGGGGCGTGACAAGCATCTAAAGCTCCACCCGACAACGGCGCGCGATATCGACTATCGGAAGAAAGGGCGCGCATATGAATCGACGCGCGATGACCGAAATAGTCATCCGATACATCGCGAATGCATCCACTCGCGGGCGGCGCCTACAGACAATTCTGTGTTGATTTGCTACGGTGGCTAGGCTGTCAAAGGTGTCAGTGAATGACATCGCTGGCAGTCATCGCTTCGGTGACGCACGCCGGGGGAGGTTAGCGGCCTCCCCCGACGCACGGGTCACTGAGTAATCCATCAAGTAGTCAACGCTACTCAAGGAGTCAGACCCCCATGACCGTCGAACATCATACGGCAGTCTCCCGCCCGCCGCTTCCCCGCGGTGGCCCCCGCTCCGGTGTCCGGGCCGTTCCGGCCTATCCCGAACGCGGTTGACGAATCGCGGCTTTCGGCCGCGCCCGTGAGTTTTCTCCTGCCGTAAGCACCCGGCGTGTTACAGCGCGTCGGTTCACGGGGCCCTGAAGCCGCGTCCACTTCCGATATCAAGCCGCCCGGCGTCCGGTCACGGACACGCCGGAGCCCCTTGTCGTCCCGGAGCGATGTGCGTTTGTTGTTGTTTTGACCGTGCCCCGTCATGTCCGCATGGCGGGGCACACCGGGTGCGAGGGAGCGGCGCCTACCCAAGGAGCCACTCATGAAGGACACGAAGGACCACTGGATTCTGGAGGACGACGATGCCTCCACCGACGCCCTGCTCAACGAAGCCAGCGAATGGTTCGCCTATGCGCAAGGCACGACCAGCTTGCTGGCGGAATGCATACGCGACGAGCTCGGCGATCGTCGCGAACTGTCGCTGGCACTCGGCGGTGTGGCGGCGTTGATTTCTGTCGGCAACGTCTGTGTCCAGCGCGCGCATACGCAGGTGCTGTTCGACGGCACGCCCCTGCGCTCTACAACGGAGCCGCCGCATGCGGATTGAATACGGCATGGGTGTCGAATACATGCAGATCGCTCTGGCGCTGGGTCTGATGCTGGTCAACGTCCTGATCTTCATCGACCGTCGCCCGGGCATGAATATCGCCTTGCGTGGGGCACGCGGATTCGCGGTCGCGGCGTTCGCCAGTGCTATCGTCGCTTTGATAGCGCTACAGCATCTATTGCTTCAAGTATGGTTTCACCCCAACGACGACACCGCCTTCCTCATCTTCGAAATGGCGATGATCGGCATGACACTGACCACCTCTGCAGCCATCGCTTTCTGGTTGCTCTCTCGCTGGCACGTCTGACGGTAGGAGCGCGCTTGCGCGCGATGGGTGTTCGCGGCAACCGGGCATCGCGCGCAAGCGCGCTCCTACAACAGCGTGGCGAAGCTGAGAATGCGATGGCCTCGGCGTTTAACCGGGGACATCGCGCATTCTTGCGCATCCACCCATGACCTCTGGCATAGGGCCGCTCCCTGAACGGGAGCTAGCATCGGTGTCTTGCGCAATCCACAGGGGAGCGCGCCGATTCGCTCGCTAAGGATGGCCGGGCACCCATGGTTCCTCGGAGTACCGTTGTGAAATCCACCCTTCTTGCTTCCGCGCTGCTGGCCGCCCTGGCCGGTGTCGGCGCTTCCGCCGTTCGCGCGGACGATGTTCCGCCCATCCAGGACGCGCCGTACAACGGCACCCTGAAGCTCAATGTCGACGCCACCGACCTCGATCGCCGCATCTTCCGCGTGAAGGAGTCGATCCCCGCGCAGCCCGGTCCGCTAACCCTGCTGTTCCCGGAGTGGATCCCCGGCCATCACTCGCCGACCGGTCCCATCGACCAGTTCGCCGGCCTTATCGTGCATGCCGGTGGCCAGCGCATCGAGTGGAAGCGCGACCAGTACAACGTGTACGCCTTCCATGTGGACGTGCCGGCCGGTGCCTCGTCGGTGGAGGTGGAATTCCAGACGCTCACGCCGCAGGACCCGCGCCAGGGCCGCATCGTGATGACCAACGACATCGTCAACGTGCAGTGGAACCAGGTGGCGCTGTATCCCGCCGGCTACCGCGCCGACAAGGTGCAGGTGGAGCCGACGGTGAAGCTGCCGGCCGGTTTCCAGTTCGGCACCGCGCTGGAGCAGGCCAGCAAGGACGGTGACACGGTCACCTTCAAGGCCATCGACTTCGACGACCTCGTGGATTCGCCGATCTTTGCCGGCCGCTACTTCAAGCGCGTAGACCTCGACCCGAACGGTCGCTCGCCGGTGCACCTGAACATCGTGGCCGACAACGCCAAGTCGCTGGAAATCAAGCCCGAAGCGCTCGAAATCCACCGCAAGCTCGTCCAGCAGATGGACAAGCTCTACGGCGCGCGCCACTACAACCACTACGACTTCCTGCTGGCACTGACCAACCAGCTCGGCGGCATCGGCCTGGAGCACCACCGTTCTTCCGAGAACAGCGCCATGCCGAACTACTTCACTGAGTGGGACAAGAGCTGGCTCGGTCGCGACCTGCTCGCCCACGAGTACAACCATTCGTGGGACGGTAAGTACCGCCGCGGCGCCGACCTGGCCACGCCGAGCTTCAACGTGCCGATGGGCGACAGCCTGCTGTGGGTGTACGAAGGCCAGACGCAGTTCTGGGGCAACGTCGTGGCCGCCCGCTCGGGCCTGGTCAGCCAGGACCAGGCGCGCGAACTGCTCGCCTTCGTCGCCGCCACCTACGACAAGGGCCGTCCGGGCCTGTCCTGGCGCACCATTCAGGACACCACCAACGATCCGACCATCGCCCAGCGTCGCCCACTCTCGTACCGCAACTACCAGATGAGCGAAGACTACTATTCGGGCGGCCAGATGATCTGGCTCGACGTGGACACCAAGCTGCGTGAGCTGACCAAGAACAAGCGCTCGCTTGACGATTTCGCCAAGGCCTTCTTCGGCATGAAGGACGGTGACTGGAAGGTCAATCCGTACACCTTCGAAGACGTGGCCAACACCCTCAACGGCATTACGCCGTACGACTGGGCCAGCTACCTGCGCGAGCGCGTGGACGGCCACAAGGGCGACCTCGAAGGCATCGAGCGCGGCGGCTGGAAGCTGGTTTACAACGACAAGCCGTCCGACGTGGTGAAGATGTTCGAGATGCGTCGCGGCTACACCGACCTGACCTACTCCGCGGGCTTCGCGGTGTCGGGCAAGGGCGATATCTCCGACGTGCGCTGGGACGGCCCGGCCTTCAATGCCGGCCTCTCGCCGGGCATGCACATCGTGGCGGTGAACAACAAGGAATTTAGCGGCGACGTGCTGAAGGATGCCGTCACCGACGCGAAGACCAACAAGGCACCCATCGAGCTGCTGGTGAAGAACTTCGACCAGTACAAGACCATCAAGGTCGACTACCACGAAGGCCTGAAGTACCCGCACCTGGAGCGCGACAAGAGCAAGCCCGACTGGCTGGGTGAGCTGTACAAGACCAAGTGAAGGAAAGGGCGCCGCGAGGCGCCCTTTTTTTTAGGCATGGTGCGTTGAATGCGGCTCGTAGACGGGGATCAGATTGATCTGGCTGATCGTGATTCGATTGCCTCGCGGGAAAATCCGAAAGCTCTTTGTGCCAAGTGGATTGTCTTGGGGGCGTGGAAAGTGCAGAACGGTTTGATTCGGGCGAAACTCCATTTCGTGGCCGGGGTTCGCTCCGCGATCAGCTTCGATCGTCGGCAGATAGTCTGTAAGGCGCTCGACGGTGTACGTGATCTCGCAGCGGTAGCCCGGGTAGTCAGAGCCCACGATGATGATCATCTCCAGATGGTTGCGGCGATCATTGTTACTGTCCGCCCCCGCGCTGAAAGTGATGCTTTTGGGTCCATCGATCGGATACCCATTGATCGTTGTTTTCGCATCGCCATGTGCGCCGCAAATGAAGTATTTGCTCCTGAAGCCGTCGTTAAGCGGATGGGCATCGGCAAATTTGTCCTCAAAGGACGTAGGCGTGTCATGCGGACGTCCCCGGGTTGATCCATGGATCTCGACGGGATGATTCCCGTCCTGGTCGTGCAGGTGGAAATTAAGATTGATGATGATGCTCATGGCGTCGATCCCTCTCATGATCCGTGTGAGGCGAGCATCGATGCTCGCCCTGGCAGGAGATCACGACAAAGACGGATGGACCATGTGTCGGTGGTTGTAGGCGCCAGGCCGCGAATTCGGATACGGCGGGCGCATATGACTGATGTCAATGGCATTCTCCGCGACAGGCCTGTCGCGGTTTTCCCTGGCATCACGACGCGGACGCTGGCTCAACGGCTAACGATCGATACCCGGCGTATCACCAGTTTTCCGCGCAGATTTTCGAAGCGGATCTCGTTGGCCAGCGGATCGTTCGGCGGATCGTCGGGGAAAGGGCAGACCAGCACGCCGTCGCGCACGCCACGATGGATCGTCAGGGTCGGACCGCGGCGATGGTCGCGGTAGAAGGCGACCAGCTCCGCGTCCTGCTCCAGCCCCTCGCTGGAATACTGCAGCACGAACTGGCACTGGCCATCGCCCAGCGACATCAGCATGTCGAGGGAGCCCTGGCAGTCGAGCTTGGCCACCAGCTGGGTGGCCTCGTCCGCTTCGTGGGTCAGGGCCAGGCAGTCCGCCTGCGGGCCGCTCCAGCGGGTGTAGCAGGTCGCAACCGTGCCGTCCCCGATGGCCTCGGCCGTCGCGAAGTTCTCGTCGTAGTGGGTCAACCAGCCCTGATCCATTCGCCACCCCCCGTTCCGGGGCTCCTGCCAAACCTCTGGAGCCAGATCATCGCGCGGAGAACGTTAACGGGATGGATGCCCGGTGTCATGACCTCCGTGGCGTTCTTGCGGTCAGCCGGGCAGGGCGGGGGCGTCCTCGGTGGGAGCCGGCTTTGCCGGCGGCAGTCGCTTCAGCCCGAACAGGGGGCGCAGCAGGCCGACGCGGCGGATGCCGTACTCATAGATAAGGTGGCAGCCGGCCACCGTGCCGCCCACCACCAGGGCGGGCTCCAGCCAGGGCCCCAGCGACAGCGGCTTGAGCAGGAACACCAGGGGGACGATCAGACTCTGGTGCAGCATGTACCAGGGGTAGACCGCCTCGGTGCAGTAGGGAAGCCAGCGGAACGGTCGGTTGAGCCAGGCCTTGCCCCAACCGAGGATCGTGAGCAGGGTGGCCCACAGATAGAGGCTCTGGGCGACCAGGGCGATGGCGACCCACACCGGATACGGCACCTCCCGCATCCAGAAGTCGGGTCCCCAGTGGATCTGGCTGATGAGGCGCAGGCCGAGGTAGACCGTCACCGAGACCAGAGCCACCACCAGGGTGGTCCGGCGTGCGGCCACCACCCGGTCCCAGAACGCGGTTTTGCGCGCCAGCAGGTAGCCCGAGAGAAACACGGTCGCGTACTTGGCATGGTTGGCCCAGTCGCCGAAGAAGGCGTGGGTGCTCGGAAAACGGGGATCGAGGAACCAGGCGCAGAGCCACTGCGGCAGGGCGGGCAGCAGCAGGAACAGCCACATCGGCGACCGCGTGAAGGCGGAGATCGTCCGGCGCACATCGTCACGACCCAGCAGGGGCATCAGCACGATCAGCGCCAGGGTATAGGCCCAGAGGTAGGGCAGGTACCACAGGTGGTTCCAGGTGATGCCGTACTGCCAGCCCGAGAAACTGTCCTGCGGCCACGGATGCACATGCCAGTAGGCGAGCAGGAAGCGCCAGAAGCCGGGTTGCAGGTGCCCGCCGGCGACACCCTCGCAGTAGGGCTGGATCGGCACCACCACGAACATGCCGAAGATCAGCGGCAGCATCAGCCGCCAGGTGCGGTCGCGGGCGAAGCGCAGCAGCTTCCGCTCGGGCGCGGCCAGGGCGATGGCGATGCCCGAGATCAGGAACAGCAGGCTCATCCGCCAGCGGTTCATGAAGATCATCGGCCATTGCAGCCATTCCGCCGTGTAGGCGCTTTTGATGTGGAAGTCCCAGTCCCACACGTAGGCCATGCCGGTGTGATACAGGATGAGCAGCCCGAAGGCGAAGACGCGCAGGGCGTCGATGTCGTAGCGGCGAGTCCGGTTCATGGACATGTTCCCCTGGTGCAGGACATCTACCTTCGGATGTCATGGCCCGTGTCACCAGGCGAAAGGGACGTACGGTGGGGCGGTTGGGACGAACGGCGGCGTGGCGGTGACGATCAGGGCGCCGTCACCGGTGGGTTTCAGCGCCAGGCCTCCGGATGGGTCGCCACCTCCCGCACCATGTCCCAGGGTTTGAAATCGAAGGCGAGGGTATGGGCGCCTGCCGGGACGCACACCGCGCGAAACATGCCGTTCGCACGATGTACCGCGACAGGTGCGCCGTCGATCGATGCGATCCACCCGGGAAAGTCCGGATCGTTGACGACGACCCATGCCGCGCGCTCGCCTTCCTTGTGGACCTGGAGATGGGTGTTCCGCACGACCGCCGCGCTGAGGGATGCCTCGCCACCCTCGCAGGCCTCGCTGGCACTCGCGGTCTGGCGAGCATCCTGGCCGGGGCGGGGCGTCAGCCACACCGTCTTGCGAAAGTCCGTCGCCTCAAACTCCGCAGGCGAGGGCGGTTGGTCCGCGCTGCGAACGATCGCCGTGGCGGGGGTGAGGAAGCGATCGTAGGCATCGGGCATGGACAGCACCTCGGTGTCCTTGTCCGCGTAGAGCACCTCGGCGGGAGGATGCATCCAGCCCGTCGTCGCTCCGGCGGGGGCGTGCACGACGTACCGCACGCCAAGAAGCGTGTTCAGGTGGCTTCCCGGATTGGGACTGTACGGCGACACCGGGCGAGGGCCGTCGCCATCCGAATAGGCGCCGTACCACCGGTCCCAGAGGCTCCAGCGCAGGGGGCCATAGCCCTGTGTCGCGGGGAGGCCTTTCAGCACCACGTTGTTTTTCCAACTGGCGAAATCGGTGGCCTCGATCCGGTGGAAGTGACCGGCCGACGCGTCCTGGCGCAGGCGATCGGTCACGAACGCCACGGCGGGGCTGGCGATGAACTTCGCCGGTCCATTGCCTCGCTGGTTGAATTCCCCGTTGAGGGCAAAGCACCGAAAATCGACGACAACCAGGATCAGGGCGCACCAGGTGGCGGTCCGTGCACCGCGTTTGTCACGCATGTACCACCAGGCGCTGACCGCGACCAGCGGAGCTACCAGGGTTGCCGCCTGCCATGAATCCGGGGCTCCTCGCATACCCAGGCTGGCAAGTAACAACCACGCGGCTGCGATGCCCAGAATCCAGAGCCACTGACGCCGATGGGCCGGGTCGATGTGGCTTGCGGCGAAACCCACGGCGAACGCCAGGCCGATGTTCACCAGGTAGGCCGCGTCGGAAGGGCGGCGGAACTGCTTTACCCCGGGAAGCAGGTGATAGGCCCATCCATAGAACGGCGTATGCCCTCCCAGCATATAGGCGATCGCAAGGACGGTGACGACGAGGAAGAACAGAAGAAAGCGACGCTGCGTAGGTACCGCCCAGGCACGGCGCCATCCGATCACGAGCAGCAGGCTCGGCAACGCGCCGATCCAGTAAAACGTTTCGATGGGGTCCACTGGACCGCTATAGGTGCCGCGAAGATTGTGCAGGGCGTTCGGCAACAGATAGGTCAGGAAGGTCGATCCGCTGACCGACATGTCCGTGGCAGCCGACAGGGGGAGCTGCGGACGGTTGGATATGGAAACGAAGGCCCAGTTCAGAAGCAGTTGGGGCGTCGCGATGGCCAAGGCGAGCAGGCCGGCCACGGCAAGTCCTCCGACATAGAGGCGGCGTTCCGTCCAGGACCACGCCGGCCAGCGACGCATCGCCAGGGCGAGGGCGAATGCCGGCAGCAGGATGCCGAGGAAATAGGTCAATTGCACCGGTTCGACAAGGATGGCGCCGGCGACCAGGCCGGTCAGCAGGCTTCGCGGCCACGTCGGGCGCTCGCCCAGGCGCCACAGGCATAGCAAGGCGACCGGAATCAGGCTGTAGACAATCACGATCGGCACGTATTGGATGCGCGAGGCAGCGACGCCTCCGGCCATGAATACCAGGCTGCCGATGAGGGCACCGAGCGGGGTGCAGTGCAGTCGTCGCAACAGGGCGAGCATCGCCAGGCCGCCCAGCAAGACATGAATCAGCGTACCCGCGACGAACCATGCCATGCTCGGGCTGGATTGCAGCAGCATCCAGCCCATCATGAGGGGCGCGAACAGCATCGCCTGCGGATCGGATATCTGCGGGTATCCCCCGAAGATCAGCGGATTCCACCACGGCAGCTCTCCGGTGCGGAGCGCATGCACGTTGTAGAACATCATGGGGAAGAACTCGTAAGTGGCGTCGCCCGGAAGGACTCGCAGGCCGAGTAGCAAAGGCAGGTTGAGCGCCAGCCATAGCACAACCAGCACGCCGGCCAGGCGTGCAAACGAATACGTTCGCATCTGTAATGTCTACCCTGTTCCCTATCGGTATTGTCGCGTAGCCGGCACGGACTGGATAGTCGTGCATCGATGACGGCGGGGCATTCCGTAGGGGCGAACGGTGTCCTTGCGATGACGAATGGCGACGGTTCGCCATGTCATCCCGCTAGGATAGCCCCATGACTTCCATTCCCCTTCCACCGGGCCACGACCTCGCCCGCGCCCATCGCCGACGCCGCTGGTTGCTGGTGATCTTCTGGGTCGTGATTTTCGGCAGCTCGGCGTTGAGCGGCACCATCACGGGACGGATCGATGCCGATCGTTACCACGTGGAGGCTGCCACCTGGCAGATCGCCACCGCCGAGACCAGCAGTTCGCTGGTCTCCCTGCTGATACTGCCGTTCCTGTTGATCGCTTGCGATCGCTGGCCGTTGCACGCGGATACGTGGCGCCGGCGCCTGCCGTTCTATGTGCTGGGCAGCATGCTGTGGTGCGCCTTGCATGTGACCGGCATGGACCTGCTGCGCATGCTGGTCTTCCATCTGAAGGGCGTGCCTTACGACCCGGGCGACCTCGCGCTCCAGGCGGTCTACGAATACCTCAAGGATGTGCGCACGTTCTTCATGATCGTGGCCGTCGAGCATCTGGTGGAATGGTTCGGTCGTCGGCTCAGGGGCGAGGCCAGCCTGCTGGTCGCGCCCGAGGAAGGCCTGCCGGTGGAACCGGTGGACCGCCCCGAGCGCTTTCTCGTGCGCAAGCTTGGCCAGGATTTCCTCGTGGCCACCGCCGATATCGAATGGGCGCAGGCCTCCGGCAACTACGTGAACCTGCGTGTTCGTGGTCGGGACTATCCCTTGCGCAGCACACTGGCCGCGCTCGAATCCCGGCTTGATCCGGCCGTGTTCGTCCGTGTGCATCGCAGCTACCTGGTCAGGCTGGCCCAGGTCACCTCGATCGAACCGCTGGACGGCGGCGACGCTCGCCTGCACATGGCAGACGGTTCGCAACTGCCATGCAGTCGTCGTTACCGAGAGGCCCTGCGTGCCGCAGCGGCCGGACCCGAGCCGGTGGTGGCACGCGCCTGATTCAGGCCCGGCGTGGAATGAAGCCCGGCACGCCGGTCGTCACCACGTCGTTGAGCCGGATGCGGGTGGCGATGCCGTCGCGCATGTCGCGCATCGCGTCCTCGGGAAGCGTGTCGATGCCGATGTTCTCCGCGATATGGGCCGCGCTGGTCGATGTCGTGAGGAAGGCGGTGCCGCGTTGCGCCGCCCACGACAACGCGACCTGCGCCGGCGTCAGCCCCGTGCGGACTGCGATGTCCCGAATCGTGGCATCGTCGGTGATCCTCGGTTCCATGCCGTGCCCCAGGGGCGCGAAGGCCAGCAGCACGATCCCATGTTGCTGGCAGACATCCAGCAACTCCCACTCCGGCAGGTAGGGATGGCATTCCACCTGCACCACGGCCGGCGTGATCCGCGCGAGCGAGACGATCTCCTTGAGCTTGTCCAGAGTGATGTCGGACAGGCCGATGGCGCGGCACTTACCCTTGTCCACTAGGCGCTCCATGGCCCGCCAGGTGTCGATCAGGGTCACGCCGCTGTCGTAGATCGGCTGGCCCTGTGCATCGCGCGGGTCCTGATCGTCTCCCGGCTGGAAGGCGAACGGCGTGTGGATGAGGTAGGCGTCCGCGTAGTCGACGCCCAGTCGTTCGAGGCTGGCGTCGAGCGCCGCTTCCACCCGCTCCGGCCGATGGTTGGTGTTCCACAGCTTGGTGGTGACGAAGAGATCCTTGCGTCGGACGATCCCGGCCGCGATCGCCTCGGCGAAGGCCTCGCCCACCACGTCCTCGTTCCGGTAACGCTCCGCGCAGTCGAAATGGCGGTATCCGGCTTCCAGCGCCAGCTTGAAGGCCTGTCGGGCCTTGGCCCGGTCGGCGATGAGGGTGCCGAAGCCCACGGCCGGCATCGCGCCGTCCCCGTGGTTCAGTGGCAGGGTGGTGTCGCGCAGCGCCGTCGGGGTGTTCATGGTCCTGTGCTCCGGGGGGATATTTTTGTTCGAAGTCGGATAATATTGTCAGGGACGAACGGAGGTCCAGTATTTTTATGCGCGATGGAACAAAAATATCCGCAACCGAAAAGCGATCAAGGGGCAGGCCCCGGGCTTACGACCCCCAGGCCGCCCTGGCCCAGGCCCGCGACGCCTTCTGGAAGGCGGGGTACGCCGGCACCTCGCTCGACGACATCGCCGCCGCCACCGGGATGAACCGCCCCAGTCTGCGGGCGGCCTTCGGCGACAAGCACGGCATCTATCTGCGGACCCTGGCCGACTACTGGGCCAGCAAGTTCGAATTGATGCATGCGGCGCTCGATGGCGACGACCGCTTGGCCAACAGCCTGATGAAGGTCTACGACGCGTCGCTGGCGCTGTACTTCGGTGGCGAGGGCCCGGCACGCGGATGTTTCGTGGTCGGCACGGCGATCACGGCGGCACACGCCGACGTCGAGGTGCAGCAGCTTGTCACGGAGGGATTCCTCACCCTCGATGCGGCCTTCGCGCGTCGCTTCGAGCGTGCGAAGACCGAGGGCGAACTTGCCGCAGCCGCTGATGCCACGACGCTGGCGCTGCTGGCTACCGCCACCTTGCAGAGCCTGGCCGTTCGCGCGCGAACCGGCGCGGCGCGCGCATCACTACGTGCGATGGCACGGAAGATGGTGGACACGCTCTGCGGTGGCTGACACGTTGCCGGACATCGTCGCGGAAGGACTCGACGTCCTCTTCTGCGGCATCAACCCGGGCCTGTCGGCGGCGGCGTCGGGGCTTCATTTCGTCAACCGCAGCAATCGCTTCTGGCGGGTCCTTCACCTGTCGGGCTTCACCGCCGAGGAGATTTCCCCTGAGCGGGGCGGCGACGTCCTTCGCTATGGCTGCGGGCTGACCACGGTGGTAGCCCGACCCACCGCCGCGGCGCATGAGCTTTCGCGTGCGGAGATCCTCACCGAGGCGGACGCCTTCCGGCATCGGGTCGTCCGCCTCGCGCCGCGATACGTCGCCTTTCTGGGCAAGATGGCGTACGCCGCGTTGTCGGGGCCCAGCGAAGTGACGTGGGGGCGCCAGCCGGAGCCCATCGGTACGTCCCATGTGTGGGTGCTGCCCAACCCGAGCGGACGGAACCGGGCCTTTTCGCTGGATGCCCTCGTACGGGCCTATCGCCAGCTGCAGGACGAACTACACGAGGCCGGCGCTACCCCCGACGGCGGCTCGGGCAGAACAGGCTAGGCCGTCGCCCCCATTCCCGCTACAATCGCCGTTCGCTGCATTACGCGCCCGTAGCTCAGCCGGATAGAGTAGTGGCTTCCGAAGCCATTGGTCGGGGGTTCGAATCCCTCCGGGCGCGCCATTTCCCATGCCAACCGCTGGATGCCTTGCGCAGCGACCTTCTCGTCTGAGAGTGAGTCCGCTTCCTCGGTCATTCCTCCCGTCTGGTTCGTGCAAGTCGGTGTCCCAATGAATTTGCATTCACTGCCGAACTGGCTGCTGCTTCCCTTGATCATCGCCTGCACGTTGGGTGCGGTATCAAAAGTCATCACCTTGCGCTACGCAAGGGCGGGGAAGTATCAAGCGGGAAACACGGGGTATTTCTGGCGGGAAGCCAAAAAGGGTGACCGGCTCGCTGCCGTCGTAGCCGTCTCCGACCTGCTGGGGATCGTCTGCCTGATCCTGTTGATCATTTACTTCGCCATCAAACTATTTGATCTTTAAGAAAGCCGCCCGCGGCGTGATGCATGTCACCTGCGTGGTGGGGGCTACTGATGCGATACCTTGAGATCATCAGCGCCCCGATCCGCCTGCGGCTTTAGCCTTTGGCACGGTCCGCGCCATGAAGTTCAGTACATATCCCGCCACCTCGTCATTGGCTTCTTCCCAGGGCCAATGACTGGCGTCCACCAGATGAATTTCCGCGCGAGGAACGTCTCGGGCGAAGGCGAGCGCCCCGGCGGCCACGAACGACGGATCGTTCTTCCCCCACACGACGAGGGTTGGCGGCTGATGTTCCCGCAGCCATGCCTGCCAGCGCGGGTATGACGCGACGTTGGTGCGATAGTCGTAAAGCAGGCGGGTCTGTATGGCGCGTTGGCCAGGCAGTGACAGATGCCGAATCTCGTCGGTCCATGCGTCGGGATCGTAGCGTTCAAGGTGAGTCGTACCCAGCGTATGCCGCTCCCGGGTCGCCTTCTCCGAAAGAAAGGCATCCACCACCTCCCAGTGGGCCCCGGGGTTATCCCAGAACGCGGCGATCTGCGTCCATTTTTTGCCCAGGCCTTCCTCATACGCGTTGGCGTTCGAGACGATGAGGGATTGCAGGCGATCCGGGTGGGCAACCATCAACCGATAGCCGATGGGGCCGCCGTAGTCATGCACGTATAACGAGTATTTCGCGATGCCCAGTTGCTCCAGCAGGCCATCGACGGTCTGTGCCAGGTGATCGAAAGTATAGGCGTAATCGGAAGGGTCTGGCGTGTCGCTCTGGCCGAATGACGGGTAGTCCGGGGCGATCAGGTGATAGCGCGTGGCGAGCAGGGGAATGAGTGCATTGAACTGCCGCGAGGATGACGGAAAGCCGTGCAGCAGCACGATCGTGGGATTCGATGGGGATCCGGCTTCGCGGTAGAAGATCCCCACACCATCCACGGTCGCGCGATGGAAGGTCATCCGGGCGATCGAATCGGTTGAAGGGTGGGATTCGGTCGCGAACAGCGGAGCACCGGTCAGCGTCATCATCGCCGCTGCACATATCAAGCGGATCATCATCGTCGTCTTCCTCACGCGCGGCATGGCGTCGGTAAGGACACTCAGGTCTTGTCATAGGCCGGTTGCGTTGGCTCCCGGGACACGAGCAGGATAGGCAGGCGCGGCGGTAGTGAATATTTGAAAGTCTGGCGGATCCGCTTCGGAAAAATGGAAGGGTTGGCGGGCCCTTTCCCGCCAGAATGCCGTTCACGACCCTACCCTCAAGAAGCGAGCCTCCTTTGCCAACCCGTACCAATCTCGACATGGACGTCTTGCGGACCTTCGTGACCGGCTTCGAACTGGGGAGCTTCGCGAAGGCAGCCGACCGTCTGGGACGATCCCAGTCGGCGGTCAGCACGCAGCTGCGAAAGCTGGAGCAGCAAGTAGGCGTTACGCTCGTGCATCGTTCCGGTCGTGGCCTGGCGCTTACGCCAGCGGGGCAGGAGTTCCTGAGCTACGCGCGCAGGCTGTTGGAGTTGAACGACGAAGCCGTTGGCGCCATGCGTGCCTCGGACCTCGACGGCTGGGTTCGCCTGGGCTTACCGCACGACTTCGCGGATCGCTGGTTGCAGCAGGTGTTGGCCCGATTCGCAAAGGCCCACCCCCGGACCAAGGTCGAAGTGCACGTGGATCAAAGTGCGGCGCTGGTCGAGATGACGACGGGCGGCAAGCTGGATGTGGCCCTGGCGTGGATAGGTAATGCGCCATCGTTGGATGTGCAGCAGATCGATGAGCTGGATGCTTCCTGGATCGCATCCCCCGAGCTTGAGACGGTGCGATCCCGTCAGACGGAACCGGTGCGTCTTGTCACCGCGGATGCACCGTGTGCGATCCGTGCCGCGGCCATCACGGCGTTGGACAAGGCCGGCATGGCTTGGCGAATCGCGGTGGCGACGCCAAGCCTCGCCGGGGTATGGTCGGCCGTGCAAGCCGGCATGGGCATCACACTTCGACCCGTTGTGGGGATGCCTGCGACCCTGCGCACGGTGGACCTCGGCCAGTCCGGATTACCGCCCCCGCCCCGGCTACCTATCTTCCTGCTTGCGGGGCGTGACGAGCACAATGAGGCGGTTGCGACGTTGCGAATGATGGTTGTCGATGCAGTCAATGACCTGCGCCGAACGTAGCTTCAGGCGATGTGTTGAACCGTTCTGCCGTATCCCGCCCCAACGGGTGTGATCGTATCTATCGAAGAAAAGGGAGTTGCCATGTCGTGGAAGCCCGCTGATTACCCCTCGATGAGCCCGTATCTGGTCTGCACGAATGGGAGTGAGTTGATCCGTTTTCTTGAAAAGGTATTCGGCGGTGTGTTGTTGCGGCGTTTCGATCGTCCCGACGGGTCGCTAATGCACGCGGAAGTCCGGATCGACGACGGCGTGGTCATGATGGGTGAGGGCGCGGAGGCGTTCCCGTCGACGCCGGCGCATATCCATCTCTACGTGCAGGATGTGCAGTCCACCTTTGAACGCGCCATCACGGCGGGGGCGGAAGTGGTGCAGGAGCCGATGCGAAAGCACGACGGTGACGACCTGCGGGGCGGTATCAAGGATGCCTCGGGTACGACGTGGTGGATCGCTTCGCAGTAATCGCGAGAAGCATCATGTTCAAAGTGCCGATGCCACGTTAGCTATGCGTGGCATCGGCGATATACGCGCGTATATCTAGGCACCTTGCGTTGCGTAATTGACGCTCGAAAGTGCGCCCATATCATCTTGTCCTGGCCTTTTATTTCACTATGCCCAGGACAATTCATGGCTACGAAAGCATTCGACAAAGAGCGTCGCGACGTGATGAAGCTTGCCGGTCTGGCGGCCGCCGCCGTGGCGCTAGGCGCCGGCTCGACACAAGCGGCACCGCTTGCCCAACCACGGCTTTTTTCCACCGATGTCGGCAAGGGCATCCCTGTCCTTCTGTTGCACGGATGGACGTGCGATTCGCATGACTGGAGTTGGCAGCTTCCTGTACTGGAATCGACGTATCGCGTGGTGGCCGTAGATCTGAGAGGCCACGGTCGCTCCGATGTGCCGCCTTCCGGTGCTTACAAGCCGGCGGATTACGTGGGCGATATCGAACGATTCATCACCAACACCTATCCCGGTGAATCGTTCGTCGTGATCGGTCACTCGATGGGCGGGCAGATCGGTGCCCGCCTTGCCGCGAAGCGACCCGACCTGGTGAGGGCGCTTGTGTCCGTCGATGGTGCCCTGGGTTTCTCCGAGCATGTCGGCCAGGTGTTCTCAAAAACCGCGCATGACCTCATGAATGGTGACCCCGGCGTTGTCGTGCCGGCGTTCCTCCAGTTTGCCTACGACAAACGTACCGATCCCGCGTGGAAGCGCTGGCATGCGCGGCGCGCGCAGGGCACGCCCAAGCATGTGGTCCGCGAATCGTTCGGTCCGCTTTTCGTGGGCCCGGATCAGGTCGGTGCGGGCGAGGCGAGTGCGACGTTCTGCAAGAACCTCAAAGTGCCCGTCTACCACCTGTGTCGCGATCCTGAGCAGGCGGATCGCATGCGTCCATGGTTCACCGCGGCCAAGTCGAAGGTCGACGTCTGGGCCGATGCGGGGCACTGGATCATGCAGGATCGTGTCGACGACGTTAACCGTGCCATCACGGCATGGATCGATGCCCTGTCATGAGCGAGCCGGTGCTGTTCACGCCAACGCACATCGGCAGGCTTGCCCTGGCCAATCGCATCGTCATTGCCCCGATGGCCCAGTACTCGGCCGAGGATGGCCTGATGAACGAGTGGCACCTGATCCATCTGGGCCACCTGGCGTTGTCTGGCGCGGCGCTTCTGACGATCGAAGCCACCGCGGTGTCACCGGAGGGTCGGAATACCTGGGGCGATGTCGGCCTGTATTCAGACGCGTGCGAAAAGGCGATGGCGACCGTGCTTCAAGGCGTAAGGGCGTGGTCCGACATGCCGATCGGTATCCAGCTCAATCACGCGGGCCGCAAGGCGTCGCGGAAAAAGTCATGGGACCGTAGCACCCAGATCGCGCCGGGGCTGCCCCATGGCTGGCAGACCTTCGGCCCGTCATCCGTTCCCTTTGTCGAGGGTGAGGTCGCTCCGCATACTCTGGATCGCGAAGGGATGGCCGCCATTCGCCGGGAATTCGCCGAGGCGGCAAGGCGCGCCTCCCGCCTGGACCTGGCGTTCATCGAGATCCTTGGTGCCCATGGATATCTCCTGCATCAGTTCCTTTCGCCGCTATCCAATCACCGACAGGACGCCTACGGCGGATCGCTGGAAAATCGCATGCGGTTTCCGTTGGAGATCTTTGACGCAGTACGCGACGCCTTTGCATCCGATCGGCCGGTGACGATGCGCGTCTCCGCCACGGACTGGGTCGAGGATGGTTGGTCGTTGGAAGACACGATGGCATGGGTGGATGCGCTGGCGCTCCGAGGCTATGCGGCCATCCATGTGTCCAGTGGTGGGTCGAGCCCCGCGCAGCGCATTCCGGTGGGACCGAGCTACCAGGTGCCTCTTGCGCGCGCGTTGAAGCAGGCCACGCACCTGCCCATCATCGCCGTTGGCTTGATCACGGATTTCGAGCAGGCCGAATCGATTGTCGGCACCGGCGATGCGGACCTCGTCGCACTGGCCCGTGCGGCGCTCTACGACCCCCGTTGGCCCTGGCATGCCGCCGCCCATTTCGGTGCGCAGGTTCACGTGCCCAAGCCCTACCTTCGCGCACAGCCTACGCGATTCCCCGGTCTCTTCAGGTAACGGGCAATCCCCGATCCCAATACGGCTCCGGCCCGAATCGTTCGACGAGCCAATCGATGAAGACCCGTACCTTCGGTGCCAGTTCGCGTGCGCTTGGGTAGATCACCCAGAGAGTCTGTGTCGAGACCGTTGGAAAGTCGCCGAGCAGGGGAACGAGCTCACCCTTGCGAAGCTCCTCGGCGGCACACCAGGTCGCCATCAGGGCGATGCCGAGCCCCGCGCATGCCGCGTCGCGTACCGCCTCGCCGTCATTGATGCGCAGGGAAGGCGCGACACGCTTCGCGATGGTTTCGCCGTCCGGTCCCTTGAAGGTCCACAGGTCGAGCGTGCCGACGGCAAGACAGGCATGCGTGTCGAGATCGTCCGGTGACCGCGGGTGGCCATGGCGTTCGAGATAGGCGGGCGAGGCGACGAGGACGCGCCGGTCCGGCGCGAGTCGCCTCGCCACGAACGAGGAGTCGTCCAGGTTGGCATAGCGGACGGCGACATCGAAGCCGCCTTCCACGAGATCCACGATGCTGTCGGAGATGCGCATGTCCAGCCGGACCTCGGGATAGCGCGCGGTGAACTCAGGTAGCGCGGGGACGATGTGCAGTCGCGCGAACGAGGACGGCGCGGCGATCCGAAGCACCCCGCTGGGGGCTGTCGCACCCCGCCCCAGGGCCGCCTGGGCGACCGCCGCGATATCCAGCAGATGCTCGGCATGCGGCAGGAGCGCACGGCCGTCCTCGGTCAGCGTTGCCAGCCGGGTCGTGCGGTGAACGAGGCGGGCACCCAGGCGCTTTTCAAAGGCAGCGAGGCGGGCGCTCGCCGTGGCCGGTGTGATGTCGAGATCGCGTGCGGCCGCGCTGATACTACCCAGCCGGGCGATCCGAACGAACAGGCTCAGGTCGTCAAAATCCATCATGGCATCCCGCTTCGTTGGTGCGGACCCGCTGGGCGACATCATCGCCGAAGGTACCGTGCCGCGTCACGCGGTACCCGTCATCGAGGCTTTCAGGCATTCCTTGAAGCTGATTCTGTCGCCTCCCGGCTACCGCCGCACAGGGCGGATCGTCACGATGCGAGCCCCATGACTCCTAAGGCCTGTCGATCATGACCGAGACCATGAAAGCTGTCGTGCTTCGCCACTTCGGCAGCTACGACGCGTTCGAGATGCGTGATGTTCCTGTTCCGCGCCCGGGACCGCGCCAGGTACGGGTGCGCGTCCATGCCACGGCGGTCAATCCCCTCGATTACCAGATCCGTCGCGGCGACTACGTGGACCATGTACCGCTGCCGGCGATCATCGGCCACGACATCTCCGGCGTCATCGAAGAAGTCGGTTCGCATGTGACGGAATTCAGCCTGGGAGACGAGGTGTACTACACGCCACGGATCTTCGGGGGCGCCGGCTCCTATGCCGAGCAACACGTCGCCGATGTCGAGTTGGTGGGCCGCAAGCCCGCGAACCTCAACCATATCGAAGCCGCAAGCCTGCCCCTGGTGGGCGGGACGGTATGGGAGGCGTTTGTCACTCGCGCCCAGCTCGCCGTGGGCGAGACGGTGCTCATCCACGGCGGGGCAGGCGGCGTCGGTACGATCGCGATCCAGGTCGCCAAGGCGATGGGGGCGCGGGTCATCACGACCGCGCGTGCCCGACATCATGACTTCGTGTGCTCACTGGGCGCGGACAAGGCGATCGACTTCACGTCGGTCGACTATGTCGAGGCCGTAGCGGACATGACCCGAGGCAACGGGGTCGACGTGGTCTTCGATACGATCGGTGGCGATACGCTCACGAGAAGCCCGTTGGTGCTGGCCGATGCGGGTCGCGTCGTGAGCATCGTCGATATCGCGCAACCCCAGAATCTCATCGAGGCCTGGGGCCGTAACGCCTCCTACCACTTCGTGTTTACCCGCCAGAACCGGGGCAAGCTCGATGCACTCACGCGCCTCGTCGAACGTGGGCTGGTGAAGCCAATGATCGGCGCGATCCTGCCGCTTGACCGTATGGGTGAGGCTCACGAGTTGCTGGAGAACGGGAGCACGCATGGCCTTCGCGGCAAGGTCGCGATCGACGTGGTTCCCTCAAGCGACTCGGTAAGGCAAGGTTCGTTGTAGGAGCGCGCTTGCGCGCGATTCAAGGTGCCGGCGATCCTGATCGCGCGCAAGCGCGCTCCTACAGAAGCATTCACCAGGGTGTTTCGCCATCCGGTGCCACGAAGCGGCCTGAGCCTTCGTCGTGGAGTGCGTACCGGACCGGAAGCCTCGCCCCGTCTTCCACCGTCATCGTACCCTGCATGCCATTCAAGTCCGTTTTGACAAAGCCCGGGCTCACGGAGTTGATCGCGATCGACGTCCCGCGAAGTTCTTCATGAAGTTGTACGGTCAGCATGTTCAAGGCGGCTTTGGATGCGTTGTATCCAACGAACTGCGCCGAGTAATAGGTCGACGCCGGGTCGCCGTTGAGTACCAGCGAACCCAGTGAGCTGGAGACGTTGACGATACGCGCCGACGGCGCGGCACGCAGCAGGGGAAGCATGGCCTGCGTCACCGCCAGGGTACCGATGAAATTGGTTTCCATCGTTCGGCGGACAGCATCCAGCGAGGCGGTGGAGGGCGGTGCGTCGGTGGTGTCGAAGATGCCCGCGTTGTTGACGAGAATATCGAGCCGCCCATGGTGCGCTCGGATGAGGTCGGCGGCGGCTTTCGCGCTGACGTGGTCGTCGAGATCGAGCAATACGAATGTCGCGGACAGTCCCTGGGTCGCGAGGTCTTCGACGGCCGCCGATCCCAGTACGGGGTGCCGCGCACCGATGAAGACGATGACACCCGCCTGCGCGAGCTGGCGCGCGATCTCCAGGCCGATACCCTTGTTTGCGCCGGTAACGAGCGCGACGCGTTGGTTGGTGCTCATGTTTGAAGCCTTCCCATGTCGGATGTTTCGACTAGTATGTGAAGGATCCTTCAGTTTAAATATTCGCTTATGCCGGCCAGGCCGCCACCCGATCTAAACCCCCGGAAAAAGCCCCGCCAAGCGCGTGCGGAGGCGACATTGGACGCCATTTTCGAGGCGGCTATTCAGGTTCTGGTATCCGTCGGGCCGCGTCGGTTGACGACCACGCGCGTCGCCGAGCGCGCGGGTGTCTCCGTCGGCAGCATGTACCAGTATTTCCCGAACAAGCAGGCGCTGTTCTACGCCTTGAACGAAAGCTACCTCGACGTCTTGGCGGCCAGGATCGAAACCACCTGCGAACAACAGCATGGTGCTCCGGTTCGCGACATGATCGAGGCGATCGTGGTCACCTACTGGGACGCCAAGATGGAACGTCCCGAGGTGACCCGCGCGCTCTACCGTTCTGTCGCCGAACTGGACAACGAGCCGCTGATCGAAGCCTTCGCTCGTCGCGTCGATGGGGCGACGGCCACGCTGTTCGCCAGTGCGTCCGACGCCTCGTTCGTCGACCTTCCCGGCGTCAACCTGACGCTGCTGACGACGATCTTCGGTGCGGTCCGCAACGTATTCGAACGAAACCTTCCTGCGTCGGAGGCCATCCGGGTGCGCGAGCAATTGATCGTGATGTGTGAGGCATACCTGGCGGTCATCCAGCGGCCGGTACGGCAGAAGCGTCGCTGAATCCGTAACGGCCAGCGACGCTTTCGTTGCTACCTGCGCGCGAGGATCGCCTTGGCCGCATCCACCCCGATCACCCACGAACCGGCCAGCATCATCGTGTCCTTGATCACGAGTCGCCCCGCACCGGAGAGATAGGGAAAGCCATGCTGCGCGTCACCCAGCGCGGGCACCCATGCCTCGGGCGTCGTGAATAGGAACGACAGCGTCACCAGCGTGGTGCCGAACGAGAGGAAGGCGCCGAGCAGCCCAAGCCGCTTGGACAAGGGATAGGAAAGCACCAGCAGCGCGATGGTCCACTCCACGATGCCGAGACCGGTCGAGAATCCATAGGTGTTGTTCGCCGTCTGCCATGCGCGCTGCGCGGGTACGAGTTGTCCCTCGTGCGTGAGGTGCTCCTTGTACTCGGTCGGATGGTTGTAGAAGAACGACATCACCGGGCTGTTCGCCACGAAGGGGGTGATGCTGTCGGCTTCGTAAGGCACGAACTTCAACGCGCCGATCCACATGAAGACGATGGCGATGGCAAGGCGCATGAGCGTCGGGCCGACGCGCTCCGTGCGGACGAACAGGCTGAGTGCGTTCTGGAAGAGACGGGACATGGTGGGGCTCCTGATGAGAGGAGCAGAGTGTGTCCGTCGCCGGTGAGATGATGAATGCGCATCATGCTCAAGTTATGGCGCATGCGTCTCAAGGCACGAGGGTCCCATGATGCGTGTCAGGACGGGTTGAGCGCCCTGTCCAGGTGCCGGTTCGCTTGCCGGACGGCCCTACATATGTACTAATGCGAACCATTCGCATCTGATGCCCCTCGATGGCTACCGTTCCTCCCATGGCGTCCCCGCAAGGCCTCCCCGGACTCGTCAACGACCTCTACAGCGACCACCACGGCTGGTTGCTGGGATGGATGCGTCGGCGCCTGGGCCACGGACACCACGCGGATGACCTCGCACAGGACACCTTCGTCCGGATCCTGTCCAAACGCGAATCCGTGGTGGTCCGTGAGCCGCGAGCCTTCCTGACGCTGATCGCGCAACGGGTGCTCGCCAACCATTACCGCCGGCAGGACATCGAGCGGGCTTGGCTGGAGACGCTGAAGGCCATGCCCGAAGAGGCGGTGCCCTCTCCCGAGGTGCAGGCCATCGTGTTGGAGACCCTGCTCGACATCGCCCAGCGCCTCGACGGCCTGCCGCGCATCGTGCGACGCGCCTTCCTGCTAAGCCAGATCGACGGGCTTGGCCATGCGGCGATCGCGGCGGAACTGGGCGTGTCGGTGACCACGGTGAAGCGCCATATCGTGCGCGCCGGCCAGCAGTGTTATTTCGCCCAGGGCTGACGACATGCCAGCCAGGGACGCCGCCGCCCCCGTCGACACCATCGATCCCGCCATTGGCCGGGAAGCCATGGAGTGGCTGGTGGAGCTTCAATCGGACGAGGTGTCGGACGACACACGTCGCCGCTGGGGGATGTGGCTGGAAGCCCATGCGGAGCACCGCCGGGCCTGGCAGCGCATCGAGGCGCTGAACGGTCGCCTGCGTGCCGTGCCGCCCGCGCTGGCGCGGACGGTGCTCGACGCGCCGGCGTCTCCCGGTCGTCGTCGGGCATTGAAGACCTTGGGTATCGTCGGTGTCCTCGGTGGCAGCATGTGGGCGCTGGAACGCCAGGTGCCCTGGCAGGCCTGGGCCGCCGACGAACGCACGGCCGTGGGCGAGCGACGGGCGGTGCGGCTGCCTGATGGCACGCAGGTCACGCTCAACACCGACAGCGCGATCGATATCCGTTTCGATGCCGCCCGGCGTGCAGTGCGGTTGCTGCGTGGGGAGATCATGGTCGCCACGGCGCATCCGCCGGGTGACATGCGTCCGTTCGAGGTCGATACCCCGAACGGGCACCTTCGTCCGCTGGGCACCCGTTTCAGCGTGCGCGACCTGGATGGTGCCACTCGCCTTTCCGTCCAGGAGGGGCGCGTGCAGGTGTGGGCAAGGGAGGCGCCTGCCGATCCGCGTCTGGTGCTGGCCGGTCAGGGCACGCGGTTCACGGGGAGCGCCATCGGCACGATCGTTCCTGCCGACGAGGACGAGACGGCGTGGATCGACAGCATGTTGGTGGTGCGCGACATGCGCCCGGAGGATTTCGTGGCCGAGGTCGGGCGTTACCGCCCCGGCCGCGTGGCCTGCGACAGCCGCGTGGCGTCGCTTCGGGTCTCGGGCACCTATCCGCTGGCGGATACCGACCGGATCTTCGCGATCCTCGAAAAAAGCCTTCCGGTGGCCGTGACCTACCGGACGCGCTACTGGGTGAGCGTGGCGCCGCGGCGGGGCTGATCATCGGCTGGCGAAAAAAGGTGGTCCGATATCGAATCTCGCGGGACAGGGAAGGAAACATCTTCATCGTGTCCTGGAATCCGTACATGCACCGCTCCCTGTCGCCGTCACCGCTCGCCCGCGCTATCGCCACCCTTTGCCTGGGGGCCATGGCTTCCGTCCCGCTCGTGGCGATAGGACAGTCGGTGTCTACCCAGGCCACCGCGCCGATCCACTGGAACCTGCCCGCCGAACCGTTGGACCAGGCCCTCAACCATGTCGGTCGCCAGGCGGGCGTGCTGCTGTCCTTCACCAGCGACCAGACCCGCGACGTGCGGGGCCATGCGGTCAGCGGGACCATGACGGCGGAGCAGGCCTTGCATGAGCTGCTCAAGGGCACGGGCCTGGAGGCCGTACCGTCGCCGGGCGGCGGTTACACCCTGCGCCGCGCCGACATCGTTCCCGTCGCCCAGCCGACCCCGGCGAAGGAAGTGGCGGTACCATCGCGCCGTTCCGTCACCCTCGACGAGACGCGTGTCGTCGCCACCACCGGCAACTACGTGGCGCACCGGACCACCACCGGCGCGAAGACCGATACGCCGCTGATCGAGCTTCCGCAGACCGTCTCGGTAATCACCCGCGACCAGATCGACGCCCAACAGGCACAGACCCTGCGTGCGGTGCTTCGCTACGCGCCGGGCGTGGTGATCAGCGACGACAACGACGATCGCCTGGATACCATCAGCGCCCGCGGTTTCGCGCTGGACCAGTATCTGGATGGATTGAAGATGCTGTCTGGCACCTGGGCGGTGCCCAAGGTGGAGCCGTACCTGATGGAGCGCGCGGTCGTGCTGGAGGGCCCGGCCTCGGTGCTCTACGGCCAGGCCTCTCCCGGCGGCATCGTGGATATCGTCAGCAAGCGCCCGGTGGACACGCCGCTGCATGAAGTGCAGTTGCAGTTCGGCACGAACGCCCGGCGCCAGGCCAACGTAGACTTCGGCGGTGCGCTGGGGCAGAGCGGGCACTGGTCGTATCGCCTTACGGGTATCTACCGCGATACCGACCTGGACGCCCACCACACGAAGGAACGTCGCGTTGCCATCGCTCCCGCGATCACCTGGAAACCCGACGACCAGACGCGCCTGACCATCCTTGCCAGCTACCTGCATGATCCCGACGGTGGTGTGTGGTCGATGCTGCCTTACCAGGGCACCTTGCTGCCCAATCCCAATGGACGCATTTCGCGTGGTTTCTATACGGGCGACACGGGTTTCGAATCGTTCAAGCGCACGCAGTACCAGCTCGGTTATGAGTTCGAGCATGTGTTCAACGAAACCTGGCGGTTCCGCCAGAACCTGCGCGTGGCACGCAACACCACGGACTACAGCTCGGTGCAGGGACTCAACCTGCAAGCCGACCTGCACACCCTCAATCGGCAGACTTATACCTCGAGCGAGGAGCTGCGCACGCTCAACATCGACAACCAGGCGCAGGCCCGTTTCGATACCGGTCCGGTGACGCATACGCTGTTGCTTGGCGTGGACATGCAGCGCCTGCTCTGGGACAACTTCACCCGTCTGGGCAATGCGCCCACGCTGGATATCCTGCACTCGGATTACCGCCAGGCCATCGCGATTCCCGCGCGCTTCCAGGATGCCGACCAGGGTCAAAGCCAGTTCGGCGCCTATGCGCAGGATCAGATGCGCATCGGTCACTGGTCAGTGATGCTGAGCGCGCGTCGCGACGCCGCGCGCAGCGACAACGACAACCACATCAGCGGTACGTGGTCGCGCCAGACCACCCAGGCGAACACCTGGCGGGCAGGCGTCACCTACCTGTTCGACAACGGACTGGCGCCCTACGTCAGCATGTCCACGTCGTTCCAGCCCACGTTGGGCACGGATTTCCGTGGCAGCGCGTTCGTGCCGACCCGGGGCCGGCAGAAAGAGATCGGCGTGAAGTACCAGCCGCACGGCATCGACAGCTACATCGCCCTGTCGGCCTACGAGTTGACGCAGAGCAACGTCACCACGCCCGATCCGCTGCATCCCAACTTCAACACGCAAACCGGCGAGATTCGTTCCCGTGGTGCCGAGCTCTCCGGTACGGCGGTGCTCGCGGACGGTTTCAACGTGCGCGCGTCATACAGCTACATCGACAGCGAACTGACGCGAGCACCGCTCGTGGTGCAGGGCAACCAGCAGGCGGGCATCCCGGGCCACCAGGCCTCGGTCTGGGCCGACTACACCGTGCACGACGGTGCGTTGAGCGGCCTGGGCGTGGGCGGTGGCGTGCGCTGGACGGGCAAGTCGTTCGCCACGGTGACCAATGCGGTGAGCATCCCGTCCTACACCACCATCGATGCGATGGTTCGATACGACTTGGGTCGCGCCCATACCGCGCTCGATGGCTGGCGCCTCGCCGTGAACGCGGCGAACCTGCTCGACAAGCGCTATGTATCCGTCTGCACGGCGATCGGTTGCCGCTGGGGCCTGCGTCGCAATGTGATGGCGACGGTGTCGTACGCATGGTGAATCGTCTCCGCCTGTGGACGGGAGTGCATAGCTGGAGCAGCCTGATCTGCACGCTGTTCCTTTTGCTGCTCTGTGTCACGGGACTGCCGCTGGTGTTCCACGACGAGATCGACGCCTGGCTGGGAGCCACGATCCAGGCGCCTGCCTTGCCGGCCGATGCACCGCTTGCGTCGTTGTCGGCCGTCGTCGCGAGCGCGGAAGCCCGTTATCCCGGGGAATTCATCCAGTCGATGTCGTGGGTGCAGGGTGGCCCGCACACGATGCTGGTGTTCATGGCGAAGGAGTTGCGCGCGGGCTTCGGTGGCTACCACGCGCTGGTGATCGACGCGCGCACCGCGGCCGTGCTGAGCGAACCGCGGCAGCGCGTCCGTCTCACCCAGGTGTTGCTGGCGTTGCACCGTGAGCTTTTCGTGGGGCTTCCCGGCATGTTGCTGATGGGCGTGATGGGCTTGCTGTTCGTCGTCTCGATCGTCACCGGGGCGATGATCTATGGACCCTTCGCGCAGAAGATCGGTTTCGGCGAGGTACGGCGTGGGCGATCCAAACGCCTGAAGTGGCTGGACCTGCACAACCTGCTCGGCATCGTGCTGCTGGCCTGGACCCTTGTCGTCGGTGTCACGGGGGTGATCAATACGCTGGCCGATCCACTGTTCGCCTATTGGCGTGGCGGCCAACTCACCGACATGCTGGCGCCATGGCACGGCAAGCCGACGCCCACGCCCCTGGTCTCGCTCGATCGCGCGCTGGCGGCGGCCGAGCGCGCCGTGCCGGGCACCACGCCGGAGAGCGTCGCCTTTCCTTACTCCGCATTTGGTAGCCCGCATCACTACATGATCTGGATGCAGGGGCGCACGCCGCTCACCTCGCGCCTGATGACGCCGGTGCTGGTCGATGCGGAGACGGCCGCGGTCACCGATGCGCGTGGGCTGCCTTGGTACCTGCGGGCGCTGGAACTGTCGCGACCCCTGCATTTCGGCGATTACGGCAGCCTGCCGCTGAAGCTGATCTGGGCGGCGTTCGACCTGCTGACCATCGTTGTGCTGGTCAGCGGCGTGTATCTGTGGGTGGTGCGGCGCAAGCGTCCATCGGGTGGGGAGGTGGCGGCATGAATCGTCCGACCTCCGCGACCTGGTCCGTCTGGCGCTGGCCGCTCACCCTCGCCGCGCTCACCCTCGGGGG
Organism: Luteibacter sp.; assembly: GCF_009912395.1. Taxonomy (GTDB): domain Bacteria; phylum Pseudomonadota; class Gammaproteobacteria; order Xanthomonadales; family Rhodanobacteraceae; genus Luteibacter. The sequence continues at coordinate 16,776 of NZ_WNDO01000017.1, read as the reverse complement.
TCTGTTCGCGGCCCTGCTGGGCGACAGCCTCGCCTCGCAGGCGATGTCCTGGGTCGCCTTATCGATCCCCCTGGTCGTCCTGGCTCGCCACCTGACCCGCTGATGGTGTAGGAGCGCGCCTTGCGCGCGACCGGTCCCTAGCGACATATCGGTCGCGCGCAAGGCGCGCTCCTACAGGGGTTGCGCTTTCGCTGAGCGATTTTGTAGGAAAAACCCTACACGCTCTTGGGAATCCCCCTACAACGTTTGATCTAAATCTGAGACGCGCTGCCCATAAAATATTGCGATCCGGAGGGCCAGGGGCCCAGACCGGCAAGGAACAGGGGCAGCATGAAGAAGCAGTATCGGCACGGGCGCAGCCATCATGCGTCGTCGGCGGCCGCGTGTGTAGTAGGTATTTGTCTTATGGCGGCAGGCGTCGCCCGGGCACAATCCGTACAGACGCTCGACCAACAGGAACAGCGCGACCGCGCGCAGCGCGAGGTCCAGGCCCGCCAGGAGCAACAGCAGGCGCCCGACGTCCGGCTGGGCGCCGCGCCGTCGCCGCAGGCTGACTTCCGCCGTACCGACGTTCCTGTCGAGAAGGACTGCTTCCGGCTGTCCCGAGTTCTCCTGGAAGGCGGCCGCGTGGCGGACTTCGCTTTCGCCCAGCGCTACCTCGACCGCTACGCCGGCAAATGCGTGGGCCACGAAGGCGTGGCGACCATCGTGCGCCGCGTTTCCGACCTGATCATCGACCGCGGCTACGTCACCACCCGCGTCGGCGTCACGCCGCAGGACCTGGCCGCCGGCACCCTGCGTCTCACCCTGGTGCCTGGCACCATCCGCGCCGTGCGCTTCGCCGACGACACCGCCGTCGGCGCCTGGCAGACGGCACTGCCCGCGCGACCGGGCGACCTGCTCAACCTGCGCGACATTGAGCAGGGCCTCGAACAGTTCAAGCGCGTGCCCTCGCAGGACGTGAACATCGACATCGCACCGGCCGAGCAGCCGGGCGAATCCGACCTGGTGATCACCGCGAAGCGCTCGCACCCGTGGCACCTGGTGGCGACGCTCGACGACACCGGTTCGCGCGCCACCGGCCGTCTCCAGGGTGGCATCAACTTCGGTCTGGACAACCCGCTGCGCCTGAACGACGTGCTGTCGATCGGCTACAACCACGACGTCTACCACAGCACCGGCCACGGCACGCGCGGCAACTCACTCAGCTACGCCGTGCCGCTGGGCAACTGGCTGTTCACCACTTCACTGTACGACTACAAGTACCACCAGACCGTGGAAGGCTCGCAGCAGACCTTCGTCAGCAGCGGCAAGTCGCGCACCATGGATGTCACGGTGCAGCGTCTGCTCCACCGCACACGCCAGGGCAAGACGGCGCTGGAACTGCGCGTGGGCAAGCGCCAGGCGCACAGTTTCATCGAAGATTCCGAGCTGCTCACCCAGCGCCGCGACGTCACCACGATGGAGCTGGCGCTCGTGCAGCGCCAGTACCTCGGCCGCGCGCAGCTTGACCTGCGTCTCGCCCACCGCCGCGGCGTGACCTGGTTCGGCGGCCAGCGCGACGCGGTGGATCGTCCCGCCGGTTCGCCCACGTTCCAGTACGGCCTGAACGTGCTCGACGTCTCGCTGAACCTGCCTTTCCAGGTGGGCCGCCTGCCCATCCAGTGGACCAGCGAGTTCCGCGCGCAGCGCAGTAGCGACACGCTCTATGCCTCGGAATTCATCACCATCGGTGGCCGCTACACGGTGCGCGGCTTCGACGGCGAGCAGACGCTGGCCGGCGAGCGCGGCTGGTACTGGCGCAACGCTCTCAGCGTGCCGCTGGGCCAGTGGCCCGTGGCGGCCTATATCGGCATCGATGGCGGCCATGTCGGTGGACCGAGCATTCGCAACCTTCCCGATAAAACGCTGCGCGGCGAGTTCGTCGGCCTGCGCGGCTCCCTCGGCCCGGTGAGCTTCGACGCGTTCGCCGGATGGGCCGACAAGGGCGGCCGCGCCCTGCACACGATGCGACCGGCGACGGGCTTCCAGCTCGTCTACCAGTACTGACAAGGACAGCACGATGACGACGATCCTTCCCCCGACCGCCGCCACGCCCAAGGGCCTCGATAGCCTGCGCCGCGCCACCCACACGCTGGCCTTCGCCCTCGGTGTGGCCCTGGTCGGCGCGCCCATCGCGTCGCAGGCCCAGGTGGCTGGCGCGCCGGGTTCCGCGCAGGCGCCGCATGTCGATACCTCCGCCAACGGCACCCCGGTGGTCAACATTGTCGCGCCGACCCAGGGCGGCGTGTCGCACAACCAGTACGAGCACTTCAACGTCGATCCCAAGGGCGTGGTGCTCAACAACAGCGGCAGCGTGAGCCAGAGCCAGCTCGCCGGCTACATCGTGGGCAACACCAATCTCGCGCCGGGTCAGGCCGCGCGGGTGATCGTCAACGAGGTCACCTCCGCCAATCCCAGCAACCTGCGCGGCTTCACCGAAGTAGCAGGCAATCGCGCGGAAGTGGTGATCGCCAACCCCAACGGCATCACCTGCGATGGGTGCGGTTTCATCAACACCACGCGCGGCACGCTGGTCACCGGCACGCCGGTGTTCGGTGGCGACGGCAGCCTCGCGGCCTTCCGCGTCACGCGCGGCACGTTGGCGATCAACGGCGCGGGCCTCAACGGCGCGGGTATCGACCGTCTCGACCTCATCGCCCGTACCGTGGTCGCCAACGCGAAGGTCTGGGCCAACGAGCTCAACGTCGTCACCGGCGCCAACCAGGTCAACTATGCCGACCTCGCCACCCAGGCCATTCAGGGCGAGGGCGCGGGTTCGGGCGTGAGCCTCGACGTGGCCGCGCTCGGCGGCATGTACGCCAACAAGATCCGCCTGCTCGGCACCGAGGCCGGTGTGGGCGTGCGCAACGCGAGCGAGCTTGCCACCCAGGGCGGTGACTTCACCATCACCCAGGCCGGTCGCCTGGAGCTCACCGGCAAGACGACCTCCACCGGTCGCCTCGACGCGCAGGCCGCCGCGATCGCCAATAGCGGCAGCTTCGCGGCCGGCACCGACCTCGTCGCCCGCACCACGGGCGCCGTCGACAACAGCGGCACGATCTACGCGACCGGCAACGCCACGCTGGCATCGGGCGCGCTCACCAACAGCGGCAAGCTCTACGCCGTGGGTGGTGCGCTCGATGTCACGGCGACCGACATCGCCAATCGCACGGGCGGCGACATCTACGCAGGCCAGAGCGTGCGCGTACGTGCGTCCAGCCTCGACAACGCCGCGTCGCTGGAGTCCGGCACCACGCTGGACATCGCCACCGCCGGGCGCCTGGCCAACAGCGGCACGCTCATCGCCAGCGGCACCTCGCGCCTGGCCGGTGGCGATATCGCCAACACCGGCAAGCTGAGCCTGGCTGGCGCGACGAACCTCGTCGCGAACGGCACGCTGAGCAACGGCGGCGACATCGTATCCGGTGGCGACATCGCCGCGCGCGCGAGCCGCGTCGACAACCGTGGGCAATGGCAGTCCGGTGGCATCACGACCATCGACGCCGGCACGCTGGCCAACCAAGGCACGCTGAAAGCCAAGGGGGCCATGTCCCTCACGGTCACCGACAGCGTCAGTCAGGGCGGCACGTTGCTTTCCGACGGTAACGTCACTGTGCGTACGGGCCGTCTGGACAATCGCGGCCAGTGGCAAAGCGGTGGCGATCTCGCCATCACGACCGCGACGCTGAACAACCAGGGCGTGCTCTACGCTGGTCGCGCGCTCACCCTCGACGCGACGGGCGCGGTGGTCAATGCGGGCCAGCTCTATGCCAACGCCGACGCGACGCTGCGCGCAGGTGCGCTGACCAATAGCGACCTCGTCCGCGCCGACGGCAACCTTACCGCGACCATCGCGGGCGACATCGTCAACACCGCCACCATGCAGGCCGCGCAGAAGCTGGCGCTCGACGCCACGGGCGCGCTGACCAACAGCGGCAAGCTCTACGCCATTGGCGGCGCGCTCGTCGCCACGGCCGGGCGTGCCTTCACCAGCGCGACCACGGGTGACATCTACGCGAAAACCGGTATCGACCTGCGCGGCGGCAGCGTCGCGAACCAGGGCACGGTGGAAGCCGGGCAGGGCGTCGCCGTCCACGCCGACGGCACGTTGAGCAATGAAGGCACCATGCTCGCCGATGCCGGCGACACCACGCTCAGCGGCGCGGATGTCGTCCAGTCGGGCAAGGCCAGTGCCTCCAACGACGTGACGCTCACCGCCACCGGCACGCTCGATCATCGCGGCACCACCGTGGCGGGTCGCGACCTTTCGGTCTCTGCGGCCGACACCACCACGGCGGGCCATATGCAGGCCGGCCGCGACCTCAACGTCGACGCGAGCTCGCTGCGACAGCAAGGCGTCGTCTACGCCAAGCGCGACATCGCGCTCAACGGCGGCGACGCCGACAACGCGAAGGACGCCACGATCCTCGCCGACGGCGCGCTCCGCCTGCGCCAGAGTGGCAAGGTGAGCAACGCCGGCACGATGCAGGGCGGCACCGTGCTCGACGCGCAAGGTCTCGCGAGCTTCGACAACACGGCGACCGGCACGGTCTACGCGGGCGACCGCCTCGCGATGCAGGCGACGCGCATCGACAACGCCGGCAGCCTGTATGCCACGAACGGCGTGGACCTGAAGGCCGACCATGTCGGCAACACGGGCAGCCTGCGTACGGGCGCGAACCTCACGATCAACGCCACCGACGCGAGCAACGACGGCACGGCCTACGCCAGCGGCAACGCGGTGTGGAACGTCGCGACGATCCTCGCCAACAGCGGCATGCTCGTCGCCAAGGGCGACCTGCACCTCGTCGCGGGAAGCATCGTCTCCACGGGCACGCTCGGCGCAGGCGTGCTGGGTGACGGTTCGCTCGGCACCACGGGCCTGCTCGACGCCGTCGTGACCGGCGCGCTCGCCAACCATGGCAGCACGTTGGCGGCAGGCAACCTGCGCCTGTCCGGCACATCGCTCGACCTCTCGTCCGGCCGAACGCGCGCGGGCGGTGACATCGCGTTGAACGCCACGGCCGGCGACATCGACGCCAGCCATGGCAGCGTCGCCACGGCCGGCGTGCTCGGTGCCCATGCCAGCGGCGCGCTGAAGAACGCGAACGGCACGCTCCAGGGCGGCACGCTCGATATCCAGGCCACCCGCCTCGACAACGGCCACGGCACGATCACCCAGACCGGTAGCTCCGATCTCACCCTTGCGGTGGCCGGCACGCTCGACAACACGGCGGGCCGCATTGCCAGTCAGTCCCGCCAGCTGACGCTGCGTGGTGGCTCCGTCATCAACGACAACGGCGCCATCGAACACGCCGGCGACGGCACGCTGGTGGTGGACGGCAAGACAGGTATCTCCAATCGCGGCGGTCGTATCGTCGGCAACGGCGCACTCGACCTCGATACGCAAGGCGCGCTGGATTCCACCGGCGGCACGCTGAGCATGGCCCATGGCGCGACCATCGACGCGGCGTCGTTCGCCAACGACGCTGGCACGCTCGTCGCCAGCTTGCTGACGATCACCACGGGCGGTCAGCTGTCCAACAACGGTGGCACCCTGCAATCCGGCGGCGCGCTTCAGGTGAACGCGGGCAGCTTCGCCAACGGTAGCGGCCAGGTGAAGGTGCTTACCAGCGATCTCGCGCGACTCGCCATCGCGGGCGCGATGACGAACGGCGTGGGCGGCTTCGTCGGCGGTAACGGCGGCCTGTGGCTGCATGCGGGCGCCATCGACAACGCGGGCCAGCTCTATGGCGGCAGCACCGCCGATGTCGCCTCGACCGCGCGTCTCGACAATCGAGGCGCCATCCAGTCGATGGGCTCGGCAACCATCGTCGCCAACGGTACGCTGGCGAACGACAGCGGCCGCATCGAAAGCGGCAGCGGCGATGTGCATGCCACGCTTACCCTCAACGCGGGCGCGCTGTCCAACCAGGGCGGACGCATCGCCAACACCGGCGACGGCCTCACCACCATCAACGCGGGCGGCACCATCGCCAACACCAACGGCACCCTGGGTGGCCAGGGCGACGTCACGCTCAACGCAGGCGCCATCGACAACCTGTCGGGAGGCCGGCTCGTCGCCGCGCGTCACCTCACCCTGGCGATGGGTGCGCTCAACAACAGTGGCGGCAACGTCTACGCGGGCGGCAACCTCGGCTGGGACAACGGCGGCGCGACGCTGACCAACGTGAACGGCCAGTTCGGCGCGGGTCAGCGCCTGGCCGTGACGCTGGCGTGGTTGAACAACAACGGCGGCAACGCGTCCGCCAACGGCGACGCCAGCTTCAACCTGGTCGGAGGCCTCACGGGCGCCGGCCGGATCATCGCCGGCAACAACCTCGACATCTGGCTGCCGGGCGACTTCGTCAACGGCTCGGCCGGCACGCTCAAGGCCAATAACCGTTTCGGCCTGCACCTGGGCGGCAACTTCTACAACGCCGACTGGGCCACGATGGAAAGCGTCGGCGGCCTCACCATCGATGCCGGCCGCATCGAGAACGGCAACGGCGCGTGCATCAACAGCGCCAACACCGTGCTCAATTCACGCGGCGACGTGGTCAACCATGGCCGTATCGAAGGCGACAACCTCGCCATCAGTGGCGGGTGCGTGGAGAACACCGGCACGCTGATCGGCGACACCATCACCGTGCGCGCATGGGACCTCACCAACGGTGCCGACTTCGGTGGCGTCGCCGACAACGCGGCCTACCAGAGCGCGCTGATCGCGGCGACCCGCAAGGTGAGCCTGCTCGTCGGCGGCACCTTCCTCAACCGCGATGCGCTCGTCTTCAGCATGGGCGACATCTTCATCGCCGCGAATGAAGCCGCTGGTCGCACGGTCCAGATTACCAACCACTCCGGCGACATCGAAGCCGACGGCTCGATCCTGCTCGCCGCCAACCAGATCACCAACCAGCGTCGCGTCTTCGAAACCGACACCTACGTGTTGAACGCGGCGGAGCAGCTGGCTAACAGGCACACCACCGACAACATCGTCCGCTATCGCTACGACGATCCCGATCCGACGCACAAGCCGCCGTACGTCGATCAGAGCCAGATCGTCGACGCCGCTGAAATCAAATGGGTGGAAGGTCACTGCTACGACCTCAAGAGCGACAACCATCGTTGCCGCGGTTATCCCTACGGCAAGGGTAGTCCGGACACCTTCAAGGCGGTGTACATCGACACCCTGACCTCGATCCAGCGCCTCACGCGCACGAGCGCGGAAGGCCGCATCGCGGCCGGTGGCGACATCACACTCATCGGATCGGTGCTCAACGACAAGTCCACCATCGCCGCGGCCCGCAACCTCACCGTCAACGGCGCCGGCGGTAGCCTGCCCGCAGGCGACAGCAATGTGGGCGGCGAAGTCATCCGCAACATCGGCTGGAATCCGACCGGTACGCTCAGCCGCCAGGTGCAATGGTGGACCGGCTGGGAATCGATCTCGCACCAGGGCGGCCGTCACTGGGTGGAAGACGGTTTCCAGAAGTATGCCGACTTCACGAACGACGCGACGCTAGCCATCGGTGACGGTCAGCGTCCGGACTGGCTCACGATCGACCCCGGCCAGGGCCTTTCCGGTCGCATGACCGCCGGCAACGCGCTGGAGATCCACGGCCGCACCATCGACAACACCACCGTCGACGCCGCCGGCAACCCCATCTCGGGTGTCGGCCTCGGCGGCAACCAGGGCGGCACGCGCGTGTCCGGCAACGGTGCGGGCACGGTCGGTGCCGTGGGCGGCAGTGTCGATCTTGGCGGCGTGGGTGGCCTGGGCAACGCACCCGGCGCTGGCAGTGTCGGCGGCGTGGACGCGCTCAGCGGCGACACGCGCAACGCAGGTCCGCGTCCGGGTTCGCAAAGCGTGGGCACGCCGGATGCTCCGGCCGGCCAGATTCGCGTACCCAACAACGGCCTGTTCACCACGCGTCCGGGCAGCGGCAGCGCGTATCTCATTGAGACCGATCCGCGCTTCGCCTCGCAAGCCGGCTTCCTCGGCAGCGATTACCTGATGAGCCGCCTCGGCTTCAACGGCGAAAGCACGATGAAGCGCCTGGGCGACGGCTTCTACGAACAGCGCATGGTGCTCGAACAGATCACCTCGCTCACCGGCCGCCGTTTCCTCACCGACAACACCGACGCCATGGCGCAGTACCGCGCCCTGATGGACGCGGGCGCCGACGTGGCCCACGGCTTCCAGCTTTCGGTGGGCGTGGCGCTCACCGCCGAGCAGATGAGCCGGCTCACGCAGGACATCGTGTGGATGGTGACGCAGGAGGTGAACGGCGAGAAGGTGCTCGTGCCGGTCGTCTACCTCTCCGCCGCGCACGCGCAGGAAGTGGCGCAGAGCGGCGCCATCATGTCCGGCAAGACGGTGTTGCTGGACGCTTCCGGCAACCTCACCAACACCGGCAGCATCAAGGCCGGCCAGGACGCGACGCTCAAGGCCGGCACGCTGCTCAACGGCGGCAACATCGGTGCGGGCGGCAACCTCAGCGTCACCGCCGCGCAGGACATCCTCAACGGGGGCACCCTCAAGGGCGGCAACGTCTCGCTTACCGCGGGCAACGACATCCTCAGTGGCGCCGGCATCGGCCGCGTGGACCTGGGAGGCATCAAACTCGGCGACAGCCTCGCCCCGCTCGATGCCTCGCGCCTGGGCCTCGTCCAGGGCGGTTCGATCGCCGCCACGGGTAACCTCAGCGCCAACGCGGGTCGTAACCTGACCCTCGACCGCGCGCCGATCAGTGCCGGTGGCGACCTGAGCCTCACCGCCAAGCGCGACCTCAGCGCGACCGCCAGCGCCATCAAGGCCGGCGGCGACGCCATCCTCGGCGCGGGCCGCGACCTGGTGAGCGAAGGCGCGAAGGTAAAGGCCGGCGACCAGATCGCCATCAGCGCCGGCCACGACGTGGTGCTCAACGCCGTCACCGACGTGGAACGCCACAGCGACGCCGGCCGCGAAGGCCGCAAGATCATCGACACGCGCACGATGGACCAGTCGCTCAAGGGCACGGAGCTGACGGGCACGAAGGGTGTGATCGTCAGCGCAGGGCATGATATCGATGCCACGGCCGTCGCCATCAGCAGCGAGAAGGGCAGCGTGGCCCTGGCCGCCAAGAACGACGTGAACCTCAACGCGGGCGAGGAGGAACACACCTGGTCGCAGGACACGGTGAAGAAGTCTTCCGGCCTGTTCTCGTCCAAGAAGTCGCGCACGCACGATGCGACGGACGATGTACTCGCCGTCGGCTCGTCGATCAAATCCGGCGATGGCGTCAGCATCGCCGCCGGCAACGACGTGACGCTCCAGGGCGCTTCCGTCAGGGCGGACGGCGCTTTGGCACTCGCCGCTGGCCGCGATATCAACCTGACAGCCACGGAAGATCGGTACAGCGAAACGCACGAGTCGAAGACCAGCCGTTCCGGCCTGGTCATCAACCGGGGCGCCGCGCCCGTCCACCAAGGCAAGACCACCAAGCGCGAGGAGACGGTCGAGCAGACCATCGGCCATGGCACCTCGCTGAGCGGCGATTCCGTGACTGCGGCCGCCGGTCGCAACCTGCTGGGCGAAGGCGTGCAGGTCGCCGCTACGCACGATGTCCTGCTGGCGGCGGGTAACGATCTGCGCCTGACCGCGATCGAGAACACCTACGCCACCGACCAGGAGAAGTCGGTGCGCACCACGGGCTACTCACGCAGCGGCCTCAACGAGCTCTACGGCAGTCAGAAGGACAGCCGTGGCGAAAGCAGCCGTCAGGTCACGCACACCGGAAGCCTGGTCGGTTCGACGGACGGCAGCGTGACGCTGACCGCCGGCAACGACCTGCACCTGACCAGCGCCGACGTAATGAGCCAGACCGCGACGACGCTGGTCGGCAAGAACGTGACGATCGACGCGTCGGTGGATTCGGTCAGCAGCTCGCAGTTCCAGCGCCATAGCGAAGGCGGCATCACGGGCGGCTTTGGCGGCAAGCTCGTGGATCTCGGCATGGACGCGCGCCAGTCGATCAGGGGTGCGAAGGACACCGATGACGACCGTCTCAAGGCGCTGTATGCCGCGAGAGCTGCGTATGACATCAAGGATGGTTACGGCATTGCCATGGACACGGGCATCCGTGGGGGCAACGGTCCCGGCGAGGAAGGCCTCAACGTCCAGGTCGGCATCGGCGGTAAGAGTGCCAGCAGCAAGACCACCACCTACGACGAGACCACGGCCGGCAGTCGCATTCGCAGCAACGGTGACGTGACGATCGCCGCGACCGGCGGCGACCTGACCATCGTAGGCAGCAAGGTCGAAGGCAAGAACGTTGCCCTCGCGGCCTCGCACGACATCAACCTGCTCAGCCAGGAAGAGGAGCACCGCCTCAAGAGCGAATCCAAGAACGGCTCCGGTGGCGTCGGCGTCAGCTTCGGTACCAACGGCCTGGGCATCTATGCCGAAGCCAGCGTCGGCAAGGGCAAAGCCCACGGCAACGGCACCACGCATGCCGAAACCACCATCGATGCGACCGATCGCCTGACGCTGGTCAGCGGCAACGACACGACGATCCAGGGCGCGCAGCTCAAGGGCCAGCAGGTCGTCGCCAACATCGGCAACAACCTGACGATCCGCAGCGAGCAGGACACGGACGACTTCGCCAGCAAGACGATGCAGGCCGGCGGCAAGGTAATGGCGGGCATCACCCAGAGCGGCTTCGTCAGCGGCAGCGCTTACTTCGCCCAGAGCAAGGTCGACAGCCACTACAGCAGCGTCAACGAGGTCAGCGGCATCAAGGCCGGCGCAGGCGGCTTCCAGCTCGACGTGGGCGGCACGACTCACCTGGTGGGCGGCAAGATCGCCAGTGACGCCGACGCGGCGAAGAACCTGCTGAGCACGGGCAACCTTGTCTACGAGGATCTGCACAACGAGTCCAAGTACAAGGCCAGCCAGATCAGCTTCAGCGGCGGAAGCACCATCGCGAGCAACGTCGCCGGTGCCCTCGGCACCGCTATCTCGGCGGCCACGCCGCAGCATGGCAACGCCAGCAGCGACACTCGCTCGGGCATCGCCGAAGGCACCATCGTGGTTCGTAACGATCCGGGGAAGGATCTCTCCGGGTTGGATCGGAAGCCGACGCTTGAAGACGAAGCATTGAAGAATGCCTACGACGCCAAGAAGGTCGCGGACCGTCAGGAGCTGACAGCGCAGGCCGGTTATGTCGGCATGCGAGGCGTGGGTAGTCTTTCCCAGTGGATGGCCGAGAACGCCAAGACCGACCAGGACCGCGAAGCGTGGTCGGACGGTGGTCGTAATAAAGTCATCCTGCACGGCGTCGTCGGCGCGGCGATGGCCTCGCTGGGTGGCGGAAACGCCGCTGAAGGTGCGCTGGGTGGCGCATCCAGCGAAGCCGTATCGCATGTGATGCAGCAGTATCTCTACGATCACAACGTCCAGCCCGGCACGTCGGAATGGAACACCTATATGGAGCTGGGAAGCGCCATTGTGGGTGGCGTGACCGGACGTGGGAATGGTGCGAACGCTGCGCTGAATGGCGACCTGTACAACCGTCAGCTACACCCGGACGAAACCAACTGGATTCGAGGCAACGCGGAAAAATTCGCAAGCCAACAGTGCGGCGGTTGCGCACCTTCGCCTGAGCAGGTCGAAGACGCCAAGGCCAGACTGGGTCAACAGGCCTCGAAGGATGTCGATTTCATCTGGAAGAGCATCCTTCCGGCGGGTGATGACGAAGCTGCGCAGGCGTTCCTGGCAAATAGCGGAGCGACGTATACCAACGAGGTGGGTAAGCCGCAGGCGATGTTTACGACGGAGCGGGGGCAGTTCTTTGCGCCGGCTCAGAACATGCAGGAGGTCGACAGGGACTTTATTGGGCAATACGTGCGACCTGCCGTGAGCCGACCGCTCGGAGAAGGTGTAGCCGAGGAGTCAAAAAAATATGCCGAATTGATCGGTGGCGCGATCACTGATGATCCGTGGGGCGTCGGCAAGAACGTCGCGGTCGGTCTCGCCGGTTCGATCAAGGACGCCTTGAGTCATCCCATCAACACGGGCATCGCATTCAAGGACGGCTTCGTTGCAGGGGCACAGAATATCGGTGAGGGCCTCGCCGCGGGGTTCGACGACTCGTCCAAGCGGCAGATGGCTAGCATCTACGGACAAGATGTCAGTGGTGTCATGAAGACGGTAGCCGCGCTACAAACGGGCGCGGCTATAGGCGGTGCGATTGGCGCAGGTAAGCTGGCGGCTGCAGGTGCAACGGTTGCCGGTAAAGCTGTAAAAGCAACAGCGAAGGAGGCAGGTGAGCTCCTGGGGCGCGCTGGTTTCGACGATCTCTTGAGAGGTGCACCTGGCGACGAGCGTTTCATTTTTTCAAGCTATTTGTCGAACTCTAGTGCTCCTGAAGTTCGACAAGCATTTGTATCTCAAGCAGAAAAAATAAGAAGCACTTTGCCTGCTGAGTGGCAGCAAAAAGGTAATATTTCGATAGCCTCCATAGATGTGCCGGGCACGGGCATCTCTAGTGAGATGCGGGCATTTAGTAGTTTCCAAAATGGCGAGAATGGTTTTGTTTCTCTGCCCACTGGCCCGACAGTTCTGGAGCCAATGTCTATCGGTAAGGGAGGGGTGGTTAATGGAAAAGAGGCTTTCCTAAGAAACGTTGATGGTGAGTTCAAGATCTTGGAGAATGTTGCCCGCCAATTGGGCGATAACGTAGGTATTAAAGGTAGCATTAATATCTATACGGAACTGAAGTCATGCACAAGTTGCGCAGGTGCAATCATGCAATTTCGAGAAAAGTACCCAGGGATTCAGCTAAATGTCTTTACAGGTAAGCAGTGATGAATAGGTGGATGTATTTGGATTATTTGAATTCCGCGAGAGAGGATGTTAGGTGCGCGATGGAGCAGCTCGGATATTCGATATCCGAGGCTGTGGGGTATGCAAATTCAATGGTTGAATCGCGACTAGAGGAGTATCCGGAAGAAAGGGGTTTATTATTTACCGCAATCTGTGTGGTTCTGCAGGAAAATGGCATCTTGAAAGTTCATGCGGCGAATAACGAATATCTGGATGATGCGATTTGTTTTTACGATGGTGATAATTTAAATAAACTTCTAAACTTATTGCCCGAGACGCAGATTGATCAATTCATGAGTGCCGTACTTATGATTAAGAGTACTCTCGGTATGGATTGAAGTGAGTGCAGTGATGTTTTAAATCGCAGTTTGATGTTTTAAGACGGCATGGCGAGGAGCGATGACGCTATGTTGAGGGTGAGTCTAAGGTCCTCTGCACTCGTCCATCGAAATGATATGGATGCAATTCTGTAAGGATTGAAATTGATGGCAGCAAAGTTGGAAAGGAGCGCGATTTTCATCTTTGTCTTACCGCTTGTCTTGGTCTTCACGGGCGATATGGCCAGAATCTGGATGCCTTATGGGACCTGCTGAGTGCCAGTGTAGAGCGTCCATTCCTATTGGTATGGACGGATCACGGTGCATCGATGATACAAATGGGAAAAGACTTTGACGCTATTATCAATGTGTTGGACCGGGTTGTTGAGCAAGACAAAAAATTTGGATGGGAGAAGTGCTTTTCATTTTCTCTTGAGTGAGTCATCTGGGCGAAAAAATTAGTATGAAACAGAGGTTATTGATAAATGATATTTTCTTTGGTCTAGGATGTGTTGAGCTGGGGGCGTTCTTTGGCTCATGCATCGATTGATATATCAACTTATTCAAAAGAGATTTCCGATAATCTCAGCTAGCGGGCCCCAAAAGCTCGGCCTCAAATTCAATGTGCAACGACTCCATGTTGACGCGTCGCCACACCCGGAACTTATTCACCATCGTTGTGCTGAAGAGTGCGCTCATCGTGTGTGTAAGTCCGATCGGATCGGATGGGGAGGGCGGACTCAAGCATCAAGTGCTATGCGGTTAGTGTAGATGGCCAATTTTGATGGCCATCATTTCTTCATGTGTTTCCCAGTCCAGGGTTATGCGTGAGCATCCGCTTCCTTCATAGCGGTGTCGTCATGAAACAAGCCATGTTCAGCGTCGCTGTCGGTAAGAGGGCTTCGCCATGGCATGCCCTACTTGCTTGACGGTATTTCCTTGCAGGTATTGAGATCCCTTCGTGAAAAGTCCAACCAGTCACGGCGCACGTGGGTGACGGCATAGAAGTCGGGTGCGGTGCTCACACTGCCGGGGTCTTTCACCTTGTGAAAGATGGTCCAGACATCGCCATCATGCGCGTATACGCCATCGATGACCGTATAGGGATCGGTCTTCCAGGCAGACGGATCGGATTGCGGTGAAACCGAAGTGGCAATTCTGCCTAGTGCGGAGCGCAGGGCGGCGAGGGACTGGTCGGACTTGAGCATCATGAAGGTGTGCGATACCACGATCGACTCACTGTCCAGAATCTCCAGCATGGATCCGAAGGTAAGCTGGCCGTCGATCGAGCAAAGGCCATTCGGCGGCATGGCAAATTGCTGCAAAGTAGAGGCCTGGTAGCTGCACTGGCCGAAGAGAGGCTTTCGTTCGGGCGTTCGTTCCGTTCGAAAGGACGGCATTGATGTCAGCTTTGCGACGAACGCATCTGGGGTCGTCCTAAGGGACAAGTTCAGCGGACACTCGTCGACGGCGGTCGCAGCGTTGGCCGAATGCATACCGATAGCGGCGGCCATGAACAGGAGGAGGGTTCGCATGGGGTGCATGAGTAAGTGAAGAATTCCTTTCTAGAGAAGGACATTCTCCTGATTGGCTTGCTCGCGCACAATACGAGATCGTTAGGGATAAATCCTCTAACAACGGTACGTGATATCGGCGAATACGGCTTGTACCATGCGCATCTGACATGTTGTTTAGGGCAGAGGGAATCCATGTCGAACTATCAACTGGCCCATGGTGTGTCCGCACCTCATGAGCAGCAGCGACCGGACGAATCTCCGTACTGCGGATCGGTAAGTAAGTCGGCCTACGGGCTGTCTAGGGGGGCAGCACCTCGGTGTGGATATGCGAGAACGACCGGATGGGACTCGACCGCAAAAGAGGCATTTCTTATCCATCCTTCGCTAGCGGATGCGCCGGCAGACATCGCATGGCAAACACCGGAAGGTATCGAAGAGTGGACGTAAGGGCGAAAGGTAAAGACTAATGGCAGAATGGGAAAGCGCAATGCTGTCTGATGATGAATTGGCCGAGCTTTATGCGCTGAGATACGACCTGTCCTTCAAGGAGGGAGGCATTTCACTGGATGAGTATGCCGAAGTCATCCGGGATGTTCTTCTAAGGCACCAGGGATACGCCATTTTTAAGATCGACAGTGAACGATCAAAGAATATATACACCTTTGTCGTAACCTTCTTTCCTGTAGGGGGCGACGTCATACGGAAAGACACGTCGTCCACGATGATTGGCATGAAGGCGGTTTTCGCTGGGCTTGAAAAGCTGGGGCGTTTTGGGATGAAAGCGGATGACGTCAGACTTTAATATCTGGATATGGCTGGGTGTCAGACGCGCCGTTGTTTGATTCAGGGGCTCGTATCGTGTCTCGCCCTCCTATTGGATGAAAAGTATCGTGACTATTAACGAAGAAGAAATGCTCTGGCTTCAGAATCACGCTTATTTGCTTTCACTTTCTGGATACAGCCCCGATGTGTTGATCGGCGGTAGAGGCGCTCAAGAAGATTTGTTGCGATGGCAGTACGCCGTCAACTTCGCTCATTCCGGATTGCTGAGCGGTGCACTGGGGCTTCATGACGAGGGCTGGCTTGCCGCGCATGGTATGAATTTGGCTGACTATGTCATGGGGCTTTCAATAAATAATCCGTTTGACGCACACTTTTTTGATAAAGGTGGCGCCGTATATTGGTTGGAACCGGAGATGTTTGGCACGGAGATCATGGATGAAATCTTGTTGAGCAACCCGATTCATTCTTTGAGTGATGATGTGAACTATGGATTCTCACGGAGAATGCTTGATTTTTTCGAAGGCGCAGGGTTTCCTTGGGGATGCGGCCCGCGTATCTCTGTGTGATGGGGTTGATACTTGCTAAAATCCGAAGGAGCTTGAATGGATGTCGCTTCGTAGACCTTCTGAGATTTGTTTTTTCAGCACAGGTGGCCTCGCATTCGATGAGTCAGTGGGGAACATGCCGAATCTTCCGGCGGCGAAAAACATCAATGTTAGCAACAATGAGTGAGTTCGGATCTCAGCTATGAAGAAAATGACGAAAGAGGTTTTGCCCAAGGGGTGTTTCATTTTCTTCAATGAGTATGAAGACTGTCAGTTTGAAGCCTTTGTTCTGTACGTAACCGAAGCGCTTGGACTATCTGTGCAGAGTCGCTTTGAAGGGCCCTATTCGAGTATTGTGGAAGTTGAATATGGTGGTAGGCCTGTGTCGTTAACGAGTGGCTCGTTCGAGGGATGATCTTGCCCCTGATTTACGGACACCTATCTAAGCGACATTGGCCAGCTCGTACTGCTCTGGGCTGAGGTAGCCCAGGGTCGAGTGCAGCCGGATCCGATTGTAGTCAACCTCAATGTAGTCAAACACATGAGCCTTGGCCTGCTCCCGTGTGGCGAGGTGTTCACCATGGATGGCCTCGACCTTCAGACTGTGGTTCCAACTCTCCATTGCTGCGTTGTCGTAGCAGTTGCCTCTGGCACTCATGCTGGCGATCAAAGCGTATTGCTCCAACAGGGCGCGGTGCTCGCGC
>NZ_WNDO01000016.1 GCF_009912395.1 Luteibacter sp. | reverse complement strand
CGTCCGAGCCTGGGTCCGTTTGGACGGTATACGCTTGCGCCAAGCATAGTAGCCGCTTGGAGACACCGACAGCACTCGGCACATCAGACGCACCCTGAATGTGCCTTCGTGCGCTTTCATCGTTGCGCACTTCACTTGGGCTGTTTGGCGAAGTACGCCGCCGCTTTTTTTAGGAAAGCGTTCTCCTCCTCCAGCCGCGCCACTTCACGTTTGAGCCGTGCATGTTCGGCCAACTCCAAGCGTTGTGCCTGATCGTCCTGGTCGTGCCGCCGCGCCTGGGCGCGCCAACTGTACAGCTGGGCAGGCTGCAACCCCAGATCACGAGCCACCGTGGTTACCCCTTCTGTGGCCGCTCGCAACAGTGCCTGCTGCCTGAACTCCAGGCTGAACTCCTGCCCCTTTCTGCCTGCCTTGCTCTTGGTCATCGTCCACCTCCTATTGCGATAGTTAATCGCTTATAGGGGTGTCCGTGAAACGGGGGCAAGATCACAGATCCTGACCAGCCTGCAATTCATAGAGGCTTTGAAGGAATCGAAAGCGATGTGGTCCGATGCAGGCGTCGACATACTTGTTAGGTGGTGAACCTATGTCGCGGGGACTGTTGCATCCCTTCATGTAGGGGGTAGCCTTGGGGCGCTTTCCCTCGGTGACGTCTTGGGTGGGTGTCGAACAAGCGGCAAGCACCGAGACGAGAAGGCTCGCGAGTGGCTTCGGAAAGGGCATGGCTTCTCCGGTCTCATGGGAGGGAAGGGGCTTGGCCCGATAACGGACCGAAGGAATGTCCGCGGCGTAGGGACGAAACGATGGGTGGGCGATCACCAGTTGCTGATCGTCGGTCACGGCATGCAGGGCCTGCGCACTGGCGGGGCGGCGTGACCGGCGCTCTTTGGGATCGTGAACCGTCATATAGATTTCGAGCATCGCTTCGCTTTCCTGAGCGGCGACCTCATCCGTTGCCCCATGCATCACCACGCAGGGAAAGGAAGAGAGCAGACGGTCGAGCACGCGACCGTACGGCTGCCGAAGCGCGGCGAGACGCCGTGTCGTGGCGAGACATGGAAGATCGCTATCGAGCAGGATCGGTAACCGGGCAAAGGCATCCAATTCGTCGATAACGAGTCGTCGATGCGGCATGCCATGCGTCGCATGCCGCCAAAAAGCGATGAAGATATCGACCAGATGGCTGGCTTCCCCTCGCCGTTCGGCAGGTAATTCGACGAGAACGATCGCCCGACGCAAATCACGCGTCGCGATGTCGTCGCCACGCGTGGCGGTGTCGAGCGACGCATGGCCGAACAGGGCCAACGGTGCGAGCAAGGCCTCGCAGACCCGTCGAAAGGCCGTTTCATCCAAGGCTTGCAAGGGGCGCAGTGCCTCACAGGTACGCTCGGTGAGCGCGGCCGTTCGACCGAGGGCATCCAGATACGCTCGACGCTGCTGGGTGGCCAGGGGTTGGGCCAGGCGATGAAGATCCCCCGGCGCGGGTGCGATGGCTTCGCCGCTGGCGCGAAGCACATCGTCGACCACCTGGACGAGGGCGACGAAGGCATGCCGGGCATGGCTGGCGAGGAAGCGCCTGGACGGTTCGGTGGCGGGATACCAGCGTTCCGCCAGGCTCTCCAGCACGGGTAGGCGCAGGCCCTCTGGTGCCCACGCGGTGGCAAAGGGATTCCAGCAGTGCCCCTGGCCGAAGGGTGCCAGATGGACGATTTCCCGTCCTTTCATCGCCGGGGCGCAGGCGGCCAGGGTCGCGCGAGTGCCTACCATCAGCCACGGTTCCCCCGATTGTCGAAGGGTAGGCAGCAGCGTGCCGAGCACGGCGCGCTCTGATCGGGCGGCCACGACCAGCACGGACAGGTTCGTGGCGATTCCCCGGCTAAGTACCACGCCATGTCGCGATGGCGAGGCGATGGCCTCAAGTGGCTCGAATCGCGGCGGGGGTGGCGTGGGCAGATGGCGACGCAGCGCGATCAAGGCTGCGATGGTGGCGCACAACGGAATGCCGATGCCAAGGCCACCGGCGAGGTAAATCCGCCACGCATAAGGCGCATATGCCGGCTGATCGAGTACCCGGATGTACTCCCACCAACGGGTCCACGTGTTGGGGTGTCCGGAGAGTCCGAGCAGTAGCCCGGTGAAGTAACCCGACAGATACGGTGCGATGCCGATGACCAGCAAGAGCATGATCGCTCCGGCTGGAATGAGAACTTTCCACTGCCTCAAGCGAGGCTCCCTCGTCACGAATGAAGAGGTTCCTGAGCTTAGGCATATCGCTGACGATGTCTCTAGGACTCGTCTGAAAAATCGTTGGAATCTTTCTTAGAGGAGGCTCATTGCACTGACGGTGCGTTCCATGAATGCACCGCCAGCCAGCGCCCTTACGCGCTCACTCGCGGTCGTTCCCCATGGACCCAGCTCTGCCGCAGCAGATCACCACCGATCCAGTAGCAAAGCTCGGGTAGATGGCGGACGTTCCACACGGCGAGATCGGCGCGCTGGCCGACGGCGAGCGTGCCGCGGTCGTCGAGGCCGAGGGCGCGGGCCGCGTGTTGCGTGGCGCCGCGCAGGGCCTCCTCAGGCGTCAGGCGGAACAGCGTGCAGGCCATGCTCATGGCCAGGCGCAGCGAGAGCAGGGGCGACGTGCCGGGGTTGAGGTCGGTGGCCACCGCCATCGCGACGCCATGGCGACGGAAGGCATCGATCGGCGGCGGGCGTGTGTCGCGCAGCGCGTAGTAGGCGCCCGGCAGCAGCACGGCGACGGTGCCGGCCTGAGCCATGGCACGCACGTCGTCTTCGTTTGTCCATTCCAGGTGATCGGCGGACAAGCCGTTGAAGCGGGCGACGAGCCCGCTGCCACCCAGGTCGGAAAGCTGTTCCGCGTGCAGTTTCACCGGCAGGCCCAGTGACGTGGCCTTGGTGAACAGTCGCTCGGTTTCGGCCGGCGTGAAGCCGATGCCTTCGCAGAACGCGTCCACGGCATCCACGAGGCCTTCCTCGGCGAGCGCGGGGAGCATGGTGTCGCAGACCAGTGCGACATACTCGTCGCGACGGTTGGCGTATTCCGGAGGCAGGGCATGCATGCCGAGAAAGCTGGTACGTACGTCGATGCCCAGTTCCTGGCCGATGCGGCGAGCGACGCGCAGCATGCGTCGCTCCGCATCGGGTTCCAGGCCGTAGCCGGACTTGATCTCCAGCGTGGTGACGCCATCGGCAAGCAAGGCGCGGGCGCGTGGCAGCGATTGCGCGAGCAGGTGGTCTTCGTCCGCCGCGCGGGTGGCGCGCACGCTGGAGACGATGCCGCCGCCCTTGCGGGCGATGTCCTCGTAGCTGGCGCCTTCCAACCGCATCTCGAATTCCTGCGCGCGGTCGCCGCCGAAAACGAGGTGTGTGTGGCAATCGATCAGGCCGGGCGTGACCCAGTGGCCATGCAGCGATTCGATGCGATGGGACAGGGCGGTCGGATCGCCGGGTAACTCGTTGCGCGGGCCCGCGAAGACGATCTTTCCGTCGCGCCAGCCGATGGCGCCATGCTCGATGGCGCCGTAAGGCTGGCCGTTGTCGGTGAGCGTGGCGAGGCCTACGTCGAGCAGCAGGTGGTCCCAGCGTGCGTCGGTCATGGGTTCGTTCCTTCGGTGGCCGGCGCTTCGCGGCGGCGGCGTTCTTCGTCGTATTGCGTAATGAGCGTTTCCGCCAGCGCCTTGTACACGGGCACGCGGCAGACCAGGCCCGATACGGCGCGTGCCAGCAGGCAGGCGGCCATGATCGGCAACGCCATCTGGCGGTTTGCGGTGAGTTCCAGCGAAATGATCGTGGCGGTGAGCGGTGCCTGGGTCACGCCCGAAAGATAGGCGGCCATGCCGAGCAGCACCACGGCGGACGTATCGCCGCCCGGTAGCAGGTGGGCGATGTTGTCGCCGAGACCCGCGCCGACGGCAAGAGCGGGCGAGAAGATGCCGCCGGGGATGCCGGCCCAGGATGAGGCGATGTTGCCGAGGAACTTCAGCAGGCCGAATACGGGACGCGTATCGCCATGGCCTTGCAGGATATCGCGTGCCTGCGCGTAGCCCGTGCCGTAGAGGCCGTTCGCGCTAAGCAGGCTGAGCAGCACCAGCGCGAGGCCGCATGCAGCGGCGAACACCACGGGCTGGCGGGCGCGAAGGCGTCCGACCATGCCGCGCAGGCCGACGGTGGACGGAATGATGAGGCGGGCGAACAGGCCGCCCATGAGGCCGCCAACGATGCCGGTCAGCAGGACGGCGATCCACGCGGTGCCGAAGGGCAGGCTGGCGGTGACATCGCCGAAGTAGGCGTAGTTGCCGACCAGGCCCAGCGACACGACACCCGCCACGATCACCGCCGTGAGCAAGGTGCCGCTCATGCGATGTTCGAACGCGCCGGACATTTCTTCGATGGCAAACACTACGCCGGCCAGCGGCGTGTTGAAGGCGGCGGCGAGGCCCGCCGCCGAGCCGGCGAGAATGAAGCGCCCGGCCGCCGTGGGATCGGCGAAGCCAAAACGGCGACCCATGGAATAGAGCAGCCCGGCGCCGACGTGCACGGTGGGGCCTTCACGACCGACCGACGCGCCGCCGAGCAGGGCGGCGAGGGTCAGCGCCATCTTGCCGATGGCGACCTTGAGCGAGAGCAGGCGCGAACGAAAGCTTTCGTCTTCGATCTTGAGCGCGGCGATGGCCTGGGGAATGCCGGAGCCGCGTGTGGCCTTGAGCGCACCCTGCGTGAGCCAGCTGAGCAGGGCGAACATGGCCGGTGTGATCAGCAGGGGCACCCACCAACCGTGCGAGGCCACGCGATGGAACAGCTCGAACGCGAAGTCGGCCGCCTTGGCGAAGAAGACGGCGGAGAGGCCGACGACGACCGCGCCTGTCCAGAACAGGATGCGGCGTCGCCATTCGGTGGGAGATAGCCATTCATGCTGGCCGAGGGCTTTCAGCTTTTGAAGGCGCGACGAGGGTGCGCCTTCGGTGGATCGCTCGTTCATTTGCCTTCCGGTGCCCTTGCCCAACGTACTTCATAGAGGTCGTAACGACGATCCTTGAGGTTCTGCACGGCGCCGGAGTTGCGGGCGCGGGCGAGGTTCTCAAGACGCAGGTCGGCGAACAGCACGGTTTCGATGTTCGGCGTGGAATCCGCCGCGATGCCGTCGCGCGCGAACGGGAAGTCGCTGGGCGTGAGGATGCAGCTCTGGCCGTACTGGATGTCGAAGTTGTTCACGCCCGGCAGGTTGCCCACGTTGCCCGAAAGCACCACGTAGCACTGGTTCTCGATGGCGCGGGCCTGCGAGCAGTAGCGCACGCGCAGGTAGCCTTCGCGCACGTCGGTGCAGAACGGCACGAACAGGATCAGCGCGCCCTGGTCGGTGAGATGGCGTGCCACCTCGGGGAACTCCGAGTCGTAGCAGATCATCACGCCGATCGGGCCGCAGTCGGTCTGGATCGTGGCCGCCGCGTCACCGCCGGTGATGTTCCACACGTTGCGTTCGCTGGGCGTGGGATGCAGCTTTTCGCGCTCGTGGATCGAGCCATCGCGCAGGCACACGTAGCAGACATTGTGGATGTCGCCATTCGGCTGCCGCGTGGGATGCGAGCCGCCGATGATGTTGATGTTGTAGTGCACGGCCAGACGGTGGAACAGCGCCTTCACCTCGTCAGTGTACTCGGAGAGCCGGCGGATGGATTCGACCGGCGACAGCTCCGCGTTCTCGATCGAGAGCAACTGCAGCGTGAGCAACTCGGGGAAGGCGACGAAGTCGGCGTCGTAGTCGGCGGCGATGTCGACGAAGTACTCGACCTGCGTGGCGAACTCCTCGAACGAGCCGATGCGACGCTGCTGGTACTGCACCGAGGCCACGCGCACCGAGTCGGGCAGGCGATGGCTCTGCGACACCTTCGGCGTGTCGGGATGGTTGAGCAGCTGCGGGTTGCGCCAGATGAGGTGCGCCGCGTAGCCGAGCGACTCATGGTCGGACGGCACGTACTCGCGCAACAGGCCGATCACCTCGAAGCCGTTGCGCAGCTGGAAGCTCAGCGTGGGATCGCGGCGCGTGCCGTCGACCACGGCCTGTACATAGGCTTCCGCGCTGCCGTAGCGTGCGACCGCGCGGCCGAGGCCGGGCATGCGCCCGCCGAAGACGATGCCGCGCAGCTTCAGGTCGGTGCACAAGCGCTTGCGTGCCATGTACAGGCGCTGCCCGATGCGCATGCCGCGATAGTCCGGATGGACCACGACTTCCATGCCGTAGAGCCAGTCGCCCTTGGGGTCGTGACGCGAGGCGAAGCCGCCGCCGGTGATCTGCATCCACGTATGCGGGGTGAGGGCCACCGATTCGTTGATGCGGAACGTGGCGCAGAAGCCCACGATGGTTCCCTCGTACTCGACCACGAACTGGCCTTCGGGGAAGTGGGTCTGCTGGCCTTGCAGCATCTCGGCGGAGTGGCCCCATTCCGGCGTGTAGACGCGGGCGGTGAGGGCGACGAGGGCCGGCACGTCGGAGGGACGGGCCAGGCGAAGCGTGAGCTTCGGAGTCTGAGCGGCGTGTTTCTCGGTCATTGACCTATTATGCGCCTCCCCGGATGACGAAAACGCGGACGTCCGTCGCTGCAGAAGCCAGGTCCGGGCCGCCTGAGGTAGCATCGGATGTCCCCCACAAGGCCATCCCCATGCCCCACGCCACCTATTCCGCTGACTTCCTCTGGCAGGACGCCGCCTGGCAGGCCGGGCGCGGAGGGCTTGTCGTCGAGGGCGGGCGGTTCGCGCGGGCTGGCGACGGTGGCGAGCGGGTCGGGCGCTTCGTGTTGCCAGGCATGCCCAACCTGCATTCGCATGCGTTTCAGCGCGCGATGGCCGGCCTGGCCGAGCGTCGCGGCCCGGGGGAGGACAGCTTCTGGACCTGGCGCGAGACGATGTATGCCTTCGCGGAGGCGATCGATCCCGACGACCTCAAGGCCATCGCGACCCAGCTCTACGTGGAAATGGTGAAGGCCGGTTACACCCAGGTCTGCGAATTCCACTACCTGCACCACGGCCCGCGTGGCGTCGCCTACGCCGATCCCGCCGCGATGTCGCTCGCGCTGATCGAGGCCGCGAAGGAGGCCGGCATTGGCCTGACGCTGTTGCCCGTGCTGTACATGACCGGCGGCTTCGACGGTCGTCCGTTGTCCGAACGCCAGCAGCGTTTCCGCCACGATGTCGGCCAGTACGTCGCGTTGCTCGAACGACTCGTGCCGATGCAGCACGACATGCTCCGCATCGGCATCGCGTTGCACTCGCTGCGCGCCGTGCCGGAGGACGCGATGCGCGCCCTGCTGTCGACCGGCGTGTCACGCGACCTGCCGATCCACATCCACATCGCCGAGCAGATCGGCGAGGTGCAGGATTGCCTTGCAGTGCGTGGCGCGCGTCCGGTCGAATGGCTGCTCGATCATGCCGATGTCGACCGGCGCTGGACCCTGATTCATGCCACGCACCTGACGGGGCAGGAGACCGACCGTATCGCAAAGAGCGGCGCGGTCGCCGGCCTGTGTCCCACCACCGAGGCGAACCTCGGCGACGGCCTGTTCCCGCTGGCCGATTTCATCGACGCGGGCGGCACGCTGGGCATCGGCTCCGACTCGCATATCTCCGTGTCTCCCGTGGAGGAGCTGCGCTGGCTGGAGTACGGCCAGCGCCTGGTCACGCGCCATCGCAACGTCGCGGCGCGCAAGGCGGAGGAAAGCGTGGGCAACACGCTGTGGCAGCGTGCGCTTGAGGGTGGTGCGCAGGCTTCGGCGGCGGATATCGCGCGCTTGTCGGTCGGCGCTCGTGCCGACCTGCTCGTGCTCGACGATCGCTCGCCCTTGCTGGCCGCGCGCAGCGAGGCCGACGTGATCGACAGCTTCCTGTTTGCCGGCAACACGCCGCTGGTGCGCGATGTGATGGTCGGTGGGCGGTGGCGCGTGCGCGATCACGCGCACGTCGCCGAAGAGGCTGCCGCGAAGGCTTACCGCGTGGTCGTGGAGAGGTTGGCCGCCGCCTGAGCGGCCGGTCCCGACGAGCACTTCTGCTTGCCGTAGAGGCCTTCGGCCGAGGGCTCGTTCTTGTTCGCGGCGTCGGGCGAGGCGTAGATCGACACGCCGAGGTCGCAATGGTTGTCGCGCAGGGTGAGGCGCACCGTGTCCATGCGTGTCGGTGGCGTGTCGTCGAGCACGCACTTGCTGTCTTTCGCCAGGCGGATCGTTACGCTGTCGCCATCCACGGACACCACGTCGTAGTGAGCATCACGGCAGCCTTTCCAGCTCAGGGTGTCTTTGCCGATGCTGAGCATGCGCAGGCCCTGGAAGGCATTGCTGTACGGTTCCCAGTCGCCCGCAAGCCAGGCGGGCGCCGGCTGCGCGGTGGACATCAGGGCGAGGGCGATGAGGGGATGCATCGGGTACTCCAGGGGTGCTTAGTTGCTGTTGTCCGGGTCGGTCGAGGCCTTCGGCGCACCGGCGCCGCTCGGGCCCGCGATGTCCGGCGCATGGCTGCCCGTGCGCAACACGAGGTCCTGCGGACGAAGCAGCGGGATATCGGCGCCACGCAGCCGGGCGATGAAGTCGAAGAGCAGGTCGCTTTTCACGCCGCCCACGTCGCGAGGGCCGCCCACGTAGCAGGTGGCGGCGAAGGTCATGGCGGTGCGGTCGATGCCGTCGAGCGTCACCGAGGGCGCCGGTGTTTCCGTCACCGACTTGTGCGAACGCATCGCCTCCAGCAGGTGCTGGCGCACCTCCACCGGATCGGTGTCCAGCGGCATGGGCAGCTTGATGAGCACACGGCCTTGCGGATTGGCCATGGTCATGTTGCGCACGGGCTTGGTGATGAAGGACGAGTTGGGGACGATGATCGTTGAGCGGTCGGCGACCTGGATTTCCGTGGCGCGCACGTTAATCCGGCGGATGTCGCCCTCGGCATCGTCGAGCACCACCCAGTCGCCGACCTTCACCGGTCGCTCGGCCAACAGGATCAGGCCGGAGATGAAGTTCTGCACGATCGCCTGCAGGCCGAAACCGATACCCACCGAAAGCGCGGAGGCGACCCAGGCGATGTTCTGCAGCGACAGGCCCATCGCGAGCAGGGCCACCGACACCACGATCACCACACCGACATAGCCCAGCAGGGTGGTCAGCGAGCTGCGCATGCCCGGATCGAGATTGGTGCGCGGCAGGTACTGGTTCGACAGCCAGTTCTTCACCACGCGCACGGCGAGCAGGCCGACGAAGAACATCGCGATCGCGGAGAGGATGCGGTCGGGCTGCATCTTCACGCCGTAGATTTCCAGCGATTGCAGCTTGGCGCCGAACGCGAAGATGTCGGACGCGCCGGCACCGAAGCCCGAGGCGACCGCGGTCAAGGCGAACAGGAACATCACCAGGCGCGCGACGCCGGACAGCACCACTCCGGCCTGGTCGAGCAGCTTCGGGTCCATGCCGAAGACCGCCTGCGCGCGGGCGCTCATCGGACCCTTCTCCGAGAGCAGCGTTTCGAAGAGATCGTCGACGAGGCGCATGGCCAGATACGCGGCGGCCACGATGATGATGGTCCACACCAGCTGGACCGCCATGAATGCGGCAAAGGCGATGAAGCCGGTAAGCAGGCCCAGCCACGAGAGCACGATCGCCACCCATGCGGCGGCGATGAACACACTGGCCCATACGGGGCGTGGCGTCGGCGGCGTGCCGTCTTCCTCGTGATGGTGCGCGCGGCTGAGGCGGGCGAGGGCGATGGCCGTCAGGACAGTAAGAACCACCGCCTCCAGGCTGCTGGTGGCGACGGTGGCCGCCAGGCTGTTGCCGACCGTGCGGTTGAGCTGGTGGAGGAACTGGAACAGCACTGTCGCCAGTGAGAACAGCAGCGGGAAGCGGCGCAGTCGCATCGCCGTTTCGTCGGAGATCGACGGCAGGCGCCACGACGGACGTTTGGCCGAAAGCAGGGCGCGACCCAGCCCGGCGATGAAGGCACCGAAGAACACGAGCCCGACCACGCGTTGCGCGACCTCGTCGGTGTCGTGGCTAAGGGTGTCGCTCCAGTTCAGGCCCAGATAGAACAGATGCGTGCCCAGGCCGGTGGTCAGCGTCGAGGTCAGCGCGACGCCGACGATCAGCGCCGAGCGACGCAGCCGGCCGGGAGGCATGCGGTTGGCGGTCAGTTCGCGCGCACGGTGTTCCAGGTACAGGCGCACCACGCTCATCAACAACAGGCCGGCCAGCACGCAGCCGATCAGGGCGAAGCGATTGCCTTGGTTCCAGCTGGCGGCGACGTCGTCGCGTACGGTGCCCACGAAGTCGCGGAGGTTGGCGGCATCGCGCGGAAACGCAGCGGCGGGTTCCGACCAGAAGGCCTTGGAGAGGATCGAGTTCGTGCGCTTGGAGATCAGTTCCTGGAAGCGGATGCGACGCAGGTCGGAGAGCTGGTTGCCGGCCTGCTGAGCCTCCAGCGCGATGGCGTTGGCCTGCTTGATCTGGGTATCGACCGCGTCGAACGCTTTCTGGGCGTCCTTGCGTGACTGGGCCAGCTCCGGTGCCTCGTGCGTGCCGGTGGCCGGCGGCGGCCCGAGCTGGTCGAGACGGGCCTTGGCCGCTTCGCGACCCTGCTGGAGCGAACTGGCGACCTTCTGCGCCTTGCTCTCGATATCGGAGACCCCGCTGCGCAGGTCGTCGATGGCCGAGTCGGTGATCTTGTCGTCCTTCATCGACTTCTCGGCCTGGTCCAGCTGGCCGCGGAGGTCGTCGATCTGCTGGGCGGGGCTCGTGTCGTCCGTGGCCTGGGCGTAGGCGGCCCCGGCAAAGGCCATGAACAGGGCGATGAGGAAAATTCTGAAGGTGCGCATGGCGGGATGATCGAAGCCAGACCGGGGCAGGTCAAATGCCTGATATATGCGTTACCCTCGGTGAACGCCGTGTGCGGCCCGCCTATTGCGGCAATGCAGCTTTGCCGTGCCGTGGGTGGCCGTTATCCTGCCGCCCCTTTGTCACCGCCTGGAAGCCAAACCATGCGCAAGAAGCTGGTCGCCGGAAACTGGAAGATGCATGGCTCGCATGCCATGGCCGACGCGCTCGTCCGCGAGATCGTCGAGAACCTTCCCGACGGCACCGATGTGCTGGTCTTCCCGCCCGATGTCTACCTCGCCGGGCTGATCGCCCGTTATGGCGACCGGGGCCTGGGGTTCGGTGCGCAGGATCTCTCCGAGCATCATGTGCAGGGCGCCTACACCGGCGAGGTGTCGGGCGGCATGCTGCACGACGTGGGTGCCCGCTGGGTGCTGGTCGGCCACTCGGAGCGTCGCCAGTACCAGCACGAGTCCGACGCTCTGCTGGCGAAGAAGTTCGAGGCGGCCCGCCAGGCGGGGCTGACGCCGATCCTTTGCGTGGGCGAGACCAAGGAAGAGCACGAAGCCGGCCGGGCGGAAGAGGTCATCGGACGGCAGCTGGCCGCCGTGCTGGAGCACAACGGTATCGAGGCCTTCCGCGACGCCGTGGTCGCCTACGAGCCGGTCTGGGCCATCGGTACGGGACTCACCGCCACCCCGGACAAGGCGCAGAAAATTCACGCGTTCATCCGTAGCCAATTGGCAAAGAAGGATGCTACTATCTCGCTCCTCACCCGGGTGCTCTACGGTGGTAGCGTCAAGCCAGCCAATGCGGCCGAGCTTTTCGCCCAGCCGGACATCGACGGTGGATTGATCGGCGGTGCCGCCCTGGTGGCTTCCGACTTCCTGGATATATGCGCCGCGGCGCGTTCATAACGCGACACGGTAAACCGAGAAGACATGTTCATTCTTTTCAGTGTTTTCTATATCCTGATCGCCGCGGCGATGATCGTGCTGATTCTTATGCAGCGCGGCGCCGGTGCGGAGGCAGGTTCTGGCTTCGGTGGCGGTGCATCCGCCACGGTCTTTGGTGCGCGTGGCTCCTCGAGCTTCATGACCCGCGCCACGGCCATCCTCGCAGCCCTGTTCTTCGTGCTCAGCCTCGGCATGGGCATCTACCTCAGCCACTCGGGTAACCCCCAGCAGCCGGCTGCGGATCTTGGCGTGATGTCCGGCGCGACCGCTCCGGCGGCTCCCGCCAACAACGCCCCGGTCGCCCCGACGACTGACGTGCCCAAGGCGCCTGCCGCGAACGGTGACGTTCCGGCGGCTACGGCCCCGGCGGCGAACAACGAGATTCCGGCTGCGAAGCAGGATGCCGCCAAGGCTCCTGCTGAACCGGCCAAGAAGTAAAAGCAACACGTTTCAAAGTTATGCCCAGGTGGCGGAATTGGTAGACGCACTACCTTGAGGTGGTAGCGGCTTCGGTCGTGGGGGTTCGAGTCCCCCCTTGGGCACCAACAAACATCCGGACGACCTCAACCGGATGGCACGGCGCCCCGCCAAGGCGGGGCGTTTTGTTTAGGCTCTCCCCGAAAGGTGTGGGTCGAACGTTTAAAGCAGTAAAACGCAGTAGCAATGCCCAGGTGGCGGAATTGGTAGACGCACTACCTTGAGGTGGTAGCGGCTTCGGTCGTGGGGGTTCGAGTCCCCCCTTGGGCACCAATACAGATTCGATGGAATGAATCGCCAAAGAACCCGCGCAAGCGGGTTTTTTTGTGTTCTGCGATTCCATGGGGGCATCGCGCGCAAGCGCGCTCCTACAGTGCGGCGGTTGCGGCGTTTGTAGGAGCGCGCTTGCGCGCGATGGCGTGGCAGGGCGCCGTCAGGCTTCCTTACCCGCCAACAGCGCCCGCGTCGCCCTGGCCAAGGCCTCGCCCACCGCATGCGTCGAGCGCCGCGAGCGCTCGTCCTTGATCTTGTGGTTCTCGTCGAACGCCTGGTGTGCCGACCCGAGCGCGATGTTCTCCGGGATCACCGTCAGGCCGATCTTATGCAGGGAGATCTGCAGGGCGGTCTGCGAGCGGAGGCCGCCGAGCAAACCAGGCGAGGCGGAAATGACGGCGGCGAGCTTGCCCTTGAAGGCGCCAAGACCCGTGCGATCCGTGTCGGTGGGGCGGCTGGCCCAGTCGAGGGCATTCTTCAGCTGGGCGGTGTAGCCGCCGTTGTGCTCCGGGGACGCGATCAGCAAGGCGTCGTGCGTGGCGATCTGCTGCTTGAACGCCAGGGCACCAGCCGGGAAGCCGTGCTCTTCCTCGTGGTCGCCGTCGTAAATGGGCAGGTCGAGGTCGGCCAGGCGAACGACGGTGACTTCAGCGCCAGCGGCCTCTGCACCTTCCACGGCCTCGGCAAGCAGCTTGCGGTTGAGCGATTCGCGACGGGAGCTTCCCGCGAAGGCGAGGATCTTCGGTGGCATGGAGGATTCTCCTTGGTTATTGAAAGGGGAGGCCGCGAATGCGACGCATCGCCTGGGATCTTCGCCGTTTTCCCCGGGCATGCCAATGTCACGCCTGTTGAGACGATTTCGTCCCACGCCCTGGTTTTACGGGCTTCGACGTCTCCAACGCATTCAAGATCAGTCAATATTTGCCGATAATGTGCACGTTTGCGATGCCCCTTCTTACGGCCTGAGCCAGGCCCTCTCCGGCAGCACCCCGACATGTCATATCTGTCCCTCGATCCGGTTTTCCCGGCGCTTCCAGCGACCTACAGTCTCGTGCTGGTCGCTTTTTCGCTGATCGTGGCGATCCTGGCGTCGTACACCACACTCAACATGGCCGGGCGCGTCGCCAGCACACAGGGTTCGACCTCCGTGCTATGGCTGGTCGGCGGCTCGTTCGCGATGGGCTTCGGCATCTGGTCGATGCACTTCATCGGCATGCTCGCTTTCAGCCTGCCGATCGCGGTGGGGTACGACCTCGATCTCACGTTGTGGTCGCTGGTGATCGCAATCGTCTCGTCGGCCTTTGCGTTGTGGCTGGTCTGCCAGCGCACCCTGCCATGGTTGCGCCTGTGCCTCGGGGCGTTGCTCATGGGCGCGGGCATCGCCGCGATGCACTACACCGGCATGGCCGCGATGCGCATGATGCCTGGCGTGACCTACGACGTTGGCTTGTTCACGCTTTCGGTGGTGATCGCCGTGCTCGCCTCCGGCGCTGCGCTGTGGATCGCTTTCCGCTTGCGTGGCGATGGCGACAAGGTGTTGTACGCACGGCTCGGTGCATCGCTGGTCATGGGGTGCGCCATCGTCGGCATGCACTACACCGGCATGGCCGCGGCGCGTTTTCCGCTGGGCAGCTATTGCGGTGCGGCGTTCACGGGTATCGACACCAAGTGGCTCGCGCTGGTGGTGATCGTCATCAGCCTGGCCGTGTTCGCGATCGCGCTCGTGGTGTCGATGCTGGATGTCCGCGCAGGCCTGCTTGCCCATTCGCTGGATCGTGCGCAGAGCGAGCTGATGGAGCTGGCGTTGCACGACAACCTCACACGGTTGCCCAACCGCGTCCTGCTGGGCGATCGCCTGGAGCAGGCCATCCACAAAGCGACACGCGAAAAGCGTTCATTCGCGGTGTTGTTTCTCGACCTGGACGGGTTCAAGGCGATCAACGACGTCTACGGTCATCACGCGGGCGACCTGTTGCTGAAGGAGGTCGCGCGTCGCGTGCTCGCCACCAAGCGGGGCGAAGACACCGTAGCCCGTCTGGGAGGCGACGAGTTCGTGATGGTGCTGGATGTCGAGCGCCCGGAAGATGCGGCCGAGCGCGCGCAGGACGTGGTGGATACGCTCAGCGCGGCCTATGTCATCCACGGCACGAGCATGCACGTGTCGGCCAGCGTGGGTATCGCGGTGTTCCCGGAAAACGGGCTGACCAACCACGACCTGATGATCAACGCCGACGCGGCGATGTATCACGCGAAGGAGCAAGGCCGTAACGGCTACTGTTTCTTCGAGAGCGCGATGAACGCGAACGTCCACCAGCAGCTCAAGCTGCAACAGGATTTGCGTCGCGCGCTGGATCGCGAGGAGTTCGTACTGCACTACCAGCCGAAGATGGTGTCGCCAAACGGACCGATGATCGGTGTCGAGGCGTTGCTGCGCTGGCGCAAGCCGGGCGAAGGCCTGGTGCCGCCGGATACCTTCCTGCCGGTGGCCGAGCGTACGGGGCTCATCGTGCCGATCGGCAACTGGGTAATCGACGAAGCGTGCCGACAGATGCGCGCATGGCTCGACGAGGGCCATGGCGAGTGGACGGTGGCGGTGAACCTTTCCACGATGCAGCTCACGCATAGCGGGCTTGTGGAGGTGTTGCGCGGTGCGTTGGAGCGTCATGGCCTGGAAGGGCGTCACCTTGTGCTGGAGGTGACGGAATCCACCGCGATGCGCGATGCCGAGACCAGCCTGGCGATCCTCAACCAGGTGGCGGAGCTGGGCGTGGGTATTTCCATCGACGACTTCGGTACGGGCTATTCGAGCCTGCTGTACCTGAAGCAGTTGCCGGCCGACGAACTGAAGATCGATCGCGGCTTCGTTACCGAACTGACCCAGGGCAACGACGACGAGGCGATCGTCGCCGCCATCGTCGCCCTGGGCAAGACACTCGGCCTGAACATCGTGGCCGAAGGCGTCGAAACGCCCGAACAGCAGGAATTGCTTACCCGGTTGGGCTGCAATGCCTTGCAGGGCTACCTGTTGGGTAGTCCCGTGCAGGCCGACCAGTTGTCGCGAAGCGTGTCGGACCTCCTGCCGTCGTCCTGAGGACGACGGCAGCGGTTCGCATCACTTCGTCTTCTGGTTATGGATGCGCTTGCTGTCGTGGTTGAGCGACCTGTTCAGGTTATGGTCTTCCTTCTTGGTCAGGTGACCGCCGTTCTTCGCCTCGTCACGGCTTTCGCGCTGGGCGATGTTGGCGTCCTGCTTTTCGTCCCGGGCCGCCTGCTTGCCGTTCATGGTGCCATTGGCCTCGCCGTTGGCGATGCGATTCTGCTGGTTATCCAGCCGCTGGTTCACTTCATTGACCCGGGGATGGCCAGGGACAGGGGTGGCGTCCTGCGCCACGCTGGCGCCGGCGGACAGGGCAAGGCCGAGGGCCAGGCCCAGGGTGGCAAGACGGGACATCGCGTTCATGGTGTTTCCCCTCGGGGTGGTTGAAAGAAGCCGGGTCGGGGTGGCGACCCGGTCGATCCCGCATGCCGTTCATGCGGGATCACGAGGGGGCGAACGCGAGGGCAGGAGCAGCCGTTGACCGGATGCCCGGCGCGGTTTAGCGGGCGTTCCCGAAAGGGTGGCCGTGGATGAGGGGGCTCAGGCCAGCCGGGTGCCATTGGCGACCGGCCGCTCGACGGTCGCGATGACCACGCCCTCGTCGGTGTGGAAGCCCGTCAAGAGAAATTGCGACAGGAGGGGGCCAATCTGCTTCTCGGGGAAATTGATCACCCCGATGATCTGCTTGCCGACGAGATCTTCCGGTCGGTACACGCCGGTGACCTGGGCGCTGGTCTTGCGTTCGCCATGGGGGCCAAAGTCCACCCAGATCTTGTAGGCGGGCTTGCGGGCTTCGGCGAAGACCTCGGCGCGCACGACCGTACCCGCGACCATCTGCACTTTCTCGAACTCGGCCCAGGTGAGGGTATCGCTCATCGTGAGGCTTCCTTGGGAGGGATGGCCCAGCATGCCGTGAACGGGGGTGCCGTGCTTGTCGGCGTCTTCGGCGTTCTTTGCACGGTCTCGCGTCAGGGAGCCAGATGAGGCTGCATCAGAGCCTCGAACCAGTCGACGAAGGCACCCAGCAGGCGCGAGCGCTGGCGCCGATGGGCATAGAGAATCGACACCGGCATGGGGGGCGCGAGGAAGGCGGGCAGGATCTCCACGAGCGTGCCGGCTTCGAGCAGGTGGCGCACGTCGAAACGTGGAATCTGGATCAGGCCCAGGCCGGCGACGCAGGCGGCGATGTAGGTTTCCGCGTTGTTGACCGCGAGCCATCCACCGAGCGTGGCGTTTCGCTCGTGTTCGCCGTCGTGCCAGGTGAACGAGGGCTCGTGGCCTTCGGCCGCGAAGCCGATCGCATGGTGGCCCTGCGCGAGATCGGCGGGCGTCGTCGGCGTCCCGTGTTCGCGCAGGTAGGCAGGGCTGGCGCAATTGACCAGCGCGACATGACCAAGCGGACGCGCGACGAGGCGGCTGTCCGCCGGCTGACCCACGCGGACGACGCAATCCACGCCTTCGCGCACGAGGTCGATGGCGCGATCGGTCGAGCCCAGTACCAGGTTCATGCCGGGATAGCGCCGCCGCAGGGAGGGCAGGGCGGGGACGATGAGTCGCCTCGCGATTCGGCTCGGCACGTCCACGTGCAGCCTGCCGCTCAATTGGCGATCGCTACGCTGGAACAACTGGCGCACATCTTCGGCCTCCGCCAGCAGCGGCCGCACGCGGTCGAGCAGTTGCGCGCCTTCGGCGGTGAGCCTCACCTGTCGCGTGGTGCGATGGAGCAGGCGCGTGCCCAGGTCGGATTCGAGCGCCTGCACGGCGGCGGAAACGGAGGCACGGGGCAGTTCGAGCGCATGCGCGGCCTGGATGAAGCTGCCCATCTCGGCCACCTGCACGAAGACGCGATAGCGCTCGAGACTGTCCATGGCGTGTCAGCCGGCGAAGCCGCCGTCGTCGAGGAACTTCTGTTCCGCCGGCGTGGTGATGCGCCCCAGTTCCTGGTTGCGGTGGGGAAAGCGCCCGAAGCGTTCGATGACGTCCCGATGCTTGAGGGCGTAGGGGTAGAAGGGGTCGCCCAGCGCCTTGAACAGGGCCACCGAGAGATCCTGATCGACCATATCCTCCGCGTGTTCGAACGGCAGGTAGCAGAACGAACGCATGTCGTGGTCGTGAACCTTGTCGAAGCCGCGTTCGAGCATGTGCCGTGCCACGAAGCGTGCGAGCGGGTCGGTGGCGTACATGTGCGCGCAACCGTGGAAGGCGTTGCGTGGAAACTGGTCGAGCAGGATCAGCAGCGCCAGGCAACCATCCGCGCTGTCCATCCAGTGATCGAGTTCGCGACGGCCGGCGGCCATGTGTGCGCCTAGGAAATGATCCCGGAACACCCGGTCGAAGGTGTCGTCTTTCGCGAACCAGTAGTAGTATCCCGCATCGCGCCAGAAACGCAGGACGCGTTCAGGCGTTTCCGGCACGGCGAGCGAAGGCAATGGCGTGGGCGTATCCATGCGACGTCCTTGGAAGGGGGATGCCCGGATGATGCCGCCTACTTGGTGGTATAGCCACCGTTGATGAGGATGGTCTGGCCGGTGATCCACCAGCCATCGGACACGAGGTGGCGGATGAACGGCACGACGTCCTCGATGTCGGTGAGGCCGGTCTTGCTGGACGGCGAAAGCGCGGCGGCACCCTTGTGATAGGCCACGGCCTCCGTGCCCTCGGCCGGATAGAAGAACGGCGTGTCCATGGGGCCAGGGCCCACGGCGGTGACCGAGATGCCTCGCTCGCCGTATTCCTTGGCGGCGGCGCGGGTGAAGTGTTCCACCGGCGCCTTCGTGCCGGCATACGCGGCATAGAACGGTGTGAAGGCACCCAGCAGCGAGGTCACCAGGGTGACGATCTTGCCGTCGTCGCGCACATGGCGGCCCGCTTCCTTGAGGAAGAAGAACGCCGACTTGGCGTTCACGGCGCTCATCTGGTCGTATTCGGCCTCCGTGATCTCGGCGAGCGGCTTCTTGAGCACCTTGCCGACGGTGTTGATCGCGATATCCGGGCGCCCCACGGCAGCCACCGTATCGGCGAACAGCTTCTCCATCGCCACTGCGCCGGTCAGGTCGGCCTGGAAGGCGACCGCCTTCGCGCCCGCCGCCTCGATGGCCTTCACGGTGGCATCGGCATCGGCCTTCGACGAGGCGCTGTTGTAGTGGATCGCGACGGCGGAGGCGCCGTGGGCGGCGAGATCGCGGGCGATCAGGCCGCCGAGGTTTTTGGCGCCGCCGGCGATGAGGACGACCTTGCCTTCGATGGAGTGCTTCGCCATGGGTGGTTCCTGGTCAGTGGCTGGTGGATCGAGTCTAGGCGCCGTACCCGGGCGGATCAGCCCGCCGTCGCGGGATGGATCGTCCAGGATTCCGTTCCAATCGCAGCCACCGCCCATGGGCTGTCTTTGCGGCTATGCTTCGGCCCCGACCTCGTCCGACAAGGAAGCGCCATGGCCCTCGCCGCCACCGTACTCACCGTGCTGGTGATCCTCATCCACGTGTACATCGTCGTCCTGGAGATGGCCCTTTGGCAGTCGCGTGGTCCGAAGGTGTTCGGCATCACCAAGGATTTCGCGCGCGACACGAAGGCGTTGGCCTCGAACCAGGGTCTCTACAACGGTTTTCTCGTGGTCGCCCTGGTGCTCGGCCTCGCATTGCGCGAACCCTTCGCCACGGCCTTCCTTTTCTACGGCCTGGGCTGCGTCGTCGTGGCGGGTCTGTGGGGTGCGTTTACCGCAAGCCGTCGCATCCTTTACGTGCAGGCGCTTCCCGCCGCGCTGGCGTTCGCCGCGCAATGGCTCGTTCGCTGAGACTACGTCGGGCGTTCACTTTCGTCGCGACAAAAATCACACGCATCTATGGCAAGCAGGCTGACAGGGTGATGTGGTCCTCGGATCGACACGCCTGCGCGTGCTATTCCATGCAAGAGAAGAAAGGGACGTATCCGACGGACTGAGGCGTGCTGTCGTCATTGCGGCCTTTTTCGCCCTTCACGATGGAGTGCCGCATGCCCGAGTCCGAACTGCCGTTATCACGTCCCGACACAACGCCACCGTGTCGATCGGGAACCTTCGAACTGGGTCTGGCCCTTGCGGGCGCGGTATCGGGAGGTGCCTATGCGGCGGGCGTGCTCGATTTCCTCTACGAGGCGCTTGAGCGTTGGTACGCCGCTCGCGAACGCAAGGAGGCCGTACCGACCCACGACGTACTGTTGCGCACGATCTCCGGCGCGTCGGCGGGTAGCGTCAACGGGTTGTTGTCCGCCGTCGCGCTGCCTTACGCGTTCCCGCACGTGCATGGCGCGGACGAGGGCGATGGGTCGGATAATCCGTTCTACGACACCTGGGTGCGCCGCATCGATATCCGCTGGTTGCTGCGCACGGACGATCTCACGGACCCCGACGCACCGATCGTCTCCCTGCTGGATTCGCGCTGCCTGGATCGGATAGGCGAGCATGTACTGAGGTTCGAAGGCCCGGCCTTGTCGCGCCCTTACATCGCCAGTCCCCTGAAGTGCATCTTCACGGTGACCAACCTGCGTGGCATGCCTTATCGCGTGCCGTTCGCGGGCAGCAAGTCGCAACAGGCGCACAGCATGGTGGCGCATGCGGATTACCTGCGCTTCGCCGTGGACACGGGGCAGGGCAACTACGAGCGCACCTGGGAATACCCCGACGATCTGCGCGTAGACCATCCCAAGCACTTGCCCGATCGTTCGTGGACCGCGATCCTGCGCGCCTCGCTGGCCTCATCGGCGTTTCCGGGCGGTCTTCGCTATCGGGGTATCGAGCGTCGTTGGAGCGACTACACGCAGCGCAGCGTGATGGTCCCCGACATCACGGGCAAGGTCTCGATGGTGCCTATCCTTCCCGATGCCAGCCGCTTGCCGGGGCAGGGCGCGACCTATCGTTTCGTGGGCGTCGATGGTGGCGCCATGGACAACGAGCCCTTCGAACTGGCGCGCGTGGAATTGGCCGGTGCGCTGGGTCGCAATCCACGTGGTGGCGACGAGGTGAACCGCATCGTCGTCATGATCGATCCGTTTCCCGAGCCCGACGACCTCGGCCCGGAAAACGCCGACGAGATCAACGTCGTGGAGTCCATGGCCGCGCTGTTCACCTCATGGAAGCAGCAGGCGCGCTTCAAGCCACAGGAGGTGGCGCTGGCGATGGACGAGACGGTGTACAGCCGTTTCCTCATCGCACCGACGCGTCCGTCGCCACGCGACGGCGCGCCGCTGGTCGGGGGCAAGGCCATCGCTTCGGGCGCGCTGGGCGGTTTTTCCGGGTTTTTCAGCGAAGCCTATCGCCGTCACGACTTCCTGCTGGGCCGGCGCAACTGCCAGCGCTTCCTGTCGGAACATTTCCTGGTTCCCGTCACCAACCCCATCGTGAAAGCATGGGCGGCGGATCCGGCGATGCGCTGTTTCCTCCGGGAGCGCGACGGCACGCTCTTCGCTCCGGTGATCCCCTTGATCGAAGCCTGCGATCCCGCGGCACGACAGGATGCGTTGCCGGCGTGGCCCAAGGGTGCCTTCGATCCCGAGAGCCTGCGCAAGCCGTTGCGCGACCGGCTCCAGGCGCTTTATCGGGTCGGTACGAACAAATGGAAGGACAAGTTGCTGACCTGGCTCGCCTGGCGCTTCTACGCACGGGGCAAGTTGCTGGACATCGCGTCGCGGCGTGTCGATCGGGCATTGCGCGACGCCGACCTCTGGTGACGACGGGCTTGCATGATGCGCGGCGCGGGACTAACCTGCGCCTCCCGTCCACCCTGTTGCGAGGTATCGAACGATGAGTGTTCACATCCCTGCCTACGCCGGGTCGACGCGCGCCTGATTCATTCGCCGGCATCCTTGCCGGTTGCTGTGCCCTTCGCGTCCACCCTGGCCCCCACGCGGCCTTCCGTCCGGAAGCCGTCGTATTCGCTTGCCCAGGGTTCAACGCATGTCATTCCATGGATACTCCCTCGACCAGCTCGACTGGCGGCCCGACTACGCTCGTTCGCTGACCCTCGAGGATTTCGAAGCAGGTTTTCCCGCCCGTGTCGTCGCCGTGCATCGCAGTGGTGTCGTCACGCTTTCCGCGCGGGGCGCGATCCCCGTGGTCGTTCCACCGTCGGTGCATGCCGAGGCGTCGCTGGCGGTGGGCGACTGGGTGCTGGTCGAGCATGATGCCGACCGCGTATTGCGCCTCGTGCCTCGCCAGGGGTTGATCGAGCGCATCGCGGCGGGAGGCGATCATCGACGCCAGGCGATCGCGGCCAACCTGGATACGCTTTTCGTGGTGACCTCGTGCAATACCGACTTCAATGCCTCGCGCCTGGAGCGTTACCTTGCGCTGGCCTTCGACGTGGGCGTCGAGCCGGTGGTGGTGCTGACCAGGGCCGATCTCTGCGAGGACGTGGCGACGTATGTCGACGCGGTCATCGCGGTGTCGCCGCATGTGGCCGTCGTAGCGCTCGACGCCACGGCACCCGCGGCGGCCGAGCGGCTGGCTCCGTGGATGGGGGCCGGGCGGACGGTCGCCTTCGTTGGCTCGTCCGGTGTCGGCAAGTCGACGTTGACCAATCGCCTGATCGATGGCGCCCAGCTCACGGGTGGTATTCGTGAGGACGACGCACGGGGCCGCCACACGACGACTGCGCGCGAAATGTTCCCGGTGCCGGGCGGCGCATGGGTCATCGATACGCCGGGGATGCGCGAGTTGCGACTTGCGGCGGCGGCCCCGCTGGAAGCGGTATTCGACGACGTGGAGACGATCGCCGCCGGTTGCCGCTTCCGTGATTGTCGGCACGAAGGCGACAATGGCTGCGCAGTGCGACAGGCGCTCGATGACGGGCGTCTCGACGAGCGACGTTTCACCAACTACCGGAAACTGCGTCGTGAATCCGAAGAGGCTGGGCGCAGCGAGTGGGAGCGACGCGAGCGAAGCCGTCAGTTCGGCAGCCAGGCCAAGCAGGTGATGCAGGACAAGCGGAATCGGCAGGGACGTTGACGGTTCGTGACGCCCGACTTCGACGTTGGGCCGGGGACGCGCTAGAGTCCCCGGTCCAGCGAAGGAGCCTGTATGTTCGGTTGGTTGAGGAAACGGAAGCAGCGCAAGGCGGCGAGGGTGGCCGTGGACGAGTCGCGCCCGGTGCCGTTCGTCGATGTCTACGGCCGCACGCTCGAGATTCCGCTGGGCCGCTGGCGCGACGATGTCCTGCTTCCCAATATCCGCGAAGCGTGGGCGGATCCGGCTCAGCTGTACAGCCTCGTCATGGATGGGGTGCGTAAACAGCTCTTTGACGCCGTCGACGAAGCCAGCCTCCATCTGTCGCGGATCGATCCGCTGGTGGAGCGTGGCCATGTGGTCCGCGCTATCGTGCAGATGAAACGCGGTTTCCTCGATGAAGCGCAGGCGACCCTGCATGCGGCCATCGCGCGCGCGGGCGAAAGCGGTGTGCTGCTGACCAACGAGGCCAAGGTTATCGCGGAGCGCGGCGACCATGCCGGCTCGATGGCGATGCTCGACCGCGCCCTCCGGCTCGACCCCAACCAGGACAACGGTCTTGGCTGGCGGGTGGCGGCGTTGCAGGAAGATCGCGATGACGCCGAGGTCGGCACGTACCTGCAGGCGCTTGCCGCTCTTCCGCATGCCTGGCGACCCCAGTTGCTGCTCGGTCGCCGGGCACTGGATGCCGGGCACCGCGACGAGGCGCTTGTGCTGTTCCGCGAAGTGCTCGATCGCGCGGCCCACGAAACCGATGTGATGCTCGGTGTCAGCGGCGAACTGGGCAAGCATGGGTTCATCGCCGATGCCGTCGGTCTCGTCGCACCGCTCTACGACGAAAAACGTGACGATCCCCGTGCCGGATTCAATCTTTTGCAGGCCTATCTGGAACTGGGCGATGCCGAGGCGGGAACGGTGCTGCTGGAAAAGATGTTCGCCTTGCGTCATCCGGTCTACGCCGAGCGCCTGCAATGGTACGCCAGCGCCTTTGACGAGATGGTCCGCATGGCGCCCCGGCCGTTGACCGAGGAGCCACGCATCGACGTGCTGCGGTTCGACCTTCCGCCGTGGCTGCTCGCCATGCAGGACATGGCCTGGGCTGCGCCCGCTCGTGACGAAAACGCGCCGCGCGTGGTGCTGCTGCCGCTGGCGGCGCTGGCCCACGACGGGATCACGCAGGCGAGCAGTGGAAGGGAAGACGAACGTGGCCGACTTTCCCGCGCGCTGCCTTTACTCTTGCTCGAACAGTTGGTGTTTTGCAGCGACCTTCGTGCCGCCCTGCACCTGCCGGTCGCCAATGGGTATCACCTGGTGCTGTTCGGCGCGCCCGTCGCCGACGACGAACTGGAGCGACTGGCGGACGATCACGACTTCGCCGTGGAAGGCGACATCGTCGAACAGGAGGACGGCTTCGAGATCGTATGCCGCCTGCGCAATCTTGCCGATCGAAGCGTGCTGGCCCGAGTAACGCGACGTTTCGTGTCCGACGAGGCGGGCGACGCGCTCATCGGGCTCACCGGTGAGTTGATCATGGCGCTGGGCGAACGCACCGGTCGCGTCATCGAGCCGCGTAGCGCGCATTATGCGCTGCCCCAGGCCCATGCCACGCCTTACGTGAGCGCGCTCGGCCAGACGCTCGCGCTCACGCTGGCGCGGACGACCGAGGCCCGGGAGAGCCTTCACGGTGAGCGCAATATCTACGGATGGATGCAGACCCTGGCGCTCGCGTTGCCGAACAACGAGGCCGCCCAGTTCATGTACGTGACGGCGCTGGCCAAGGGGCGACGCGTAGGTTCGCCGATCGTGGATGAATTCGAGGAGCCGGCGG
The DNA here is from genome assembly GCF_009912395.1 of Luteibacter sp. Classification (GTDB taxonomy): domain Bacteria; phylum Pseudomonadota; class Gammaproteobacteria; order Xanthomonadales; family Rhodanobacteraceae; genus Luteibacter. The sequence goes on along the minus strand of NZ_WNDO01000016.1, from coordinate 100,682 downwards.
TGCAACGCATGCGCGAAATCCGCGACGCGGGCTTGTATGCGACCCATCTGCTGCCCTTGCTGGCGGCGGTGTTTCCGAGCAACGACGCCCTGTTCGACATGCTTGCCATGGCGCCGGCCTCGCATGAGCCGGCCTATGCGGCGTGGTGCGCACGCGTGGCGGCAGCGTTTCCCGTCGTGCCGGAACCGCCGGCGGGTTGAGCACAAATGAGATGGCCTTCACATTTTCATTGACTCCAACGGTCCATGCGCGGCAATGTCGCCTGTCATCTGGATTCGTAAGGAGTGGGCCCGGCATGGGAATCGGTATCGCAAGGCGGGTAGCGTGGCTTGGCGTCGTCGCCCTTTCGGGCTGCGCGGGCCACGGCACCTTACCGGCCGATAAGCACGGCGCCGATATCGCCCAGGAGCAGGCGGAAGCGGCCCGGGCCTATGCCGACGGCGATATCCGTCGGGCCGCCTCACTCTACGAGGACCTGGTCGGTGCGGTGCCGGACGATGCGGACCTCTGGTTCCGACTCGGCAACGCGCGATTCCGTTTGCAGGAGGTCGATGACGCGGTGACGGCCTACTCGCGGGCGACCCAGATCGATCCGAACCATGCGAAAGCGCTGTACAACCTGGGCGTGGTGAGGCTCAAGCAAGCCCAGGCCGCGATGCTTTCCAGCGCACGGGCAAGCCAGCCGGGCGATCCGCTGCGCAGGGATGGCGCACGTATCGCGCAACGACTCGCCCGCGCGGGCGACGACATGGACGCCGCGGGTCATGTCGAAGGCGGTGCGCCGCCGTCCATCATCGAGGTCGGTGCGATCGCCACGGGGCAGCGGTGACCCGCCCCGGGTGGTCTTCGCATACGTGAAGGTACGTTCGGTACCGGTCTGACGACTCGGCCTGACGGTCTATATCCGTCATGCAAATTCGGTAGTAGGTTGGTCTCGGGAATCCTTTTTCGTACAGCCGACGTCCGAGGGTAGTATGAGCATGACCTCCGCCGCGCCGCGCGCGATCGTTTTTGAAGACCATCCCGGTCTGTCCTCGGCGCTGGCCGACCTGCTCAAGGAGCGGCTGGGCTACGACGTGGCCGCGCAGGCAGCATGCATCGAGGATGCCCTCCGCGTGGCCCATGTCGAGCGTTGCGATGTCGCGGTGGTGGATCTGGACCTGCAAGGCGTGATGGCCTATCCGGCGCTGGACGAACTCAAGCGTCGTGGCATCCCTTATGTGCTGGCGACCGGCGCGCTGCCCGTGGATATCCCGACCCGCTACCACGCGCCCTCCGTGCGCAAGCCTTACAGCGCCACGCAGCTCGCGGATGCCATTCGCGAAGCCAGCGGTGTCCGCCGCACGTCCTGATCCGCGTCGACGCTTGTCCCTGCCGCGGCTTTTCTTCACCATCCGGGCATGAAGAAACGCCACATGTTCGTGCGAACCGCCGCCGGTGTCCTGGCGGGCATCCTCCTTTTCGGTTCGGGCGCTTGGGGCGCCATCGCCTTGCGCTATCAGCTTCCCGGGCCGCCGGCCGTTCGCCTGGGCGGCGCGATCCTGTGGAGCGTGGCCTATCTCGCCCTGCTGGTGCTGGCCTTCGGCTGGCGCCAGTGGTGGGCGGCGATGGGCCTGCTTGTCGCCCTGGGCCTGCTGCTGGTGTGGTGGGTCACGATCCGCCCGTCCAACGACCGAGTCTGGGCCGACGATGTGTCCCGGCTGCTGTCCGGCGAGGTGCAGGGTTCCGAGGTCACCTTGCACAACGTTCGTGATTTCCGCTGGCGGGCCGAGAACGACTACGACGTCCACTGGGATACGCGACGCTATGACCTCGACAAGCTGGTCTCGGCCGATGCGGTGCTGTCGTACTGGTCCGGTGAGGCCATTGCGCACGCGATGATCTCGTTCGGCTTCGAGGACGGCACGCATGTCGTTTTCTCGATGGAGATCCGCAAGGAGCGTGGCGAGGCGTTCTCCGAAATCGGAGGCTTTTTCAAGCAGTTCGAGCTGGTGCTGATCGCCGCCGACGAGCGCGACATCATCGCCGTGCGCACCAACGTGCGCGGCGAGGACGATTACCTGTATCCGCTGCGCATGCCACGCGAGGCGATGCGCTCCCTGTTTCTGTCTTACGTGAACGCGGCGAACGGGCTGGTGGACGAGCCGGCGTTCTACAACACCATCACCTCGAACTGCACGACCATTGTCTATCGCATGGCTCGACGCATCGACGGTGCGTTGCCGATGGATATCCGTCTTCTACTCACCGGCTACCTGCCGGGGTATCTCATGGAGAACGGCGCGCTGGATCGCCGCCTGCCGTTGGAGGAATGGCGGCGGCGGGGGCGGATCACGGAGCGCGCGCGAGCCTACGGCGATGGGGCCGATTTTTCGCGGGTGATACGGGAGGGGGTGCCTCCCGCTTCGGTGGGGGACTGATCGCGCGCAAGCGCGCTTCTACAGGTCGTCGGGGGACTCGATGGTGTAGCCCTTGGCCTTGAGCGCCGCGAGGTAGCCGTCGTCGCCCAGCAGGTCGTCGATCGGCACGATCGCCACCGCCTGCGGTGTGCCGGCCAGGGTCTCGTCCACCGTGGCCAGCCAGCGTGTACGTACCTCGTGCGGCACATCGGCGATGCCGGCACGCTGCGCGACGCCACCCTCGGTGACGGCGTCGAGGCAGGCTTGCAGCTGCTTCGCACGGCGATTGTCGCGCAGGCCGGCGATGTCGCCCGTGGACCAGGCGTTGGCGCGGCTCGCCATGTCGGTGAGCTGCGCGTCGATGTTCTCGACGCTCTGGGTGAAGCAGGACACGTCGTCGAGCGTGGAGCGCTTGAACTCCTTCACCACCGAGCGCGGATCGTCGACCAGCAAGGTGTACGACACCGGCACCTGTTTCACGTTGTGCTTGGTGGCCAGGTCGGTGATCGTGCGGGTGATGTCGCCCGACTTGCGCAGGCCGGCTTTCTTCACCGCCTGCTTGTACAGCTCGATCACCGCAAAGATGGGGCGATAGCGTTCTACCTTGCGATCGTCGCCGATGTAGCGCGCTTTCACCGCCAGCCATTTCTGGTAGACATCCGGCGGCACGGTGTCTTTCAGCGTGGCGCCATCCGGCGCGTTGCGCACGCCGATCAACGACGGCAGCAGGGCCAGCCGGCCGAAGAAACCGACATTGGGTTTGATTTCGACCTTGGGCGGAAGGATCAACGCGCCGGAGTGCGAGAGGGCGTCGTCGATCTGGTCGCTCTTCCACGTGACATCGCGGGGAATCGGCGAGAGCGTGCCGAGGATGTACAGGCTGTGCTCGCCGCGGGGGGCCTTCCACAGCCCGGGGCCTGGCTGGACGCCGCTGACGGTGACGGCCTCCAGCGTGGGCGCGCTGGCCGCCGAGGCGGGCAGCGGGGCCGGTGGCGGGGCGGTCTGGGCAAGGGCGGGCGTCGCCGCGGCCAGGCACAGGAGGAGCGAAACGACGAGGGCGGGACGCGGCAGGTTCATCGGCAAAGTCTATCCAAGTGGGCATGGGGGCGTGGTACGGCGATCACCGGTCGCTCGCCCTGCATTCACGTCCCTCGGGGATCATGGACGCTTCCCCGGACGCGGAGTTCCCGCATGAAGATCGGCATCATCGGCGCAGGCAACATCGGCCATACCCTGGCGAAGCGTTTCCGCGAGCTGGACCACGAGGTGCTCATCGCGAATTCCCGCGGTCCGCAGACCCTGTCCGCCATCGAGAACGAGACCGGCGCCGTGGCGGTCACGGCGGCGGAGGCGGCGCGCGGCGGCGAGGTCGTGATCGTGACGATTCCACAGGCGCGCGTTGCCGACCTGCCTTCGGACCTGTTCGATGGCGTGCCGGCCGATACCGTCGTGGTGGATACCGGCAACTATTACCCGCGGCAGCGCGATGGCCGTATCGATGCGATCGAGGATGGGGTGCCGGAAAGCCAGTGGGTAGCCGACCGGCTCGGGCGGCCGGTCATCAAGGCGTTCAACAACATCTACGCCGAGCACCTGGGTAAGCACGGTCGCCCGTCTACGGACGATCGGCGGATCGCGCTGCCGGTGGCGGGTGACGATCCGAACGCCAAGGCGAAGGTGCTCCGGTTGGTGGGTGAGCTAGGCTTCGATGGCGTGGATGCGGGGACGCTGGCCGAGTCGTGGCGCCAGCAGCCGGGGACGCCGGTGTATACGACCGATCGCGACCTGGAAGGCGTGCGCCAGGGCTTGCTCGATGCACGACGCGAACGCACGCCGGAATGGACCGCGACAGCGCATAGTCCCGGCACGTTCGAGACGCCGCGCTGAGCGTTCTCGTGATGCTCATGTGAATGTTTCGTCGCGATCGTCTTTCATTGTCGCGGAGCGGGCGAGGGGATACCCTTCCTGCTCCGACGTCGCGGCCGTGACACCCATCCTCTGGGCCCGTCGGCGAGCCCGCCCAGAGGTTATCCATCGTTCCATGGCCCTGGTCATCTACGACATTCCGTTCCATCCCGATCTCGCGGGCCTCTGGCACGTGCAGGTGAACGGCGTGCCGACGGAAAACTTCGATACGCGCGTCGCCGCCATCGCCTTTGCCGTGCAGCAGTCCAAGCTGATCGGCGCGCAGAACAACGTGCAGGTGCTGGTTTCCGTGGAAGGCGCGGACGGTGTCTGGCGCGAGTTCGAATCCAATGCGAAGCGTCCCGTCTCAGGGCTGTCTTAAGACTCCACATCTTGTTGATCCGCGATATCCGAAGATGGTCGTGACAGGAGGCAATCGCCACTCATGACCCACCGAAAGATTGGTTATTTCGATGTCGAAGGAAGTTGTTACGTCGCCAAGCCCGGCCGTTGGCGGGGCAAGTACGTGATCAGCGAAGACGGCGACGAACTGAAGGAAAAACTCTGCACCACGTTGCACGAGAACGAAGAGGATGCCTGCGCCGAGGGCTTGCGCATGGGTATTGCAGCGGCGCGTGCCCTGATGAAAGAGCGCGAGGGGTTCGACCCGGGCGAGACATGATGCCAGTCGCTATCATCGTCGGATGACCGACGACGAAGAACGCTTCCGCCAGGACCTTTCCCGCCTCGCCACGGCGACCATGCCGTTCGGCAAATTCAAGGGCAAGGCCATCGCCGATCTTCCGGGCAATTACCTGGCGTGGTTTGCCCGCGAGGGATTTCCGCCGGGCGAACTGGGCCGGTTGCTGGCCTTGATGCTCGAGCTCGACCACAACGGGTTGCGGCGCCTGCTGGATCCGCTGCGCAAGCCGCGCTGATCGCTCAGGCGAGCAGCGCGCCTTCGTTCAGCACGTCCACGCCATCGGCGCGGATGGCGATCGCCTCGCTGTCGCGAAGCCTGGCGAGCATGCGGGTGACGGTGGCCGTGCTCATGCCGAGGTACGAGCCGATGTCCTCTCGCGACATCGGCAGCGGAACGAACTGACCGGGGCCCTCGATGGCCCGACGACGTCGCAGTAGATCGGCAAGCAATCCGGCGACGCGTTGCAACGCGCTGCCGTCGCCGGAGCGCGACGACACCTGGCGTTCGCGACGTCGCAGGTGGCGCAGGTGCTGTGCGATATCCGTGTTGGTGTCGCCGAGGTCGTCCGTGGCGTCTTTCGGAAAGCGGCAGAACCAGGTCTTGCCCACGGCCACGACGGAGACGTCGTGCGTATGCGAGCGTGCGATATCCAGGGCGAACAGCTCACCCGGCAGGTGGAAGGCGAGCACGCGACCGTCGCCGACCGTCTTGGCGAACCCGGTCAGCACGGTGAAGGCCGCCCGATGGGGTGCGCCCGGCTGCACCAGTCGATCGCCTTCGGAGAAGGGGCCTACGCGCTCGACCACGCTGCGCATGTCCAGCAGGCGCTCGTCACCACCCCGCGTGGCCTCGCAGGCGCTAGCGTGGCGGCAGGATGCGTTGCAGCAGGCGTTGGGCCGTCGCTGGGCGACAGGGGATACGCAGGCGAGTGGGGCGTAAGACACGGTGGAACCTCCCGCGCGGGGTGCCGCGCTGGATCCATTTTAGTGCCGCGCTATTTTGCGATTCGGCAAAATCAGGTCCATGCGCCCAAATGCCGCATGCCGAAAGGCCTTCCTGCGTCTCGATCGTGCCGTGGGCAGATTGACGCAGGCGGATTTTTCGCTTAGTAAGGAGGGCTGGGGGAATACCGAAAGGGGGCCTTCAAGACCATGGTTCGTCGATTTATGCTGTTCCGCTCGATCAACGTCCGTCGTTCCACCTCGCACCGGGAGCTTGTCGCATGAGCTCACGGGAAGCGCGGACCGATTCCACGCCTTCGGCACTGCCCGAAGGCTTCATGCCAGGCAACGTGGCGCCCTTTGTGATGCGCTACGGCACCGATTTCCTCGTCGCCATGCGGCGGGCGAGCGTCGTGGAAGCCGAGCGACACGAAGAGGCCGAGCCCGCCTAGGGTCTTCTCGCCGTCAACCGTGCCTGTCTGCCGCGTGCCCCGAGGGCGCGCGGCTACCGTCGTCCGGCTCGTCGCCGGCCGGGCCGCCCTTGTGGATCGCGCCCACGACGAAGATCACCAGCAGCGCGGCGATCAACGCGATCAGGGCGTAGTAGCGCGTTCGGTTCATCGCAGGCTCCGTCACCATGGGGCCAGTCTCTGCGACAGGCGTCAACGCGATGGATGCGTGGCGTCAGTGCGTCGTCGCGTCGAGCAGGTCGGCGACGGCCTCCACCAGGGCATGCACGGAGAAGGGCTTGGCCAGCAGGGCGGCGCGATCGGGTAGCCGCGGCGAATCCGCGAACACCTCCCAGGCGTAGCCGGTGACGAACAGCACCGGAAGGTCGGGGAAGGTTTCTCGCGAGGCGAGGGCGAGCTGGCGGCCGTCCATGCCGGGCAGACCGATATCGGTGACCAGGATATCCGGCGGCGTGCCGCCACGGACCAGCGCCAGGGCGTCGTTGCCTTCGCCGCAGTCGGTCACGCGATAGCCCGCGTCCTCCAGCACCTCCCGCGACAGCGAGCGCAGCATGTGCTCGTCTTCGACCAGCAGCACGTGCTGGCCCTGTCCGCGTCGCGTGGTTTTGGTCACGTGCGCATGGGCCGATTCGCCCTCGCCACGATGGCGCGGCAGCCAGAGGCTGACGGTCGTACCTTCGCCGGGCTTGGACTCGATGATGGCGCGGCCACCGGTCTGCCGGGCGAAACCGTCCACCATGGACAGCCCCAGTCCGGTGCCCTGGCCGATGGCCTTGGTGGTGAAGAAGGGATCGAAGGCCTTTTCGATCACGGAGCGCGACATGCCGGTGCCGGTGTCGGTCACGGCGATGACTACGTGGTCGGCGGGGCCCGTGCCGATATCGCTGTGCGGCGCGTTACGCGTGTGGATCGTGAGCGTGCCGCCGCCAGGCATGGCGTCACGGGCGTTGATGGCGAGGTTCAGTACGGCGCTTTCGAGCTGGCTGGCGTCGGACAGCGTGCGCCACAGGTCCGTTTGCATGCGCAGGTTGAGCGAGAGGCGTTCGCCGAGCAGTGGACGCAGGAGCAGGTCGAGACCGCGGACGAGCGCATTGGCGTCCACGTCCGATAGCGACAGCGCCTGCTGGCGCGAGTAGGCGAGCAATCGATGGGTCAGTCCCGCAGCACGCTTTACCGCGCCGCCGGCGGCGTCGAGCAGGCGACGCGTGCCATCGATCCACCCGGCTTCCAGGCGGTCGCCGACCACTTCGATCGCGCCGCCGATGCCGCCGAGGATATTGTTGAAATCGTGCGCGATGCCACCGGTGAGACGGCCCAGCGCTTCAAGCTTCTGCGCATGGCGCAACTGGTCTTCCATGTCGCGGCGGCGCTGGGTGTCGCGGCCCATGCAATAGACCACCTCGCCATCGGGCACGCAGGTCCAGGCGAACCAGCGATACGTGTCGTCCTTCGTGCGGACGCGAAGCTCCAGATCCACCACCACTTCGCCATCGAACAACTGGGTGATGGCATCGCGCGCGCGATCCACGTCGTCGGGATGGACGAGTTCGTCGAAGGCGAGTCCCACCAGTTCGCTGACGTCGTAGCCGAGTTCGCGCCAGGCGGGGTTCGCGTTGCGGTAGTGGCCGTCGCGCGTGGTGATGACGTAAAGGTCGCGCGAGATGCCCCAGATCTGGTCGCGTTCGCGGGTGCGGATATCGACCTCGCGCTCCAGCGACATGTTGAGTTCGCGCAGCGCGAGCGACGAGCGCACGGCGCGGGTGGTTTCGTGCGCGAAGCCGTTGATGCCGATGATGGTGCCGTGTTGGTCACGCAGCGGCATGTAGGAGATGGTCCACCAGGTTTCCTCCGCGAAGCCGTGGCGATTCATCCGCAGCGGCATGTCCCGATGTACCGAACTTTGCCCGGCGAACGCGCGCTCCACATGCACGGCGGTGTCGGGGTGCGCATCGATCCAGAGATCGGTGATCGTCTTGCCCGAGGCGCTGGACAGGCGCGGCCCGAGCATCGGTCGGAAGCTGTCGTTGAAGAGCAGGGTGCGGCCGGTACCCGCCGCGACGAACATCGGGCGCAGCGTATGGAAAACCGTGGAGAGCATGGCGCGCAGCGCGGGAGGCCAGCCTTCCGGTGGCCCCAGGGGCACCCCGTGCCAGTCGAACGCGCGTACCTCGTCGGCGGCGATCGAGTCGGCGGGAAGGAAGTCGAAGGGATCGGCAGGGCGGTGCATGAGCGTCAGGGGGCGAAGCTGTCGACGCCAGCGGCCACCTGGCGTCCGCGTTGCCAGACGGCATCGATCTTCGTGCTCGCTTCGATGTCCTGGCTGGGATCGGCGTCGAGCACCACGAAGTCGGCGCGCTTGCCGGGCGCGAGGACGCCGCGATCGTCGAGGCCGAGCAGTTCGGCGGCGCGCTGGGTGGCGATGTTGATCGCCTGCAGCGGCGTCAGCCCCGCGTCGACGAGCAGGGCCAGTTCGCGGTGCTCGGCGAAACCGGGAATGCGCAGCGGCATGGCGCCGGAATCGGTGCCGAAGCCGATCTTCACGCCGGCGTCGAAAAGCGCCTTGACGTTGGCGAGGTTGGTCTTCAGGGCTTCTTCGTTGATCTTCGCGGAACCGTTGTTCTGCACCTTGTCGAGCCACGCGCCATCGGCGAACTGACGTGCGAGGTCCGGCTGCACGGCGTGACGGAAGAACGGCTGGTCCATCCACCCCGGGTGGCGGGCGTAGATGTAGGCGGCCTTGTTGAGATCGAGGGTGGGGATGTACCAAGTGCCGTGTTTCTTCATGGCGGCGACGAAGTCGGCGTCCACGGGCTGGTCGCGGACGCCATGCGCGAGGATATCGACGCCGTCGTCCACCAGTCGCTTGGCATCGTCAAGGTAATAAATGTGCGCCGCCACACGCAGGTGCTTCGCATGCGCTTCGTCGATGACGGCGCGCCAGATCTCGGGCTTCATCTTCACCGGGAGGCTGCCGTTGAAGTCGTCGACCCATACTTTCACCAGGTCGGTGCCGCGCTGGGCGGCGCCGTCGACGGCCGCCCGCGCCTCGTCTGGCGTGGACGGGCGGTCGAGCTGGTTGGCGCCGACCTTCATCATCTTCGCGGGCGGTGCGCCGTTGGGCACGCCGATGCCGCGATCCGCACCGAACAGGTCGGCACCGTCCGCCTTGCCCGCGTGGAGATCGGCACGCAGCGGATAGAACACCGCCGGGTCGTTCACGCCCAGCGACGTCACCGTGGTGACGCCGTAGGCCCGCCACTGGCGAAGCTGGCGCAGCGCGTTGTCGCGGGTGTACAGGGCGGGCAGCCCACTTTTGACGCCATCGACGGAGCCGATGTGCGAGTGGTCGGAGACGAGCCCGGGGATGATGGTCTTGCCGGAGTAGTCGATCACCCGGGTCCCCTCGGGCATCTTGGCGCGCAGGCCCTGGCCCATGAGGGAAATGCGCTCGCCGTCGATGACGAGGGTGACATCGTTGCGTGGCGGGCTACCCGTCCCGTCGATGACACGGGCGCCACGGATGACGGTGGCGGCATGCGCGGCGCCGATGCTGCCGCAGAGTGCGACGGCGAGAAGGCAGGGGCGGAGGCGATTCATCGAAGGTTCCTTGCTGCGGTTTCCCGCTTCGGATAATGCACGAAGCGCGAAGACGGTGTTGTTGCGAAATTCTCATGTCGCCACTGTCACATACGTTCCACATGGGGATTGGGAGCGTGTCGTCGAGTCCACGAGAGGAGGGAAGGCGATGAACGACGAACAGGCCCCGGTTCCGGCGAAGCAGAAGGGCGGCATTGGTTATGTGTTGCTCTGGATTCTTGGCGTGCCCATCCCCGTGCTGATCCTGATCGCGCTGGTGCGTGGTTGTACGTGACGCGGGCCACAGCCAGGCCCCGGGTAAGTTCCGCGCCGAGCAGCACGATGATCGAGGCGTAATACACCCAGGTGAGCAGCACCACGATGGCACCAGCCGGTCCGTAGGCGCCGCCGACGCTCACGTGGTCGATGTACATCCCGATCACGTACTTGCCCGCCGTAAATAACGCGGCGGTGAGGATTCCCCCCCCGTGTCGCGTCCTTCCAGGCGATTTCCGCGTCGGGAAGGATGCGGTACATCGCGCCGAAGGCCACCACGAAAACGGCGAATGAGATCACGGCCTCGACGATCTGCCAGGCCTGGGTGTCGTTGGGGATCATGGCCTGGATGAGTCCGCTGATCACGAAGGACACGATCAGCAGGAAGGCGACGCCCACCAGCAGGCCGAAGGCGCGTGCGCGGGTCTTCAGCCACCCGACCACGGCTTCGCCGGGCTTGGCCCGGAGCTTCCAGACACGGTTGAGCGTGGATTGCAGCTGCGCGAACACCGCCGAGGCGCTGAACAGGGTGACGCACAACCCGATCACGCCCACGACATTGCCCAGGCGTGGGCGTTTCTGGGCGTTGTCGATCACCAGGCGGACGGCGCCGGCGCCCTGCTGGCCGATGACGCTGGTGAGGCTGTCCACGAGCTGGCCTTGCCACGAGGGTCGCAACGCGGCGAGTACCCAGAGCAGCAACACCAGTAGCGGGGCGAAGGAGAGGGCGGAGTAAAAGGAGAGCGCCGCAGCGCGGGTCATCAGCTCGTCGTCGCTGAAACCGTCGGTTGCCGTGCGTATGGACTTGCGGGTGAGGTCGAGCCAGTGGCGGAAGCGCATGAGTTCAAGAGGGCGCGGGCGCCCGAAGGCGCCCGCGCGGAGGTTCAGTGATGGCGGTCGTGCTTGCGCGCGTCGTCCGCGGCCTTGCCGACAGCCTTCTGGACCTTGCCGGCGTTCTTTTCGATGTTGCCGGCTGCCTGCTTGGCGTGGTTGCCGGTCATCTTGCCCGCAGCCTCCTTCACGGCGCCCTTGATCTCGTGTTTCATGCCTTCGGTGCGATTCTTGTCCACGGAAATATCCTCTGGCACTGCGTCGTTCGCAGCACGGACGATTTATCCCGTGTGGGCATAAGCGGGCCGTGAAGCGCCCGTGGATGCCTACACGACATGGTTCTTGGGTACGATGGCGCCATGTTCCCCTTGCCCAAGACGGCCACCGCGCCGTTCTGTCCTTCCGAAGTCGCTGGCTCGATCGTGATCCCGGCGGATCTTCCCTGGTGGAAGAAAGCCCTGCGTTTCGCCGGCCCGGGCCTGCTCGTGTCCGTCGGTTACATGGACCCCGGCAACTGGGCCACCGACATCGAGGCGGGTTCACGCTTCGGCTATCGCCTGTTGTTCGTGGTGCTGCTGTCCAGCCTCGCCGCGATCGTCCTGCAATGTCTTGCCGCGCGACTGGGCATCGCCACGGGCAAGGATCTTGCCCGGTTGTCGAGCGAGCGCTATCCGAAGGCCATCGGCCGCATGCAGTGGGTGCTGGCGGAGATATCGATCATCTCCTGCGACCTGGCCGAAGTGCTGGGCAGCGCCCTGGCGTTCAAGCTGCTGTTCGGCGTGTCGCTGCCCACGGGCGTGGCCCTCACGGCGCTCGACACCTTCCTGGTGCTGGGCCTCCAGGGCAGGGGATTCCGGCGGGTGGAGGCGATCGTCCTCGGCCTGGTGGGCACCATCGGCATCTGTTTCGTGGTGCAGTTGTTCCTGATCGGGCCGGACTGGGGTGCCGTGGCCGCGGGCTTCGTGCCGTCGCTGCACGCGATATCGTCCAAGGAACCCCTGTACTTGGCGATCGGCATCCTCGGTGCCACGATCATGCCGCACAACCTCTACCTGCACTCGTCGGTGGTGCAGACCCGCGCCGTTTCCGGCGACGCCGGCAAGCTGGCGGCCATCCGCCTGACCCGGGTGGATACGATCTGCTCGCTGGGGCTGGCGCTGCTGATCAACGCGTCGATCCTCGTCGTGGCCGCAGGCGCCTTCCACGGCACCGGGCGCACCGACGTGGCCGATATCGGCGACGCCTACGAATTGCTGGCACCGATCGCGGGTACCACGGTGGCCGCCGCCGCTTTCGCGATCGGCCTGTTCGCTTCCGGGCAAAGCTCCACGTTCACCGGCACGATCGCGGGGCAGGTGATCATGGACGGCTTCCTGCAGATGAAGATTCCCTGCTGGCAGCGCCGTCTCATCACCCGTGGGCTCGCCATCGTGCCGGCCTTCATCGGCGTGCTCGTGCTGGGCGACAAGGCCATCGGGCAGTTGCTCGTCGCCAGCCAGGTGGTGCTCAGTATCCAGTTGCCGTTCGCGATGTATCCGCTCATTCGCTTCACCGACGATCGTGAACTCATGGATGGCTTCGCCAACGCGCGCGTGGTGTCGTGGTTCGCCTGGTTCCTCTTCGTCGTGATCTCGGCGGCCAACCTCTGGCTCGTGGCACAGGTGTTCGGCTTGGCGTGACATGACCGGCACGCGGGCATCACGGATGCCCGCGCAGTCTCGGGGCCCGACGACACCGAGGGCACCATCGCGATGCACGGACAGCCTGCGCCCGAGATACCGGGCAAGCCGCATCCCGCGCCGGGACAACCTCCCGTCGTGCCCTTTCCCGAAACACCCGGCGACGATCCGTCCGGACCCAACCCGCAGGCTCCCCCGCGACATCCCGACGACCCGGAAGACGACAACCGGCCCCCGTCGCCCACGCCCGAGGCGCTCGCCATCCGCATCCCATGAGGGAGGCACGACATGCCAGACCAAAAGACCATGGCCAGGGTCCGCAAGGATCGTCGCGAAGGAAAGTCCGCCTCTACGCAGGCCGGGGAATTTGTTCGCGAGGAAATCGAACATATCGGCGAGGGCAAGCATGGCGCTCGCTCGGCGAAGCAGGCCATCGCTATCGGCTTGTCGAAGGCGCGTCGGGCAGGCGTAGCCGCCAAGCCGTCAAAGATGGCGAGCAAGGCGACAAAGAAGAAGGCCGCCCAGGACATCGCTGCGTCCAAGCGGCGTGCGTCGGGCACGGTTGCAAAGAAGGCCGCCGCGAAGAAAGCGGCGCGGCCAAGGACGCGTAAGGCGTCCTGAGTCCTGACGAAGGAAGGCCCGCTTTGAGCGGGCCTTCTTCGGTGTTACGAGATGAGTCTTACAGCGCTTCGCCGTTCAGGCGGGTGGCGACTTCGCTCAGCCAGTCGTAGCCGTCCATCTCGCCACCGAACAGGTCGAGGCCGTTGCTGGCTTCGGCGGCGCGGTAGCCGGCCGAGAATTCGAAGGTCGAGATGCCGTATTCGTTACGCAGTTCGTTCATGGTGATGTCTCCCAGTCATATAAGGACCGGATGGTGCGAATCTGGCGCCACGTCGCCGGTCTCTGGCGTGGCGGTGACCCTTGGTTCGTCCTGGCTCCCTTCGGGGGAATTGCTTTGGACGCGGGCCGTTCTATCTGGTGAACAATCGATTCGTTAGTCTTTCGTCACGCGGCGGATGGGCTGAATTTCTGAACTAACGAGTTTTCCTACGCCCCTTTAGTAGGGGCTGCCCGTGGCTTTACAAGGGCTACCAAGCATTAAATCGTTGGACAGCGATTGTAAGCAAAAGGTTCAAAGAAATTTGCACGAGGGGCCTCAAATGGGGCCTGCCAAATCCCTTACCTGGACCTTTCGTTCGCCGGATGGGGCGGATCCGTTAACCCTAGTTTAACTCAAACGATCGTTTGCTGCCATGGCGGTGTTTGCAACCGTTCAACTAGGAAGTCGGCAAGCTGCCGGACCTTGGGAGACAAATGTCGGCTCTGGGGGTAGACCAGCCAGACGGCGCCGTGTTCGTAGCGCCAGGGATCCAGCAGCGAGACGAGGTCTCCCCGGGCCAGGGCGTCTTCCACGTAGAAGTCCGGAAGCTGGGCGATGCCCAGTCCGCGCCGCACGGCGTCGAGCAAGGCCTGGCCCGAACTGGCACGGTAGCGGCCACGGACCGGGCGTTGCCTGGGCTGCCCGTGCTCGGCGAAGATCCAGTAGGGCGCCGAGCCGAGCAGGAGGGTCTGGCCATCCAGTTCGTCCGGGTGCTGCGGGGTGGGGTGGCGGGCCAGGTAGTCGGGGGAGGCCACCACGAACAACTGCCGCTCGCCCAGGCGACGGGCGATCAGGTTGGAATCGGCCAGCAGGCCGGTACGCACCGTCAGGTCGTAGCCTTCCTCGATGAGGTCGACGTTGCGATTGGAGAAATCCATGTCCACGCCCAGTTGGGGGTGGGCGGCCAGGAACTCGTTGATCAAGGGCGCGACGTAGCGTTCGCCATAGGTGGTGGCGAGGCTGATCCGCAAGTTGCCGCGCAGGCCGTCCTGGAAGTCGACGATGGCCTGTTCGGCGGCATCGAAGCCTTCCAGCAGGTGCCGGGCGTGTTCGTAATAGAGGCGACCGGCGTCGGTCAGGCGCAGCTTGCGGGTGGTTCGATGAAGAAGCTGGGTGCCCAGTCGTTGCTCCAGCGCGCTGACGGCGCGGCTGACATAGGCGGTCGAGAGGTCGAGGCTGCGGGCGGCGGCGGAAAAACTGCCCAGCCGGACGACCTCGACGAAGGCGTCCATCCCGTCCCATGCGCGCATCGATCTTTGCTCCCAGGTAAAGATGCTTCACCGCCCGGCCCATTAATCGGGACGCCAGGAGATGGCTAGAATCCGTGGTTCACCGGCGTGTGGCCGGTTCCGTCCGTCATTGTAGAAGGAATGCCCATCCATGAAGTCTCGCGCCGCTGTTGCCTGGGAAGCAGGAAAGCCGCTGTCCATCGAGGAAATCGACGTCCAGGGTCCCCGTCCGGGCGAGGTGCTGGTGCGCATCGTGGCCACGGGCGTGTGCCACACCGATGCGTACACGCTGTCCGGCACCGACCCGGAAGGCGCGTTTCCCGTGATCCTGGGCCATGAAGGTGGCGGCATCGTCGAGGAAGTGGGCGAGGGCGTCACCACGCTCAAGCCGGGCGACCATGTGATCCCGCTGTACACGCCTGAATGCGGCGAGTGCAAGTTCTGCCGCTCCGGCAAGACCAACCTCTGCCAGAAGATCCGCGTGACCCAGGGTCAGGGCCTCATGCCCGACGGCACCTCGCGTTTCTCGCTGGGTGGCAAGCAGCTGCTGCACTACATGCGCACCAGCACCTTCAGCGAATACACGGTGCTGCCGGAAATCTCGCTGGCGAAGATCAACAAGGCGGCCCCGCTGGATAAGGTCTGCCTGCTCGGTTGCGGCATCACCACGGGCATCGGCGCCGTGCTCAACACCGCCAAGGTGGAGCCGGGCTCGACGGTGGCCGTGTTCGGCCTGGGCGGCATTGGCCTGTCGGTGGTGCAGGGCGCCGTGATGGCCAAGGCCAGCCGCATCGTGGTGGTCGATACGAACCCGTCGAAGTTCGAGATGGCGAAGATGCTCGGCGCCACCGATTGCGTGAATCCGCGGGATTACCCGGATACGCCGGTCCAGCAGGTCATCGTCGACCTGACCGACGGCGGCGTGGACTATTCCTTCGAATGTATCGGCAGCGTCGACGTGATGCGCGCCGCGCTGGAGTGCTGCCACAAGGGTTGGGGCGAGTCGATCATCATCGGCGTGGCCGGCGCGGGGCAGGAGATCCGCACGCGTCCGTTCCAGCTCGTCACGGGCCGCGTCTGGCGCGGTTCGGCGTTCGGCGGCGTGAAGGGCCGCAGCGAACTGCCGGGCTATGTCGATCGCTACATGGGTGGCGAGATCAAGATCGACCCGATGATCACGTATACGATGGGCCTGGATGAGATCAACCGCGCCTTCGACCTCATGCACGAAGGCAAGGCCATCCGTTCCGTCATTCTCTACTGAGTGCCTTCGATGAACGAAACGATCGACCTGATCCGCCGCTACTACGACGCCTTCAACAAGGGCGACTGGAACGGCATGCTCGGCCTGTTGGACGAAAACGTCCATCACGACGTGAACCAGGGCGGCCGCGAAACGGGTCGCACCCGCTTCGCCGGCTTCCTCGAACGCATGAACGTCAGCTACTCGAAACAGCTGAAGAGCATCGTCGTGATGGCGAACGAGAAGGGCGATCGCGCCGCGGCGGAATACGTGGTGCACGGTGTCTACAAGGCCACCGACGAGGGCCTGCCGCTGGCCCAGGGCCAGGCCTATGTCCTGCCGGGCGGTGCGTTCTTCGACGTGGCCCACGGCAAGATCACCCGGGTCAGCAATTACTACAACCTCGAGGACTGGCTGGGCCAGGTGCGTCGCGTCGACCTCGACTGACGCCTTGAAGCACGGGGAACGGGCCGCACGTCAAAGGCGACCCTTCCCCGTGTCAGGTACCGCATGCCCTGGACCAATCCGCACTACGACGCCACCCTGGCGCACCACACGCCGGAAGGCTTCCGCAACCTCGAACCCGAGACTCGCGAGCCCGGTGGGCTGAAGCGCTGGCGACGGGAGCGCAAGGAACAGGGGCTGCCCAAGCCGCCTGACGAAGGCTACGAGGCCTTTGCCCGACGCTGGTTCCAGGCGGCGGAGTTCGGCGGTACCGATGATTCGGCATGGTGGCTCGGGCATGCGACGGTACTCGTCCGGCATGGCGGGCTGACGGTGTTGACCGATCCCGTATTGGGCCATCGCGCGTCGCCGCTGTCGTTCGCCGGCCCCGCCCGACGCACGCCCACCCCGGTGGAGGTGGCGGCGTTGCCGCCGATCGATGTCGTGGTCATCTCGCATAATCACTACGACCATCTGGACCGCGCCACCGTGCACGCGTTGGCGAAGCGCTTTCCGCAGGCCGTTTTCCTGGTGCCGCTGGGCCTGAAGCGCTGGTTCGACAAGGAGCGCATCGCCAACGTCCGCGAACTCGACTGGTGGGCCTCGACCGAGGTCCGCGGCTCCACGTTTACCTTCGTGCCCGCGCGGCACTGGAGCGCCCGGACCCTTTGGGATCGCAACCGCTCCCTGTGGGGTGGCTGGGTCATGGGGCAGGGCGACTTCCGCTTCTGGTTCGCCGGCGATACCGGCTATTCGGACAAGCTGGCCGAGATCGGCCGTCGCCTGGGTCGCATCGACCTGGCCGCCATTCCCATCGGCGCCTACGCGCCGCGCTGGTTCATGCGTGGCCAGCACGTCGATCCCGCGCAGGCCGTCCAACTGCATCGCGAGGTCGGCTGCCGTCGCTCCATCGCCATCCACTGGGGCGTGTTTGAACTGGCCGACGACCAGCTCGACGAGCCACCGCGCCTGTTGGGCGAGGCGCTTGCGGAGGCGGGCATGGCGGCGGACGACTTCGCTTTGTTGAAGATCGGCGGCCGCCTGCCGCTCTAGCGTCAGCCGCGTTTACGGGCGCGCCAGGCCGCCACCTTCATGCGGTTGCCGCAACTGGCCTGGCTGCACCACCGACGGTGGTGTGCCTTGGTGTGGTCGTGAAACCACAGTGTGCAGGCGTCACCTTCGCATTGACGCACCAGCTGGAAATCCACATGGGCAAGTAGATTGCCCAGCGCCTCCGCCACCGGAAGCAACAGGGCCTCCGGTGAATCCGCCCGCTGGCGCAAGGCCAGCGAGGGCGAGCCGTCGTCGTTCCAGACCAGTTCGTGGCAGGCCTGGCCGAGCGAAAGCACGCGGTTGAGCGCGGCGGGATCGCCGCGCTCGCCGCGCTTGCGTGCCTCCACCAGCTCCAGGGCCGTGTCGCGCAGCGACCGTGCGGCCATCCACAGGCGTCCACGACCGTCGGCGTCGAGTCTCGACACGGGCAGCCCCGCAGCCTCCATCCAGGCCACCACGCCATCGCCACTGTCGAAGTGGTCGCGATGCGCGTCGCCGACGCCGTAGGCGCTGTTGATGAAGTCCAGGGCGAGGTCGTCGCCGATGAAGTGGAGGGTTGAGGTCTCTGTCATGGCCATAGGGCAAATGTAACTGATAAAAAATGTATTGACTAGTTACATATGCCGATGTAACCATAATTTCGCTGCTTTACCGGTTACGGCGGCATTCCACCTCCTACCCCTGAAGGAATCCCACATGTCATTCAAGAACCTGCTTACGGGCAGCCTGCTGTCCGTCGCCGCGCTCGACGCGGCCGCTACCCCCGCCCCCGCCACGTCGCCCACGGTGAGCTTTCACTACGTCGAGGCCGATGGGGTCAAGGTGTTTTACCGGGAGGCCGGCGATCCGAAGGCGCCGACAATCCTCCTGCTGCACGGTTTTCCCACCTCGTCGTTCATGTACCGCAACCTGATTCCACTGCTGGCGGACCGGTACCACGTGATCGCGCCCGACCTGCCGGGCTTTGGCTTTACGGAAGCGCCCGACCGCGCGCATTACGCGTACACCTTCGACCACCTGGCGCAGACGATCGGTGCGTTCACCGACAAGCTCGGCCTGAAGCGCTATGCCATCGAGGTGTTCGATTACGGCGCGCCCGTGGGCTGGCGTCTCGCCGTCGCCCATCCGGAGCGGATCACGGCGATCGTCACGCAAAACGGCAACGCCTACGTGGAAGGCCTCAGCGAAGGCTGGAACCCGATGCAGAAGTACTGGAAGGAGCCGACGGACGCGAACCGCCAGGCCTTGCGCCAGTTCTTCACCGAGGACGCGATTCGCTGGCAGTACACCCATGGCACGCCGGACCCGCTGCAGGTGGCGCCGGAGACCTGGTCACTCGATTTCGCGCAGATTTCCCGGCCGGGCAATGCCGACATCCAGCTCGACCTGATCCTCGACTACGCGACCAACGTGAAGAAATACCCGGAATTCCAGGCCTACTTCCGTAAGTACCAGCCGCCCTTGCTGGCCGTGTGGGGGAAGAACGACCCGTTCTTCCTGCCGCCGGGCGCGGAGGCGTTCAAGCGCGACCTGCCCAAGGCGGAGATTCATTTCTACGATACGGGCCACTTCGCGCTGGAGACGAACCTGGGCGAGATCGGCGGCGAGATCCATCGCTTCCTGGATCGTGCCGTACCCCGTCAGTGACGTAGGGACGCGGGCCGGTTCCCCTGCCGGCCCGCGTGGGTTCTAATGGCGCCCCATTCCCCAGGTTCCGCGAAAAGTCCATGTCGGTGTACGAATTCCAGCTCGAGGGCGACTATGTCGAACTCAACATCCTGCTCAAGCTCACCGGTATCGCGGGCAGCGGTGGCGAAGGCAAGCACCTGGTCGCCGAGGGCCTGGTCAAGGTCGACGGCGTGCAGGAACTGCGCAAGACCTTCAAGGTGCGCGCGGGGCAGGTGGTGACGATCGACGACGAGGAGATCCGCGTCGTCGATTGACGAGGCTGGATCAGGACAGCGCGGTGAGCTGCGTGGCGCCGATGACGCCGATGAACACCACCGAGAGCATCCAGAAGCGAGCCGGGTCGCGCCAGACGCAGACGCCCAGGCAGACCACGCCCAACACGCAGGACACGATGCCGGCCGCGGTCAGGCCCAGTGCCAGCAGCGACGGATCGTCGCCGCCGCCGGAGGCGAGCATCATGGGTCGGAAGATGGCGTACCACGCCAGGACCAGGCAGGCGCCACCGACGACGCCGAGCAGCCATGTGGCCGGGTGGTTCTTCGGAAGAAGCTGGATGCCGAGATAGATGGCTAGAACGACGACAGCAAAAACGACGAGCAACAAGGCCATGCAATAACCCCTTTGTCGTGACTGGTGCGGTCCCCACCGCGAGAGTCGTTCCGTCGAGCATGGACCATGATGGAGGTCAGGTCATGCTGCGCCGCGCAAGGGGAGGGCCCGCGCCCCGGCTCGGGGCTTTCGTCGCCCAAGGAGCGGTTTCGTCGGAATCGCCGTCCGTACGGCCATGTGCCGTCGTATCCTCCCGGCGCACTGTATGGAGGGGGTGGCATGGCAAGCTTGAAGTTTCTCGGACGCATTGTGGTGGCGTGGGTTGCCGCGATGTGCGTCCTCCTGGTGGCCTGGGGAGCGATCGGCTGGAATCGCGGCGAGCTGCCGTGGATATTCACCCTCGCCTGGTTCGTCGGGTTGATGGTGGCGCTCGCCCGGGGCGTCACGCATCTGTATCGCGTTCGGGTGATCGCCGGACGCATCGATGCCGAGACGGTTTCCAACCGGCAGCGCCGTCGTGTCGAGGTGCCATTCGCCGCAGACGAGGCTTTCGACATCGTGGAGGCGGTGATGCGCGAGCTGCCGAATGTGCATGACCTGCGTGGCCCAAGGAGCGGTCTCCAGTTGCGGGCGACGATTCGACTGCCGCAGCCGGCCGACGCCGCGTCGCGACGGATACGTACGCCTCGTGCCACGTTCGATCGAAACACCCATATTTCGGCGACGATCACGCCGTCGGACGGATCGTGCAGCGTGATGTTCGTCTGCGAGCCCGACAGCGGCGCGTGGACCGACTGGTTCAATCCCGACATGGGCACGTCGCTGGAGTACGTCGAAACCCTGGTACGCGCGACGACGCAGCGCATGGGTGATCGCCGCAACCGGGAGCGTGCCGATGCTCGCCAGACGGCGATGGAAAAGGAACTGACAGCCGCGCAGCTCGGGCTGCTGCAAGCGCAGGTCGAGCCGCACTTCCTCTACAACACCCTGGCCAGCGCGCAGGAACTGGTACGCACCGATCCGGCCCGTGCCGATCGCATGCTCGGCCATCTCATTGACTACCTGCGACGCTCGTTGCCGCGTACCGACGGTTCGCTCTCCACACTGGGGCAGGAGCTGGAACGGTCCACGGCATGGCTGGAGATCATGCAGCTGCGCATGGGAGAGCGCCTCGCTGTGCATGTCGATGTGCCGGAGCACGCCATGCCGACGCCGATGCCGTCGATGATGTTGCAGACGCTGGTGGAGAACGCGATCAAGCACGGCCTCGAACCCAAGCCTGGTGGCGGCGGCATCTGGATACGCGCGGGCGTCGATACCGCCGTGCTGTCCATCACGGTGGCCGACGACGGCATGGGGTTCCGCAGCGATGGCGCGGGCACGGGCATCGGCCTGAAGAACCTGCGCGAACGCCTGAGGCTCACGTACGGCAGCGCCGCTGGCTTCACCATCGGCAACAATTTTCCCGACGGTGTTGCCGCCACCATCGTGCTGCCGGTCAGCGGGGGAGGCATCCATGGCTAAGTGCATTGTCGCCGAAGACGAAAAGCTGCTCAGCGCCGCGTTGCAGCGTGAGTTGGCGATGGCGTGGCCGGAGCTTGAGATCGCCGAGGTGGCCGAGGACGGAGGCGCGGCTCTGGAAGCCATCGCCACGCACCAGCCCGACGTGGCGTTTCTCGATATCCGCATGCCGGGACTTACCGGCCTGGAAGTGGCCGCGGCGGCGGCGGACGCGAGTCCGCACACCCTGGTCGTCTTTATCACCGCCTACGACCAGTACGCCGTGGACGCCTTCGAGCGCGGCGCCATCGACTATCTGCTCAAGCCCGTTACCGCCGATCGACTGGCGCACACGGTGGCACGCCTGCGAGGTCGCCTGGTCGACGCTGCGAGCCACGCGCAGCGAGGCGCTCAGGTGGCGCGCGACATGCTCGAGCGCTACGTCGAGCAGTCCGACGAGCCACTCACCTGGATCACCGCGAGTGCCGGTCGCTCGACGCGCCTGATTCTGGTGGAGGACGTGCTGTATTTCCGCGCCGACAACAAGTACACGCTGGTGGCCACGGCCGATGGCGACGCTTTGTTGAGCCGGCCTATCCGTGACCTGCTTCGCCAGCTCGATCCCCGGATATTTCGCCAGATCCATCGTTCCACGATCGTCAACCTGCGCCAGGTGTCCTCGGTGGAGCGCGACGATACGGGTAAAGGGTGCCTGCGCCTGCGTGGACGGCCCGAGACACTCAGTGTCAGTCAGCCATTCATGTCCATCTTCCGCGCGATGTGACGAAGGAGAATCCTATGCGTATGCTCATCGCCATGCTTTACGGACTGCTCAATCTGGTCGGATGCACCGATGCCCAGAACCGCAGCATTGTCGTGTCGTCGAAGGAAAATGGCGCCGTGACGCTGGATAGCGTGACCCGCGTCGAGATGGGGCGGGCGGAATTCGCGTGCAATGAAAGTCGCAGCGGCAAGTGCTACTACACGGTGTTCCACGAAGGGGCCGAGGTGCGGCGGTTCACGCTAGTGGCCGCGGAGCATCGCCGCATGGATGGGTTGCCGGCGGGATTCGACCAATGTGTCAGTACGGATGAGGGGCACGTGTCCCCATCGTGCAAGCCGGTCAAAGAAACGCCGGGAGCGTAGCTCCCGGCGCGATGGCAGGCTTACTGCCAACCGGTGGTGTAGGTCCATCCATGCGGATGGATGGAAACCTCCGGTACGTACTGTCCTTCGCAATCCACGGTGTTGCAGGCGGCGGTGATGCTGATGTTGCCGGGCAACGTATAAGCGGTAACGATGGTGTTCGGTACGATCCAGCCCGGATCGGCACCGTTGCTGTTGCAGACGACGGTTTCTTCCACCTTGTATGCCGTGTGGATATTGCCGCCGTGACCGCTGCGGCCGTCACAAAGAAGATACTGCTGGCCGACATAGTTGCCGGCTTCATCCAGGTACTTTACGGACTGCGAGTTGATCGGGCGGGCCTGCGCGGTGCCGGCGAAACAGGCGGCGACCACGGCGGCCATGACGAACCCCTTCATCATCATCTTCATCCAACTTCCCCTAGTGGATTGCAGGCGAATCCTGCGGGAAAGACGTTATGGCGGGACGGTGTAGGGGTCTGTAGGCGCATCCTGCAATTGGTGTAGGAAAACGCCTACAACCCCTCCCAGCCTCAGTTCGCGTTCCGAGGCACGACCGTGAAAGTGATGTGGGACGGATGGGTCGTATCGTGATGCACGACGTTGTGCGCGATCACGCCCTTGTCCTCGTCGTAGTTGTTACCCCCGGTGTTGAGATTGCGGTCGAAGCGGGGGAAGTTACTGCTGGAGATCGCTACGCGAAGCTTATGACCTGCGGCGAAGTAATTGCTGGTGTCGATCGGCTGGAAGGTCACCTTGTACACCTCGCCATCCTTCATCCACACCGGCGGCTTGTCGTAGCCGTCGCGATAACGCATGCGCTGGATATTCTCGGTGAGGTTGTATGCCTTGCCGTCCGGCTGGACATCCATCACCTTGAACGTGAAGTCGGTGTCCTTCGCATCGGAGGAGACGTAAAGCGTCACGGTGATCGGTCCGCTGACCTCGGTGCCTTCCTTGAAGGGCTCGGAGTCGTACACGAGGATGTCGTTGCGCGTGAGCTGCGGGTTCTGGTCGTACGAGCCGAACTTCACTGCGGTGCCCTGGCAGCAACCGCCGCCACCCAGCGTGGTTACCGGGTTCATTGGATCATAGATGAAGCGGTCGGGCTGGTCGGTCGCCGTGGGTTCGGCGACGAGCTTGCCGTCGCCGTAGAGCGTGTTCGCCTTGCCCGCACTCGTGAAATACAGGTCGCGCGAGATCGCGCCGGCCGGCGGCCAGGTGGGCGAGTCGTGCCATTTGTTTTCGCCCATCACGTAGTACATCACCTTCGGCTGCTTATCGACGATGGGGCTGTCGATGCCCTTGAGGTACTTGTCGAACCAGCCGTAGACCAGGCCGTCATAGTCGAAGCGCGCGTCGCCGACATCGAGGTCGCCGATCACCGTGTGCTCGGTGGCGCGGGTGTAGGCACAGTGCAGCACCGGGGCGATCACCGCGTACTGCTGGTCCGCGATGGCCTTCGGCGCGGTGGCTCGCACGTGGTTGTAGGCGGCGAGATTGGGGGACACGGACACGTCGAACCAGCTCATGAACCACAGGCCCGGCTTGTTGATCTTCATGTTGTCGTGCCAGAGGCCGCCCTTGTACCAGGCGGCGCTGTTCGGCGTGCGGGCGATCATGTTGCCGCCGGTCGGATTGTCCATGGCGTCCGCGAAGATGCCCTTGGGGCCGTCGATGGACTTCATGATGTCCTTTTCGGGCAGGTGCCAGAATGCCTTGTCCCAGTCGGCGGGCGGCATCTGCGGGTCGAGGTCGAACGCCTTCGACGCACGGATCAGGTCGGCCTGGGAGGTGTTCGCGGGGAACATCGGGCGAACCTGGTTCTGTTCCTCGTAGAGCCAGTCGATGAAGAGCATCTGCACGGCGCCACCGCGATACCAGTTGCCCTGTTCGTAGTACGGACCCACGCGGCCCACGCCCGCGCCGAAGCCTTGCACGTTGAACGTGGCCAGGCCGGGTTCGCCTTCCGCCACCACGGCCATCTGCCATTCGGCGGTGGAGGAGCAGCCGGTGGTGCCGACCTTGCCGTTCGACCAGCCCTGCGACGTAAGCCAGCGTACCGCGTCCACGCCGTCCGAGAGCGGGGCGCCGAGGATGTCGTAGTTGCCCTCGGAGAAGTAGTGGCCGCGCTCGTTCATCGTGACGTACGCGTAGCCGCGTTTCACCGCCGCCAGTTCGCGGCTCATGTCGCGCGGTGCGCCGAGCTTCACGTCCCAGAAATTGAAGTTGTACGGTGTGCGCACGAAGATCGTGGGCACCTTGCCCGTGGCGTTCTTCGGTCGGTAGACGTCGGCGGCCATGCGCTTGCCGTCGCGCATCTTCACCATCACCTTGCGGTCGACGATGGCGACGTCCTCGAGCTGCTTTTCCAGGTCGTTGCGCTTGACGACGGCGGCTTTCTGCTCGGGAGTGAGTTGTACGGCCTGGGCCGCGACAGGTGCCGTGACGAGAGCGAGGCAGAAGCTGCCGACCGCCACCGACAAGGCGGTGCGGACTGGGCGGAAAGGAATGCGCATGGTGAAGCCCCTGGGCTGGAACGAAGGGTCGAGTCTGGCAAAGCGCCCATGGCAGGTAAATCGTGACTTCTGGCAGGGCTTGGGGGCTTGACCTTAACTTTGGTTGAGGTTGTTCAATGCAGGTACCCCACCGATTCATGGAGCCCCGCCATGCGCCTCACCCGGATCACGCTGCCTTCCATCGACGTGGCCGCCTGCCTCGCGTTCTTCCGCGACGTCATGCAGCTGCGGACCCTCGACCATACCGTGCAGGTCGGTTGGACAAGGATCGACATCGTTCCTGCGTTCGACGTCACGGGTAGTGTCCACCTCGCGTTCAACATCCCGCGCAACCGTTTCGCCGCCGCGTGTGCCTGGGTGGCCGAGCGGGCGATGCTGCTGCGCGATCCCATGGGCGAGGAACGCTTCCATCTGGATGGCGCATGGCAATCGGATTCGGTGTACTTCGCCGGCCCGCATGGCTCGGTACTGGAGCTGATTGCGCGACACCCTCTTGCGCTCGATGGCCCCGGAGGCGCGCCGTTCCACGGCCGCGAGATCGCCTGCGTGAGCGAACTGGGCCTGCCGACGGCCGATGTGCCCGGTCTGGTCCGCTCGCTGGTGACCCGCATGGGCATCGCGCCCTTTGGCGAGATCTCCGATGTGTTCACTCCCATGGGCACGCACGAGGGCTTGCTCATCGTCGTGGACCGAGATCGCCTCTGGTTTCCCGAGCTACGCCAACCACCCGGTGCGAATGGCGTCTCGGCGACCCTGGACGGCGTGCTGCCAGAGAGCCGGGTCGTCGACGGCCTGGGCTGGACCTTGACCGGCGCCGTACCCGACGACATGGCATGGCTGGCGCAGTCGCGGCGGATGGTCGCCTATTAGGGTGATGTGAGGTCGATGGTGGTGGTGCGCCCGGCGATGATCGGTGCGCCGCGCGCATGGCGTTCGTCGCCCTTGGTCGCCACATCGTATTGACCTGGTGCGAGGTCCTTGACGATGAAATGCCCATGGTCATCCGACATCACGCCGACCATGGCGCCGCCATCGGCGATCACCACGACCTGGGTGTTCGGTGCGGCATGGCCGTCCAGTGTCCCCTGGGGAGCGTCGGTGGCGACCGACGCGAACGGCAGCAAAGCGAGAAAGGCCAGGGTGCGAAGGGGCATGGCGTCGATCCGAAGCTAAGGAATGGCAAGCCTGTGGCACGCGTGGTTGTGCGTATTGCACATGCGAAATGGATGTTCGCCTATGCTTGCCCCTGAGTAACGCGTCCAGGGGCGATCCATGTCTTCCACCGAAACCTTCAAGTTCATCCTCATCCTGCTGGTCGCCATCCTTGCGCTGGAACTGATCGCCCGGCGTCTGCGCCTGCCTACCGCCGCCGCGTTGCTGGCCGGCGGCATCGGCATCGCCTTCCTTCCCGGCGTGCCAGCGGTGACGTTCGATCCGGAGCTGGTGCTGATCGTGTTTCTGCCCCCGCTGCTGCAGGACGGCGCGTTCTATACCGTGTGGTCGGACTTCCGACGCTATCTCGGCGGCATCCTGTGGCTGGCGGTGGGCGCGGTGATCTTCACCACCTTCGCGGTGGGCGCCGTGGTGCATTGGGTGTTGCCCTCGCTGCCCTGGGCTGCCTGTTTCGCGCTGGGTGCGGTGGTGTCGCCACCGGATGCCGTGGCCGCCAAGGCGGTGCTGGGCAAGGTCAGGCTGCCGCGCCGGCTGATGGTGTTGCTGGAAGGCGAGAGCCTGCTGAACGATGCGACGGGCCTGGTGCTGTTCCGCTTCGCCGTCGTGGCCGCGTTGACGGGCGCCTTCAGCTTCCAGGGTGCGGTGCTGAGCTTCGCGGGTCTCGCGCTGGGCGGTATCGCCGTCGGCGCGGTGGTCGGCTTCGTGCTGGTCTGGGTGCTCCGTCGCATCGATCACATCTTTCTCGCCATCACGGCGTCCTGCCTATCACCCTGGGCCGCGTACATCGGTGGCGAAAGCGTGCACGTGTCCGGTGTAATGGCCACCGTCACCACGGGCATCATCTTCGGCTGGTACCAGCACGACGTGTTCTCGGCGAACGTGCGCGTGCGTGGCACGTCGTTCTGGGCGGTGATGATCTTCCTGCTCGAAGCGCTGGTCTTCATCCTGATCGGCTTCTCGCTGCGCGGCGTGGTCGAACGGCTGGGTGGCCTGGGTGCCACGCTGGACCAACTGGGGCTGCCGATCCTGGCGGTGCTCGGCGCGGTGATCCTTTCTCGCTTCGTCTGGGTCTACGCCACCGATTACCTGCGCGTGCCCCTGGGCCGCCTGGTGGGTCGCAAGCCATTGCCGCCATCGCCGCGTGCGTCCTTCCTGCTGAGCTGGGCGGGGATGCGCGGCGTGGTTACCCTGGCCATCGCGCTGTCCTTGCCCGAACAGATGCCCGGTCGCGATCTCACGCTGGCCGCCGCGTTCGCCGTGATCCTCGTGACGGTGGTGGTGCAGGGCGGCACCATGGCGCCCGTGATTCGCTGGCTGGGACTCGATCGGGCGACGCACGAGGACACCCAGCATCTCAACGAGGCCCAGGCGTCGGTGCTCATCGACACCGCTCAGTTGGATGCGGTTCGCGCACGCGCCTATGACGAGGCGGGCAACCTCATCCATCCGCGCCTGCTTGAGCAGTACTCGTACCGTGTCGGTATCGCCGAGCGCTATGCCGCCGCCCCGCAGAACCACACCGGTGGCCGTGAATCACATTACGACGTGATACTGGCCGCCATCGCGGCGGGACGCACGGAACTGCTGCGCTTGCATCGCGCAGGACGCATCCACGACGAATTGCTTCACTACATCGAGCGCGATCTCGACCTGCAGCAGATCTCGGCGGAAAACGACAGGCAGAGCCCCTGAATCAGCCGCGCTTGAGCGAGGCGACGAAGCGCACCGCCTTGTTCAGGGCGGTGCCCACGAAGGGCAGGCGGCCCACGGGAATCGAGATCACCGCGACTTCCTCGCGCTGGAGATGGATGTTCGCGGTGGCGTGACCCCAGGCCAGTTCGAGTTCGTTGGGCTCGCCGGAACGGCTGGGTACGGCATCGTGCGTGACGCGCTGCACCTCTCGGTAGAAGTGCAGGTGCACGAAGCCGTCGTCGGTGGGACCGGTAACGGCGACGCCTGTCGCGACGGCGGACGCGAAGTGCGACGGACGCACATGCATGATGTTCTTGGTCGATATCGACTGTGCCACGACGGTACGCCTCGCTAGCGGAACGCGGTCGGGCCATGGGTGTGCCCCCTGCGCGAAGCATAGGGCCCGGCTTCACGCAGCGTCCACGGTCGTCTGGGATCAAATACGCCAAATGTGCGCCGGTCGGCATATTCGGCAGGAAAAGCTCGGCAAGCTGCACGGATACCCGACGAAAAGGAACGGATACAGGCTCATGACGACACCGGTCGACGTCTCGCATCGACAACTTGAACGGCTACACGACGACACGCGTGGCCTGGTCGACGCGTTCCGCGACGCCGATTTCGAAGAGGCCGCCTTCCGCGGTCATCTCATCTGCCTGCATGCCCGCGACATGGGTCTGGACGAGCTGCAGGGTGTCGCCGTACGACTGGTCGAAGCGCTTTCCGGTTGGCGTGACGCCGATGTCCCGCACGGCCGTCTCCTGGCCGTTGCCCTCATGATCGAGGACGTCAGCAAGGCCATGCACCAGGCGGTCCTCACCGCCGTCACTGGCGATGACGGGGAAGCCTCGGCCTGACAGGCTCCGGTTTGCGTTGAATCCCTACGTTTTTTTCTCTAAAAAGCGCACTTCTTTCGATCACGTCGTTTTTGTTATAATATAACAAAACAAAGAGCTGTCATCGGGCAGGTGCGAGATGCGTTCGAGGTGCAAGGCGCTTTCCGCGAGAGCGGTCAAGCGTATCGGGCTGGGTGTGATCGTGATGGCGGCAGCGTGGTCGTCCTGTGCGAGTCCCGTCTTGCCAAACCTCGCCGAATCCCCTGAGCGAAGGATCGCGGCCGTACAACCGAGCCGGCCCGCACAGTATGCCCCGTCGAATGACGCGTCGATCCGGACGTCTCGGCCGGTCGCCGTCGCTCCCTCCCTCCCTTTGCACAAACCCTTTTTCTGGTCGCTCCTTTCGTGGGTCGCGATGTTCGTCGCCTTGCTCGTGCTTGCCATGACGGGAGCGATGTCGTGCAAACGCTGGTTGCTGCGACACCAGGGTGATCCCGTGGCCGGAGCCCCATGAACTTGCGGGTTGTTGCTACGACAGCATTGTTATAACGTAACAATAAGTTGGAGATCGCCCATGTCGCGCCATAACCTGTTCCTCGTCCTTGCCTGTTCCTTCTCTATCGCTGGGCCATCGTTCGCCGCCGAACGACATCTGGGGGCCCATGTACATGGACAGGCGACGGTCGATGTCGCCATCGACGGCGACCACTTGCAGGTCGGCCTGCATGTACCCGGGCACGACGCGGTGGGATTCGAGCATCCGCCGACCAGCGACGCCGAGAAACGAACGCTTGCCCATGCCATCGCCACCTTGAAGGCGGCGCACTGGCTGGAGCCGGCGAAGCGTGCCGGATGCCGCTTGCTCGGGGCGAATGTCTCCGCGCCTGCGTTGCAAGGCGTGCCCACCGGCGGACACGCCAATGTGGACGCCACCTATGACTTCAGCTGCGCCGACATGACGAAGCTCGACGCGCTGGATATTCGCCTGGTCGAGGCCTTTCCCTCGGTGCAGCGCATCGTAGTCGACGTGGTGTCGTCATCCGGCGGGGGCGAGCAGGTGCTGGAACGCGGTGTCGTAAGGGTCGACATCAAGCCATGAACCCGGCGACAGGTTCTCTCGTTGGCTGCCATGGCCTGCGTTACGCGTGGCCCAAGGCCGCACGCACGCTCGTGATCGACGACTTCGATGTCGCGCAGAATGAACGGCTTTTCCTTTGCGGCCCCAGCGGCAGTGGCAAGAGCACCTTGCTGGGGCTCATGGCGGGTGTGCTGCGGGCGGCGTCCGGGGATGTCGTCTTGATGGGGCAGGGGCTTTCGTCGATGAGGCCGGGAGCGCGCGACCGCTTTCGCGCCGACCACGTCGGCTACATCTTCCAGCAATTCAACCTGCTGCCCTTTCTCGATCCGGTGGAGAACGTGCTCATGGGCTGCGCCTGGTCGAAAGCGCGTCGCCGCCGTGCGGGTGGCGTTCCCTCGTCGCTGCGCATGGAGGCCGTGCGGTTGCTGCAGGCGCTGGATCTCGATGGCGATGCCATACGTCGCGCGCGCACCCACGAGCTGAGTGTCGGTCAACAGCAGCGCGTGGCGGCAGCACGCGCGCTGATTGGCGGTCCCGAGCTATTGCTCGCGGACGAGCCGACATCGGCGCTCGATGGCCGCAGTCGCGATGCGTTCCTGCACCTGCTCCTCGCGGAATGTGCGCGGCACGGTACGGGGGTGGTCTTCGTCAGTCATGACATGAGCCTGGCCCGGCATTTCGATCGCGCGGTGACGCTCGGCTCGTCGGCGCAAGGAATCGAAGCCTGATGAACCTGTTCCGCCTCACGCTGAAGAGCCTGCGCCAACGACGCGCAGGCGTCGTCCTCACCGTGCTGACCATCGCGCTCAGTGTGTTCCTCGTGCTTGGCGTGGAGCGTGTCCGCACGGACGCGCGCGAAGGATTCGCCAGCACCGTGTCGGGCACCGACCTGCTGGTGGGTGCGCGTTCGGGGCCGGTGAACCTGCTGCTTTACGCCGTGTTTCACGTGGGCGAGGCGACCAACAACATCACCTGGAAAACCTACCAGGACATCCGCGCCATGCCGGAAGTCGCGTGGACGGTGCCGTTGTCGCTGGGCGACTCGCATCGCGGATTCCGCGTTACCGGCACGACATCGGCGTTCTTCGAGCATTACCACTATGGCGGTGGTCGCGCCCTGCGTTTCGACCAGGGTGGGCCGTTCGACGACCTCTACGATGCGGTGATCGGCGCCGAGGTGGCTCATCGCCTTGGCTATCATGTCGGCGATCGCATCGTGCTGGCGCACGGCGTGGCCGCGACCAGCGCCTCGTTGCATGCCGACAAGCCGTTCCGCATCAAGGGTATCCTCGCGCCGACGGGCACGCCGGTGGATGCCTCGATCGCGGTGAGCCTGGAAGCCATCGAGGCGATCCATGTCGACTGGCGCGCAGGCGTGCGCTTGCCGGGCATGGCCACCAGTGCCGACCAGGCGCGACACATGGACCTCACGCCTCGCGCAATCACCGCCTGCCTGGTTGGCCTGAAGTCGCGGTTGTCCGTCTTCGCGGTGCAGCGCGCGCTCAACGACTACGACGAAGAGCCCTTGCTTGCCGTGCTGCCGGGCGTGGCCTTGGGCGAGCTATGGCGCTTGGTCGGTACGGCGGAGGGTGCTTTGCGCATCGTGAGCGCGATGGTTCTTCTGGTGGGCATGTGCGGCATGCTCACCGCCTTGCTCGGCATGCTCGACGAACGTCGGCGCGAGATGGCGGTGTTACGCGCGGTCGGCGCCTCGGTGCGCACCGTGTTCGGGCTGCTGGTGATGGAAAGCGCTTTGCTGACGCTGGCGGGGTGCGTGATCGGCGTTCTACTGCTGTCGCTGGTGTCCGTGCTGGCGCGTGATGCCTTGCTGCTGCAGGCCGGGCTCTCGATCGACATCGTGCCCTCGCTTCATGAAGGCGTGTTGCTGGCGGCGATCTTCGCGATGGGCGTGCTCGCAGGTTGCATTCCCGGTTGGATTGCCTATCGCCGCTCGCTCGCCGACGGCTTGCAGGTGCGCCTGTGATCGCCCGTCTTCTCGTTATCGCCGTGTGCCTGCTGGCCGTGGTGGCCTGTACGTCGTCGACTCCCGACGGGGATGCTCCCGCCTCGACGGCGACCTCCGCGCTGGCGCGCGCCCAGGCCGAGGCGGACGCTGGTCGCGCGCGCTTGGCGGCGGCCGGCGCGGCTGGCATGGCGGCGGCCAATGCCTATGGCGTGTCGCGCGGCGTCACCAAGGCGGCAGGCAAAGATGCCGATCTTCTCGGCTTGCCCGATGAGCAAGGCTACGCCGACCTGGACTGGAGCCACATGGTGCCGGTCGAGGACATCAAGCTGCTGGAGGACGCACCGCCCGTCGTGCACGTCGGTACGCAGCGGATGAAACAGGTCGGCACCTTGCATACGGTTCCGGCGCTGGACGGTCGCAAGGTGCGGCTGACCGGCTACGTGGTTCCCCTCGAGTCGGACGCCGATGGGCGGATGACCGAGTTCTTTTTCGTTCCGTTCTACGGCGCCTGCATCCATGTGCCTCCGCCGCCTCCCAACATGCTGGTGCATGTCCGCCTGTCGAAGGGCGTGGACACCCCCAGCCTTTACGACCCGCTGTTGCTCAGGGGCGTCCTGCACGCGCAGGCGATCACCAACGCCATGGCTTCGTCTGCCTATTCGGTGGATGGCGCGGCGCTGGAGCCTTACCGTAACGACGACGAAGAGCGCCTGCGACAGGCCTTCGAATGATGACCTCGACCCTCGATCTATTCCTCGCGTCGCTCGTGCTTGGCGCGACGTCGCTTTCCTCGCGCCTCGTCGTCTGGCTTCCTGGCCTGGCGTTGCGACGTGCATTGCCCTGGCTGCAGTCGCTGGCCGTGGGCTTGCTCCTCGGCGACGCGCTGCTGCATGTGTTGCCCCATGCGCTGGAGACCGGACTCGCCCAGCACGAAGCCATGGGCTGGGTGGGACTGGGTGTGCTCGCCCTGGTGGCGGTCGAGACCTTCCTGCGGTCCGGGAATGTCGAGGTGGCAGCCCCGGGTGTGCCCGTCACGTTCGCCCGAATGAACCTCGTGGGCGATTTCCTCCATCACTTCGTCGACGGCATCGTGCTGGCGGCCGGCTTCATCGCCGGTGGCGCCGCCGGACTGGCGACCTTGCTGGCGGTGGCGCTGCACGAGATACCCCGGGAGATCGGTAGCGCGAGCGTGCTGGTCGCGGGAGGGTATCGGCCGCGCGACGCATTCCGGCTGTCGCTGGGCATGGCGGTGGCGGTGCCTGCCGGCGCGCTCGCCATGCAGTGAGTTCGGCTGGACCAGCACACGACGGGCGCGGCCATGGCGATTGCCTGCGGTACGGTTCTCTATGTGGCGCTGGCCGACATCCTTCCCGGGATCTGGCAGCGTACGGTGGGCGCTTCACGATGGGCGCCGGCACTGGGCATCGGTGTCGGCCTGGTCTTCATGTGGCTGGTGGCCGAGGGCGGTCATCATCACTGAACCGGGGCGAGCCCTTATAGGAAAAATGGAGAGGGCGGATTTCAAAATTTCGGTGCTGGCACGTCGTAGCATTACGAAATTT
Organism: Luteibacter sp.; assembly: GCF_009912395.1. Classification (GTDB taxonomy): domain Bacteria; phylum Pseudomonadota; class Gammaproteobacteria; order Xanthomonadales; family Rhodanobacteraceae; genus Luteibacter. Next base: position 67,344 of record NZ_WNDO01000016.1, on the reverse strand, counting down.
CTTGCGAGACGCCCGATCCGATGTGTACGTTCCTGCTCTTTCTGCACAGTTTCCGCGGACGGGACGACTGGGCGTCCGTCGCGACGCATCGCCATCCCCTGGCTTACGCCCTCAGTTATGCGCTGTCGTCCCTGCCGCACCTGCGCGCCCAGTTGCGCTGGCTTGCCTTGGTCCGCGACGAGCCGGTCGTCCGCGATGCCGTCCGCCACGACCATCGCCTGCTCGAGCGCTGGCAGCATCGTTACCTGAGTCGCGGTTTCACGCGCGGCGAGCGCCTGGAGCGCGTCTACGACCATTTCCGCTTCGTGGCGACCCGCCTGCCGGCCAGCCTGCTGTCGTCGATGTATGCGCAGGGCAGGGTCGTGCTTTCGCATATCGATCTGGACGACGGCGGAGTGCTCGAACTGGCCTGGGAACCACCGGTGCGGCGCACCTGCGAAGGTGAGCTGGACATGGTGTTGTCCATCGATGGCGTCCGGCTCTATGCGTTGACCCTGGCCTTCGCTCCCTCTCACGGTTACCTCTGGGTGGGCTGCGTGCAGGGGCCGCGCGGCGAAGTCCAGGCGCTCGATGTCCTGCGATGGGCGCAGAAGCGATGCCATGGCCTGCGTCCGCGCCACCTGCTGTTGTCGATGGCCGGTGTACTGGCTCGACATGTCGGGCTGGCGGCCATCCGGGGTACCAGTGACGCGACGCATCCGTTTCGCGGCACCGGGAAACTCAAGGTCTCCTACGACAGCATCTGGACGGATGCGGGTGCTCGGCGCCTGCCGGACGGTTCGTTCGAAGCCGCATCCGCCGACTTCATGCTGCGACCCAAGATCGTGCGTACGACGCACCGCGCCGCCTATGAACGCCGTGAATCTCTGCGCTATCGCATGACGCGCAATCTGCTCGATACGCTGGTTCGTCCTTCGTACGATCGCGAAGAACGTCTTCGCATGGCGCTTGGTCGGACCGATCGGTCGACTGCCCCGGCACCAGTCCTGTCTCCAAGGATGGGCGCCACGGGGTAACCGTGGCGCCGCAGGATCACCGTGCCGCGGGCGGTTCGCCGCCCAGGTAGATGGCGGATGTCGAAGACAGTCCGGAAAGGATCTGATCAAGCGTGCGGCTAGGGAAGCGACGGTCGTACGTGAGTACCCAGGCGAGCAGGTTGGGGTCGTTATCGGTTTCCTTCTGCGCGATACCGGCCGCTTTCTCGAAGAAGGCCGGATTGAGCGTGCCTTCGGTGGAGCGCTTCACCAGCCGCGCAAGCGCATCGCCGTCGGCACGATAGAGATCCCCGCCGTTCGCCTCGGCGAGCTCAGCCATGATCACCAGCGGCTCCGCGGCGAACAGGTGGTAGTGAAGGGCCATCGATTTACGGGCGAGTTCGAGAGACAGCGTGCCATCGGCGGCGATCTGTTCGACGCCCACCTGATAGCTGTCGATACCCCAGCGATAACGGCGCGTGTCGTTCGTGGCGATACCGGCGGCCATCACGGCCATGCCCGCCCAGTACCGATGGTTGTTCTTGCTGTCGGTGCTCCGCGGGCGCGAATCGTAGTAACCACTGTTCGCGTCGGCGAGCATGCCGAACCAAGACGATACGCGCGTCGCTTCGCCCGACGTGGAGAGAGCCGGGCGGACTTTGAGCCACGTGATGGCGTAGGCGCCGAGCATCCAGCCTTGCACGTAGGTGTCCTGGTTGGTGCTGACGTCTTCGAAGGCCTTGTCACTGGCGAAATGCCCAAGCCATGTCGCCACGCACTCCGCCGAAGCGACATCGCCCGTGTGCCGATAATCGTCAGCCATCTTTTCGACGGCGTGCAAGGCGGCCATCAGGGGCTTCATCTGCGCGTCGTAGGCCTTCTTGCGTACCGGATCGATGATCGAGTGCGCGGGGTCCGAGTAGTAGTCGGTCAGCGTCAGCTTTCGCGGTAGATCCGGTGCCGTCGGACAGGAAGAACCATCCTGTCCCCGTGAATGCGCGGACACGGGGGTATCCCAAGGGCTTTGCAGAATGGTGTCGCGAGGGCGTGCGACGCTCGCGGACGTGCCTGCGATGGCGATGCAGGTGGCAAGACAGGAAACCAGGTGTTTCGTCATCGTGATGATCTGCGGAAGGTGGGAGGCGCGATCATCGTCACATGCGCCATGACGCTCTCCTTGCACGAAACCTGCGAGTCATTTCTTGCGTTTAGCAGCCCTTTAGGCGCTTCCGAAGCAGGAGTGACGACGCCTTGCGTTCCCTCGCGTCACTTCTGCGAACAGCGAAAACCACAAAAGATCAAAAAGCAGGCCTGCCTCCCGACGCCACCCGATCGATGGCGGAGAACATCGATGGCTTCGTCGAAAGACAGGCCTGGACCTGGGCTGCGGCGGCAACGAGGTACCCGGCATGACGGTGGATGAGGGACACCGTCATGCCGAGCATCCCTCACGCCCGCATACGCAGCAGCGGAGCGGTGGTGGTCGGCAGTTCACGGGACTTCAGCACATCCACGTAGGTGGCTTCGTCGCTGTTGCTGACCTTGATCCGGAGCGAGGCCGGACTATTGAAGGGGGCATGTGCCGCGGGGCGGAACACGATGGCACAGGCGTCGCCGCTTTCGGCGGCCAGCTGCACGCGGCGGAGGCTACGGTAATCGGCGTCGGGCAACCAGCCGATGACGGCGCCACAGCAGCCGGAACGAAGGCATTGCTCCATGGTCCAGGCCGCTTCCGTGCTGCCGGCATGGATCTCGTGCAGGAAGCGCGTATCGACGCCTGCCGCGGCCAGGGCTGCGCTGTAGGAGATATCGGGCGGCGCGACAAAGATGACGCGGCGATGGTCTTGCGTCAGCGACGCGAGGGCCGGCATCACGAGGTCGAGTTCGCCGAGGCCGCCATGCTCAAAAAGGATTTCGCTCAGGGCGCCTTGCGGCCAGCCTCCGCCGGGAAGCTTGGTGTCGAGCGACGGCCATCCGGTGGACAGGGCGCGTACGCGGCCCTGGCGTTCGACGGGGTGATTCCAGAGGCCGGGATGGTCGAGCACCCGGGTGGGCGACGAAGTGGCGAAGGCGTTCATGGGATCAGGTCCTGCGGAGGATGCCGACGTAACGCCCTTCGATGGCGAACGCGTGACGGCGTGGATCGACCTCGATGGGCTCGAAGTCGGGATTTTCAGGGAGCAGCAGCACGCGGTCGCGCTCGCGACGGAAACGCTTGACGGTCACTTCGTCATCGACGCGGGCGACGACGATCTGGCCATCGTTGGCGCTGTTCGTGCGATGCACGGCGAGAAGGTCGCCGTCGAGGATGCCGATGTCGCGCATGCTCAGGCCCACGACGCGCAGGAGGTAATCGGCGCGCGGGCGGAAGAGGGCGGGGTCGATGTCCACCTGCGACTCGATGTTTTCCTCGGCGAGGATGGGCGAGCCGGCGGCGACGCGACCGATCAAGGGGAGTTCGTTGCCCAGCGCCGCGCGCATGGCCGCCGCGTTGCCGGCGGGCAGGCGGAGGCCGCGATGCTGGGGCGAGCGCTCGAGCACGCCCTTGCGGACGAGCGACTCCACACAGGCCTGCGCCGAGCTGTGGCTGGGAAAGCCCAGGGCATCGGCGATCTCGCGCAGGGTGGGCGGCAGACCCTGGGCCTGCATGTACTCATGCAGGAAGGCGAGGGTGCGCTGCTGGCGCTCGGTGAGGTTTGGTGTCGGCATGCGTACATTTGTACACAGCCGCGTACGGGGATGCAATAGGCCATCCGTTGAAAAAGATCGCACCCGGTATTGCACGTTTATGCACGATTGCATACATTGATGCGTATTCTTTGCCGCTGTGATGCCTTTCCCCGCATGAATCCCGTACGTGCCACCCGCCTTATCTTCCTGCTGTCCGGCATCGGCATGGCCAGCTGGGCCCCGATGGTTCCCTACGCGAAAGCCCGGCTCGGTCTCGATGACGGTGTCCTCGGCCTGGTGCTGCTCTGCATGGGTTGCGGTGCCACCGTCGCCATGCCCCTCGCAGGGTTCTTGACCCATCGCTTCGGCAATCGCGACGTGATCGGCGTCAGCGGACTCCTGCTCTGCATCGCGTTGCCCTTGCTCACGCTCGCGCCGGATGTGTGGTGGCTGGGTGCCGCGCTGCTGTTCTTTGGCGCATCGCTAGGCCTGGTCGATGTCGCGATGAACGCGCATGCCGTCGATGTCGAGAAGGTGCAGGGCAAGCCCATGATGTCGGGCTTCCACGGCCTGTTCAGTGTCGGCGGCCTCGCCGGCTCGGCGGGCATGGCCGCGCTGTTGAAGGCGGGTGCGCCGCTCACGGGTAGCGCCCTGGCCGTGTCCGCGTTGCTGTTGCTGATCGTGCTGACCCAATGGCGGCATTTCATCGTGCGCCACGAGGACGACGAGGCAGTGCGCCACGAAGGCTTCCGCATGCCGGGCGGCGCGGTTTTCCTGCTGGGTTTCCTCTGCCTGGTGACCTTCCTGGCCGAGGGTTCGATGCTGGACTGGAGCGCGGTCTTCCTGCGTTTCTCACGCGGTTTCGATGCCTCGACGGCGGGCCTGGGCTATGCCGCGTTCTCGGTGGCGATGGCGCTGGGCCGGTTGCTGGGCGACCGCATCACGTCGGCGCTGGGTCCCGTGACCATCGTTCGCCTGGGCAGTGCGTTGGCCGCCGCGGGCTTCGTCATCGTGACGACGGTGCCCTGGGGCGCCGCGGCGCTTGTCGGTTTCGTCCTCGTCGGCCTGGGTGCGTCGAACATCGTGCCGGTGCTGTTCAGCGCGGCGGGCCGCCAGAAGGGCACCTCGCCGGGCATCGCGATCGCCACCGTCACCTCGCTGGGCTACGCGGGTATGCTCGCCGGTCCGGCCGCCATCGGTTTCGTCGCCCATGTGAGCAGCCTGCCCATCGCCTTGTTCGGCGTGGCCGTATTGCTTGTCGTCGTATCCCTTTGCGCGTCGATCGCGCGCCGCTGATCCGGAGTTCCTTCCATGCATTCCAAACGCGATGTGGTCATCTTCGATTTCGGCGGCGTGCTCGTCGACTGGAATCCGCGCCATCTTTATCGAAAGCTCTTCGGTGACGACGAGGAGGGCATGGAGCGCTTCCTGTCCGAAGTCACCACCACCGAGTGGAACCTCCAGCAGGACAAGGGGCGTCCGTGGGCCGAGGCAGTGGGTCTGCTTACGTCGCAGCACCCCCAGCATGCCGACCTGATCGCCGCGTACCACGAACGCTGGCCCGAAACCCTCAAGGGGCCCATCGACGACAGCATCACCATCCTGCACGACCTGAAAAACGCAGGGCATCCGCTTTATGGGCTGACCAACTGGTCGCACGAGACCTTCCCGTACGCGCGCGATCGCTACGAATTCTTCGACTGGTTCGACGGCATCGTGGTTTCCGGTGACGAGAAGATGATCAAGCCGGATCCGAAGCTCTACGAGACCTTGCTTGAGCGCTACGACATCGATCCGAAAAGGGCGGTGTTCATCGACGACAACAAGGTCAACGTCGACGCCGCCGAGGCCCTGGGCATCCATGGCATCCATTTCCATTCGCCCGCGCAGTTGCGGAAGGAACTGGTCGAACTGGGTTTCCTGCACGCATGAGCGTCACCGATGCCACGCTGCCGCGTGAGCGGCAGGGCCTGATCCTCGAGCGCCTGCATCGTGACGGCAAGGTCGTCGCCACGGATCTCGCGCTGGAGTTCAAGGTGTCGGAAGACTCCATCCGGCGTGATCTGCGCGATCTCGCCGCGCAGGGCTTGTGCCGGCGCGTCTATGGCGGGGCTTTGCTGGCCCAGACTCCGGTAGCGCCTCTCGGCGAGCGGCATCACGAGCGCGCCGAACTGAAGCGGGTGCTCGGGCGCGTAGCGGCATCGCTGGTCGGGGAGAAGCAGATCATCTTCATCGACGCGGGCTCGACGAACACCGCGCTGGCCAAGGCCTTGCCCGACCATCGTTCGCTGACGGTCGTGACCAACGCGCCGGACGTAGCGACCGCCGTGCTCGGACGGCCCGGGTTCGAGGTGATCCTGCTTGGCGGCAGGCTCGATCCGCGCATCGGCGGCGCCATCGGCTCGCGTACGATTCGCCAGGCACAGGACATCCGCGCGGACCTGTGTTTTCCGGGCGTCTGCGCGCTCGATCCGGTCAGCGGACTATGGACGTTCGACGAGGAAGAGACGGTACTCAAGCAGGCGATGATCGAAGCCAGCGGCGAGACGGTGGTGATCGCCACGCCCGACAAGCTGGTGGCGTCGGCGACGCATCATACGGCGCCGATCACGGCACTGACGCACCTGGTGGTGGCATCGGATACGGATGCGTCCATGTTGGAGCGCTACCGCCACGCAGGCGTGGCAGTCCACCTGTAGGAGCGCGCTTGCGCGCGATGGGGGTGTCGAAACGCCCCCATCGCACGCACCGATCAGCCCGCCTTCTTCTTCGCCAGGCGCAACCAGGTATCGACCACGGTATCCGGATTCAGCGACACCGACTCGATGCCCTGTTCCATCAGCCATTCGGCAAGGTCCGGATGATCGGACGGGCCCTGGCCACAGATGCCGACGTACTTGCCCTTCTCGCGGGCCGTCTTGATGGCGAGGGCGAGCAGCTTCTTCACCGCCGGATCGCGCTCGTCGAACAGGTTGGCGACGATGCTGGAGTCGCGGTCGAGGCCCAGGGTGAGCTGGGTGAGGTCGTTCGAGCCGATCGAGAAGCCATCGAAGATGTCGAGGAACTCGTCCGCCAGCAGGGCGTTCGAGGGCACTTCGCACATCATGATGACCTTCAGGTCGTTCTCGCCCTGCACGAGGCCGTTCTTGCGCAGGACCTCGATCACCTTGCGGCCTTCGTCCAGCGTGCGCACGAACGGGATCATGACCCACACGTTGCCAAGACCCATGGTCTCGCGCACGTGTTTGACCGCCTTGCACTCCAGCGCGAACGACTCGGCGAAGTCCGGCGACACGTAACGGCTGGCGCCGCGGTAGCCGATCATCGGGTTTTCTTCGTGCGGCTCGTAGCGCGAACCGCCGAGCAGGCCGGCGTACTCATTGGACTTAAAGTCGGACAGGCGCACGATGACCGGCTTCGGGTACACCGAGGCGGCGATGGTGGCGATGCCTTCGCCCAGGCGGTCCACATAGAACGAGATCGGATCCTTGTAGCCGGCGATGCGGGCGTCGATGCGTGCTTTGGTCTCGGCGTCCTGCTTGCCGTATTCGAGCAGGGCTTTCGGATGCACGCCGATGTGGCTGGCGATGATCATTTCCAGGCGGGCGAGGCCGATGCCGGCGTTCGGCAGCATGCCGAAGTCGAAGGCGCGTTCCGGGTTGGCCACGTTCATCATGATCTTGAGCGGGGCTTCCGGCATCGCGCCGAGATCGGCGGTAATGCGGTCGAACTTCAGTGTGCCTTCGTAGATCGTGCCGGTGTCGCCTTCGGCGCACGACACGGTGACTTCCGCGCCGTCGGGAATGGTGTCCAGTGCGTTGCCGCAGCCGACCACGGCCGGCACGCCCAGCTCACGCGCGATGATCGCCGCGTGGCAGGTGCGACCGCCACGGTTGGTGACGATGGCGGCGGCGCGCTTCATCACCGGCTCCCAGTCGGGGTCGGTCATGTCGGCCACGAGTATGTCGCCGGGCTGTACCTTGTTCATGTCGGCCAGCGAGCGGATCACGCGGGCACGGCCGGCGCCGATCTTCTGGCCGATGGCGCGGCCTTCGGTCAGCACCTTGCCCCTTTCGTTGAGCTGGAAGCGCTCGAGCGTGGTGGCGTGCGCGCGCGACTTCACCGTTTCCGGGCGGGCCTGCACGATGTAGAGCTTGCCGGTGTTGCCGTCCTTCGCCCACTCGACGTCCATCGGGCGGCCGTAGTGCTTTTCGATGACGAGCGCCTGGCGGGACAGCTCCTCGACGTCCGCGTCGTTGATGCAGAAGCGGTGGCGGTCGTCGATCGGGGTCTCCTCGATACGGACGCGCTCGCCCGGCTGGTCGGAGTAGACCATGCGTTGCTGCTTGGCGCCGAGGCTGCGACGCAGGACGGCGGGCTTGCCTTCCTTCAGCGTGGGCTTGAAGACATAGAACTCGTCCGGATTCACGGCGCCCTGGACGACCATCTCGCCCAGACCGTAGGAGCCGGTGACGAAGACGACGTCGCGGAAGCCGGATTCGGTGTCCAGGGTGAACAGTACGCCGGAGGCGCCGACGTCCGAGCGGACCATGAGCTGCACGCCGGCGGACAGGAAGACGTCCTCGTGCTTGAAGCCCTGGTGCACGCGATAGGCGATGGCACGGTCGTTATAGAGCGAGGCGAAGACTTCCTTCACCTTGTGCAGCACGTCGTCGATGCCGACGACGTTGAGGAAGGTTTCTTGCTGGCCGGCGAACGAGGCGTCCGGGAGGTCCTCGGCGGTAGCGGATGAGCGAACGGCGACGGCGATATCGGTGGCGCCTGCGTCCTTGCAGAGCTTGATGTAGGCGTCACGGATGGCCTGCTCGAGATCGGAGGGCAGGGCGGTGTCGACGATCCAGCCGCGGATTTCCTTGCCGCCGCGGGTCAGTTCGTCCACATTGTCCACGTCCAGCGTGGCCAGTCGCTCGGCGATGCGCTTCGCGAGGCCGCTCTTTTCGAGGTAGGTCTGGAAGGCGTCGGCCGTGGTGGCGAAGCCACCCGGAACGGACACGCCCAGCTTCGCCAGGTTGCCGATCATTTCGCCAAGGGAGGCGTTCTTGCCGCCCACCTTGCCAAGGTCGGTCATGCGTAGCGCGTCGAGCCAAAGTACCAGGTCGCTCAAAGGAAGATCCTCACATCGGTTGGGCGGCGGGCCGCGCTGGAAAAATCAGCGCATTGTCGTAGTGGTATTACCCTTCGCACAAGCGGCGTTGCACAAACTTCCCGACATTTTGGGGGGTGGATGGTGATATCGGTGTATTGGTCTTAAGGTGGGAGTCATGGAACTCCCTCAAGGAAACCGTTCGATGCGGCGTACCGTGTTCTTCATTTCCGACTCGACCGGCATCACGGCCGAGACGATCGGCAACAGCATGCTGGCCCAGTTCGACGGGGTGCAGTTCGATACCCATCGCCTGCCTTTTATCGACAACCCGGCCAAGGCCGAGGCGGCCTCGCTGCGCATCAAGACCAAATATGCCCAGGATGGCCAGCGGCCGATCGTGGTCAATACCATGACCTCGCGAGCCCTGTGCGACATCGTGGCGGGTAGCGGGGCGCTGATGCTCGACGTGTTCGCCCCCTTCATCGAGCCCCTGGAGAACGAGCTTGGGACCAAGCAGTCGGGCGCCGTGAACCGCTCCCATGGCCTGGTGGATTTCGAGCGCTACGAGGCGCGTATCGAGGCTACCAACTACGCCCTGGCCCACGACGACGGCCTGGACGTGGACTACAACCAGTCCGACGTGGTGCTGGTGGGAGTGTCCCGCTCGGGCAAGACCCCGACCTGCCTCTACATGGCCTTGCATTACGGCGTGTGCGCCGCCAATTACCCGCTCACGGACGACGACCTCGACAAGCTCGATCTGCCGGCTCGCCTTCGTCCGTACCGAAGCCGTCTGTTCGGCCTCACGATCGACCCGGAGCGCCTGGCCCAGATCCGCGAGCAGCGCCGCCCCGGAAGCCGTTACGCCACCCTCAAGCAGTGCCGCTGGGAGCTGGAGCAGGCCGACCGCCTGATGCGCCGGGAGAACATCCCGGTCCTCAACACGACGCACACCTCGATCGAGGAAATCTCGAGCAAGATATTCGAGTACCTCGGCATCGAAAGGCATATGTACTAGGAGACCGACGCAGCACATGACCGCCGTGATCGACCGCCCACCCGCGCTTCTCCCGGGACGTTTCGAGTTCCTGATGGGGCTCTACTCGGAGAACTACCACCGCCTGGCGCGCCTGTTCGCGCCACAGCGGCTTGCGCCCGGGCGTTACCTGTCCGACGTGGACGATGGCCTCAAGGTGCGGCTCGACCTGCAGGAGAAGCACCCCTACACGCTCGAGCTGGAACTCACCTACGATTTCGTCGACGAGGCCACGGGGCAGCCGTCCCCGTCCGCGCAGCTGCGCATGTACACCGACGCCCATGTGGCGGAGGCCATGCACTGCCATCCGGGCCGCAAGCTCTGGCAGGTGCTCGGCCCGTTTCCGCCCGCTCATACGGTCTTCCAACACCGCCTGCGCATGAATGGCTTCCTCAGCCGCTGGCTGGAATACCTGGCAGAGCAGGGCCACTCCATCGGGACCCTGGAACGCATAGGCGACACCCCAGCACTGTAGGAGCGCGCTTGCGCGCGATGGGGTGCTTGCCCCAACCGGCGGATAGCGCGCAAGAGGCAAAAAAAATCCGCCTCAAGGGGCGGATTCTCATGAAAGCAATGGCGGAGCGGACGGGACTCGAACCCGCGACCTCCGGCGTGACAGGCCAGCATTCTAACCGACTGAACTACCGCTCCGAACTGCTTTGCAAACCTTACAGCAACCCACCAACTTCTGTACCCGACATTCCCTGGCGAACCAGGAAAGTGGCGTCCCCACGGGGATTCGAACCCCGGTCGCCACCGTGAAAGGGTGATGTCCTAGGCCTCTAGACGATGGGGACGTACTAGAAGTTGGTGGAGCCAGGCGGGATCGAACCGCCGACCTCCTGCATGCCATGCAGGCGCTCTCCCAGCTGAGCTATGGCCCCGTACCGAAAAAAAATCCGCCCCGCGGGCGGAATCTTTTTCATGAAAGTAATGGCGGAGCGGACGGGACTCGAACCCGCGACCTCCGGCGTGACAGGCCAGCATTCTAACCGACTGAACTACCGCTCCGAATTACTTTTCAAACCTTACAACAACAAACAACATACCAACTTCCGTACATCATCTTCTCTGGCGAACCAGGGAAGTGGCGTCCCCACGGGGATTCGAACCCCGGTCGCCACCGTGAAAGGGTGATGTCCTAGGCCTCTAGACGATGGGGACGTACTAGAAGTTGGTGGAGCCAGCCGGGATCGAACCGGCGACCTCCTGCATGCCATGCAGGCGCTCTCCCAGCTGAGCTATGGCCCCCTGCTGGAAGCCGCAAAGAATACGGACCGACCGCCATTCCGTCAAGCATTCGTTACAGATTTTTTTAAATTTTTTCCCCATTTTGGGGAAACGTTAACGTGGGCATGCACTTGCGCGATCGCATCATTTTACGCCTTTCGTGGGGGCATTCCGTGCTCTCGTCACACCGCGCGGGTTAACCTGTCCGTCCATACCTACAGGGACAGGCATGCACGGCATCGTATTCATCCAGGACCTCGCCACGGTGATGCTCGTGGCCGGACTCACCACGGTGCTGTTCCAGCGCCTCCGCCAGCCGGTCGTGCTGGGCTACATCATCGCGGGCCTCCTCATCGGCCCGCACACCCTCCCGGTGATCTTCATCCACGACGAGGAGACGATCCGCACGCTCTCCGAGCTGGGCATGATCCTCCTGCTGTTCGCGCTGGGCCTCGAATTCAGCCTGAAGAAACTGCGCGCCGTGGGTGGGGCGGCCCTGGTCGCCGCGTTCGCCGAGATCGTGCTTATGGTCTGGATCGGCTACGAGATCGGCCGGTTCTTCGGCTGGACGGCGATGGATTCGCTGTTCCTTGGCGCGATGCTGTCCATTTCGTCCACCACGATCATCATGAAGGCGCTGGAGGACCTCGGCCTCAAGCGCGAACGCTTCGTCCAGCTGATGTTCGGCATCCTGATCGTCGAGGACCTGCTGGCCATCGTCCTGATGGCCCTGCTTACCGGTATCGCCAGCACCGGCGGCGTGGAGGCGGGGCAGGCCTTCGCGGCCGTCGGTCGACTGGGCCTGTTCATGGCGGTGTCGCTGGTCGTCGGCCTGTTGCTCGTGCCGCGCGTGGTGGACTACATCGCGAAGGTCAGTCGCAACGACGTCCTGCTGGTGGCCGTGCTGGGCATCTGCTTCGGCTTCTGCCTGCTGGTGACCGAGCTGGGCTACAGCGTGGCGCTGGGCGCGTTCATGATCGGCGCCATCGTGGCGGAGTCGGAGAGCGTGGCCCGCATCGAGCGGATCATCATGCCCGTGCGCGACATGTTCAGTGCCATCTTCTTCGTCGCCATCGGCATGCTGATCGATCCGGCCCTGCTCATGGACTACGCCTGGCCGATCACGATCGTCACCATCGCCGTGGTGGTGGGCAAGGTCATTACATACAGTTTCGGCAGTTTCGTCGCCGGCAACGATGGCCGTACGTCGCTGCGGGTGGGCATGGGCCTGGCCCAGATCGGCGAATTCTCCTTCGTGATCGCCTCGCTGGGCCTCACCCTGAAGGTCACCAGCAACTTCCTGTATCCCGTCGCGGTCGCCGTGTCGGCGATCACCACCTTCCTTACGCCCTATCTCATCCGGGCATCCGACCCGCTCGCCAATACCCTGGGCCGCGTCCTTCCCAGCCGCGTCACAGGCGTGTTTTCCGCCTACACGGACTGGATGGGCAACCTCGGCCTGCAAGGGCAGGGCGCCATGGTGATGAAGATGATCCGCCGGCTCGTCTGGCACGTGGTCATCAACATGGTGCTGGTGATCGCGGTGTTCATCATCGTGGCCTTCGCTTATCGCCGCGGCTTCCTGCACCTGGAGGTGCTGAGCGACGAATCCGCGGTGCACCGGAGCCTGGCGTGGTCCGTCGCGGCCCTGCTGTCGCTGCCGATGGTGGTGGCGGCCTATCGCAAGGCGGGGGCGCTGGGCATGCTGCTGGCGGAACTGAGCATCCCCGATCGCTTCGGCGATCGCACGTACAAGATACGGGCCGTGCTGGGTCGGATCATCCCCGTGGTCGCGATGCTCATCCTTGGCCTGCTCGTGGCGGCGTTGGCGTCCACGATCCTGCCTCCGCGAGAAGTTGCGTTCGTGCTGATTCTCATAGGAATTCTGCTGACCTGGCTGCTGTGGCGAGTACTGGTCCAGGTGCATGCCCGGCTGCAGGCGGCGCTGCGCGATACCCTCGAGAAGCCGGGGCACGGCCATGACGAGTGAGGCATCCGTCACATGATGGAAAGCTTTCTGAACTTTTCGTGTGGAAGCCTGTCTCTGGCCCGTCATTGCAAGCGACACGCGAACCACAGCACAATGGCGTTTCCGCCTCCACAAGGAGGTGTACCGGCGGCGTCGCCGAATCTTTCAAAGAGAGGGAGTACCGAATGAAGCACTTTTTGCGTCCTACGATGACGGCCGTCGCCCTGGCGGTTGCGCTGGGTACGGCTGCGGGCGCATCCGCCCAGGCCGCCAAGCCGGCTGCCGCTTCGGGCGCGGTCGATAAGCAGAAGGCCAGCTACGTCGTGGGTTGGGATCTCGCCAGCTCGCTGCCGCCGCTCGTGGCCAAGGAAGTCGACCCGGCCACCGTCGCCAAGGCCCTGCAGGCCGCCCTGTCCGGTCAGAAGCCGACCATGACGGAAGCCGAAGCCAAGGCGACCCGCGACGCCTTCGTCGCCGACCTCAAGAAGAAGGCCGAGGCCGAGTACAACAAGGTCGCCTCCGAGAACAAGAAGGAAGGCGACGACTTCCTCGCCAAGAACAAGTCGGCTGCCGGCGTGAAGGTCACGGCCTCGGGCCTCCAGTACCAGGTCGTCCAGGCCGGTACCGGCCAGCGTCCGGGTCCGAACGACACGGTCACCATCAACTACACCGGCACCTTCGTGAATGGCGAGAAGTTCGACTCCTCGGCCGACCACCAGCCGCCGGGTGCGGCCCAGATTCCGCTGGCCGCCGTGATCCCGGGCTTCCGCGAAGGCCTGCAGCTGATGCAGACCGGCGGTAAGTACAAGCTGTTCATCCCGTCGAACATCGCCTACGGCGCCAAGCCGGAAAACGGCTTCCCGCCGAACGCGACGATCATCTTCGACGTGGAGCTGGTCAAGACCGGTCCGACGGCCGCCGGCCAGGGCCCGCAGATCCAGGACAAGGGCGCCAAGTAAGCCCTGGTTCCAGCGTGATGCTGAAAGAGGCGCGGAGCGATCCGCGCCTTTTTCTTTGCTCGCCCGTGCGGGCGGCATACAATTCCGGGTTACGACACGCACGTCGAAGTCTCCCGGGAGCTTCATGAAAGTCACGATCTTCGGAACCGGTTATGTCGGCCTCGTCACGGGGACCTGTCTTGCCGAGATGGGTAATCACGTCGTCTGCGTGGATGTGGACGCCGGCAAGGTCGAGCGCCTGAAGCAGGGCGAGGTTCCGATCTACGAGCCCGGCCTCGAGCCGATGGTGGTTCGCAACCACGGTGAGGGTCGCCTCGACTTCACCACCGACGCGGCGCTGGGCATCGCCCATGGCGATATCGTCTTCATCGCGGTCGGCACGCCGCCCGACGAGGATGGCAGCGCCGACCTCCAGTACGTGCTGGCCGTGGCCCGCACCATCGGCGACCACATCGACCGCTATACCGTCGTGGTCAACAAGTCGACGGTGCCCGTGGGTACGGCGGATCGCGTGAACACCGCCATCGCCGAGCGCCTCGCCGCGCGCGGTTCCGACGTGGCGTTCGACGTGGTATCCAACCCCGAATTCCTGAAGGAAGGCGACGCGGTGGAAGACTGCATGCGTCCCGACCGCATCATCGTGGGCGCGTCCAGCCAGAAGGCCATCGGCGTGCTGCGCAAGCTTTACGCGCCCTTCAACCGCAACCACGATCGCATGGTGGTGATGGACGAGCGCTCGGCCGAGCTGACCAAGTACGCGGCCAACGCGATGCTGGCGACCAAGATCAGCTTCATGAATGAAATCGCCAACATCGCCGAGCGCGTGGGTGCCGACGTCGAACTGGTGCGCCAGGGCATCGGCGCCGATCCGCGCATCGGCTACCACTTCATCTACCCGGGCGCTGGCTATGGCGGCTCGTGCTTTCCGAAGGATGTGCAGGCGCTTGCCCGCACGGCCTACAACGTCGGCTACGAGGCACGGCTGCTCGACGCGGTGGAAGCGGTCAACGACTCGCAGAAATCGCGCCTTTTCGAGCTGCTGTCGAAGCACTTCGACGGCCAGCTGAAGGGGCTCACCGTGGCGGTCTGGGGCCTGGCGTTCAAGCCGAATACCGACGACATGCGCGAAGCCTCCAGCCGTCGTCTCATCGAGAAGCTCTGGGAGGCAGGCGCCCAGGTGCGCGCCTTCGATCCCGAGGCCGCTGAAGAGACGCGCCGCATCTACGGCGAGCGCGACGACCTACGGCTGGTGGAACGTCCCTACGAGGCGTTGGAAGGTGCCGACGCACTGGTCATCGTCACGGAGTGGAAGGCGTTCCGCAGCCCGGATTTCGCTCGCGTGAAGTCGCTGCTCCGCGTGCCGGTGGTCTTCGATGGCCGCAATCTCTACGATCCGGCCGTGGTGGAAGACGCCGGTATCGCCTACTACGGCATCGGCCGCGGCCGCAGCCTACTGGGGCGTGAGCATGGCTGATCTCGACGAACGAATGATGGAACTCGAGGTGCGGCTTGCCTTCATCGACGACACGGTCAATGGCCTGTCGTCGGCGGATGCGGAAATTGCCCGCCGCCTCGATCTACTGGAACGGGCCATGCGCGACCTGCGCTCGGACCTGGTGAACATGCGCGCCGGCCTGGGTAGCGATCCGGCTACCGAACCGCCGCCGCCGCACTACTGAACAACGAACGAGTCTTACCGATCATGGCAGAGTCCCTGCGCGACCAGTTGTTGAAGAGCGGCCTCGTCAAGGAGATCCGCGAAGAGAAAAGGAAGTCCTCGCCGCCGCCGAAGCAGGGTGGTGCGAGTGGTCAACCGTATGCGGGCAAGAATCCCCGTCATGCCGGTAAGCCGCACGGTGGCAAGCCGGGGCAGGGTGGCGGCAAGCCGCAGGGCAACCCGCAGCGTCCGCCGCGCAAGGATGGCGAGATCGATCTCGCCAAGGCCTACGCGATCCGCGCGCAGACCGAATCCACCGAGCGACGCAAGGCCGAAGCCGAAGCGGCAGAGCAGGCACGCCTGCGCAAGGAGAAGAAGCGCAAGGTCGAGGAGCTGCTCAAGGGCAAGGCCCTCAATCTTGCCGAGGCCGACCAGGTTCGTCATTTCCCCTATGGCGACAAGATTCGTCGCGTGCACGTCGACGCGACGCAGCTGACGGCGCTCAATGCGGGTGAGTTGGGCGTGGTGCAGCAGAATGGCCGCTATCTCGTCGTTCAGAAGGCGGTGATCGACGAACTGCGTGTCATCGCGCCTGAGTTGATTGCCCTGCTGGTCGATCCGAATGCGCCCAGCATGTCCGACGATGGCGTGCCCGACGACCTGATGTGGTGATCCACGAAAGCAGGTGATTAACCGATACGTGCCGGCTGCCGCCGGATCGCGGACACGGTCCGCTCCCACCCATTCGGTAGCAGTCTCGCTACCGAAGGGGTGGGAGCCGCTTTAGCGGCGATGCCTTGCTGTTGTAGGAGCGCGCTTGCGCGCGACGGGTGCTCGCGATAATCCCCATCGCGCGCAAGCGCGCTCCTACAGGATCGAGGTGATCCGTCGCGAGGAGCCCAGCAAAAAGCCCCGGTCCAGGACCGGGGCTTTTTGCTGATGCAGGCGCTGTCGTGAATCAGGCGGCCGGAACGGTCAGTTCCGGATTGTCCCAGCCTTCCTTCTTCGCGAAACGGGGGCCGTGCTTCTGCTCCAGCTTCGCGAGGCGCTCGCGGACCACGGCGACGCCCTCGGTGCGCACGTACTGGATCGGGCCGCCGCGGAACGGGGCGAAGCCCGTGCCGAAGATGACGCCGGCGTCGAGCAGGTCGGCGTCGTCCACTACATGCTCGGCCAGGCAGGCCACGGCTTCGTTGACCATGGGCAGGATCATTCGGTCCTGGATATCGGACGGCGGCACGTAATCCGGATCGACGTCCGGTTTTTCCGGCTTGCCTTCCTTCCAGACGTAGAGACCTTCGCCGTCCTTCTTGCCGCGCTTGTTCGCGGCGAGCTTTTCTTCCAGGCCCTGCGGAATCTCCAAGCCCAGGAAGGGGGCGAGCTCCTTGCCGACGGAGGCGCAGACATCGAGGCCCACGGTGTCGGCCAGTTCGATCGGGCCCATGGGCATGCCGAATTTCTTTGCCTCGCGGTCAAGCACGGGGCCGGGTACGCCTTCGTTGTAAAGGCGCAGGGCTTCCATCAGGTACGGCATGAGGATGCGGTTGACCAGGAAGCCCGGTGTGCCCTTGACCGGTACCGGCAACTTGCCGATGGCCTTGCAGAAGGCGAGTGCGCGCTTCTCGATATCCGCATCGAGACGGTCGTGGCGCACCACTTCCACCAGTGGCATCTGAGCCACGGGATTGAAGAAGTGCAGGCCGAGGAAGCGCTGCGGCGCGGCGAGGCCCTGACGCAGTTCGTCCAACGGAATGGACGAGGTGTTGCTGGCGAGGATCTCGTCGGACTGGAACTGCGGCTCGATCGCCGCATAGAGCGCGTGCTTGGCTTCCGGGTTCTCGTAGATGGCCTCGATGGCAAGGTCGGCCTCGGCTACGCCCTTGCCTTCGACATCGGCGCGCAGGCGAGCCACGGCGGCGTCGACCTTGCTGCTGGCCTTCAACTTTTTCTCGAAAAGGGTGCGGGCTCGCTTGATGGCGGGCTCGATGAAGCGCAGCTCGCGGTCCTGCAGGGTGACGTCGAAGCCCTTCAAGGCCGACCAGGCGGCGATGTCGCCACCCATCGTGCCGGCGCCCACGACGTGCACATGCTTGATGCCGTGTTCGACGCCACCACCGAGGCCCTTGAGGCGCTCCTGGAGGAAGAAGATGCGAATCAGGTTGCGTGCCGTGGGCGTAGTGGCGAGCTTGGCCACGGACTTCGCCTCGAGCTTCAGGCGCTGCTGGATGCTGCTGCCGCCACGGGCCCAGACATCGATCATGGCGAACGGCGCGGGGTAGTGCTCCTTGCGGACCTTCGCGGCGGTCTGCTTGCGCACCATCGGCGCAAGGATCGCGCGGGCAAGCGCCGTGTTGGTGGCCCAGGCCTTCGCGCGCTGGGCGAGTGGGCGCACGTGTGGTCGCTTGACCAGGAGGCGCGCCTCGGCGAGCAGTTCGTCGGGGTTGGCCAGGCGGTCGACCAGGCCCACCGCCTTCGCGCGACGGGCATTGAACGGCTTGCCCGTGAGCATGGCGGGCAGAGCGTCCGGCGCACCGATGAGGTGCGGCAGGCGGGCGGTGCCACCCCAGCCGGGATGGATGCCCAGCATCACTTCGGGCAGGCCGATCTTCGTTTTTTCGTCGTCCGCGGCGATGCGCTGGCGACAGGCCAGGGCCAGTTCGGTGCCGCCGCCCATGCAGGCGCCGTGGATGGCGGCGACAGTCGGGAAGGGTAGTCGGGCCAGTGCCTCGAACACGCGCTGGCCGTTCTCGATGTTGTCGAGGATGGAGCCCGCCTTGGCGTATTCCACGAACTCGCGGATGTCGGCGCCCACGGCAAAGCCCGACGGCTTGGCGGAATGGATGACGACGCCGCGCGGCCCTTCGATGGCCAGGCGTTCGACGAGGGTGCCCAGTTCGTCGAGCACCTCGCGGGACAGCGCGTTGGCGCTGCTTCCGTCACGGTCGAAGGTAAGGACGACGATGCCGTCGTCGCCTTCGCTGGTCTTCCAGTGCTTGAATCGGAGTCCTTCGAACATGGCGGTCGTGCGGTGGCGAATGAGCGCACAACCATACCGTTACGTCCGGACGAATGCGAGATACCCCCGCGTATGGTGCCCCGCTTCCGGGAGGTCCGGTGCTGGCGCGACCCGACGTTTGGTTCGATACTTCTCAAATATTTCACATGAATGCGTGGTCATGTCCGTCGATCCCCAAGCCGGTACCGATTTGTTCGACCGCATCCTGTCGGCGTCGGGGCCGCTGGTGGCGCTCAAGGCCGCCAGTACGGCGGAGTTGCTTGAGTCGTTCCGCCTGATCGCCCGTCGGACGGGGCAGGCCGTGTACCTGTGGCGGCCCCAGGAGGGGTTGGTCAGCCTTCGCGACGCCCAGATGCGCGTCCCTGGCTGTACCCGGTTAGGCGATGCTTTGCGGTACGTGCTGCAGAGCCTGCATTTCGGCGTCTACCTGGTCGAAGTCCCGCCGGGGCCGATCAGTGCGACGGACAGTGCGCTTTTGCGGCAACTCGCCAAGGCCCGTATCGGCCACGTCCGGAAGATCGTGCTTTTGGGATCGACGGCTGCCCAGTTGGGTGGCCTGGGTGATGAAGTCGCGATGGTGGATGCCGACCGCCATGCGAGATCGACAGCGCCCCGGCTGCGCGATGGACGATGGGTGGTCTGAGCGGTCGTATGTCCGATTCACAGGGGGTCCTGATCTTTACGCCGCGCCGCGAGATCCGCCGCGCGGTCTTCGACGCGCTGGACGCGGAAGGCGACGTGCTTCTGCTGAGCGCGCGCGACGCCGAGCAGCTCACCGCCTTGCTGGCCGACACGCCGCCGTTGCATGTGGCCGTCGTGGCCGCCGATGGCACCGACGACCTGGCTGCGGGACTGCGCATCCTGCGCGGTTCGCCGAGCTATGCGGACGTGCCCGTCGTCTACCTGGTGGCCGACGAGGCCGTCGCCACACCGCCCGACGGTCACGCGTTCTGGTTGCGCGAAAGCGCGATCGCCACCGAACTCGTCCACCGCATCCGCGCGGCGATGGCTTTCGCGGCACCGCCTGCGCCGACACCGCCGCCAGGCGACGATTATCGCTTCGCCTTCGACGCCGGCGCTGCCTGGGTGGTCGCGAACACGCCGCAAGGCCTGATTCTCGAAAGTGGCCTTGTGATGGATCGTCTGTGTGCGGGTGACGGTCCGGTCCGGGGGCGGTTGTTGAGCGAGCTTTTCGAATGGCCCGCCGAGGCCGGCTGGCCCTTGCCGGATGGCGATGGCCAGCCTTGCGTGCTGCGTCGGCCGGATGGTGGCGGCATTCCGGGCGAGGTCGATGTCCGTCATCTGGTCGATGCGAAGGGGCATCGCGTAGCCCTGGCGTTTCGCGACCTGCGAGTGAGGCATACCGCCGATCGCGCCCTGGACCTGCTCGCCGCCATGGACGCGTTTCCCGCCGATGACGAGGGCATGGGGGCGATGGCTGCCCGCGTGGCCGACGCCCTTGGACTCGACGTGCTTGCCGTGTGGTCCGCGTTTCCCGAAAGCGACCACGACCCGGAACTCGTGGCTCGCGTGTGGAACGGCATGGAGCAGGTGGAGTGGGCGGAGGCCGCGGATATTTCCTTGCTCAAGGTTTGCCTGGGCGGCGAGGCGATCTCACGCCTCGTCGAGGGTCAGGTGACACCCTGGACCGATCCGCTGGTGGATTCGCTGGGCCTGGAGCCATTTGCCTTCATCCCCTTGCTCGACGAGCGCCATACGGTACTCGGTGCCATGCTGGCCGGCAGTCGTGCGCATGGTGGCGCGGGACGCATGCTGGAAACCGCCTTGCGCGCCGTGGGAGCCCGGTTTGCCGCTTCGCTGGAATTGCGTCGAAGTCGTGAGCAGGGGCGGGCGCGCGGACTGATCGATCCGCTGACGGGCTTGCCCAACCGGTTGCTGTTCAACGATCGCCTGGACACCACGATTCGCGAAGCCCAGCGCACGGGCGAGTGCTTCGCCGCGTTGATGGTCGACCTGGATCGCTTCAAGGGCATCAACGACACCCTCGGTCACGCCGTGGGCGACCAGGTGCTCGCGGCGGTCGCCCGGCGATTGCGCGCCAGCGTGCGCGGCTCCGATACGGTGGCGCGCTACGCGGGCGACGAATTCACGATGATCCTGCGCCATATCGTCAAGCGCGACGACGTTCAGCGCATCGCCGAAAAGGTGGTGCAGGCGATGGAAGTGCCCCTCGATCTCGGCGATGGTTCCGAATTGCAGGCCACCGTTTCCGTGGGCATCGCCTTCTTCCCGGACGATGCGGTGGAAGGCGAGCTGCTGCTGCATCATGCGGACGAGGCGATGTATGGGGCGAAGAGCCTGGGGCGTAACAACTACCAGGTGTACGCCGCCAACCTCGATGCTTCGCAACAGCAGCAGATCGAACTGAAGGCCCGATTGCGCCACGCGGTACGCAATGGCGAGCTGCGCGTCTTCTACCAGCCCCAAGTTGCCGCCGTCACCGAGGACATCGTCGGCATGGAGGCGCTGGTGCGCTGGGAGCATCCCGAGCTGGGGATGATCAGCCCCGCGTTCTTCATTCCGCTGGCCGAAACCACCGGCCTGATCGTGCCGATCGGCGAGTGGGTGCTACGCACGGCCTGCGAGCAGGCGAAGCTCTGGGAAGACCGCTACGGCCTGGGCCTGCGTCTGGGCGTGAACCTGTCGGCCGTGCAGCTCATGCAGCCCAATCTCGCCGTCACGGTTGCTACCGTGCTGAAGGAGACCGGGCTCGATGCCGCCCGACTCGAGCTCGAGGTGACCGAAAGCATCAGCGTGAAGACTGTGCCCCATCTGGTCGACACCCTGGAAGCCCTCCATGCGCTGGGATGCCGCATCGCCATCGACGATTTCGGCACGGGAGCGGCCTCTTTGGACTACCTGCGTCGCCTGCCGGCCGACCGCATCAAGATCGACCAGAGCTTTGTGAGAAACATCGGAGTCGATCCTGACGACGAGGCGATCGTGCGCTCGACCATCGAAATGGCCCATCGCCTCAAGCGTGGCGTCGTGGCCGAAGGTGTGGAGGTGGAGGAGCATCTCCAGTTCCTGCGCGCCCAAGGCTGCGACGAACTCCAGGGTTATCTGTTCTGCCGTCCGCTGCCCGTGGTGACCTTCGACAAGCTCCTGGCGGAGCGCGAGCGACTGGTCGGGGAGGGGGCGGCGACGGTACCGGCTTGAGCTGGCACCGCCTAACCGCATATTTTCTCCAGGATGCGTCGTGCCAGTGAACTTGCGTGGGCCGCATTTGTCTCATTTGCGCCCGCGACTGGCCCCGAAAGAGTTAAGGAGACGGCCCGGATGGGCGAAAACGAACTGGATCAGGCACTTGTCGAACGCGTGCAGCAGGGTGACCGGCGCGCGTTCGATCTGCTTGTCCGCAAGTACCAGCACAAGGTGGTCGCGCTGATCTCGCGCTACGTGCACGACTGGACCGAGTGCGAAGACATCGCCCAGGAGGCCTTCGTGCGCGCATGGCGTGCGCTGGGCTCCTTCCGGGGCGAGAGTGCCTTCTACACCTGGCTGTACAAGATCGCCGTCAACACGGCCAAGAACCACCTGGTGGCCATGGGTCGCCGCCCGCCCACGGGCGACATCGACGCGGAAGATGCCGTTTACGTGCCCGGCGCCAGCCGGATGCACGAAAGCGCCACCCCCGAACGTGAACTGATGCGTGAGCAGGTGGAACAAACGGTGTTTTCCACTGTCCAAGCCCTGCCCGAGGAGCTTCGGGTCGCGATTACCCTGCGCGAGGTGGACGGCAAGAGTTACGAGGAAATCGCCGCCATCATGGACTGCCCCATCGGCACCGTCCGTTCGCGTATTTTCAGGGCTCGTGAAGCCATCGACGACAAACTGCGGCCGCTGCTTTCCGACCGCGAGGACAAGAACCCATGAGCGAAGCCAATCGGGAATTCCTCTCCGCCGGTATGGACGGTGAGCTGTCACGGGAGGAAATCCGCTTCCTTCTGCGTCGCCTGGAGGCCGATCAAGGCCTGGCCGATAGCTGGTCGCGGTACCACGTGGCACGCGACGGCCTGCGCCGGCAAGGCGTGCCCTCGGTCTCCGGCGATTTTGCCAGCCGCGTCATGGCCGCCATCGACGCCGAGTCCGCTATCGTCGCTCCAGGAGCCGCACCGCGTCGTCGCTGGCTGCACTGGTCGGCGGGTGGCGCCATTGCCACCAGCGTCGCTGTCGCCGCGCTCATGCTCTCGCAGCCCGCCGGCAACAGCCGGTCCGTGGGTGGCGAAGCCCAGGTCGCGCAGGGCGCGGCCATCACCAGTGGCAGCCAGGTCGCCGAAGCCTCCGTGCCGGAGCCGGCATCCGCGCCCGTGGCGCCGCAGTGGCTCAGCGGCGGCAACATGGCTTCGCAGTTCACCCAGAAGGCCGCCTATGAAGGCCCGGGTGGCGATGGCGGTGCCGTCTACCTCCCGCGTTCCACGCCTTACCAGATCCACCGTACTCGCGCCGCCCAGGCGCAAGACAACGGCTACATGCTGCTGGTCCGTCCGGACGGCAGCCGCTACGTGGCCCCGGTCACGGCGTCGCAGACCCACTAAGGCTGCGACGTTCCCGCGCGCGCCGATCGTCCTTCGGCGCGCGTCGTTCCCCTCATTCATCTCGAACCGTGCGGCAGGCGTCGCACGACTGGCTGTGGCTGTGAAAAAAAAGGAGTAACAGATGGCTTTCTGGCATGCACGCGCGCTACTCGGTGGCGCCCTCGTCATCGCATCGGTTGGCGCACAGGCGCAATCCCTGCCGGATTTCACGGGAATCGTCGACAAGTACGCGCCGGCAGTCGTCCATGTCGAGGCGAAGTCGGGCGGCGGCCAGAAGGCGTTCGCCAAGGGCAAGGGCGGTGGCTCGCCCTACGTCGATCCCGACGATCGGAGCGACATGCTTCGACGCTTCTTCGGCATGCCGGGCATGCCGGCCGAGCCGCGTGAGCAGACCTCGCTGGGTTCGGGCTTCATCATTTCCGCCGACGGCTACATCCTGACCAACGACCACGTGGTAGATAGTGCCGACGAGGTGAAGGTCCGCCTCCAGGATCGCCGCACCTTCACGGCGAAGGTGGTCGGCAAGGATCCGCAGTACGACATCGCCTTGCTCAAGGTGGACGCCAGCGCGCTGCCTACGGTGGCCATCGGCGATTCGCGTAGCGTGAAGCGCGGCCAGTGGGCGCTTGCGATCGGTTCGCCGTTCGGCCTGGACGCCACGGTCACCCACGGCATCATCAGTGCCGTCGGTCGCAACCTGGGCAGCCGCGACCAGCCCTACACCTCATTCATCCAGACCGACGTACCGATCAATCGCGGCAACTCGGGTGGCCCCCTGTTCAACCTGCAGGGCCAGGTGATCGGCGTGAATTCGCAGATCTACTCGACCTCGGGCGGCTACCAGGGCCTGTCGTTCTCCATCCCGATCGACGTGGCCATGAACGTGGTCCAGCAGATCAAGGAGAAGGGCTACGTCTCGCGCGGCATGCTGGGCGTGACGGTCCAGCCCGTGGACCAGTTCGTGAAGAACCTCGACCTGCCCGATGCCAATGGCGCCCTCGTAGCCCAGGTCTCCCCGGGTAGCGGCGCCGACAAGGCCGGCCTGAAGCAAGGCGACGTGATCCTTGCCTTCAATGGCACCCCGATCACCTCGTCCGAAGACCTGCCGCCGCTGGTGGGCATCACCAAGCCAGGCAGCACGGCCAAGGTGGATCTGCTCCGCGACGGCAAGAAGCAGACCGTGGAGGTCAAGGTCGGCGAACTGCCCCGTGACAAGAACGCCCTGGCGGCTGCCAGCGGTGGAGACGATGGCGCCGCGGCGGCCGGGTCGGCGTCGGCGCTGGGGCTGGCCGTGCAGGACATCGACGCTGCCACGCGTTCCGAATTGGGCCTCAAGGCGGGCGAGGGCGTGGTGGTCAGCCGGATTTCCGGCCGTGCGGCCGCCAGTGTCGGCCTTCAGTCCGGCGACATCATCCTGATGGTCAACCAGAAGCGGGTCGGCAGCGCCGCCGCCTTCCGCGAAGCCAGCAAGGGCATCAAGCCGGGCGACACCGCCATGCTGCTGGTCCGCCGCGGCGATTCGACCAGCTTCATCGGTATCACCGTGCCCAGCGACCGCTGACGGCACGCCGGGCCACCCGCCGGTCGGCGGCGGGTGGCCTTCCATGCGATAATGCTGGATTCGCACTGGTCATGAGGGCTGGTGCGCGTCGTTCGCGCCGCGAGCGATGGTGAACGTGACCACGGCGCTCCATGGAACTCATCCGCAACTTCTCCATCATTGCCCACATCGACCACGGTAAGTCGACCCTGGCCGACCGCATCATCCAGCTGTGCGGAGGCCTCTCCGAGCGCGAAATGGAAGCGCAGGTCCTCGACAACAACCCGATCGAGCGCGAGCGTGGCATCACGATCAAGGCCCAGTCGGTCTCGCTGCCGTACAAGGCGCGTGACGGCAAGACCTACCAGCTCAATTTCATCGATACCCCCGGGCATGTCGACTTCTCCTACGAGGTGAGTCGCTCGCTGTCCGCCTGCGAGGGCGCGCTGCTGGTGGTCGACGCCGCGCAAGGTGTCGAGGCCCAGTCGGTGGCCAACTGCTACACGGCGATCGAGCAGGGCCTGGAAGTCATCCCGGTCCTCAACAAGATCGACCTGCCCACCGCCGACATCGACAAGGCCAAGGCCGAAATCGAGGCCGTGATCGGCCTGGATGCTTCCGACGCCATCCCCGTCAGCGCCAAGACCGGTCAGAACGTGATCGAGGTGCTTGAAGCGATCATCCATCGCATCCCGGCGCCGAAGCCGCGCGACACGGACAAGCTCCAGGCGCTGATCATCGACTCCTGGTTCGACAACTACCTGGGCGTCGTCTCGCTGGTGCGAGTCATGCAGGGCGAGATCAAGCCGGGCGACAAGATCCTGGTCATGTCGACCGGTCGCACCCACCTGGTCGACGACGTCGGCGTGTTCACGCCCAAGCGCAAGAAGCTCGAAAAGCTTTCGGCGGGCGAGGTGGGCTGGATCAACGCGTCCATCAAGGACGTCCACGGCGCGCCCGTGGGCGATACGCTCACCCTGGCCGGCAAGCCGGCCGAGGAGCCGCTGCCGGGCTTCCAGACCATGCAGCCGCGCGTGTTCGCCGGCCTGTTCCCTGTCTCGGCCGACGACTACCCCGCGTTGCGCGAGGCCCTGGACAAACTCCGCCTCAACGACGCAGCCATGTTCTTCGAGCCGGAAAGCTCCGAAGCCATGGGCTTCGGCTTCCGCTGCGGCTTCCTGGGCATGCTGCACATGGAGATCGTGCAGGAGCGCCTCGAGCGCGAGTACGACCTCGATCTCATCACCACCGCGCCCACGGTCGTCTACGAAGTCGCCAAGACCGACGGCAGCGTGATGGAACTGGACAACCCGGCCAAGCTCCCGCCGCCGCAGACCATCGCCGAGATCCGCGAGCCGATCATCGTCGCCAATGTGCTGACGCCGGCGGAATTCGTGGGCAACGTGATCAAGCTGTGCGAGGAGAAGCGCGGCGTCCAGCGCTCCATCCAGTACCTCGCCACCCAGGTCCAGGTCACCTACGAGTTGCCGCTGGCTGAAGTGGTGCTCGACTTCTTCGATCGCCTGAAGTCGGTGTCGCGCGGCTACGCCTCCATGGACTACCAGCTGGAGCGTTTCGACGCCGGTCCGTTCGTGCGCGTGGATATCCTGATCAACGGCGATCGCGTCGACGCGCTGAGCCTCATCGTGCACCGCTCGCACGCGGATCGCCGCGGTCGCGAGCTGGTCGAGCGCATGAAGGACCTGATTCCCCGCCAGCAGTTCGATGTGGCGATCCAGGCCGCTATCGGCGCCGCGGTGATCGCCCGCTCCACCGTGAAGGCCCTGCGCAAGAACGTCCTGGCCAAGTGCTACGGCGGCGACGTCTCGCGTAAGAAGAAGCTTCTGGAAAAGCAGAAAGAAGGCAAGAAGCGCATGAAGCAGGTCGGTAGCGTGGAGATTCCGCAGGAGGCCTTCCTGGCCGTGCTCAAGGTGGATAAATGAACGCCGCCCTGTTGGGGTGACGTTTTACCTATGGAACCCCGGTGCCGGATGCGCCGGAATGGGCCGCAAGGCCCCTCGATACGACTGACGGAGATGGCATGGCGGCACTCGATTTCTCGGCGATCCTGCTCGGGCTGACGGTTCTTTTCGGACTGATCTGGCTGTTCGATCGCCTTTTCCTGGTGAAGGGCCGCCGCGCCCGTGCCGAGGCCCGTGGCGAAGACCAGCCGGAGCCCTGGCCGGTCGACTGGGCCCGCTCCCTGTTCCCGGTCATCCTCGTGGTACTGCTGCTGCGCTCGTTCGTGGCCGAACCGTTCCGCATCCCGTCGGGCTCCATGATGCCCACCCTGGACGTCGGCGATTTCATCCTGGTGAACAAGTTCACCTACGGCCTGCGCATGCCGGCCTTCAACAACAAGCTGCTCGAAAACGGCGAGCCCCGCCGTGGCGACGTGGTGGTCTTCCGTTTCCCGGGCTACGTCTGCAAGGACGAGCAGGGCAACAGCATCCGTAGCGGCGACATCTCCTGCCAGAACCCGCATGCGCCCGTGCCCAGCGAAAACTGGATCAAGCGCGTGATCGGCCTGCCGGGCGACCGTATCGAGACCCGTGGAAGCGAGCTTTACATCAACGGCGAGCGTATCGGCGTCGACGAGATCGGGTCGTACAAGGGCAACATGAACGAGCCCGAGGACCGCCTGCTGATGACCTACGGCTCCAAGCTCTACACGGAGCACCTGGGCAGCGTGAACCACACGATCGCGTTGACCCCGGCCTATACGACGCCGATGGACATCCCCAACGCGGCCGTGCCCTCGGAAGTGCCCAAGGGCTGCTACATCGTGATGGGCGACAACCGCATGAACAGCACGGACAGCCGCTGGTGGGGCTGCATGCCGGAGCAGAACCTGGTCGGCAAGGCCTTCTTCGTCTGGCTGGCATGGCGCGGTTTCGACAACGGTCTGCTCGATTTCAGCCGGATGGGACGGGTCATCCACTGACGTGAACGGCGGCGCCCGTCACGCCTTCCGGCGTTGCGATCGCCTCAGGACGCGGTAATCTCCGCTGCGGGGCGCCTGGCGCCCCGCACGCATTCTCGGCATTGACAGGGGGCCCTTCGCGGGCAGCTGGACACGACATATGAAGAACAGGCAATCGGGTATTTCCCTCATCGGCTTCCTGCTGTTGCTGGTTGTCCTGGGCTTTTTCGCCTACATGGGCATGAAGCTGGTGCCGTGCTACATCGAGTTCTTCGGCGCCAAGAAGGCCATGAGCCAGCTGGCGGCGGATGGCGGCTCCGGTGATCTCAACGAGATCCGGCGGAACCTCGCATTCAAGATGAACTTCCAGTACGTGGACGATTCCACGATCCAGCCGAAGGACATCACTCTCGACCGCCAGAACGGTGCCACGGTGCTCAAGCTGTCCTACGACAAGCGTGTGCACTTCATCTACAACATCGATTTCCTCCTGCACTTCGAGAACGCGGTGCCCATGAGGAACAGCCAGGCGTAACAGGTCATCGTGGAGTTTCCGCATCACTTTCGTAATCCTGCCCTCGCGGACCTCGCGCTGACTCATCGCAGCGTGGGCAAGCCGAACAACGAGCGGTTGGAGTTTCTCGGCGACGCGCTGTTGGGCGTAACGGTCGCCGAATTGCTGTACGACGCCCATCCCTTTGCGAGCGAAGGCGAGCTTTCGCGCCTGCGTTCGCAACTGGTGAACGGGCAGGCGCTCGCCGTCATCGCGCGCGAGCTTGAACTAGGCGACCGACTCAAGCTGGGGCCCGGCGAGCTGAAAAGCGGCGGCTTTCGTCGTGAGTCGATCCTTGCCGACGCCTTCGAGGCGCTGATCGCAGCGGTCTATCTCGACGACGGCTACGACGCCTGTCGCCAGGTGGTGCGTCGGCTCTTCACGCCGCGTATCGCCGAACTGAAACGTTCCAGCAAGGACGCCAAGACGCGCTTGCAGGAATGGTTGCAAGGCAAGGGCCTGCCCTTGCCCGTCTACGAACTCATCGACAGCTACGGCGAAGATCACGCCAAGACCTTCGACGTCAGCTGTTCCATCGACGAACCCGCCGCGATCCGGGTGGAGGGCAGGGCGGGAAGCCGCCGTGCCGCCGAGCAGGAGGCCGCCGAGTCCGTGCTCCGTCGAATCCAGGAAATCCCGAAATCATGAACGACATCGAACACTCCGAGGGCGAAGCCCCCACCGATTTCCGCTGCGGCTACGTGGCCCTGGCGGGGCGTCCCAACGTGGGCAAATCCACGCTCCTCAACGCGCTCATCGGCGTACGGCTGAGCATCGTCAGCCATCGCCCGCAGACCACGCGCCATCGCATCCTGGGCATCTCGACGAAGCCGGAGGGCCAGATCCTCTACGTCGATACCCCGGGTATGCACCGTGGTGGCAAGCGCGCCATGAACCGCAGCATCAACCGTACGGCACGTGCCGCCATCACCGAGGTCGACTTGGCCGTGCAGGTGATCGAGGCCGGTCGCTGGACCGACGAAGACGCCGCCATGTACGCGGCGATATCCGAGCAGAAGGACCTGCCGAAGCTGCTGGCGATCAACAAGGTCGACCTGCAGAAGGACAAGGCGGCCATGCTTCCCTTCGTCGCCGGCCTGATGGAAACGCACGCCTTCGACGACGTCTATTACGTCAGCGCGCTCAAGTCCAAGGGTCTTGATGGCCTGGAGAAGGGCATCCTGAAGCGCCTGCCGCAGCAGCCGGCGGTGTACGGCGAAGACGAGATCACCGATCGCAGCGAGCGCTTCCTTGCCGCCGAACTGGTCCGCGAGCAGCTCATGCTGCGCCTCGACCAGGAGCTTCCCTACGCCACCACCGTGGAGATCGAAGGCTTCGCCGATCGCCCGGATGGCGTGGCCGAGGTGCATGCGGTGATCTGGGTGGAGCGCGATGGCCAGAAGGCGATCGTCATCGGTGCCGGTGGCGCGCAGCTGAAGGCCATCGGGTCGTCGGCGCGCAAGGCCATGGAACACCTCTTCGAGCGCAAGGTCTTCCTGAAGCTCTGGGTCAAGGTCCGCGAAGGCTGGGCCGACGACGAGAACCTGTTGAAGCGCTTCGGCTACGAGTGAGTCGGAGTCGGGCCGCATGCGCGTCGAGCGAGAGCCTGCCTTCGTCCTGCACGCGCGGCCTTATCGCGAGACCTCGCTGCTGGTCGAATGCCTGAGCTGCTACCACGGGCGGCTCGGCGTCGTCGCACGTGGCGTCCGGCGCGAGCGGGCGCGCCTCCAACGTGCCCAGCTCGAACCGTTCCAGCGGCTCGAGCTCGATTTGATGCTGAAAGGCGAGTTGGCCACCCTGCGTGACGCGGAGCCGGTCGGGCCGGTCATGCGCCTGACCGGCGACGCCGGCATGGCAGGGCTCTACCTCAACGAACTGGTGGTGCGCCTTACGGGCCGCCAGGATCCGAATCCGACGCTGTTCGGCCAGTACGAGCGCACTCTCCGCCGTATCGCCGATGCCGAGCCTCTCGCCTGGACCCTGCGGCGCTTCGAGCGGGACATGCTCGATTCGCTGGGCTATGCGCTTCAGCTCGACATCGACGCAGGCAGTGGCGAGCCGCTCGACCCGTCACGTAGTTATTACTACGACCCGGAGGCCGGCGCGACGCCAGGCCGCGCCGGTGATCCACATGGGTTGCGTGGTGCCGACCTGCTCGCGCTCGCGGCCGACGAGGCGCCCGATACGGCGGGCCTGGCTGCCCTGCGACGGATGATGAGGCAAGTTATTTCGTTCCACCTGGGAGGTGGCGAACTCAAGGCGTGGCGCGTGCTGCGCTGATCATCACGCCAGGGCCGCTTCCAGTGCGGCCAGGGTGGCGCGAAGTTCCTTGCGGAAGGCGACGAAGGTGTCGCCTCGGACCTGGCGATGCGTATCGACATGGACCTGCAGGGCACGCACCTGGGTGCCGAGGCGAGGGGTGCCGCAAAAGCCGCAGCCGGAGCGCAGGCAATGCAAACGCTCCACCAAGGCCTCGGGGGCGAGCGTGTCCATCTCGCTATCGAGTTGGGCCAGCTCCTGTCGAAACAGCGCCCGCAGCGCCTGCATGGTGCGGATGTCGCCCGTGGCCTGCATGGCCTCGTCGTCGTCCAGTCGCTTCAGGTCGCTTGTCGCCCCCTGGGTGACGGCGGAAGAAAGCGCCTGGCCCAGGGTGGCCACACGGCAGGGTTTTTCGATGACGCCGACGAAGCCCGCGGCGAGCAACGCCTGCCGCTGGGTGGGAGACATTTCCGCGCTGGTGGCGAAGGCGTGGGCATCGCGCGACGCGGCGTGGGCGTTTTTCCTCAGGGCGGTCAGCACCTCGACAGCGCCCGATCCGGGCATGCGGCAGTCGAGTAGCAGGATGTCCAGGCGCTCGCTGATTGCGATGGCCAGTGCATCGGGGCCGTCGGTGGCGAGGGTGGGCGCGTAACCGAGTCCCTTGAGCGCCGCGGAGAGAAATTCTCGTGTGGAAGCGTCGTCGTCGGCCACCAGCACCCGGCGGGAGGCGGGTCTGGATGGCTCGGGAGGAGGGTCCGGGAGCTTCTGCAACATTCAACGTTCCATGTCGTTCATCAGGATTTGGCAGAATGGACGAGCATGCTCCCCGTATCAACCCGCCCGCGTCGTCTCATCCTCCTTGCCTGGTGCGCCATCGCCTGGCCGGGCCTCGCTTGCGCGGGCCTGTCGGTGGGCGCCGACAGCATCGATCTACCGGGGCTGAGCATGGGCGGCCTGAAGGCCGACCTCGATCCGGGCGATGACGGCAAGGGCGTGGCGGTAAGCCTGTCAGCCAGCCGTGCCGATGTGCCGGCGATGGGCTGGAAGAAGCTGGGGGTAGGGATCGAGGGCGACCTCGACCGCGATGAACTCGGGCGCTGGGTCTTCGACGGCCGGGTTCGCCTGAAGGGTGCGCCAGGTGCCGCGCTCAGCGACGCCACGCTGAGGATCGTGGCCGATGAGTCGGCCAACACCCTTGAGGTCGATATCCGCCAGGACAAGGCCAGTGCCCAGCTGGCGCTGCCCATGGACCAGCCTACGCACGCGCAGATCACGCTCAAGGGGCTGCCCAGCGGGTGGCTGCAGGGGCTGGTGTCCACGGTGTGGGCGGGCAAGCTGACCACGGGCAAGGTCGATGCCGACCTGGCCCTCGACCTGCTCGGTGAAGGCGTACAGGCGGCGGGGCAGTTCGCGCTGGATGGTGTCGGTTTCGAGGGGCCGGGTGGCAAGCTGGCCGGCAGCAAGCTCTCCGGTGGCGGCCGCGTCGGCGTGGACAACCAGCAGGACGGCACCTCGATCGAGCTGGACAGCTCCTTGAAGGGCGGTGAGCTGCTGCTTGGGCCGCTGTACGCGGCGCTGCCGTCGCACCCGGTCCAGCTGTCGCTCTCGACCCGCTCGCAAAAGGGCGAGCTGGCCATTCATCGCCTCCGAGTGATCGATCCCGACGCCTTGCAACTGGAGGGCGGACTGGCTTTCGATGCGAAGGGCGACCTGGCCACGCTCGAACTCGACCACTTCAACGCTCGCTTCCCTGCCGCCTACGATCGCTACGGCAAGGGTCTCCTGCGCAACGCCGGCATCGACGGCCTGAGCGCTACCGGTGATCTCTCCGGCAACCTGTCCATGGCGCGCGGGATCCCTTCGGCCTTCGCCCTGCAGACCGGCGGCCTGGACCTCTCCTTCGCCGACGGTCGCCTGGGCATCGTCGGGTTGCGCGGTGGCCTGGACTGGAGTGCCACCGAAGATCGTCCCACGACCCGATTGGGCTGGCGATCGCTTCAGGTCCTCAAGATTCCCAACGGCGCGGCGGAAGGCAGCTGGCGTAGCCAGGGCGGCACGCTGGCGCTCGAAAAACCGCTTTCGATTCCGGTTCTTGACGGCCAGTTGCGGGTGCTCGGCCTCGGCTGGAAGCCCGGCGCGGCCAGCGGCGAGCGCCTGCAGACCTCGCTGGCGCTGACCCAGGTGGACATGGCCGCCTTTTGCCGTGCCCTGGGCTGGCCCGAGTTCAAGGGCAAGGTCGGCGGCGCCATTCCCAGCCTTCGTTATGTCGACGACCGGGTGGAACTGGGCGGTGGTCTGTCGATCAGCGTGTTCGACGGCTTCGTCGACATTACTGGCATGACCGTGTCCAAGCCTTTCAGCGACGTGCCGGTGCTCACGGGCGACATCGCGCTGCGCAAGCTCGACCTGGGGCTGCTCACCTCCGTGTTCGACTTCGGCAACATCACCGGCCGGATGAACGGCGCCATCGACGACCTGCGCCTCGTAGCCTGGAAACCGGTAGCGTTCAAGGCGAATTTCCTTGCCGACGAAGGCGGCCGGATCAGCCAGAAGGCGGTCAACAACCTCACCTCGGTCGGCGGTGGTGGCATCGCCGGTGGCCTCCAGGGCACCGTGCTGAAGATCTTCAAGACCTTCGGGTACCGTCGCATCGGCATGTCCTGCACCCTCAAGGGCGATGTGTGCAGCATGGGCGGATTGGGCCCCGCGAAGGATGGCTACACTATCGTCGAGGGCAGCGGCCTGCCGCGCTTGACGGTGCTGGGCCACCAGCGGGACGTGGACTGGCCCACGCTGGTGCGTCGCTTGCAGGCGGCCACCGAAGGCGGCGCTCCCGTCGTCCGCTAGCGAAGGTGTGTAGGAGCGCGCTCGCGCGCGATAAGCCAACGAAGCCCGGAAGCCGCACCCCAGGCC
The DNA here is from genome assembly GCF_009912395.1 of Luteibacter sp. Lineage (GTDB taxonomy): Bacteria > Pseudomonadota > Gammaproteobacteria > Xanthomonadales > Rhodanobacteraceae > Luteibacter. Next base: position 33,979 of record NZ_WNDO01000016.1, on the reverse strand, counting down.
AGGCAAAAACATCGAAAGGACAGCAACAACCATGCGCAAGCTACTGACCACCCTGATCGTCGCCGTCGCCATCACCCTCGTGGGCTGCGTCACCATCAACGTCTACTTCCCGGAAGCCGCCGCGCAGAAGGCCGCCGACCAATTCATCGGCAACGTGCTCGACGATAGTGGCGTGGCCCGCCCGGCCAATGGTTCCTCGACCACCCCGACCCAGCCGGCCCCGGGCAAGCAGCCCTCGGCGGCCATCCTGGATCTGCTGATCCCGGCCGCCTACGCCGCCGAATCGCCCGATATCCAGGTGCGTACGCCGGAAACCGACGCGATCCGCGAGCGCATGAAGAACCGCTTCGGTGGCGCCCTCAAGAGCCTGTTCGACAGCGGCGCGGTGGGCTTCACGGCCGACGGCCTCGTGGCTGCGCGCGATCCGGGCGCCATCCCGCTCGACCAGCGCTCGCTCGTCGACCAGGAAAACGGCGACCGCAACGCGCTCTACGCCGCCATCGCCAAGGCCAACGGTCACCCGGAGTGGGAAGGGCAGATCCGCAAGACCTTCGCCGACGGCTGGATCCAGCGCGCGCCTTCGGGCTGGTATTATCGTGACGCCTCTGGCGCCTGGAAGCGCAAGTAGGCATCCGCCAGGAACGCCCGCCACCGCACGCTCGCGTGGCGCGTCCTCCCAGCCAGCCCGGACTCGTTCCGGGCTTTCAGTTTCAGAGCGCATGACCGAATTCGAAGCCACCATCACCGACCTCAGCCACGACGGCCGGGGTGTCGCCCGCATCGACAACAAGGCCACCTTCGTCTCCGGCGCCCTGCCGGGTGAGCGGGTGCTGCTGAAGTACCGCAAGCGCCACCGCAACTACGACGACGCCGAAGTCGTCTCCGTGATCGAGGCCTCCCCCGATCGCGTGGAGCCGAAGTGCAAGCACTTCGGCCAGTGCAGCGGCTGTTCCTTGCAGCACCTGGCACCGGCCGCGCAAATTGCCGCCAAGCAGAACGTGCTCGCGGAAAACTTCGAGCGTATCGGCAAGGTCACCCCGGAATCCTGGCTGCCGCCGTTAACCGACGAACCCTGGGCGTATCGCCGCAAGGGCCGTTTCTCGGTGCGCTTCGTCACCAAGAAGGGGCGGGTGCTGGTCGGTTTCCGCGAGGAATCCAATCCCGCGTTCGTCGCGGACATCGAACAATGCGAGGTGATCCACCCGGCGATCGGGCCGAAGGTGGGTCTGTTGGCATCGGTGATCCAGTCGCTCGACGTCGCCCGCGATATTCCCCAGGTGGAGTTCGCCGCCGGCGACGACACGGTGGCCCTGGTGTTCCGCCATCTTTCGCCGATGTCCGACAACGACAAGGCGACGCTCACCGCCTTCGCGAAGGAGCATGGCTTCGCCATCTACCTGCAGCCGGGCAACCACAGCAGCGTCTACCCGTTGTGGCCGGAATCGCCGCGCCTGGCGTTCGCGATCCCCGCCGACAACGTCGAGCTGGAGTTCCTTCCGCTCGATTTCGTCCAGGTCAACGCGGGCATGAACCAGCGCATGCTGGCGCGCACGCTGGAACTGCTCGACCTGCGTCCCGAGCACCGCGTGCTCGACTTGTTCTGCGGCCTGGGCAACTTCACGCTGCCCATCGCCCGCCATGCGGCCGAAGTGGTCGGCGTGGAGGGCGAGCATGGCCTGGTCGAGCGCGCGGCCGCCAACGCGGCGCGCAACGGCATCGCCAATGCCTCGTTCCGCGTCGCCAACCTGTTCGAAGACCAGCGCAAGGAGCCCTGGGCCACGCAGGCCTGGGACCGCCTGTTGCTCGACCCGCCGCGCGCCGGCGCCGACAAAGTGCTGGAATACCTGCCGCGCAAGGGCACCGATCGCATCGTCTATGTGTCCTGCCACCCGGGTTCGCTGGCGCGCGATGCCGGCATCCTCGTCGAGAAGCATGGCTTCCGACTGGTCAGCGCGGGCGTGATGGACATGTTCCCGCACACGGCGCACGTGGAATCCATCGCGCTGTTCGAGCGTCGCTGAGGAAAGGCATGGGCATCGAGATCGAACGCAAGTTTCTCCTGGCCGGCGATGGCTGGCGCGCGTACATCGAGCGCAGCGAACGCATCGCGCAAGGCTACCTCGTGTCCGGCGCGGCCATCGGGGCAGGGCTCGCGCGCTCGTCGGTGCGCGTGCGCCGTTCGGGCGACAAGGCATGGCTGAACATCAAATCCGCCACGCTGGGCATCGAGCGCCAGGAATACGAGTACCCGGTGCCGATGGATGACGCCGTGAACCTTCTGGGGCTGTGCGACGGCGTGCTGGAAAAGGATCGTCACCATGTCATGTTCGAAGGCGCACACTTCGAGATCGACGAGTTCCATGGCGACAACGAAGGGCTGATCGTCGCGGAAATCGAATTGCCGGCGGCCGATGCCGCCTATCCCCGTCCCGGCTGGCTGGGCAAGGAAGTCAGCGAGCAGGTGCGGTACTACAACGTCAATCTCATCGAGCGGCCTTTTGCGTCATGGACGGCCGCCGAGCGGGAAGGTAAGGAGGACACCACGTGCTGATCATCGGCCTGGCCGGTACCCGGCTCGAAGCGCATGAACATGCCCATCTCACGGCGCATGGTGTGTCCGGTGTCATCCTGTTCGCACGCAACTTCGAATCGCGCGAGCAGGTCGCCGCGCTGATCGACTCCGTCCGTGAGGTCGCGGGCGAGGACTTCCTCGTCTGCGTCGACCAGGAGGGCGGCCGCGTGCAACGCTTTCGCGAGGGCTTCACCCGGCTGCCGCCGCTGCGCGCGCTGGGCAAGCTTTATGACACCTCGCCTGTCGAGGCCGTCGACCGCGCGGAAGAACACGCCTGGATCATGGCCAGCGAAATGCGCGCCATCGGTGTCGATTTCAGCTTCGCGCCCGTGACCGACATCGACCGGGGCAGCAAGGCCATCGGCGATCGGGCGTTCCACGCCGATCCGGTCGTCACGGCGGAGCTGGTGCAGGCCTATGTGCGCGGCATGCATCTCGGCGGCATGGCCGCGGTGCTGAAGCATTTTCCCGGTCACGGTTCCGTGGCCGAAGACACCCATGAATCCGTCGCCGTGGATCCGCGCAGCAAGGACGAGATCTTCCGTACCGACCTGCTGCCCTTCGTCGCCGGCGTCGAAGCCCGGGCCGAGGCCGTCATGGCCGCGCACGTGAAGTACACCGCCGTGGACGACCAGCCCGCCGGTTACTCGCACGTCTGGATCGAAGACATCCTGCGCGGCGAACTCGGTTTCCGCGGCTGCGTGTTCGGCGACGACATCAGCATGGCGGCCGCCGGCAGCGTCGGTGGCGTCGCCGCGCGAGTCAACGCCAACCTCGACGCGGGCTGCGATCTCGTGCTCGCCTGTTTTCCCGATGTGGTTTCCGAGGCCATCGCCGCGGTCAAGCACCGCAAACTGTCGCCCATCGATCGGATCGCTCCCCTGCGTGGCGCGATCGGTTCAACCTGGGCGGGTCTCGCCGCCAATCCCCAACGCGATCGATTCATCGCTCGCGTGACCGTCCTGGAGTCCTAAGCACCATGTCCGCATCCGCTTCACTCGAGCACGCGCTCGCGCATTCCGACGTCCTGTTCTCCCGCGAACAGCTGGATACCGAGATCGTCCGCATGGGCAAGGAGATCGACACGGCGCTCGCCGGCGAGCGTCCCGTGTTCCTCACCGTGATGCACGGTGCGTTGATCTTCGCCAGCCAGCTCGCGCTGTCGATCCGCACCGACCTGGAATTCGACTACGTGCACGCGACCCGTTACCGCGGTGAGACGCGTGGCGCCGACCTGCACTGGCTGCGTCGTCCCGAGGTGCCGCTCAACGGTCGCACCGTCCTGCTGGTGGACGACATCCTCGACGAGGGTCACACGCTCAAGTCCGTGCGGGACGCTTGCCTGGAGATGGGAGCGAAGCGCGTGCTTCTCGCCGTGCTCTGCACCAAAATCCACGACCGTCGCGCCGAAGGCATCGAGGCCGACTTCAACGGCGTCGACCTGCCGGACCGCTACGTCTTCGGCTACGGCATGGATTACCACGAGCAGGCCCGCAACCTGCCTGCCATCCACGCGCTCAAGGACTGATCCGATGACCCTCGATCTCGCCGTCATCGGCGGCAGCGGCCTGTACGCCTTCGAAGGCCTGGAAAACACCGAGCGGCACAGCGTCGACACGCCGTTCGGCCCGGCTTCCGGCGACATCGTCACGGGTGATTTCCACGGCAAGCGCCTGGCCTTCCTCGCCCGTCACGGCGAGAGCCACACTGTGCCGCCGCACCGCGTGAACTACCGGGCTAACCTCTGGGCGCTGCATTCGCTCGGCGCGCGTCGCGTCGTTGCGGTGAACGCCGTGGGCGGCATCCGCGACGACATGGGGCCGCGCACCCTGGTCGTGCCCGACCAGGTCATCGACTACACCCACGGTCGCTACACGAGCTTCAACGATGTCGAGGGCGCCGAAGTGCGTCACATCGACTTCAGCGAGCCGTACACCGAAAGCCTGCGCCAGGCGATCCTCGCCGCGGCTCGGGCCGAAGGGCTGGCGATCATCGACGGCGGCGTCCATGGCGTCACCCAGGGACCGCGCCTGGAGACCCGTGCCGAGATCGCGCGTATGAAGCGCGACGGATGCGACCTGGTGGGTATGACCGGCATGCCGGAAGCTGTCCTGGCCCGCGAACTGGATCTCGAATTCGCCTGCCTGGCGTTGGTCGCCAACTTCGCGGCCGGTGCGGGAGACGAAGCGGAAATCAGCATCGAGGAGATCTTCGCGCACCTCAAGGCAGCCACGGCCAACGTCGCTCCCATCCTGGGCAGGCTGCTTTCCCCGGCCTGACTCGGAAAGAGTCGTAGTTGCGCTTTTGTCTAAAACATGTTGATACTTCGTCTGCGCCGCGGGGGCAGGCCAAGGGGATCCATGGGGTAGCCTCGCCGTCCGGGTGCTTCCAGTCCATGTCCAGAGGTTTCCGCAATGCGTTTCGGTACGGTCAAGTGGTTCAACGACGCCAAGGGTTTCGGTTTCATCGCGCCCGAGGACGGTGGGGAGGACGTGTTCGTCCACTTTTCTGCGATCAATTCCAAGGGCTTCCGTAGCCTGCAGGAAGGCCAGCGCGTGAAGTTCGAAGTGACGACGGGCCCGAAGGGTGCCCAGGCGTCGGGCGTCGAAATCGCGGCCTGATCCAGGCCCGCATCGATGTCATGAAAACCCCGCGCTTTGCGCGGGGTTTTTTTATGTCCGGTGAGCGGGCGAAGCCGATAGTGGCGTGGGATAGGACACGTGCATGCTGGGTCGATGCGCCATCGTTCCGGCTCCTCGCTCATCGAATGCCTCGTGGCCCTGGCGGTCTTCGCCGTGGGCACGGGATGCCACGCCACCTGGCTTGCCCATTCCCTCGGCGTGCATGCGCGCGCCTCGCGGTCCTTCGCTGCGACGACGCTCGCGGTGAGTCTTGCCGAGCGCATGCGCCGTAACCCTGAGGGGCTGCGAGAGGGGCTTTACGCAAAAGCGGCAAATTTTCCTGAATGCCAGGTTCAGTGCGAAAACGCCGCCCTGGCCATGGCCGATCTGCAGGCCTTCCATGACGGTATTGGGCGACACCTGGGGCCGCGTGGCCAAGGCCGGGTCGACTGCCCGGAACCGCGTGTCTGCGTCATTCGTATCGCCTGGGCCGGACAGGAGGAACTGGCATGGCGGCTGCGTCTCGGGGCATGACGCTGGTCGAGTTGCTCGTGGGATTGGCCGTGGCATCGCTCGTGGCGATCATCGTCATGACGGGGCTTTCGGCGATGGGGGCCACGCATCGAAGGGGACTCGCGGCCCGCAGATCCGATGACGAAGCGTGGCTGGCGCTGGCAGCGATAGCTGCCGACAAGGAATGCCGCGACACGACGACCTGTCACAAGCGTTGGCGGGTGGACGATGGCCTAGCGTACTGCCGCGAGCACTGCCAACCCTACACGAACGGCGTCGCGTCGCTGGACGTCCTCACGGATGGCGGCTCACCGGAGACGCTGACGATTCGTCTCGTCCTGCATGACGGACGCCTCTACGAACGCGCGGTGGTGCGACGATGACGCGCTGCCGGGGCGGCATCCTGATCTTCGTGCTCTGCGCGCTCGCGATCCTCGCGCTCGTGGGCGCGTTCGTGGCGCGCGATGCCGCGTCACGCCTAGCCGCCGTCCGTGCCTTCCGCGAAGCGACGCGCCGCGAGTTCATGCGGTGTGACGTCGACGGTGGTCAGCCGCAATGCGCGCATGCGACCATCGACGACGGCGCGGCAGGCGCGTCGTCGAACGAGGCACATCATGGATCGCAGGCGATTCCTCCAGGGCGCGACGCTGGCGTCGGGTCTGGCTCTCGGCGCTGACGCGCTGGCCCGGATTGACGCGAAGCCGAAGAGCAGCGGCAGCGGCAGCGGCAGCGGCGGCGGTACGCGACCGCGCGTGTGCTCCACCTGGGACTTCGGCATCGCGGCGAACCAGGCGGCGTGGAAAGTGTTCGCCGATGGCGGTCGCGCGCTCGACGCGGTGGAGCAGGGCGTGCGCGTACCGGAAGCCGACTTGCGCAACCACAGCGTGGGCCGCGCGGGGTATCCCGACCGCGATGGCAAGGTCACGCTCGACGCCAGCATCATGGACGAGCAGGGCAATTGCGGCGCCGTCGCCGCCATCGAACACATCGCCCATCCCATTTCCGTCGCCCGTCGCGTCATGGAGCGCACGCCGCACGTGCTGCTCGTCGGTGACGGTGCCTTGCAATTCGCGCTGGAACAGGGCTTTCCCCGCGAAGAATTGCTGACGCCGGAGTCCGACAAGGCCTGGCACGAATGGCTGAAGACGGCGAAATACAAGCCGGTCGCCAACAGCGAAGTGAAAACCTACAACGCCGGTCCCGGTGGCACGCCGGGCGATGCGAGCAACCACGACACCATCGGCATGCTCGCCATTGACGCGCACGGCAATCTTTCCGGCGCCTGCACCACCAGTGGCATGGCGTGGAAGCTGCACGGTCGCGTCGGCGACAGCCCGATCATCGGCGCCGGCCTGTATGTCGACAACGAAGTCGGTGCGGCCACGTCCACGGGCGTGGGTGAGGAAGTCATCCGCAACGTCGGCAGCTTCCTCGTCGTGGAACTGATGCGCCAGGGACGTTCGCCCGAAGACGCCTGCCGCGAGGCCGTTGAACGCATCCTTCGTCGCAAGCCGGGCGCCAAGGACATCCAGGTCGGTTTCCTCGCGATGGACAAGAAGGGCAATGTCGGTGCGTGGGCGATCCAGAAGGGCTTCTCCTATGCCGTCTGCGATGCAGCGAAGCAGGACACCTTGATCCCGGGCAAGAGCACGTACTGACATGGGCTTGCTTGAAGTCGCCGCCAATTCGGTGGCCTCCGCTTTCGCGGCGCAGGAAGGGGGCGCTCACCGCATCGAGCTGTGCGCAAGCCTCGACGAAGGGGGTGTCACGCCATCGCATGGCACGATCCGGCTGGCGCGCGAAGGCTTGCGCATTCCGCTTTACGTATTGATCCGGCCGCGTTCGGGCGATTTCCTCTACGAGAACGACGAAGTCGAGGCCATGCTCGACGATATCGCCCATTGCCGTGAACTGGGATGCGCCGGCGTGGTCGTCGGCGCGCTCACCGCCGAGGGGGAGATCGATGTCGACGTATGCGAGCGCTTCGTGGAGGAGGCGGGCCCGATGGGCGTGACCTTCCACCGTGCCTTCGATCTCGTGCCGGACAGGATGGAGGCGTTGGAAACCGTGATCGATCTTGGTTTCGAACGCGTGCTGAGCTCCGGCGGCATGCCGAGTGCCGTAAGCGGCGCAGCGGTGCTGTCGCGCCTCGTCGCGCAGGCCGCGCATCGCATCGTGGTCATGCCCGGTGCGGGCATCGGCCCGGACAACATCGCCGCGTTGCGCGAAACGACGCGTGCCCGCGAATTCCACGCATCGGCGAAACGACGCCTGCCGTCGGCGATGCGTCGCGTGCCCGCCGATACGCTCGGCATGGGTGGCGGTGAAACACGTACCGACTTGGATACCGTACGGGCGCTCGTCAAAGCGCTCGCTTGATAAGGGGAACGACTTCGTGATGTCGATGCACCGATTCGTACTGGGCTCCGCGTTCGTCATGGCGGCTGCATGGATGTCGTCGGCCTACGCGGCGGAAAGCGTGCGCTATATCGCGCCAGGCCGACCGGCGGTGACGCTCGACGCCGCTGCGCTGGCGAAGCTCCCGCACGCGAGCGCGAAGGGCGCCACGCATGGCGATCCGGTCAGCACCTGGGAGGGTATCGCCCTCATCGACCTGCTGCGTGAGCAGGGGGCTCCCATGGACAAGGCCCTGCGCGGTGGTGCGCTGGCGAAGTTCGTGCGCGTGACGGCCAGCGACGGCTACCAGGTGGTCTTCAGCCTCGGCGAACTGGATCCCGACCTCGGTGCGGAGAAAGTCCTGCTTGCCAATCGGCGCGACGGGCATCCCATCGATGGCAGCGACGGCCCTTATCGCATCGTGGTTCCCGTGGATGTGCGCGCGGCACGCTGGATTCGCAACGTCACCACGATCGAACTGGTCGACGGCTCAACACCGCGCCAGTAATCCTCTGTAGGAGCGCGCTTGCGCGCGATGGGTGCTCGAGGGAACCCCCATCGCGCGCAAGCGCGCTCCTACAGAAAGAGGTCAGGCGACGAACTGCAGTCGTGCCAGTTCCGCATAAAGACCACCCTGGCGCAGCAGCTCCTCGTGCGTGCCCTGCGCGACGATGCGGCCGCCGTCCATCACCACGATGCGATCGGCGCGCTGTACGGTGGCGAGGCGGTGGGCGATCACCAGCGTCGTGCGGCCCTTTTCCAGGCGTTCCAAGGCCTGCTGGATCGCGGCCTCGGACTGGGCGTCCAAGGCGGAGGTCGCCTCGTCGAGCAACAGCAACGGGGCATCGCGAAGGATGGCGCGCGCAATGGCGATGCGCTGCTTCTGGCCGCCGGAAAGTCGCACGCCACGTTCGCCCAGTGCGGCGTCGTAACCATCGGGCAGGGCGGAGATGAAGCCATCCGCCTCTGCCAGCCGCGCGGCCTCGCGCACTTCGCCGTCGTCCGCGTTCTCGCGTCCGAAGCGGATATTGTCGGCGGCGGTGCCACCGAAGATCACGGTTTCCTGCGGCACGAGCGCGATGGCGCCACGCAGTTCGGGCAACGCCATGGCGCGCAGGTCCACGCCGTCGAAGCGGATCGAACCCGTGGCCGGATCGTGGAAGCGCAGCAGCAGGCTGAACACCGTGCTCTTGCCGGCGCCAGACGGCCCGACCAGGGCCACCGTCTCGCCCGGTGCGATGTCCAGGTCGAAGCCGGAGAGGGCCAGTACATCGGGTCGGGTGGGATAGCGGAACGAGATATCGTCGAAGCGCAGCGAGCCGGTGACAGGGCGGGGCAACGGCTCCGGTGCGTCGGGCGTCTTGATGACCGGATGCTCGGCGAACAGCTCGCCGATGCGCTCCATCGCGCCGGCGGCGCGCAGGACATCGCCCCACACCTCGGAAAGACCCGCCACCGAACCGGCGGCGAAGATTGCATAGAGCACGAACTGGCTGAGCACGCCGGGTGCAAGATCGCCCGAGATCACGTCGCGCGCGCCCGCCCACAGCACCAGGGTGATCGCACCGAAGATCAGTACGATGACGGCGGCGGTGAGCAGCGAACGCATGCCGATACGCAGGCGCGCGGTCGCCAACGCGCGGGCGATGGCATCCGCGTAGCGGCGGCTCTCGATCGGTTCGCGGCCGTAGGCCTTCACCGCCTGCACGGCGTTGAGCGTTTCATTGGCGACAGCGGCGGCGTCGGCGATGCGGTCCTGGCTGTGCCGCGACAGCTTCTGCACCCGCCGACCGAAGATCAGGATGGGCAGCATCACCGCCGGGATCACCAGCGCGGTGAGGCCGGCGAGGCGCGGGCTGGTCCAGGCCATGGCGACGGCGGCGCCGATCAGCATCACGGCGCTGCGCAGGGCCACCGAGATGCCCGAACCGACCAGGGTCTGCACCACCTCGGTATCGGTGCCCAGGCGCGAGGTGAGCTCACCCACGCGCGTGCTTTCGTAGAAGCCGACGTCCAGCCCCATCACGTGCCGGTAAAGGGCGGTGCGCAGCGAGGCGAGCGAGCGCTCGCCCAGCAGGGCGATGCAGTAATAGCGCGCCGCAGTGGCGATGGCGAGCACCACGGCCACGCCGAACAGGGCGAGGAAGGTGCCGTTGATCGTGGCGATGTTGGCGGCGAGGAAGCCGTGGTCGATGATGTGGCGCACGGCCACTGGCAGGATCAGCGACGCGCCGGACGACAGCGCCAGGAAGAACAGCCAGCCGAACGCCAGGCTCCTGTGGGGTTTCAGGAACGGCCACAAATGGCGTAGCGCGCCGATCTTGCGTGATTTCTCCCTGCGTTCTTCGGTCATGCGCTGCGCGGTCCTCGGGGGTTCGTGGACGGATGGGGCCATCCGGTTCGCTATTCAATCCGTGTCGGGCGGTTCAGTCCACGGGCCGGGGTACGATCCTGCCACGCGTGACGTCGGTCACACGGGCCGCGATGGCGTCGAGGAGGTCCTTTGGCGCCAGCACGGTCAGTTCCGCACCGTCTGCCACGAAGACTTCCCGCTCGATCTCGCCGCCCAGTTCACGGATTCGCGCGGACACCAGCGCCAGCTCGGCAAACTCGCAATGCATGTGCAGTCGCCCGGTCTCGACGATGTCCACGCGTGGCGCCAGGCGCAGGCATTCCGCCGCGCTACCACCGTAGGCGCGGGCGAGGCTACCCGCACCAAGCTTGATGCCGCCGTACCAGCGCGTGACGACCACGGCCACCCGGTCGCAGCCCTGGCCCTCGATGGCCTGGAGGATGGGGCGGCCCGCTGTGCCGCCCGGCTCGCCGTCGTCGTTGAACCGGTAGGCGTCGCCGATGCGGTAGGCCCAGCAATTGTGAGTGGCCGAGGCGTCGCCCACGCTGGCGATCCATGCCAGTGCCTCGTCGGCGCCGGCGACGGGAGCGGCCTGGGCGAGGAAACGACTCTTCTTGATGTCTTCCTCGTGGCGCCAGGGCGAGGCGAGCGTCTGTACCAGGCTCACCGCTCGAGGTCGCGCAGGTCTTGCGGCAACTCGTAGCGCGGATGCTCGCGGCGCAGGGTCTTCAGTTCACGCAGCGCCTCGTCGCGTCGGCCTTCGCCCAGCAGGCGACGGATCTCCGCGACCCGGGTGTCCGGATCGAGGGTCGGCGCGGACGTCATCGGGGCGGGCGTGGCCACGGCCCCGGAGGGCGCATAGGCGGCGTTCTCCCGTGCGGCGGGGGCGCTGTCGAGCTTGAGCGACGGCGCGGCGACATAGGTGCGCACTTCGCCGGGCACCGGTGGCGTGAGCGAGGCGGGCGGCGAGGGGGGCGCCGGCGGCGCGGGCGGTGCCGCGACCGGCGCCGGTTCGGCGGGCGCGGCCATGATCATCGGTGCGGGCTGCTCGAGCGGCGGCGGAGCCGCGCGCACGACCTTGCGCACCTGGGCGTGAACGGTCGGCGCCACGCGCCGCGCCGCGGCCGGGGAGGCCTTCTGGACCGTTTCCTGCGCGGCCGGCATCTCGATCGGCGGCGGCGCCGGAGGGGGCGGGGCGGCGACGTCCTCGGACGGCGATGCCGGGACCGCCGGCGTGTAGGCGATGGGGGCCGGCGCGCTCTGGCGCAATTGCCAGGCCATGCCGACCGCGAGTACCAGCACGGCCGCCGAGCCAAGGGCGACGGGCCAGCGTGGCCGGCGCCGGGGCACCGTCGCCCGCGCGGCCGCGGCGAGCACAGCGGCGTCGAGCGCGGGATCGGGCTCGGCTCGCGGCAGGCGCGCGTACAGCGCGGCGAGCGCTTGCTCGTCCGGCAGGTCGTCGTCGCTGGGCGGTGGCGTGTTCGGATTCATGTCAGTCGGCTACGAGTTCGCGGATCCGGGCCATGGCGTAGCGAAGCCTCGACTTCGCGGTCTCACGACCCACTCCGGTGACGGTGGCGATCTCCTCGACGGATAGTTCGTTTTCCATGCGCAGCACGAAAGCCGTGCGTTGTTCGTCGGGCAGGCTCTCGATGGCCAGTTGCATGCGTCGACGTTGTTCGAAGTCCGACAGTGCGTGCTCGGGCTGTTCGCGTTCGGGCGCGGCCTGCGCGGCGAACACGGCTTCGGTTTCCTCCGTGCCCGCCTGCGGACGCTGCTTGCGAAAGCTGTCGATGGCGAGGTTATGCGCGATCTGCAACAACCACGTGCTGAAGCGAGCGTCCGGGCGATAGCGCGAGCGTGCCACCACGACCCGGCTCCATGTCTCCTGGAACAGCTCGTCGGCCAGCGCGCGATCCTTCACCGTGCGCAGCAGGAAGCGATAGAGCGCTCCCTTGTGTCGGCCGTAGAGCGTTGCGAAGGCAGCCGCATCCCCGCCTGTCCAGGCTTGCATCAGTGCGCCATCGTCGGCCAGGGGTGCGTCCATGGCCGGTGAGGTTACGTCATCTTCGGTGGAGAGAGAAATCCGCACGGTTTATCGTCGTCAGTGACATCGCCACCGGAGGGGCCATCCCTCCGGTGGCTGCCTTGAGGAACTATCGCGAGGCCGGCTGCGTCTGCATGCTGTTCGCCATATCGGCGAGCTTGACCATCTGGGCGCGGTAGCCACCCGGGTCGGCACCGAGCGCACCACGGGCCAGTTCCGCGACCTTGTCGTAGCCAAAACCGTCGCTGTACTTGCCGCCGCGCAGGTTGTCGGCGAACGCGGCCACGGCGGCGGCGAAGCGCAGGCGATCGCTAGCTTCGGCTTCGACGGTCGCGGAAAGCGGGTGCTCGATCAGCCGACTCGCGCCACCATCGGCGGGCTTGTAGCGCAGGCGCAGGAAGGCCAGTTCGTCGCCCTTCGCGGCGGGCGCTTCCGTCTTGCCGTAGCGCAGCGGATCGACGCGATTACCCTTCGAATCCTTCAACGTCACTTCGTAAATGGCCGTGACGTTCGCACCCGCGCCGATCTCGCCAGCATCGACCGCGTCGTTGTTGAAATCCTCTCGGGCGAGCATGCGCTTTTCGTAGCCGATAAGGCGGTATTCCGTCACCACGGCAGGATTGAATTCCACCTGGATCTTCACGTCCTTCGCGATGGTCATGAGCGTCGCGGACATCTCGTCCACCAGCACGCGCCGACCTTCCTCCAGGCTGTCGATGTAGTGATGGCTCCCGTTGCCCACGTCGGCCAGTTCCACCGCCATGGCATCGTTATAGTTGCCTTCGCCGAAGCCCAGCGTGGTCAGGGCGATGCCGCTCTTGCGCTTTTCGGCGATGCGCGTCTTGAGTGCTTCGGGATCGACGATGCCGACATTGAAATCGCCATCGGTGGCGAGGATGACGCGATTCACGCCGCCCTTGATGAAGCCCTTCGCCGCCTGCGCATAGGCCAGTTCGATGCCGGCCGCGCCGTTGGTGGAACCGCTCGCCTGGAGCGCGTCGATCGCGGCCAGAATCTTCGCGTGCTGGTCGCCCGGGGTCGAGCGCAGGGCGACGCAGGTAGCACCTGCGTAGGTCACCAGCGACACGCGATCCTGCGCGCGCAGCTTCGGCACGATCTGCCGCAGCGAGGCCTTGAGCAGGGGCAGCTTGTCCGGTTCACCCATCGAGCCGGAGACATCGACGAGGAAGACGAGGTTGGCGGCGGGAATCTGGTTCGCCGGCACCGTGTAGCCCTGGATGCCGACCAGCAGCAGTTCGCGATTCGCGTTCCACGGTGCATGGGCCAGTTCGGTCGTGACGCTGAACGGTTGCGCGCGGTCGGTCGGCGGGGCGTAGCCGTAGTTGAAGTAGTTGATGAATTCTTCGCTGCGCACCGCATCGGCCGGAGGAAGGTCGCCCTTCTGGAGCATGTGGCGCACGTTCGTATAAGAGCCGGTGTCGATGTCGATGCTGAAGGTGGACACCGGGTCGGTCGCGGCGACGTGCACGGGGTTGGTGTCGCGATGACGGTAGTTGCTGGTATCGACCGGTTCGGGCGCCATCGGCATGTATCCCATCACGGGCGCGATCTTCGCGGCCATGGCCACCGGTGCCTGCGACATGGTTACGGGCGAGGCCGGCGGCGACGGTGGTGCGGGTGGAGCCGGCGGCGGGGCGGCCACGGGCATGGCCATCATCGTCTCGGCGCGAGGGGCCCCGCCTGTGCGCCGCAGGATGCGGGGATTCACCGGCGCGACGGTGCCGCAGTCGGCCTGGCTGTCGTCGGGGACGGGCAGCGTCGACAACGGCGTGCGTGGCTGGCCGTTGGCGGCGGTACCGGCGGCGAAGACCAGGCCAGCGAAAAAGAGCGGAAGGGTGGTGCGCAACGTATTCATCCTGCATGGCCTCGGTGGGGTGACATGAGGTGAAACGAAGCAGGAGGGCGAATGGGGTTAAACCGTGTGGCGTGGAGGGCCCGACGGCACGTCGAGGGGCAGGTCGCCCATGGTTCCCACGCGATTGCGGCCGGACTGCTTGGCCCGGTAGAGCGCGCGATCCGCCGCGTTGAGGAGATCCAGCGGACTGCTGGAGGCATGGGCGTGCAGGGTCGCCACGCCGACGGTGACGGTCAGCACGCCGAAGGGGCTCAGCGGATGGACCAGCGCCTGGGCCTCGACGTGCGAGCGCAGGTCTTCCGCCAGCGCCACGGCATCCTGCAATCGGGTGCCCGGCGCGACGACGGCGAATTCCTCGCCACCGAACCGTGCGATGAAGTCGCCCGCCCGCAACCCGCGGGAGAGCAGCGTGCTGGCGAGCGCGCGAAGGCAATCGTCACCGGCGAGGTGTCCGTACCGGTCGTTGTATTCCTTGAAGAAATCGACATCGATCATGAGCAGTGCGATGGGGTCGCGCTGATCGGGCCGATGCCATTCCCGCAACAGGCGCTCGTCGAGCGCGCGACGGTTCGCCAGGCCGGTGAGGCCGTCGATGAAGACCAGTCCTTCGAGTTCGTCCCGGTTGCGCGACAGGCGGTATTCCTCTTCCACGACGTCTACCTGCGCCACGGTAACCCACAGGCCGATACCCACGACGGCCACGATGGCGGCACTGATGCCGAGCGACGGGTAGTCGGGAATGATCATCAATCCGAAGCCCAACACGCTCATGGCGAGAAAGGTGGGACTGGCGCCCTGCACGAAGCGGACAAGGTAGACCGGAGGGTGCCAGTGGCGTCGCGGTTGTCGCCATGCGGTCGTGACGAAGAGCGCGAGGAAGGGCAGATCGAGCACGGCATCCCATGACGAGGTTCCGAATTCGGGATGACCGCCCAGCGCGATGTAGTGGTTATAGACGAAGCCGGAAAGGGCATACGTGACGAAGAACGACATCACGGCCCGGAAGAAGTAATGGTCTTCCGGACGATCCGTCGCAAGGAAACGCAGCAACGCCGCGACGGCCAGGCAGGTGTTCTCGAAATCCAGCATCCATGCCACATCCATGGCCTGATCCATGCCCAGCGCGCCCTGCACGGACACGATGGAGAACGTGCGCACATAGAACAACACGCCCAGCAAGGAGGCCAGGACGAGGTCGATGGCCACCGCCCATTGCTTGCGTGCCGCGACCGGTGCCGACGATATCGAGACGAGTACGGGCAGGACATACAGCACATAGAAGAAGATGCTGTCGCCGGGCGCCGGATTGGCGTTGTCGTAGACATAGCTCTGGCGTGCGGCGAAGAACATGCCGACGGCCCAGAGCCCGAGACTTCCCAGTACCAGCCACCAGCGATGGTCGCGCGGCGTACCCGATCGATACCACGCGCGGACGGTGGAGACCATCGCGAGTGCCGCCACGCCGAAGAACGATACGTAGGACACGGTCATGCCGTGGTCCGGCAGGATGCGCAGCAGGCAGGCATGGGCGAACGCAAGCACCGCCGCGATGATGACGGGCATCATCGCGGGGTTTTCCCTGCCTGCGACGTGGGGACGTTCGCGGCCGGTGCTGCGGAGGGGGCCAAAATCATGGGCACATGGTACGGCCCGCACGCGCGCAAATGTGAACGTCAGGTATGACGTCGTGCGACGTCCTCGATATCCGCCGTTTCGAGGATGGTCTTGTCGTACCCATGGCGTGCCAGTTCCAGCAAGGCGCGACCGATCGACTCCGTCGTGGCCACCGAGTGAGACCGCCATGCCCGAAGCAGGGGCAGTATGGGCGCGAAGAACGGATAGATCAGCCGGTAGGCGCGAGTCCGCGAGGTGGCTCCATACATCGGCCGGATAAGGGCGGGACGTATGGCATGCACATGGCGAAAGGGTAGCCGGGCCAACGCATTCTCCGTGCGCCCACGGACCCGTGCCCACATGGTGTCGCTCGCCTCGGTCGAATCCGCACCGGCGCCGGACACATACACGAAGCTCATGTCGGGATCACGCCGTGACAAGGCGGTGGCGACGGCCAGCGTCATGTCGTAGGTCAGGCGCGTGTAGGTCGCCTCGTCCATGCGGAAGGACGAGACGCCCACGCAGAAGAAGCAGGCATCGAAACGACCGGTGAGGATCGCGGTATCGGTGAGGTCCGGATGCACGATCGCGGTGAGCTTCGGATGGGTCACCTCCAGGGGCGAGCGCCCCACGGCGACGACCTCGGTGACATCGTTTGCGAGCAGGCACTCGCGAAGAACGCCTTGCCCGACCATGCCGGACGCGCCGAACAGAAGAATGCGCATCGTGTGTCCTCAGTAGGCGGGGAAGGGAGGAACGGGTCGTTCGTCCCCCACGTCGGTGCCGCGGCTCACCTCGACCCAGCGCGCGTCGCTTTCACGACGTGCCTGCTCGGCCAGCGAAGCGTAGTGCACGGCGTCGCTGCCGAGCAGCAGGTGGACCGGCGGCTGCGGGTGGGCCGCGATACGCAGCACGACTTCCGCCACGCGTCGCGGATCGCCCGCTTCGTTGCCCGCATATTGGCGGATCAGTTCGAGCATCGCACCGACCGTGGCGGCATAGTCGGTGTGGAACGCAGGCGTATCCGTACTCGCGCGCCGCGCCCAGTCGGTGCGCATGCCACCCGGTTCCAGCGTGCAGACATGCACGCCCAGCCCGGCCAGCTCACCGGCCAGCACGCCACTGAAGCCACCGACGGCCCACTTGGCCGCCTGATAGGCGGACAGGCCGGGATTGGCCAGGCGGCCGCCAACGGACGACACGTTGATGATCCAGCCATGGCGCCGCTCACGCATGTGGGGAAGGGCGGCACGCGTCAGTTGCACTACGCCGAAGAGGTTGGTCTCGATCTGGTCGCGGAAATCGTCGGCGCCCATGTTCTCGAAAGGCACCATGTTCCCGTAGCCGGCGTTGTTCACCAGCACGTCGAGGTGACCGAAGGTGTCGATGGCGAAACGGACGGCAGCCTCGCAGGCCGACGCGTCGGTGACGTCGAGGACGAACGTGCGCAGCTGCCCCGGATACCGGGCGGCAAGGTCGTCGAGGGCGGCCGGGCGGCGGGCGGTCGCGACCACCTCGTGTCCTTCGGCGAGGGCGCGTTCGACGATATCGCGTCCGAGGCCGGCGGCGCTGCCGGAGACGAGCCAGGTTTGCTTGGACATGGAGCCTTCCTCCGCGGAAGAAATAAATAAGTGAGTGAGCACTCATTATGGAGATCGTCCGCCGGATAGCAATAGCATCAAATCCAGCCATGATGCGGCTGATTCTGCCATTGGTGCGACAGAGGAATCCTTTTTTTGCCGCGCTCGCGGCTAGGAATCGCGAGGCGGCGCACCCACGCTTCACTATCTGCCTGCCTGACGAGGAAACCGTCCATGACGAACCGAGCCGTCAAGATTCCCGGACCCGACCATCCCATCACCGTCGAGCCCTTCCAGGGCCGCGTGACTGTACGCGATGGGGATCGGGTGATCGTCGATACGCGCAAGGCGCTCCGCTTGCAGGAGGCCAGCTATCCCCCGGTGTTCTATGTACCCCGCGACGATGCCGACATGGCGTCGCTGGTGCGAACCGAGCACCACACCTGGTGCCCTTACAAGGGGGAGGCGTCGTACTTCAGCCTTCCCGGAAACAGCGAGCGGGCGATCAACGCCATCTGGAGCTACGAGTCGCCGCACGACGCCGTCGCCGCGATCCGCGACCATCTCGCCTTTTATTCCGACCGCGTGCGTATCGAGCACGTGGCCGACTGAGCCGCCAGCCAGGGACATTCCATGCAAGCCCTCATCGATTCCCTCGCGGCCGACGCCCCCGCCGCTGCGCCGCCCTGTAGCACGGAAACGGCCACATCCTCCCTCGCCGAGCGCTATCGCGTCGTGCGTGAGCGTACCCGGCGCCTCGTCGCGTCGCTCGATCCCGAAGACATGGTGGTGCAGTCCATGCCCGACGCCAGTCCGGCGAAATGGCACCTCGCACACACGACCTGGTTCTTCGAGACCTTCCTCCTCGGGCCGAACGTGCCCGGCTACGCCGTGTTCGACGAGCAGTTCGGGTTTCTCTTCAATTCGTATTACGAGGCGGTCGGTCCGCGTCATCCGCGTCCGATGCGAGGCCTGCTGACCCGTCCGCCGCTGGAGCGAGTGTTCGCCTATCGCGAGCATGTCGACACGCACATGCGGACGCTGTTGGCGACACCGCTCGACGCCGACACGGAGGCGCTGCTGCGGCTGGGTCTCGCCCACGAGGAGCAGCACCAGGAGCTTCTGGTGATGGATGTGCAGCATCTGTTCGCGCAGTCGCCGCTGAAGCCGGCGTTCGATCCGGCATGGCGCTTGCCGGTGCCGGGGCGTGTGGCGCGATTCCGTCGCGTGGGCGGTGGTCCCGTCCGCATCGGCGCCGTCGACGAGCCGTTCGCCTTCGACAACGAAGGCCCTCGCCATACGGTGTGGCTGGAGCCGTTCGACATCGCCGACCGGTTGGTCACCAACGGCCAGTGGCTGGCCTTCATGGGCATGGGCGGTTATCGCCGGGCCGATCTGTGGCTTTCCGATGGCTGGGCGCAGTGCCGCGAGGAAGGCTGGGAGGCACCGTCGTACTGGCAGCGCGAAGGCGAGGTCTGGTCGCACATGACGCCAGCCGGTTGGCAGCCGGTCGATCCCGATGCGGCGGTCACGCATGTCAGCTACTACGAGGCGGATGCCTATGCGCGCTGGGCCGGTGCGCGACTGCCGACCGAGGCGGAATGGGAACACGCGGTGCGTTCGCGTCGCGACCTGGAACAGGTGGACGATGTCGCCTGGCAGTGGACGGCCAGCGCATACACGGCCTATCCGGGATTCCGTGCCTCCGACGATGCCGTGGGCGAATACAACGGCAAGTTCATGAGCGGGCAGATGGTGTTGCGCGGCGGCGCGATGGTGACGCCGCCGGGGCATACCCGTGTGTCCTACCGCAACTTCTACCGTGCGGGGCAGCGCTGGATGTTTTCAGGCCTGCGCCTTGCGCATGATGCGGGCGGTGAACGCGAGGACGAGCGCGACCTCTTCCTCCGCGACACGCTGGCGGGCCTGGCCGCCGAACCGAAGGCGTTCTCGCCGAAGTACTTCTACGATGGCGCGGGCTCCGCGCTGTTCGAGGCCATCTGCGCCACGCCGGAGTATTACCCGACGCGTACCGAGACCGCCTTGCTGAAGGACATCGCGCCCGAACTCACCGCCTGCATTCCCGAAGGCGCGGCACTGCTGGAACTCGGTAGCGGAGCCAGCGAGAAGACGCGTGTGTTGCTGGACGCCGCGCCCTGGATCGCCGCCTACGTGCCGCTGGATATCAGTCCGGACGCGCTGGAAGGTGCCGCAGAACGCTTGCGCGCCGCCTATCCGTCGCTGGAGGTGCATCCGCGCGTGGGCGATTTCACCCGTGCCATCGAACTGCCTGCCGAGGTGGCGGGGCGGCCGGTGGTGGCGTTCTTCCCGGGTTCCACGATCGGCAACTTCACGGTGGCGGAGGCCGTCGAACTACTGCGTTCGGTGCGCTCCGGTCTGGGCGCCGGGTCGCGCTTCATCGTGGGTGCCGACCAGGTCAAGGACACCGGCACCCTCATTGCGGCCTACGACGACGCCGAAGGCGTGACGGCTGCGTTCAACCGCAACGTGCTGGTGCGGATCAATCGCGAACTAGGCGGTGACTTCGACGTCGGCGCCTTCGAGCACCGGGCGATCTGGAACGCCTACAGGGCGCGCATCGAGATGCATCTGGTCAGCCGTCATGCCCAGCGGGTCACGGTCGCCGGCCAGTCGTTCGACTTCGCCGCTGGCGAGTCGATCCATACGGAGAACTCGCACAAGTTCACGCCGACATCGTTCGCGGCGTTGGCCCAGGCGGGCGGCTGGGTCGTGGAGCGGGAGTGGGTGTCGGCCGATCCGGCCTTCGGCATCTATGTGCTGAAGGCCGTGTAACGACCTTCAGCGCACTTCGTCGACGGTCATGAAACCGTTGTCGCTCACGCTGACCACCGCGCGACGATGCCTCTGGATACGGACGGCGTCGTCGGTGGTGGCGCCGATGGCGGTGGCGGTTTCGGCGACGCTGACCGGGGAATTGCCACGACGCTTTTGCTTGCCGGCGAAACGGGCGTGGTTATAGGCGGACCATGAGCTGAACACGGCCGCACAGATGATGGCGACGATCAGCACGATGTTGATGTCGCCGCCATCGCCGATCGGATCTAGCACGTGCAGCTGGAGCCACGCGTTGCGCAGGCCGAAGGCCCAGGCACCCAGGGTGATCAGCGGCAACCAGAGAAACGCCCAGAACAGCCACGCAAACACGGTGATCGCGGTGAACACCGCCTTTTGCGCCGAAGACTGGCGCTCCGGGCGCTGGATCATGATGGCATCGGCTTTCATCGCAGTCCCCGATCCGGGCTGACCCATACCGCACGGGTGCCCTTGCGCTTAAGCAGCGCCTTGGGCATCGCGACGATGGAGGTCGCCGTATTGAGCAGCCAGTACACCAGCGGGTACCAGATCATCCAGTAGTAGTTGCGGCCGATGCGCGTCTCGTAGCGGCGGTCGACCAGCAGGCTGATCAGGAACTGCAGCAGGCAGATGGCGCCGAGTACCACGCCGTGCCACTGCGGCAGCAAGGTGTTGATGCGCAGGGAGTCGGGAAGCGGGATGAAATGACCGACCACCCACAGCGTGATGATGATCGCCATGCTGTACGACCACAGCAGGCTCATCACGTATTCCAGCGCCACCGGCCACATTCGGCGCTGGCGCCACTTGAACAGCTTGCTGGTGTAGCGGAGCAACACTTCGGAACCACCCTGGGCCCAGCGCAGGCGCTGCTTCCACAGGCCGCGCAGGGTCTCGGGCATGAGGATCCAGCAGAGAGCGTTCGGCTCGTAGTGGATCTCCCAGTGGCGCATCTGCAAACGCCAGCTCACGTCGATGTCTTCCGTGACCATGTCGGTGTTCCAGTAGCCGACATCGTGCAGGGCGCTCTTGCGGAAGCAGGCGATCACGCCGGATACCGTGAAGATGCGCCCGTACACGCGCTGTGCGCGCTTGATCAAGCCGATGATGGACGAGAACTCACCCACCTGGAGCTTGCCCAGCAGGGTAGAGCGGTTACGGATGCGCGGGTTGCCGGTGACGGCCGCCACGCGCGGGCTTTCCAGCATGTGCGAGATGAGCCAGTGGGTGGCGTAGTCGTCGAGCAAAGCATCGCCGTCCACGCAGACCAAGTAGTCGGCATTGGACGCCAGCGCGGCGGCACGCAGACCCATGGCCTTGCCCTGGTTGCTCGACATGTGGATCACGCGCAGGCGCGGATACTGCTCCAGCAGTTGATCCAGCTGGGCGCCGGTGTCGTCCGTGGAACCGTCGTTGATCGCGATGATCTCGAAGTTCGGATACTGCTGCGAGGCGAGGTGGGCGATGGTCTCGCGCACCTGCTCGCCCTCGTTATGGCAAGGCACCACGAGGAACACCATCGGGTATTCCGACAGCTCCGGCGGCTTTACGCGCATCGGCTCGTTGCGTTCCCAGCGCAGGAAGTAGATCACGCCGCCACTCATCCAGATCAGCGACATGATCAGCGGATAGTAGAACGCGAACTCCAGCAGAACGTGGAGGATGCCGCCGCCGCTCATCGTGCCGGCTCCGGCCAGGGATAGTCGGACGCCGAGATGTACGGGCGGATGCTCTCCAGGTCGGGGTGGTCGTGCAGGAAGTCGTCGGGGTAGTAGCCGATGTGGCGGGCGCCTTCGGCCTGGACGGCACGCATGCGCTGGCCGATCTCGTCCGACGGGATCGGCTTGTTGGTGCGCCAGTTCTGCGTCGCGAACTCGAACACGGTGCGATCGAGCGCGTCCGGCGTCGCCGCTACCTTGTGGACCAGGTTGCGGTACCAGCTGATCTTGTCCGACTGCTTGTCGAGCTGCGGCATCGCCATGATCGCGGTGAAGTCGTAGGCCTGGTTGAAGGCTGCGAGGTTCTGCGCCGTCCAGGCTTCCGCGTTCGGCTGGAACACAGGCAGGGCGAACATGTTGCGCGCCGTGCGCACCTGCGGCCGCCAGCGCTGCACGCGGGTGGTCAGCTCGCGGGTGAAGTCGATCAGCGCCTGGGTGTTCTGGCCCGGGGTGTTCTTCGCCCAGGGGCCTAGGTTGTCGGTGTCGCGGATATAGGCGTCGTCGGAGAACAGCAGGCCGCCCGCGTCCGCGTGCATGGCGAGGTCCTCGTACACGTCGCCGATCATCTGGCGGACCTTCGGGTCGTACGGCGCGAGGCGGAAGTGATCGCCGCCGGGCTTCGGTTCGCCGCCGAGCGAGGGCAGGTCCTTGCCGTCCGGGAAACGGAAGGCAAGCACCGGCAACCAGGCATACACCTTCACGCCGGCACGGGTGCGCAACTGCCAGGCCACACGCGAGTACAGGTCCGCGCGCATGGGCAGGTGGCGGTTCGGGAAGTACACCGCGTCGGCCACGCCATCGCCGTCGGGATCTGCATAGGCCTGCAACCAGACATGGCTGGGATGCATGCGCTTGATGCGGTCGAGCAGCTTGGACAGGTTGCGGTCCTGCTGCGCCGGATCGGGGTCGTACACGTAGTCGAGATCCACCTGCACGGCACGCACGGGATCGGTACGCGACAGGTGGCGCATCAGCCAGCCGAGGCGGTTGGCGGTGATGTTGCCGCTGACCAGCAGGCGCGGGATGGTGCCGCCGGCGCCGACCTTCGGCAGGCGGTCGCCGAGGCTGAAGGAGATCTTCATGCCGACGCTGGCGGCGACGTTCTGGCCGATCTGCGTATAGGCGCCGTACGGCCATGCGATCGCGCGCGGACGCACGCCCGTGTGCTCGGCGATCTCGCTCGCGCTGTGTTCCAGGTCGGCCTGGAGACGGGCGATGTATTCCGGCTCGGTCTCGTAGTGCTTCTTCGCCGGGTCGTAGTTCACATAGGCGGCGGCCGGCAGCAGGTTGCCCTGCGGGTTGCCGCTCATGCCCTGGTGCAATGCCCAGGAGTGCGAGGCGAACTCCACGAGGCCGGACTTCTGCATTTCCGCCACCTGGTCCCACGAGAGGAAGCAGGAGCGGTCGCAGTCGCTGCCGTTGTACGGCATGCGCTTGCCGGCCGGCAGGTCGACCCAGGAACCCACGATGGCCTGCACCGCCGGGTAGTTGTAGGCGCGCAGCAGGGGATAGACGCGGGTGTAGAAGCTCTCCAGGCCGTCATCGAAGGTCAGCAGCACGGCGTTGGGCGGCAGCGCGGCGCCGCCTTGTCCGGCCTGCACGACCTGTTCGAGGCTGACGACGTTATAGCCGTTGCCCTTGAGCCAGTCGAAATGGGCGATGAGGTGATCGGTGCTGGTCGCGTCCGGATCGCGGTCGGCCAGGGTGCCGACGTCGTCGCGGACGTCGTGATAGGCCAGCACGATCAACGGCGCCCGCACGGGAGCGACCGGCTGCGCGAAGGCGGGCAGCGCGAGGCCGATCAGGGCCAGCAGTGACAACAGCGAACGCATGACGGGTCAGTCTCCCCAATGAAGGGTCAGGTCGAGGACGACGCGATGCTCGCGGCGGCCGTCGTAGGGTTGGTTGTGCCAGGCCACGCCCCAGCCGAGGCGGAAGCCCTGCTGCGGCTGGAAGATCTGGCCATAGCGCACGGTGGCCATCCAGTCGCTGGAATAGCCCTTTTCGTCGTACTGACCGAAAGCCACGTCCAGTCGCTGGGTGAGGCTGCGCTCGTAGTACTGGCTGATCACGTTCTCCAGCCGGCCGGTGATGGCATAGCTGTTGTCGCGACGAGGGTTGAAGTAGGGGCGCTCGGTCTTCGTGTTCATCGACCCGCCCACCTCGATACCACCGTCGATCGATAGGTAGGGCGAGGTATGCAGGCGCTGGACGACCGTCGCCAGCCAGCCGGTGCGCTTGTTGCCGTCGCTGAAGTTGTCGCGCGACAGGCCAAGGCGAGCCTGGAACAACTCGCTGGCGCGGTAGGTGATGGCGGTATCCAGCGTCTTGGCGGAGATGCCGTAGTACTGGCCGCGTAGCGGTGCGTCCTCGCCGGCCGTGCTGAAATCGGCGTTGAGCGACCAGCGGTCGGTCATCGCCCAGTTCACGCCGGCTTCGAGCGCGGTCTTGCCCACGTAGCGATCCGTGGAGGGCAGGGCCTGCACATAGGCTTCGACACCGCGCGCATAACCGCGGATGCCCAGGCCCACGCGGCTGCGCCGCACGTCGCCCTCGGGCAGGTCGGCCGTCGAATAGCGGGCCAGGGCCAGCACGCGCCAGTGGTCGTCGATCAACGGGCTGGCGATCGTCGCCTGGGTCGCGCCGTCACGGTCGCCGTAGTCGGGACTGGAGCCCTTGCCGCGCTCGCTGGTGATGTCGAACTGCCAGCCCTTCTCGCGCTGCCACGACTGCTCCGCACGCTCGACGCGTCCATTGCGGTCGGCCAGGCTGCGAGCGATGCCGAGGTTTTCCTCGACATCCTGGTAGTCGTGGAGGGTGCGTGCGGCGTCGGCCTGGCCGATGTACGCGCCCACGTCGCGCTCGTCGAGCGTGCCGGCGATGTTGAGGTCTTCTTCCGCCATGCGTGGCCAGCCACGGGCCAGTTCCGTCATGCCCAGTTCGCGGCGGATCTGAGCGTTCGACGGTGCTTCGCGGCTGAGCGGCACCAAGCGGGCATAGGCCTCGGCGGGCATGCTCACGTATTCACGCAGCACGGCGGCATTGAGCTCGGCGTCCACCTTGCGCGGGTTCTGCACGGGCAGGCGGATACCGGGCACGCGGATCCACGCCGGCTCCTTGGCGGCCAGCTCGTCGATAGTGGTGAAGGCCTTCCGGGTCTGGTCCGACTCCAGGTAGGCGTACATCAGGCCGATGCGCGGCTCGCTCTCGGCCGCGTCGTAGGGACCGGGGTCCTTCACGATCGAATCTTCATAAACCTTCGCCGACTCCGCCGGACGACGCTGCACCAGCAGGGCATCGGCCACCGGTCGTTCGACGTAGGCGGGGAAGGTAGTGACGCCGTTCTTCTTCAGCTCGTCGTAGCGCTGCGTCGCCTCGGCGGAAAGGCCGGCCTGGTCCAGCGCGACCAGCAGGTCGAGCCGTTCGCGGGCGCGGAGTTCTTCCGGCAGCGACGTGTCGTCGGCCAGGCGGCGGGCGTCGGCCACCGCACGATCGGCTTCGGCATAGGGCTGGCGCGGGTCGGCTGGCTCGCCATTGGCCCAGCGGATCTCATGGCCGATGTTGTCGGCATCCAGGTGGAAGCGCTCGGACACAGTCTGCGGCGGGTCGAGCTGCGCGGCCAGTTCGCGCGCACGCGTGGTCGCGCCCAGCTCGCCCAGGAGCGTGACGTTCATGGCCCGCGCTTCGCGATCGTCCGGCCAGCGGTCGAGGATCGCCTGGCAATGCGCCAGGGCATCGACCCGGTGGCCTTGTTCACGTTCGGTCTTCACCCTCGCCATGAGGGCGTCGCGTTCGTTCACATCCGTACTGGCCATGGCCAGCGAACCCTGCAAAGCGAAAATCAGCGCCAGGCAAAGCCTTGCCCGGGGCACGCGCATATCGCGCGGAGGTATCGTCGAAGTCAGTCCCATCCTGCCAGTTGACCTGCTATCGGCGAAGCCGGATATCCATTCCCGGCAAACGGCGGTGAAAGTCGGACCGTCCATCCCCTGCTGACGGTCTGTGCGCATGGTAAGGCCAAGGGGCCTAATAAAGCTGCAACAACTTACGATGATCGAGCCGTGAAGGGCTTGACACACCTACTCTTGGTGTAAGCGGGGCGTATCCGTCGTAGCGACCCCGATGCCACCGTCCTCGTCGATACGTAATACGGCCCGACGGCTATCTCGGATGCATAGCGCGTCGGCCATGCTGGTGCCCAGTGATTCCGCCGTGGCGGGTACCTCCACCGGCTGGGCCCGTCGTCGTCGCTCGCCACGTCGGCGACGGCGGCCGTCGTAGAACGACCAGGCCAGGAAAACCACCAGGCTGAAGGGGGCGATCCATACGATGCCGGCCAGGTCGCCCAGTCCGCTGAACACCACGTCGGGGACCCAGCGTGAATAGCGGGCGGGCAGGCCCCAGTCGCGGGCGAGCCGGTGCAGTGCGGGCAGCCACAGCAGACCCCATAGCAACCAGGCGACCACGGTCAGCAGGGCGTAGGCGAGACGGCGCGGCCAGGACTGGCGCTCCGGGCGGTCGATGAGGATGGCGTCGGCCTTCACTGGATACCCCTGTCCGGACTGACCCAGGTCGCTCTCACCCCGTGCCGGCGCGCGGCGGCGCGGGGCAGGGCGGCGATCGAGGTGGCGGTGTTGATGGTCCAGTACGCCAGCGGGTACCAGATCATCCAGTAGTAGTTACGGCCGATGCGGGTTTCGTAGCGGCGATCGACCATCAGGCTCAGCATGAACTGTGCGAGGCAGGTCACGCCCAGCACCACGCCGTGCCATTGCGGCATGAGCGTGCCGACATGGAACGGCGGCGGCACGTCGATGAACTTGCCCAGCGCCCAGAGCACGATGATCGTGCCCATCACGTACGACCACACCAGGCTCAGCACGTACTCGATGGCGAGCGGCCACATGCGCCGCTGGCGCCAGCGGAACAGGGCCGGACCATGTCGCAGCAACACCTCGGAACCGCCCTGGGCCCAGCGCAGGCGCTGCTTCCACAGGCCGCGCAGGGTCTCGGGCATGAGGATCCAGCACAGCGCGTTCGGCTCGTAGCGGATTTCCCAGTGGCGCATCTGCAAGCGCCAGCTCACGTCGATGTCTTCCGTGACCATGTCGGTATTCCAGTAGCCGATGTCATGCAGCGCGCTCTTGCGGAACGCCGCGATCACGCCCGATACGGTGAAGATGCGCCCGTACACGCTCTGCGCGCGCTTGATGAGCCCGATGATCGACGAAAACTCCCCGACCTGGAGCTTGCCCAGCAACGTGGAGCGGTTGCGGATGCGCGGATTGCCGGTAACGGCGCCCACGCGCGGGGACCGCACCAGATGCGAGACCATCCAGTGCGTGGCGTAGTCGTCCAGAAGGGCATCGCCATCCACGCAGACCAGGTATTCGCCATGCGCGGCCAGCGCGGCTGCGCGCAACGCCATCGCCTTTCCGTGGTTGGATTCCAGGTGCATCACGCGAAGTCGCGGGTATTCGTGCATCAGCGCGTCGAGGATGCGCCCGGTGTCATCGGACGAACCGTCATTCACGGCGATGATCTCGAACTCGGGCCAGCGTTGCGCGTCGAGTTGCGCAATCGTTTCACGCACCTGGTCGCCCTCGTTGAAGCACGGCACGATCAGGGTCACGAAGGGGTATTCGGTGAGCAACGGAGGGCGTTCCCGGTCACCGGCATGGCGCTCCACGCGGACGAAGTAGATCAGGCCGCCGCTCATCCACAACAGCGACATCACCCACGGGTAGAAGAACGCGTACTGCAGGAGTGAATGCATCAACGAGGCGTCCATGTCGCCTCCCTGCGTGCGTGGCGCCACCGCGCCACGATCCGGATTTCGCCCATCGCCTGCCTTCCTTCGTCCGGGGCGACTTACGCGGTCCAATCAGTGGTGACCGCATGCGCCTTTCCGGCAATTCTGGCAACGCGATGTTGACAAGATGTGTAGGAGTTGCCGAAACCGTTCAGGTAGGCCGGGGCGACTTTGGCAGCCAAAGGCTTGCTTCCAGCCCCTCGTTCAGGTTGCGCAGCGTGATGTCGCCGCCATGGCCGCGGACGATGTTCCGGGCGGTGGGCAGGCCGAGGCCAACGCCTCCGGTATGCCGGTTGCGCGAGCCCTCGGCGCGGAAGAATGGGCGGAACACGGTCTCGTGCAACGCCTCGGGAATGCCCGGGCCGTGATCCACCACGCGCACGCGGACCTGGCCGTCGGGTTCATCGAGAACCACGCAGGTGGCGCCGCCATAGCGGACCGCATTGCCGACGAGGTTGACGAGCGCGCGCTTGAGCGCCTTCGGGCGGCCTTCGTAGATCATCCGTTCCGGCCCCTCGTAGCTCACGTCCGCGCCTTCGTCGCGGGAATCGTCGATCACCGTCTGCACGAGCGCCGTCATGTCGAAGCGCGTCATCGGCTCTTCTTCGCCATCGCCGCGGAAGAAGGCCAGCGCGGCGTCCACCATGGCGCGCATCTCGTCCACGTCGTTGAACAGCCGGCGTTGCTGGTGGGAGTCGTCGATGTACTCGCCGCGCAGGCGCATGCGCGTGAGTGGCGCGCGCAGATCGTGGGAGATCGCGGCCAGCATCTCGGTGCGATCACGGACGAAGCGCTGGATGCGCCCCTGCATTTCGTTGAACGCACGCATCGCCACCTGGATTTCCAGGGGGCCTTCCGGCCGGATCGCCGGTGCCTGTACGTCGGCACCGAAGCGCTCGGCGGCGCCAGCCAGCAGGTTCATCGGACGCGACAGGCGACGGCTGGCGAAGGCCGCCACCACGATGCCGGAAAACAGCGCGAACAGGATGATGATCATGATCTGCGTGAACGGAGCGAGGCCCCAGATACGCGTCGCCGTATCGAAGGCCAGCCAGGTGCCGTCATCGAGTTGCATGGCGAGCACGTAATGCGTCTGTCCCGTCGTGCCGGGATCGTCCTGATGCGGGTCGAAGCCTTCGATCGTGCGTTGTCCCAGGATCTTCCGCATTCGCTCGCTCATGACGTTGTCGCGCCACGGAATCGATGGCATCGGTACGGACGCCCGGTTCGGATACCAGTGGATGCCGAACTCGGTGCGCGACGAAATGGCGGCGAGCAGGTCGGCACGCCGGTCCACCGGCGTGGCATCCACCGCGCGCTGCACCATGCTCATCTGTTCGAGCATGACGCCGCCATCGAGACCCGGACGCGTCCAGACGCTGACGAAGAGGATGACCAGGGCATTGAGCAGCATGAGCAGGCCGATGGCCGCCATGATGTTGGCCATGAGCCACCCGGCCAGGGTGTTGAGACGCCAGCGCAGGCGGCTCATGCGTTTTCCACCGGCACGACGAACATGTAGCCGACGTTGCGTATCGTGCGGATCACTTCGGGCGCATGCGCATCGGTGCTGAACTTGCGACGCAGGCGACTCACCTGCACGTCGATGCTGCGGTCGAAGGCCTCGTGACGGCTGCCGCGCGCAAGGTCGATCAATTGTTCGCGGGTGAGTACGCGTTGGGGATGCTCTACGAAGGCGATCAGCAGGTCGAACTCGCCCCCGGAGAGCGGCACCAGCGTATCGTCCGCCGCGCGCAATTCACGCCGCGCCACGTCGAGACTCCAGCCGGCGAAACGCACGCAGGCACGGGTGCCGCTGGGCGGGGCACTGGGCGTGTTTTCGGCGCGACGCAGGATCGCGCGGATGCGGGCCAGTAGTTCGCGGGGATCGAAGGGCTTCGCGAGATAGTCGTCGGCGCCGACTTCCAGGCCAACGATGCGCTCGGAGGTGGCGCCGGTCGCCGTGAGCATGATGATCGGCAACGACGATTTCGCCCGCACGCGACGGCAAAGCGACAAACCGTCCTCGCCCGGCAGCATGAGATCGAGGGTCATCAGGTCGTAGTCATGGCGGCCGAGGTAATCGTCCATGGCCACGCCGGACATCGCTACGTCCACCGTGAAGCCATTGCGTTCGAGAAAGCGGCTCAGCAAGTCGCCGATTTCCTCGTCATCGTCCACCACCAGGATACGTCGCACGATCTTTCACCCACAGGAAAAAACAGCGCCGTTATAGCCTTTGGAGACCGGTAAGTCATTTATTTCAAGCCAGACACAAAGTGACCTTCCGGATGCAATGCGGACAAACCCGGGACAAGGTCGGCGCGCAGACTTTCCGGCACCTTCCCCCTGGTCCGCCCGCCATGCCCACCGCCGCCCTTGCCGTTGCCCTTGTTCGCACCTCGGTCCGCCGGGCACCGCGAAACCCGGTCGTCCAGGCCCTGTCGCTCGCCGCCCGGATCGAGCCGGACGCCGAGCTGCGCGCCGACTGGTTCCACCACGACCCCATCCGTGAGCTGGGCGGTCTGACCGCCGAAGGCGCCCTTGCGACCGGCCAGGGGGCTGCCCTGGTCCGCGTGCTGCGGGCCATCGACGCGGGGAGGCGAGGCTGATGAAAGCCATGGCCTGTGCCGTGCTCGCCCTCTGTGGCCACACGGTGGATTTCGGTTTGCTGCTGTTCTCGCGCCAATATGGCGTAGAGCTGGTGCATGGCGACCGCCCCGGCGACAGCGCCCGCTGGCTCCTGGCCGGCCTGCTGCCCACCCCTCATGGCGAAGGGCGCGACAGCGCGCTTAACTGATCGCGGTATCGCGTCGGCGCAGCGAGGCCAGCAGGCCGTCGACCGCCACGTCGAGCATATCGAACACCTCGATGAAGTCCGCTTGTTTCCCGTACCACGGGTCCGGCACGTCGATCGCGCCGTGATCGGCGGAATGCACCATCATCAACCCGATCTTCTGCACCGCCTCCGGCGCCATCCGCCGCAGCGTGGCGACATGGGCCGTCGTCATGCCCACCACCAGATCGAAGCGAGCGAAATCTTCCGCCGTCACCCGGCGCGCCCGATGCGCGGGCATGGGAATGCCGCGTCGGCGTAATTCGGCGAGCGAACGGGCATCAGGCGGGTTGCCCACTTCCGAATCGGTCACCGCGGCGCTATCCACGTCCACGATCAACCCAGCGGCCGCGGCCTTGTGGACGAGCAGCGCATGCGCCGTGGGCGAGCGACAGATATTGCCGGTACAGACGAAAAGAACGGAAGCGTGGGGTGCGTCGGTGGCATTCATGGGTGAGGGCTGTCTATGTCTATGGGTAGCGAAGACAGGATACGTCCATTTGGCAAAAACCCGCGCACCCCCACCCTTGTAGGAGCGCGCTTGCGCGCGATGCCAGGCTGCCGCAAGCCCCCCATCGCGCGCAAGCGCGCTCCTACAGGTGGGGTATCAGTCAAGGCGGGCGGCCATGCAGAAGCCGAGGGCCGAGGCGGTCGATATCGCGAGGCCGCCTCCCGTGCTTTTCAGGATCGCCAGAGCCAGGTTCTCGCTTGGGTCGATCCACACCTGCGTTGTCAGGTCGAGCAGCGCGAACAGGGCGGCAAGGAAGAAGACGAATGACACCGCGCAGAAATCGCGCGCGCTGCGGCATGAGCGCGTTCGGCCATGCATGCGGTCGATATAGACGATGAGGTTCACGGCAAGCAACACGATGCCGCCGGTGAGGATGGGAATGATGGGAAGCACGATCAGTCGCCTCCCAGCGTGGCTTGCGCATCCCATATACGGCGTACTTTCGCCTGTTGGACGCATTGCGTGCTCATGCGTGTGAGTAGCGAGGTAGCGCCAAGCAAGCGTATGAGGTGCTTTCGATTCGGCAGCTCCATATCGGCGAAGGTTTCCGCCAACACCTCGTTGAGCCCTTCGGCATACGCCAGCCATTCGCCGGCATCGTCAAGCAAGGTATCGAGGCTGGCTTCGGGATCGAGGACATAACTGCCCTCGCCGAGCCGACAGAGGTCGTCCGGTGCGCTCATGGTGTTCTCCTTGTTGCCGCGCTTGCCGAGCGGAGCACGCCTCTCGACGTACTCCTCATCACTCGACCGGTGAGGCGCTATTGCCCCACGCCTCCCCGCGAAGGGATTACGGGCGGTTGGTACTCGATTGATTGACGTCAGTCGGTCTTATCCGGGCCACGCGGCAACGCGCCGCGTGGTGACGGCTAGGCAAAAGGCATAAGGATGACGGGCGCCGAGACGCTTCAGTCGTGGCCGGACATGTGCCGGACCGCGCGCGTACCGTCGGGGGGAGTGCCGCGTCCAAGCGGTGGACGGGGGAATGCCGTAGAATTCGACATAGCTTCATACCTGTTGTAGAGGATGAGGTCAGTGGAGAGGGCAAGGGCGCCAACCCGAACCCTCTCTGCGCTTTTCACCATGATGGTGAGCAATGGTTGTCGATGCTTCTTCTTCGCATCCGATCCATCGACAACTGCCGGAGAACGTATCAGAACATCTCCGGATTGTCTGTAGTCCCGAGCCATCTACGCGACCAAAAGTTGCGATGTTTCTTCCCGCATCGCCATCGCGCACGCGCTTATAGCGAACCCTCTCAATCCCCCTCACGTCGTTCCAGCGCACGCTGGAACCCAGTGCGGTGCGTTCGGTTTTTGCGGGTGCGTCTCCTACACAAAGCTGATGGTGCGTGGTCGCCGTACTGGTGAACCGGGGCGCTGGGTTCCTGTTTTCACAGGAACGACGAATCGGTGAATGCGTTGCCCGCACACGATCCGATGAAGCGTTATCGCGTTGCGGGTGAACCGATGCGGTGGGTACCGGCTTGCGCCGGTACGACGGGACGCGTCGCACCGGCGCAGGCCGGTGCCTACGGCGAAGCGTTTGGCTATCGCGAGTGGTGTGTCGCACCAGCCGGACGACATGGCTCTTGCCTGAGCAAGAACAACACGGCTTCTGCGTGCGAAGGAACGACGGTGTCGCTAATGACAATGCCCGTGGCAGGCATATCGCGACAGCATTAAAGCGACATGACGGGACCACTCTGTTGCATCGCCATCTGCTGTGCCTGTTGCATCTCCCTCGCTTGCGCCTGCTGAAACGCCTGCTGGTCGAGACCCTGCGCCAGTGCCATGCTTTCATCCTTGGGTGGTGCCGCCGTATCCATGGACAGCGTGATTTCGGTGCCCGGCCGGACACCGGTACAGACGATCTGCCTCCCCTCGATATCCACATCCGCCAGCTGGCGCTCATGGTGGATGCCGATGTGGCGTGCCTCCACCGCCATCTGGGCCACCTTGTCGTCGGAGACATCATGGGGAAGCCGAAGGCGCATCGCGGCATAGACCGGGTCATCGCCGGGTGTCGGGAAGCTCGACGAAGGACGACGATCGGAGAGGGGGTGCGGTGAATCCTGCAACTGCGCAGGATCGTCCGGGTGGAAGTCTTTGCGGGCGGCCTCACGCTCCAGGCGGAGGTTGCGGGTGTCTTCCAGTCGCTGGATCTCCGTCGGATCGATGACGTCCTTCATATCGTGATCGATGCCGATAGTTGTATGCAGGGTCGTTATTTCGGCCCGGTTGCCATCTCGGTCGCGCATGAAGTAATGATCGTGCTTACCGATAATGTTCGGTGAGTCATAAGAGCGTTCTTGCGTGGCGGTGAAGTAGGCCGATGCCATGTCTTTGATATAGCCGTCCTGCTCGGTGGGAGATGTGATGTGATCTTGCCCCCGTTTCACGGACACCCCTATAAGCGATTAACTATCGCAATAGGAGGTGGACGATGACCAAGAGCAAGGCAGGCAGAAAGGGGCAGGAGTTCAGCCTGGAGTTCAGGCAGCAGGCACTGTTGCGAGCGGCCACAGAAGGGGTAACCACGGTGGCTCGTGATCTGGGGTTGCAGCCTGCCCAGCTGTACAGTTGGCGCGCCCAGGCGCGGCGGCACGACCAGGACGATCAGGCACAACGCTTGGAGTTGGCCGAACATGCACGGCTCAAACGTGAAGTGGCGCGGCTGGAGGAGGAGAACGCTT